>CANIBP010000015.1 GCA_947466075.1 Verrucomicrobiaceae bacterium
AGTTGGGCGGCCTTACGACCGCCTTCAAGCAGCGCGACTGCGTCGCGCTTGAAATGCTCGTCAAAGGTCCGCTTTTTCGTTGGTGTGTTGTTCATGTCGGTTTGGGTTATTACCCAACTTTTGCTGTCCGCATAAACGAAGAAGGCTCAAGGACGTGAAGCTCTTCCTCAATCGCAACAAGGCCGCACGGGTCGCCTTGAAAGGAGACGACCAATACGGCGGCGGCGATTTCCGCAGCGCCGAGTGCATCGCGTTCCTGCGAGAGGCGGACATCGTGGTAACCAACCCGCCGTTTTCTCTGTTTCGGCAGTATGTGGCTCAACTTGTGGAGCACGGGAAGAAGTTCCTCATCATCGCGAACAAGAACGCTATCACCTACAAGGAGATATTCCCTCTCATCAGGGACAACAAATTGTGGACGGGAGCAACGGGTTTTTCGGGCGGCATGTGGTTCGTGGCCGACTATACGGGGAAGTATGAGAAAATAGTTGATGGAGTGAAACTCATCAACGTGCCAGCAATCTGGTTCGCGAATCTGGACCACGGGCGCCGCCACCAAGAGCTGCCGCTCATGACAGCCGACGAAAACATGAGGTTCAGTAAGCACAAAGAGGTGAAGGGTAAGGCGGCTTACATTCGATACGACAACTACGACGCGATTGAAGTGCCTTACACCGACGCTATCCCCCGCGGCTACAATGGCGTAATGGGTGTCCCGATCACCTTCCTCGACAAATACAACCCCGACCAGTTTGAGATCTTAGGATTGAGCAGATATACAGAGACGAAAGGGATGTCCAAAGAATTCGTTGACGCATACTATAAATCAGGACAGACAGGGATGATCTCTGAAGGTCATCCCGACTTGTGTTATTACGACCATAACAACAAGCCCATTGTCCCTTATATGAGAGTTCTCATTCGGAAAAGAAAGGCGAAAAAGAAATGAGAACTACCTTAAAGACTGAAATTACAGTCAATGACATCTGCAACGGGTTTGTATACAACCAACTCGAGGGCAAAGGGCTGTTCGGGCTGGGCGGGAAGCTCACCATTCAGCCGGAATACCAGCGCAATTACCTCTATGCGGATGGGGGCGGCAAGCGGGAGATGGCCGTCGTGGAATCACTGCTCAAGGGCTACCCGCTGGGGCTGATCTATTTCAACAAAGTCGCGGCGGAGAAGTTCGAGGTGCTGGATGGCCAGCAGCGGATCACCAGCATTGGGCGCTTCGTGACGGGGAAGTTCGCGATCATGGAGAGCGGCAATCCGAAGTATTTCGACAGCTTGCCCGCCGATCAACAAGGGCGGCTTCGGGAGTCGAAATTGCTGATCTACGAATGCGAGGGGACCGAGACGGAGATCAAGCAATGGTTTGAGACGATCAACATCGCCGGGGTGCCGCTCAATCCGCAGGAGCTTTTGAATGCGATCTATTCCGGGCCGTTTGTGACGCTGGCGAAGGCCGAGTTTAGCAACAGCCAGAACGCCAACATTCAGAAGTGGAGCGCTTATGTCAGGGGCAGCGCGAACCGGCAGGAGTTTCTGGAGCGAGCGCTGGACTGGGTGAGCAAGGGCGAGACCGGCGACTACATGAGCGCGCATCGCAACGATACCAGCATCAAGGAGCTGAACAATTACTTCAACAGCGTGATCGACTGGGTTTCGACGGTATTCAAGGATGTGCTGCCGGAGATGAAGGGGCTGGAGTGGGGCAGACTCTACGAGGAGCACCACGGCAAGTCCTACGATCCAGACAAGATGTCGGAGGAGGTGAAGAAGCTCGCCGCCGATGACTCGGTGACGAGCCGCAAGGGGATCTTCGAGTATCTCCTAGGCGGCTCGAAGGAAACGAAACTGCTGGAGGTCCGGGTGTTTGATAAAAAGGTCGCGCGGACCGCCTACGATAAGCAGACGCAGGCAGTCGCGGGCAAGGATAAATCTAACTGCCCGCTCTGCGCAGTTGGGCACGGCTCGAACAAGGCCCGGATTTATAGGTTCGATGAGATGGACGCGGATCATGTGACCGCATGGAGCAAGGGCGGGGATAGCTCGGCGAAGAACTGCGAGATGCTGTGCATCACACATAACCGTGCCAAAGGTAACCGATAATATTAGCACGCTAGCGCCCGGCTCACACAGACAGCTATAATGAAACTCACGATCTCAGCCGTTCAACTCCACCAAATGGTCAAAGCCGTGTTCCCCCGTGTGCCACCAAAGAAAGCCTTGGTGACGGTGACGCTGGTTGATGGCAGCCTGATTCTTCAAACTAAGGATGCAGGCACGGTTCTTGGTGTGATCTCTACCGCAAATGGTGAGGTTATCGTTTCCGCTAAAGCATTCTGTGGAGTTGTAGGAACCTTCCAAGGAACTGACTTTATTGAAATCGAGGGCAGCTCGGATGGGCTCAAGTTCAATGCATTCAAAATGCCCGTGCTAGCGTGGAACCCCGCGCCAACCATGCCCAAGGAGTTCAGTTAAGTAAGCAAGCGCGGGAGTCGATGCCTGAGAGAAGGCAGGAGGCAGAAGGCTGGATGCTGGTGACTCGATTCTCGATGGGACTCCGTTACCTTCATCCTTCGCAGTCTTGCTTTCATCCTTCGCAGTCTTGCTACGGAGAATGGAACGGAGAACGGGTTCGTTGTCTCCTGTGGGATTCCCAGATGGCGACAGGAGGCAGGCTGCTGGATGGGACTTCGTTCACTCCGTGATCTCCTGTGATGTTTCTGGAGTTTGAAACAGGAGGTAAGGGAAAGAACGGAGACAGGAAGCTGTGGCGGGCCATGCAGGAGGTGAGCGATTCAGGAGCGGCAGGCTTTGAGCACATAATCCAGCAAGGCCCCCGTGAGGGATTGCACTCGCAGATCAATGGGAGCCAGCAGACCGTCCGCCATCAGAATGAGGTTTCCCCGGTGCGTGTCGGAGATGGCCACCTGCCGCTCCGGGTCAAAGTAGGCCGCTTCGCCGTTTGCGGTGAAGCGCTGCCAGCCCCGGCTGCTCCAGATGATGGCCATCCAGATGCCGGATGATGCGTGCCACGCGTTCGTAATCATTCATGCCGACATTCTGACGAGACACACTGCCGAAACCACCCGGTTCTTGCGCCTGATCCAAACGAAGACCTGCATAATCTCATGGCGCAGGCAGACGCTGGGCATTAGATGAGACAATGAAGTTGGAACAAGGCCAGATCTGGAAAAAAGGGGACGAATACCTCCGCATTGTCGAATGGGCGCGTTTTTCCATCGAATACAAGGCCATGAAGGACCCCACCACCAAAGTGGGCACGCTGCATCGCGTCACCAAGAAGGAATTCTGCCGCTTACTCAAAGGCGCTGTCTTGCAGGTGCCTGAAACGCTGCCGGAGACAGAGATCAGTCCCGCCGTTTCTCCAGAAACAGAGTGAACTCATGCCGGTTGTAAGTCAGATGCGTTTGCGTCAACAGACGCAATCCAGCGGCTTTTGACATCGACACGATCAGCCGGAATAACTCGCACGGTTCTTCCACATTCTCGATGCGCGGGACTTTGAGTGTGAAAACGGCCAAGCCGTCTTGTTTCAGGAACTGAGAGAGCCGGATCACCTGCTCGATGGATTCTTCCGGCGGTCCATTCATGTCGCACAGCAGCGCGTCATACGTCGTTCCGCCTCGTGGCTGAAACGCCGCCACGTCTTCAAGCACAAATTTCAAGCCGGTCCGACCATCCAGCCGCTTGTCCAGCGGCGCACGATCAATCGCTGTCACACGTTGGTTGCGCGCGAGTAACTCCGACGTCATCCCGCCCGGACAGGCTCCCAGTTCGAGCCAATGACTGCCCTCTGGCAGCGGTGGTCGATAGAGCAGCAGATAATGCAATGCTTCAGCGATCTTAGCCCCCGCACGACTGATCGTATCCGGCGCATCTTGGTCAATGAACTTGCTGCCACCGGCATACAAACCGTTCGAGGCACGCGGACTCTGCATCCCGCAGAACAAACCTTCTTTGCCCACGAGGCAGAACAACGTCTCCGCCGTCGCATCCTGCTCCTCCACCGTGCCTGCGGCCAGTTTCGGGAACAATTGTAGGACGCGACCGCGCAGGTTTGACGCGAGACCTTTGTAATACTTGTCCGGCGACGTCGGCTGCAGTGTGCCGATGAAAATCCCCTGCGGCTTTCGTTCGCCAAACTTCTTCAGCAGCGTTTGCGCCGCCTTTTCGATGAAGCCATCCATCTTCTGCGCGTTGCACGGCCAGGTGTGGTCCATCGGCAGATTCCACCGCGCAAACTTTGCTGCATCCGACTGCCGAATCGCTTCAGGCGTCGCTGTCTTGATCAAATAATAATCCTGCCCCAGCCGCGTGCTCGAAACCGCCCCAAACCGCTGCAACACTTCCGCTGCGATCCCTTCAAAAATTTCCGGGATGCGCACCAGCCAGGGCTTCAGATTAGTGGCTTCGTTCTTGGCAGCGTTCGTCATGTGCCCATGCACTCGCCTCGACACACGGTCAGTGCAAGCAGGTGCCATTAATCCTTGGCGAATCCCATTCCCTTTCTACCCTCCGCGCCCCGCATGTCCGTCAAGCTCCGCCTCAACACCGCCACCGTCTCCAACGTCGTCCTCGCCAAGGTCGGCAATCCTCAGCGCGAAGAGCCGCTGCAAACCTCCCGAGAAGTCTTCAAAGTCGCCGAAGAGGACCAGGAGAACCTCACCGCGCTGTTCATCAAGCCCTTCAAGGCCTGCATCGCCCACCGCTTCACGCACCACGCCTCTCTCTCCCAGCACGAGGTCAACAACTGCGCCAAGTCCATCTTTGCCGACGAAGACAACCTCCTCGCCAAAGGCATCGAGATCGCCCAGCGCCTCTACGCTAAATCGAACCACCCCAACATCAAGGCGGGTGACCTTTGCATCTCCCTGCTCAAGGAAATCCACATCGAAGGCGAGCTCGTCAATGGCCTCTGCATCCTGAAAAGCGACAGCGTCGTGCCCTTTCTCACCATCACGCCGCGCAACGGCGACCTCCAGCTCAGCACCGAGCACGGCATCAATCCCGACAAGATCGACAAAGGCTGCCTCATCCTCGATCACTGGGCCGAAAAAGGCTACTACGTCCTCACCTTCGACCGCAGCGGCAGCGACTCCCGCTTCTGGGTGCGCGAATTTCTCGGCGTCGAGGCCGTGCCGGACGCCGCCTTTCTCACCAACGCCTACGCGAAGATGGCCGTCTCCTTCCTCGAAGAACAAAAGACCACCGATGACGACACGCCGCCATGGGAGACCGCCAACGCCGCCAAAGACGCGCTCGACTACTTCGAAGACCGCGAAAAATTCGAGCTTCAAGAATTTGAACGCGACGTGCTCAAAGATCCCGACACCATCGCCCAATTCGGCGAGCACCGTGCTCGCATCGAGGAAGAACAGGGTCAGTCCTTGGAGACCAGCTTCGACATTTCCAAGAAAGACCTCACCAAGGCCCGAAAACGCATCGCCGCCGTCCTCAAGCTCGACACCGGCGTGGAGATCCACATCAAGCCCGGCAACAGCGAAAACGACCCTCAGCTCGAACGCGGCTTCGATGACGACAAAGGCATGAAGTACGTGAAGGTGTTTTACAACAAGGACATCAGCGCGGGGTGAGTGTGACTCTGGCCTTGCCCAGCAGCAGCCTTTTCAATCTTTGATGCTTGATGGATAGGATGAATGGCCTTTTCGTTGTGTCGCGGGCTGGAACTCCCGTCCGATAACATGAAAGTCTCCATCCTTCTCTTCATCTTCCTGTTTTTTGGAAATCTCGCCGGGAGGCAGGCATATGCGCAGGATGAGATCGGTAACGAGGAAGCAAAGGCAGCCGACGCTTTGCTTGCAGCCGGACGGAATGCCGAGGCAGAGGCGGCATTCCGGAAACTTGTCGAAACAAGGTCCAAGCAATCAGGTCCTGAAGCCCCGGATACCTTGAACTGTCGGCTGAATCTGGCCAGAACCTTGGATAACCAAGGCAAGTATGCCGAGGCAGAAGCTGAGCATCGGGTGGTGCTTGCCTCCTTGGAACGCTTGTTGGGCGCGGAACATCCTGTTACCTTGAACAGCCGTAGCGATCTGGCCATCACCCTGGGCAATCTAGGGAAACGCGATGACGCGGAGAAGCAACATCGCCAGCTGATGGAGATTCGTGAGCGCGTGTTGGGCGCGGAGCACGCCGACACTCTGGCCAGCCGGAATAATCTGGCTGCCACGTTGTTTGAACAGAAAAAATATGCGGATGCAGAAGTGCAGCACCGGACGATTTTGGCAGTTCGTCAGCGTGTACTAGGGGCCGAGCATCCTGATACCTTGAGCAGTCGGAATAATCTGGCCGATACTATCAGATCCCTGGGAAAACCTGCGGAGGCTGAGGTGGAAAACAGGGCAGTGCTGGCGATAAAAGAGCGAGTGTTGGGATCCGAGCACCCGAGTGTTTTTATGAGTTGCTATAACCTAGCCCTTTGTCTCGAAGATCAGAAAAAGCTGTCTGAGGCACTGGCGTTCATGCTGCGGTCAGAGAACGGATGGGTGAAGATTCTTGGGACAAAACATCCGTACTCCCAACTTGCGAAAACTGATCGCGAGCGCATCGAGGCGAAGATGAAAGAGCAGAAGTAATTCAGCACATTTGCCTCTTTCTCGTCTTACCCCTTTCTCTCCATGAACTCCGCCTCCGACCCCACTTCCCCGCAGCGTCTCTGGAAAATGGGACGCGTCGTGCTTCAGCGCGAAACCGCGCATCGCGGCGGCAAGACGGTCATTGTGATCAAGGACTTCGCCACGCATCTGCCTCTCTCCGTCATCGAAACCATCGCCAAGCGCGTGCGTGCCGCCTGCGGTTGCGGTGGCACCGTACGTGACAAACGCATCGAGATTCAAGGTGACCAAGCGGCCAAGGTGCGGGCGGTGCTGGAGGCCGAAGGCTTTGAAGTGGGTGGGGTGAAATGAGTAGGCGCCAATCTACGCATTGCTTTTGAATGGCCGTGGGGATTATGCTTTGCAGATGCATCGCTCTTTTATTTCACTCGCCTGCCGCAGGGCGGCTGTTTTCCTCTGCCTGTTAGTCCAGCTGCGTGCGGATCCGATCATTCCGGGGAATGTGCTGGACCCTAAGACGGCGGCGGAAGCGTGGAATGTGATCCGGCTTGCCTCGACGAATGTGGAGCGCTTGCTGCATGAGGGGCGGCTGGCTGAGATTGCGGTGCAGATCAGTTATTGCAGCCCGGCCCTGCGGGTGCTGCCGCAAATGGCAGGGAGTGCGGAGGATTTAAAGAAGATGGGGCCTCTCTCCGAACGAGCGCTGATGCTGGTGAACTCCCTGGCGAAGGCTGCGAAGGACAATAATCCCGGAGGCGCGGAAGCGGTGTATGCCAATCTGCGTCAGGTGCTGGATGGAATGGCGAAACAATTTGATCCCAAGGTGGTGAAGTCGGACATCTTTTTCTGCCCGATGCACCCTGACTTCATCGCTGGGGCTGCGGCGACACCCTGTGACAAATGTGGCATGCACCTGCTGACGCGTCGCATACCTTACAGTTTCATCTACATGAAACCGGGGGAGCCCACGCTGCGGCTCACTGCCCAGGCGAGCGGGCCGGTGGAGTCGGGAAAAAAACTGGAGGTGAAGATCCAGCTCAGCAAAGCGGACCGTTCACCCGCGACGTATGATGACCTGATGGTGATGCACACCCAGCCGATTCATCTGCTGATCGAAGAACCCGGCCTGGGGGACTATCATCACGAGCATCCGGTGGAAACAGAAGTGCCCGGGGAGTACTCATTTTCATTCACTCCGCAGCGCAGCGCGCCGTATCGCATCTGGGCGGATCTAGTACCGGTCACGACGGGTGTTCAGGAACTGCCTTTTACAGATCTGCCCTCGAAAGGTACCGCAGGCCCCGTGACCGACCGGGCCGACAAGTTCACTGCGAAGGTGCAGGGGCTGAGCTTCGTGCTCACACTCGGCGGAGGCAATGGCGAGCCGCTGAAGGCCAACCAAGCCAGAAGAATGGACATCATGGTGACGGATGCTGCAGGCAAACCCGTCACGCATTTGGAGCCGGTGATGAACGCCTTTGCGCATTTGGTTGGCTTTTACGATGACTACCACACGGTGGTGCATCTGCACCCCACCGGCGGTGACGTGACCGCAGCCGACGCACGTGGCGGGCCCGGATTGAGCTTCATGTTTTTCCCACCTCGCGCAGGGTTCATCCGCCTGTACTGCCAGGTCAGCGTGGACGGCCGGATGATCTTTGCGCCGTTCAATGTGAACGTGGCTCCGTAGCAGGCGGCTAGTTCTACTTTGGTAAGTTATCAGAGGGCATAAAATCCATCGCGCTGTCTTTCCTGCGGCATCACATCTGACGCCGTGGAATGTTCTTTGCAGGATGCCATGGTCTTTGGTCATCCCATTCCGCTTGACCCCAGTCCCAACGGGACTGCGCATCATAGCGAAGGGTTGTCGAGGCTTAGCGAGGCTACCCTGGTACCGGACGTCAATCACCGGAAAGCCAACCCAGCGCCACACACCACGTCCACCAGCAGCGTTTGCAAGAAGCTCCGCCGCGCTCAGCACGTGCCGCCAGCCACCAAACCCCGATAACTTACCAAAGTAGAACTAGTCTAGCGCACGACGATGTCGTCCGAGCTCCACATGCGCTTGTCCGGGCCTGCGGAACGGATCTCCATCACCTTGGCAGACATTTGATGGAAAAAGTACGGCGTGCCCCATTGGTCCAGCAGCTCGCCATGCTCATTCAGCGTCTGTCCGGCTGGAGGTCCAAGCCGGGCGTGCTTCGGATTGCCACCCATGAGCGCGGTCATGATCTCGGCATTCGTACCGACAGGGTTCTCGTGCATGAGGGTGCGGTAGTCCCGCAGCATCAGCCCCACTTGCTCCAGTTCCTCGGTGTGTCGTTTGCGAGCATCCAGTGCCGTGGGTGCGGTGGGTGGTGGAAACACCTTCCGGGCGGGTTCGGTTGCTGGAGCAGCTTCCACCATCGCAGGAGAGGGGGGCGGAGCCACGGGAGGAGGTGCGATCAATGGAGCGGGCCGTGCCGGTGGGCTTTGGACCACGGGTTTGCTTTGAACCACGGATTTCTTGGTGACAACAGGCTTGCTGGGGTGAGAGGGCGGACCCAATTCGAAGGGGACCAGCGGCTTGGAGGAAGACATCCACCATCCAGCGGCCAACGCACCTGCCACGAGCAGGCCAAGAATGAGCGGAAGACGCGGGCGCATGGCAGCAATCAAGCCAGGTTCATGTAGCCGAGATCAGAGGACGAAAAGCGGCCGATGTTGGGGAAGATGGTGGGGATCTCCGAGGGGTCCACGCCGAACCATTTGGCCAGCGTCGCGGAATGCTGATCCACGGAGATGGTCGGTATCCAGCGCCCGAGTCCAGTGTCGTTAGGACCGTTGATGGCAAAGGCGGGGAGCTGGCCGTAGGACAGGCCACCTTTGACTGCGCCGCCCATGATGAGATGGTGGCTGCCCCAGCCATGGTCGCTGCCCTGGCTGTTGGTGGGCAGCGTGCGGGAGAAGTCGCTCGTGGTGAAGGTGGTGACATCGTTGCTGACTCCGAGCTGCTCCATGGCGCGCTGGAAGGCGCTCATGCACAGGCTCACCTCGGACAGCAGTTTGTAATGAGCGCCGTTGGCGTTGGTCGGCTGGTCCGTTCCATTGACGAGCACCTGGGACGTGTGGGTGTCGTAGCCGCCGACGGAGCAGAAAAAGATCTGGCGGTTCATGTTGAAGGCTCCAGCCCCGCGAGCCTGGATAAGGCGGGCGATCATCTTCAACTGGGTGCCGAGCGTGGTATTGGGAAATCCCCCCAGCCCGTTCGGCTGTGCGGCGGCGGAATAAATGCCAGTGAGACCCGTGTTCCAGCGCCACGGCGCGGCAGCACTTTGAGAAGTGTAGCTGGCGGGTGAATCCGTCGGGTCCAGCGAGGCGGCGATGTTGGTGTTCAAGGCGTCGCCGACGGCGATGGCATTGTTGCTGACTCCCGCGTAGGCCTTGCGCTGCAGATTCGTGTGGGAGACGCCCAGAATGTTTTTCAGGGCGCGCACACGTGCGCTGGTGCCAGACATGAGGCCGCCGCTCAACACAATCGCGCCGCTGGTGGCCACCTGATATTGGGTGATGAGATTGCCCACCTCAAAGGTGTTGGCACCGCTAAGGGACACGGACATGGATATTGAACCCGAGGGATTGGCCACCGAATTGAGCAGGTCCGCGACACGCCCGCCCCAGCCGGTTGTGGGCGGTTGATCGGGAATCGAAGTCTGCCACTGGGTGACCTGATCGCTGTGGGAAAAAAGCTGCGGCGGCCGAAAGGCCGCCAATCCCGAGGCATAGTCGGAACGGGTGGTGGGCCGCACCAGGGTGCCCACGTTGAAGAGGACGGCGAGTTTTTTTTCGCCAAAGAGTGTACGCAGTTCGGGGCAGCCGGGATGGAAGCCATAGGTGTGTCCATCGGCGTCCTGATACGCTGCGTCGCCAGTATTGGGCCCCTGACGCAAAGTCAGGAGCGAGGACTGCGGCAGTGCGAGATTGCCGCGGATGGCCGTGTAATCCGCAAAAGTGCTAGTGTCCGTGGGCACGATCCAATTGTTGGAATCATTGCCGCCATTGAGGAAAATGCAGACCAGCGCCTTGTAGCCAGAAACCGGCCCCTGCGCGGCCATGGCGGTGTTGATGAGACGAAGATCGCGGATGGTATGGCTGGCCACGGCGGCACTGCCGCTGAGCACGGCACCCCGGTGCAAAAAGCCGCGCCGGGTCAGGATGTTGGGAGCTTGGAAGGGCTTCATGGCGGTTATCTCTGAATGGTGTAGTCCGGGCTGGTCAGGATCAGATGCAAAATGTTGCGCAGTCGGTCACGGATGTTCGTCGCCGAAGGCGCTGCGTTGGTGTAGGAGATAATCCCTGCATTGGAACTCGTCAGCAGCAGACCGCTGATGCTGGTGCAGTTGGCCGGCACCGTGAAGGTGGTGGTGCTCCCGGTTGGCACGGTGATGGTGAAGGTGGCATTGATGGAGGTGCTGAAGGTGCCGCCAGTCACTCCCGTGATCGTGACTGAATCACCCGTTTGCAGACCATGGGCGCTGCCCATCGTGATCGTGCAGGGATTGCCGGTGCTGATGCTGGAAATCTGGCCACCTAGCAGATTCAGGATCGCCGTCTTGGCTGCGGCTGGTAGCTGGCCCGCGACCAGGAGTGTGTTGAAGCGATCAATCAAGGTGCTGACGTTGGCATTGCTCGTCCACACCTCCGTGGGCACCGGGCCCGCACCCAGACCTTTGTCTGTGGCATTGCTCATCCACGTGCTGAAATCCAGCACCAACGCATTGGTCCCGGATTTGAAGCTGCTGATGCCCGTCGTATTGGAAGGATTGAAGAGGCCGTTGTAGAGGAAGTTGGCCTGGTAAACCGCGCTCGTTTCAGCCGTGAGCTGGAACTCTGGAGTGGTGATGCCCTGGGAGGCGAGCGTGCCGGAGAACTTGTAGTCTGGCAGGAAGAAGTTGAACACCGTGGGCGAGTTCAGCGGGGTCTGCGCCAGGTCCACATCCGTGTTGTCCATCGTGAAAGTGGAGGCCACGGTATTGATAGTGCCACTGCGCACCAGCGGTTGTGATTTGAGCGGGAAGATGACGACCTGATTGTCACTGTTGATGGCGGCATTGGCCGCACTGCGTGCGGTTACGGTAAAGGTGGTGGCATCAGGCACACCGACAATGGTGTAAACGAGGTCGTTCTCCGTCGAGGTTTCGTTGAACGAGGTGGTGTCACGCGAGTTGGTAAAATTGAGGAAGACCGTGTCTCCCACAGAGAGGCCATGATTGGCCATCGCGCCATAGGTGCCCGTGCCGCCATTGGAGGTGTCGATGGTGATGGTGCCACCAGCTCCCGTGCAGGAGTACGATCCGGCGAATCGGGCGATCATCACGTTCCCGCTGCGCGCCGTGGTGTCTGGCGACGTGAGGGTGAAGGTGGTGCCGGAGACATTGCCCACACCGCTGGGTGTATCGAAAGCGGTGGAGGTCGCCACGGTCAGCAGCTTTTGGTCCAGCGAGGCATTCCCATTGGCCGTGCCGCTGGTGAAGTCAAACCACGCCTGACCACCTGCTGGCAGCCAGTGCCCGCTCATGGTCACGGTCATCACGCTTGAGCCGCTTAACTGGTTGTAAGTGCCGGTCATCCAGCCGGGAGAATTGATCGTGTACTGTGTTGTGCTGCCGACGCTGGCCACGGCATAGGTGCCGGCAGCGGGGGGCGCGTTGCCGGAGGTGTCGGTGAACTCCAGTTGCACATTGTTGCCCGCCTGCAGGAGATGCGCCGCGCTGGTGGTAATGGTGATCGCGTTGCTGCCGTTTTGCGTGTAGCCGCCTGTGAGATCGGCTGCGCGGAAGGCACGCGCAGCAGCGGTGACACGCAGCACGGGCTCGCGCTGTTTACCATAGGCGGGAATGCTGATCAGGTCCGGACTGCGCGCTTCGTAGTCGAGCAAGATGGCCTTGATCACCGCCTTCATGTCTCCACGCACGCCGGAGCCGTTGTCATTGAACTTCTGCACCACACGGTAGAGATAATCGCGCGAAGGGCTGCTGGTGACGAGGCGCTGGATCAGCTGGCGGCAGATGAACGGACCGACGTTGGGGTGGTTGAAAAGCATGTCATGCACGGCATTGAACTCCTGCGCGGGCAGGGCGGAGTAAGCGGCGTCCCGAAAATGAGTCGAGTTGTGCGTTGCGTAGGGGTCCAGCGGCTGACCACCCACGCTGCTGAGCCCAGGCAGCACCTCGTTGTTGAGCACGCGCTTGGCGCCTGTGAAGTGGCGGGCTGGTGTTTCACGCATGGGGCGCATCCAGTTCGAGGGAGCGGAGAAAGAGGTGCGCGTCTCACCATCGTAGCCATAGTCCCAGCCGGTGAAGGTGTGGGCCAGTCCCACGACCTCGCGTTGGGAGTAGGTGTCGATCGGGGTGTCCTTGGAGTTGAGCATCAGCGTGCCGTCCGGCCACATGCGGTACAGGCCGATGGAGAAAAGCTGCTTGATCTCACGGGCATAGTTTTCATTCGCCGTTCGTCCCACCGAGAGATCCGGCTTGTCATTGCGCAGCATGTCCAAGTAGCGACCCATTCCCGGTGTTAGCGTTGTGCCGCCGAGGATAGCGCGGAAATTGCCGAAGGCGTTGGTCAGCAGCGTGTCGTAAAAGTGAGAGATGGCGAGGGAGTTGTCCTCCAGCGGTCCCTGGCCGGAGACGACGTGGATTTCGCTCAACGCAAAGGCGATGCGCTGACGCAACTGGTCCGCACTCGAGATGGAGTTCTTCCACCAGGTGTTGTAGCTCAGCTTGGTGTCGAACGAGCCAAACACATCGGCGAGTTCTCGGGACAGCACCTCTGGCAGGTGCGGGGTGGCCGGCTTGGTGAATTGATCGTCAATCCATGCCTCGTAGCTTGTCGCTGCCTTCACCGCCTGGATGTCGGCCAGGGTGGGGCCAAAGGTGGCCTGCGTGAGGAAGCGCACGGCACCATTGTCGGTGGTGTGGTCGTCAGCAACGGCTGGCGGCGCGGGCGGCGGCGAGAAAGTGCGCGTGCCGTTGGCCAGTGTATAGTTGCCGCGGATTTCACCGTTGGGGTAGGCCGCGGTGTGCAAGTTGATGTAGGCCTTGCCCGCCTTGATGATTTCAATGATGTCCGCCTTGCTCAGTGTGCCCACCGGGAGGATCGTCCACTTGTAGCGGCCGTCAGGTTGCAGGCCGTCACCTGCCGTGGCCGGTGTGTCGATGTCGAAAACGATGGTCGATGGATGTGTGAGATACGGGTCCACATGGATGTGCTCGGATGTGATCGGCCCTGTGAGCCCGCTGTGCGTTCGCGTCATGTAGGCGGTGTTTTCATCTTCGCTCAGGCGCAGCGTGGAATTGCCCACACCTTTGGTGATGGCACCATTCTGCGACAGCATCGTGGACACATACAGCGTGCCTGGCGTGGAGCCTGCGGCGGGTGCGACATAGGGAGAAAGTACAAAGCCGGGGACGACTTGGCTCGGCGCCGTGGTCGCTTCTCCTGGTTTGCTCCAGCCCACGGCGAGATTGTCCGTCGTTCCGCTGCCAGCTTTGTGCAGGACTTCAAAGTAATACTTCTGCCCCTGCTCCAGCGCCAGCCATGGCGATTTCTGGCCGGCTTCGTTGCTCCAGTTTCTCACTGTTGAGCTGCCAGTGGCCACTACCGCACGGCGGAATTTGTTCACGGGTTCATCGTCATTGGAGATCCACAGTTCCGCGCTGTTGTTCGCTGCGATCCAGAAGTAATAATTGCCGGTGACGGGGGCGGTGATGTAGCCGCGAATGCGGGCACCGAAATCCGCGCCGGAGTTTGTGGGCCCTTCTAGCGCGGTCAGGTAGGAAGTGCTGGCGGCAGCGGTGGCAGTGGGAATGCTGGAGACGCTGTTGCCTGGCAGGCCGCTCCAGAATTCACGCGGCACCGTGCCGGGATTTTCATCCACATGCAGATTCAGGACGGAGGTGCTCGTGCCGGCACTGTTTGTCGTGGTGATGAGAATCTGGTAATCTCCAGCGGCACCTGATGGCGGAGTGCCGCTGAGCACGCCATTGCTGTAGCTGAGCCAGGGAGGATTGCCGCTCACACTCACGTTTGCACCATTGCTGCCGCCGACTTGATACGAGAAGCTCCCGCCGGATAGGGCGGTGGCCGCCGTATCGCTAATATGGGCCGGAGGTGCCTGCGGCTGGCTGGATGGGTAGAGGCGCTCAGCGGGAATGATCTGCTTCGTCTGGCTGGGACTGAACCAGGAAAGGAAGCACCGCGCCGCCGCGCCGCTTTCCATGTAGTCCAGTTGGATGTCATAGCGCACTCCGCCGATCATCGGAATGCGGACGAAGCGCTCGTTGCCCATTGAGGACCAGTCCTTCAGCGGCTTGTTCATGATCTCAACGCTCATGTTGCCGATGCTGCCGTTGGTGTATTTGCCGGTGCCCATGTTGAAGGCAAAGCCGGAGGTCTGGGACAGAGGGATGGGGCCGTTTTCCTGCGCGCGAATATTCATCGTGCCCGTGCCGGTGGCGAAAGCACCTGCGCCGAAACTGACCGTGAACGTGGTGCCGCTGGTGGCTGTGACGGTGTAGGCGGTGGAGAAGAGGCCGTTGAGATTGCCGGAGGCCGGAATGAGTTCGACAGTGGAGTTCACCGGGAAACTGCCGACAGGCACGCCGGTCAGATTGGTGTAATCAATCACCGCCAGTCCTGTGCCGGTGTTGTAACTGTAGGAACTCCCGGTGGCGTAAAGCTTGGTGATGACCGCGTTACGTACATCCGCGACGGTGATGTTGCCTGTTCCCGAGGCATAGACTCCGGTGCCAAAATTGACGGTGAACGTGTTGCCTGAAACGGCGGTGATCGGATAATGGAAGGTGCTCAGCGCGTTCAGGCTGCCGGTGGTGGGATCCAGTTCAATGATCTCGCCCACCGCAAAGCTGCCTGCAATGACAGTGCCGCCCGGCGCGGTGGAGATAAGGTTGGAGTAATCAATGACGGCCAGGCCCGTGCTGCTGTCATAAGTATAGGTGGGAGACGTGGTGGGTGCATGGGACAAGTTCCCAGAGGTGGGGTCCAGACGCACCGTCTCTCCAAGCAGAAAGCTTCCAAACGTGGCGGCTAGGGAGGAGTAGTTGACGACGACTTCTCCCGTGCTTGCCCGGTAGATGTAGTTGTTTGTGCCGCCCACGCTCGTTGAGGGCGCAGGCATCAGCGTCTGCTGCTGCCCGTTGATCTTCAATGTGCAACCGTCATCCGACTGCACCACGAAGGTGTAATCCTCGGTAAACTGCGGCTGCACCTGGCCAGACCAACGCACCGAGAATGTGTCCGGCTGAATTTGTGCGGCATTCGGCGAGCCCGAGAACCAGATGCCGTTGTTCGAGCCGGTGATGGTGGAGTCCACGCCCACGCGGCCTGGAGCACCGGTGGCGGCCGTGTTGGCGTAGCAGAGATTGTAAAGACCCGTCGTGGTGCTGCTGCTGTTGCCCAGCACGAAGCCACTGCCAGTGAGTGGTGAGCCCGTGGTTGGAAGCGCAGCGGTGATGGTCAAGCCTGCCTGTGCGGTGACGCCGGAGCCGGTGGTCACCGAGATCAGGCCTGGGGCGATCGCCGTGATGAATTCGTTGGCAGGCAGGCTGGTGCCCGTCACTGCCATGCCCACTGCCAGTCCTGCAATGGAAGTAACGGCTACCGTGGGGCTGCCGGCGGTGGTCGTCGCCGATGTGGTGGTGGTGAGTCCGGTGACTGGCACGGTGAAGGTAGTCGTCCCATTCACTGCGGAGATGGTGTAAGTGCCATTGTACGTGTTCGTGGCTCCTGGGGTGAACAGCGCTCCGGTAGAAAACGCGAGCTGCACCGTATTGCCCACACTGTAGGTATGGCCGCCCGTGGGGGTGACCACGAGGTTTCCCGCCGAGTAACTGTAAGTCACTGCCTGCGTGTGGGTGAATACATTGGCCTGGGGAATGTTGGCATAGGCCGTGGTACCGGGAACCAGCCACTGCAGACGGCAGCGCGCATCGCCCGTGGTTTCCACATGACGCACCACCAGACGATAGCGCTGGGCAGGACCGGAGGGCACCACCAGCGCGATGGGTGCGCTTTGCTTGAACGTGCCAACGGCGTCTGAGCCCGGAGTGGTCCAGTTGTGCTGCACGATTTGTGTCAGCCCAGAGCCGGTATCCAATAAGACCTCCGCCTTGTCATCGGCATCAAGCTGAAAGCTGTAGTTGCCGGCGACGGTCGGGTTCAGATAGCACTCCCAGATTGAGGAAAAGTTGTCCGGTGAATTCAGTGGGGCGATCGTCACGCCGCTAGGAGTGCCATGCTGCCAGTCAAAATTCACGGTCGAGTCCACCCGCTCAACCGTTCCGGGGTGCGTGGAGGACTGAATGCTGAAAACGCAGTTACCGTTCGTCGTTGCGAATGAAAAAGCCGCTGCAACGGAGATGGAAACCGTGAATGTGCTGCCCGACACCGCTGTGACGGGGCAGATGAGATTATTGTACAACGAGTTGTTCAGGCTGCCCGAGCTGAAGCTGAGCTTCACCTGGCTTCCGACCCCAAGTCCTGAAATCGCGGGGTCGATGTAGGTGACGAGAATACTGCCTGTCGTCGTCGGTGTGCCGCGCACGAAAGAATAAGCTCCCGCCTGCCCGAAGTTTGCCGCATCAGCGTAGGTTGAACTCGCCGTGTCATAGTAGCGTGCCAGCAGGCCGGTGCCAGTCGCTGCGGTGGAGGTGTTGATGATCACCGTGGCCGCGCTCGGTGTTCCCAGCTCAAAGTTGCTTTGTGACCCGGGAGCGGCAAGCGCTGTTGTGACGGAGCGCCCGCCTTTCACCGTGCTTTGAATTTTTGGATTCACAAAAATGTCGGCCGAGGCGGATCTGCCTTCTGGAAAAGTCACGGTACCAGCCAGTGGTGTGTAGTCTGTGTTCGGCAGCGCGGTGCCGCCGACGTCGTAACTGAGGGTCAGCGGAAAAAGCGTCTGAGTGCGTGTCACCGTCAACCTCCCGGCAGTGGGGCCGTCCTCCGAGGCAAACGGCTCGGCGGCGCTGATGGAGACAACATTTGGGAGCGCCACCTGCTCGCTGACATAAGTGTAGTCGTCTGTGCCTGGAACCGTCTGCGCCTGACTCGGATTGAGCGATGCAGCTCGCTCGACCCAGTCGCTCAGTCCGTCGGAATCGGTGTCGAAATCGGTCACTGAAATGCGGTAGAACGAATTCGCCAGATAGGGCGCACTGAGCGTCATCACGGTGCCATCGCCGAGGGTCTGAACCGGGGTGGCATGCAAGGCCCAACTGCTCGGGTTGGCCAGCGTCGTGGTAAACTGCACCTGATAGAACTTGCCGAGTTCCGTGGAAAACTGGATATCCACTGCATTGCCGTTTTTGGCAAAGTTCGTCACCGCGATCCTTTTTTTGGCATCGAACGGGTTGGTTCCCGTTGTGATCTCGTCCACATTCTTCCACCCATCGCCATCGCTGTCTTTCGCCAGCCAGGCGGAATCAGTGATCTGCGGATCTGTCACGCCATATTTCAGCTTCCAGGCGGAGCGGCAGAGAGCGGAATCGATCGCATGGCTTGCCACGATGCCTGACAACCAGCAGACGCTTAGCAGCAGTGACCGGGCAAGGCATGAAGGCAGATCGAAGCTGTGGTACAGCGAAAGACGTCTGCGGTTATTCATAGTGGGTTGGGATGGAGTGCTGCACTTTATGCGCACTTGATGAGGATACCCAAAAGTTGGTCCCAATATCCAGCCTGGAGTTTTTTCATTTGAGTGACTTGTTCACTCCTTAGCAGCGGGATGATTTCCTGCGGGTAGCTGGGGCGGGTGAAGGTGGGGAAATCGTAACTACTGCATTACGTGGAATGTCGCCTTGGCGTTGCCCTCTTCGCGAAAACTGCTCCAGGTGTAGTCGAAAAAGTATTCCGCTTTGCGACCATCATGCCAGGTGATGCGCATCTTGTTTTGGGCCAGGGCTTCCCACTGCGGCAGGCCTTCAAAGCCGTAACCGGTGGCGGTGTGATCGGCGTGAAATTGCAGCTCGCCCTTCTCGGCGCGCCAGCGGGTTTCAGGCAGCCATTTCGTGAGTTCTGGCGCGTCCTGCGGGCCGTAGAAGGTCTCCGCCAGCACGTGCTCGTTTTCATAACGCCGCACCTCACGCCGCACGCCATCCTTCACGTAGGCGATCCACAGGCTTTTGTTCCAGTAGGGAATGGGATCAATGCCGAGCGCGGATGGGGTGACGGCAAACCAGGTCTTCTTTTGTTCGATGTACTCCTTCAGTTTCAGCGTGACATCCGCGTTCTTGTCGCCGCTGCCGTACATGCCGTACAAGATCTGCACCGGCCAGCGTTTGGGGGTGAGCATGGCTTGGGGCGCGGGCTTGGCGGGTTCCATGGCGGGAAGTGCCACAGGCTTGGGATGGTTTTTCGGCGCGACGAATTTGATCCAAGTCGAAGAACCTCCACCCCAGAGTGACTTGCCGGGAAATCCAGCCCCGGCGCTTTTGCGCATATGCTCGTCACCTTCCTCCCAGGGCTTGGCGATGGGACTAGCGCGGATCTCGGTGCCTTCATCTCGGCGGCGGATGAAATCACGGACGCGGTCAGGGTCATCACATGCCGACCATGCCTCACTTGCGGGATCCGACACAAAGCCGAACTCATTTGTCCCCAGCATTCCGGCGACAGCGAAATACTTCGAGCCCCCCCAGCGCATGTGATTGTTGACCACATGAAACACCAGCCAGTCGCCTGGACGCACATCCACCGCCATATGCTCGACCGTGGCGCCAAAAATTTCATTCAATTGCGTGCGCTTGCCATCCTGAATGCGCACGCCGTTCTTGTAGGCCTCGACCACAAAATCATCCGTCACGGTGATGAGATGCGCGGCCAGCAGATCGTTGGGACGGCTAGCTTTTTTCTCTGCTGGCTTCGGTTTCACGCTGCCGTCATCCACGTGCGAGAGGAGGCGCGGCGGGATCGGGCTGAGTTCGCTCTGTCCCGGGGGCTTCCAGCGGATGTGGATGCCACTGGCTCCACGCCCGCCGACAAAGCCTGCCGAGACGATGTTCACACGACCTCCCTTTTTGAGTGGGATCGTCGCCACCGTGTCGTCACCATCGCCGAAGCCGCAGACGACCTCGCCCTGAATCATGAGCAGATTGCGATCATAGAAGCTGTTCGTTCTGAAGCTGTAAACGCCATCGGCTTCGATCTCCAAAAAGCCACTGGCCACGGCATTGCGTTCGGTTTCCCATTTCCAGGGGTCCAGGGACTCCACGACGTATTTCTCACCCACCGGCTCGCCCATTTGTTCCAGCGGCAGGTAGAAGCCCTCCTTGTCATTCGCCTGCGATGCATGGCGCGGATATTCCGTGACGACGAGGCCTTGTGCGAAGGGCCGAATGGCGGAAGATTTGTCAGGCGCGGGGGCTGTGCCAGCGCTGAGTGGAGCTGCGGCACCCAGGCCGAGCGCGAGTGACAGGAGAATCGTGGTTTTCATCGTGGCGATGGGTTTGATCGGCAATTCAGCGGGTAAATTACCATTGGGGGCGTCTCAATACACGAACTCATTTCGCCCGGTCTTGGGGGCAACCGACGGTTTCGGGCGGGGAAAACCAGTTGCCAGCACCCTCGCCACTGCTAACGCTCAACTTATCCAATTATGATCGTTGCCCCTAAAATTCGCGGATTCATCTGCACCACCGCACACCCCACTGGCTGTGCCAAACACATCGCTGACCAGATCGCCGTCGTTAAATCGCGCGGCCCTATCGCTAATGGCCCCAAGAAGGTGCTGGTTGTGGGTTCCTCAACCGGTTACGGCCTGTCCTCACGCATCGCGGCTGCCTTTGGCTCGGGCGCTGCCACCATGGGCGTGTTTTTTGAAAAGCCCGGTGAGGCTGAGCGCTGCGGCACCGCAGGCTGGTACAACTCCGCCGCCTTTGAAAACGAAGCCAAAGCCGCAGGCCTCTATGCCCGCTCCTTCAATGGTGACGCCTTCTCGGATGCGATGAAGGCCACGGTCATCGAAGCCATCAAAGCGGATATGGGCCAGGTTGATTGCGTTATTTACAGCCTTGCATCGCCACGGCGCACGCATCCGAAAACCGCCGAGGTTTTCAAGTCCGTGCTCAAGCCCATCGGATCAGAATCCTACACGAACAAAAATCTCAACACCGGCAACGGCGTGGTTAATGAAGTGACCATCGACCCGGCGAGTGAAGATGAGATCGCGCAGACTGTGGCTGTCATGGGTGGTGAAGACTGGGAGATGTGGATCGATGCGCTGCAAAGCGCCGGGGTGCTTGCTGAAGGCGTGCAGACCGTTGCTTACAGCTACATCGGGCCAGAAGTGACCTGGCCGATCTACAAGAACGGCACCATCGGCCGTGCCAAGGAAGACCTGGAGCGAGTGCAGCGCGTGCTGGACGGCAAGCTGGCCTCCTTGAAGGGCAAGGCATGGGTTTCGGTGAACAAGGCCCTCGTCACACAGGCCAGCTCCGCGATTCCTGTGGTGCCGCTGTACATTTCGTTGCTCTACAAGGCGATGAAGGCCGAAGGCATGCACGAGGATTGCATCGAGCAGATGGACCGCCTCTTCCGTGAGCGCCTTTACAATGGTAACCCGCAGCCAGATGAAGCCGGACGCATCCGCGTCGATGACTGGGAGATGGCTCCCGCTGTTCAAGCACTCGTCGGCAAACGCTGGGCCGAGGTGAACACCGAAAACTTTGCCGAACTTGGCGACTTTGAAGGCTATCAGTCCAGTTTCCTTCGTCTCTTCGGCTTCGGCCTCGAAGGCGTGGACTACAACGCCGAGGTCGATGTAAATGTTCGTGTGCCGTCGCTGGCGTAAGCCGTGATCAGTGCGCGCGTTTGCGCGTGAGCATGATCTCGTTGCCCTCGGGATCCACGCACATCGCGAGATGTGGTGGCTCGCCGTTTTCAGGTTGTGGCTCACGCGTGAGTTGACCGCCTGCGGCGACAATTTCGCGCGCGCCTTCGATCACGTCGGGCACTTGGAAGCTTAATCCCGTCCATGTGCGGTTGCCTTCACCGCCACCATGAATGCCGATGACGCCATCGCAGATGGACACCTCGCTGATGATGTCGTTCTGCTTGAGGATGGTGCCACCGAAGATCTGCGCGTAGAAATTTACGGCGCGGTTCATGTCGGCTGCCCAGATGACGTATTTGAGGCGTTCTACTTTCATGTTCGTCGTCTGTGCCACAGTTCAGACGATGAAGACAGCGAATCCTCAGTTCAACTCGCGCCGCTGCCGCGAATCACGGCGGGCAGCGTCTGTGCGAGGATTTTCAAATCGAGCCAGAAGGACCAGTTATCGATGTGCTTGAGATCGAGTGCGACCCACTCATCAAAGTTCTTGATGCCGTTGCGCCCGGTAACCTGCCAGAGGCACGTCAGGCCAGGTTTGACGCTCAAACGACGGCGCTGCGCGTGTTTTGCGATGCGCTGAATTTCATAGACGGGCAGGGGACGTGGGCCGACGAGGCTCATCTCGCCACGCAACACGTTGATGAGTTGGGGAAGTTCATCAATGCTAGTGCGGCGCAGCCAGCCACCGAAGGCGAAAATGCGTGGGTCGTTGGTGATCTTAAAAACGGGGCCATCCATTTCATTGTGGACTTCGAGTCCGGCACGCTGTGCCTCGGCGTCCTGATGCATGGTGCGGAATTTCCACATGATGAACGGCTTGCCGTAGTGCCCGGCGCGTTCTTGTTTGAAGAAGATCGGACCGCGTGTGCCGAGGCGAATGCCGATGATAGCTACAAGCCAGACTGGCAGTGAGAGCAATAGCAAAATGAGCGCCCCGACTCGATCGACGATCCCCTTGCACAGCAGCTCCCACGAGGCCTGTGGAGTAGAGTGAAACACGAGCATGAGGCGACCGCCAAGCACATCGAAAGTTGGGCGGGCGATGGCGGTCTGGAAGAAGTCAGCGGCGATCCAGGCCTCGACGCCTTCCGTTTCACAGGCCTGCACGGCTTCTTCGATCTTACTGAAATGCACATGCTGGGCGGCAAACAGCACGCGGCTGATGGAATGCTCATGCAGCGCGGCCACCAAGTCGGACACCGGATGCTGCATGATGTCGAGTTGGCCCACGATTTCGATTTCTGCCCGCTGTTCGGCGGTCATATTCGTGTGGAAGGCGTCCAGATCGGTCTGAGCACCGGCGATGATCACGCGCTCACGACCTCTACCCGAAATCAACTGATGGCGCAGCCGGTCACGCTGCCAAGCTTCTCGCAGCAACAGTGATAAAGCACCGAGAGCGACAGAGAAAATGACGACAGCGCGGCTTTCGACTGACCATTTAAAAAACACCATGCAGAAGGCAATGCACATGCCGATCACGGCCAATGCCTCCGCAAGTTGGCGCACGGAGCGTCCGGTTGTCTTGTTACTGATATTCGAGTAGAAGCCGCGTGCCTCTAGGACGATCGGGGTGAAAGGTGCCACGACGGCGATGACCCAGTAAAATTTCTCCAGCGGCGGAATCTCAGGCACATCGGACAAGAACACTGGAACCAGCGATGCGCGCAGGAAATGCCCGAACCACAAGCAGAACGCCAGCAATGCGCTGTCGAACAACTCAGTGAGCTGCAAATTGATTTCTTGCTTCCGACCCAGCATAGTGGCGAGTAATTAACTAAAATTTGTTTAGAATTGTTAAAATTATAGTCCACCTAGCCAATGGCTCAACTCGTTTCATCCAAAAACTTACTCTTTTCCTCCCGACCACTGGCTGTCGGGGTCATTGCTGATTCGGCAGCGCTGGAGCATTTCACGTCGCTTGACGCTGCGGGGCGCTCGGCCTTGTGCGACGTGGCGGAACTGCGGCTCGACCAGTTGCAGCTTCCAGTTGTCGATTTGCGCGCTCGATTGGCTGGTAATGAGACACCGCTACTTCTGACCGCCCGTCATCCAGCCGAGGGCGGACAGGCGCCCGAAGATCCCGCTGCCCGTGCCGCCATGATCGAGCCACTACTCGATCTCGCCACGCTCATTGATCTTGAATTGCGCAGCGCTGCGCAGATGCAGGGTACGATCGCCAAGGCGCGTGCCGCTGGGGTGCCGGTGGTCGGTTCCTTTCACGACTTCCAGGCCACGCCTGCCGAGGATGTGCTGCGCGGTGCCGTGAATTTTGCCCAGCAGGGAGGAGTCGATGCCGTGAAAATTGCCACCTACCTGAACACGCAGGACGATCTGATCCGCCTCATGAAACTGGCGGGTGAAACACATCGCTTGCGCCTTTCAGTCATGGGCATGGGTCCGTGGGGGCGTGTTTCACGGTTGGTGCTGGCAAAATGTGGCAGCCTGCTGAATTACGGCTTTATTGGTGCCTCGAATGCTCCAGGACAGTGGCCCGTGGCCCGCCTGAAGGAACTCCTCGCCGAACTTTGAAATGATCACCCACTTCTCTTTCCGACACCTGCGCCGTGCTTTGCTCACTGGCCTCTTCTGCGTCTCCATCACCGGGTGTGATGATCCAAAGCGGGAACAGCAGCTTCAGTGGCGTGAGGAAGAAGTGGAAGCCAAAGTCGTCGGCATCTCCAAGCGCGAGCGTGAAATCGCCGCTGAGCGTCAGCGTCTTGAACGTGAAAAAGCCGATCTCGCCTCGCGTGAGGCCGCAGTAGCACAGCTCAAGACAGCACTCGAAACCGAGCTCACTGAGGAGATTGAGAAAACCAAAAAAGTCCGTCGTGAGATCGAGATCAAAAACCTGCGAGGCCCCATTCCGCAGATCAGCGCTGGACGCTGCATTGTCATCGATCCTGAGTCTGGCGATGTGTTCTACGAAAAAAATCCCGACCTTCGAGGCGCCATCGCCAGCACGACCAAAATCATGACCGGCCTGCTCGTCGTTGAAGCCGGCGATTTGGACAAAATCGTTACGGTGGAACTCGCGGACACGCAATGCGCCCCGGTTCGTATCGGCCTCAAAGTCGGCGAGACCTACACCCGCCGCCAGCTTCTCACCGCGATGCTCGTCAAAAGCTCCAACGACATTGCCCAAGCGCTTGCGCGTGACAATGCCGGTAGCGTGGCCGCCTTCGCCGCGAAGATGGATGAGCGCGCTAAAGCCTTGGGCTTAAAAAATACCCACTTCATCAATCCTCACGGACTGCCCTCACTCAACGAGGACAATCCCTACTGCACTGCCCGTGATCTCGCCGCCATCGCCATGGTCGCTGACAAGCTGCCGGATATACGCAAAATCGTAAAGCTGCAGAGTTTCAAGTTTACCAAGCCGGATGGCAAATCAATCGACCTCGCGAATACCAACCGTGTGCTGCGCACCGCTAGCTACTGCGATGGCATGAAAACCGGCTATACCAATGACGCGGGCTACTGCCTCGTCGCCACCGGTGAACGCAATGGCCGCCGACGCATCGTCGTCGTCCTCAACGATACCGATGCCGGTGTCTGGCGGGACGCACAAGCGCTGCTGGATTGGGCACTCAAGGCGTGAAAGAACAATCACGCTTGTCTGTTTCATGGCTTCCCGGCATCATCGCCATCTCCAACCATGAAATCATTCGTTCTGACCCTTGCCACGTTCTGCTTTGCTGCTGTTAGCCTCGCTGAAACCACTAAAAATTTCGCCATCGACCCAAAGCCACGCGAAGGCGGCTGGGTAAAGCGCCACGAATCCTTCAACGAGATATCGAAGAAGGGTGAAGCACAGTTGGTTTTCCTTGGCGACTCGATAACGCAGGGTTGGGAGGGCAATGGCAAGGAAGCCTGGGCCAAAACGTGGGCGCCACTCAAGGCGGCGAACTTCGGCATCGGTGGTGATCGCACCGAGCACGTCATCTGGCGTCTGCAAAACGGCAACTTCGACGGCCTTAAGCCGAAACTCGTCGTGCTCATGATTGGCACCAACAACACCGGCCATCAGAACCGCCCTGCTGCCGAGCATGGGGGTGCGGTTTATACCAGTAGCGCCGAGCAGACGGCCGAAGGCGTGAAGATGATTCTCGACATCCTTGGCAAAAAAATGCCTGACACCAAGGTGCTGCTGCTCGGTATCTTTCCACGCGGTGCCACCAAGGAAGATGCCATGCGCAAACAGAACGTCGCCACCAACAATCTCATCGCTGGCTTTGCCGACGGCAAACGCGTCCATTTCATGGATATCGGCAGCACCTTTCTCCAGCCCGACGGCACCTTGCCGAAGGAAATCATGCCTGACCTCCTCCATCTCAATGCCAAAGGCTACGAGATGTGGACCGCCGCCATCGAAGGCAAGGTCAATGAACTCATGAAGTAACCAAGGAGTGGCGACATCCTGTCCCCACACTGCATTCTATCGTCATCCCGCAATGAAATCCCTGTTCATCCCGCTCCTTCTCCTCGCCACGACGAGTTTTGCGCAACTCGCCGATCAAGCCACGCCTGTCTCGGCCATCAAGATGGCGAAAGGTTTTCGCGCCGAGTTGCTGTATTCCGTTCCCAAGGCGGATCAAGGCTCATGGGTTTCGATGACGCAGGATGACAAGGGGCGCATGATTTGCAGCGATCAGTATGACGCGCTCTTTCGAATCACACCGCCGGAGATCGGTGGCAGTCCGTCGGAAACCAAGATCGAGAAGCTCAGCATCGACTTTGGTCACTGCCAGGGCCTGCTCTATGCCAATGGCAGCCTCTACGGCGTAGTGAATGACGACGCCTATCAGGGCCGTGGCCTCTACCGCTGCAAGGACACCAATGGCGACGATCAATTCGACACTGTCGAGATGCTGCGTTCGTTTCCCGGCAAAGCAGGTGAGCATGGACCGCACGGCGTCGTGCTCGCACCCGATGGCAAATCGCTTTATGTGATGTGCGGCAATCAAACGCCCGAACCAAGCTGCGAAACCAGTCGCGTGCCGCGCCATTGGGACGAAGATCAACTTTACCCAATGCTGCTGGGCCGTGGCTTCATGCGCGATGTGCTCGCGCCCGGCGGTTGGCTTGCACAGACCGATCTCGATGGTAAAAAATGGGAACTCATCAACACCGGCACGCGCAACACCTACGACATCGCCATCAATCGTCAGGGCGACATCTTTGGCTTCGATGCTGACATGGAATGGGACACCGGCATGCCCTGGTATCGCCCAACCCGCGTGTGCTTCATGCAGAGCGGTGGCGAGTTCGGCTGGCGCACGTGCAGCAAGAAATGGCCTGCGCGCTGGGAAGACAGCCTGAACGCCGTCTGCGACATTGGCCCCGGCTCGCCCACCGGCGTCGCCTTCGGTTATGGCGCGAAGTTTCCTGCCAAGTATCAAGACGCGCTCTACATCTGCGACTGGAGCTACGGCAAAATGTATGCCGTGCATCTCGCACCGAGCGGTGGCGGTTACACCGGTGTGCAGGAAGAGTTCATGAGTGCTTCGCCGCTGCCTTTGACGGACATCGAAGTCTCCAAGAAAGACGGCGCGATGTATGTAAGCATCGGTGGCCGCAAGGTGCAGTCAGGATTGTATCGGGTGACTTATGTGGGTGCAGAGCCAACGGATTCCGTGCTGCGTAAACCATTCAGCCCAATGTCTCCGAACGTTCGGGGTTCACTGGAAGCTTTTCATGGCAAACAGGACCCCAAAGCGGTCGAAGTTGCATGGCCGCATCTCGGAGATGCAGACCGCAACATCCGTTTCGCCGCCCGCATCGCCATCGAGCATCAGCCAGTGGCTTCGTGGAAGGACAAGGCGATCAATGAAACGAATCCACGTGCCGCTTTGACCGCGCTGATGGCGCTTGCTCGCAGCAGCGGTGGCGACAAGTCACTTCAGCAGCCGATTCTAGCCGCGCTGAACAAGATCGACCTCAAATCGCTCAAGGGTATCGACCGTGTGACGTTGATTCGCGATTACATGCTCGCATTTACGCGCTTGGGTGAGCCAGACGCCGAGACGAAGGCCAAACTGGCGGCGCATCTGTCCCCGCTGTATCCGACGAATGATCCGGCGCTGAATCGCGACCTCTGCGAGGTGCTCGTTTATCTCGGGGATGCCGCCGTGGTCGCCAAGGCGGCTCCGCTGGTGAATGATTCGCCCACACAGGAGGAGCAGATCGATTACGGCCGCATCCTGCGCTTTGCGAAGAGCGGTTGGACCAAGGAACTGCGCGCCGATTACTTCCGCTGGTTCCTGCGTGCTGCGAATTACAAAGGGGGCGCCTCGTTTGACCTGTTCATCGGCGAGATTAAGCAGGATGCGCTTTCGACGATGACTGAAGAGGAGAAACTCGCCATCAAAGACGTGCTCGATGCCAAGCCGGAGCCAAAAGCGCCGAGTTTCACGGCGAAGCCGATGCAGTTCGTCAAGGCTTGGACACTCGATGAACTAAGCAAGTTGCTCGGCGTTGGCCTCGAAGGCAATCGCAACTTCGCCAATGGGCGCAACATGTTCGGTGCCGCTACCTGCTTCGCCTGCCATCGCTTCAACCAAGAGGGCGGTGCAGTTGGCCCCGATCTCACCAGCGTGGCCGGCAAATACAGCCCGCGTGACCTGCTAGAGCACGTGCTTGATCCCAATAAGGAGATCAGTGACCAGTATGGCAGCACCGTCTTCACGATGCAGGATGGCAGCACGGTGGTTGGCCGCATTGCAAACATGAAAGAGCACAACATGATGGTTTGCACCAACATGATGGACCCAAATAATTTCACCAACGCCGATGCACGCAAGGTGGTGAAGACCGAGGAGAGTAAGATCAGCATGATGCCGCCTGGCCTGCTATTCATGCTCAAGGAGGACGATATCCTCGATCTGCTGGCTTACTTGCTCAGCAAGGGGAATCCAGATGATCCGATGTTTGTGAAGTAAGTCGGTAAAGGTCTTCATGCGTGAATGATTCGTCCTGCGTTCACGTTTCCAGCGCATGAAACGCCTTATCGCTTTAGCTTGCCTTGCTACCGCCACTCTTCACGCCGCTCCCCGCCAGCCGAACGTGATTCTCATCATGGCTGATGACCTTGGTTACGAGGCCATCGCAGCGAATGGCGGGGAGGCAGCGAAGACGCCGAACCTCGACAAACTGGCGCAGGAGGGCGTGCGGTTTGATGCGTGTCATGTGCAGCCGCTTTGCACGCCGACGCGGACTGCGCTCATGACAGGAATGGTGAATGCGCGGAACTACACGCACTTTGGCCACATGGACCCGGCGCAGATCACGTTTGGGAACCTCTTCAAGCAGGCGGGTTATGCGACGGCGGTCACAGGAAAGTGGCAACTCGGCCATGACATGGCACTGCCGGCGAAGTGGGGCTTTGATGAATACTGCCTGTGGCAGCTCACCCGGCGCCCCAGCCGCTACAAGAATGTGGGACTCGAAGTGAACGGCAAGGAGGTGGATTATACCAAGGGCGAGTATGGGCCAGACGTGGTGAATGATTACGCGCTGGACTTCATCACGCGGAAGAAAGACGCGCCTTTTTTCCTCTATTACCCGATGATGCTCACGCATTCGCCGTACGATCCCACGCCGGACAGCCCTGACTATGTCGAAGGCTCAGCCAAGAAGGACAAAGAGAAGAGCGGTGAGCGCTTTGCCGACATGGTGGCCTACATGGACAAGCTGATCGGTAAACTGACGGTGCGACTGGATGAACTCGGCCTGCGCAATGACACGCTGCTCGTGTTTTTGGGTGACAACGGCACTGGCAACGGCACGCCGATGAAATTTCGCGGCGAAGTCATCCTCGGTGCCAAAGGTCAGACGATAGCGCAAGGCACGCATGTGCCACTGATCGTGAATTGGCCCGGTGCGGCCAAATCCGGCCACACCTGCGATGACATCATTGATGTCACCGATGTTCTGCCAACGATCTGCGCCGCCGCACGCGTTCCGATTCCTGAATCTCTCAAGATCGACGGGCGGAGCTTCCTGCCGCAGATTCGCGGTGAGCAGGGTGTTGAACGTCCCTGGCGCTACACCTGGTATAATCCCAGCGGTGGACAGAAGGCGAAAGCCGAGTTTGCGCATGATCACCGCTTCAAACTCTACAGCGATGGTCGCTTCTTTGATTTGAAGGCTGATCCATTGGAGAAGACACCGCTGAAAGAAGACTCGCTGGATGAAACCTCCCGCGAAGCACAGCGAAAATTGGATGTCGCCATCGAGTCCTTTCAAGGTGTGCGTCCCGAGTCCATCGCCGCGCAAGGACAGGCCTTTGGCGGGGAAGGGGAGGAAAAGAAGAAGCCTGAAGCTGGAAAAAAGAAGAAGGCTCCGAAGCAGAAATAGCTCGGAGCGATGAACCTCGGCTAAGCCTCAGAGCGGCTTGTCATAAATGCGCTGAAACACATTCGGTGAGTTCGGGTCGATGATGGTGATGCCATCGGGGCCAAACTTTGCGGTGACGGTCGCACCCTTGCCTTCGTTGATGTATTTGAAGTTCAAATCACGCACGCGGGCCGCGGCATCGACGATGGCGCAGGTGATGCGGGCTTCTTCGGCGGTGGGATAGAGTGCTGCGACAGCATCGCGTGACTCCTTGGCAAGTTTGACGCGGCAGATCGCCACCAAGCCGACAGTGAGGCTATCCACGCCGTAGCCGATGTAGCCTTTGGTGCCGTCGGGACGTGTGACTTCGCGGGTGAAGTGGTTGTTGCTGGTGCGGGAGCCGCCACCGGCATTCCACCAGCGGAAACCACGATACTGCTGGTCGCTTTCGACCTTGCCGTCTGCGCCAAGGATCTCATGGCCTTGATTGACCGGGCCTTCAAAGTCGGCAGGTGTGATCCAGTTGTTGTGGTAGTTGATGGACATGCCGTTGTCGTAATCCACGCGGACCTGCACGGCATCGAAGGCGTTGATGCCATCGCGGATGAGGCGCTGCTTCTGGCCCACGGCGGTGAGGCTCACCGGCTTGGACTTGTAGTAGCTCCAGATGAGATCCGTCCAGTGTGGCCCGACGTAGCTGAAGGGATCGCTGCTTTCCACCCACTTGAAAGTGCTGGTGCTCACTTCGAGCGGTTCTTCGAGATAGGCGGTGCCATAGAGTGGTGCACCGATGCGGTTTTGAATGTCATCACGAATGCGCAGATGGTCGGGGTCGTAGCGTTTGTGCATATCGACTGCGACGATGAGGTTTTTGGCCTTGGCGGCGTCGATGATCTGGTCTGACTCCTGAATCGAGAGGCACATCGGTTTTTCCGTCAACACATGCACGCCTTTGGCCAGGGCGGCGAGAATTGGCTGCGTATGCAAATGATCCGGTGTGGCGACAGCCATCACATCGAGATCAGGAAACGCGGCGAGGATGTCATTCCACGGTTCATCACCAAAAAACGCACGCGGTTCATGCCCGGTGATGTCTTTGAAGGCGGCAGCGGCTTTCTGCGCAGATTTTTCACTGCGCGTGGCAACGGCGACGAGATCAAACTTCACCCCGGCGAGTTCGCGTGAGTATTTGTCGAGTCCCACCCGTGCGAGCTGCCCAGCGATGCCGAAACGCTGAAGGTCCGCGTAAGCACGTGCGTGAACATCTCCGCCGAACATGCCGGCGCCAACGAGGGCGATTTTGATGGTAGGTTCCATGGTGATCCGTATGGAACTCCGACGTCTTGATTGCGCAAGAAATGATGCTGATACAAGAGTGCCGATTTGCGGTATGTTTGAAAAAGCCGTTTTTTATTCTCCGAAGCCGGCCATTGTCAATATTTTGCACCCTGACCCGAATGGCACTGAATTAAGGCCCATTTGGGATGAAAAACGAGCATGGTTTTGGTGATGTGTTCGTTGAAGAACAATGACTGCACACACGAAGTTTTTCCCGTCATTTCACCGGCTTCTTTTTTTGGCGTCCACCTGTCAGCAAGAGGAGTCTTTTAGAACGCAAGGTGCGTGAGGCGGACAGGCTTTGTCTCACGCAGTTGCATACGCTCTTTGAAGATGTGCTGCCACCCTGGCTGGCCTCCTACAAGAGTGAGGAAGGTGCCAACAGCCGCCACCGCATCTACACACCGCTGGTCACGTTATGGGCCTTTCTCTCCCAGACGTTGGATGCCGATGGCAGCTGCCGCCGAGCCGTCACACGCGTGCAGACGCTGTGCTCCGCGTTGAAGCTGCCGCTGCCCGATGAGGACACGGGCGCCTACTTCACCGCACGCGCACGCCTGCCGATAAAGCTACTCCTGCGTCTGCATTCCCACATCGTCGGCAAGCTGGGGGAGATGCCACGCGAAGGCCGCCGTGTGCTGGTGATGGATGGCGCCGCCACCCGCATGCCTGAGAGCAAGGAGAATGCCGCTGTTTACATGCAGGCACCGCAGAAAAAGCCCGGCTGCGGTTTTCCTCTCATGCCTTTGCTTGGTCTCTTCGACCTGCACAACGGCATCTGGGTCGCAGCAGTCAAAAGCAAAGGACGGGCGCATGACGCGCTGCTGGCTTGGCGCATGCTGCGGCATCTGCGCAAGGGCGACATCCTCCTCGCCGACCGCGCCTTCGGTTCCTACGCCTTCATCGCCGCGTGCTAGGCGCGGGGAGTCGATGTCGTTATGCGCCTGCATCAGGCACGCGATCCGCAGGTGGAGAAAGGCAAGCGCGCCGGTGACAACGACTGGCACGTCACCTGGAACCGTCCGCTGCAACCACCCAAGGGCCGCTTCGCCGCCATGCACAAGGCCAAGCACGCCGCGCTGCCAGCCACGCTGGATCTGCGGCTGGTCAAGGTGTGCAGCACGAGCCCTGGCTTCCGCACGCAGGAGTTTCAGTTCATCACCACACTGCGGACACCCGCGCCCACAGCGCTGCGCAGATCGCCGCCTAGTGTCAGCAGCGCTGGCAGGTCGAGCTCTGCTTTGATGACGTCAAGACGAGCCTGCACATGCATGCGTTCCGCTGCAAAAGCCCTCACATGGTCGTGCGCGAGTTGCTCATGCACATGATTGCCTACAACCTCGTGCGCGAGTTGCTCATGCACATGATTGCCTACAACCTCGTGCGCGAGTTGCTCATGCACATGATTGCCTACAACCTCGTGCGTCATCTAATCGCCTGAGCCGAGTCCATGCGAGAGATTGAAGCCAAAGGTGCGCTGTCATTCAAAGGTGCGATGGACCGGCTAGATCAATGGCAGTGGGTCATCTGGAGCGCACCTAGCGGCCGACAGGCAGGACAACGGCGCGACTCGCTACTGCGAAGCATCGCCAATGACGAAGTGCCGCCACGGCATGCGCGAAAGGAGCCGCGCGTGTGTAAAGATAGGCAAAATAAATACACTTTCATGACCAAGCCACGACACCTCTACACCCTCCAAGATGACCTCGATCATGCATCCTAAACATGCCTTAATTCAGTGCCATTCCACCCTGACCCCGTTTACTCTTCCGCTACGATGAACACTTTCATCTGGCTCAAACACTTCGCTGTCTGAATGTTGGCATTTACAATGGTGCCAATAGTTGCAAGAGCGCAGATCAATTTGAATTTGGCAGACGGTCATAATCTGGAATCCGTTCTGGCAACCGGTTTAAAATACAAAGAAAGCAGCCGTGGAGACAAGCGAAGACACTTTTCGCTGGAGCCTCATAATCTTGCTAGGACCCTACCCGGTGGAGCTACAATCCAGTCCAAAATCGACATTGGTTCCATGACTTCCCAGAATGGGAAGTTATTGTTCCTCGACATCACTGGGGGAATCCTGCCAGATGACGAAGCTTATCAATTAGCGCTCACTGTTCATAAGTCTTTCGGCATCCCTGTAGATCGGCTCAACGAGTGGAGGGACGCCATCAGAGGTAAGGGGCGAGATGCTCCCACGTTCTCAAATGGACAGAATGGAAACTACCCAACCGTTTTCATTTAGGTCGTCAGTAGCATGAACACAAAGTATCCATGGATGATCCGCATGAGCTTCAGTTGGAATGTTGATGACGATGACAAGCGCGATGAATCATGGGGTAAGACCAACAATCCAAAGCCACCCTCCGGCTTAGCGCTGGTGTCATTGGACTCACCAAGCGGAAAAATCTATGAATTAAAGGATGCCTACGCGCATTTGATCAAAGAGCAGGAGGCGCTTGATCGCCGACTCGGCCAGGTCCGTGATGCTAACGGCCATCTTATCAATCCTCCGTCAACTCCGCAGCCTTCAGCACCAAAGAAGGCACAGGAACCGAAGGCAGTGACAACTAGCGGGGAATCGACTTCATCAACGTCGTGGAGCATCATCGCTGTAGCTGCTCTTGGCCTGCTGTGGCTGTTGCTCAAGAACCGGAAGTGATCGGCCAGCAACGTCATGGGAACGCAGGGTAACGGAGTCAGGCTGCAACTGGCTGACAGACTAAATCGCGAAGAAAGCCAGAAGCAGAGTTACGCGTAAAAAAACGCGGGAGTCTTTCGACTCCCGCGTTTGGATGGTTCTCGATGAGAGACGTCGTCTTATTCAGCTGCGGCGGCTTTCTTCTTGGCGGGGGCCTTCTTTTTGGCTGGAGCCTTTTTCTTGGGCGCTGCTTCCTCGGCCACAGGTTCGGCGGCGGCTTCGGGTTCAGGGGCGGCGGCGGCCTTCTGCGCGTAGGCATCGACCCACTCGATGAAGGCCATCGGGGCGGAGTCGCTGCGGCGTTGGCCGAGCTTGGTGATGCGGGTGTAGCCACCGACGCGGTCCTTGGAGGCGACGGCGATTTCCTCGAAGAGCTTCTTCACGCTGTCCTTATGGCGCAGTGAGGTGAGGGCGATACGGCGTGCATGCAGGGTGCCGCGCTTGCCGAGGGTGACGAGCTTTTCCGCGTATGGGCGGAGAGCTTTGGCCTTGGCGAGGGTGGTGCGAATGCGACGATGCTCGATGAGTGAGCAGGTGAGATTCATGAGCAGCGCGTCGCGGTGATCCTGCTTGCGCTGAAGTTTGACGATTTTTCTTCCGTGTTTCATGTCCTAAATAAGTCTTTCTTCCGGTGATTAATTACTCCTCGTCATCGACGTCGGGGAGGTGGCTGTCCACGAGCTTGGTGAAGTCGAGGGAGTCGGCTTCATCGTCGTCGCCCATGATGCTGCTGCGGGCGAGCAAGGAGACACCGCCAGGGGTGGCTTCAAGCAGCGCAGGATCGAACTTCATGCCCAAGGAGAGGCCAAGCTCGGAGAGCTTTTCCTTGATCTCGGTGAGGGATTTCTTGCCGAAGTTGCGGTAGCGGAGCATTTCGCCCTCGGACTTCATGGCCAACTGGCCGACGCTGGTGATGTTCGCGTTGTTGAGGCAGTTAGCGGCGCGGACGGAGAGTTCGATCTCGTTGACGCTCATGTTCAGGAGTTTGCGCAGTTCGCTGTTTTCCTCGCTCTGCGCTTCTGGGGCGGCTTCGAATTCGACGGCCTTGTCGTCGTAATTGACGAAGACGTCGAGGTGATGACGCAGAATGGCGGCGGACTGGAGCAGCGCGTCATGCGGGGTGATACGGCCGTCGGTCCAGATGTCGAGCACCAGCTTGTCATAGTCGGTGTTTTGACCGACGCGGGTGCTTTCCACGGCGTACTTCACGCGGGTGACGGGGCTGTAGATGGAGTCGATCGGAATCACGCCAATCGGGGTGTCGGGACGCTTGTTTTCCTCCCAGGTGGAGAAACCACGGCCGACGCGGACTTCAAATTCGCACTCGAACTTGGCTTTGCGGTCGAGCGTGCAGATGACGAGGTCTTTGTTGATGACTTCGTAGTGGTTGTCATCCTTGATGTCACCAGCGGTAACAGGACCTTCCTTATCAACGAGGATGGAGAGCAGACGCGGCTCCTTGGCGTCGCTGTGGTGCAGGAAGCGCACCTTTTTGAGGTTCAGTATGATCTGCACCACGTCTTCCAGCACGCCAGGGAGCGTGGTGAATTCGTGTTCCGCACCGCGGATCTTCACGGAGGTGATGGAGGCGCCTTCCAAAGAGGAGAGGAGGACGCGGCGGAGGGAGTTCCCAATGGTGTGTCCGTAACCTTTATCAAAGGGTTCGGCGATGAACTGGGCGTAGGTATCGGTGGCTGTGGCCTCGTTTTTGACAAGGCGACTAGGCATCTCGAATCGAGCAAGACGTACTGACATGGTGTGTGTGCTATGGCCGGGTTACCTCCGGGCGAGAATCCTGCACATCTCGAAGAGAGGCAGGCTCGGAGACCAACGGCGAATTTAGGGGCGGACTCGCGGGGGCGTGGATAATGCCGGTCGATCCTGGGAATGCAACCGAGAATTTGAGGCCCCAAAGGCAGCCGCAGGTTACTCCGCCTGGCTGAGCGTTTCCGAGTAGGTCTGGCCTTTGCCAGTGAGGGCGGTTCCGACGAGGGAGGGGCGATTTGTCAATATTGCTGCGAAAGCGTGAAGCGGGGTTATCCGCAGCATCGAAAGGCAGGAGTGCCTTTCGTACTTATTCTCGTGTGATGGTTTCGTCGAGATTGAGCATGACGCGTGCGAGAGACTGCCAGCATTGAGCTTCGGGAGCTTTGGTAGCGCGTTCGGCCTGCAACAACCGGGTCATGGACTGGCGTTCTTGGGCGATGGGAGAGCGGGAGACGCAGAGCTGGAAGGCGTGGGTGATGCGGGCTTCATCGGTTTTGGCTTCTTTGATCAAGCGTGCGGCGAGAGCCTGGGCGAACTCAACGTAGGCGCTGTCGTTGAGCAGTGTGAGTGCTTGGAGCGGGGTGTTGCTGCGGATGCGGCGGGTGCAGGTGCTAAAGCCATCGGGGGCATCGAAAACGCTGAGTGAAGGTGGTGGAGTGGCGCGGAAGATGAAGGTGTAGATGCCACGGCGGTAGCGATCAGCCCCTTTGCTGACGGGCCAGGCACGCTTGACCTGCCCCAAGGACATGACGCCTTCGGGAATGGGGGGATAGACGGGGGCACCGCCCATTTTGAGCGAGAGCAGGCCGCTGGTGGCGAGGGCGACATCGCGCACGACTTCGGCATCAAGGCGGAGGCGGTTTTGACGCCAGAGGAGGTAGTTGTTGGGATCGACTTGATCAGGAGATAACGAAGGTGACGCTGATGGATCTGAAGCGGAGCCTTTGTTGGCTCTTGTTGAAGAAGATTGCTGATAGGTGGTGCTGGTGACGATGAGTTGGTGGAGATGCTTGAGGCTCCAGCCGTGCTCCATGAAATCGACAGCGAGCCAGTCGAGGAGTTCGGGGTGCGTGGGCAGGCGGCCCATGGTGCCGAAGTCGTTTTCCGTCTCGACGATGCCGCGACCGAAGTACTGCTGCCAGACGCGGTTGACGAGGACGCGGGCGGTTAGGGGATTGCGGCGGTCGATGAGCCACCGCGCAAGGGCGAGACGATCGCTCTTGGTGTTTTCGGGCAATGCATGCAGCACGTTGAGCACGCCGGGTTGAACTTCGTCTGATGGGCGGGTGAAATCGCCTTTGATGAAGAGCGTGGTTTTGCGCGGCTGCGGCAACTCCTTCATCACGAGCGTAGTGGTGCCATTGGTAAAGATGTTATCGAGTTCGAGGTGGCGGTCGTAGAGCGGATTGAAGACGGAGTCCGCCGTGCCGGTCATGGCTTTGAAAAGGATGCGTTGATCGGCGGCGCTGCGTTTGGCGGCGGGTTTGGCGATGGATTTGAGCGCATCGGCGGGAAGAAGTTTTTTGGATTTGTCGCCAAGAGTGGTTTCCCATTCCAACAGCGTGGTGTTGCGCTCCTTGATGTGGGCGTCGATCTGTTTGAGCACCTGATGGTGCTCGGTCTTTAGCTTGTCGAGATCCTGACCGGGGTTGGGGACGGGCAGAGTGGGTTCGTCCTGGTTGTTGAGGAAGGCGAAGAACTGATAGTACTCGCGCTGGCTGATGGGATCGAACTTGTGGTCATGACACTGCGCGCAGCCGATGGTGAGACCGAGCCAGACGGTGCCGGTGGTGGCGACGCGGTCAAAGACGCTCTCAATGCGGAACTGTTCTTTGTCGATACCGCCCTCCTGATTGATCTGTGTGTTGCGATGGAAGCCGGTGGCGATGAGTTGATCGCGCGAAGGTTTAGACAGCATGTCGCCAGCGAGTTGTTCGAGCGTGAACTGGTCGAAGGGCTTGTCACTGTTCAGCGCATTGACGACCCAATCACGGTATGGCCATATGCTGCGCGGGGCGTCGATGCTGTAGCCGTTGCTGTCGCCGTAGCGTGCCTGATCGAGCCACCAGCGGCCCCAGCGCTCGCCGTAGTGTTTGGAGGCGAGGAGGCTGGATGCTAGACTCTTGATGCTCGATGCTGGGTTCTTGAGGAAGGCGGCGACCTCGGCGGGAGTCGGCGGCAGGCCGGTGAGATCGAGATGAAGGCGGCGGATGAGAGTTTCGCGCGATGCTGGAGGCGATGGCGTGAGACCAGCTTCGGCAAGACTGGCGTGAATGAAGGCATCGATGGGATGGGTGGGGCCGTTTTGAGGCAACGACGCTTTCAATGGAGCAATGAAGGCCCAGTGGCGGTCATCACTCGGAGTTTCATCAGCGGGAGCTTTGGCTCCTTCGGCGATCCATTGCCGGATGAGGGCGATCTGTGCGGAATCAAGCGGGCCGCGCTTGTAGGGCATCTGCGGGATCTCGGCGTGAGTGCCTGAGATGACTTGAACGAGAAGTTCGGGCAGAGCGGAGCCGCGTTTGCCGCCGGTGCGGGCTGCTGCGGCATTATCGAGCCGGAGTTGGGACTTCTGGGTAGTGGCACCGTGGCATTTCACGCATTGCTGTTGGATCAAGGGCTTGATCTGCGTGGTGTAATCCACCGCCGCAGAAGCGGTGGCGGTCAAAAGAATGGGAAGAAGGCGATTGAGCATGCGGTGGCGTTAACAACAAACGAGTCGCGGGGTGCCCGAGCTTTCGAGTTGGGGAATAAAAAACGCCGCACTCGCGCGGGGCGGGTGCGGCGTGGTGACTGTAAGTCAGCGGGTAGCGATTATTTCGCGTCCTTCTTTTTCTTTGGGGTCATTTCTTCCAAGGTGAGGGAGCCGTCCTTGTCCTTGTCCATCTTGCCGAAGCGCTCACCGGCCTTGGCTTCGTCTTTCTTAGCACCAGGGGAGGCCATGAATTCTTCCTTGGAGACCTTGCCGTCTGTGTTCTTGTCGAGGGCCTTCATCATCGCTTCAGGGCTCGGAGGAGCTTTTTTGCCAGCTTCAGCGGCGGGCTTTTTTGGAGCATCACCATCGGCGGCGTTGAGGGTTGCAGCGAGGGCGAGGATGGAGAGGATCGAGGTGATCGCTTTCATAATGTATTTGGTCGATTTGGTTTAATGAGGCGCGGGTTTTTGGGGGATCCAAGTCTGCGCGTGCCGTGTTAAACGAGGAGCCCCCCAATCCGTTTCAATAAATCGTGAAGGATTTTTTCGATCGTGAATTTCCACAACTAGCACGGTTCACAGCAGGCGTGCGCCAGCCTCGGCCAGCGGGCTGCGCTCGCCTTTGACCAGCGGAACATGCGCGGCAAAAGGTTGGCCGCGCATGCGCTGGCGGGTGTACACGAGGCCGTTGCTGCGGCTGTCCACGTAGGGATTGTCGATCTGCGCCGGATCGCCGACGAGGACGAGCTTGGAACCGCGCGACATGCGGGTGACGATGGTTTTGGCCTCCAGCGGGGTGAGTTGCTGCGCTTCATCAAGCACAAAGAAGCGATCTGGAATGCTGCGGCCACGGATGTAGCACAGCGCTTCGATTTCGATGACGCCCTGCTGGATGAGCGGGTCATACGGCGCTGCGGGGGCGGTGATTTGCTGCTGCGGCTCGGGCATGAAGCGGTTCTTTTTGCGTGCTGGTCCCTGCTGCGTGCCTTCCATCGGCCGCATGAGCAGATCGAGCGCGTCATACACGGGCTGGAGCCAAGGACGCATTTTTTCCTGCAACGAACCGGGCAGGAAACCGACAGTCTGCCCCATCGCCACGATTGGACGACTTACCGTGAGGCCGTGGTAGGTGCGGTTAAACACCTGCTGCAAGGCAGCGGCGACAGCGAGCAGTGTTTTGCCCGTGCCCGCCTGACCATAGCAGGTGACGAGACTGATCTCAGGATCAAGCAGTGCATCGAGAAAGCAGGCTTGGCCGAGATTCATCGGCTTGATGGCACGACCTTGTCCGACCTTGATCGACTCGGGCGTGTGGTGCAGGCGAACGAATTCGCCTTGGGCACTGAGCTTGGCAGGCATGGTCGCTTTGTCCCCTGCGGAAAGTAGAGCGTAATCATTCACGACCATGCCGACGAGGCGGTTTTCCGGCACGGTGAGACGTCCGCTGCTGGCAAAGCGCTGCAATTCATGCTGACTGACTTCAACGCGTGCGATGTCGAAGTTTGCCACTTCGCGCGGCTCCACCTTGTCATGCAGGTAGTCCTCGCACTCGATACCAACGGCACGTGCTTTGAGCTGCATGTTGAGGTCTTTGCTGACGAGAATGACCGGTGGCGAGACCTGCTCGCGCAGCCAGAGCGTGCAGGCGAGGATGCGGTGGTCGGCTTTTTCCAAAGCGGGGAAGATGCGTTGGAATTCCAGCACGCTGGGGACTTCGCAGGCGACATCGGGGTCATAAACCACCACACGAATGCTGCCGCCACCATCAGTGGGTACTCCCGTGGTCACGGAGGCGCCTTTGTTGGAAAAGATCTTCATCAATGCGCGATGCACCTCACGTGCATTGGCACCGCGTTCGGTCATTTCGTTTTTGAAGCGGTCCAGTTCGCTGAGCACATCCACCGGGATGCAGATGTGATGCTCGGCAAAGCGATGAATGCAGGCCGGATCGTGGAGCAGGACGTTGGTGTCGAGAACGAAGGTCTTGGTGCCTACGGGAGTGACGGGGCGGCGGCGGCGGGTGGGGGTAGAAGAGGTAGAATTCACAGAAGAGGGACCAGAATCAGACGTGCGGGGGGAAATGAGGGTAGGGGCTAAGGATGCAGGATGGTCGTCGCGGTCCATGATGGTTCAGTGGTTTGTGTGGTTGGCTGCCTTGAAGTGGTGGGGACGGCTGTTCTTTGGCGCATGGGAAGTGCCAAGCCTACCGATCCCTGAATGTGATTTTTTGAATGAATCACGGTAATTGCTAGAGGTTGTCAGAGCGTTGATGCGCTGGCAAGAAATTATTCACATTGTGGAGGTTTATTCACAATGACTGGCGCTACGGCTCCGAAATGGTTCAAAAAGGCACCTCAAAATACTCCAGCGCCCATTCACGCATGTAGCGCACGCGGTTGGGGACAAAGCGGTAAATAATGAGCTCTGGATTGTCGATGCTGCCGAGGTAGGCACGCAGCAGTGGGCTGGCAGCCCAGATTTCCTCCAGCAGCGGGCGTTCGGTGACGATCTCGGCCTGGGCGGTGATGCGCACCTGATGGTGATCGTCGTCGGTGTAGCAGAGTTCGGCCTTGGGATTTGCATCCAACTCATGCGTCTTACCGTAGCGGCGCAAATTGGCGACATAAATGACGAAGCCGTCGGTGCGCACGGGCGAAACAGGGCGCAGGCGCGGCTGGTCGCCATCCATCGTGGCGAGCATGGGAAACTTTGCCGCCTGCATCGTGGCGCGGGCAAGCTGGTGAAGTTCAGCGGGATCGACAGGCTGGGGCAGCGGTTTAGACATGAGTGAAGGTGATACGTGAAGATTGGCTGTCATCGATCATCCTGGCATTTTTGATGTTTCCAAATCGTCTTAAGCCGCTACGATGCGCGACTTCCTCCCGATGAAGAACCTGCCAACCGCTTTTCAGCGCAATGTGATGTGGACCGCCGTGACGGCGTTGTCACTCTATATGATCGGCTGGCTCGCGGTGGACCTGATTGAGCGTATTACGAAGGTGATGGCCTTCCTGCAGCCTATCTTAGTGCCGTTCGCTGTTGCTGGAGTGCTGGCCTACCTGCTCGAGCCGGGTGTGGAATGGCTGGAACGCCGAGGTTTGAATCGCCAACGCTCAGTGCTGCTGGCCTTTGCGGTGTTTACGCTCGCTATCGGCGGTCTCGGTTGGTGGATCATTGTGAAGCTGGACGATCCTGCCAAGAACCTTTCCCACCGCGTGCCGGTCTATTTAGCGAAGGCTCAGCAGGCCGTGATCGACCTCTCGGCCAATGTCGAAAAGGATTGGGGAATAACGTTACCTATACATTCGCCAGCAGCCGAATCCCCAGCGAACGCGTCATCTTCAGTTTCTGCTGCGCCAGCAAGCGCCGATGCGCCTGATTATGATCTCCAGGCTCTTCTGCGGTTTGATTGGGTCAAAACCACTCTACCCAAGATTCCAGGCATCGTATGGGGCTTCATCCGATCTAGTGTTGGCGGCTTCCTTGGTATTTTCGGGTTCATGCTCTCCTTCATCATCGTGCCGCTCTACTTATATTACTTCCTCATCGAGAGCGCCAAGATTCAGTCTCAATGGGCAGATTACCTGCCGCTGAGAGCCTCGGCCTTCAAAGACGAAGTCGTCAGTTGCCTCAACGAGATCAACAGCTACCTCGTCGCCTTCTTTCGTGGTCAGCTTTTTGTCAGTGTGATCAACGGCATCGCTACAGGTATAGGTCTCGTGATCGTGGGCTTGGACTTCGGCCTGCTCATCGGTCTGGCATTGTGCGTGGCGGGCATCATTCCGTATCTTGGCATTGCCTTGTGCTGGGTGCCGGCGGTGATCATTGCGGCGGTGCAAGGCGGTAGTGCCCTTGTGCCGGGTGATCCGTGGTGGGTCATGCCGCTGGTCGTATCCGGCGTGTTCGCACTGGTGCAGCAAATTGACGCGCTACTCATCACGCCGCGCATCGTCGGCGAGGCCGTTGGTCTGCATCCGATGACAGTGATCGCTTCCGTGCTCGTCTGGGGGTTGCTCTTGGGAGGCCTGCTTGGCGCCATCCTCGCCGTGCCACTCACTGCTTCGGTGAAGGTGTTATTTCAACGGTATGTCTGGCGTGCACGCATCGCGCCGCAGACGGTAGGTGGAGCTAGGATGGAGGAGTCGCCATGCTAACAACGTCACGCAATCATGGTGTAATTCACGCCGGCCACGAAAGCAGCAAACCTTCGCGTGGTGTGTTGGGCTTCATGATGTCTTGTTTAGCCAGCGTCATCATGCTGCGGGTGCTGTTGATTCTGTTCCAAGATAACAAACTCTCTGAGCACAATAAGCTGGTCGCTGCTGGCCTCTCAGTGGTGTGTTGTTTACTCTTTTATCTGGGGACGACGTTGTTCTTCTCATTCATCACTGGCTATTCGCGCAAGCTCTCGATCAGCAAGGGCGGAATCCAATATGGTGCCGTGTATTTCAATTGGCCTCAAGTTAGGGTAATCGGTGCAAACATGAAACGTGGCTGTTTTCAGGTTCATATCGTTCTCAAACGTGGCTGGTTCGCGAATCGTTGGCTGGTGACCGACGACGGTATGAGTCGGGAGATGTCGGAAGCGTTTATCGAAGCATTGCAAAAGCAAATCCTGCCACATTACCCAGAACTGGTAATCGACGAATTGCCTTCACTGCACCAGACCTCTACCGTTACCGAATCTGTGAGCACTGCGGATGTCAAAAAGGCCGCCTGACACGCCATGCGCAATGTCCTCCTCGTCTTTCTCGGCGGCGGCATCGGATCGGTGCTGCGTTATCTCACCGTGAGCTATGCAGCGCGGTTGTTGCCTAAGGCGGTGTTCCCATGGGGCGTCTTTGCCGCGAACATCACGGGCAGCTTCATCCTTGGTTTTCTGTTTGCCCTGCCAGCGATGAAGGAAAAAAGTAGCGGTCCTTGGTTATTTGCCGCCACGGGCATTCTTGGCGGCTACACTACCTTTTCAACGCTCTCCAATGATTCATGGCTGCTACTGCTCAACCAACATTCATGGCTAGCGCTGCTCAATGCTTTTGGCAGCATCCTGCTCGGCCTTACCGCTGCCGCTCTGGGCTGGCTGGCTGGCAGCAAATGCGCCTGATCAAATCAAGCCTCCGTTTCTGGAGCGGCTGCGCCTGCTTCGGCGTCTTCTTCACGCGCAGATCCCACTTTGAGGGAAATCTTTATTCCATGCTTCGCTGCCGCCGTGTTCAGCAGGGAGCGAATTGCACTGATGGTCATCCCATTCTTGCCGATCACATGGCGCACATCTTCTTGCGCTAATTGCACTTTATAACTCACAGCACCGTTGATGTTGGTGCCGATGGCAATGGTTGCCTGCTGCGGGTGGTCGATCAGATTCGCCACCACATACGAAAGGAACTCGCGGAGGGCTTCCGGCGCGTCCATAGCCGTTTAGGCAGAGAGGGCAGCGCTCTTGATGATGCTGGCCACCGTTTCGGAAGGCTTGGCTCCCTGGGCGATCCATGCGTTGACGCGGTCGAGCTTCACGGTTGCTCCCTTCAATCCTTTTTGAGGATCGTAGGTGCCCAGAATCTCAAGGAAACGGCCTTCTTTTGGAAAGCGCTTGTCAGCCGCAACGATACGGAAAATTGGGCGGTGCTTGGCACCTTCTTTACGGAGACGGATAACTACGGCCATGATGCGGGTACGGGAATGGGGTCAGGTTTTGGGGAGGCGCATGGTGGAGACTCTGGGAAGGAAATCAACCGCTTTTTCCCCACTTTCTCGGGATGGGTCACGCCAGCACGTCTTTGATGACATGCCCGTGCACGTCCGTCAGCCGCCGTTCGATGCCGTTGTTGTAGTAGCTCAGACGTTCGTGGTCGATGCCCAGCAGGTGCAAAATGGTGGCGTGCAGGTCGTAAATCGAGGTGACCCGCTCCGCCGCCTGATAACCAAATTCGTCCGTCGCCCCGTAGCTAAAGGCTTTTTTCACGCCTGCGCCCGCCAGCCAGACGGTGAAGCCTTTCGGATTGTGATCCCGGCCATTCGCGCCCTTTTGAAAGGTCGGCATGCGGCCAAACTCCGTCACAAAGGCCACCAGCGTGTCCTGCATCAATCCTCGCGCCTTCAAATCACGCAGCAGACCCGCTACCGGCTGGTCCAGAATCGGCCCGTGCACGGCATACTGCTTCTCGATCGTCTTGTGCCCGTCCCAGTTGCCCACGCCCTCGCCCATGGCGTAGGAACCGTTGAAAAGCTGCACAAAGCGCACCCCGCGCTCGATCAAGCGCCGCGCCAGTAGGCAGTTCTTCGCGAAACCGGCCTTGTTCACGTTGCTATCGTACACGCCATAAAGCTCCTGCGTTGCTTTGCTCTCGCCCGCCATGTTGCCGACCTCCGAAGCCGCGATCTGCATCCGTGCCGCCAACTCATACGACGAAATACGTGCCGCCAGATCACTGTCCGCAGGGTGTTCCTCGGCCTGCCGCCGATTCAAGAGGTTCACCAAGTCACGCGTGCCACGATCTGCTGATTCACTCACGCTCGCAGGCCGGATCAAATTCGGAATCGGTTTGGTCGCATTGAATGCCGTCCCTTGAAACACTGCTGGCAAAAACGCCGAGTTCCAGTGCCGCGAACCACTTTGCGGCACGCCACGCGGATCAGGAATCGCCACAAAGGCCGGCATGTCATCGCATTCGGAGCCCAGCGCATACGTTACCCACGAGCCGATGCCTGGAAAGCCGTCGAGGATGAAACCCGTGCTCATCTGATTCTCCGCCGGACCGTGCGTGTTCGACTTCGCCGTCATCGAATGGATGAAGCACATGTCATCCGCGAACTCGGCGATGTTTGGCACCAACTCACTGATCATCTTGCCGCTTTGCCCACGCGGTTTGAACTCCCACAGCGGCTTCACCAGATTCCCCTGCGCTCCTTGAAACGTGATCAAATCCGCCGCCCCCGGCAGCGGCATGCCGTGGCGCTTCACCAGTTCCGGCTTGTAATCAAATGTATCGACATGACTCATCGCTCCCGAGCAGAAGATCATGATCACGTTCTTCGCGCGTGGCGCAAAATGCGGCGGACGTGGCGCATAAGGATGCGATGGATCGATCAGCGGACGAATCGGATCATTCGCCAGCAGCCCCTTCTGCGCGAGCAGTGACGTCAAAGCGATGCTGCCCAACCCGCTGACGCTTTGATTCAAGAAGGTGCGACGTGAAAGGAGATGGTTTTTCATGGGTGAATGCTTGTCAGTACGACGGACACTCCTGTCCGTCGGGTTTGGATAGCTCGCGGGCCTTCGCGTTGATGGGCGTGTTGATCGACGGACAAGAGTGTCCGTCGTACTGTCGCGTGATGACGTCGTGAAATTGGTTCAAGCATGTCAGTAAAGGGTCATGAACTCACTTGTGTTGAACAGTGCCCGACAAAACATCGCCAGCCCGTGCTCAGAAATCAGTTTCGTGGAAGCGCTCAGCTCATCCGCACGCGGATCACGCTGATAAGCCAGTTGAAACGCCCGCTTCACCTGGGCATCGGTGACTTTGCTAGCCTCTTTTTCCAGCCGTGAGGCAAACAAACCGGCCTGCTGCATCGCAAACGTGCTGTTCAGGAAATTCAGCGCCTGCAACGGCGTCGTGCTCGACGTGCGTCGTGGAGCGATTTGCCCCGCATCCGGCACATCGAAGGCACCAAACGTGTCATCCAGCTGCACACGCGGCTTACTTTGATAAATCATGCGCCTAAAGGTGTCGGGGCCGAATTCCTGCTTCGACTGATACACCTTCACGTAGTTGTCATTCGTGTCGAATAAATCGAATCCCGGCCCTCCCATCGTCAGATCCAGCACGCCGCTTACGGCGAGGATCGTGTCCCGCAGCGGCTCTGCCTCAATGCGCCGCGTTGGGAAGCGCCACAGCAGCCGCGAGCCGGAATCCGCCTTCAAACTCGCGTCATTCGCCGTGCTCGACTGCCGATACGCCGTCGAGTTCATGATCAGGCGATGCATCTCCTTCAAACTCCATCCACGCTTCATGAATTCCGCCGCCAGCCAGTCCAGCAGCTCAGGATGCGACGGCTTGCCGCCGTTGAAGCCCAGATCGCTCGGCGTATCGACAATCCCCGTGCCGAAATGGTAATGCCACAGGCGGTTCATCATCACACGAGCCGTGAGCGGATTCTTGGCATCCGTCAGCCACTTCGCCAAAGCCATGCGTCGCTCGGATTCGGGCGTGTCCTTCGCCAGATCGAGCTTCGCACCGAACTGCGACAGCCCACCCGGCGCGATCTCTTCCTTCGGCGTCATCGGATCACCGCGATGCAGGCGGAAGGTCGGCCCTGGCTGCTCAAACTTGCCGAGGTAGGCCATCGGGAAACTCGTCAGCTCTTTCAACTCGCGTTGCAGCACTGCTCGCCGCTCGCTGTGCTTCTTCACTTCGGCGGCATTTTCGCCTGTGACGCCGCTCAGCGTCGGAACATCGCGAATCCGCTCCCGATAATCCGCCGCCAGTCGATCTGCTGATGACGCCACGGCCTTCCATGCTTTTCCATCCAGCGAGACTTCGACCAGATAATTCGTGGAGAGACGATCTTGATACGCCTTGCCCTTTTCGCTGCGATCCCGGCTCCAAACCACGCTGCTGATCGTCTCTTCACTCGGTAGCTCGATTTGCAGCCAGCCTTTGGCTCCTTTCGCGATCCAGCTCTTCGCATTGCCATACAAGCCGTCATTCGCATGCGCGATCTGGTGAATCGAGTTCGCACCATCAGCAAAAACATCCGAAGCCGTCACCTTGGCTCCGTTCTTCGCCAGCGCAAGGTTCTTGCCGCCTGCAAAGACCTCCAGCTCATCAATGCACGGCTGCCCACCGTTCGTCGCGTTGATCGTGAAGCGCACAAACTTCGCCTTCACGGCATCAAAGCTCTCGTGATTCGCCAGATGCGTCACCGGTGCGCGCAGATGCGGCTGGGAGGCAGCTTGGGCATCCGCCGATTCCTCAAACAGCACCGCGTCCGCCACCGTCGGGCCGCCCAGCTTGCCGCTGCGCAGGATGAGAATGGAATCCTTCGTCAGCACGTGCGTTCCCGCGTATTTGAAGCCGCTCCAGCGCTTCTGTTCGGGTATCGCCCCGCTGCCATCCGCAAACTTGCTCTGATCCACCACGGCGATCTCTTTCTGATCCTCTTTCGTGTTCGCATCGCCGTCGAGATCGAGAATGTAGCGCGCATCCTTCGCATGCGTCGTCCATGCGCCCCATGACAACCAGAGGCGCTGCTTGCCACTCACACGTGGATTCCACGAGAAGAAGTTCTTGCCAACTTCATCGGATTTCGCGCTCCAGTAGCGGTAGCTCTCGCCGAGGTTCGGCAACCGAGTTGAGTCACCCAGATCAGACAACTGGCCGGCTTCCGTGCCTGGCGAGTAATCAATCGGCTTTCCATTCGCCGGCTGCTCGATCTGCACACAGCCAATCGCATCCGGCTTCGTCGGTGGCGGCAGATCATCATCCACCAGCACACGCTTCGTGAGCTGCGACTTCGGTTGGAAGCGCGACAGCGTTGCGTCGATCGCTGCGATCTCCCGCCGCACGCCTTCGGCCTTCTTTTGACTCTCCTCGGCATCCGCTGGTCGCAGTTCGCGCTCCGCATGCTGCACCCCTTCGAAAATGCCGCGCATGCGGTAGTAATCGACCTGGCTCACCGGATCGAACTTGTGATCGTGGCAGCGCGCACAGCCCACCGTGAGCCCGAGGAACGTGCTGCCTGTCGTGCTAACGAGGTCATGCATCTCATCCGCACGCTGATTGGCCCGCAGCGCTGGGTCCTGGCCCTTCACCTGATCCCAAGCGCCCGCCACGAGGAATCCCGTGCCCTCATCCGCGCCCAGTTGATCTCCAGCGATCTGCTCCCGCACGAACTGGTCATACGGCTTGTCAGCATTGAGCGAACGGATGACGTAATCGCGATACGGCCACGCATTGGGCCGCAAGCGGTTCATTTCAAACCCGTGGCTCTCCGCGAAGCGCACCACATCCAGCCAATGCCGCGCCCAGCGCTCGCCATAACGCGGTGTAGCTAGCAAGCGGTCCACGAGTTGCTTGATGCTCGATGCTTGATCCTTGGCGAACTCCTTCTCGAAAGCGGCGACCTCTTCAGGAGTCGGTGGCAAGCCGATCAAATCAAAGCTCGCACGGCGGATGAACGTCCTCGCGTCCGCGGCAGGATTCATCGCCAAGTTCTTCTCCTTGAGCTTCTCGATCACGAACTCATCAATGGAAGTGTGCTTCGAGGCTTTCAGTGGCAGGAAGGCCCAGTGCGTCACATCGCCCTTCGATTTCTCCTTCAGCACGATCTCCTGCGGCCACACCGCGCCCATGTTGATCCAGCGTTTGATGAGTTCGGTTTCAGCAGCGGAGAGTGAGGGCTTCTTCTTCGGCATCGCAGCTTTCTCGCCAGCTGATTCTGGCACGATCATCGTGTAGAGCGGTGACTCCGTTGCCTTGCCAGGAACGATGGCGGGGCCGTCGTCGCCGCCTTTGAGCACTGCGGCGAGCGTCTCCATGTTCAGTCCACCTTTCGTCGTCACATCGTTGTGGCACTCGACGCAGTGTTTCACCAAGATCGGAGCCACCTGCTCGTGAAACAGCTTCGAGGCATCAGATTCGACGGCCAGCAGGCGGCTGCTGGCGATCATCAAGAAGAGTGAGAGGAGAGGTTTCATGCTCGGGATGATTTTTTGGACTTCGGCAGGGCCAGATCGGCCTCAGCGGTGATCAGATGCTCGCGCATCGCCTTCGCTGCGGCGGCGGGATCACGTTTCTCGATGGCGGTGAGAATGGCAGCATGCTGGCGCACGGCATTTTGCTTGGAGGCACGGCTGTAGCCACGGATGAGGCCGATTTGCATCAGATCGGACAACGAATGCAGCAGCAGCGCCGAGATCTGGTTGCCTGAGGAGATCGCCAGTTCGCGATGAAACGTCATATCGGCGTCCACCGCCGCATCGTAGCCGTCTGCTTCCTCCAGTTTCTTCAAAGCGGTGCGCAGCTTGCGAATTTGCGCCGCGCTGGCGTGCTCCGCAGCGAGCCCGGCATTTTCCGGCTCGATCATGAAACGCACCTGGATGAGCTGGCGCAGCCTTTCCTTGTCATCAGGGATCAGTAGCGCCAACGAGCCGTTCAGCGGCTTGTGTAGCTTGTCCACGACCTTGGTGCCTACGCCGTGTTTCACTTCGAGCAGACCCTGCAATTCGAGCCGCTTGGTCGCCTCACGCACCACCGGCCGACTCACACCGAGCTTGAGCGCCAGATCACGCTCCGGCGGCAGCCAGCCATCACCCGCCGTGATTTCGTCACGAATCTCCGAAGCGATACGTGCGCACACCTCCTCGACGAGGCTGCGCTGCGGTTTGATGGAGGAAAAAGCCATGTGGTTAGAGGTCTTACCACTGGCCTAAACGTGATCGTTTTCGAGATTCTATCGCTCTGGTTCAAACCTCAGATCGTCATCGACGAATACCCGCCGTCCACGACCATCTCATGGCCGGTGACGAACGATCCGCCAGCACCAGCAAGCAGCAGCGCAGCGGCGACGAGTTCCTTGGCCTCGCCAAAGCGGTTCATCGGCGTGTGGCCCATGATTTTGGCGACGCGGTCGGGTGTGAGCACCTTTTTGTTCTGCTCGGCGGGGAAGAAGCCAGGAACGAGCGTGTTCACGCGGATGCCGAGCGGTGCCCACTCGCGGGCGAGATTCTTGCTAAGGTTGTGAACGGCACCTTTGCTCATCGAGTAGGTGAACACGCGGCTCAGTGGCAGCAGGCCGGACATGGATCCGAGATTGATGATGGAGGCGGGGACTTTGTTTTCGACGAAGTATTTTCCAAACACCTGGCAGGCCAGAAACACGCCCTTGGTGTTTATGTTCATGATCCGGTCGTATTCATCCTCGGCAATGTCGAGAAACGGTGTGGCGGAGTTTACGCCGGCACCGTTGACGAGAATGTCACAGCCGCCGGAACGCTCCAGCACCTGATCGAGCAGGATTTGCAGGTCAGCTTTGCGGCTGGCATCGGCAGAGACGAAATAGGCTTGTCCACCTGCGGCTTGAATGGTTTCGAGGCGCTTATCGGCTTTCGATTGATCACGGCCGACGAGCACGACTTCCGCGCCGGCGGAAGCATAGCCTTCAGCGATGGCGCCGCAGAGTTCGCCCGTGCCGCCGATGACGACTGCGGTTTTGCCTTGGAGAGAGAAAAGTTCGAAGATGGAGGACATGGTGAGGTGCGCATCTATGGCGTGTCATTCCGCTGCTGCAAGCCGCCTCTCCGCACACTTTCGTTGTCTTGACACTTCCGGTGCAGTGCTCTCCCGTGTCGGCATGCCTTGGAGCCACATCATGGTCTTCCTCGCCGGTGTTTTCGTCGGCGCGGCCACGATCGTTTTATGGAAAGCGCTGCGCTTTGCTGCCGATCTGCGTGCGGCACGCCATGCGGTATCCAGCTACGTCTTTCCTGAATGTGGTGTAGCCGATGAACAAGCTCACAAGGCAGTCGAAGAGTGCAAAAAGCGGCTGCGTTGGCAAAAAAACCTCAATCCCGAATGGTTGCCACCGCTGGTCGATGAAGTGCCGAAACTCGTGCGCGAAATCGCAGCTATCTATCATCCCGGCAAGCAGGAAGCACTCCTTGCTCCCGGCCTCAGCCAATTCTCACGTGCCGTGCATCTCGCGGCGATGGATGTGGCCGACTTCCTGCAAACACGCTCCATTGGCCGCCTCGTCGATGTCAGTGCCAGCACGGCCATCAAGACCTGGGAGATGACGCACAAGATCGCCACACACGATAGAATGCAGACGGCCAACAAATGGTACAAGCGCCTTCTGCCCTTCTGGCAGGTGCTGCGTTTGAAATCTCCCATCATGTGGGCCAGCGTGGCCGTCTCTAACGTCGCTGCACGCACGCTCCAGCCAGCGGTGATCGACATCATTGCCAAACGCACCATCGACCTCTACAGCGGGCGCTTGGGTAAAGGAGCCTCTGCCCCAGCGGCGCTCGAATTGACAGAACAAGAATCGCCCCCGGGGGCGATGTGATCACTTCTTTGGCTCTGTGAGGATCGCTGTGGTCGAAATCTCCGCCGCGATGCCACGCAGATGGTTATCAAAGAACTGCTGCACACGCTCGTCGAGTTCTGGGCTGCGGAAGCCGTGGCCGCCGTTGGTCATGGTGATGAGGAGTGATTCAACGCCTGCTTTTTTCAGCGCGGCATCAATTTCCTGACCCTGCGCATAAGGAACGAGCGGGTCTTTTGTGCCATGAGCCGTTAGGAAGGCCGCATCACCCGCAGAGACATGTGTGACGGGAGACGCTTCCTTAGCTGCTTCCGTTTTATCCTGCACGCGTCCACCCAGGAGTTTTGCCTCGGGGTAGTCGGCCGTTTTGCGATCAACGGTGCTTTCTTGCGTGACCATCGTGATGAAATTCTCGGGACCAAAGAAATTCACCACGCAGGTCACTTTGCTATCTTGATCCAAGTGCTTACCGAGTGTGCCTTCCAACGTCTTCACATCACCACTGGTGCCTAGAAATGAAACAAGGTGTCCGCCTGCTGAAGTGCCCCAAACGCCGATCTTGCTGGCATCCAAGCCGTATTCCTTGGCGTTCGCTTTGATCCAGCGAATGGCGGCCTTGCAGTCGTGAATCTGCGCTGGCCACTGCGCTTCATTGGTGAGCCGATAGCCGACCGAAACGCCTGCATAGTCTCCACTGCTGACAAAACGGCCAATGCTACCGATGCCACTCGATTTACTGCCCGCCTGCCAGCCGCCGCCGTGGATGAACACGATCACCGGCAACGGTTTGTCGCTCTTGCGTGACTTCGGCAGATACAAATCAAGTCGCTGACGTGGATTTTCAGTCGCCGCGTAAGGTAGATCGAGTTTGGCATCGATATTCTCCAGCAAACGCGGTGCTTGGTTTGCGCTGGGTGATTTACGAGCACCAACAAATGTTTCGTGCTCGGCTTTGGAGATGAATCCGTCCTTATGGCGGTCCACACGCTCAAAGTTTTGGCGTGGTCCCTCGGGAAGCTCATCCTTGGAGAGCTTGCCGTCCATATTCCGATCCCATGTTTTGAATGGGTCCGCTTGCTGGGCGGTAGCGAGCAGGGTTGTAAGCAAGAGAAGACAGGGAATGGATTTCATGCGTGCATCAAAAACCAAGCATTCAGCGCAAAGTCGCAGACGGGTTACTTTTTCTTCGCCTTCAAACCAGCGAGGTAGGCCACCACATCTCGAATCTGCGGCTTCGTGAGGATGCCTAGCATCGGCGGCATGACGCTCATGGGGGGCGTGGCGTTGGCGATTTGATCGCGTGGCACCGTTTGGAGTTTTCCATCGGGCAGGCGGAGGCGGATTTGTTTGGCGTCTTCTTTGTCGAGTGTGGCGGAGAGGCTCTTGCCGTCTTTGAGGGTGAGCGTGACGAGGCCGTAGCCGGGGGCGACGGTGGCGAGTGGGTTCAGGAGGGATTCGAGGATGTATGGGCGATCCTTTTGGCTGCCGATGCTTTTGAGGTTGGGGCCGACCTGGCTGCCCTCTTTGGCCTCGATGGTGTGGCAGGCGATGCAGTTGGCTCCGAGGTGATTCGTGACGATGTCGCGGCCACGAGTGACGTCGCCGCCTTCGAGGAGTTCGGTGTTGTGGGTTTGGAGGGCGGCGAGTTTGGCTTTGAGGCTCTCACGCGTGGCGGCGGCTTCGAGGATGTCGAGCTGGATGGCGGCGGGGGCTTTGTTTTGCGCGAGGAGGTCGAGCCACTCGGTGATGACGGTGTCGTCTTTGGATGCAGCGAGCAGTGAGAGGGCGAGTTGCTTGGTGGTGGCGTCATCTTCCTTCAAGGCCGTGGTGGCTTCGATGATGGCGCGGTCGGGTTGATGGGTGAAGAGCTGCTTCAAGGCCTCACGGCGGAGTTCTGCGGGGGATTTTTTGTCCAAAGCGAGATCGAGTGAGGCGCTGAAGTCGGCGGTGGTGGCGAGGAGCTTCAAGGCCTCGGCTCGGAGCGATGCGCGGGCGGTTTTGTCGGCGATGATCTGCTGCAGCACCGCTGGATCGACGCGGAGTTGCAGTTGCATGATGAGTTCGACCGCTTTGGCTTTCAATTTGCCGTCCTGGATGGCGAGGAGGTCATCGATGTGTGTTTGGACGAGGCTGCCGAAGGCTTTGGCATCGCGTGGGGCCATGTCATGCGCGTGGCCGTCGATGCGGTCGAGGCGCGGTGGATGCGTGAAGGCGAGTAGAATGTCGAAAGCCTCGCTTTGCAGCTCGGAGGGCTTTAAAGCGGCCTGGATGACCGGTTCGGCGACACCGAGACGCAAACAGGAGTTCAGGCCACGGCGTGTGTGGCGCTGCGTGAGTGCGGGAAGAGCCTGCGGGATGCCTGCATCGTCATGGATGGCGCGTTCGGCCTCATCGGGGAATTTGGTGAGGAAGTCGGCGACCTTTGGTGATCGCTGCCGCGCGAGGGCGAGGAGGCTGCAGAGGCCTTTGTCCTTCACGAGCGTGGCTTCATCCGCACAACCGGTGAGGCCCGTGACGATGGCGTGGCGCATGAAGGGATCGGCTTGCTCTTTTTTGGCGAGTTCGAGGAGCGTCCTTGTCGCGGAAGGCTCTTGGAGTTTTCCGAGAGCGATGGCGGCGTGGAAGCGAACGCGTGGGGAATTCGAAGCGAGAAGTGGGATGAGTGTTTTACCGTCGGTGGAGACGTCACTGAGCATTTTTGGCAACTTGCGTGAGGATCTCGGGATCGGTGTCCGTGAGGAGCGCGGTGAGTGTGCTCGCTTCGATTTTTTTCGCGCGCAGACCTTGGCCGAGGCCCCAGATGGCGTGGATGCGGGCGAGTTGTTTTGCCTTCTTGTCCGCCGCGACGGCGTGTAAGGCAGCGAAGTCACCTTTTTTGACGATTTGAAACTGCGCCGCCAAACGGATGCGTTGATCGCGATTGGACAGATGGGACGCATCGAGTGGCGAGTTGAGCAGTTTGGCGGTTTCTTGGCGCTCAGGGCTGTTTTGAGCTGTGGGATCGTCTGCGGTCCAAATGTGGCCGATTTCATCGAGTGGATAGCCACCGCTGCAATCCGCCATGATGAGTGATCCTTGCGGCGTGAAGGCCAATCCGATGCCCATGATGCCGCTGTGGATGACGCGGTCGTTTTTCATGACGAAGCTGGCTCCACTGGGCTCGATCTGAAAAGCGTTCATTTGGCCAGACGGAAACTGATTTAGGATGAAATGGCCGCGCAGCGAGTCTCCAAACGCAGTGCCGGGCTCGTGGATGAAACCGGCGGGGCCATTGGAGTAATTGGCGAGTGGTGGCGTGATGAAGAGCGGCTGCGCGGCATGCGCAGGCTTCCAGATGCCGTCGCGCATCCAGCGGCTGTCGCTTTTCTGATACTGGTGGCCGCAGCGCCAGCCAGAGTCGCTGCGCTCGGTGATGTAAACGAAGCGCTCGCGCTCACCGGGCATGTCGGCGTCGTTGTCCACGCCAAAAAGATTGCCGAAGTCGTCGAAGGCGACTTCCTGGATGTTGCGCAGGCCGTGGGCGAAGACCTCGAAGCCGCTGCCGTCCGGCTCGCAGCGCAGGACGCAGCCTTCATGCGGGTAAAACCATTTCACGCCTTCTTTGCTGGTCACGTTCACGCCTTTGTCGCCGATGCTCCAGTAGATACGGCCATCAGGACCGATGCGCGGGCCGTGCATGTCATGCCCGGCATACGCGATGTGCATGCCAAAGCCATGCGCGACGATTTCTCGCTCATCGGCGACGCCGTCGTCATTCGTATCACGCAAGCGCACCAGATCCGGCGCGACGGTGACATAAACCCAACCGTCGTGATACAAGATGCCCGCAGCGATGCCGGTGACGACGCTGTTAAAGCCTTCGGCGAAGGTGGTGATCTTGTCGGCGGTGCCATCGTTGTCGGTGTCGCGGAGTTGGTAAATGCGCTCGCTGTGAACGGTGAGGTCCTTCCAGTCGATGGAGCCATCTTTGTTGTGATCTTTGAGGCCGCCACGAGGCTGACGCAGTTTGCCGGGAGCGAGTTCGCGCTTTAGGAAGGCTTCTTTTTCCTCCACGCTGGTGAGGGAGACATCATCAGCGATCCACATCGAGTGCTCGCGGATGTCGAGATCGGCCACTTTGCGCCGCGTGGTGGCGGAGACATAGACGAGGCCCTGCGGATCGACGGTGACTGCGACAGGATCAGGCACATTGAGTTCGCCAGACCAGTTGTGGAGTTCGAGCGCGGCTTTTTTCTCAGCAGCGGCGCATGGAATGGCCAGCAGCGCGATGAAAGCGAGGTGACAGAGTTTTTTCATGAAAAGGGCGAGGAATGGGGTGAGCGAGCGTTTCTTCTTGCCGCTACAATGCGGACTCGTCAAAGTCGAGTCTTCGTTCGCCATGGCGAATGAGATTCATCAAACTCCAACCCACATCCAATCATGAGCCAGATCGTTCCCCTCATCAGTTCCGCCATCGCCGGCCCGCTCGGCGTCATTCATCTCCCACGCCTCTGGCAGAAAGCTTCGCTGGCTGCTGCTGGCAAGCTGCACGCGGATTATCCCGGCATCGGTTGCGGCTATGACCAGATGACGCTCGACGCACTGGGCATCAACATCGAGACCTTCAAGGCTTTCATCGCCACGAAGCCGAGCTATCCGCAGCTTGAAAGCTGGATCAAGGCTCAGCCCGGTGTGAACCTCACCAAAGGCAATATCTACAAGCACAATGTCGCCATCCAGGGCTACATCCATGATGACGCTACGCGCAAAACTATTCTCTCTGCTGATGGCATCGCTGATGACGGCAGCGTGAATCCGGGTGCAGTCGATCTGAACAATTTGGACGACTGGCACATCTTCTGGGCACAGGAGGTCAAGTAGTCAGAGCCTGTTGAAGACTTTTGAGAACTTCGTTCGTCGTGAGATGAACGAGGTTTTTCTTTGGGCTAGATTCCCGCTTCCATCACCTTCATCCAACGAGAACGGAAGGAGCGGTTTTCTTCCATGAGCTGGGCGGCGATGGTCGCGGAAAGCTGGGAAAGACCATTGAGCCGTGCGAATGCGGCGGTGTTTTCCTGACGACGGTAGTAGTCGGTGGAATCGGTGGTCTGTGAGCCAAAGGCTTGGGCGATTTCAACTAGAGATTCCGCAGTGAGACTTTCAAATGGCAGCGAGAGCGTGCCGCGATCGAGAGCGACACTCACGGTGGTGCCGTCGGCATTGCAGGTGATCCGTCCGCTCATCTGGCCACCTTCACGGCGTGAGATGGTGCCGGTCCAGCCTTTGGTGTTGAGATCAGAATTAAGCTGGCGCACGAAATCACGCGATTGTGTGTAGAGGTAAAGGCGGCCATCGAGTGCACTACGTACGTCCGCAGTCTCCAAGCGTGTGCCGCCGAGTAGTTCGATGGCGCGTGTGTAATCATAGCCCTGCACGAGCGAAGGCACGAGCGCATTTACCTCGGCAAGAAGTTCAAGGTCGGCCTGACGATGTTTGGTGTCTGCCAGCATCTGCTTCTGCTGTTCCTCCATGGTCATGCGCTTGATTTCGCGCTTGAGTTCCGACTGCCATTTTTCGATTTCACTGCGAAAGGCACCGCTGGTCTTGAGCTGCTTTTTGGTTTGTTCTACTTCGGTCAGTGCACAACGCAGTTCATCTATGGTGCCGGAATTGCGGGGCTTCAACGCGGCACGAACAAGTGGGAAATCGGTCTGATAGTATTCAACAATAGCGCTGTAGCTGGAGAGCCATTCGAGCGAGTTCGTCGTTCCGGCTACCGGCTTTATGTCTTTGAGCTTGTCACGAAAGATCTCCAACTCATCCGCGCCGAGCCGTGCGTCGCCGAAATGCCATTCTGCGAGACCATGAACGAGGTAGCCGAGAATTTCTTCACTGTCCGACTTGTAGTCCAATGACTCAGGCGCAAGCCCAAGGGCGAGGTTATGCGACATCCGTTCTTGGAGCTTGGCGAAAAAGGGCGCTAGGCCATTCAAGTCTTCCGACGTAGAAAGCTTCGCGAACTGCTCTGCTGCAGCGGTTTTTTTGTCGCGCTGGGTGTTTTTGTCGCAGATGTCACAAAGCGCGGCGTTGAAGCGTGCCCAGTTTTTGGTGGGCTGGGGCGTGTCCTTAGATTCGGCCAGCTTGATGAATTTATCGTGCGCACTGCTGAAGGACTGTTTCATCATTTCTTCTCGTGCGTCAGTAAAACGCTTGGAGACGGTTTCCTTCTCCTTGTCCGCCTTGAGCGTCACACCGCTGCCAGAAAGATCACGCGCATCCGCTGCTGAAATCTGTAGGGAGGCTCGCACACGACGTTCACCGCTTTCGCGCAACAACCAGCCGATGCCATAAGCTAGGGCGATCGCTGCAGCCACAGCGGTAACCAACCTTGCGCGGCGTGAAAACAACCTTCGCCGAACGCCACCGCGATCCAGCAAACCTTCAGCAAGACGCATTTCATCCACCACCTCGTCGTAGTTCGAAAAGCGTTCTTCTGGACGAAAGCTGAGCATGCCGTTGATGGCGTATTCGGTGCGCGGGGAAAAGCGCAGACCGGATTCGCCGAGGACGACACGCTTGCTTTTGATGCGGCGCAAATCCTCGATGGCGTTGGTATCCGCTTTGTGCGGCGGATTGCCCGTCATCGCGTGATAGAGCGTGGCACCAAGGCTAAAGATGTCGCTGCGGTAGTCCTCTTTGTTTTCGATGACTTTTTCTGGAGCGACATAGTAAGGCGTAGCCCAGATTTCGCCGGATAGATCGGCACCGCGGTTCGCAAACAGCGCCAGACCAAAGTCCACCACCTTTGCAGTGCCGGTTTCAGTGAACAAAATGTTCGCGGGTTTTACATCGCGATGAATCAGATTCAGATGCTGCGCGGCACGCAGGCCCTCGGCCACTTCGCGACCGATGCGCAGAGCTTCGGCCTCCTTGAGGTGGCCCTCACGCTTGATTCGTTGCTCCAAGCTGCCGCCGCCGACGAGTTCCATGGCGATGTAAAAATAGCCTTGGTCGTAACCTACGGAGTAAAGCTTGATCACGTTCGGATGCGTCACATTCGCCGTGATGTGTGCTTCCTGACGGAACTGCTCCAATCGTGTGGCATCGCGGCCATACTGCCGGTTTAGGATTTTGAGTGCCACGCGGCGGCCTAGGGTTTCATCCTCCGCCTCGAACACGCGGCTCATGCCGCCCTCGCCGATCTGGCGCACGATCATGAAATGGTCGAACCGACGCCGCACACGCACCATTTGGCCGCAGAAAGGGCATTTCAGCTTCGTGAACGGCTCCAAGGACGTCACGTCAATCTGCTCCTGACACACGGGACAGGTGCTGAGATAGGCTTGTTCAGGGACGAGGTTCAAAAGAGATTTTTGGGTTTGGCTACCTACTGCATTGCATGGTGAATGCCAGAAATTACAGATTGCCTGATTAATTTGAATCTTGAGTATGTGAAATGGAATGGACCGTCACTGAAGCCGCCGAACTCGGCGAGCGTTTCGACAAGCACCTTGCCCGGCGTTTGTCGGATATGTCACGTTCGCGGCTCCAGGATCTGATCAAGGACGGCCACGCCACGCTGAACGGCAAACCGGTCAAATCTGGGGCGACAATGCGAGCTGGGGATGTGGTGAGCGTCACTGTGCCGGAAGTAGCCGATGTCGAGATCAAGGCCCAGGACATTCCGTTGACGATTTTGTATGAGGATTCCGACATCGTAGTGCTGGACAAAGCCTCCGGCCTTGTTGTTCATCCGGCGGAAGGAAATCCTGACGGCACACTCGTGAACGCCCTGCTCCATCACATTGATGACCTCAGTGGGATCGGTGGAGAAATGCGCCCGGGTATCGTTCATCGCCTCGATAAAGACACCAGTGGCTGCATGGTCGTGGCAAAGAACGACATTGCGCACCGCCGCCTGACCGAGGCATTCGCCGAGCGTCGGCTCACGAAAATCTATCTCGCTGTGGTCAATGGCGTGCCGAAGGAGGCAAGCGGACGCATTCAAAATTTCATCGGCAGGCATCCGGTGGATCGCAAACGCATGTCCATCTTGCTCGACGGGGCAGGGAAGGAGGCGGTCACCGAATGGCAACTGCTCGCCACGGATCAAGGCTGTGCCCTCATTCAATGCCGTCTCCTCACCGGACGCACGCATCAGATTCGCGTTCACATGCGTGAGGCGCTGCAATGTCCGATCCTTGGCGATCCCATCTATGCCCAACCTGCCAAGCAACGTGTCCGCGTCCCACGCCTCATGCTACACGCATGGAAACTGGCTTTTCTCCATCCGATTCACGATCAACCCATGAGTTTCGAGGCCAAACTGCCGCCCGAATTTGAACCGTGGATGAAATGCGTCCAAAGCTAGCGGCCATGCTCAAAATCTACGCCTGCTCCGGCTGCTCCACCTGCAAAAACGCCCTCAAATGGCTCAAGCAGCACGCCATCGCCTTCGAAGAAGTCCCTATCCGCGAAACACCGCCATCGCTGGCCGAACTCACAGTCATGCTTGCCGCCCACAAAGGCGATCTGCGCAAACTCTTAAACGTTTCTGGTCTCGATTACCGAACGCTCAATCTCAAAGACAAACTGCACACGATGAGCGCCGATGCCGCGCTCAAGTTGCTTGCTGGAAACGGCAATCTTGTGAAACGGCCCTTCGCCATCGACACGAAGAACAGCGTGCATCTCGTGGGTTTCAAAGAGCCCGAGTGGCAGGCGGCATTACTTCACCGCCGCTGACTGCTCCTTGAAGAACTTTGCTATCAAGACAGGTGCTTCATCGGGAAACTTGTGCGTGCCTTGATGGATGAAGGCCACAAACGGTGCACCAACCTTCGAGGCAAACAGGGTGCAGTCCTTCGCCCACGCTTTGCCCTCTGCCTCGCATTGATTGATCTCCTTCACCTTGGTCATCGCTATCTGCTGCCACTCATACTTCACCAGCGGATCCTGCGTTCCGGCGATGTGCATGCAGGGCTTGGGTTTGAAAGGTGTGTCTTTGAGACGAATCGAGGCCGCCGCAGACGGTGCGACTGCGCACAAAACATTTGGCCGCATCTGCCACAGCAAATAAGTAAAGCCGCCGCCATTCGAGTGCCCGGTCGAAAACACACGCTTCGTATCCACCTTGTAAGTGTCCTTCAAATTCGCCATCACCGCGTCGAATAACTTCAAGTCGCGATCTTCCTGATCTCCTGCGCCACTTTGCCAGCCTGGCTTCTTGCCCTCGGGATCGGTCAGTTTTCCTGGTGTGTTCAGCCCTTGCAGATAAACCGAGATCGCCTCCGGCCAGTGCTGGTGCATCGCAAATGAGCGTCCTGCCTGCAATGCAGCGCCGCCATGGCCGTGAAACACGAACACCACCGGTGTCGGCGTTTCCTTGGCCTTCGCTGGCGCATAAACAAACCCACTGCGTGCCACACCATCGACCGTGAGCTCCAATTTCTGAACACCTTCAGGAAGTTGGACTTGAGCACGACATGCGGTTGGCAGGATCGTCAGGACGAGCAGAAGAAGCGAAAGATACGTGAAGCGTTTCATGGTTGATGGCGAGTGCTGACGATAAACTCGGGACAGTGCTTGCGGTTGCGGTTGTTAGCTCAGCTTTTACGCGCGGTTTGGCTGCCTGTGGGCCACAGCACTCTGTCAATCTCTTGCCATCGCGCAGCATGAAGCTATTCGTCGCTCCATGTTCAAAACCGGCCAGCAAGTCGCCTGCATCGACGATCAATTCGACCCTTGGGTCTTCGACCTCTACAAGTCCCTGCCCAAGAAGGATCAAATCTACACCGTGCGTGCCATCCGCTCGGGGCGCTCGAATCCCCAGTTCGTCGTGAACGATGACGCTGAAATTAAACTCGCCGGTGCCGAATTCGATATCCTCCTGCTGCTCCAGGAACTCCATAATCCAGACGATCCGCATTCCAGCGTGAAGCAAGAGCTTGGCTTCCGCTCCGAACGTTTCGCCCCGCTGCTCGAGCAGACTGAAGAAGAGGAAGAAGCCGAACTCATCGGCGTTGGCCATGGCGAAAAAGAGTGGGAGCCCGAACCCGCCTGGTCCAAGTAGTCTCCTCAACAGACCGCCTCAGATCGTGATGCCGGCTGCCTGCCGGTCCTGACCACTTCACCATTCCGTGCTATGGATGAAAACTTGGCACCTTCGCCGCTGTTTGGTACAGCACACACCTCATGAGCGCCCCTCCCGACCTTCCGCCGTCCTCCGCCCCTCTCACCGAACGCCAGATCGTCGAACTGCTCGCCACCGCCCGTCAGCGGCTCTTTGCGGAGGTCGGCAAGGTCATCGTCGGGCAGTTGCATGTCATTGATGAAATGCTCATCGCCCTCCTCGCGGGTGGTCACTGCCTCATCACTGGCGCACCGGGCCTCGCGAAGACACTGCTCATCAAAACCGTCGCCGACGTCTGTCACCTGAGTTTCCAGCGCATTCAATTCACACCTGACTTGATGCCCTCTGACATCACCGGAACGGAGATCCTCGAAGACAGCCCCGAAGGCGGCCGCAAGCTCGTCTTCAGTCGTGGCCCTGTCTTTGCGAACATGATCCTTGCCGATGAAATCAACCGCACGCCTCCCAAAACCCAGGCCGCTTTGCTCGAAGCCATGCAGGAACATCAAGTCACCGTGAACGGCAAGACCATGCATCTGCCCGAGCCCTTCTTCGTCCTCGCCACGCAGAACCCCATCGAGCAGGAAGGCACCTATCCGCTCCCCGAGGCCCAGCTCGATCGTTTCATGCTGAACATCGTCATCGACTACCTCAGCGAGGACGATGAAGTCTCCGTCGTCACCCGCACCACCAGTGGCAAAGGTGAGCCCGTGCAGCGCCTCTTTACAGGCGAGCAACTCCTCGCCTTCCAGCAAGTCGTGCGCAAAGTCCCCATCGCCGAAGACATTGCTCGTTACGCCGTCCGCCTATCCGCAGCGAGCCGTCCCGGTCGCGAAGGCGTCCCCGACTTCATCAACCAATGGGTCAATTGGGGCGCAGGCACCCGTGCCAGCCAAAACCTCGTCCTCGGCGCTAAAACAAGAGCCCTCCTCGCCGGTCGCGCCCACGTCACCCACGACGACATCCGCGCTCTCGCCCTTCCAGTCTTCCGTCACCGCATCCTCGTGAACTACAAAGCCGAAGCCGAAGGCGTGACGGTGGAGAAGGTGATCGCGAAGCTCCTCGAAACGGTGAAGGTTTAGAAAACTCGGCCATGAAACAAATTGGTCTCGCTTACATTCGTTCAAACTGGCTGACGTTGGCTATTTTCATGAGCGTTTTGTTTTTCGCATGGCATCAATATCGCACCCACTACGGTTGGATTTTGGCTGATTCATTTGATCAGGCTAAGGCAGGGCCGCGAATCATAATCAGGGAGTTTCTTGATCCAATACTGCCAGACGAAGACGGTATCTACCGCTTTGAATACTGGGAGGGCCATATCATGCGTGAATCTTTCTCATTTTCGTCTGATAGCGTTCGAGCAAAAAGTGCTCGTCTCGAAGCGGATGCAAATGGGGCATATTCAGCATGGTTGAATTACTGGGGAAATGAGCGGAAAATCGCTGTATGGCATGGGGGTTGGCTGAAGCCACAATAATATGAGCGCCACTACTTTCCTCGACCCCGCCGCGCTGATGCGCATCAAGTCACTCGAGTTGAGAGCCAAAGTGGTCGTCGAGGGACTCTGGAAAGGCATGCATCGCAGCCCTTACCACGGCTTCTCCGTCGAGTTCAGTGAGTACCGCGCCTACGTGCAGGGCGATGATCCGCGTTACATCGACTGGAAGGTGCTGGCGCGGAGTGATCGGACTTACATCAAGAAATTCGAGGACGAGACGAACCTGCGTTGCCAGCTCGTCATCGATCACAGCAAGTCCATGGGCTACGGCTCGCAGAGTTACACGAAGGCCGATTATGCGGCCACGTTGGCTGCCACGCTCGCATCATTCTTGATGAAGCAGGGCGATGCCGCCGGACTCACCACCTTTGCCGAAGGCATTGAAGAACATCTGCCGCCGCGCAATCGCCCTGGCCATCTGCGCCGCATCATTACCCAGTTGGAGCGGCCAGCGAAGGCCACTGGCACCTCTCTCGCTGTTTCCATCGGTCAGCTTGCCGATCTGCTGCGCAAGCGCGGTATGATCTGCCTCATCACCGATCTCCTCGCGCCCATTGAGCACTTGGAGAAGCAACTCGCCCTCCTCGGCGCAATGGGTCACGACCTTGTACTGTTCCATCTCATGGATCGCGCCGAGATCGACTTCACCTTCAAAAAATCCGCCCACTTCCGCGATGCCGAAAGCGGCGCTGAACGTTTCATCGACCCGCAACTCGCCCGCGAGACCTACCTGAAGCGTCTTGCCGCTCACCGCGAGCACATCCAGCAGTCCTGCGACCGTCACAACGTTGAATACCACTGGTGCCCCACTGATAAACCGCTCGAAGAAGTCCTCTTCACCTTCCTCAGCGCCCGCCAGCGCAAGAAGGCCTCCAAATCCTCCGCTCGCCTCGCCGCATGAAATCCGCGAGCATTCGTCATTCCTCATTCTGAATTCGTCATTTCATGCTCTGGCTCTTTCCATTCTACCTCCTCGGTGCCGCCGCGATCATCGCGCCGATCCTGCTGCATCTGCGCCGCAGACCGCCGCAGGATCGCGTGGAGTTCAGTTCGCTGCTCTTTCTCGACGCGCAGACGCCCGTCCCCGTCTCCAAGCGTCGCCTCGAGAACTGGCTGCTGCTGCTGCTGCGTTGTCTCGCGCTCATCCTGCTCGCCTTGATGTTCGCGCGACCTTTTCTCCGCAGCGAATCCGCTGCCTCCACTTCACCTGACCGAGCCACGCTCATCCTCATCGATCGCAGCGCCTCCATGCGTCGCGATGATCTTTGGAAACGCGCTCTCGATGAAGCCAAACGCACCGCGCAGTCCGCCAAACTCACCGACCGCGTCGCGCTTGCTGTCTTCGATCAAAGACTCACGCCGCTCTGGACCTTCGAAGAAGATCGCACCAGCCCCGCCTCACGCACCACCGAGTTCCCCACACGCCTCGCGGCTCATTCGCCTTCGTGGTCCGCCACGCACCTCGACCGTGCTCTCATCGATGCCGTTGCGCTCTTTGATACGAACACAGCCTCACTCAAAAAGCACATCCTGCTCATTACCGATCTTCAGGAAGGCACGCATCTCGATGCCTTGCGCACCATTGCCTGGCCCGCCGATCTGCGCCTCCAAGTCCATCGCCTCGATCCTGCGAATGCCGATAATCTCTCCCTCGCTCTCGCCGCTTCTGATAGTACGACGGACACTCCTGTCCGTCCGGATGCCGCCGCCAACACCCAGGCCTCCACTATTCGCACCCGCCTCGCCAACACTCGTGACTCCCGCCTTCGCGACTTCACGCTCGCCTGGAAAGACGCTCCCAAATCCGATTCCATCACCGCCCAACTTCAACCCGGTGCCTCGCGCATCCTCACCGCCCCGCCTAATTCCACGAACGCCACCACACTTACTCTCACTGGCGACACGCACGACTTCGACAACCACCTCTTCATCGCTCCGCCGCAGCCGCGCACCGTTCGCATTCACTTCCTCGGTGACGCCACCACCCGCGATGAAGCCGCCTCGCCGCTTTACTATCTCAGCCGTGCCTTGCAGCCCACCGCCACGCTCGCGCCCGCACTCAGCGCCGACAAAAAACTGCCCGCGCAAAACCCCGACATCATCTTCCTCTCCGGTGCCACCACCAACGCCGAAACCAGCACCGCGCTCCGCGACCTCCTCACGCAAGGCGGGTTCCTCGTCCATGTGATCGCCTCGCCCACCGACGCCACTTTGATCAAGGCCCTCACCGGCCTCAAAGATCTCACCATCACCGACGGCGACACCACCGACGACTATCGCATGCTCGGCGAGGTCAACACCGCACATCCCTTGCTTAAGCCCTTCGTCGATCCTCGCCTGCGCGACTTCACCAAACTCCGCTTCTGGCATCATCGTCACATCACCTCCAAAGACGATCCCACCAAGAAGCTCGAAACTCTCGCCTCCTTCGACAACGGCCATCCCGCCATCCTCACCGCCCGCATTGGCAAAGGCACGCTCATCCTGCTCGCCTCCGGTTGGCATCCCGGCGACAGCCAGTTCGCCCTCAGCACCAAATTTGTCCCGCTCCTCTACGGCTGGCTCGCCGCTGCCGGTTTCAGCCACGATCCCGCCGCCTCGCTCATCGTTGGCGATGCCCTCCCGCTCGACGCCACGCAATCCCACACTATCACCGATCCCGACAACAAAACGCACGCGCTCAAACCCGGCCAGACCTTCACCACCGAACTTATCGGCCTCCACACCATCGCGAACGCGTTACGCAAACAAACCGTCGCCGTCAATCTTCCGCCCGATGAAGGCCGCGTCCTGCCCCTCGAACCACAAAAACTCGCCGACTACGGCATCAAACTCGCTGCCTTAGTCGATCTCGACTCCGCGACCGCCTCCGCCGATCAACAACGCCTCTCCGCCACCGAAACCGAGCAACGCCAGCGTTCCTGGTGGTGGATTCTTCTCATCCTCTTGGCCGTTCTCCTGCTCGAAACCTGGCTGGCTGGACGCAATAGACAGACTGCACTGCAAACCGCGTAATTACACCCATGATCGCACGCACCATCCTCGAAGCCCGCATTGCTGAAGTTCGTGAGGCCCTGCGTCGCGCTCGACTCTTGCGTCATCTTGCCGTTGCCTTCGTGCTTGGCATTCTGATTCGCGGCAGCTTCCTCATCGCCGCCATCTATGGTCATCATGTCCCGCAGCGCATCGACCGCTGGTCCATGCTGGGGTTGATCGCTCTCGGCCTCATCGCTTGGCTCAAAGGCCGCCGCAACATCTGGAGCGACCGCGACATCGCCCGCATCATCGAGACCAAGCACCCCGTCCTCGATTCACTCTTGCTCACGGCCATCGACCACGAGCCGCAGGCTACGGAACCCACTACGTTTCTTCACGAGCGCCTCATTGATCAAGCCCTCGCCCGCGCAGCCACGCAAAACTGGCCCATCACCGTCGCTAACAAGCCCTATACACGTGCTCTTGCTGCCGCATGGATCGCCGTCATCGCTTTCGTCGCCACCGACGTCGCGCTGCGTCTCAATGGTCCAAATCATAAATCAAAAGTCGTCAATCAGAAGCCGGCATCTTCTGCCAAAGCCACGGTTTTTACCGCCACACTCACTCCCGGCGACACCGAAGTCGAACGGGGCTCCCGCCTCATCATCGAAGCCTGCTTCACCGGCCCCGTGCCTGCCGATGCCACGCTCGTCGTCAGCGAGGCAGACGGCAAAATCCGTGATCGCCTGCCTATGCGCCTCACCGTCGATGAACAGGTCTTCGGCGGCCTGATCAGCAAGGTCGATCGCGACACGAAATACCACGTCGAGTTCGCCAATCAGAAATCGCAGCAGCACACCATCACCGTTTTCGACTATCCCGCCCTTGTTCGTGCGGATGTCATCGTCACGCCGGCCTACACGAACCTTCCCGCCAAAGAAACCAAGAACACCCTCAAGGTCACCGCCTTGGAAGGCTCTGACATCGTCTGGCACATCAAGGTGAACAAGCCGCTCACCGCCGCCGAGCTTTATGGCGAGGACAAGAGCGTCATCGAACTCAAACCCAGCGCTGCCGATGCCACGCTGCTCACAGGCACTATGAAGGCCGAGAAGTCGCAGAAATACCGCCTGCACCTCGTGGACGAGGCTGATCGTGCGAACAAAAATCCGTCTTGGTTCACTGTCACCGTTCAAACCAACCAGCTTGCCAAAATCGAAGTCGTCTTCCCCAAACGCGACCTCCAAGTCTCCAGCATTCAAGAACTTCCCGTCGAGGCCAAAGTCTCCGATGACCTCGGTGTGACGAAAAGCGGCGCGGTCTTCAGCATCAACGGCAACAGCAAAGAAATTATCTTCAAGCACGCCACCACCGCTCCGCAAAAAAAGCAGGAGGTCCGCGCCGACCTCGTCCTCGAAAAGGAAAAAGCCGAACCGCGTCAGCTCGTCAGCTACTACCTCTGGGCCGAGGACACCGGCCCCAAAGGCGAAGTCCGCCGCAACATGAGCGAGATGTTCTTTGCCGACGTGCGCCACTTTGAAGACATCTTCCGCGAGATGGAAGCGCCACCGGGCGAACCCGGCAAACCGAAGCCCAAGAGCGACAAGCTCGTCGATCTCGTCAAACAAATCGTCAACGCCACCTGGAAGATCATTCGCGACACCAACGCCGGTCGCGTTATCGAAGCCGCCACGCCTGACATCGACGTGGTGCATCAATCAGTCGGCATCGCACTAGAACAGGTCAAAGAAGGCATGGAAGAAGCCGAAGACAGCGAGATAAAACAAGCGCTCACTGAAGCCTGGAAAGCTCTCAAAGACGCCGAACCACCGCTGCAGCAGGCCTCCGCCGAGAAAAAGCGCTCGCCGCTCAACCAAGCCCTCACTTTCGAGCAAACCGCGCTCGAATGGCTGCACCGCGCACAAAGCCGTGAACATCAGGTCATGCGCCAGAACAGCCCGCCAAAGCCCGGTGAAGCGCAGCAGGCCAACAAGAACCAGCTCATGGATCTGGAGCTGAAACAGAAGGATCAGCGCTACGAGGAAGAAAAAGCCGCGACTGAGGAACAAACCGCCGAGCAGCAGGAGAACCTGCAGGTGTTGAACCGCCTCAAAGAACTCGCCCGTCGTCAGGAGGCTCTGGCTGAGAAGATGAAGGAGCTGCAAAACCAGATGGCCAAGGCCAAGACTGAGGAAGAAAAGCAGGAACTCGACAACCAGCTCAAACGCTTGCAAGCCGAGCAGGAACAGCTCCTCCGCGATGTCGATGACCTCAAGGAGCGCATGGAGAAGCCCGACAATGCCGCCAACATGGCCGAGGCGAAGGAACAGCTCGATCAAACTCGCGAAAAGGTCATGGAAGCTGCCGAGAAGCTCAAAGAAGACAAACTTACCGAGGCCGCCAACGCCGCCACGCGTGCGCAGCGTGAGCTGGAGAAGATGCAGGAAGACTTTCGGCAGAAGACGAGCAAAAAATTCGCCGACGAGATGAAACAGGTTCGTCAACAGGCTCGCGATGCTGCCGAGAAACAAAAACAAATCAGCGAGAGCTTGGAAAATCAAAAGGACGCCTCCAACGAAATCGAGAAGGGCCTGCAAAACGCCGCGCAGAGCCGTCAGGTCGCCGAGCAGCAGGAAAACATCGAAAAGCTACTCAACGACATGCGCCAGCTCAGCGAGCAGGCCGAGCAGAGCGAACCGCTCCTGCATCGCAACCTCTACGACGCCGTTCGCAAAGCCCAGACCGGTGGTTTGGAAGAGAACCTCAAAGAAACCCGCGATCAACTCCGCTACGGGAGCGCCGCCGAGGCCAAAGACTCCGAACGCAAAGCCGCGACTTCGGTAGAGGAACTCAAGAAGGGCGTCGAAAAAGCCGCTGAGAGTGTGCTTGGCAGCGAAAGCGAAGCACTGCGTGTCGCGAAGAACGAACTCGACAAACTTATCCGTGAAGCGCAGGACGCATCACAACAAGGAGAAAAACCAGGCGACAAACCATCTGACAAGCAAACGGCGCAAAACGGCTCACCGAAAAAATCCGATCAAGCAAAAGAGGGTGAAGGCAAACAGCCATCCGACGATGCCAAGAAGGGCCAGGGTTCCGAAAAACAAACCGCCGACAACAACAAGTCCGGCAAAGGCGAGCAAGGCGATCCAAAAGCCAAAGGCGAGGGCGATGCCAAAAAAGGCGGAGCGCCCGGCGAACAGCCAACGCAAGATCCCAAGATGGCCCAAGCAGGCCAGCAGCCCGGTGAAGGTCAAAAACCTGGAGAAGGCAAAGAACCCGGCCAGCAAGGCAAAGAGTGGCAGCAACCCAGCCCCGATGGCAAAGGCCAGGGACAAGCCTCTGCTGAACAACCCAACGGGGAGAAAGGGCAAAAACCCGGCAAAGGCGGCCAGCAGCCCGGTAAAGAAGGTCAAGGCATGCCCCAACAAGCGGATGCCAACGCTCCCAAGGGTGAACAGCCCGGCGAAGGCAAACAACCGGGTGAAGGACAAGGCAAAGGCCAGCAACCAGGGCAAGGCAGGGGTGAGGGTCAGCCACAAACGGCTGATGCCAATCAACCTCGTAATGGCCAGCCACGTCCCGGCACCAATCGTGGAGCGAACAACGACAACAACCAGATCGCTGGTGGTCCAACCACGGATCGTGATAGCGACAATGACCGGTTCCGTGCTCCCATCAACGGCGGTGCCGTGCCGCAGTCTTTGTTCTTCGACGACGCCAAGGAGCAGGAAGACCGCAGCGTCTTCACCGGCAACGGCTACGAGCAATGGAGCGACCGTCTGCGCAATGTGGAAGAGCTGCTCAATCAACCCGAACTCCGCAACGAAGCCGCCAAGGTGCTTGATCGCGCACGCGAGCTGCGCATCAACCTCAAACGCAGCAACGAAGCCCCACAGGTCGCCAGCTTGAACACGCGCATCACGCAGCCGCTCATCGAACTGCGCGACCGTGTGGTTGAAGAACTCTCGAAGAAGGATGCGGGTAAAAATCTTGCCCCAGTGGATCGCGATCCTGTTCCAGCTGAGTTCCGCGACTTGGTGAAGCGTTACTACCAAGAGCTGGGTGCGGGCAAGTAGTCGTAGGATGGGTGTGGCGACAGCCCGCCCGTCTCTTGCGGCAGCGAACAGGATGAGCTGCGCCCCAAGCAGTCGGGCGGTGCTGCGATGGCAGCTATGCTGGCTGCGCAATATTTTGGCGCAGCACACACCCAACCTACGGCCGTCGCTGGAAAATAAGGAAGTCCGAGATTCTTTGTTTGAATGCAGACTCGACGCTTTCGCGTTGATCATCATACTCCGCGTCGATGCCACTCACGGTTCTGACATTGCGCACCCAAGACGGCGAGCACCGGATTTTATGTCCGTTGCACGCGTCACTGGCGCTTGGCAGTACGCCGGAGTGTGAGATCATGCTCGATGGCGCTGGCATTCTGCCACGGCATTGCGTGTTGTATCGAACTGGCGAAAAGACTTTTCAAATCGTGGCTTTGTTTGCGGCGGCGCAGTTCTCAGTGAATGGCGTGATTTCCAGCGAGCTGGAGGTGGATGTGCCGTTCAAGTTCGGCATCGGCGGAGATGAATTTGACATCGATCTCGGCTCTGAAGAAGAAGCACCATTGCAGGAAGCGGTGGAGGCTGTTCAAGGAAACGGAAACCATGAGTCGCCCGCGGGTGTGCGATCCAGTCGCCGTGGCTATTTGCTGAAGCCGATTGCCTTGAAGCCGCGTGCGCGAGAGCGGGTGGGGGAGGTGATTTTCGAAAACTCTGCACCCGCTGAGGTGGAGGGGCTGGTTCCCGCCAAGTCTTCTGTGCAGCCGACTGTGACGGTGGCGGCGGTCGCTGAAACGGTATCCAAACCGGATGAAGAAGAATCGTCTTCACTGCTGCTGACGGGGCTGCTGGTATGCGGTGTGATGATCGCGGCTATTGTGTATTGGCCACATCATCTTGATCAGCTCTTTCAGGGGCAACCGGCAGATGAATTGAAGCCGGTGCCAGCCGTGGCTCCTCATCAAACGCCACAAGCGATCATTCGTGCCTGCGAAGATTTGCTACATGCGGGTGCGCCGACTCTGGCCTCACATGTGCTGATGCCGCTGGCGGAGGAGGGGAATATCGCGGCGATGCATCAATTGGCACTCGCGTTGCGGGCTTCGGGTCAGTTTGGGGAAGAAGTGGTATTTCTACTCCAGCAGGCAGCCGAAGGCGGCAGTCGTGAGGCATTGCGTAACTTTGTGAGTGTGGTCGATGATATGGAGAATGCTGCACGTTACACAGAAGCTGCCTTCAAAGGGTTGCAATTGGCGGCGAAACTCGGTGAGACTGCGGCCTGGATGCCGCTGGGAGAACGCTACGAATATGGCAATGGCACGGAGCCTGACATCAAACTTGCGCTGGCAGCCTTTGAGAAGGCCAAAGCTGGAGGTGATTCACGAGCTGAGGCCAAGCTCTCCGCCAAGCAGGCGGCACTGGACCGTGTGGTGGCGTATATACGCTCATGGAACGAAGTCTCCGTGGCACCGTTGCTCGATCATGTAGTGGCAGGGCAGGGCAAGTTTTTCACGCTTGATCACCCACCGATGGATGCACTGCTGCGTTTGGAAGAGGAACTGCGCGCACGCTGGCCACTGCGGCGCATTAGCGTGGCTGCTGGAGCGAAAGCGGAGGTGGAAACCTTTGATCTCATCAAGGTTTCACAGCCGTTTCAATTCGAATTGCAGCGTGGAGAGCGCAGCGCACGAGGCAAAGGCATGCTTACCTGCACGGTGCAGCGTGATCAGGTGGACACATGGCGCATCACGGATGCCGCAGACACGATTGAACCGTCCGAACTATTGCCTGCAAAGGAACAGTTTATCAGCGCGACCTCTCTGCGCGAATTGAAACCCGCCTTCAAGCCGCAGGAACAGATGGAAGAATCGCGACAGGAGATTCTCGAAAAGATGCGAGGCATCGAAGACACTCAGGACTTTAACCCGGCGCTTACCTTGCTGTTAAACGTCGCCACTGAATTCCCACAGGAGACGTTTTGGAAACCCTTTGCCGATACGCTGTGCGATCGCATGGCGCGGCAGTTGTTCGCAGATGGCAAGTGGCTCGACGCCGCCTGGGCGGAACCGGTGCATCAATTGTCGGAGCGCGGCAGCGTGTCCGCCATGCTGCTCGAAGGGCATCTATTAGCTGCTGGTTACGGCTTTCAGCGCGATGAAAAGCGCAGCACGGCGCTGTATCAAAAGGCCTTCGAGGTCGGCAAGCGTCGTGATGCGCGGTTCTACTATGCCGAGGCTTTGTTTCAAGGTCGTGGCGTGCCTCAGGACATTCCAAAGGCGAGTGCGTTCGCGCTTTCATTCATGACCCGCTCCAAACATCCGCTGGAGGCCTACCTTGCCGCGCATTTGCTCTGGCGGAAAGCGGAGATCGACCCATCACTCTGGCAGGATGTGTATGACTCTCTCTCACGTGTAGCGGACAAACATCCGCCCGCCAAGAATCTCGCGGGTATGGTGCTTTTAAACCACGGCCAAACGACAAAAGAGCGCAAAACCGGCTTCGCCGCCATCAAAGCCGCCGCCGAAGAAGGTGTGGTCGAGGCGATGAAGACGCTCGCCAACTGCTACCAAGAAGGCATCGGCTGCGAAAAGGATTTTCTCACCGCAACGACCTGGAAGCAGAAAGCCGCCGTGACGCCACCGTTGAGAAAGAAGCATTACACGGAGTTTGAGGAGTGATGGAGTGTGTTTTCAACTCGCTTGATTTCCCTTTGTTGTAGCATGACCCAACGTGCAACCACTGCTGCCAGTGGTTTTGGTTCAACTGGGCGGGCAACCGCATCAACCAAGATGGCTCAGTCTGTGTTCATCTGCGGTGAGGTTCATCGCGTTTCAAATGACCTCATGTTTCGCATGCGGTTGGCATGCGCCTAACCTTTTGCTTAACTGACAAACGTTAAAGATTAAGGCCCAATGTTACAATTCGAGGCTTGCAACAGTCAATGCTTGAAAGTTGAGCGGATGACCCATTGATTACCGCTCTCTTTTTAAGATATTTCTTCGATTTTTCTGTTTCATGTCAGCATCCCCGAATCGTTCAAACCCCATTCGAAGCCGATCTTTCCTAGCAGGCATTATCCTCTTCGCCGCACTTTTTCAGGCCATCGAGAATTGGCCTTTGATCGTTCAATTCTTGGAAGTGCAGGCGGCGGCAAGTATTCCAGAATACTTGCGTGTGACGCTGAATCTTATCGTGAAAAACAACGGGCAACTGCTCGTGGGCGCGAAAGTCTTTATTTGGATCGTCGGTGCCTTTCTAGCAAACCGCATCATAAGCCGGTTTTTCTGGGATGGGCTTGTGGCAAAGTCGCTGGGGAGGCCGGTTCCCAGTGTGCTCAAGGATCTCGGCATGGTGTTCGTTTACATCATTGCCAGTGTCTGCATCGCGGCCGTGGTCTTCAATCAATCCATCGCCGGATTTCTTGCTACCCTCGGTGCTGGTAGCGTGGTCTTGGGCTTTGCTTTGCGAGGCCTGCTCTCCGATGTCTTTACCGGCCTCGCTGTCAATTTCGACAACAATTTTGCCATTGGCGACTGGCTGATCGTCCCCTCAAGCACTGGAACGGGTGGCACCGTTGGTCAGGTCGATGAGATTAGTTGGCGCTGTACCCGGCTCACCTGCGAGGACGGTACGACCATCGTGGTGCCCAATTCGATTATGGGTGAGGAAAAAGTCGTCAACATCTCACGCCCTTCCGTTTGGACCCGCTATCAGGTGGAGATTACGATTGATTACTCCGTTCCTGTGGAACGTGCGCGTCATATCCTGATGGCCTCTCTACAGTCGGTGACTGCGAAGGATGGATTCTCTAAAGACCAAGCGCCCAAGGTGCTCGTCGGCAAAACCGGTAAGCGTGGCGTAGAATACCTCCTGCGGTATTGGATTCATCCTTGGCACCCGTTATCGCCCAGCACCAGTCGTGATCTAGTCTTGAGTGCGGCACTACAGCACCTTCAGACCGCCGGTATTAATCCTGCCTATACGAAAGAAGAAGTTTATTACGAACCGCTGCCTGCCAAACACTTCCAAGGTCACACTGTCGCAGATAAGGTGGCGCTTCTCTCCCGCATCAGTCTTTATGAACGCTTGGAGGAGGCGGAACTACAACGTGTGGCTGAGGAGATGGAACGTCTTCAACTCAGCCCCGGCGAGACCTTGTTCCGCCGCGATGAAGAGGGCAGCTCGCTTTTCATCCTCATCGAGGGCTTGCTCAATGTGCAGATCGATCTCAAGGGCGATGGCACCGAACAGACCGTTGGCCAATTGTCTCCTGGTGATTTCTTTGGCGAAATGTCTCTGCTCACCGGGGAGCCGCGCTCTGCCACCATCCAGGCTCATACCAATGTCGTCGTGTATGAGATCTATCGTCCCACCATTATTCGCCTCATCGAAGAACGCCCCGAAATTTCCGAGTCCATGTCCCGCGCCATAGCCAAGCGCCAAATGGCTCTGGAACAGGCTCGTTCCCAAATGGCCGACAGTGATGCGGCGGCCAAAGTGCAGAGTATCACTCGACAACTCATGGGGAAGATGAAGAACTTCTTCCAAAGCCGCGAGGCGCAATGAGTTACTAGCAGCGGCTTGTCGCGAGCGATATGGAATGCGGGTTCTTGACGAAGTTGCTGCGGATTTGAGGGTCCGCTTGCCAGATGGGCGTAAGCCCTAATTACGATTTCAGAGCGTCTGATGAATGCGGCCGAGAGCCATCAAGATGTAGCTGGTGGTGAGGACGGGGTCGCTTTCCATCCAGCGGCCTTCGGTGTTGGACCAGGAGCCGTCGCCTTGTTGCAGGCCGAGGAGTTTTTGCGTGATGTCGGAGCGCCAGTCGATGAGCTTGCCGTCTTTGCCTTTGATGTAGTCGATCTTGGCGATAGTGAGGGCCTTGCTGAGGGTGTGGTAGTAGTAGTAGAGGCCAGCGGCGCCGAGGCCGGGGTTTTCGGTGGCGCTGTAGTTGGCGTTGATCCACTCGATGACGGCTTTGACGCGCGGGTCTTTGGCGTCGAGGCCGGCGTAGATGAAGCTGAGGAGGCCGGCGTAGCTGATGCTGCCATAGCTGCGGAGGGAGATGGTGCCGTCGGGGTTTTCGACTTTGGCGCCGCGGGTTTCAGTGGGATTGTAGATGAAGCCGCCAGCGTCTTTGGGGTCTTTGCTGACCCAGGAGGATTTGTTGCTCTCGGGACGGTTCTGGCAGCGCTGGATGAAGTCGATGGCGGCACCGAAGTTGAGTTGAGGTTCGTTTTTGGCGGCATCACCTTTGTCGGCGAGGAGGGACTGGGCGTAGTAGAGGGCTTCGAGGGCGAAAGTGGTGTTGCTGAGGTCGGCGTGGGTGGCTTTTTCTTCGCCGTAGCCGATGCCGCCGTCAGTGGGGTTGTCCTGCTTGCCTTTTTCGTCGAGGTCGAGCTGGCGGGTGACGAGATAGCGACGCGCAGCGAGCATGACTTGCTCGTTTTCAGGTTTGTTGTTCAAGAGCAGCGCGGTAAGGGCGAGCGCGGTGTTGTAGGTGGCGCGAGCTTTGATGCAGATACTGCCGTCGGGCTTGGCGTTGGAAATGAGATAGCGTGTGGCGGCTTCGATCTCGGCGGGGACTTGATCGCCAGGCTTGCGGTTGGGATCGAGCATGAAGCCGATGATGGCGAGTCCGGTGATGGCGACGGGTTCGGCTTCGCCCCACTGGCCGGTGGCTTTGTTCTGCTTGGAGCGGAGAAAGTTGAGGCCGCGCTCGACACCGAGGCGGAGCTCCTGTTTGAGGGATTCGTTGCGCGGGGCCTGTGTGGTGGCTTGGGGGAAGACGGACGCGGTCGTGAGAATGATGAAAAAGACGGAGAGTTTCATGATGGGATGAACTGGAGGCCAGAAGAGGGATTCGTCAATGATCAAGGCCTCAAGGTGGTCATGCCGGGACGGTTCTTGACCATGTCTTGGCGAGCCTGACCAAATCTTGACCGGCGTTACTTTGCAGGAGTGATGATGAGTGTCACCTTCGTCTCCTCGGCGGGAATATTGGCAGGCATACTGATCCATAGGTCATCGCGGTGGTTGCCTTTGGCAGAGGAATTGATGATGGCGGCACGGTCCACGTAGGTGGAGATGATGGAGCCAGTTTGCTCGGCGACGAAGCCGGTTTCGTCGATGAGGGAGCCATTAAAGATCCAGGTATCGAGATCGTCGGGGGTTTTACGTTTGTTGATGTCTTGGATGAAGTCTGATAGCGGCACAATCTTGGTCTTGTCGCCTTCTTTCCATTCGACGTGGATGGCGAGGCGGTTGGCATCGGGGGTTTTGGGCTCGGTGTCCTTGTCTTTGTAAGGACGCTCTTCTTTTGGGTCGAGTTTGGCTAGAATGCCGAGCGTGGCTGGTTGGTAGTTGGCGAGGAGGAGGGCGAGTTGGATCTGAATTGGGCGGACTGCGGTTTGCAGAATGGTTTCATGAACCTTTTCTCCCTCTTCGTGGCAAAGCGCGTATTCGATGGGAAGTTTCTGATGCAGGATATTGCAGGGGATGCGCAATTCGCGTGTGGCTGCGGTTATTTGAATACTGTTAAGGTCAAACACCCCAGGGGAGACTTGCTTGAGTAGTTTCTTGGCCTCTTCGAGCTGCTTTGCGGCGTCGGGCTTTGGAGTGGCCTTGTCCTGAGCCAGCGCGCATGGGAACATCGCGAACGAAAGGATGGCTGCGAATATGAGACGGAACATGGTGATGATGAGAGTTGCCTATTTGAAGACGCCTTAGCAATAACGATCCTTGGGGCGACTATATACGGATTGTTATTTTGGGAGGCCACTGCTAGAGGTTGGGCAGCTTGTAGGTGCCAAAGCGGAGGGATTGCTCGACGTTTTTCGGCATGACAGCTACGGGCTTGACCTCATAGGCGGGCTGCGGCTTGAAGGTTTTGTCTTTGCGCAGCTTTAGAATGATCTGCAGAGCGAGATCGACGAGGGCGGGCTGTACGATGGTGGCATCGAGTTCGCCTTGACGAACGAGATCAATGCCGCGCTTTTGACCGGAAAGACCGTCGGTGCCGACGATGAAAATATTTTCGCGCTGGCCTGCGGTTTCGGCGGCTTTCGCCGCACCAATGGCGATGGAGTCGTTGTGGGCGTAGATGACATCGAAGTTTTTTTGAAGGCGAAAGGCTTCGGTGGTGATTTGCGTGGCTTTTTCAGCATTCCACTCGGCAGGGGCATCGTGAATGAGAATGACGCCGGGCTGGGCATGCAAACCTTCGCTGAAACCTTCGGCGATTTCGTTGGTGGGGTAGCTATCTTCGAAACCACGCAACTGGATGACGCGGCCTGTGATTTCTGTGCGGCCATCTTCATCTGCCTTGCGCTTGAGGGCTTCGAGGATGGTCTGCGCAGCCATTTTCCCTACTTGACGCTGTTCGCTGAAGACGACGCTGGTGCAGCCGTCCTTAATCATACGTTTATCGAGGCCAACGACTGCGATACCAGCGGTCTGTGCTTCGACGATCAAGGCGGCAAGCGCTGGCGGATCAATGGGGCTGATAAAGATGGCAGATGGTTTCGTGGTAATGGCCTGGCGGAACTGCTCGAGTTGTTTAGTGCTGCTGCCCGCTGCGTCTAGCGTGGTCAGCTTATAGCCCACTTCTCTGCCAACGAGCATCGCAAGACCGTTGCGTTGGAACTCCTGCATGGCGATTCGCGTGTCAGGCAGCAGTAGGATGATTTCAGCCTGTTCGTCTTTGGCAGTAAGAGCAGCAGCTTCAAGCATGGATGGCGACGTAGTGGTGCTCGTTTGCTGTTTGAGCGCAGTCTGCTGCAGTTTTTTTTCGAGTTTGCCGACTTCAATTTCAACATCAGACTCCGTAGAAGGTCCGCAGGACGTCAGAATGAGGCTGCAAAAAAGCAGGGCGGTGAAACGAGTTCTGGAGGACATAGTTAGAAATGCAGTCTAGACCAGAAAATCGAGACTGCACAAGTCTGTGAAGGTCACGAAAACGCGCTCAGGCTTTTGCTTGCACAATGATGGGATTGCCACAAACTCCGCCCCTGTTTTACCCCCCCCTACCACTCTATTTTTTAATGAGTTATAAAAAGAAAACTGCCGTCGTCACTGGAGCCGCTGGATTCCTTGGTTCACATCTCACCGACCGCCTATTGAAAGAGGGCTACAAGGTGATCGGTATCGACAATCTTCTGACCGGCAACGTCCACAATATCGAACACCTTGCTGGAAACAGGGACTACAAGTTCATTCATCATGATGTAACTGAGTTCATCTACCTGCCCGGTGAAGTACATCTGGTATTTCATTTTGCGTCACCAGCGAGCCCGATTGACTATCTAAAACTGCCGATCGAAACGTTGAAAGTCGGATCCATCGGCACGCATCACGCTCTGGGGCTGGCCAAGGCGAAGGGTGCCACCTTCCTGCTGGCATCGACCTCCGAAACCTATGGTGACCCGCTTGAGCATCCACAGAAAGAAACATACTGGGGTAATGTGAATCCTATCGGCCTACGAGGTGTCTATGATGAGGCGAAGCGCTTTGCCGAGGCTTTGGTAATGGCCTATCATCGCACGCATGACATGGATACTAAGATCGTTCGCATCTTTAACACCTACGGTCCGCGCATGCGCCTCGAAGACGGGCGCGTCGTGCCTGCCTTCATCGGTCAGGCGCTGGCCGGCGAACCACTGACGGTGTTTGGCGAAGGTCAGCAGACGCGCAGTTTCTGTTTTGTCTCTGATTTAATAGACGGCATTTACCTACTTTCCCAGAGCGACTACCACGAGCCAGTGAACATCGGCAATCCTGCGGAAATGACGGTACTCGACTTTGCTAAGGCGATCTTACGCATCACGGAAAGTAAGTCGGAAATTGTTTATCGTGAATTACCGACAGACGATCCCAAAGTGCGTCAACCAGACATCACTTTGGCTCGAAAAATTCTTGGGTGGGAGCCGCAGGTGCCTTTTGAAGATGGTATTTTGCGCACAGTAGCGTATTTTCGCGACTTTCTGAGAATCCCTGCTTGATGCGCAACGTGTTTTGCTGATAAAACACTAAATTAACAAGAACAACCGGCTAAATTCATGAAATCACTCGCATCGACTTTTGCATTACTCCTTATATCCACCTCGTTACATGCTCAGGCTCCTGCGGCACAGGAAGCGCCGCCTGCGGTCAGGGTGAAAATCAAAAAAGTGAATGTTATTGAGCAGCCGACACCGCAGTTCAATGGTGGCAATGTGAAAGAAAAGCGCTGGCGGCCAAAGAACTGGGTGGAGGTGGATGTTGAATTTGAAGTCGACATACCTAACAGCGCAGGTGGTAGTAAAGGAACGTATCCATCTTTGCAGATGGGCATTTACGTAGCGCTCAATCATGCTGATAAAGAGGGTAAATATGAAGTTGTTGAAGGCACATTGGATCTTGTGAATATTCCTGCAGGAGAAAACCATGTATTGGCCTATGTGGCGCCATCTACCATGAAACTGGTCTTTCAGAAGGATTTCGTGACCGTTTCATCAGACGTGAAAGGATGGGGCGTGGAAGTCATGGCCGAAGGGAAACGCGTTGCGGGCGACACCAACGTTGGGAAGGGGGCATGGTGGGAGGATAAAAAAGACAGCTTTGCTTTTCTACAGGGCATGTTGCTCAGTAAATCCAAAACGCCGTTTGCTCCTCTGTGGGGCGACTATGATGTCGAGGTGAAGTCGAAATAGGCTGAGCCTCCATATTAAAATAACTGTATTCAGATAAATAAAGCTTCACCCAGCATGGCAGACTCCAATATCGCAGTCATCAATCTTGGCTCCCAACGCGTTAGTGGGGCGGTCTTCGGCAAGACTCCTGGAGGGGATCTTATTCTGAAGAGATATGAAATCGTAGGTATGGACGGCGACCCCTCCGTGGATGTCAGCCGCATGCCGCAACTTAAGGTCGCCCTCAGTGAGCTTGTATCAAAACTGAAATTGCGTGCACAAAAGACGTGGTGTGCCGTGCCGGGTCACCCGGTATTTAGTCGCTTTGTAAAACTGCCACCCGTGCATGGGGATAAATTGGCACAGATCGTCGAGTTTGAAGCGCGCCAAAATGTGCCATGGCAGCTGGATGAAGTCTCCTGGGACTACGAAGTGGTCGCCAAGTCCGATTTGGGTGAGATTGAAGTCGTGCTGGCCGCCATGAAGCGTGAGCCTTTGAATGAAATGTATGAGGAGACGACCTCCTGTGGTATCAAAGTAGCAGGGGTCGACGTTGGACCACTTGCTCTTTATAATGCCTTTCGCTATAGCTATCCTGATGTGGATGAGCCCGCCTTGGTGGTTGATCTAGGCGCACGCTCAACAAATCTGGTGTTCGTTGAAGGAGAACGATTCTTCACCCGTAACCTTCTCGTTGGTGGATCCGCAGTCACTAACGCAGTTGCCAAGGAATTTGGTGTGCCTTTCGCTGAAGCGGAACGGCAAAAGTGCTCACAGGGTTTCGTTGCACTCGGAGGTGCGGTGGAAGATCATCCCGATGAAGGCGTGAACGCCATGTCCAAGGTCATGCGCAATTCGATGACGCGTTTGCACGCCGAAATCATGCGCACGATTACCTTCTATCGCAGTCAGCAAGGTGGCAGTGCACCCAAGCGTGTTTTCTTGGCCGGTGGAGGTTCCGGCGCGGGTTACATTGCTGAATTTTTCTCTGAAAAACTAAAATTGCCAGTCGAGGTTTTCAATGGACTGCGTGGTGTTCAGTCAGATCGAGGCGTGAATGCTGAATCTGCCCAGATTGATGCCCCAGTGCTTGGAGAATTGGTTGGTTTGGCACTGCGGGGCATGGGATCCTGCCCATGCGAAATCGAACTGATTCCTGATGCCTTGGTTTCTGCGCGTGATGCCGCGCGACGTGCGCCGACGCTGATTCTCGCTGGGTTATGTCTGTTCGCGGCTTTGGGGGCGTCCATTTTCTGGTTCAAAAGCGCCAGCGCAGCTATAGAACAGCGTGCTTCTGCCATGCAATCAGACGGCGCACGTTTGAACAAATTGGCCAATGATATTCGAAATTTAGATGCAAAGCAGGAGGAACTGCGCCTGCGCAGTTCGCAACTCGAACAGGCCGTTACCGACCGTTCCTGGTGGGTCCGTATTCTCAACGACCTCAATCAGCAGTTTGATAACGATCTTATCTGGCTGTCTGTCGTCGAGGTGATCAAGGACGGCAAGCCTATCACCGCGCCACTTTGGGGCGGTAATGAGGACAACAAAGCATCACCGCCATCGTCAACTGCCAAGACAGGAGCGCCTGCCGCTCCGGTCTATGAATTGCGTCTTCAAGGATTATATCGTGGGAACTCCGAGGGTGAGCAGAAAGTCGTTTATGACTTTGCAGCTAAGTTAGCGAAACTGGACTCCTTCGTCATGACAGATTTTGAAACCAAGCGTGATCAATATGTGAAGGTGGATAGCGGCGTGGAAGAGGATCGTTATGCCTACCACTTCGAGATCAAAATGCCGCTGCGCAAACCTCTTCAATTCCAATAAAAGAACCATGGACTGGATTCGTGAAAACAAACCCTTGGCAGCTATTCTTGGTGTCATTATCGCAGGCTCCCTGGCTCTGGGATATTTTCTATTCGACGCATGGAGCAGTTACACTGAAACCAAAGATGGTTATCTCAACCTGGGCAGTCAGGTGGCTGGACTGAAAGGTTCCCGTTTGACCCCCAGCGAAGACAACGTCAAGGCCAAGCAAGCACTCGTTGATGAATATGCGACGCTGGTGAACCGGCTAGGCGGAGCATTAGTTATCTTACAGCCGCCCGTTCAGCCCATCAAAGACATCGAATTTCAAGCCAAACTCAAAACAAAGATCGCAGAGGCTCGCAAAGCCGCAGCTTTGTCCAAAATGCTATTGCCAGCAGAGTTTGCCTTTGGATTCGATGAATACACCAGTGGGTTGCCGAAATCCGCTGCTGCTGCTGCTGAGCTTTCCTCCTTCCTAGATGCTCTAGATGAATTGGTGAAGCTGTTGATGCAATGCGGTGTGCAGTCATTGGATCTTTTGGAACGCTCCAAGTTGGCTGTGGAGCAGGACCTAACAGCTACTTCAGCGCAGGGAAACATGGGTAACGGGAGGCAAGTTCAGCAGCAGGCATCACCTGGCATTCTTGAAAAAAGGCAAATTTCAATGATTCTGACCTTGGATCAAGGACCTCTACAACTTCTGATCAGCCGTCTTGCCAACCCCTCTGATATGCCGTTTTTCACGAGTCTCCGATTGCTGCGCATCGAGAATGAACGTCAGGATGGTCCTTTGCGCTCTGATGTGCGATTGCCAGCCGCAACACCATCTGATGGCAGTGGAGCGTCGGGCACAACAACACCAGCAACTGCGGCGGCCACAGATGAAATCAAGCCACCGCCGCCAGCACCCGTTGACTCCGTGCCGGTCATCGGCAAGGAAGTTTTGAAGGTCAGAATGGAGATCGACCTGATCAAATTTTTAGAATCCGCTAAAGGTATTGCGGCCCAGTCGCCTGCTACTCGTTGATCATTACTAAAATTCAAAACAAGCAGCTTTAAGCCCCATGCAGAACAGCCAAGGAAGCTACGAAAAAGTTATTCTGACCATCTCCGCTATCCTCGCTATCGCGGTGTCAGTGTATTTGGTCCTCGAATCGCAAGGATTCGAGAAGAGTCTTGTGCTGGCGCAGGCGTCTTCCAGAAACGATCTAAACCCGCCTGACAAACAGTCAGTGCTGGCAGCTACCGACACCATCAAGAAAAAATACTCTTGGGTTTCACCCGTGAAACAAGGGAAGGCGGTTCCTTTGAACAAGTCTGTCTTGCTTGTCATGAAAGAGGGCAAATTGTTCGATCTGTTACTCCAAGATCAAGAGCAGATGTTCCGCCCGCCTATGACTAACATCTTTCTCACGGGCGATTTGACCAAAAACCCTCCCGAATCACAGCTTCCCAATCTTTATTCCCCGAATGTGGGTGATCTGGATGCCGACGACGACGGATTTTCAAACTTAGAAGAGTTTAATGCCAAAACGGATCCACGGGACGCCACCAAGATGCCCCCGTTTACGAACAAACTGGTGCTTAGAAAGCGAATCAGCCATGACTACATTCTCATGCTGAAAGGGGGAAGCGACGGCACTTTTCAAATTCAGCGCTTAGTGCCAACTAAGGGCAGTGTCTTCAAGCCGCTTAATGAAGAATTTGGTTTCGACAAGGGGGTGAACCGTTTCAAGCTACTTTCTGCGCAAAAGCAGACTGTTCAGCATCCTACCCTCGGCCCTATGGATGCCTTTGTGGTCAAGGTGCTGGATTTGTCCACGAAGACGGAATTCGAATTGACACAGGGAAAAGAAAAAAACTTGGCCGAGTATGAGGCTGAACTCGAGTTTCTCTGGAAAAAGCGCCAAATCATTCCCGGGGTCAAAGAGGGTAAGACTTTCCAACTTCCAGGTCTTGGTCTTACCTATCACATCCTGAAACTGGAAGAAAGTAAGGCGGTCATCGCGCCGGACAAAAATGGTAAGCCCTCACTGCAAACTGTTGAAATTAAGCAGGGCTGAGAATCTTTCATTTTTTTTGCTATCTCACAAAATTTATCTCGCCAAGGCTCGCCCATATCTGCTAAGTAATCTCTCATTACCTCAAAAAAACGCTGTTAGTTTGCTTATGATCCATCACCCCCGTCTGGTTCTCCACCTTTCCCTCGTTGTCTTGACATCGGCATCGCCGCAAATCATGGCCCAAAGTTCCGTTTCGGGAATGGCCAACCGCGAAATTGCCCGACGCTACGCCCGCATTGAAGATGCTCGTACTGCCATGGACCGCGGTGACAAATTCTTCAGCGAAGGAGATTATGACGGTGCACTGGGTTTATACAAAACCGCCATTGATGACGTTCCTCCTAATGCTCCACTGGCCCGTGATTGGCTTGGTCTTGCCCAGCTTAAGCATGCAGATTGTAGCGTTGTGGTCGCACGTGAACGTGCCAAAGCAGGTAATTATAAAGAGGCGCGCACGCTACTAGAAGGCGCAATGCTTTCAGTGCCGGGACACAAGGGGGCATCTTCTTTCTTGAAACAGCTTGAAGATCCAGATCGCTGGCCTCCGGCGCTCACCCCTGAACATGTGGAAAATGTGGGTAAAGTGAAGACGGGTCTATTGCTTGCAAACAGCTCAGTTGAAATTGGGAACTACGATACGGCCATTACTCAGTATCAGGACGTACTTCGTTCAGATCCATACAACAGTGCGGCACGCCGTGGTATGGAAAATGCCGAGCGCAAACGGATGGAGTATTTTAAAGCTGCATTTGACCACCAACGTGCCAAAATGCTTTCAGCGGTGGACGAGGCTTGGGAAGATAAAGTGCCGGTCCAAGGTCAAGCGGTTGTCTTTGATTATGGAATGGGACGCAGCCCTGGTGCCTATTTGACGGAGAAGATGAATAAAATCATTTTCCCCACAGTATCGTTTCAAGGAGCCACGATTGAAGAAGCTATCGAATACCTGAGGGTCAAAAGCCGTGATTTGGACACCTTCACCGATGCTTCTGGGGTTAAAGGCATTAACATCATCCTCCGCACCGGCGATGCTCCAAGCAACGCCTCGATCAGTCTTGATTTGAAGGATGTTCCGATGTCTGAAGCGCTACGTTACGTCACTGAACTTGCGCAGATGAAATTCAAAGTAGAGGCACATGCTATTCTCGTGGTACCGCTTTCTGAAAATGCCAGCGAGTTGTACACACGTAGCTACCGCGTTCCCCCAGATTTCTTGAGTTCAGGTGGTGGGGATGCGGGTGGTGCCGCTGCTCCTGCTGCTCCAGCGGATCCTTTTGCTGCTGGTGGTGGTGCCGCCGCTGGTGGTGGTGGTTTGATTGCTAGAAAAACAGCAAAACAAATCTTGGAAGGGTCTGGAATTACTTTCGCTGATGGTGCCTCAGCCAGCTATAACCCAGCTACCTCTCAGTTGGTGGTCAGAAACACGCAGCCCAATCTGGATTTGGTCGAAGCTCTGGTGGAATCCATCACCAAAACCGCACCCAAGATGGTAGTCATCACCTCCAAGTTCGTCGAAGTGACCCAGAAAAACACTGAGGAACTTGGGTTCGATTGGCTGCTAGGAGGTGTTGGTGTCAACGCCAATAATGTGTTCCTTGGTGGTGGTAGTGCTGGCAACGGAACGCCTGTTACAGCTGCCAATTATCCGTTTCAATCCAATCTTGCTACTAAGGCCATCGACAACGGTGCGACGCCTCCGGTCACGATTTATCCCTCGTTACCTATCAATGCCGCTTTTGCTGGCGCTCTACCTGTGGGGATTACCACGCCAATTCCTACAGGCAATGGCCCTATTTCATCAGGATTGCGCACAGGCAACTATGCCCTCAGCAATAACAGCATCGATAATCTTCTGTCCACCGGTTCAACCACTGGCACCTCTCAGGTGGCTCCTGGCATCTTCTCAGCTGCTGGGATTTTCACCGATCCTCAGTTCCAAACCGTCATTCGCGGCTTGAGCCAGAAAAAAGGCGTCGATCTGATGAGCGCTCCCAGTGTCACCACCAAGAGTGGTACACGGGCCACCATGGAAGTGACCCGCGAGTTTATCTATCCCACAGAATTTGATCCCCCTCAATTACCGCAGTCCGGTGGTGGCGGTGGTGGTGGCGGCGGCGGTGGTACTACTCAGGTTACTTTGATCGCGACACCCACGACACCCACCGCCTTTGAAATGCGTCAAACGGGCGTTCGGCTTGAGGCTGAACCGACGGTCGGTGCAGATGGCAACACCATCGAATTGACTCTAGCTCCTGAGGTGGTGGAGTTTGATGGGTTCATTAATTATGGCTCTCCGATTTATTCTCCAGCGAGTCAGAACATTGCCGCATTGACCCTTCAAACTGCTGCCAACGTAACCCAACAAATTCTGGTGCCGATCAGTCAACCTGAGCGACTCATCACCCCCAACGTCATCAATCAGCCGATTTTCTCGGTTCGTAAGGTGACAACAGGCGTTTCGATCTGGGATGGCCAAACGGTAGCGCTTGGTGGACTCATCCGCGAAGATGTGCAAGACGTGCAGGATAAAATCCCTATTCTTGGCGATCTTCCCTTTGTGGGCCGTCTGTTTAAAAGTGAATCGGAGCAGCACTTCAAACGTAACCTCGTGATCTTTGTCACGGCGCATTTGATCGATCCTTCCGGTCAGCGCGTTAAGAATAACGCCTCGGCTGTCGATACTGCCGGACCCGGTTCCGTGGGTACTCTGCTGCCAGCGGTGAAATAATATCATCAATCCTTCATGTTACATCAGGCAGGACGTGCTGTAAGCATTTCCTGCCTGATGCTTTTTGCAGTCACAGTTCTCAGTATATGAAATCTTGGGTGATCACTGGTGGCATCAGCTGTGGTAAAAGTTCGCTGACGAGCCTGATGGCCCGGTTACCCACTTTAAAAGCGGTGGTTTTTTCGGCGGATGAAGCCGTAGCAGAGGAACTTCGCGATAAATCAACGGCTCAAAAACTGGCAGCCGCCTTCGGCGATGAAATGCTCTTATCTTCTGGCGCGGTGAATCGTTCTTGGCTGCGTGATGTTGCTCTGCCAGATCCATCGCTGCGCCGACGATTGGAGGACATCTTACACCCGCCAGTGGTAGCGGCGCTAGAGAAGGCTCGTTCAGCAGCCAGAACGGCTGGGGTGAATCTTTTCCTTGCGGAAGTCCCTCTGCACTATGAGATTGGATCCACAGTTTCAGCAGACTTCGTCATCGTGGTGGCTTCCAGCCGGTCGGTGCAGGTCAGGCGGATGATGGAAACCCGGAACCTAGACGAATCAACCGTTCAAAAGTTCTTGGAGGCCCAATGGCCCATCGAAGCTAAGGTTGAAAGAGCAGATGCAGTCATTTGGAATGACGGTTGTCTGGCCTCTCTCGAAGCCCAAGTGCTGACGCTGGCAAGCCCACTCTTGCAAGCATGAACGACCCAACTATCGAATCCTCCGCCACTGCGGCCCCTCCTTCCGTCACTGAAACGACGGAAACAACTTCTGCCGCGTCTGCGAATCCCCAGGAAAGTCCTCCCATCGATTCTCTCCCAAAGGCTGGCGAGCAACAAAAGCCAGAAGGTGCACAGCCACCGTTTCCACAGGAGGTTTCCATCAATGATCTCCAGAACAGCACGCTGGCGGAGCTGCTGGAACTTTCGGAGACCGTCGGCTTCCGTTTGAACGCCAGCCGCACCAAGCATCAACTCATCTACGACCTCTGTTCCTGGCTCGGAGAGCACAAGACCCGCCTCAAAGTCGAGGGTGTCCTAGAGATCGGCCTGGACAACTATGGCCTCATCCGCTTTCCAAAATATAGCTTCACACCGCTGCCTGAGGATGTCTTTGTCCCGCTGTTCCTGGTCAGGAAATTCAATCTGCGCCCTAGTCAGAGAATTGCAGGTTACGCCAAAGCACCCAAAGACCGTGACAAATACCTAGCTATCGATCGACTTACCGAAATCGAAGGCATGCACATCGAGGAATGGGAGTCCCCCGTCGAGTTCGACAAGCTGACCGCCACCTTTCCGAACAAGCGCATCATTCTGGAGACCGCCAAGCCCTGCGCTATCAGTTCCCGCATCCTCGACATTGTGGCACCACTCGGCAAAGGCCAGCGTGGCCTTATTTGCGCGCCGCCGCGTTCAGGCAAAACGGTCATTCTCAAAGACATTGCCAAATCCATCTCGCATAATCACAAGGAGATATCACTCATCGTTCTTCTGCTTGATGAGCGGCCCGAGGAAGTCACCGATTTTGAGGAAACCGTGCAGGGCTGCGAAATCTACAGCTCTACCTTCGACGAAAGCCCCAAACGTCACAGCCAGGTTGCCGAAGTCGTTCGCGAGCGTGCCTGTCGTCTGGTCGAGATGAAAAAGGATGTCGTCATCCTGCTCGACAGCATCACGCGTCTCGCCCGCGGTTACAATGCGATGCAGGGTGGCAAAGGGGCCGTTATGTCCGGTGGCGTTGGCACCAAGGCATTGCAGAAGCCTAAAAAGTTTTTCGGAGCAGCCCGCAATGTCGAGGAAGGTGGTAGTCTGACCATCATCGCCACGGCTCTCATCGAAACTGAAAGCCGCATGGACGAAGTGATCTTTGAGGAGTTCAAAGGCACCGGCAACATGGAAGCCACACTTGATCGCGAAATTTCTGAACGCCGCATCTTCCCCGCACTGCATTTGCTCAAATCCGGCACCCGCCGCGATGACCTGCTCTACCACCCCGACGAGTTCAAACGCATCACTCAAGTGCGCAAGCAACTTGCAGCCGTTCCTGCTGCCGAGGCGCTGGAGTTGCTCATTCGCAATATCAACCGCACTGGGAATAACGCTGAAATCCTTCTCATGGGCCTGAAATGAACGAAGCCGCATCAACCCCGGCGGACTACGAGTTCATCGACACGCCTACGCATCTCGACCAATGGGTCACGCAGATGCGGCAATGGCTTTCTGCTAGCCCGGACAAACGCTGCTGTCTCGATACCGAGGCCGACAGCCTGCACCACTACCACGAGAAGCTCTGCCTATTGCAGGTAAACTGTGCCGGGCGCTATGCCCTCGTCGATCCTCTAGCTATTTCGGATGTCACGCCGCTGCTTGAATTGCTCGATTCACACGAACTCTGGTTTCACGGCGCAGATTATGATCTGACGATGCTCAGGCGCACTTACGATTGGAGTCCGCGTGTAATCCGCGACACGCAGATCGCCGCACGTCTTCTCGGTGCACGCCAATTCGGCCTCGCTGCCCTGGTGAAAAATACCTTCGACATCGATCTTTGCAAAGCTTCGCAAAAAGCGGACTGGAGCCGCCGCCCACTTCCGCCGAACATGCTTTCGTATGCAGTCGATGATGTGCGCTACTTGCTCACGATCGCGGACAAATTTGTCACTCAGCTTCGGGAGAAGGGCAGGGAAGACTGGTTCCATCAAAGCTGCCGTGAGTTGCAGGCAGATGTCGCTGCGCGTGACAATGCTCAGCGCGAGGATCCTTGGCGTGTGCAGGGCTGCGGTCGTCTGCATCCCAAAGGGTTGGCCGTTTTGAAGGCTATGTGGGAGTGGCGTGAAGGCATCGCGAAGGAACGCGACACTCCGTGCTTCAAAATCATGTCGAACAAACAGATGGTCGCCTATGCGGAGCAGTTCGAGGTCGATCAGTCGCTCAATCCTCCCAATGGCTGGCGTCCGCGTTGGAAAAAAGAGTTCCATGACATCGTGGCCACCGTGATCGCATCCCCATCTTCCGATTGGCCGGCGCGGGCAAAAAAGGTCAAAGGCCGTCTCAGTGACACTCAACGCGACCAGATCGACAAGCTCTGTGCCCACCGTGAAAAAGTGGCCCAAGAGCTGGAGATCGAGCCGTCGCTGCTTGGATCACGCAGCACCATTGAAGAACTCGTCATCGACGGTAATACTGCGAACCATCTCATGAGCTGGCAGCACGACTTGATGGCCCGTGGCCTGGAACAGGTGCTTCAGGCGGAATAAACCGCTTCGCGGCGCTACTTCTGCTTCAACCAGTCAGGCAGCACGATCTCGGCGCTTTTGATCGGCGCGGTGTTGCCTTTCCAGACAAAGCCTGCGCTTTCAAAGCTCTCACGATGTTCGCGGAGAAAACTCAGTAGCCTGTGTCCCATCTGCTGATTCGGCGAATCATGGCGCACGGCAAAGGGTTGAACCGCCATTGACTTGTCAGCGGGCAGCGGCACCGCATCGAAGTGGGCGCTGTCCTTGTGAATGTTGATACGATACACCACTGCCGCATCCAGCGAGCCAGTGCGCATCTGGTTGACGAGAAAATCCGCCGTGGGCACCTGAGAAGAGGCATTCTTGCTCACGCTGTCCCACAAGTTCATCGACTTCAGCATCGACTTCGTGAGAAAGCCCAGCGTGGACTGTTCCGCATTGCACAGACCAACACGCAGCCCCGGCCGTGCTAGATCGGCCAGTGTGCGGATGTTCTGTACGTTGCCCTTCGGCACAGCAATCACGATCTCCGCCTCTGTCAGGATCACTGATTCAGGGAATTGCTTCGCTACAGGCGGCACAAAGCAAATGTCACAGGCATAATACGCGTCTGGGAATTTGGGATTACTGCTGTCGCCCATTGTTTTCATCGTCGCGCAGAGAATGCCGCAACCATTGAACACCGTCGTCATCGTGATGCCCTCGCGCGTGGCGAACTGCTGCAGCAGTTTTTCAATGGCTGTGCGGTTCACACCTCCGCTGTAAAGGATCAGATCAGGGATTGCCGCCCACTTGTCTCCCGGCACAGCTTTGAAGCCATGTTTCTGGAAAATGACGGCTCCTTTTTCAGGCGCGGCCAGGTAACGCGCGAATCGCATCGCCTCAGCTGGCTGCTGGCAGAACGACAGCACCGCTGCAGTGGCAAATTCTTCATGCTTCGCCAGCTCCGGCAGCATCACAGCCTCGAGTCCAGTGAACTGCGGCACAGTCGAGTCCCATACAATCGCCGCATCCACCGCCCCCAATGAGAGATCGGCCGCAATTTCTGTCACCGTCGGTTTCATCACGGCTGCCTTGGCTGCGAGCGCATCCCAATCACCTCCGAGCAGTTTCTTGCTCACTCGGCCAATGCTAGCCGCTTCAGGATTTGGCAGGGCCAGCTTGATCTCGGTCTTCTTGATCGCTTCCAGACTGTCGATGTGCTTGGGATTACCCTTGGCCACTGCCAGCACTGGCTTCTGTTTCACCAGTCGAAACTCCTCGCGTGTCACATCCATTTTTTTGGCATCCGCCAGCGCCCCATCGTCCGCCGTGATGAAAAGATCACCCTGCTTGGTGATTTTGAGCTGACTGAGCAGGGTTCCCGTGCCGCCATATTGCAGTCGCACCTCCGTTCCCATCTCCTTTTGATAAGCGAGGGCGATTTCTTCCACCGGCTTTTTCAATCCCGCAGCGCAGAAGACCGTGAGCGTGCCTGAACCCTGTTTGTCAGGCTTCAACACGAACCACATCGCCGCTACGGCGACTGCCAGAAGGAGAACGAAAATGAGCTTTTTCATCATGCATTGCTTGAACGTAGGATGATGTGGTCATCGCACACATTTAACCAATCAATTTCTCGATCACCTGCCCGCCGAACTGCGAGAGCTGCTTGAAACGGCCAGCGTGGTAGAAGGTGAGCTTATTGTCATCCAGTCCAAGCAGCCGCAGCAGCGTGACATGCACATCACGGACATGATGCACCTCTTCGATGGCTTCCATGCCGCGGTCATCGGTGCTGCCGATGGTATGCCCGGCTTTCACACCGCCACCGGCGAACCAAACGGTCATCGCCTTCGGATTGTGATCACGACCGTAGGCGGTGCCGCCGCGTACGCCGTTGTCGGGTGTGCGGCCAAATTCACCGCACCACACGATCAGCGTGTCATCCAGCAGGCCGCGCTGCTTCAGGTCCTTGATCAGTGCCGCAATCGGCTGATCCACTTGGCGGATCAGATTGCCATGCGCTCGCTCGATGTAGTCGTGACTGTCCCAGGTGCCAGCATAGAGCTGCACAAAGCGCACGCCTTTCTCCACCAGCTTCCGCGCTAACAAACACTTCCAACCAAAGGCATCCGTCGCATCGCTACCGATGCCGTACATGGCCTTCGTCTTCTCGTCCTCGGCGCTCAGGTCCAGCGTCTCGGGCACCTGCGTCTGCATGCGGAAAGCTAGCTCGTAATTGTTCATGCGCGCCTTCAGCTCATCATGCCATGGATGATCACTTGCATGCTTTTGATTCAACTTCGCCAGCAGATCCAGATTGGACCGCTGATGCTCCGGCGAGATGCCCTTCGGCGGCTGCAAATCGAGAATCGGCGACCCCTTAGGCCGCAGTGGCGTGCCCTGAAACTGCGCGGGCAAATAACCATTCCCCCAGTTCGCGCTGCCGCCTTGCGGATAGCTGATTTCAGGCAGCACGATGAAGCCCGGCAAATCCTGGTTCACCGATCCAAGTCCATACGTCACCCATGAGCCAATCGCCGGATCACCGCCGAAGCGATTCCCGCAATTCATCTGATACATCGCCGTCGGATGATTCACCGAGTCCACCTGACAGCCTCTGAAGAAGCACAACTCATCCGCCACGCCGCTTAGATGCTGCCATGGCTCACTCATCCACGCACCCGACTGCCCATGCTGTGCGAACTTGAACGGCGACTTCACATAGTAGCGCTTCCCGCTCTCCATCGCCGACTTCATTTTGCCTTCTTTCGTAAACTCCTTGAGGTGCAGCTTTTCCAGCATCGGCTTCGGGTCAAAGCAGTCGATGTGGCTCGGCCCGCCCTCCATCATCAGGAAAATGCAGTTCTTCGCCTTCGCCGGCACCTGCTGCGCCTTCGGAGCCAGAGGCCCCTTGGCCTCCGCCGCCATCAGCGACGTCAAAGCCACGCTGCCAAGCGATGCGCCCATTCCATAAACAAATTCACGCCGCGTCGGCGCATGAAAGGCACGTGAGCCAGCACAGGGAAAGTAGGAGGAGTTCATTGACAAAAGTGGATGTAATACATAGTTTAACGCATGATCAAGACCATCACCAAAATCGGCAATTCCCAAGGCATCATCTTCGACTCCGCCCTCCTCCAACTCGCCCGTCTCAAAGTCGGCGATGAGGTGAATGTGGAGGTGCATTCTGGCGGGACGATATCCATAGCACCCATCGTGAGCATGCCCTCAAAGGCAGATGTTTCATCGCTGATTAAAGACACGATGAAGCAATATGCACGCACCATGAAGCGCCTGGCCTGATGAAAACCAATCCCAGCAATTGCCTTCACCTCAGCATAGAGATCGTCGAAGAAATACATGCCGAAGCCATATCGGACTTCGGCGGTTCTCTGGGTCTTAGAGATCGCTCTCTGCTTGAGTCTGCCGTCGCTACTCCACAGGCTATTTTTGGTGACCAGTCGCCCTATGCCGATGTCATTGAGATCGCAGCAGCCTATCTTTTTTACCTTTGCAGTAATCATGCCTTCGTTGATGGAAATAAGAGGGTGGCACTTGGTTCGTGCATCGTTTTCCTGAAATTGAATGGCTATGAGACCGCCCCTGATTCCGACGACTGGGAAAACCTCACCCTGGCAGTGGCCGCAGGAGTTCTCAGTCGTGACGAGGTCACGGCGAAGCTCCGCCTGCTGGTAAGCTGATGCTTTAATACACATACGTAAATTCGTTTGAGTTTATCAGCACGAGGCACAAATCGGCCAAAGCGCGTGTGTGGGCATCGACATCTGAGGGCTGGAGATCGGCGGTGAAGTCGGTGTAGCCTGGGAGCTTTTCTTGGAAGCTGAATTTCTCTCCGGTGTTCTCTTCCACGGCATCACGTTTCACACTCAGCGGTGGCTTGGGCTCTGCGATGACGACGCTGGCCTGCTTTTTTTCCATCTGCTGCCAGTGAACTTCGCTGGCAGCTTTTTCATCGGCTGTTGGCGCACGGCCATAACTGAGTTGAAACACACGCGTGATCACATCGGTGGGTTTTTCTTTTAAAACACGACTCGCCAAAGCTAGCGCGCGGTCATAGCTGGCTTGGCCATTGAAGAGGCTGAAGACCTGCGGCGTGACGGTGGAGACCTCACGCGCTTCACAGGAAAAGTCGGGCCCAGGCTCATTGAAGACCTCCATGAATGGATCACGCGCGCCACGAATTTTGAGCGCATACAAACTGCGTCTGTGTCGCTGCTCCGGCGTGGCATTGGGCACCCAAGCCGCAGCAAACGTGCCCATGACTTGTCGCGGCTGCATGGCCACTTCGATATTGATCTCGGGTCGATTCGGAATGCCGCCAAGTGTGGAATTCAGTTCGCCAGTGACGCTGAGCATGGTGTCACGCAGCTCCTCAGCCATGAGACGGCGTGGCTTGAAGACGGCGTAGCTTTTTTCCGCTTCTTCACGGCTCAACCTGGCACCTGAATCCTGAATCGCCGAACTTCTTCGATACGCAGCACTCATCATGATCACACGATGCATTTCCTTAAAGCTCCAGTTCTTCTCTACCAGCGTCACAGCCAGCCAGTTCAGCAACTCAGGATGCGTGGGTCGCTTGCCTGTGCTGCCGAAGTTGTTCGGATTACCCGCGATGGCTTGACCAAAATGCCAGAGCCAGAGGCGATTCACGATGGCACGAGTGGTGAGCGGATTTTCTTTGCTGGCGATCCAATTGGCAAGGGCTGTGCGGCGGCCTTCGATGCCGTCAGGAAACTCAGCACTGCCGAGCACGGACAGCACGCCCGGCTTCACGGGTTTCGTCGGAGAAAAAGGATCGCCGCCGCCGAGGATGGCCGTCTGCTCCAGTTCGCCGCTGGTCATGCGATCTTGCGGCATGCGGATCGGCTGATAAACGCTGACCATCTGCGGGGTGCGTCCGTTATAGACGCTGAAGGCAAAAGGCTCGTAGCGCTCCAGTTCCCATTTCAGGCGCTCCAGACCTTTGCGTGCCACACGCTCGTTGCCGTAGTCCTCAGGCTTGAAGCCAACGAGCTTGGGCGGGTATTGATCTTCGGGCAGGTTCTTTTTCTGAATCGCGCTGCGTGCTGTTTCAAAGACTCCCGTAAAACTCCGCCCCTTCTTCATCTTCCCGCCTTTTTCAATGAAGAGACGAGCCGATGCCACTGCCGCGTCCCAGTCTTTGCGATCCAATTTCTTCTCGGCATACCAAGCCTCCGCATTGGTCAGCAGTTTCTTATCGAGCGACTCCAGCATGGCCATGTGCTCGACTCGCCGGACTTCCAGATACTTCGTCTCTTCAAAGCCAGCCGTATTCTCTTCGTTCAAAAACGGTGCTGGCTGCTCAGCAAGCTGCGTGGTGCTAAAGCAGGCCTGCATCGAGTAATAATCATGCGTGGGGATCGGATCAAACTTGTGATCATGACAGCGTGCGCATTGCAGCGAGTGCGCCAGGAAGGTTTCGCCAACACTATTCGTCACATCATCCAGAAACCGCTGTCTCGCGATCTTCGCGACCTCCATGCCCGTCAGTTCCCACGGCCCCATGCGCAGGAAACCCGTCGCGATGAGTGCCTCGGCATCCTTGGATTTCATTTCATCTCCAGCGATCTGTTCTTTGATAAACTGATCATACGGCTTGTCCGCATTGAAGCTGCGCACCACGTAATCACGATAGCGCCAGGCATTGCCGCGCTCGTAGTCATTGGCAAAGCCGCTGCTGTCCGCGTAACGCACCACATCCAGCCAATGCCGCGCCATGCGCTCTCCGTAATGCGGAGATTCAAGGAGTCGATCGATGAGCTTGGCATAGGTCTTATAGGACTTATTCGTCCTATTCATCTCCTCCACAAACGCCTCCACCTCCTCCGGAGTCGGCGGCAGTCCCGTGAGATCATACGTAGCCCGCCGGATGAAAGCACGCGCATCCGCCGCAGGTGCAGGATCTTTGACAGCCAACAGCGCATCCACAGGATGTTCGTCATTCGTCATTCGGATTTCGGGTTTGCGCACGCTTTGGTATCCCCACAGCGCCTCCGGCTTATACCGACGATTCGCCCACTCTGGAGAAAGCGCCCCAGTGACCTTCACGGTGATGCCATCCTCAGCGCTCCATTTTTCAGCATTGGTTTTGGCGATCACGCTGCGCTTTGCCTCATCTGGCCATGGCGCACCAGCGGTGATCCATTCTTTGATCCAGCTCAGTTGCTCGGCGTAAAGTTTGTCCACTTCCTTCGGCGGCATGGCTTCCCAGTCCTCGTGTTGTCGCGTCGAGGCAAGATACAGCGGACTTTCCTCCGGCTTGCCCTTCACCACCGCTGACCTCTCGCTCTCGCCACCCTTCAGTGTGCTCTCTAGCGTGCGCATGTCGAAGTCACCTTTGATCTTTTTTTCATCGTTCCCATGGCAAGCCAGACACTTCTCTTGAAAGAGTGGCCATACTCGTCGCACGAACAACACCTCCCCATCCTCCGCTTGAAGCGAGGCCGCGGCCAGGAGACTGAGAAAAGCTGCTTTTCTGATCATGCGAAGTAAACGAGATGAAAGTGGTTACATTTCTTTCCCGTCACCAAACCCTGCAGTGCCAAAAAACTTGGCTTCTGCGAGTACTCCCTGCAAAAAGGCATTCTACAGATGACGCGGCTATTTGTCGGGGCTCTGCGGTGACGTGAAATCGAGGAACGGGCCGATGTCGTCCACGCCGCTCTTCACCGCAGCACGAACAGCACTGTCCCAACTGCCTTTTGTGGCTAGCAGCGCATCAATCTCGGATAACTCAGTCTCCGTGACAAAGCGTGGCTGGTAGCCGGTGAGTTGGTTGTCGCTGACGATGGGATAGACGCGCAGGCTGGTTTGCAGGCGGTCATCCTTCATCGAAAAATCGACAACCAGCGGCAGACTGTAGGGCGGGGCTTTGTTGAGGGCGTAGCGGCCTTTGGCGTTAAACAGCAGATTGCCGATGCTGTAGAAAATCCAGCCACGTCCGTCATGCACCACCTCCTGCATGAGGTGGGCACCGTGGCCGATGACGAGGTCCACGCCTGCTTCACGCAGGGCTTTCGCGGTGCTGGTCTGCTCTTCGTTTTTCCAAAGGTAATTGCCGCCCCAGTGCACAAAATAGATAACATAGGCTCCAGGTGTTTTCTGCCGGAGTTCAGCGATGGCTTTCTTCACCGATGGCACATCCACTGGTGCACAGCCGGGCTTATCAGCGCTAGCGTAGAAATGAAAATCCTGGTCGTAATCTTTGCGATACTCAAAGGCACCGAACACAGCGAGGGTGATCGGCTTGCCATCAATGTACAGCTCTTGCAGCAACGGACGCGCGGCATCGGCGAGATTGCCACCAGCTCCGAAAGTGGAGACAATGAAGGCATTCAGCGCGGCGAAGGTTTCATCGAGCCCCTCTGGCCCATGATCGAGTGTGTGATTGTTCGCTAGCGAGAAAGCGACACGACCGAATGGCGTGAAGAGCGCGGGGAGCTTCACGGGATCACTGTAGTGAAGGTAATCTTTCGACTTTAGCGGGCTGTCGCGGCGCAGCGTGAGCGGTGTTTCCAGATTGATGATGCTGAGGTCCACGACACTGAGCAGACGCTTGAGATGAGTGATGCCGTAGTCGTATCCTTTCTCGGTGAGGACGTTCACACCGCCTTCCTTTGCATATTGCTCCTGGTAGCTCGGACCGTCGCTCGTATCGCCACCGAAGAGCACACGAACATGCTTCGCATCACGACCCGTGACCGGCGGCTCACCAAAGAGATGCCGCACAGCAAAGGCAGACATACCGCTATCATTATGGCCCACACCTGGAGCAGTGGCTAACTCCCAACCCAAGGGCACACCGAACGCCGAAGCTTGTTTTTGGCCTGCGGCAAAAAAAGTATGTCCGCGTGCGAAACGATACGGACCCTGCAACATCGCCTCGGGCGTGAGACGCAGATTTTTGTCCTTCGGATCGGTGTCCGCTGTGCCCAGCAGCACCACAAGCGGACGTTGCAGCATGTTTTTGAGCGAAGCCTCATCAATGGGCGAGCCTTTGAGCCCATACGGAAACTCTACGGTGAGATCCGGCAGCGTCCACCAGCCCGCATTCGCAGCCACCGCCTTGGCCACGCGAGCCTGCGGTTGATAATACAGGTAGCGATGCACAAACTGCGCTCCCGCTGAGTGACCGTAGAGATGAAAGCGCTCACTGCGATTTCCCGTCGCGGCTTTGACCGCATCAAACACTGGCTCAATGAAACCAAACGCTCCTTTAGCCTCCAGCGAGTAACCTTCCGTCTCTGGAAAGTCCTTCTGCGAAAACTCCGGTGCTGCGAGAATGAGCCCATATCGCTGAGCATGCGGCAGCCAATAATTGCGATATCGATCCGCATCGCGATTCACGCCATGCATGACGATGAGCACCGAGGCATCCGCCTTCACGTTCTCCGGCAAAAAAATACCACACCGGCAGCGTCCGCCCATCATGCTGAATCTCAAAACGCCCAGCACCAGAAGCGAGATTCAAAGGCTCGGCCTGAGCCTGAGAAATACTGGCGATGCACCCCAAGATGAAGAGCGTGAACAAGGTGATGTCACGACACCAGTCATGCCATGAGAGGGGGAATTGCGTTGGTTCGTGCATGAGCATGAGCATGAGCATGAGCATGAGTATGAGTATGAGTATGAGTATGAGCATGAGCATGAGCATGAGCATGAGCATGAGCATGAGTGAAGCTTCACTTTGAGCCTTCTTCGTTTATGCGGACAGCAAAAGTTGGGTAATAACCCAAACCGACATGAACAACACACCAACGAAAAAGCGGACCTTTGACGAGCATTTCAAGCGCGACGCAGTCGCGCTGCTTGAAGGCG
>CANIBP010000016.1 GCA_947466075.1 Verrucomicrobiaceae bacterium
GGGTTGCCGGTGCTGTTGTCATAGATGGCGGTGATTTTGATGGTCGTGCCACGAGGCAGGAAGTGGGGCATCGCGTAGTCGTAGCGGAGCTGCCAATTGAAATCGTAGTGAGGAAGGTCGAGCAGCGTTTCGGTTTTACCATCGGGTGAGATGGCCTCGAACTTGAAGGCTTTGCCGCGCACATGCATGTGGGCCATCAAGGCCATGGCATTGACGTCAGTAGGCAGCTTACGCTGGGCCGTTTCGACGTGATTGGCCGCGCCGGCGGGGATATTGAGGCGTGCATTTGGCAATGCAGTGGTGTGGACGACGTATTTCGGTGGTTCTTTGGCAAAGAGCAGGCCCATGCGCATCGTGTCCTGCACGGCCTTGCCATTGGGCGTGTAATGGATCTGGAAGCTCACCGTCGCACCTGCGGGCAGTTTGCGGGCAAAGCCATCCGGATAGACCTGCTTCGTGTTTCCGGGCACATAGGCGGCCCAGTAGCCTTCTGCGCCCTCATCTCCGCCACCGCGCACTTTGCGGCCTTTTTCAAAGACGTTGACTATGACATGATGCACCACCTGACGCTCGGTCGGCAGAATTTCATAGCCGCGCACCCAGCGGTCTTCGGAGAAGTCTGTTGTCACGGTCACATGCTGGTAGGGCATGGTGCCTTCAGCTTTGATCGAAACCGGCTGAACGGCGGCGACGATGACGTCCGGTTTGCCAATGCTCCACTCGCTGGGGAACTGGCGTGGTTTTGGTGCCTCGGCCACATTTCCTTTCGGACGATCTGAGGCCAACCAGGCCAGCAGATCGGCACGATCACGTTTGGCAAGCGAGCGATCATTGGCCCATGGCGAGTGGGCTTGGCCTTCCAATGCCGCCGCGAACCAAGGGGGCATCGCGCCGCGCTCCACCTGCTTACGGATCATACCCGCGTGCTCGATCACCGCCTCATACGAATCGAGCGCAAACGGCCCTACGCCGCCACTGTGATGACACTCTACACAGTTCGCCTGCAAAATGCGGGCAACGTCACGATGATACGTCACATTCGTGCTGGCGATGGCTTTCTGCGCTGGCAAATCGAGCGCACAGCCAGGAGCACTCGTGGCGGCGATCTCGGCAGGTTCATCGCGTAGCATCGCGGCCACTGCGTCGCGCAAGTAATGATGCGTGGGTTGCTCCTTGGAGTAACCGAGGCCGTATTGATCATTCAAAGCACCGCGATAGACGAGCGTCCGCGTCGCATCGAGCAGAAAGACCTCCGTGGTGGTCGTGGCAGTCAGCGCTTGCGCGAGTTTGCCATCCGCATCGAGAGCGACCTTCGATTTCAAACCGTGATCCGCGATGAATTTCGCGATCTCATCGTTCTTTTGTCCTGGCGGGGCGTTCACGAGAAGCAAGTTCACCTCCTGCGCTTGCAAATCCTTTTCCAAACGCAGTGTTTCTGGGGCCAGTTTGCCGCTGATCGGGCAACTCGAACTGAATAAGGCGATCACAAGACCCTTTTTGCCTGCGGCAGCACTCAATGAGATGTCTTTGCCCTCCAGTGTCTTCAGCATCCTGTCCTCAACCATGCGTCCAACACCGTGATCACTGCCTTTAAGCATCTGCGGAGCTTCTTTGAGGGTTGGATCTTCGGTGGCGGGTTTGATGGGGCTTTCCGGCATGCTACTGCCACCGGCACCACGTTTGCGCAGACTGCCGAGTGCCTGGACGGCCTCATCCAATGTCACGCTGCCGTCCTTGTTGGTGTCGAGGCCAGTAAACCATCTCTTCTGCGGCATTTCGTCCGCCGTGAGTTTGCCGTCAGCATTTTTATCGAGGCGCTTGAATAAGCCCGCTGTTACCACGCCTTCACCGGCAGTTGCCAGTTTGCGCATTTTTTCCACACCTTCGATCGCTTCTTCGCGGGTGACACTGCCATCCTTGTTCAGATCAAGCTGCGCCAGATAGGCCGCACCGCCAATCTCGTCGCCGTTGATGACGCCATCGCTGTTTTTGTCGAAGGCTTTGAATTTTTCATCGAGTTCCGTGAGCTGAGCTTGCGCACGTAGGCCGATGACGGAACCAGCCAGCGCTGCGCTGCCGAGAAGAATGAAGAGAGCTTTTTTCATGGGAAGGTGGTTAAAACACGATGTGTGGCAGGAAGTTTCCCCCTGTATGACAGGATCATCCAATGAAAATCACGCCTGCGCGATTGACGCCGGTATTCTCGTCCGTTTGAATCAGCCTGATGAGCAACCGCATTCTCTCCCTCCTATCCGTCATGGCAATCGCCAGCAGCGCTGCTGCTGAAGTCGCCTATGAATTCGTCCCGAACTTCATCCAACCACCTGCTGGCAAAGAAACCATTGGCGACGGCCATGGCGAAATCGCCGTGGACTCCGCCGGCAATATCTATGTGAGTGTGCAGGACAAAGATCCTGCCCTCGCTGGCCTGCAGGTTTACGGCAAAGATGGCAAGTTCATCAAAACCCTGCCGCTTCCGGCTTCACTGCACGGCTTTGTCATCCGCAAGTATGGAGATGGGGAGCACATCTACGCCGCTGTACTCGGTGAGCAAAAAGTCATCAAGGCAAATCTCGATGGCAGCATCGTGATGGAAATTCCCACCAGCGCCTTCCCTGCCGAGCAGCGCGATTATGTCAGCGTTTCAAAGAGCGACGAAACGGATCCGAAAAAAAAGATCGCCATCGCCTCCGGCGTGCGCATTGCTGATTCGAAGGAAGAACTCACGCTGAAGCTGGCTGATGGCAGCGAGAAGAAGATCAAGAAGGAGAAGGGTGTTGCTGCTGCAGGTGGGCTCAAGCTCACCAACTGCGATGTGGCGCCCAACGGCGACATCTACGTCGTGGATGGCTATGGCCGGAGCTTCATCTTTGTCTTCAGCAGCGAAGGCAAATTTAAGCAGGTCTTTGGCGGCCCAGACAAGCCACTGGCACTGGCCAATGCGCACAAAATATTCATCGACCGTCGCTTTGAACCCGCGCGCGTGATGATCTGCGACCGCGGGCACAAGCGCATGCTGCACACCCAACTCGATGGCACTTTCATCGGCGAAATCGCCACCGAGATGCGCAACCCAAGCTCCGCCAGTTTCCATGGCAATCTGATGTGCGTGGCCGAAATCGCTGGCAACGTTAGTGTCTGGGACAAAGACAACAAGCGCGTCGCAGACCTCGGCACCAGCCCGCAGATGACCAACACACCCGGCATTGCCCCCAAAGACTGGCAACAGGGCATCGTCACCAGTCCGCATGGCATTACCTTCGACAATGATGGCAACATCCTTGAAACCGAATGGAACAAGTGGGGCCGTGTGCTGCGCTGGAACGTGAAGAAATAATGCGCATTGCGCGATCCATCCTCATTCTCGCCGCAGGGGGAGCCGTTTTGGCCCCCCTGTGTGCTTTGGCACATGGAGCGGAGTTTTTGAGTACCAAACTCACGCTGCTGCCAGATGCGGAGGTGCTGCTCGAAATCACCGCCGACTATGGCGGCAACCCGCTCATCGCCGACGAATCAACCGCACGCGAAGCGTTGAGTGATCCGGTGCGGTTGAAACGCCACGAAACACTTGTGCCCCTGGCGGAACTCGCAGCCGTCAATATCACGCAACACGACAACTGGGCGGAATTCGCGCCCGCATCTTATTTGCCTTCCGACACTGAGGCCCAGCCACACGCCTTGATCACCGCCGCATGGCGTTGGCGCAGTGAGACACCGGAGATCGTCTTCGAGATGCCGAAAGGTAAACTACACGACGTGCTGCTTTGGACACGAGATCAAACCAATCTCGACGTATCCCCAAAATGGATGCTGCTGCTCGCGGGTGATAGATCAAAGGCCATCCCTGTGCATTGGACGCCATGGTGGCAGCGCTGGCAGACGTTGATGGTCTCGTCGGTTCTGATTCTCACGCTTTGCTACTACGTCTCGCAGAATTTCACATTGCGCCATCGCACGCTCTAGGAGCCGGTGTCGGCCTTGATGCCGTCAGATGACAGCCCATCTAGCCATCAGGAAAAGTAACCGACACTGGCCTTAATCGCGGTCTCGACCCGATTTCACAAACCGGCGCGCTGAAGTGCCTCATGGCTGATTTCCATGCTGAATCACCAGTTGCTTAACAAGAGTTAAATAAAAGTGTCGGTTTTTATGGGGTAATAACGCCAAATAAATCGAAACCAACCTTGACCATTGGGTCAGGTTGGAATTAAAATGCCATTATTACCCGGTTATAATTGAATGGCCCGCCCCTCAAACACCTTCGACTCATTGTCACTGACGATCGCGATCACACCGCAGATCAAGCAGTACCTCGAAGACATGACCTTGAAGGGCACGTTCGGCAGCAGCCCCGCCGAGGCGGCGCGGATGCTCTTGAGCAATGGAATTGATGGCATGTTGAACACCGGTGCTTTGGACAGACGCAAATGGACCCTGAAGGACGGCGAACTCGTCCTCATCACGACAGATCAACCTTCCCTCTCATCATGACTCTGCAACACGATCTTCAAGCCGATTCCACCGTCTTTTCCACTCTCGTGGAAGTCGAAATGACCGACACGGACCGCAGCTTGAAGGGCAACTGGAAGTCTGAGACGCGGCTTTCGATGCTCTCGCACGAAATCACCCGCTACATGCCGGAATTGGCCGCCATGCTGGCTCAAGGCGGCAAGCGGAAGATGTTGGCGGCTTGAAAAGCGGCTCGCCCTGCGCCACCGAAAGCGCATGACCCTCATCTCTGGAACTGCCGTCGCCGAAAAAGTCCTCGAAGAATGCCGTCGCGACATCGCCGCACTTGCTGCCTTGGGGCGTAAGCCAGGCCTAGCAGTCGTCTTGATCGGTGATGATCCTGCTTCGCGCGCCTACGTTCGCTCCAAGGACAAAAAATGCCGCGATCTTGGCCTGCACTCCGTCAAACTCGAACTCCCGGCCACCACGACGCAAGACGAGTTGCTCGCGCATGTGCACGCGCTGAACAGCGACCCCGCCATCCACGGCATTCTGGTGCAAAGCCCGCCGCCCAAGCACATCGACGAATCTGCTATCGTGCGGGCGATTGATCCGGCCAAGGATGTCGATGGCTTTCACCCCGTGAACGTGGCGAAACTCGCTCTCGAAGATCCAACCGGCTTCGTGCCTTGCACACCGCTTGGTTGTCAGCGGCTGCTGATTGATGCGGGTATCGAAACGAGTGGCGCGCATGCGGTCGTCGTCGGCCGCAGCATGATCGTCGGCAAACCGATGGCGCTACTGCTCATGGCGAAAGGCAAAGGCGGCGACGCCACCGTGACCGTCACGCATTCCCGCACCCGCGATCTCGCCAGCATCACCCGCACCGCCGACATCATCATCGCCGCCATCGGTCGTCCGCATTTCATCAGGGCCGAACACGTCAAGGAAGGTGCCGTTGTCATTGATGTTGGCATCAACCGCATCGACGATCCCACGAGCGATAAAGGCTACAAGCTCGTCGGCGATGTCGCCTTTGATGAAGTCGCTCCGAAATGCCGCGCTATCACACCCGTCCCAGGAGGTGTGGGGCCGATGACCATCGCGATGCTGATGGCGAACACGATCAAAGCTTGTCGTCAGGCTTGAGGTTCCGAAAAAATCCGGATTCCGCCGCTACCCTGACATACAAATCAAGTTTCAGGTCACTCATTGTCACCACCATGCACCGCACGCTCCTCCTCTCGCTCACTTTGGCCGCCGCACTCCACGCCCAAGTCACCTCAGAAAATAACGAGATGCTGCGCGAGGGCTTGAAGCGCTATCCCGAGGCAGACACGAACAAAGATGGCATTCTCAGCATGGATGAAGGCCGCGCCTTCATGGCGAAGATGAAGAAGAAGCCTGCGGATGAGGCGAAAACAGCAACAAATGCACTGAAGCCTGATGTCGCCGATGTGGCCTACGGCTCCCATCAGCGCAACCGGCTCGATCTTTACCTCGCGAAGTCTGAACAACCCACGCCCGTGGTGTTCCTGATTCACGGTGGCGGCTTTCGCAATGGCGATAAAAGCCGCTGGGCATCCGACAAACAAACCAGCCAACTCGTCAATAGTGGCGTGTCCTGCGCGGCTTTGAACTATCCCTTCCTCGACGCCATGCCGATCCAGGACATCCTGCGCGAGTGCGCTCGTGCCGTGCAGTTTCTGCGTGCAAAATCCGGCGAATGGAAGCTCGATAAAACGCGCTTCGCCTCCATGGGCGGCTCCGCTGGTGCCGGCACCTCACTCTGGCTAGCCACGCATGATGATCTGGCCGATGCAAAATCCGAAGACCCGGTGCTGCGCGAGTCCACTCGTCTTACCTGTGCCGTGTGCAACTCCACGCAAGCCACCTACGACGTGACGCGCTGGGAATCCTTTCTTGGTCCAGCCAAACCCGAGTTCCGCACCAGCGAAGTCGAGACTGCGATGTTTTATCGCCTGCCCTCCGTCGCTGACTTCAACACGGAAAAAGGCAAAGCCGTGCTCAAGGAGTGCGACATGCTCTCCTGGATCACCAAGGACGATCCGCCGCTCTTTCTGAACAACCCGCAAGTCGTTCCTGCGCCGACGAATCGTGGCGAGTGGCTGCACTGCATCCAGCATGCACGTGCCATTCAGAAGGAATGCACTGCGGATGATGTCGTCTGCGTGGTGGCCCAGGATCCCGCCGATCCCAAGCCCGACGCTGTTCAGTTCCTGCTCCAGCATTTGAAAGTTTCCCGTTGAGCCCAAGAACGCACTTGCACCGGCCGCAGAGACGACTATTACTCGCGCCCTCCAACGCCGTTTGGTTTCCAAACACGCCTCCGTAGCTCAGTTGGTAGAGCAGTTGACTCTTAATCAATTGGTCGTAGGTTCGAATCCTACCGGGGGTACCATCTTGTCGAAGACGAGAGTTAGGTTCAAAGCTCCGCATTCACCACCGGGCGCACGCTTTTGATCGCTTCGGCATACTTCGTCCCGCAGGCAAGGCCGCGATAACGCGCTAGCACGGTCTTGGTGTCCATCGCCGCATCATTCTTCGCGGGATCATAGGGTGCGTTCTTCACGAAGGCCATCAGCCTTCCCAGCCACTCGCTGGCGGCAGGCCATTCAGCGGACACATCCACATACGTGTCCGGCTCAAAACCAATCGTGTGCCCTGGACCATTGTCATACCAATAGACCCGCGAGGGCGATTTCACCTCATCACGACCCAGCAATCGTGCCGGTTGATACAACGCCGCATGGCAGATCGCACTCGCCGCCTCGTGATCGGGATGGCGGTCACGCGGCCACAACATGAAGGCAGTGTCCGGCTTCACGTCCGCCACGATCTCGGCCACTGCACGCTTCGTTTCCAGCGTCGGCTCAAAGCCCAGGCTCTTCCACGGCAGGAAGCGCATCTCCATGCCACGCTCCGCGGCCAGTTGCTTTGATAAGTCGAGCAAGCCCTGTTCCCTACCTTTAACAGGCGGCCAGTTCGTGTAATCCCCGATCAAACTCAGGATCACCACTCGCTGATGCTTCTGCACGGCACGCAGAAGGGTCCCCGGAATGCCAAAAGGACAGTCGTCGTAATGCGCGCCTATGGCGAGAAGGGTCCGAGTCATGTGGCGATGATGAAGAAAATAGGCAGCAAGGGCAAGCTGCAAGTCGCATCTGAGTCACGACAATTCACCAACACAAAGTTCAAGGTGCCTTGGGCTTGGATCGAGAGTCGAGTAGCAACTGGCGCTCAGCTTCAAACTCAAGCTGCTCCTTTTTCAGGCGAACCACTTCGTCTTTCGCCATCTTTTCATGGACCCCGCGTTTCAATGCCTCCTCAAACTGCGCTTTCCGCACAGCAATGGCCTTGTCGAGTGCTTCGATGGTTGGGAGCCATCCCATCGACTCCATCCAATCGGCGCAGCGCTGAGGCCATTGGTTGATGGGCTGTTTGTTGTCGCGCATGCCGAAGCCGTGGCCGCCTTGGGTGAAGAGATGGAGTTCGGCGGGGATCTTGTGCTTCTTGTATTCGAGGTAAATCAGCGTCGAGGCGACGGGATTTTGGCCGTCGTCGTGGGCACAGGCGATGAACAGTGGTGGAGCATCCGCAGGCACGGCGAAGCCTTCCTTGAACTTCGTCGGGTCTTTGGAGTCGAGGAATCCACCGCCATAGATCATGATGCCGAACGTGGGGAGGCTGAATTTGATGTCGAATGCCTTGGCAGGCTCACTGAGCCAGTCACGATCACAGGCGAGATGCGCAAGCAAGTTGCCACCGGCGCTGAATCCTAGCAAGCCAACACGAGTCGGATTGAGTCCCCACTCTTCCGAGTGCTTACGGATGAGCAAGATTGCTTGAGCTGCATCCTGAACGGGCTTTTCGTGCGGTGCGGCTTCGTCGCGGGTGGGCGTGCGATATTTGAGCAGGATTCCGGTGACGCCGAGGGTGTTGAGCCACTCGCAGACCTGCGCGCCTTCATGAACGGCGGAAAGGAAAACATAACCGCCGCCGGGAGCGACGATGACGCTGGTGCCATTCGGCTTTTCGGGGCGGAAGACCTCGATCGAAGGCTCGCTGATGTCGGTGACCGTGTTTTTGCTGGTGTGCTTCTTGAGGAATTCGTCCGTGGCCTTGGAGTGCGGCTGCATTTTGCCGGGAGCACCATCGGGCCAAAGCTTGAGCGTGATGGGCTCGGCGGCAGGCAGAGTTGCCGCGAGGAGGATGAAAAGTGGCAGTTTCATAGCGTGGTAGAGCATGATGAAGGAAAGGCTTGGCTTTGTCACTCGTAGAGATCAGCGCCCATGAATCCGCTCGATGCCAATCGTCTCCATCTCACCCGCCGTTCCTTGTTTGGAAAGACGGCGCTGGGCATTGGTGGTTCGGCGCTGGGCTCGCTGCTGACACGGGAAGGATTTGCGGCGCAGATGGCGGATGCGATGGCTCCGGCGCTGCCGCACTTCGCGCCGAAAGCGAAGCGGGTGATTTATCTGCTGCAAAACGGTGCGCCATCGCACGTGGACCTGTTTGATCACAAGCCGATGCTCAAAAAGATGCACGGCACGCAGATTCCCGACAGCATTGTAGGCGGGAAGCGCTTTAGCACGATGACGGGTGGCCAAACAGCGCGTCCGGTGCTGGGCGAGATATCGAATTTCTCACGCCACGGCCACAGTGGAGCCACGGTCAGCGATTTCATGCCGCATACGGCAGCGATTGCAGACGAACTGTGCTTCATCAAGTCGCTGCACACGACGCAGGTGAATCATGCGCCGGCGATCACGTTTTTCATGACCGGTAGCGAACAAGCGGGGCGTCCGGCGATTGGTTCGTGGCTCAGTTATGGACTAGGCAGCGATGCGGAGGACATGCCGGCGTTTGTGGTGATGACGTCACGCGACAAGGAAGCGAGCTGTGGCCAGATTTTCTATGACTTCTACTGGGGCAGCGGCTTTCTGCCGTCGAAGTATCAGGGCGTGAAGTTTCGCGGCAGTGGTGATCCTGTTTTGTATCTGAGCAATCCTGACGGCATGAGCCGTGAGGTGAAGCGCACGATCCTCGACGGTATTGCGGGCCTGAACGAGATGAAGCTGAAGGATTTCGGCGATCCCGAAATCGCCACGCGCATCGCGCAATACGAGATGGCCTACAAGATGCAGACCAGCGTGCCGGAGCTGACGGACTTCTCCGACGAGCCGAAGCACATCCTCGACATGTACGGCCCAGACGTGATGCGGCAGGGCAGCTACGCCTATAACTGCCTCATGGCACGTCGCCTCGCAGAGCGCGGTGTGCGCTTTGTGCAACTCATGCATGCGGGCTGGGACCAGCATCGCAATCTGAACACGCAGCTCAAGATTCAAGCCACCGACACCGACGCGCCGAGTGCCGCGCTGGTGAAGGATTTGAAGCAACGCGGCCTGCTGGATGACACGCTGGTCATCTGGGGCGGTGAGTTTGGCCGCACGCCGTTCTTGCAGGGCAAGATTGAGGACACCAAGCAGTGGGGCCGCGATCATCATCCGTACGTGTTCACCATCTGGATGGCTGGCGGTGGCGTGAAGCCCGGCATCACTTATGGCGAGAGCGATGAATTTGGCTTCAACGTGGCCAAGGACGGCGTCCACGTTCACGATTTCCAGGCGACGCTGATGCACCTGATGGGGATCGACCACGAACGCTTCACCTTCCGCTTCCAAGGTCGCCAGTTCCGCCTGACAGATGTGCATGGCAGCGTGGTGAAGCCGGTTCTGGCTTGAGCTGGATGCTAGGGCTGTTGTAAAACGTCAGCATGAGCGGTTCCCAAACTCCAAAACGGCTTCACTATGCGTTGGTGACGGTGCTGGCGGTTGGGGTGATGTTCGGAGGACTGTATCTGATGTTTTTTCGACAGGGCGCAAGTTCTGAGGCCGGAAGATTTGCCGGTGGCATGACCATGTTCGTTGGGCTGCTGTTCTCCGTGCCGCTTTTGATTTGGCTGGTTATCATCTGGGGAATTTATGGGGAAAACCGGGCCTGGCGTGGACGAGCGTGGCTGGCCCTACTGCCGTCGGCGCTGCTGTTCTCAGGAAACATTCTTGAGACCGCCTTCCAACCTCCCCGAGAGCAGCGTCTGCGGAAGCGCTTTCAACTCATGTTCCATGCCGAGCTGCCCACGGATGCGCGGAATATAGATGCCACCTATCCAACACTGGCCGATTCAGGGCATGTAGATTTCGTCTTTCGCTGCTCCAAGGCAAGCGCCTATGCTCTCATCACGGCCATGAACCTGAAGGCAGGAGAAGGCGAGCCACCTCACTATTCACGACTGGCCCCCGAGCGTTCAGAGCAACTCTGGATAGATACAGTCTTTTTCTTTCGCGTGGACAGGCGAGGTGTTGGTTACCTGCTGATCACGGATTCCCGCATGGAACTGATTGTTATGGCTAGAAACCCCTTGTTTGCAAAATCAGAGGATGATTCAAATGAGTTGGAATAGTGGAAGCCGCGTCCTCACATCCCTGTTGCATCCCGCTTCCGCCGCGTGTTTGGATCGCCAATGCCGTTGTTCCGCCTCGCTTTCGCCCTCGCACTGATCGTGTGCGCAATGGCGTGCAAACGTGAAGCTGAAAAGCCAGCTGGGAAGCCGGATGCGGCAGCCTTTGTCTCCGATGGCGCTGGCGATGGTAGCGTGTGGGTGGTGGATGCTCCGAACGGCGGACGCTTGTATTTGTGCGGAACGATTCACATTCTGCGCGAGAAGGACTACCCGCTGGCTCCAGCCTATGAAGCGGCCTACATGTATTCGAATAAGCTGGTGCTGGAATTGCCACCAGGAGCAGCATCAGGGCCGGAACTGACCAGCCGAATGTCACAGCTCGGTATGTATTCGGCAGACACTTCGTTGGAGGCTCATGTGACCAAGGAAACGTGGGAAAATGTAAAGCAGTGGTCGGGGAAACGCGGCTTGGAGGCTTCGTCGATGAATCGTTACCGCCCGTGGTTCGTGGCACTGCTGATCACGTCGATGGAATACGCGGCGCTTGGGGCGAAGCCGGACAAGGGGGTCGATACACACTTTGAGGAACGGGCAAAGAAAGACGGAAAGCCAGCCGAGGGACTCGAATCCGTGGAGTTTCAGATCCAACTCTTTGCCTCATTGAGCGATAAGCAGCAAAATGAGCTGCTGGAACAAACACTGGGCGAAATCAGCTCCGTGGCGGAGGAGTTTGAAAAGATGATCCTAGCCTGGAAAAATGGCGAGCTTGAGGATCTGCGGGCGATGCTGTTCCGTGAAGCAGAGCGTTATCCCGATTTGATGAACCTGTTTCTCACAGCGCGAAATCTATCGTGGATGGATCGGCTGGAGCAGATGCTTAAAAACGGTGAAAAGGCCATGATACTCGTGGGCACAGGTCATTTCACTTCAGACACCGGTTTGATCGAGCTGCTGCGCAAGCGTGGCTATCGCGTGCGGCATTATCGCGAAGTCACAGACTTCTGAAGAGGTGGCTCACACCAGTCGCAGCCGAGTGATATCCTGCGTATCGACCATACCGACAGGTTTGCCATCGCCATCGACGACGACGATGTCATCAACACGGTTCTTTTCTAGCGTGGCAAGCACCTCCGCTGCCAACTTGTCCGCCTGGATGCTCACGGGGCGCGACGTCATGAAGTCGCGAACAGGTTTGTCGGCGGTAGCATTGTCGCGCTGGAAGGCGCGAACGAAGTCGCCGTGAGTGAAGACTCCAGCCAGCGTGCCGTCGGCATTCGTAACCACGGCGGCACCACTGCGTGCTTTGGTCATGGCCTGCAATGCCTCGCGCACCGTGGTTTCCGGCTTGATCATGGCGAGTTGTTCCCCCTGGCGCATGACATCGCTGACACGAGTGAGCAAAGCGCGGCCCAGCGAGCCGCCAGGATGCAGTTTGGCAAAGTCTTCTGCCTGAAATCCACGCGCTTCGAGCAGTGCCATCGCTAAAGCGTCACAGAGCACTAGCATCGTTGTCGTGCTGGACGTGGGAGCAAGGTTCAGTGGGCAGGCCTCCTGCGTGACATGCACATCGAGCACTACATCGGCGTTCTTTGCCAGGGTGGATTGCATTCCACCGGTGATGGCGATGACAGGAATGCCGAAGCGCTTCAAATGCGGCAGCAGATTGAGCAATTCGGAGGTTTCACCGCTATAGCTCAGCATGATCGCCAGATCGTCCGGATCAACGACTCCCAAGTCGCCATGCAGCGCATCGCCGACGTTTAGCAGGACGGTGGTCGCTCCGGTGCTGTTGAGCGTGGCAGCCAGCTTTCGGCCAATGTTGCCACTTTTGCCCACACCGCAGATGATGAGCTTACCCGGGCCACGCACACAAGGGAGCAGCAGTTCGATGGCCCGGGAAAAACTGTCGTCGATGCGCGCATGCAGACGCTGAAGCTCATCAATTTCGAGCTGAATGACGCGGCGGGCCTTTTCTGGGTAGTTCATGTCCTTAGAACCATAGGCGGGGACTCAGATGCAGCAACCAAGTGCTTGAGCATCAGACATATCCACGCCATGATTCTCCCTTCTTCCTCGCTTCAACGCATGTCAGTGTCATCCAGTTCCATCGGTTCTCACCGCGCCTTTATGGGTGTGTGCATCACCTTGTGTGTGTGCTTGGTGCTGACCCTCTTCGTGGGGTGGAAGTGGTATTTCGAAAGCCTTGCTAGTCGCACCACTTTGATCGAAATGGGCCGAAAGGCCGAGACGCGCATTCGTGAATTGGAAAATCTCGGGCTTTCCACGAATGACGCGAAAACGGAGGTCGAGCCAATGGCGCCTGTTAACCAACCCAACACTTCAGTTGCTGACACAGTTCCGCAACCCTCCTCTGGCGCTAAAGATTCCCTGTTTCCGCCGGAGTCCAAAATCAAGGAACTGACATTGGCGGAAACCAGTGACGATGTTGTTCAAGCGCTTGCTTTGCTGGACCAGTACTGGAAAACCACAGAGTGGAAGGATCGCATCCCATTGGTGGTCGATTCTGACCGCGTCAAAGCCTTGATGAAGGATTTCTACGAAACACAGGGGGCGTCGGACCCGATGCCCGGTGGGATGATCAGCAAGGCTCGCTATCAGATCAATGGCACTGAAATCCTCTATTTTAGCTACACCAGTAGCCGTCCCACCGGCACTCTGGAAGTTGCCATGCTACGCGGTCCGCAGGGAAAATTCTTGATCGACTGGGAAAGTCTCACTGGCTACGGCGAGATGTCTTTTCAAGACTTTCGTTCGAAACGCTCTAGCAAACCGGTGGCCTTGCGGGCTTATGTGCGTCTGTTTGAATACTACAACTTCGAGTTCTCGGATTCAAAAAAATACCTCTGCATGAAGCTGACATTGGAGAGTGGTGAAAGCTCCGTTTACGCCTATTGCGAACGTGGCACCGAGTTCTCACATTGGCTCGAAACAGATCTCGCATCCACCGGGCCAAACGGCTTCAAGGGCTACTTGATGCATGTTTCCTTTCCGCCGAACGCCCAGTCGAACCAGTGCGTGCGTTTGGAAAAGGTCATTACGCCGCGCTGGCTCGCGCTGCCGTAAAAGCAGCTCTTCACGGCTCATTAGCACCACATGGTGCCATGATTACTCGCCGTCGCGACCAATAGCCTCAACCGGGCAGCCGGTGAGTGCTTCTTCGCAGAGATGGCGCTCCTCGTCAGTTTCAGGCTGCTTGTAGAGGAAGGAATGGCCGCCATCGTCGTCACGCTTGAAATTCGCTGGGGCCGTTTCGCGGCAAAGGTCGCAGTCGATGCACTGGTCGTCAACGTAGTAGGCACCAGAGGCGTTATGAGAGTATTTGTTTGCTGCGTCAGCCATGGGGGTCTTTGGGGGGTAGGGGCGGCGATAGTAATTCCGCCCCCCCTTGTTTCAAACGGTTTTTTGACCGGTTCCGGCTCGAAGGCGCCATCAATTGACAGTCTCTTTACAATAAAAGCTCGCCTCAGCCGTGATGCTCGTCGCATCATTCCCATCCAACCCACCCTCAGGCCATGAAAACGCTTCTCTGTCTCGCCCTCCTCTCGGCTTCCGCCCTCGCCGAAAACGAAATCGGCTTCATCGAGCGCTTCGCCCTCGCGGCGGATCGTGAAAAAGCCCTCGGCGAGCTGGTTCCCGGCTCGGAGGAGTATTATTTCTTCCACGCCCTCCATTATCAAAACATCCGCGACTCCGCCAAGCTCAATGACCTCATCGCAAAATGGCGAAAGCAAACTCCCGATGAAAACGAGCAGCGCCGCATCATCCTCAACCGCGAGGCCATCATCAACTACGAGAAGGAGCCGCTCGTCACCCTCAAATACCTCATCGAGCGCCTAGGTATCCGCCATGATCACCAGCGTGAGGTGCCAGATGCGAAGCCCGATCTCCCCACCACGCTTGATCCCGCAAAAATCGCGCGCGAGGTCTTCCTGCGCGATGCGCTCAACAACGACCGTGGCCTGCAATCCTTGTCGCAAGACGCCCTCGCTGCCCTCATCCGTGATCAAGTGCCCCTCGCGCCAGACCAACGTCGTAGCGTCCTTAGCAAGCTCCAGCGTCCCGATGTGCCTAACCTCGTCGCAGCCATCCGCGCCGACCTCCTGTCCCAGCAAGGCCGCACCTTCGGTGACATGCCCATCCACCGCGCTCTGTTGCTCACCCAGCTCGATGAACTCAAAAACGAAAACCTCGCCAACACCGCCTTCATTCACACCTACCTGCGCAAACTCGCCCCCAGCGCCGACGTGAGCCTCGAATTCGACGACGCCGAGCGCGAGGCCTGGCTCGATCGCGTCCACACCTTCGCTCAAACACTGCCGTCTTCGCAAAACACGATCAAGGCCCGCATCCTCTACCTCCGCCTCGATCACGACCGCAAAAAAGGCGTCTATGATGCCGAGCGCTTCCTCAGCTACCTCAAGCTCCCGCGCCAGCTCGGCTATATCAGCGAGCGCATGCGCACAAACATTAACGGCAGTACTTGGTCTGAACTCAACGCCGACCTCAGTGAGCCGTTGCTGAATTCCCCGCCCATCGGCAACGACGAACCGCTCGTCCGCGACTATTTCCTCCACCTCTTTGCCACCACGGCAAAGCCAGACTCCACCGCTCCATCACTCCTAGCACCTTGGACGCCCTTCGTGCGCGACACCTGGCTCAAGCCCATCCTCGCCGAGGCGCTCATCACGAATGGCGTTGGCAATCCCGAGCGCTGGGCCTCGCTCATCTCGCCCACCGAGTTTCAGCAGCTCAAGGACCGCGTGGACATCGAATTTCCCGCCACCAACGTCCCGCAGTTCCTGCCCGGCGACGACATCGCGTTCGACGTCATCGTCAAAAACACGCCAAAGCTCATCGTGAAGATCTTCGAGCTCAACACGCTCAATTTCTTCCAGACGCAGCAGCGCCAGCTCAACACCGACCTCAACCTGGACGGCCTCGTGGCCAACAGCGAGCAGACCCATGCCTTCGACGGCGGCCCATTCGGTCGCACACGGCAAAAATTCCAGTTTCCCGACCTCAAAGGCAAACGCGGCGCTTGGATCATCGAATTCATCGGCGGTGGCCGCAGCAGCCGCGCCCTCATTCGCACCGGCCAATTCCACACGCTGCAACAAACCGGCCCCGCAGGCGATTTGATCCTCGTCCTTGATGAAAAGAACCAGCCGGTCAAAGACGCCGTCGCTTGGTTTGAAGGCCGCAAGCTCACCGTCGATGAAAAACTCGGCCGTATCGCCATTCCGTTCACCAACCAGCCCGGCACCAAAAATCTCATCATCGGCGACGCCGCAGGCACCTTCGCCACGCTCACGCAGTTCACGCACCACGCCGAGGAATATCGCCTCGACGCGCAGTTCCACATCGAGCGCGAGCAACTCCTCGCCCGTCGCGAGGCCACACTGGCCGTGCGCACTGCCTTGATGCTCGGCGAGACGCATCTCGCCCCCGAACTGCTCACCGAGCCGAAACTCACCATCACCAGCACCACCCACGACGGCATCTCGACCACCCGCGAAGTCAAAGACCTCAAACTCAGCGCTGGTAGCGTCCTCACGCATCAACTCACCGTCCCCGAGCGCCTCGCATCCCTCACCGTCGCCTTCAGCGCCAAAGTCGATGTCCTCAGCGCTGGCGGCACCAAAAAAGACCTCAGTGCCAACCACACCTGGACGCTCAACGGCATCGATAAAACCGAAGCCACCAACGACGGCCACCTCAGCACCTTCGACGGCAGCCGGGTCTTCGAACTCCTCGGCAAAAACGGCGAACCCGTCGCCGACCAGCAAGTTCTCTTCACCTTCAAGCATCGCGAGTTCAACCGCGTGCAGACCATTCCGCTCAAGACTGACGACAAAGGTCGCGTCGCCCTCGGCAAACTCGAAGGCATCGAACAACTCACCGCGAGTATCCCAAACGGCCGCCGCAGTTCATGGCCGCTCGAAGACGCCGACACAACACTCTCAACGACAATTCATGCCACCGAAGGCGAAGTGATCCGCATTCCAAGGAGTGATGGCTTCGAGCCATCGCTCTCCTTGCTCTCCCAAACCGCCGGAACTTTCACTGCCGACTACAAAGCCCTTCTCAAATCCGAAAACGGCTTCCTCACCATCACCGGCCTCAAACCCGGCGATTACTCCCTTCAACTCGCTGACCAGACCATCACCATCAAAGTCACCAAAGGCGAGGTGATCGGCGGCTGGGCACTCGGCAAGCACCGCCAGCTCGAACTGAAGGGTAACTCACCACTCCACATCGCCAGCGTCGAAGACGACAAAGACTTCATCACCGTCAAACTCGGGCACAGCAGTCCATTTGCGCGAGTCCACTTCGCTGCGTCACGCTTTGACCCCGGCAGCGGCATCTTTGGTGGTCTGGGCAGCTTCACACGCTTCGGAGCGGCCTCGGGCACGCCAGCGCGCAATCCAAACCTCTACTCTGCTGGCCGCGAGATCGGCGATGAATACCGCTACATCCTCGAACGCCGTTACGCGAAGCTCTTCCCCGGCAACATGCTCACGCGGCCCGGCTTGCTGCTGAATCCATGGGAGATTCGCAGCACCGATCTCGATGAACTTGCCCAACAACTGGGTGAAGGAGCCAGCAGCACACGCGGAGGAGCTCTTGGCGCTACTTCCGCCGCCACAGCGATGCCCGCGAAGAAGAAGCAAGCCCAAGCTGGTCCGCAAGGAGGCACCAACCTCGATTTCATCGCGGCAACTGCTCCAGTTATCTACAATCTCGTGCCTGACAAAGACGGCGTCGTGCGCATCGAGCGCAAGGCACTCGGTGATCGCCAGCATGTGCAAATCTACGCCGAGGATCTGCAAAACGCCTCCTGGCGCACGCTCACACTGCCGGAGGTGCCGACGAAGTTCGCCGACCAGCGCCTCGCGCGGAATCTCGATCCCGTGAAGCCCTTCACGCAGAAAAAAGAGATCACCGTGCTCGATACCGGCAAAACATTGACCCTCGCCGACATCCTCACAAGCGAGCTGGAAACCTACGACACGCTCAGCGGCATCCACAGCCTCTTCACCACGCTCAATGCTCAACCGCATCTTGCTGAGTTCGCCTTCGTGCTGAACTGGCCAAAGCTCAAAGACGAAGAGAAGCTCGCCAAATACGGCGAGTTCGCCTGCCACGAGCTGAACCTCTTCCTCCAGCGCAAGGACAAGCCCTTCTTCGACAAAGTCATCAAGCCCTACCTCGCCAACAAGAAGGACAAGACCTTCATGGACGAGTACCTCCTCGGCCTCGATCTCAAGAAGCACCTCGAAGCCTGGGCCTACGCCCGCCTCAACATCGTCGAACGCATCCTGCTGGCTCAGCGCATCGAAAACGAAGCGCCGAATGCTGCGAGACACGTCCGCGAGTTGTGGGAAATGATTCCGCCAAATCCCGAGCAGCAAGATCATCTCTATGAAACCGCCCTGCGTGGCCGGGCGATGGAGTTTGGCGATAAAGGAGCGCTGGGAGATTTGGAGAAGGCGAAGAGAGAGCAGGAACTCGTACAGCTTCATCCCGCATCACGCGCGATGATGGGTTCACCGGTTGCTTCGCCTGCTCCCGCTGCGCCAGCCGCAGCAGACGCCTTCGCTGCCGCACCCGGCGGAGGTTTTAACAAAGGCATGGCAATGGGTAGTGGAGCCATTTCTAGCCTGCGTTCCCTGACCGTGAGTGAGTTGAGTAGCCTCAAAGACAGGAAGGACGTGGATGGTGACCGCCAGTCCGGCCGAAAAGAACTTCAAGAGCTGGGGTTGGAAAGAGAGCAGGCGCTCGCCAAATCCGGCGCTGGCACATTGACCTTGAGCGGCGCGGCTACTTATACCGGAACCACTACCATCACTTCCGGCAAATTAGCCTACTTCGGTTATGCCACCGCCGCCGACAACCGCGCTGCGGTCCGTATTCTCTTCCGCCAACTCGGCTCCACCAAGGAATGGGGGGAGAACAACTACTACAAACTGAGTATCACCGAGCAGAGCGCCGAACTCGTCACTGTGAACGCCTTCTGGCGCGATTACGCCGCCTGGGTGGCCGCTGGATCGAAGAACGGCTTCATCTCATCCAACGTCGCTGAAGCCAGCCGCAACTTCACCGAGATGATGCTCGCGCTTGCGGTGCTTGATTTGCCATTTGAAGCCGCCAAACACACCACGAAGGCCGACAACGGCCAATTCACCTTCACTGCGGGCGGACCGTGCATCGTGTATCACAAGGAGATCAAGCCTGCCGCGGGCGAAAACAATGCGCAGGGCCAGCTTCTCGTCTCGCAGAGCTTCTTCCGTCAAAGCGACCGCTACCGGCAGGAAGGGAATGAGAAGTTCGAAAAATACGTCAGCAACGAGTTCCTCACCGGCGCGACGTATGGCGCGAACATCGTCGTCACGAACCCCACCAGCAGCCCAGTGAAGGCCGTGGTGCTCCTACAGGTCCCACAGGGCGCACTTCCCGTGCTCGGCAGTAAGGCCACCAACTCCAAACAAGTGCGCCTGGAGCCTTACACGACGCAGACCTTCGAATACCACTTCTACTTCCCGCTCGTGTCCGCCAAAGCCGGGCTCAAGTTCGCGCACTTCCCCGTCAACGTCGCTACCAGCACGGGTTTCGCCGCCGCAAAGCCCTTTGAGTTCAACGTCGTGCCCAAACTCACCGAAGTGGACAAAGCCTCATGGGATTACATCTCGCAAAACGGCACCGACGCGGACGTGTTCACCTTCCTCGATCAAAACAACCTCGAAGGCCTCGATCTGGAGCGCATCGCCTGGCGCTGCCGTCAGAGCGGCGACTTCTACAAGAGGCTCATCAATTTCATGGACCAGCATCACGTCATGAACGTGGCTGTTTTCAGCTACGGTTTCCTCCACAACGACTCGCATGCAATCCGCGAGTACCTGAAGTCGTTGTGCGGTCCCGCCTCAGTGGACGTTGGCCCCTACATCACCAGCAAGCTCCTCAACATCGACCCCATCGAGCTGCGCACTTACGAGCACCTCGAATATTCGCCGCTCGTCAATCAACGCGCCCATCGTGTCGGCAGCGAGTGGCGCATCGCCAATCCGGCGGTGTTGGAAGAATACACCAAGCTCCTTGGCATCCTGGCCTTCAAACCACAGCTCGATGCCATGGACAGCATGAGCGTGACTTACTTCCTCTTCCTGCAAGACCGCGTGGAGGAGGCACTGAACCGCTTCAAAGCCATCGACGCCACCAAACTGCCCACACGCCTCCAGCACGACTACTTCCAATGCTACGCCGCTTTTTATGAAGGCGAACTCGCCGCCGCACGCGGTTTCGCCGCGAAATACGCCGATCATCCCGTGCCACGCTGGAAGACGCTCTTTGCCGATGTGACCACGCAGCTCGACGAAATCGAAGGTAAGGCCGCCAAGAGCGAAAAGACCGACAAACCCGACCGCGAGAAGCAGCAGGCCGAACTCGCCGCCACCGAGCCGTCATTCGAATTCAAAGTCGAAAATAAAACCATCGCCCTGAGCTGGAAAAACCTCCCTGAGGTCACGCTGAACTACTACCTCATGGACCCTGAGTTCAGCTTCAGCAGCAATCCGTTTGTGAGCCAGGATTCCGGACGCTTCAGCATCATCAAGCCGAACAAAACCGCCACACAAGTACTGCCAAAGGACAAGACCACACTCGATGTCGCCCTGCCCGCCGAATTCACCAAGGCCAACGTGCTCGTCGAAATCATCGGTGCCGGAAAACGCCAGACGCAGGCCTACCACGCGAACACCTTGAAGCTCACCCTCACCGAAAACTACGGCCGCCTCGAAACCCGCGACAGCACCACCGACAAACCATTGCCGAAGGCCTACGTGAAGGTCTACGCCCGTCTCAATAACGGCACCGTCCGCTTCTTCAAAGACGGCTACACCGACCTGCGTGGCCGCTTTGACTACGCCAGCCTCAACGGGCCCGAAAACGCCTCCATGCAATCACAAGGCGCAGAGCCCCCGCCCGCCAACGGCCTTGACTATCAGATGCTCAAGCCCGCGGAACTCAACAATGTCGAAAAACTCTCGCTACTCATCCTTAGCGACACCCACGGTGCCACCGTGAAGGAAGTGAATCCGCCGGGCCGGTGATGATGGTTTGATCCAATACGATGAAACAAATGCGTTAAGCCTTTACTTCATCGCATAACCAAACCTCTTCACTCATCGCACAGTCTCAGAAGGATGTGCTTGGTCTGCTAGAGATTCGAGTCGGTAACCGATTCCAGGCTCATTCACGATACGCGGGCCAGTGTCGCCGAGTTTTTTGCGCAAGTGATTGATGTGCACGCGAAGGCCTTCACTTTGATCACTGCACTGTCCGGACCAAACCTGGCGAATGATCTGGTTTTGTGTGACGATGCGTCCCGCGTGCTCGGCGAGGGCCTTGAGGAGAGCAAATTCGGTGGGGGTGAGCTTGATCGGCGCAGTTTCAACAAAGGCTTCGTGATGCAGTAGGTCGAGTTTGAGTGTGCCCACAACGACCTCGGCACTTTGACGAGTGAAGCGCCGCCGCTGGATCACGGTCAGCCTTGCAAGCAACTCAGCGGTGCCGAAGGGTTTCGTGACATAGTCGTCAGCACCACATTCCAATGCCTCGACTTTGACACCTTCCTGGTCACGCACGCTGAGAATGAGCACTGGGACATCAGTCCATTCACGCAAACGCTTGAGCACTTCTAATCCACTCATACCAGGCAGACCGAGATCGAGCAGAACGACATCGGGGCGCTGAAATGCGGCTTCTTGAAGGCCTAGCTGACCATCAGCCGCTTCACTGACCTCATAGCCGCGTGACTCCAGCACCATGCGCAGCAGGCGGCGCATCTGCTGTTCGTCGTCGATGATGAGAGCTTTGCTCATGGCTTAGACGTGGCGGGTTTTGACGGGTAGGCTGAGTCTGAATTCTGCACCGCCTTCGGGATGGTTCTGTGCCTCGATGCAGCCTTGCATGGCCCGCATCAAACCACGGGAGATTGCGAGTCCGAGTCCGGTGCCACCTGCGGGCGAATCAGGAGCGCGATAAAATTTATCGAACAACTGATCTTCGGTGCCCAACGGCAAACCCGGACCGTGATCGCGCACCCGGATCTCAAGCATGCCATTTTCGAGAGTCGCGTGAATTTCGATGGGTGTGGCATCCGGCGCATAGATCGTCGCGTTGTGCAGCACATTGCCAAGTGCTTGAGCGAGTAAGCGGCTATCTAGCATCAGCAGTGGTAGAGCTTCGGTGCCGGTGATAACCAGAGGATGATGGGAAAGCTCATGCTGGAGCGGTGTGGTGGCGGCGTGCAGCACATCGCCGATCTCACACCATTCGAGATGGGGTTTGAGCGCATCGGAATCCACACGTGTCATTTCCAGAAAGTTTTCCACGATACGTTGCAGTCGGCGGTTGGCCGTATCGATCTCCGCCGCAAAGGGATTGCCTTCACCCAGACCATCCAATGCGGTGCGGATGATGGCGATGGGTGTTTTTAGCTCGTGCGAGACGCTGTCGAGCAGCGTGCGATGCAGTCGCTCCGACTCCGCCAGCAATTCAGCGCGATGTTTGGCTGCAAGGAGTTGTTCGCGCTCGCGATGATGTCGCTCCAGCGCCTCCTCACGGGCACGCAGTTGCGTGATGAGATGTCCCATGCTCAACGCCACAACGAAGAACATCGCGAACATGATGATGTCCTGCGGCTTTTCGATGTGCAGCGTGAACTGCGGCGGTATGAAGATAAAATTCCAAACCAGTGCACTGACAACGGCCATGGTAAGCACCGGTCCACGATTACAACGCGTCCTGGCAAGCACGATAGCCATCAAAAACACGAGCGCGGAGAACAGATAGCCTGTGTAAGGCAGCAATACCCAGCACGTCGAGGCCAGCACAAACAAAGTCGTGAGTCCCCAGCTAAACTGGCTAACCACATCGACAGAAACCTGCGGTCGCAAAGGTTTATGACTGGCATTGATGGTGTTCATCACGATTAGATTTCCACCTGCTGTCCCAGCTCAATTACCCGGCCAATGGGGATCTGGAAATACGTCGCCGGTTGCTGGGCGAGTTTGCTGGCGAAGGAAAACACATGTTCGCGCCATCTTGCCATACCGGGTTTGGCAGTTGGAATAATGATTTCGCGGCCAAGGAAAAACGTTGCCTTAAAAGGATCGATTTCGAGTTGATAATTGGCGCATTGGCGCATTGGCGCATTGGCGGAGCAGGCGCGGCACGTCGGGCTTTTGCATGAAACCGAAACGTCCTGTCACGCGCCAGAAGCCTTCGCTGAGACTTTCTACTTCGACGCGGCGGCTCGGCGGCACCCATGGCTCGTCCTCGGTGATGAGCGTCATGAAAATAACGCGCTGATGTATGGCCTGGTAGTGCTTCAGACTGTGCAGTAGCGCGATGGGCGCACGTCCGCTGCTACTCGTCATGAAAATGGCGGTGCCTGGCACGCTGATGGGCGGACGACGTTTGAGGCTCTCACACAGAGTTTCCTGCGTGAGAGAGCTCTTTTCCATCGATGCACGCACTAGGCGGCGTCCGGTGGCCCAGGTGGTCATGACCGTGAAGAGCACGGCACCGACGGCCAGCGGGAACCAGCCACCATCGAAGAACTTCACGAGATTCGCGCTGAGGAAGGCGATTTCAATGGCTCCGAACACAAGGCATAGCGGCAGCGTTTTGAGTATGGACCACCCCCACAGATGACGCGCAGCAAAGTAAAACAGAATGGTGGTGATGAGCATAGTCATCGTCACGGCCACACCATACGCTGCGGCGAGATTCGAAGAGGTGCGGAAGGCGAGCACGAGAGCGAGGCAGGCCAGCATGAGTAGCCAGTTCACAATTGGGATATAGATCTGCCCGCGAGCATGCTTGGAGGTGTGGCGGATGTTCAGGCGCGGCAGGTAGCCAAGTTGCACGGCGCTGAGCGTGAGCGAGTAGGTGCCTGTGATGAGCGATTGCGAGGCGATGACCGTGGCCGCCGTGGCGAGCAGGACGAGCGGGAGCATGGCCCAAGTGGGCGCCATTTGGAAAAACGGCGAATGCGCCACTTCCGGCTGCTGCATCAAAAGCGCACCCTGGCCGAGGTAATTGAGCCCCAAGGCCGGAAACACGAGTGAAAACCAGCCTCGGCGGATCGGCCCGGCACCAAAGTGGCCCATATCTGCATACAACGCCTCACCACCGGTCACAGCGAGGAAGACGCTGCCAAGGATGACGAAGGCCGCGTGGCCTCCAGTCATTAAAAAATGCCATCCATGCAAGGGATTGAACGCGGCGAGAATTTCCGGACCGCTGATGAGATGCGAAGCACCGAGTGCTCCGAGGCTCACGAACCACAAACCGGTGACCGGGCCGAAAAAGCGCCCCATTTTGGCCGTGCCAAGGAACTGCACCGAAAACAGCACGATGAGGATGACAATGGTGATGCCCATGATGAGCCACTCCATGTGATGATTCCATGCGTCGGCCTCCAGAGCATTCACCGGTGCCGCACCCAGCAATCCGCCGTCTTTGAGGCCTTCTACAGCACTGAGCACCAGAAATAGCTGGAGTGATGATGCCATCACCAAACAGAAGCGCCGCACCGAATAGACCCAACAACACGATAACCGCACGACGTTTCAGCGTTTCGCTCATACCATGCGAGGCCAGCGCCATGAGCGATAGCACGCCGCCCTCGCCTTTGTTGTCAGCTCGCAGGATGAAGATGAGATACTTCACACTGACCAACAGCAGCAGCGACCAAAGCACCAGAGAGACAACGCCGAGGACGTGGTCATGCGTTGGGTCGATGTGGTGCGGGCTATGCGGGCTAAAGCACTCCTTCAGCGTGTAGATCGGGCTCGTGCCGATGTCCCCAAAGACCACTCCGAGAGCTGCGATGACGAGGGTGGTGTTGGAAAGTTTATGTAGTCCGGTTTTATCTGTGTCATTCATGACGGAGAAATACTACCTGCGTTGCACAGCCCCGCTAGTGAATGGGCAGTAGGAAGGTGTTAAATAGTTGTGAAGAGCGTTATGTTTGTGATTCAATCAGCCTCCATGGTTTGAGAGAATCCCACTGCTTCCGACGTGAAACAATTCGCATGAAACTTTTCCTACCCGCCTTCTTCGTCCTCACGCTCGCCGTCTCTGCGCGGGATAAGACACTCGACATTTATTGGATCGACTCGGAGGGCGGGGGATCGACGCTGATCGTGACACCAGCGGGTGAATCGGTGCTTATCGACGCGGGAAATCCGGGTGGACGTGATCCGCAGCGCATTCAGAAGATCGCCATGGAGGTCGCGGGATTGACGCGCATCGACCACGTCGTCATCACGCACTTTCATATCGATCATTTTGGTGGATTGGCTGAACTGGCGACGCTGATGCCGATAGGAACACTTTATGACAAGGGAATCACCGATGGCAGTCCAGATGGCAAGCCACAGGACATGCGCTGGACACTGATGAGCAGGCCGTATCGCGATGCGAAGGTGGAAAAACGCGTCATGCTGGCTGCTGGGAATGTTTTGCCGCTCAAGCAGGCTGATGGCAGTCCTAAGCTCACGCTGCGCTGCTTGGGCGCGAATCAGAAATTCATCCCGCCTTATCCTGATCAGCCAGAAAACCCGATGAAGGGCTCCGTGCCGCCGAAAGCACCTGATCCGAGCGATAATGCGAACAGCGTCGTGCTGGTGCTCGACTTTGGCGGCTTTCGTTTCTTCGACGGTGGTGATTTGACGTGGAATGCGGAGGAGAAGCTCGTCTCGCCCTTCAATCTTGTCGGCACCGTCGATCTGTATCAGGTGAATCATCATGGCCTCGACGTGAGCAATAATCCGATGCTCATCCGCAGCATTCAGCCCACCGTTTCAGTGATGAACAACGGCCCCAAGAAAGGCACTGCCAAGTCCACGCTGGATGCGCTGAAGTCCACGCCCTCGATCCAGGCCATGTATCAGGTGCATGAGAACATCCGACCCGACGCTGAGAACACGGCGGACAAGGCGATGATCGCGAATCACGGCGATTTAGCTGAGGGATGCGCAGCGCAGCACATTCACTGCACGGTCGGCGCGGATGGAAAAAGCTACACGCTTGAGGTGCCCTCGCAGAAGCACACGCGGACGTTTGAGACGCGCGCGAAGTGAGTTACTTGGCGTTGATTCGCGAACGAATCACCGGCGCGAGCCACTTCGCGGTTTCGTCGGCGATGACGTTGTAACCAGCGAGGTTGGGATGGCGGTCGCCGGTCCAGTCGGGGAGGTGGCCGAAGATGCCGTCGAGACGGTTGTCGAGAACGACGACCTGCGGATCGGTGCCGGGCTGGAGGTAGGGCGTGGCAAAGGGGCGCAGATTCTCGGGGATCTTCGCGAGTGAGTAGCGGCGGTAGTTGAGGCCATCGGGGTTCTTCTTCAACTCGGCGAGGTAACGCGGAGCGATGTCGAAGAGCGTGAGTTTTTCAGCGGTGGCGATCTGTTGGATGAGCGCGTTGATGTCCTCATGCAGATTGTTGAGCGCATAAGGGATGGCGGTCATGGGGATGAGCATGGCCTTGGGATGGTCCTTGCGCAGGCGTTCGAGGAGTTCATGGAAGTCCTTCGGGAAGGCGGTGTTGAAGTCCTTGATCCTCGACTGGTCGTTGAGACCATAGCGGATGAAGATGTAGTCGGCCTGCGGCTTGGTTTTCACGGCTTTGTCATAGCGTGTGTCGAGCAGACGGCGGATGTATTCGCCGCTGACGCCTTCGTTATAGACGTCGCAGGGAGGCAGGTCGGTCTGCTCGGCGAGTTTGATGCGCAGCGTGTCTTCGATCTGCGGTTCGGATGGAGCGAGTTGCTTGGGAATGCTCGCTTCCGTGGTGCTGTCACCGAGAAGGATGATCTGCAGACGCTTTTTGCCGGCTGTGGCATCGCTGAAGGTGAAGGGTTGGCCGCCGATGAGCTGATCGGAGGTGATGGTGGGGCAGATGAGGCGCTCGACATGCTGGATGAAGCGTGCGGTGCCCTGCGCGTGGCTGACGAAGGGCCAGCGGGCGGGATTGTACATCGTGTCGGTCATGTCGCGCATGAGGACGACGTGCTTGCCGTTCTTGGCCATCTGTCGCAGTCCGAAGGGACGACCGGAGACGCACATGTTGAGGTGCACGCCCATGAGGATGACGTTGTCGATGTTCCTGGACTCCAGCAGGTTCCAAATCTCCACGCCGCTGTCGCTGATGGCGTCTTTCTCCTGATCGATGCGCAGCGTGTCGATCTGCTTCGTCCACGGTGCTTTCGGATTGAGGCCCTTTGCGGTTAATTCAACGGCCCACTTCGCGTGCTCGGCGGGATCATCGTCTTCGCCGCCGTCGCTTTGATCGAGCGGATATACGGCCAGTTCCTCGGCAGGAATTTGTTTGCACCAGTCGGCAATGTGATCGGGCAGACGAGCGGCAGGCGGTGCGGACTTTGCACGTTCCCGTGCCGAAGTGCCCTCGTAGGGCTTCATGCATGAGCTGGGTGCATGAATGATGAGCACGCCTTCCTTGCGCGCTTTTTCGAGCACCTCATTGAAGCGCGGAGCCATCTCGCCCTCGCGCGTCACGGCGTTTTTGCAGTGATGCAGGTCCCACATGTCACAAACAATGATGGCCGTGCGTGACGGGAGCCATGATTCTTTGACGAGCGAGGCCCTGCCCGAGGGAGAGCGAGATTGAAGGGTCAGAGCAAGCGGGGTGTCGGCGGCGAAAGCCGACAGGGTGACAGCGAGGAGGAGGGCGAGTGTTTTCATGATTAGTTCGAGAGCTTCTTGTGCAGTTCGTGGACTTTGGTGGCGATGCGGTCTTCGATGCTGTCGGCCCAGCCAGCAGCGGCTTCGTAGTCGCCTTCTTTGAGGACGCGGAGGCTGGGAACGTAGCCGGTGTAGTCGTTCGAGTAACCGGCGACCCAGACGCCCGCCGCACCGGCGAACTCGCGTTTGAAACGCAGCGAGTAATCGACCACGACCTCGCTGCCGAGCGTGATGAAGATGAGATCGTTGCCGAGTTTGATGACTTGAACTGGATAGGGATGCGGTTCGCGACCCGGTTTGGCATAATCGAGAATGATCTCCTCATACGCGGCACGGATCGGGCCTGCGATGGGCCGTGGATTGACGACGAGGGCCATTTCAACCGCATTGGAAAGCGAGCGGCCATGCTGCATGGAGAGTTCGAGGTCGGTGATGCCGGGAACGACATCGCTGCGACGCGGATATGGGTTTTGATCGGCCCCGCATCCCATCAAGAACAGCGCGGTGAAGCCCGGACGATGCTCCTGGAGGTATTCCTGCGCAAAGCCGGCGTAGTCGCCACAGAAGTTGTAGAAGCCGAGGCTGGTGTTGTGGCAGGCATAGCCGAACAGCGCGGCCCGCAGCGTACCATCGGGCGCTTCGACGCGCAGCGCGGGCACTTCGTGATCCACGGGGCCATCGGGGTTCGGCGCTTTTTTGGCATTGGGATGATCCGGCGGCAGCGTGTAATCACGACGGCGGTTCATGGCGAAACCGCAGCGCGCCTTGTTCCAGGTGAGCCGCGCCGGTTGCACATCCGCCAGCGCCTTGCCGATGATGCCGACGATGTCGTCCTGCAGCTTCTGCGTGTAGTCCCAGGAATCTTTGGCCTGCGGGTTGTCCTTGTCTTTCTCGGTCAAAGGCGTCGTGCGCAGCGACGGCCCGCTGTGCGTGTGCGAGGCGTTCATGACAAGATTGGCCTGCGGCAGCTTGAACTCCTTTTCAGCACGTTCTGCCACTGCATGGCGCAGCATTTGCGGCACGCCGATGAGATCAAGCGTGACGAAGACGAGCTTGTTGCCCTGCTCATCTTGCAAGGCCAGCGCCTTGGCAAAAAGATCCTGCACTTTGCCCACGGCGGGCGTCTTGCGCGACGCATAGCCCGCCATGAAGAGCATCTTCTGCGGCGTCACCTTGGCCGTTGCCACGCCAACCTGCCAATTTGCTGGAACGTGTGGTGCGACAGACTTGGGAGGTGTTGGCGGCGACAGCGGTGTGGCTCCAGGTGGAGCCGCGATGATGCTGGTGGTGAAGAGAACAACGGTGAGGATTCCTCGGAGTGGCATGCGCAAACTACGTCCGTGAGAGCGTTGTTTCTTCCAATTCCATGTCACGCATCACCGCCATCGAAACCGCCATTCCGTCCGGCATCATGCCGAATCTGCTGCTCGTCCGAATACACACCGAGGACGGTTTCATCGGCTGTGGCGAAACATATTATACGCCGCATGCCATCGCAGCGCTGATCCATGACTGGATGGCGGAGCGCCTGCTCGGAGCCGATGCGCTCGCCATCGAGTCGCACTGGCGCTTCCTGTATGAGCGGTGCACGCCATTTGGTCATCCGGGTGCGGAGATGCGGGCGCTGTCGGCCATTGATCTCGCGTTGTGGGACATTCTCGGCCAAGCGTGCAAGCAACCGGTGTATCGGCTGCTCGGTGGGCCGGTGCGTGATGCGATTCCGGTGTATAACACGAGCGGCGGACCGAGCTATGGTGCGCTCAATGGTGCCACGGAAGCACCGCGTCATCCGGGTTGGCCTGGATACGGCGATATCGGCAGCAAGGGGCCGCTGCAGGACAACTGGGCTTCGCACTTCGCGGCGGGTGATCTCGCGGAGGAACTGCTCGCCGAAGGCATCACGGCGATGAAGCTGTGGCCGTTTGATCGTGCGGCGCATCGCAATGGCGGCCTGCACATTTCGTGGGCGGACGTTGAAGAAGGCATGAAGCCACTGCGCGAGATTCGCGAGCGCGTGGGCATGAAAATGGACATCGCCATCGAAGGCCATGCGTTCTTTCAGCTTCCCGCCGCCCAGCGCATCGCGGAGGCGTTGCGCGAGATCAAACCCCTCTGGCTCGAAGACGTACTACGCGTCGATAACGCTGCCACGCTGGCCGATTTCCGTCAACGGAGTGGTCTGCCCATCGCGGCGAGCGAGATGCTGCTCGGTCGCAAAGAATATTTGAGCGTGCTGCAAGCCCAGGCCTGCGACTACTGCATGGTCGATCCCACATGGAATGGCGGCATCAGCGAAACGCGTCGCGTCATCGACATGGCGCAGACTTTCAACATCCCCGCCACGATCCACGACTGCACCGGCCCACTCACGCTGTTCAGCGGCCTGCATCTCGCTGCTTCATCGGCCAACGTGGTGTTTCAAGAGACTGTGCGCGCGCACATTCGCTCCTTCTATGACAAGCTGGTCGATACGCTGCCGGTCATCGCGAATGGCAAGGCGCAGTTGCCAACGGGAACGGGTTTGGGAACAAAGTTGAAGGACGAACTGTTCCGAGAAGGGGTGAATGGGTGGCGGAAGAGCGTGGTGAAAGCATGAAGACGTCGATCTCCATCGTCTGGCTCGAGGCTGCCTTGACGGCGGACACCCAGTACGTTCATCGTGTCGATGACATCCGTGTTTTTCACGAGATCGAAGACATGCGCAGCTGCCTTCCTGGGTGACAGCGTCGTTCTGCTGGTTAGTGTTGGAGAGATGACAACGACGACATGGGCTGAGGCCGCTGCGTTCCTCCGACTGCTGATATTGTGCTGCTGCCGCACCGAAGAGGGTTGGTCTCTACCGTCTCCCGAAGGATGGAAAGCAGAACGGGAGAACGAGGTGGATCACTGGATAAAAGCAAACCTGCGACCAGCGCTTGATCGTCCCATCCCTCCAGAGATCCGTTGGGGCCTACTTCAGCGGGCGCGTGCCGCAGGAATTGTTGCAGCGAGCGCATTGCATTACCGGTCGCCACTGCCTCCTGTTTCCTTACCGCGTCTGCTTGATGGCTTGCTTTTGCATCATGCGAAAAAGCACCCTCGCCAAACACCCCGCCAAGTCCTCCACCGTGGCTAGAGTGAGCTTCATCACGCTGCTCTCCTCTGTTTGATTGATGATCCACGCATGAAATGTTTCACAAGCCGGTCAGTTTCATGGTGCAGGAGGCTATAGCCGTACAAAACACAAGAAGCCGCTAGAACCTCGACTTCATCCACGAGTAAAAACTCGCACCGATCTGAGCGTAGCCGACGGGGTTGGGATGGACACCGTTGTTGTTGGGGTAGCCATCGACGGGGTCGAGGTTGAGTTCGGTGGGGACGAGGTGGATGCCCTCTTGTTCGCGGTTGGAAAGCCGCTTGAGCATGAGCTGGACGATGCGGTGCTGGATGCGTTTCCAGCCCCAGCGCGGGTATTTGTCTTTGTAGTTGGCGGTGAAACCTTCCTGGCGCGAGTTCGGCGGTGTGGTGAGACCGACGGCGAGGATGGCCTTGGGTGCGGCTTTGTGAAACTCGGCGAGGAGTTTGTCGGCGTTGTCGAGGACGCTGTTGATGGTGGCGTCGGGCTTGGTGGGATCGGCGCCGAAGCAGTCGTTGATGCCGAGGAGGAAGGTGACGACATCGGGCGGCTGGTTGTCGCAATGCTCTTTGAAGTAGCGGGCAAGATCGAAGACGCCGGTTTTGCCATCGGAGGCGGGGAAGATGAAGGGACTGGTTGCCTTGCGGGCGAGCGGACCGGCGATGACGCCAGGGGCTTCGGGAGTGAACTTGGTGAGGAAGTCGCTCCATCTCCAGCCGCCGTAGCCTTCATGCGCGACGCCGGGCTGTGCGCCTGCGGGTTTGTGCGTGCCGAGCAGGGTGAATTTGGGATTGCCAGACGTGGCGAGCAGGTTGGCGATCTCGTTCGAGTAAACGGTGGCGTGCGTGAGGCTGTCGCCAACGATGAGAAGGCGCAGGTTTTTATCGACACCGGCTTTGCGTGGAGAGACGTGCAGCGTGGTCTTGCCCTGTTCCAAAACTTTGCCGCTGACGTCTTTGACTGTGATGGCGAGCGGGTGATCGCCGACATCGGCGTCCGTGGGCTTCACGGTCCAGCGTCTGGCTTCGTTTTTGCCGAGTTTGCAGACGAATTCAAAGCGGTAGTCCTCGGGCTTCTCGGTGAGCACGATGTTGTCGTGGTAGATGCTCATCGGCACGTCTGGCGTGGCGTAAACGACGGGCGGAAGCGTGAGCTGGAGGTCGCCTGCGAAGGAGAGTGACGCTGCGAGGCAGAAGAGAAGGCCGTATGATTTCATGGAGCGTTGGATGTGGCGGAGTGCTGCGGACTGGAAAATCCGCGCTCCACTACGAACCACCATGAACGAATCGTTTCATGAAGCGCAAGATGGCGGACATGGAAAGCTGGCCGCCGGGGGTGGACGGGAAGTAATCGGTGCCGTGCGTGCCCCAAGGAAGTTCGAGGAACTGATGAGCCTCGCGATCTGCACGCAACTGGGTGAAGCGACGACTGTGGCCGATGCCGACGAGTGAATCGAGCGTGCCGTGGATCAACAGTGTCGGCAGGCTATGATGATCGAGATACTCGGTGGCGGAGGCAGTGCGGTAGGCTTCGGGGACTTCGTGCGGATCTCCGCCCATGTATTGGCGGACGAGTGTGAGTGATTTCAGCAGATCGTCAGGCAGCGCCCATTCACGTGCGAGGTACATGTTTGGTGTGCCATAAATCGAGATGCAGGCACGAGCGCCGAGCTCGGGCATACTGAAAGCTGCTGCGGCGGCGATTTGTGCCCCGGCGGAGCGACCCATGAGGACGATGCGACTCGTGTCGATGCCGAATTCTGCGGCGTGATCGCGAACCCATGCGGAAGCACGACGTGTGTCATCGGCTTGAGCAGGCCATGGATGCTTTGGAGCAAGTCGGTAGCCATAGGAACACAAAACGTAACCGTGAGACGCGAGTTCAGTATTCGCTCCGACGAATTCTCCTGGATCTCCGCTATCCCAGCCCCCTGTGTGGGCAATGAGCAGACACGGCAGCGCTTTATGGGTGCCCTGAGGTCGGTAGATCACGATGTCGAGAGATTCATCACCCTCCTGCCAGTAAGTGCGGCGTTCGTGCTTCACCTCGAATGAACGTGCGTGCAGCGGTAGCCACAGGCGCAGCCATGAGAAGGACAAGCCTTGCACTTTGGCGATGCGGGAGGCCTGGAAAGCTGGAATGAGGAATACGCAAGCAAGCAGCAGAAACAGCGGAGCGATCCAGCGTGAGGTTTGCACGGCTGGATAAATCAAAACGAGCGACAGCAGCGCCAGCCAATGGCCGAATTCAAGAGTGACGAGCTGCAATTGCCATTGCAGACGCGTGGGTGACATCATCCAGGCGTTGAGCGCCAGCAACGATAGGATGGAGAGTGCGAGTATGAGAGCCACGGGTTTCACAGAACGAAATCTATCCGCTTCATGGGTGGTTCTGGATGCAGGTTTTTGGCAACGCTAAAGCAAACATAGGTGCCACTGGGCTCTGACAGCCAGATCGCGAGATGGTTATGAGTCAGCGCCTCAAGCATGGGTCTTTATCTCAAAGTGCTCTAGAACGAACTGCGACCGCACCATTTAAAATTAACCGATTTTGCCTGGGGAAAGTGGCTTGGTTTCTGAAGGCTTCCAATCACCGTCCTTCGCTTCACGTATATCCAACAGCGCGATGCCGGGACGTTTGAACTCAATGCGGCGCTGACGATACAGCGCACCGAGCGCCTGTTTGAAGGCCTTCTTACTTGCTTCAAAGGTGTTGCGGATGATATCAGGCGGGCTGTCGTCATCAAAGGGCAGCCTGCCGCCGCTGTTCTTCAGCGCTTCGAGGATGCGATCCGTCAGCGATGCGACACGCTGATAACCAGATGCATCAAGGCTGAGATCGATCTTCCCGCTGGGATGCACCATGCTGACAAAGCCATTGAGCTTTTGGCCCATCTGCAACGGTGCGCCGATGTTCGTGTGATACAGCAGCCCCAAATGCGTGCCTTCAACGATGGCATTGTATCCCAAGGGCGTGCGACTGGTGATGAGCAATGAGACTGGCTGCGCCGGCTTGAACGACGGGCGGGCATGGCTTAGATGCCGGTTCAGACGCGTTGTGGCGATGATGCGGTCCGTTTTGGGATCAAGCATGATATAGGCGACCACTTTGTCGCCAACCCAGACTTGCTCTGCCTGCTCGCGGAACGGTAGCAGCAGGTCCTTGAGCAAACCCCAGTTCAAAAACGCCCCGATGTTACGGTTCACGCTCACCACCTCCAGCGTTGCAAACTCGCCCACCATGGCCAGTGGCTGCTCTGTCGTCGCCACCAGCCGGTCCTCGGAGTCGCGATACACGAACACTTCCAGCGCATCACCGAGGCTCGTGCCCTTCGGGATGTAACGATTGGGCATCAGGATCTCGCCATGCTCTCCGCCATCCAGATAAATGCCGTGCGCCGTGCTGTGCAGCACGGTGAGGGAGTTGCGTTTGCCGATCTGAGCCATGAAACGCAGACTAGACGCGGTAAAGCATCAATCCAGCAGCTACTTCACCTTCACCACGACCATCTTCTCTGCATCACGGGCATAGAGCAGACCATTGGCAAAGGCATCGTGGCTGCGGTGGCCAGCGCGGGTGATCTGGCTGCGGTTGAGGAGATCAAACTTGCTGGGAGAGGCTATGAAAATCAACAACTCGCCAGATTCGGCGTGCAGCAGCAGTTTGTCGCCGACGGCGATTAACGTGCCACCTTGGATGCGATCAGGTGCTTCCCACGCGACTTTGCCATCGGCCACGGTGATGCAGCGCAGTGTCATGCCGCTCTCCTGACGGCCGTGAAGGCCATAGACGTGGCCGTCGTGATAAACGGGCGTGGTGTAGTGGCAGTCGAGCACGTCAGACTTTTTCCACACGTTCTCCAGCTTGCGTGTGGTCTTGTTCCATTGCCACAGGGCGGCACCGACATCGTAGGCGGCGGAGAACAGCAGTTTGCCATCGCCACAGGGCACGGGCGCGGCGGCGTTGACGGAGGCGTCGATCTCGGCGCGGAAGAATTCATCGGCCAGCACCTTGCCATCGCTCAGTTGCGTCAAAATGATGCCGCGTCGGGTGAAGAAGGCGCTTACGCTGTTATCTTCGGGGATCAAAATGGGCGAGGCGTAGCCCGCTTCATGGTCCGTGGCCTGCCAGAGGAGTTTACCTGTGGCGACATCGAGCGCGATGATGCCTGCACCACCTTTGCCCCCCACGTTGAGTAGTACCTTGCCATCGGCGACGAGTGGTGAGCATGCGCGACCGAAGTAACCCTGTTTTGAATCGAGTTCAGCGACGGTGTCGTAGCTCCAAAGCAGCTTGCCGGTTTCAAAATCGAGCGCCTGCACGATGCCTTCCGGTCCATGCGTGATGACTTTGCCCTCGGCGATGCATGGCACGGCACGCGGGCCGTTATCGAAGCCGAAACTGTCACGATAATCGCTCTTATAGCTGTGTTTCCAGATCGATTTACCGTCGGCGGCACCGAGTGCCTCGGTAGTCATGTCGTCGTCTTGACGATGAAACACAATGACACGGCCTTTTGCGACGACTGGTCCGGCGTAACCGGTGCCAAGCTTGCGATTCCAAAGAATTTCCGGCTCCGCGCCACCAGTGATCGCGGCTTCGTCTTGTGCAGTGCTGTTGCGTTGCGGGCCGAGGTATTGCGGCCAGTCACCGGCGTGAAGCTGAGTGAATGCGCAGAGGGTGAGGAGAAGCGGGCGCATGGGAGTTGAAGATGTGCTGGTTAACTGACGAGTGAGAGATTGGGATCGACATCCGCTTCCAACGGCGAGGTATGGCCGATGTTGAAGCGCTGAACTGCGGCGAAGGCGATCATGCCCGCATTGTCGGTGCAAAGATCGGGCTGCGCGAGCAGCAGTTGCAGCCCTTCTTTGGCACAGCGTGAGGTGAGCGCCGCGCGCAGACCGCGATTGCAGCTTACGCCACCGCTGACGGTGACAAGTTTTTCACCGCATTGCTTCGCTGCGAGCACGAGTTTTTCGACCAGCACTTCGATGATTGCTGCCTGCACGCTGGCGCAGACGTTGGTGAGCACCTGTTCGTTTTTCAAATCGAGCTTAAGCAGTTCATAGAGCACGGCAGTCTTCAAGCCGCTGAAGCTAAACTCCAGGCTGCGGCCATCGAGAAAGCTGCGGGGAAATGCGAAGGCGGTTGGGTCGCCGCGTTGGGAGAGTTTATCGATCTCAGGGCCGCCAGGGTAGGGGAGGCCGATCATTTTAGCGACTTTGTCGAACGCTTCGCCAGCCGCGTCATCGCGTGTGCGTCCAAGTAATTCGTATTGGCCAACGTTGCGCACACGTACGAGCATCGTGTGGCCGCCACTGACAATGAGGGCGACGCAGGGGCGCGCCGGGCCGTTTTCATTCATGAACGGCGAGAGCAGGTGCCCTTCCATGTGATTCACGGCGATGAACGGCTTGTTTTCCGCGACAGCGAGCGCCTTGGCCATGGATGTGCCAATGAGCAATGAACTGACGAGGCCTGGGCCACTCGTGGCGGCAAAGGCGGTGATGTCTTTCAGCGTGAGGTTTGCATCAGCCAGCACCTGTTCGACCAGCGGGCGCACATGCAGGATGTGATTGCGCGAGGCCACCTCCGGCACCACGCCGCCATATTGGCGATGGATTTCGATCTGCGAAGCGATGCGGCTCGCGATCAGCCTGCCATCCAGCGTGCAGATTGCTGCAGCGGTCTCATCGCAGGAAGATTCGAGAGCGAGCAGGCAAGGCTGGTCGCTGGATGTTGGATACTGGATGCTGGACATCGATTGCTAAGGAGATGATGCCATCCAGAATCAAGCATCCAGCCTTCAGCATCTAGTAAAAAATAAGCCGCCGTCCCACGGTTGGGTGGGAAACGGCGGCGTGGATCTGATTCCTGTCAGATTAGTGCTTGTGGCCGTCCTTGCAGCACGAGGCTGCTTTGGAGTCACACGTTGCACAGGCCTTCTTGCTGGCGCAGCAGGATGCGAAAAGCATCGAAGACGCAGCAACTAGAACAGTAGCAAGACGGATCATAGAGATGATCAGGTGTAAGGTTGGTTAACCAGCCGCTGAAGCGGCTGACAACTTACTTGCCGGTGTGCATCGGAGCCGGAGGCGGCGGCGGTGGGGTCTGCTGGCAGGAAGAAAGAACAGCAGCGGAAGCGATGAGGGTGAGGATAGCGATTTTCATGTGTGTGTATGGATATTAACCGGTTTGTAAGGCTCCCATCCACCAGACTCCTGATGGCGGGATTTTCCGAGAGTAACGACAACTTCTGTTTTTGCAAACAGCCAAATGCATTCTCTGCGAAAACACGCAAGGGAAGTGCAGCACAAGGAAAACTTGGGATAACCAGAATGTCAGGCATTCTGACTTCGAGTTCATCCAAACGGTCCGCTGTCTCCCAATCCATAGGCATTGCCGATAATTTCGCCATCATCATCATCGAACAAAATGCGTAAAGGTCGGCAGCACACCTCACAATCGTAGTCCACATCGCACGGAATCTCGCTGAATGAGGGAGCGGGCACATCAAACTCCTGAAAACAACTCGGGCAGGTGACTGTGGTAGTGTGCATGGGGTGGCTTTACTTTAATCCCGCCAGATACGCGATCACATCGGCAGCTTCCTGCTGCGTCATCGTTTGCAGGAGGCCTTCAGGCATGATTGATACAGGTAGCGGCTTGTCTGACTTCACCGTCGTGAGCGGATAGCTCTCCGTCGTGCCGGTGACGAGTTTGAGCTTTAGCGCTTGATCAGTGCGCTCGATCACGAAACCGGTTTGCACGCGACCGTCGTTCAATTCAACGCTGTGGGCCAGATAGGCGGGCTGGATGACTAACGAAGGCTTCATGAGGCTCTCCAGAATCTGTTCGCGGCTCAAGCGTGTGCCCACCTGTGTCAGGTCAGGTCCGAAATCACGACCGATGCCTTTGACGATGTGGCAGGCGAGGCAGGTCGCGAGTTTGCCAGTCATGCTGATGAGTTCGCTGCCGCGTTTGGCGTCACCTTGGACCGAGAGCAGCTTTTTCGGGTCGATGTTTGTGCCGAGTGTCTTGATGCGCTTCTCCGGTGGGACGAATTGCTCGAACAAAGCGATGTCGTGTGCCTCTTTAGAAGATAGAGCGGCATGGATGATTTGGTCATTCAGTGGCTGAGGCAGCCACTTGACCAGAACCGTATTCATCATGTGAAAGGGGGAATGGAAGAAGCTGAGAGGGTTGTCAATCTTTGGTGACTTTTCCGCGCTCATGAGGACCATGGTCTCCATGTAGTCCTTCCACGTTTTTTTGTCCTCCGCAGCCAGTTTATCATCAACATTGGGCGGGAGAGACAGAATCCAGTTCCTGAGTAGTATGAGCCCGCCTCGATCAACCTCGCGGGCACCGATCATCGGCATCCTGCCGCTGCCGACTCTCGCAATGCGATCGAGCAAAATGCTGCGATGTGGAGCCCCTGGATAAATAACCGCCGAGTCTGCAATTCCGAAATCACCCCGCACCGGCTTCTCGTAGATCATCATCGTCTCCGTTGTGGGCAGGTCGGCATTGACCATGAGTTGTACGCTGCCGCCGCCGTGGCGGCGGTGGCAGTGCGCGCAGTTGGCGTGCAGCCAGGAGCGTGCACGAAGTTCGAGGTCGGCGTTGGCATCATGACTCGATACGAGATGATTCTTGAGTCGGTCCATGAACACGGCATCGAGCACATCAGCAGGCTGCTTGCCACCGATGCTGACGAGTTGATCTGGTTGAAAACCAAGAGCGAAGCCGCTCCAATTGGTGTGACAGCGGGCGCATTCGGCGCGGCCGTGGATGCGCCAGGGTTGTTTGTTGTCGAGAGTAAACTCCTCACCGTCCACGCCGACGAGTTCGGCATCGGTGTTGGCGTCGTTCCAGCGGTAGGAGTAACCGTTCCACGTTTCACCGTCGAAATGAAGCACCTGGGTCTCAATTTTTTTCTTTAAGGAGATCGTGCGAGCAAGCACGGAGTCACTGGGCCATTCGACTTTGTAGTTCAGTTTGTCGGCTTTGCCGCTGACGGTCGTTTTAATACTTTTTCCTTCGGGCAGGGCCACAAAGCGCGTCGCGGTGGCACCGTCCTGCCACATGGGTTCGGCGATCTCGAAGGGCAAGACGCCTGGGGCGGGAGTTTGAGCTGCCGTATCGGTGAAGAGGCCCGTTTCGCTGAGTTTGCGTGGGAAATGGCTGGGTTTGCCAACGGCAGGATTGCTAGCGAGGCGGTAGATGGGTGTATTTTTCTGCCAGTCCATCCAATAAATCTCACCATCGCCGCTGAGACCGAAGGTGACGATCTTGTGCGGCGTGTCGGCGATTTCTTCGCGGCGTGTGACTTGTTTGCCATCGTGCCACAGCGCCCAGATTTTGCCGGTTTCGTAGTCGCCGTAGATATATGCGTCATGCAATTCGGGGAAGCGGTTGCCGTGGTAAACGTAACCGCCGGTGATGCTCGCCGCTTCCGTATGCGGATGGGCGGCCACGGGCGGGATGATGGGTTCCGGGCGTTGCGTTTCGGGTTTGATCGGCTGGCTGGCTTCCATGGCGCTCCAGCCGTGATTGCCGCCACGTTGCACCAGATGAATCATCTCCCATTGTTCCCAGCCCACATCGCCGCACCACAGGCGGCCCTTGGTATCGAAGCTGATCTTCCATGGATTACGAAAGCCGAAGGCCCAGATCTCAGGCATGGCTTTTGGGGTCGTCAGAAACGGATTGTCCTTTGGAATGGCATACGCTTTGCCGTTTTCAGCGTGATCGACGTCGATGCGGAGGATGGAGGAGAGCAGATCGCTTATATCCTGACCGGTGTTGAGTGGATCTGGCGGGGAAGGCACTTCGGCGTCGCCGGTGGAGATGTAGAGCATGCCATCGGGCCCGAATTGAAGCGAAGCACCGTTATGACCGCCGCTGCGCCATGTCAGCAGCACGGTTTCCGATTTCGGATCGAGCACCGGCGGCTCCTGCTGCGTGAGTTTGAAGCGCGAGAGCTTCGTGCCATCCAGAACCTTGTCGCCATACGCATAGGTGATGAAAACGTAGCCGTTCTCCTGCCACTTCGGGTGAAACGCGATGCTGTAGGCAAACTGCAACGGCGAATGACCGGGCTTGAGGTCGATGAGCAGATCTTTGGCAGAGGAATTCGGCGAATCTTTGAAGCTCCAAATTTTGCCACCCTTCTCGACGGCAACGAAACGCCCAACGCCGGGCACTGCGATCATCTCCAAAGCCTCGTTCAGCTCGATCCGCGTGAAAACCTGTTCCGACACATATGGCTTCGGCGCTTCAGGCGAACCGTGAATGCGTGACGAAGTCCACTGGGCCTGAGTGAACGAAAATGCAGTAAGGAATAGAAAGACGCGAAGCATGGCCGCATCATGGAATGATCGGGGGGGCTTCGCCAAGCATGAAATGCTCAAACCTCTTCCGGCGATAGCCAGCGGACACGAACGATACGCCAGCGGCGGCCATAGATGCGGTTGGAGACGTTGTGAAGGGCATTCGTTTGCTGCCAAGGTGGGTCGATACGGCGTTCTTCTGGCGGCTCATCTTTGTTCGGATAGTTCACAAAGTCAGGCGTGCGTTGTACGATGACTTCGACCCAGGCACGCGCTTCGAGACGGCCGGTGATAACGTTCACAATGTCGCCATAGGAACGGATTTTGTAGGTATCACTGCGCGTGACGAGATGCGGCGCGAGCGTTTGTAGAACATCGGCCTGCGTGAGATAACCAGGTGCGCCGGCAGAGAGGTCGCCAGTCATGTTTTCCGGATAGGGGAAGCTCCAATCCATGCCGGCGGCGGTTCTCAGCGAGGCGGCGTCATCAAGCTGCTGACGGGTGACCTGCGCGGGGAAGTATGGTTTGTTGATGTTGGTGCGGTCGATGGCGGCCTGGAGCGCGCCTTTTTTGCCGGTGTCATCGGTGACGAGGCGGCGGTTGACGAAATCGGACAGACAGGTGAAAGGGCCGCGCGTTTTGACCTCACGCACGATTTCGGTGGCGAGCGCTTCGACCTCCGTTTTGCTCAAAGTGCGGTAGCCACGCCATTCGTGCTGAGCGTCGGCTCCACCGTTGACGAGAGTGAAGCGTGGCATGGGGCTGAGTGCGGGTGTGGCCATGCTGATGCCGAGAGTGGCGGCATCGAAGGTGGGGATGATTCTGGCATTGCGCAGGCTGCCCAGCACGGATTTCCAGGCTTCCACCGAGGTGGAGTTGATGTTGAAGCCGCCTTCGATGAGCAGATTAGCGGCGACGCGGCGGAAAGGCGGGATAGGGTTGTTTTTGGGATCAAGCGGGCGGGTGAGCTCGTTCAGGAGGTCTTTGCGGCGGTCCCCGTAATCGAGCAGGAATTTCATGCGCGGATTAGGCAGCGGTTTGGAAATTTTGGGACTCAACCAGTCGGCGAGGCGGCCATTCACGGTATCTTCATCGGGCCGCGGCGTGATGGAAGAGACGAAGAAGTGGTCGAACATCTCCTCGTTGAGATTGTGAGAGAAATCGAATCCGGTGGTGCTCGCATTCACATCACTCTTGAGAGAAACCCACGGACTGGGCCAGGAATTGCCGATGGCGTAACCCGGCCAGCCTTGCAGCCACGGTGCTGCGTATTGAACGGAGAAGTGCTGGAACTGGCCGATAGAAAGCAGCGGCGCGGTGGGAATTTCAAACAGCGAAAGGTAAGTTTTGTCGCTGCTGACAAGTGGTTTACTGGTGCCAATAATTTCGTCGCTGCTGGCGATGCGGCGTGCTTTGATCTGATACTGCGGAAGCGTGGCGGGATAGCCCTGGCCCGGATGACGGACGATGACCGCACGTGGATCAAATCTTGAAATGGGTGTTACGGGAAAGCCGGATGAGTCGTCGGCGCTTTTCATCTGCCAGTCGATGACACCGAGGCAGCGTTTAGTGTCGGCAGTGATGTCTGTGCCGATTTTCAGCGGCACACTCATGCCGGGCAGCGGCTTGTTGGCGTCATCTATGCCGGTGTAAGCACGGATGCGGTGGCTGAACTCCGGACCACGCCCGGTACGGGTGCCAGCCCAATCGTAATCATCCAAACTACTGCCACCACCGTTACGATAGCCGATGGATTCACGCCAGGCATGCGGCGTGATGCTGGCATCCTGAGCGACAAGGCCGTCGGCGGCGTAGTTTTGCACGAAAGCGAAGGGATCAGCGGCAGCGTAACCACCGTCACGTGCAGGTTCGAGGGTGATGCGTACTTCGGAGTCAGCGAACAGTCGCAGCAGACGGTCTGGTGTGCGCATGGGCTGACGATCATCGGCCAGACGATCAAAACTGATGCCGCCCGCTGGATTCCACCCGCGTTCGAGTGTGAGTGTGACACTGCCTTGCTGATGTGGTGTGACTTGGCCGCTGTTGAGCGAGAAAGTGATGAACTCACCGGGTTTCAGAGCCAGGCGCGTCTGCGGATTGTCTTTTTGCTGAAGCAGCAGAAAGCGTGGACGGCCGCCGGAGCCATGATTGATCAACACACCAGCGGCCTGAATGTCCGTGGCGAGCGACCAGTCATGTCCAGCCGGTGCCCATTTGTTAGGCGTGTCAGGATCGGGTGCATTGCCAGGCTCCGAGCCGATCGAAGGCTCGATTGCGCGGTAGAGCACGGCGTTGCACCAAACTTCGTCACCGATATGATAAAGTTTCTGTGCCTTCCATGGATCGCGTTTTTCGACGACGAGATGCACACTTGGCAGCCATGAATTGATGCGGAAGGCGTCGAGTTCGAGGACGATGTTGTACGGATTCCACAGGGTGACGATGGGATCGAGCACGAGGACAAGCTTGCGGTCTGGCTCTTCGATCTCACGCTGCGGAGCGCTCTGTGCCTGCACACTGAAGGCATAGCTCATGCGGACGACAAGCGGGCTGAAGAGGCATTTGTCAGGTATGGAGGGAAGGTTGGAGGAAACCGTGTTCAACCAAGTGTTGGCCGCGTTCGCAAGTGAGGGCTTGGAATTGTCCTTGGGTTTGATGGCGAAGGGCTGCGCATCGAGTGCTGGCCGGGTGGTGCGCTCGCGGACGCGTTTCCACGTCTGGTAGTAGTCAAGCAATGGGGCAAATGTGCTGTTCAGGCCGGGTGCGTATTGCTGGCGGTCTGCTTCAGGCATCTCAAAGAACATCGAGAGATCGAGCTTCATGCCGCCATTGCGTGAGTTGGTGACGAGGCTGTTGGAATCGGCGGTGACATCGTGCCAACGTTGTTCGAGGCCGGTGGTGAGGGCGTTGCGTGTTTCTCCGGCCAGCAGTGGGATCTGCGCGAAAGTGAGCACCTTTTGGACCTTCTCAGGCTCGTTGGGCATGCTCTCAAAGCCGTTGATGAATGATCCGGCACGCTGCGGTGCGGCCAGCCGCCATTGCGCGACTTTTTGTGCGTCGTCTGGAGGCGCGGTCTGCTTGTCAAAGTCAGGCACCGTGAGATTGACGCGTGCTTTCACTCCTTCATCCGCCGCCCACCAGGCGTAGTGACCCATGATATACTTCTGCTTGGGATCAGCGGTACGGAATGGGCGGTAGGTGATGAGGTCGATCTTACGCGCCTTGATGCTGAGTTTGTCGTTTTTACCCACGGGATTGCGCAGCAGCCAGATGGTGTCGTTATCAGGCTTGGGGTCAGGCAACTTGGTCAGTGGCGTGACCGGCTCTTTGTCATCTGCCGTGTTCGATGGGTCCTTCTGATCGAGTTCAGGCGCGCGTGAAGGGTAATCTCTGGCCCCACTGATGAGCCAAGTGATGGGCTTGTCATGCTGTTCGGCGGAAGACAGGCCACGCCCGGTCCAGATGCCGCTGAGCCAGGGATTTTCCACTCCTTCGATTTCGGGTGTGGTGGGATCGGAGTCGAGCATGCCTGCGGTGGCCGTGGCTCGCCAGTCGAGGCCGTTGTAATCATTCAGCCGCCACAGCGCGGCGGAAACGCCGTTCATTGCAATGGAACGCGCGCGATTGAGCTTCATCTGGTTCGTCACGACGCGCGATTCGACCAGCACGATGGACATCAAGGCGACTAAAAGGCTGATGACAAGAAATGCGAGCAACAGCGTGGCGACGAGTGCGAAACCCGAACTACGGACGCGAGACGCTTGGTGCTGAAGGTGCGTCATCATGCAGGTCACAAAGCACGCGGCAGTCCCATGCTACAGCTGTAAACACGACTGTGGCGGCGTGCGATATCCCACCAGCGCTCAGGGGAAATGCCCTGCTGCTCCAAGCCGCGCAGCTCACGCGCACCGCTGGCGCTGAGCACACGCATCATGACCTCGATGCTGGTGGGCACGCCATCCTGCGGCACGCGATATTGGTTTTTGTTTTTGAGCGGTGGCAGGCTCTCGTGCCGCATCGGAAATCCTTGCACACTCATGTTCTCGGCTTCGCTCCATTCATGAATGATGACGCCGAAGTCGATGATGTTGTCGCAGAGCATGCTGTCGGTAGAGGGGGATTTCATTTCTCCCGGATCACCCTGCTGTGTGCCACCGGCGTAAGTATCGACGAGGTAGCCGGTGTCGAAGGTGTGGTCGGAACGCACAATGCTGCGGAAGAGTTGGTAGCTGGCATTGGCACCATCACTGACATAACCAGCGGGAGGCATTGCGCGGCGGATCAACTGGTAAGAGACGGCGTTCACATCGCCTGGCACTGCCTTGTTGTCAGTGAACACATCTCGGTCCGCCGCCGTGGTGATAAACCGCAGCCACATGCCACCGACGCCGAAGCGGTAGTCTTCGGGATTGGCCCAATCAAAATCGTTGTCACTTTTTTTCCGTGGATCGAGCTGCAGCGAGTCCTCGGCGGGTTTTTGGCCAGCCGCATCCACCCAGGCACCAGAGTTGTCGGTTTTGTTGAGGATGTCGATAGCGATCCAAGTGTTCCCGTCTTGGCGCAAGATGGCAGATTGCAGATCACTAACGAGCAGGCTTGTCATCAAGCGCACACGGCCACCGCGATCGAGATGATCGGATAAACGGCGGCTCTGTTCCGCCACATTCATCACCGCCATGGTCAAAGAGAGCAGCAGCAACACAGAAAGCGCCGTGGCCAAACTGACTTCCACCAAAGTGAAGCCGTTCGTATGACTGGAGCGACGCGCGAGCTGCATGGTGACGTATCAAGGCGTCGAGGTGCCAGACGTGCCATTGGTAGTTCCGGTACCGTCTGTTTTCGGCGTGGTGCTGGCAGGATCGTCTGGATCAGGCGGCACCGTGCCCTCCTTTGGCCGCGTGTTGGGATCCAAGTTGGCATCTGGCAAGCTGTTGGTCGGCGTAGTCGGAGGAGTGTTAGTAGGAGTGCTGGAAGAACCTTTGCTAGAGTTCGTGCTGGAGGATTTATTCGATTTTCCCACGAACGCGGGCCGCCCCCATGCCTCGTGGGGTTTTAAGCGCCGCACATCGCTGCTCAGTGCCCCCATCACCATGCTCAGGATGGCCAGCACACCAGCGGCGATACCCATGGCAATCGTCACTTCGGCGAGGGTGAAGCCGGATGCAGTGGTGGAGTGTAGATGTGTCTTCATAGGAATAGTGTGATTAACGAATTTGCACCATGTCGGCAATCTCCGACACATGGCCGTAGGCGTTCACGTGCATGCCACGGAAATTCTGCGAATTCTTCAAGATGCCGATCCCTTCGATCGTGCTGCCTTCGGCCAGAATCAGGTCGTAGTGCTTGCTGGCGATGCGTGCCGAGGGGGTGAACTCATAGGCCCAGCAGGGGGCGCCTTCCTGCCAAAGACCGATTCGTGACGCAATCTCTACGGGCTTGCCGCCAGAGGAGAGCGGCCCACTCCAGCCACTGGCTCCCGCAGGCGGCACCCAGCAGATGCCAGTGGGCAGTTTTTGCGGATCACCCACAGCTTCCCAAACGCCACTACCGATCTCCGTTTCCGCGACGATGACAAACGACTGCCACATCAGCTCCGGCTGCGCCGGGTTCGTGTGGATCAGCAGACGAGCGTTGCTGAGTCGCATCGCAGCTACGCCGCGTGTCTCACGCACTTTGCCAGAAAGAAACTGCGCCCCCAAGTTCAGCCGCCGTCCTACACCCGGCTCAGCCGTGGCCATACCCAGGATGGAAAGCGTTATCGTGATGATCACGATGACGACAAGCAACTCCACCAGTGTAAAGGCGGATGCCGACCTGGGTGCTTGTGTCTTATCAGGGTGGTGCATAAGGACCAATTCTCCTCAACTATTAGGGTAACGGTATGGCGTAGCCAATCCTGACATCGCACCACGCGCCTTCCCATTTTTTTGGTCCCACAATTGTTGCTTGTGGTTATGCGTCTGATTTTGGTAGTCTGGCACCATGAATATGTCACGACGCGTTTTGCCGCTCATTTTGCTGGCGGTACTGCATGCAAACCTGTCAGCCGCCGATCGTCCCGGTAAGGCGATCACACTAGGCGGCGGTCCACCTCTGCGCACCGGAACCCTAATGCGTGAAAAACGTGAACTCCGCATCGAAGCAGGCAAAACGAAACAAGAAATCGGCAAGGAGGTCACCAATGTGACCACGCGTTATCTGCAATCCGTGCATTTGATGCGTCGCATGATAGGCAACGAGGCCGAGGAGGTACAGGTGCGGGAGTTCGTCAAGGAATGCGCTCATTTCATGATGGGAACCGCCCCACCGCCGGATGGCAATCCCTCCACACTTTCCTCTAAAAACCTACGGTTCAGGCGGAAGAGCGGCCACTGGAGCTACGAGATGATGCAGGGCAGTCCGACTCCTGAAGAGGCTATGTCCATGGCGGAACTCGCCTTTGCTGCGGACTTACTCGAAGTCATTCCCACCTGCATCGGCACGGGATCACACAAGCTCGGTGAAAGTTGGAAGACGCAGATGGATTCACCGCGCGGTAAGGCCTACGGCTGGATCGTTCCTGACCAGCTCGAAAGCACGCTCGTCGCTACGGAGGACAAAGCTGATGGTCCGCATGCCACCATCGCCATCAATGGTAAATTTCGCATGGAGCGGCCCATGAACTTCAATGCACGCATGGAGATTACCTTCAGCGCCACCGTCGTCCGCCGCCTCACCGACATGATCGACGTTGACACCAAGATCACTGGCCAATTTGTGGCCGTGGCCGCAGCCATCGCGGACAAATCTGTTTCTGCCAAAAACGAAACCATCATCCTCAACTATGACTATCCCTTCACCCTCACCCGCACCTTGAAGGTCGAGCCCAAATAGCTGCCACCTCGCAAAAAATCGTCATTCCACATTCGACATTCTCGATTCTTTCTCCTTCTTCCCCACCTCAATCAAACCAACTCATCCTCATGCCACGTCCCGTCACCCTCTTCACCGGCCAGTGGGCCGACATGTCCACCGACACCATTCTGCAAAAGGCCAAGTCCTTCGGCTACGACGGCGTCGAACTCGCCTGCTGGGGCGACCACTTTGAAGTGGACAAGGCCGACCAGGCTTACTGCGATGCCAAACGCGCGAAATTGAAAGCCGCCGGCCTCCAGTGCCACGCCATCTCTACCCATCTCGTCGGCCAGGCCGTGTGCGACAACATCGACCCACGCCACGCGCAGATCCTCCCCGGCCACATCTACGGCGACGGCAATCCCGAAGGCGTGCGTCAGCGTGCCGCTGAAGAACTCATCAAGACCGCGCACGCCGCCAAGCGTTTCGGCGTCAGCGTCGTCAACGGCTTCACCGGCAGCAGCATCTGGCATCTAGTGTATTCCTTCCCGCCGAACCTCCCCGGCCAGATCGATGCCGGTTACGCCGACTTCGCCAAACGCTTCAAGCCGATCCTTGATGAATACCAGAAGCTCGGCGTCCGCTACGCTCTCGAAGTGCATCCCACCGAGATCGCCTTCGACATCGCCAGCGCTGAGCGCGCCCTCCAGGCCATCGACTACCATCCCGCCTTCGGCTTCAATTACGACCCCAGCCACTTTGGCTACCAGGGCGTCGATTATGTGAAGTTCCTCTACAAGTTCAGCGACCGCATTTTCCACGTCCACATGAAGGACGTCTCATGGGGCATCGGTGACGGCACCGCGGGCGTCTTCGGCGGTCATGTCGATTTCCACAAGCCCAGCCGCTACTGGGACTTCAAGTCCGTCGGCCGCGGCAAAATCAATTTCGAACTCATCATTCGCGCCCTCAACGACATCGACTACGGAGGCCCGCTGAGCGTCGAATGGGAAGACGGTGCCATGGACCGCGAATTCGGCGCCGCCGAATCCGCCGCCTTCGTCAAAAAGATCGACTTCCCACCGAGCAAAATCATCTTCGACGCGCAGTTCGCTGAGGCGAGCAAATAAAGTACGTCGGACACTCCTGTCCGACGCCCAGCGTATTCTTCAATACTCAAACGGCCCGGAATTACCTTCCGGGCCGTTTCGTTTTCACTCCACCGACTTCCGCAACTCCATCACCGTGTCCACTATGTGCTCCTCGGTCTTGTCGCTCCATCTCGTCGGATGTGTGCCGTAAATCATCGCGCCACCGCCTTCGTAGCCGCCTTCCTGCCAGATACGCAGGCTGGGGATGTAGGCCATCACGTCGTTGGTATAGCCGCTGACCCACACAATCGGATCCTTGATGTCCTGTTTGAGGCGCAGCGAGTAATCGACGACAACTTCGCCGCCGAGCGTGACCCAGGTGAGGTCGTTGCCGATTCGCAGAACCTGCACTGGATACGGATAGGTCGTGGGCAACGGGCCTTCATCGGCGATGCGCTGAAGCACACGCGTGGCATGCGTGGACTTCCATTTATCCGCGGACTTCTGCTCTTCGAGAAGCTGCTCCTTCGTTGGCAGCGTGTCATAGGCGAGTGGGATTTCACGATAAGCCGCGCGAATGGGGCCGGTGAGGCGTTTCATGTTCGTTTCTAGCGTGGCCTGCACCGAGGTCGCTAGCGATCTGCCGTGCTGCTGTGCGAGTTCCATCGTGCGGCGCGGATACGGGTTCTGATCGCCACTGCAACCGTTCGCAAACATCGCCACCGCGTCTGGATGTGCCTTTTCGATCTCCTGCTGGGCATAACCTGCATAGTCGCCGCTGAACTTTTGATGACCGAGCGTCGTGCAATGACACGCATAGCCAAAGATGAGCGCGATCTCCTTACCTTCGCCACTCGTGGCCTTCAAGACGGGCACCGTTTGATCCACCGGGCCGTTAGGATTTGGGAAATTGCTCCAGCCGCCTTTGCCATCCGGCGTGCGGCGGTTCATCGAGACTCCGCAGCGGGCGGTGCTGTAGTCGAGATGTGCGGGCACCGACTTCTGAATCGCATCGCCAATCAGCCGCACAATCGTGTCCTCCAATTTCGCCGTGTATTCAGCCGCCTCCTTCTCTCTCAGCGCCACATCATCCGCACCATGGATCTTGCTCGTGCGCAACTCCGGTCCGCTGTGCGTGTGAGAGGCATTGATCGCCAGATTCGCCGGTTCGATTCCGTGCTCCTTTTTCACCCGCTCCACGATGGCGAGTCGCAGATTTCGCGGCACGCCGATCAAATCCATCGTTACCAGCGCAAACTTGGCTCCCATTTCATCCGTGAGCACAAACGCCTTCGCGAACAGATCCAGTTCGACACCTTCCGACGGTTTCGTCCGTGCCGCATAGCCCGCCATCCACATCGGTTTCTCTGGAGTGATCTTCGCCGAGGCCGCGCCCGCCTTCCAGGCGGGCTTTTCGGTCACAGGAGCAGCGGCGATGACAAAAACAGCAAGGAGGAAGGGTGGCCAGATTTTCATGCGCATGGGTAAGAGCTGGCTTACACGCTTCTTTCCTTGCCTCGGCGATTTAAAACCGGAAGAATCACCGCATGAAAATATGCGCACAGCTTCCAATGCGAGGGTGCTCTGTGGTGATCGTCGTCCTGTTCGCCATTCGTGTCCTCTCTGCGGGCATCGTTCGCAGCGGCCCCGTGCCCACCCGTGAACAGGCCATCGGTGATCTCACCCAAGCCACTTCTCTCGAACGCGCCGCCTTCGAAAACGACACGGCGTTTTTTCAGCTCATCCGCAAGCCAGAGTCAGGCGACTGGCTGGCCGAGCACGATGAACCGGGCCAGACCGTTCAAGAGTATCGACATGGCTTGTCCGCTTTGAAGCCGGAAGCGGAACAGAAGGCGCTCTACATGTTACCGCTCGGCCAGTTCCAATCCGGCACGGCACCATCACTTGCCAAGCTCCGAGAATTTTGCGCCGCCTTTTTCGGCATGGAGACGCGGCTGCTGGGATCCATTCAGTTGGACAAGGTGCCCACCAAACGCCGCATGTTTGGGCGCCCGCCCAAGCTTCAGCTCCAGTCCACGGACATCCTGGAATGGCTGCCCGGCATCAAGCCACGCGACGCCTATTCGATCATAGCGGTGACGATGGAGGACCTGTATCCTGATGAGGCATGGAATTTTGTCTTTGGTGAGGCGACACTGCAGGGCGGCGCGGGTGTCTTCAGTTTTGCGCGATACGATCCCGCGTTTTATGGTGAAAAACGCGATCCGCAGACGCAGGCGCTTATTTTCAAACGAAGTTGCAAAGTGCTGGCACATGAAACCGGACACATGTTTGGCCTGATGCATTGCGTGTTCTTCGAATGCCTCATGAATGGCTCGAATCATCTCGGTGAGACCGATGTGCAACCGATGCATCTTTGTCCCGTCTGCCTGCGCAAGCTGCAACTCAACGCCGGTTTCGATATCGTGAAGCGTGAGGAGTTGCTGCTCAAGTTTTACGAGACCAACGCCATGAAGAACGAGTCCGATTGGACACGTCGCAGAATCGAAAAATTGCGCTCAGTGAAATGACAGCACACCAAAGCCGCCAGTTCTTTATCGTGGCGTGTTAAAAAATCGAATTCGCCTGTCAAGCCATGCCTCCAACAAAAGTTTTTCACATCGCTCGCTCATCAGTTGCCGCGTGTGATGGTCTCGCTAACTCCACGGTCCCGAATCGAGATCAACTCTTTACCCTTTCCCAACCATGTCTGCTGCCAACGAACTCAACATCAATGTCGCTCACGTCGAGCGTGTCGCCAAGGAACTGGGCCTGCGGGCCATTCAGGTTGGTGCGACGGCCAAATTGTTTGCCGACGGTGCCACGGTGCCGTTCATCGCCCGTTATCGTAAAGAGGCCACGGGGTCGATGGATGAAGTGCAGATCTTGAACGTGAAGGAGCGCATGGAGCAACTCGTGGCGTTGGATGATCGCCGTGGTGCCATCGTGAAGTCGCTCGAAGAGCGCAAGCTGATGACGGCCATCCTGCGTGCGAAGATCGACAAAGCGGAAACGATCAATGCTCTGGAAGATATTTTTGCTCCCTTCCGGCCGAAACGCCGCACGCGGGCCACCATCGCCAAGGAAAAGGGCTTGGAGCCGCTGGCGGACTTTATTGAGGCGAATCTGATGACGCATGGCGTCGATCTGAGCGCTGAGGCGGCGAAGTATGTGAACACGACTCACGAAACCGAGGAGCTGCGTGTCAAAGATGCGGCGGATGCTCTCAGCGGTGCGCGCGACATCATCGCGGAACGCATCAGCGACCATGCAGAAGCGCGTGCAACGTTGCGCAAATTCTTCGCGGAGCAGTCCACGGTCATTTCCAAGGTCATGTTTGGCAAGGAGACCGACGAGGAGGCGCAGAAGTTTCGCGATTACTTCGACTGGAGCGAACCGCTGAAGTCAATTCCATCTCACCGTATGCTGGCGATTCGTCGTGGCGAAAAAGAAGGCTTTCTGCTCATGCGCATCCAGCCAGCCGAAGACACGGCGGTCAAGATGCTCGAAAACATCTTCGTCAAAGGCGGCAACACATGCTCCGACCAGATGAAGCTGGCCTGTGCAGACAGTTACAAGCGGTTGATGAGTTCCAGCATGGAAACCGAGGCGCGACTCGAATCGAAGAAGAAAGCGGATACCGAATCCGTGCGCGTGTTTGCCGACAATCTGCGCGAACTGCTGCTCGCGGCTCCGCTGGGCCAGAAGCGCGTGCTGGGCATTGACCCAGGCTTCCGCACAGGCTGCAAAGTCGTGGTGCTCGATGCGCAGGGACAGCTTTTGTTCAACGATGTCATTTACCTGCTCGGCGATGGCAACAGCCTCATACATGCGAAGACGCTGCTGACGAATCTCGTCGAGCGTTTCAAGATTCAGGCCATCGCCATTGGCAATGGCACCGCCAGTCGCGAAACGGAGATGTTCGTGAACAAGATCGGCCTCCCGAAGGCGATCCCGGTGATCATGGTGAATGAAAGCGGTGCGTCGATTTATAGCGCCAGTGAAGTGGCACGTGAGGAGTTTCCGGATCAGGACATCACCGTGCGTGGCTCGGTTTCCATCGCGCGTCGTCTCATGGACCCGCTGGCGGAACTGGTGAAGCTCGATCCGAAGTCGATCGGCGTGGGTCAGTATCAGCATGATGTCGATCAGAACCTGCTCAAGAGCAGCCTCGACAACGTGGTGATCAGCGCGGTGAACGGCGTCGGCGTGGAACTGAACACGGCCAGCAAGCAGCTCCTCAGCTATGTTTCCGGTCTGAACTCAAGCCATGCCGCCAACATCGTGACCTTCCGCAACGAGAACGGTCCGTTCAAGACGCGCAAAGACCTCCTCAAGGTGCCACGGCTCGGCGACAAAGCCTTTGAACAAGCCGCAGGCTTCCTGCGCATCCGCGATGCGGCGCATCCGCTGGATGCGAGCGCGGTGCATCCTGAGCGCTATCCGCTCGTGGAAAAAATGGCCGCTGAGATCGGCTGCACGGTCAGCGACCTCATGCAGCGTGCGGATTTGCGCCAGAAGATCGACTTGAAGAAGTATGTGAGCGAAGATGTGGGCCTGCCGACGCTGCAAGACATCATGAACGAGCTGGCGAAACCCGGCCGTGACCCGCGCAAGCAGTTCGAGGTCTTCAGCTTTGCCGAAGGTGTCAGCGAGATGAAGCATCTCACCGTGGGCATGAAGCTGCCGGGCATCGTGACGAACGTGACGGCCTTTGGCGCCTTCGTGGACATCGGCGTGCATCAGGACGGTCTCGTGCATGTGAGCCAGCTCAGCGACACCTTTGTGCGCGATGCGGCGGAAGTCGTCAAAGTAGCTCAACGCGTGCAGGTGACGGTGACGGAGGTGGATATTCCGCGCAAACGCATCGCGCTGAGCATGAAGTCGAAGCCGGATTTTGAGAAGAAGGTCGGCGGCGGTCCACGGCCTGCGGGTGCCGCTCCAGGCGGTCAGCGCAGTTTCACGAGCAGCGGTGGTGGCAATCGCAGTTCCGGTGGCGGTATGGGCAATCCGTTTGGAGGTGGCGGCGGAGGTGACTGGTTCACGGCGGCAGCGGCGAAGGGAAAGAAGTAGATATCCAAGTCGCCCTCTTATCAAAGAGCGGCGCCAGTTGAACACTTTCGATGAACAGGAAGTGCGATTGCAGCGTCGTAGATTGCGCTCTTGCCACCAGGCAGGTCTCCTTTTACGATCAAGTTCCTCTTATGAAATTATCCTTTCTCGCTTCGCTGGCTCTGCCTTTGCTGCTCAGTCAATGTGTCGATCCTTATTATGGTCTGAATCGCAGTGACCCGTATGCGAATCCTTATCGCCAAGACATGCGTGATCAGGGGTCGCAGATGAGTCGTCAGGCCTATGAAATCGGTCAGCAGGACGGGCGGACGGATGCGCAGCAACGTCAAAGCCAGAACTACAATCGCTATCGCACGCGTTTTGATCGCAACACGGAAATGGCTTACCGCGATGGTTACAATCAAGGTTACAGCCAAGCTAACAGCAGCCTAGGTGACCTTGGCTATGGCAATCAAGGTGCGGCTCAACAGCCACCGGCACGTGATCCGACCTACAATCAGGGTTACGACTATGGTCTGCGTGATCGCACGGGCGGGCGTGTGGCTGATCCGGCGGCGCAGGTGGGCCGCTATGATCCGCGCTATCGCTCCAGTTTTGAACGCGGCTACTACGATGGCTACAATTCAAACTCATCGCAGAATGCACCGTCGAATCAAGGTGGCGGGAGCCTGTGGTTCCGTTAACTGTGGATTGGAATTGGACGGCACAAAAAAATCACCGCCATGGCAGTGCCGTGACGGTGATTTGGTTTGGAAGTGAAACGGTCTGTGAGCCGGTTATTCCTGAGCCGCGGCTTCAGGAGCAGCCTCGACGGCGACTTCAACTGCCTTGGGCTTTGCGGGAGCCTTCTTGGCGGCGGCTTTCTTGGCTGGGGCCTTCTTCACAGCTTTGGCCTCGGATTTGGCAGTGCGCGCTTTGCGGGAAACACCAGCTTTGACCAGAGCCTTCTTGCGTTCGAGGTACTTTTTGCGGCGGCGGCGTTTGACGATTTTGTTAAGTTGCTGACCCATGATGGAATAATCGGTTGTCGTTTGCGGTTTGAGGGCGGTAAGAGTTCCACTGATCAAGGTCGAATCAAGACCAATTACAGTTGGTTTCCTACCGATTCGGGGGGAATGCGGCTGTTTCAGCGGTCTCTGCCGCCGGATCAAGGCTTCTTGTCGCCCGGCTTTGGCTCGGAATTGGGAGCGGGGATCTCGGCCTTTGACTCCAGTCGCGGTTCAGTCTTGCTGGCAGCGGCCTGCTGTTGTGGAGGCACTTTGAAAAGCTTGCCAGTGTAGGGGCATTTCACGGTCTGGCCTGTGCTCATGCCTGAGACATCGACGAGTTGCGTTTTGCCAGCGTAAGGGCTGTTGACCATGTTGGTGCGTCCAGGTATGGGCGTGCCGAAGGGCAAATCTGCAGCGGGTTTGGCGTTGGGGACTCCTCCACTGCTGGTCGGAGCTGGATTTAGGCTGCTGGCGGGCGGATTGCTATTCGCAACGGCTTGATTGACGAATGGCTCTTCCACAGGGATGCGCACACTCGGAATCTGGTCAGATTTTGCACGGGGTTTAGAGCGGTAGGCACTGCTGTCAGAACTTGGAGCGGGCGTGCTGTAGTAGCGGTTCTGTGGATAACTGGATGACCATGAGTTGTAGGGCATGCCCGAACCCCACCACGAAAACCAGGATGGAGCAGGAGCGGAGCTATAGCGTGGATAAGCCGTGCTGCTGCGGTTGGCGGCATAACGTTGTGATGACGAACTGCTGGTGCGCAACGGCGGCGACTGGCGCTGGGCGGAGTAGTTCATGTAGGTCAGCAGACCGTTGGTTTGAATGTACTGCCAGGCCTGACGTGATGGCATGGAGCACTGACACAACAGCAGGGAGGACGATAACATGACCAGCGTGCGCATGGCGCAGGCGGTGGAACAACGTGAGGCTTTCATGGATTTCAGGAGATGAAGATTGAGACGTTGATGCGGAGAATGCTCCTCCGCTTGATGGCATCGAATGCTGGCAGGATTCCATGCAGAGAGCAAGAATTCCGACATGCAAAATCTTGCTGTCACAGTCTTGGTTGCCAAATTTTCATAGCAACTAGGCTGAGTGAGCGTCACGCTGCTTGAGCAAGTCCGATCTCCTGCATATTTAAGTAACATGAAGGGTCAGGAGCCCAGAGATCGCCGGTCATTTGCAAAGCGCGTACACGGAAGCCGCCACCGCAGACATCAAGGAAGCGACACTCGCTGCACTTGCCTTTTTGCGGTCGCGCAATGCCGAGAGCGTTGGGTTATCGCGATTCGACCAGATGTCGCTGAACTTGCGCTCCTTCACGTTGCCCAAGTTGAGTTCGTGCCAAAACTGATCGGGATGCACATTGCCCTGCGTGTCGATGTTGCTGATGCCTGTACCACTGCTATTGGCACCACCGCCATTCCATTGCGTAAGATTGACCATGACCCCGTATCAACGCAGGGAGTCATTGCGTCGCCCCACCGATCTTGCGCAATGAGTGACCTTGATTGCCTCAGGTCTGATCCGTGGTCTGGAAATCTGGGTAGGCGTTTGCGGCGTGCTCAGCAAAGTCGAGGCCGTCGATTTGTTCCGTATCCGAGGCACGCAGTCCGACGAGCATGTCCACCAGCTTGAAGATGCCGAAGCAAATTACAAAGGCGGTGATCGTAACCGAAAACGTGCCCAATGCCTGTACGCCAAGCTTGTTCGCATCAAAGCCGTCCATGTTGAACAAGGCCACACTGAGCGTTCCCCACCAGCCATTGCAAAGGTGCACCGGCACTGCGCCCACAGCGTCATCAATCTTCATGCGCTCGAGCGCGATGGTGGCGACGGTGGTGATGATGCCCGCGATCAAACCGACGATGAAGGCTGAGGCTGGAGAAATGTTGGCGCAGCAGGCTGTCACACCGACCGCACCGCCGAGCGAACCGTTGAGCGTGATGCCCACATCCGGCCGACCTTGAACAAACCACATCGAAATCATGGCCGACAAGGCAGCTGCCGCAGGAGCGATGGTCGTATTCACCGCGATGCGGCCAATCGTCCCGTTGCCAAGCAGGGTGGAACCTGCGTTGAAGCCAAACCAGCCGAACCACAGGATGAAGACACCAAGCGCAGCAAGTGGGATGTTGTGTCCGGCGATCAAACGCGGCGTGCCATCCTTTGCAAAACGTCCGTGACGTGCGCCGACCACCAAGATGCCAGCCAGTGCACAAGCGCCACCGCAGCCGTGCACCACCGTTGATCCTGCGAAATCCACGAAGCCCATCGCTTCGAGCCAACCTTTTTCACCGCCAACGCCAAAGGCACCGCCAAAACTGCCCCAGGCCCAGTGACCACCGATGGGATACACAATCGCTGCCAGAAGTGCTGCGTAGATGAGGTAGCCGACGAACTTGGTGCGTTCCGCCATTGCGCCAGAAACAATCGTGCAAGCAGTGCCCGCAAACACCACCTGAAAGAACCAGAAGGCCCAGAACTTGTCATCGGCTGCGTGGTTGGACAGCCAGAAGCTGTCGCCACCAATCCAGCCACCGATGCTCGTGCCGAACATCAAACCGAAGCCGATGAACAGGAACACGATCGCGCTGATGCAGAAGTCGAGGAAGTTCTTCATGATGATGTTGATGCTGTTTTTCGCACGGGCGAATCCCAGCTCCACCATGGCAAATCCGGCCTGCATCACGAAAACCAGAGCTCCGGTGATGACCATCCACACTAGATTCAAATTAAGCTGCACCGTTTCGATATCCGCTTTCACCGCAGCATCCGCAGGTGTAGCTGGTGCAGGCGCTACTGCGGGAGCGGCTTCGCCTTTCACGGCTTTTGCCACTTCGATCAGCGTTCCCTGGTTGGTGTCGAGTTTCTGAATGATCGTGTCGAGCTTGGCCTCGATCTTGGCGCTGTCCTGAGCGGACACGGTGACGAGGAGGGCGATGCTGGCGACAAGGCAGGTGCAAAAGTGCTTCATGAATGGTGGCGGGTTCAGATTTCCAAATCTTCGAGTGCGGCGTCGAGTTCGACGAGAAGTTGGCGGCGTTTGGTGACGTTCGGCACGTGGTCGATCACGCTGACGGCCAGCTTGCGCACGCCAGCGGCAGGCAGTCGGTAAGGATCGCTGATCTGGGACTCTTCGACTGTGCGCTCGATGAGATTGGCGGCCTGTGCACGTCCCATGACCTTGCCGAGGACGTTTTCCACCCGCTTGCGAACCGTGCCCCACTGGTTGACACCCGTGTCCAACTTCGCGGTGATTTGCGACAATGCGCGCGGACTGGTGACGACGAGTTCCTCAATGCCGTCCGCTGGAAGTTTGGCGGCAGGTTGTGGTTCGGCAGAGGCAGTAATGAGCAAGCCTGCGTGATCGTTGAGCATCACCGAAGCGGCACTCGCCGCGAGATCGGAGTCTGCCCGCGAAGTGAGAAAGAACATCATCGCCGTCTCGTCTTGCACGACGATGAGCAGCACACCGCCGTCGAATTCGAGATAGACCTGCCGTATTTTTCGCTTCACCTGCCGGTAACCTTCCAGCATCTGCGCAACGATCTCGCGTAGATTTTCCGCTCGCATGTCGGAGAACGGCATCTGGCGGTGGATGGTGTTGCGACCTTTGAATAACATCACACCAGCCACGCCATCGAGACGTTGCAGCGATGCGGCGGCTGTGATCACGGGGTTCAAACTCATGGTGTGAAAATTCGAAATCAGCGAGTCAGCGCTTCACGCACCTGCTTGATGGAACGTTGGTTGCCACTGACACTCCCATGCCAGTTGCCATCCTGCTGCCCAGCGCTGATGGCGGTTTGTCCTTCACGATCCTCCACGATCGCTACTTCCAAACGGCGCATACCGAGCGTCTCGGCCAGTTTTTCCGCGTAGTAGCCGACGTATTTCACCTCACCTGCAAAACGTTGCGCTGACTCGGCATCACCGCCCGAAACGGACTCGCGTCCCTGGACGGTCTCCATCTTGATGAGGCCTGGATCGGGTTCCATGCGGATGATGTTGCTGGATTGCGCACCCGTGGCCGTGCGGTTACTTGAAACGGGAATGATGCGTGTCGGTTGTTCCATTCACTCCCTATATTAAGCATCACCCGTGCCAGCTTCACTCTGGCAACGTCACAATTTCAATCTTTGTGACTCAGCATCAAGGCAGCGGCTTCGCTTCCGGCGTCAGCATGGCAGACTTTTTATCCGGTGCCTTGTCTCCGGCAAGTTTGCCACCCGCAGGCTGGCCGTCGATCACCGGAGAAACGCGTGCACCATCAGCAGGAAATGGAATCGGTGTCAGGCACAGTACGTCGCCCTCTTTCGGTGCCTTCGCCGCGTTGGCCGAGACGACAATGTGCTTCTCTGTGCCGAAGATCGGCTCCACGAACATGCGCTTGAGTGTGTTTTGAGGAGTGATGAGGATGATCTCATCCCCAGCGCGCACGGCGGCACGGGAAATGATGAACACATCGTTTAGCGCGGCCCCTTCGATCTCAGCCTCGATAAATTGGCCGATCTTCAGCGGCGGTGCGCCATCCGCACGTTTGGCAAAAGGGTTGTCGATCTGCGCCACGGCGGTGGTCTGGCGTGTTTCCGCATCCAGAGCGCTCTCCACACGGACCAGTCGGCCGTTCCATGTCACCGTCTTGCCAGCAGCAGTCGTGCGCAGTTTCACGTTTGCGGCGGGCAGTGCTTCCGTTGCATCACGATAGCGTTCCGGCAGTTGCACATGCTGGCTCTCACGCTCAGGCAGCGGCAGACGCACTTCCACAAAATCCGTGGCAAACACCTTCCCCAAGGTGGTGCCTGGTGTCACATACTGCCCGACGTCGGCGCTTTGCTCCAAGACTTGCCCTGCATACGGCGCACGAATGACGGTGCGCTGCGCATCACGCTCCGCTTTCACCACACGGGCCTCGGCGGCGGCAAGGTCAGCCCTGGCACGCGCCACTTGCGGCGCACGCGCGACGAGTTCGCCCGGTGTTCCTTGACGCCCCAGCGCTTTCCAGTTTTCCAGTGCCTGTTCAGCCTTCGCTTCCTCTTCGGCTACGGTCACTTTCGCCAGCGCTACGGCTGCTTTAGCCACAGTGACCCCTGTTTCGTAATCCACCGGGTCGAGTTTGACCAGCACCTCGCCTTTTTCAAAAAAACCGCCGGGCCTGAATGAATGACTCACCTCCACAATCATCCCCGCCACTTCCGGCAGCAGCGTGCTGCGCGTGCGCGGCTGCACGGCACCCTGCGAGGCCACCCGCACCGGATAGCTCGTCTTCTTGAGCGTGATCCCTTCCACCGACACGAGCACCGGTCGTGTCTCCATCGCCTTCAACTCCGGTTTGTGCGTGATCAGCCACCAACCAATCCAGCCGCAGGCGGCCAGAATGATCAAAGGGAGTAATGCACGGATGATTTTGGCCATGTCAGAAGGTAGAACGTCTGAAAATGCGACTGGATTCACCCGGCGCACGATTTAATCCGCTAAAAGCAGCCTCACAGCTTCGCCAGCGAATCATCCAGCGCGGCGATCACCGTGCTGATGCTTGCCTCGGACTCGTCGCCCATGTTCGAGACGCGGAAGGTCTTGCCCTTCAGCTTCCCGTAACCGCCGTCGATGATCATGCTGTGATTCTTCTTCAGCAGGCCGATGAAGGCCGCCACGTCGATGCCCTTGTTGTTCGCCACGCAGGTCAGCGACTTGGAGCGATAACCTTCCGGCGCGAAGAACTCGAAGCCGTTGCGGCGCACCCACTCATGCACCATGCCGTTGAGCTTGGCGTGGCGTGCGTAGCGGTTGTCCACGCCTTCGGCGAAGATCTTGTTGAGCTGATGCCGCAGGCCGTAGATCAGCGAAATGCACGGCGTGCTTGGCGTCATGCTCTTCTCGCCGTTCGCCTTGAACTCCAGGAAGTCGAAGTAGTAGCCACGGTCATTGATCGTCGCCGCACGGGCCATGGCGGCCTCACTGGCGGTGAACAGCGCCAGGCCCGGAGGCAGCGCGAAGGCCTTCTGGCTGCCCGTGAGCAGCACGTCGAGGCCGAGTTCGTCGAAATTCACCGGCACCGTGGTGAAACCAGACACCGAATCCGTGATGAACATCACATCCGGATACTTCTTCTTCAGCGCCGCGATCTCCGCGATGGGGCTGAGCACGCCGGTGGAGGTTTCATTGTGGATGAAGGTCACCGCGTCGAATTCACCCGTGGCGAGACGCTTGTCGATCTCCGCTGCCATGATCGGCTGGCCCCACTCGACCTGATAAGCCTCGGCTTCCTTGCCGCAGCGCTTGGAAACGTCCAGCCACTTGTCGGAGAAGGCTCCGTTGCAGCAGTTCAGCACCTTTTTCTTCACCAGATTGCGGATCGAGCCCTCCATCACGCCCCAGGCCGAGGAGGTGCTCAGAAACACCTGCTGCTTCGTGCCAAACAGCGTCTGCAGCATCGGCTGGATCTCGGCATACAGATCCTGGAATCCCTTGCCGCGATGCCCGATCATCGGCTGCGCCATCGCAGCGTAGGTGTCAGGGGAAACTTCGACGGGACCGGGAATGTAAAGTTTGACGTGGGTGCTCATGCGTTTGGGGGAAAGGGAGCGCCGAGTGTAGGGCGCACTTGCCGGTGCGCAACTACCGCTTCGGACGAACGCCGACGCATTCTCCCGGCTCAGTTCGTCAATCTCATGCTCTGGAACTTCCACCTCGGCTTTGAGCTTGTTCTGGCTGCCTTGAATCAGAAGACTTCTCCAGCTCGGGTTTACCAAATCCGAGGTCGGATTTTGGGCACACCGGGGTGGGTTTGTGGGCAAACCGGGCTGGGTTTGTTGGCACAACGTTGCGCCCCTCCCGCCTCACCCGATCACCGGCGCATCGTCCCCGCTCAATTCGGCAATCTCCCGCTGTAGCCGTGCCGCCTCTGCTTTCAGCTTCGCCACTTCCTCGTTAATGCCTTCGATCTGCTGCCCGATCACGCGGTCGAGTATTTCGGGATCCTTCTCCACGACTTGAGACAGCTCATAGCTGTCGCTCTCCTTGAGCGCATCGGTGGCTTCGATGACGCTGAGAATCTCGGCCTCCAGGCTGTTCAGGAGCTTTTGCAGTTGCTCCAGTTCGTCTGTGTCATTCAGATCAATCGCTGCCCAGCCCTGCCGCAGCATGTAGCCTGCGGGATCATTCGCGATCTGGCGCAACGTCTCCAGATCACCGCTGTCTTTCGCGGCATTGATGGCTCCGGTCAGGTTCGTGTAGGCTGCTTGTTTCTCTGGATCATCCGCGAAGCGGTCGGGGTGGAACAACTTCACTAGCTCCCGCCACAGCCGTTTCAGTTCAGACTCCTCATCCGCAGACAGGCGGTGCTTGGATCCCATCGCCGCTTCGGTTGCTTCATATTCCTCGCGGGTGCGGGCTTCGGCCTGCTCGTAGTCGTCCCGCGTTTTCGCGGCCTCCTCCTCTCCTTCGGCCAAAAGCGTGTCCAAGAAGACCTGACGGTAACGCACCACCAGCCGCAGGCGGTCACGTTCCTCGAAATGCATTCGCAAGCGCTGGAAGATGCGCGCCTCCAGCGCCAGCACATGATTCCTCTCTGAAGTGTAGGTCGCTTCGAGGTCCGCCAGTCGCGCACGCGAGGCCGCGATCAGATCACGCAGCCGCTGCAGGCCGGGATGAACGTAGAGGATGATTCCCGTCGCATTTGTCTGGGTCTCGCTGCCACCAGTGGCGACAAACAACTCAGCCTCTTGCGATGGCTTCACGAGGGCCAGTTGACGCAAATACCAGCGCCCCATGCTCGCACTCCGCGCATTCGAGGAATTGGCCAGCCATTCCAGCCACTGGCGCAGTTCCGTGTTTCTACGCGCATCGTAGATCGACCGGTCCTTGAACTTGCCGAAGGCGATGCGGCTTGGATACCACTCATCTTCGGCATAACTTTTGAGGCTGGCCCAGGTGTCCAGCCCACGCTGCTCGGCGATGGGCCGCAGCACCTTGGCAAACAAATCTGCCACCGTCTCCACATCTCCCAGCGCCGTGTGCGCGCCATGTTCCGGCAGGCGGTAATACTGCCGCAGGGTTTGCAGCTTGCAGTTACCCGCAGGCACCGGGTCCAGCAGCCGTTGCGCCAGCCGCAGCGCACAGAAACCGCCACCGCCCATCGGTGTGATGCCAAGCCTTTGCCATTCAGGTTTGAGCACCTTCTCCATGTCATAGTCCAGATTGTAGGCCACGATGGGCAGGCTTCCCGCATACCGTCGGAGTTCGGCATAAACCTGGGACGCCGGTTCGCCATCGCGCTCTAGGATTTCCCGCGTGTAGCCATGCACCCGGGAAGCCTCAGGCGGGATGTCCTGGTTCTGATTGAGCAGCTTGCGAAAGGGCGGCCCGCTGGCTTCCCAGCCACGCATTTGTTGAGCGCCGACTTCAACGGCGTAGATCGGAGCTACAAAGCCAGTCGTTTCTGAGTCGAGGATAATCCAGTCGGCTTGCTGCATGGCTTAGAAGTTCTGGTCAGGGCGTTGGATTAGGCGGGGTTTATTTTTGAAACAATCGAGTTCTTCCAATTTTTCCAAGGGGCGGATATCCAAAACAGGAAGTGTTTCGTTTTCGCACGACCACCTTTCATAAAGGTCACCAAAACCAAGTGAGTTGAGCTGGGGAACATTGGAAAGATCAAGCGATCTAAGCTGGTTCCCACCACAACGGAGTGACTTGAGCTGGGGCACATCGGACAGATCAAGGGATCTCAGTTGGTTTCCACCACATGAGAGTGACGTGAGTTGCGGAACGACAGACAGATCAAGCCTAGTGAGCTCGTTTGCAGGACAGCTGAGGTATTGAAGTTTGCGTGCTCCCGAGAGGTCAACTTCACGCAAACCGATCTCGTCACAGTTTAATATTGTAAGATCCTCGAGAGGAACTTCCAACGAGCGCATTTTTTGGCTGCGTCCAGAAATATTCAGGTGGGAAATTGAGAGGTCTGGCACCCATTCAAACTTCGACAAAGGCCACAGATCGAGATCCCAATCGAGATATTCCAGCCGCCCATTCACCAGATGAGCTGCACGCAAATCTCCAAAAATACTTCGCAAAAGACGCTCCTCCGGCGCCAGCATAGATTGCCGTAGTAGCTGGTCTGCCATTATTACTGGCTCCAACGCAAGAGCCTTCGACCAGATTAGAATCTGTCGATAATCCGGTTCGCAGAAGGTATGCTCGCCAATCTTGAAACGCGGAACCAGTGCTTCGCTGGCATTCACGACGGCGCGTGACAATGCCAGCACCCCACCCACCATCTCAGTAACAATCCGCCCACTCTGCGTCTTCCCAAGAATCAAGTCGGTGCCTGGATGGAGAATCAGAGGCAGATTTGCGTCAGACATAAAGTGTAAGATTCCTTTTCGTAACGCTATCATAGAACATGCTTAACCACTTTGAGGCAATTCAGCCGAGAGCATGATGAATGACGGCAAACCTCATGACAGGGATTCTGTCAACTCTTGGTAGAAGCCCTCCAAGCATGCGTGGTAGTTTTTGAAATGGTGGACCGTGAGGCGAAGCCCCTCACCGACCAGGGGACGTAATGGCAGCAGAACGCCGGCAAATGGCAGATTGATTTCTTCGAAAAGGTCTGGATTTCGAGAACGAAGTTCATTCGATGACTTTCCGTCACCGTGTTTGATGACGTTTGCAGCCAACCGAAGCTCATCGAGCAACAGGTGGCTTTTGAAAAGCCTGACATCCACCTTCTTATGACGCAAAATCTCCTGCAGTTTTGCCCAAGGGTATTCTGACGAAGACAATTCCCCCTTGCGATCCAACTCCCGTGCGAGTGCGCCAGCCTGCTGCTCGAATAGATGGAAAAGTCCCGCGACCATCAGATTGAAGGTTCCTTGTCGAACCGCATCAGTTGCGATGTAAAAATCCACACCCTTAAAATAGGCACGCTCGCATTCGTCAGAGTCATCACCGCTGTCCCCGCTACTTATAGTCGAAAGCCGACTGTATTCTTCTTTTTCGATCTGATCCGCCTCCGTTATCAGGTCATCAAATGCGTTGACGATTCGATTGTGAAATACTTGAGCATAGATGTTCAATTCCTGAATGTGACGAGTGACTAACCACCCGAGTTGTGGTGTGAATCTGCTCATTTCTGTGGAGTGCAAATGAACTCACGCCCACCCCAGCCACCCCTTCAGCGTCTTCAAATCGCGAACATGCGCTGCACGGAACTCTTTCAGCACGGCGGGATCGCTGGCCTTGCCTTCAAGGTATTCGAGATGGAGCGAAATCGGGCCGCTGTAGCCGGTCTTCATGAGAATTTCGCCGTATTTCGGGTCCACTTGGCCTTCGCCGAGTGGCACAGTGACGAGCTTGCGGCCGTCCCATTTGAAATCCTTGAAGTAAGCCGCGCCGATGTGGTCTTTGACGAGATTGAACTCCAGCGGCCAGGACAGGCCGCCTTCGCAGGTGGCGTGCAGGATGTCGAAGGCAAAGCTGAAGTCTGCCGCCGGATACTCGCGCATGATCGAGAAGATGTCCCACACCGCCGCGCCGAAGTAATCCTTACCACTGTGGTTCTGGAACATCGGCTGGATCCCGATCTCTTTGCACAGGGCCACGAGGTCCTTGATCTTCGGCCGCACGGCCTGGAGTTGCTCCCAGATCGGCTGCTTGAGGTCATACTTGAAGTAGTTCATGCGGAAGCGCTTCACGCCCAGCTTCGCCGCCGTGCGCAGGATTTCCTCCGTGCGCTGCTCCGCGCTCACCTCGTTGATGCCGGAGGTCATGATCATGAGTTCGAGATTCTGCTTCTTGAGCGCCTCCACATACTTCGGCAGCTCATCCACGACCTTTTCCGGCTCGATGTGCCCCTTCGGCCGGATCGGCGACTCCACGCCATCGTAGCCTGCTTCCGCGCCCAAACTGGCGATCTCATCAAAGCTCAGACCTTGCAGGTGCTTCGTGAAAAAACAGATCTTGTTCTTCGATTTCGGCGTTTCCGCCATCAACGGAGCTGTAATAGCCAAAGACGAGAGGTTGCGAAGAAAAGTGCGGCGTGTGTTCATGAGTCAACTTGAACGCAGCCGCCCGCTGCTCTCCTTCACCCATCATGCATTCACTCTCCGGCCAAAACATCGTCATCATGGGTGGCACCACCGGCCTCGGCCTTTCTGCGGCGAAAAAACTCATCGCCGCCGGAGCGAACGTCGTCGTCACCAGCCGCACGCAGGCCAATGTGGATGCCGCTTTGGCCGAACTCGGCCCCAACGCCCGTGGTTTCGCCGCCGATGCCGCCATGCCTGAGGCCGCCGAGCATGCTGTGGCGATGTTTGATCGACTCGACGCCCTCTACCACGTCGCCGGCGGCAGCGGACGCAGCCAAGGCGACGGCCCGCTTCATGAAATGACCGACGACGGCTTCGATTACACCCTCGATCTCAATTTGAAGTCCGTCGTGCTCTCGAATCGCGCTGCTGTGCGCCAGTTCCTCAAACAAGGCACCGGTGGCGTCATCCTGAACATGGCCAGCGTGCTCGGTTACTCGCCCTCGCCGAAGTTTTTTGCCTCCCACGCCTACGCCGCCGCGAAAGCCGGCATCATCGGCTTCAGCAAATCCATCGCCGCCTACTACGCCCCGCAAAACATCCGCGTGAATGTCATCGCTCCCGCGCTCGTCGAGACACCCATGTCCAAACGCGCCGCGACGAACGACGACATTATGCAGTTCATCAAAACCAAGCAACCCCTCGACGGCGGCCGCATCGGCCATCCCGAAGACTGCGATGCCGCCGCCCTCCTTCTGCTCTCCACCGATTCCAAATTCATCACCGGCCAAGTCCTCGCCGTCGATGGCGGCTGGACGGTCAGTGAGGGCCAAATTCACGCATCATGAACCCAGCAATCGGCATCGACCTTGGCGGCACGAACATCAAGGCCGCGCTCGTGGACACCCAAAGTGCCCGCGTCATCACCACGCTCTCGAAACCGACCCGCGATGGCGAATTCGAAAACAACACCCCGCGCTTCGCCATCACCGTGCGCGAGATCGTTCGTGAATTCGAAGCGCAGGCAGGCTGCAAACTCGCGGTCGGCCTCTCCGCGCCAGGTTTGGCCAATCCAAACGGCCAGTGCATCGACTGGATGCCAGGACGCATGCACGGCCTCGAAAAATTCGACTGGTTCGCCTTTCTCGAGCGCGATTGCCGCGTGCTCAACGACGCCCATGCCGCCCTGCTCGGCGAAGTCTGGGCCGGAGCCGCGAAGAACTGCCGCGATGTCTTCATGCTCACCCTTGGCACCGGTGTTGGTGGTGCGATTTACACTGGCGGACGACTCCTCACCGGCAAGATCGGCCGTGCTGGACATCTCGGCCACGTCAGCACGGATACGAATGCGCCGCGCGACGATTTCAACACTCCTGGCAGCCTCGAAGACGCCATCGGCAATCAAACCATCGCCATCCGCGGTGAAGGTCGCTACGCCACCACCCACGCCCTTCTCGATGCCTATGCCGCAGGCGACGAGCTCGCTAAAAACGTCTGGCTCACCTCCGTCCGCCACCTCGCCGCCGCCATCGCTTCTTTGATCAACGTGCTCGATCCCGAACTCATCATACTCGGCGGCGGCATCGCCACTGGTGCGAAGGAGCTTCTCTTCAAGCCACTCCAACAAGCCCTCGACGACTTCGAGTGGCGTCCCGGCGGAAACCAAGCCCGCCTAGCTCCAGCGATGCTCGGCGATAGCGCCGGATGCCTCGGTTCCGTCTTCAACCTCATACAACATCACTGATCAACCACAGAGGCCGCGGAGAAACACAGAGTTCAGAATTCATACCTCTGTGCCTCTCTGTGACCTCTGTGGTTAAACCAAATCTTCCTTCATCATGACCCCCGCCCTCCAATACCTCGAAGCCAGCCAAGGCCTCATCAATCGTGTCCGCGATCAGCTTCCAGTCATCCAGCAGACCGCCGACATGTTCGCGAAGACGATCCTCGCCGGACAAATGGTCCACGTCTTCGGCTCAGGCCACAGTCGCATCCTCGTCGAGGAAATGTGGCCGCGTTACGGCTCATTCCCCGGCTTCAATCCCATCGTCGAACTCTCGCTGACCTTTCACAACCTCGTCGTCGGTGCCAATGGCCAACGGCAGGCCATGTTCCTCGAAAACGTGAGCGGCTTCGCCAATCGCATCCTGCGCAACTTCGATCTCATGCCCGGCGATAGCGCCCTCGTCATCTCCAGCGGCGGCTGCAACGTCGTCCCCGTCGAGATGGCCGAGGAATTCCAAAAACGAGGCGTCAAAGTCGTCGCCATCATCAGCACCACGCACAGCGAGGCCAGCACCAGCCGTCATCGCGATGGCAAAAAGCTCCAGGACTTCTCCGACATCGTGCTCGACACCGGCGCTCCTGTTGGCGATGCCATGGTGAAGATCGAAGGCCTCGAAACCCCCGTCGCCCCCGGCAGCACTGTCGGCGGCTGCCTTCTCGTGAACGCCATTAAAGCCGAAGTCGCCGACCGCCTCACCAAAGCCGGCCAACCTCCAAAAGTCCTCACCGCTGGAGCCGTCATTGGAGCCGAGAAGGCCACCGAACTTTTCGAAGCCGCCTATGACGAGCATGCGCGGCGGATTGCGAAGTATTATGCGGGCTTGGGCGTTTGAACGCTTCTGTGACACCGCTACGCGGTTCATCGTGTTGCACGGTCGCCGCCCGTGGGTTTTACCCGCGGCTACGATTGTTCCACTGCTACGCGGTCGGCGATTGTAAGCGCGTAGCGCTGCCCACAACAATAGCCGTGGGTGCCAACCCACGGACGCGCGTGCCCCAACCCATATTTTATGATTGAACCGCGTAGCGGTGACACAAACCATACCAGCCACCCAAGGTCACCGTCATGGCAAACACCTACACGCAGATTTTGTATCACATCGTCTTCTCCACGAAGGGGCGCTCTCCCGTTTTGAATCCTGACCGCCGCGAGGAGCTGTTTCGCTACATCTGGGGCATCCATCAGGGGCTGCAATGCCATCTCTACCGCATCAATGGCATGGAAGACCACCTTCACATCCTCACGTCCCTGCATCCATCGCTCTCGCTGGCTGACTACATGCGCGAATTGAAAACCGGCACCAGCCGATGGATCAGCAAAGAAGGCATTTTCCCAGGCTTCACGGGCTGGCAGGACGGCTACGGTGCCTTCACCGTCTCCATGCGTGAAAAAGACGCTGTGATCCGCTACATCAAAGACCAGCAGATTCATCATCAGCAGACGGATTACCTGGATGAATACGGACATCTGTTGGAGGAAGCGAAAATCCAATACGACGACCAATACACTGCGGGGTGATCACAGGGACATGGTCGGCGGTTTGTTTCACCGCTACGCGGTTTGATCCTGGGGCACACGCATCCGTGGGTTATCACCCACGGCTAGGGTTGTAACAGCCCTACGGGCTTGGTTGCATTGCACCTTCCCGCCGCATCGGTTGTTCTTTGCGGCTTGTGCATGGCATCAAGTGATTACTTCACGTTACATGCCGCATAATGAAATCCCAACCGCTCCGCACCTCCGTCATTGGCAGTTATCCGTTTCCAGGCTGGCTTGAATTTTCCGCGCAGCACCTCGGCAGCTTTGGGACGGCCGACATCGCGGAAATGCAAGACGATGCGGCGCAGGTGGCGATTCAGGATCAAATCACCGCCGGGCTGGATGTCATCACGGATGGCGAGCAGACGCGGTTTGACTTCAATTTGAGCTTCTACGGCTTCATCGAGGGCATCGCGCTTGAACCAGCCAGTCCGCGACGCTTTGGACCGCCCGCGCATGATCAGCGTGGCAAGCATGAGATCGTTGGCGACCTGCGTGCTCCGCGTGGACTCGGCGTGGTGGAGGAATTTCTCCGTTTGAAACGTCTCGCGGCACAAACTGGCAAGCGTCTCAAAGTCTCCGTTCCCGGCCCCTACACGCTCAGCGGCCGACTTTCGCCGAATGAACGCTACAAAGATCGTTACGCCATCACCGAGGCCCTGCTGCCCATCGTTCACCAGGAGATCGCCGACCTCGTGGCGGCTGGTGCAGAGGAAATCTGCGTCGATGAGCCCAGCATGAGCTGCTACGGCTACCGAGAGGACACGAAACGCTTTGTGGACATCTTCAACCGCACCGTCGCGAGTGGTTACGGCAAGACGCGCATCTGCACGCACCTCTGCTTCGGCAATTTCAAAGGCCATCCCGTCGGCTGGCGCAAATACGCACCACTTTTTCCCGCCTTCCTCGATCTACACTGCGATGAAGTGCATGTGGAGATGGCGAACCGCGAATACGCCGAGCTGGAGGTCATCAAGCCGATGGCAGAGCGCTACGACGTCGCCGTGGGCATCATCGATGTGAAGAGCTATCACATCGAAACGCCGGAGCAGATCGCTGATGCCGTGCGTGCGTGTTTGAAGCATGCGCCTGCCGACAAACTCGTCTTCGCTCCCGACTGCGGCCTTTCACAGACGGCACGTTGGGCTGCGAAAAATAAGCTCGCGAACATGGTGGCCGGTGTCGGCCTCGTGAAACGCGAACTTTGTCTCTGATCAGGAGATTTTGACCACACCGACAGTCGTGTTGTCCTGGCGGTCGTTGTTGATGCGGCGGATGGCGAAGATGATCGCGTCGGCGATTTTGTCTGCCGTTGTGTGCTTGCCGAAGCTGAGCAGTTCTTCGAGCGCCTTGTCGGTCAGGGTGAAGATGCCGTCGCTGGCGGCGATGACGATGTCGCCTTTCTTCAAGGGCATCGGCGCGGCAGGAGCGTCGATCATCATGATCGGAAGACCGAGCAGTGCGGACTGCAGCGTATGGCGGTCGGGATGATTTTCAGCTTCTTCGGTGGTGATTTCGCCACGCTCGGCGCGTGCATCGATGAGGGGCGAGAGACTGTGATCGGCGTTGATGCGGAGCAGTTCGCCATCGCGGAACAGGAACAGCGGCGAATCGCCCACGCTGATCCATTCCATGGTCTGCTGCGTAATGAGAACGCCCACCATCGTGGTGCCCATCGGCGGTGCCACGTTGGGCATGCGGCTCGTGATGTAGCCGAGCGTTTCATTCGCGGTTTCGACCGCATGCTTGAGCTTCCACGAGTGCGGGCCTTCCTGCTCGTGAAAAGCACGCACAAAGGCGTTTACGCCGATGTAGCTGGCCACGCTGCCGCCGGCATGAGCTCCGAGTCCATCGCCGATGACGAGCAGCAGGCGCTGCAGACTCGGCTCTTCGGGTTCGGCGACATCGGCAAAGGCATAGTAGTCTTCTTGATTGTCGCGGCGGCCGCGATACTGCCTTGCGGCAAAATCCTGCTCCTGGATGAAGGCAGGCGGTTCGGTGTCAAACAGGGGGACTCGGTCGGTCAGGACGTGGGTGGCGCTCACTCGGTGGAAAACTGGTAGATCGTGGTGCTTTGAAAGGTCTCGCCCGGACGCAGGATCACGCTGGGGAAGTTCGGATGATTCGGGCTGTCGGGATAGTGCTGCGTTTCGAGGCAGAAGCCATGACGTTTGGCATAAACATGCCCGCCTTTGCCTGTCACGCCGTTGAGATGATTGCCGGTGTAAAGCTGCACGCCGGGCTCCGTCGTGCGCACGGTCATCACGCGCCCGCTTTTCGCTTCCTTCACGATGGCGGCAAGCTTCATGCCGCTGCCGGAGAGGACGTAGTTGTGGTCGTAGCCGATGCCTTGGATCAATGGTTTGTAGTCAGCACCGATGCGTTCACCGATGAGATGCGGCGTGGTGAAATCGAGCGGAGTGCCTTTGATGCTGACGATTTCGCCGGTGGTGATGAGATCATCGTCCGTGGCGGTGAGTTGATCCGTTGGAATGGTCAGTTCGTGACCGAGGATGTCACCGCTGCCTTCACCGGCGAGATTGAAGTAGGCGTGGTTGGTCAGGTTAATGACCGTTGGCTTGTCGGTCGTGGCCTTGTAGTCGATCTGCAGGCCGTTGTCCTTCGTGAGCGTGTAGGTAACCGTGCTCTTTAGCGTGCCAGGAAAGCCTTCCTCGCCATCGGCGCTGGTGTAGCTGAGCTCCACACCGTCAGCGATCTCCTTCGCGGCCCAAACTTTCTTGTCGAAGCCTTCCTTGCCGCCGTGGAGCTGATGCTTGCCGGAGTTCGGCGTCACCTGGTATTCGACGCCGTCGATCTTGAACTTCGCACCGCCAATGCGGTTCGCGTAGCGGCCAGTGATGCAGCCGAAGAAGGGATTTTTCGCGAGATAGCCGTCTAGCGAGTCAAAGCCGAGCACGACATCGGCGAACTGGCCCTTTTTGTCTGCCACCTTCAGCGAGACAATGTATCCGCCCCAGTTCGTGATCTTGGTCTCTATGCCTTTCGCGTTGCGCAGTGTGAACAGCTTCACTTCTTCACCTGCGGCAGTTTTGCCCCATGTCACGGACTCAATGGAGGCGCTGGCGGCATGCGACGTGCTGGCGATCGACATGAGAAGCAGAAAAAGGGTGGAAAGCGCGGAAAAGCGCATGGTTGGGGTGGGGAAGGTGGGCCGCGAGTGTGGCGGCAGAGGCTGGCGTTCGCAAGAAGGTATTCCGGGGCCGAAGCATGAACTTTTTGCGCCGCCGCGAAGATTTTGTGTAACCTCCGCCGCTGCTTTCCTCACGGAGCCGGTATCATGGACACTTCTTCCCCATCACCCGACCCGTTTCACGGCCTGAACCCGGTATCCCTCATGGCCGCAGCTGCTATGCCTACTGACGGCGGCGCGGACACCATTCCTCTCGAAGCACGTGATCTTCCTTCGCTGGAGGAAATCACCGCTGCGTTTCCCGATCTCGAAATTCTCGGCGAGATCGGTCAGGGTGGGATGAGCGTCGTCTATCGTGCCCGGCAGCCGAAACTCGACCGTCTCATCGCGCTGAAGATCCTGCCAAAGGCCCTCGCCGCCACGCCCGGCTTTGCCGAGCGCTTCACGCGTGAAGGCCGTGTGCTCGCACGTCTCAGCCATCCGAACATCGTCGCCGTGCATGACTTTGGTGAGAGCGGTGGCTTCTGTTTCCTCATCATGGAATACGTGGACGGCGTGAATCTCCGCCAGGCTATGCGCGCAGGCCGATTCACGCCGGAGCAGGCGCTGAAGATCATTCCAGCCATCTGCGAGGCACTTCAATTCGCGCACACGCAGGGCGTTTTGCATCGCGATATCAAACCGGAGAACATCCTGCTCGATTCGAAAGGCCGTGTGAAGATCGCTGACTTCGGCATCGCCAAAATCATCAGCGAGGACAGTGCGGATGCCATGCTGCTGACGCAAAGCGGCGCCAAACTCGGCACCGCGCCCTACATGGCTCCGGAACAGATCGAGCAACCTTCCACGGTGGATCATCGTGCGGACATTTATAGCCTCGGCGTGGTGTTTTATGAGATGCTGACTGGTGAGCTGCCGCTGGGACGCTTTGCAGCGCCTTCGGAGCGATCCACCTGCAATGGCAACGTCGATGAAGTGGTCTTCCGCGCTCTTGAAAAGGAACGTGGCCGCCGCCAGCAGAGCGCCGGGGAAATGAAGACACAGATCGAAGAAGCCGCCTCGGTGCCGCGCTCCAAACTCGGACGTGCATCAGGAGTTCCGATGCGCCTAATAAAGCTGGGCGGCGCTACAGCTGGTGCCATCTTCGTCTGTGCGAACGTCTTCCTGCTACGCAATTATTTCCAGGTGCTACAGCAAGATTCGTTGAATTCAGCCCTGTCCGTTTTGCTGCTGAACGTCGGAGGATTTTCGCTAATCCTGAACCTAGCCCTGTGGCTACGACTTGTGCCGATCAATCGCATCTACGGAGTGCAGTCACCCGCCACGCTCACTTCTTCAACGCGTTGGTATGAAGTGAATGCTCACTTCGGTAAACATGCGTTCTGGTGGTCGCTTGCTGTAATCTCTGCGGGCATCGCAGGTTTCTATCAATTGCCACGCCACCAGGATGCCTTTCCTTGGGCGGCTATCACGCTCTCGCTCGTTGCCTTCGCAGCATCGGTAATCTCCACGCTCTGGTGGATGCGCCAGCATCCGGTGGGCGCTCCGCCGCAAAAGAAGAACCGGCTGGCTTCCTGGAGCGGTCAAGTCGTCGTGGCCGTTGTCATCGCGATGTTCATCAAAAGCTTCATCGCTGGAGCTTATCGCATTCCGCAAGGAAGCGAACCCGGCGTTGCCAAGAACAGCCAGTGGATCGCTTCACATCTCGACACCGGATTCTCCGCTGGCGACCTGATCATCTTCGAGCACGAAAGCGGGAACTACTGGATCGCGAGAGTGGTGGCGCGTGAACCCAAAGGCCTGCGCCTGAAGCGCGGCGGCAGTCCTGATGAATTCTTCATGCCGTGGGACAAGATTGTGGGAAAGATGCTCTTCTCGCACTTCACGCCGGATGCGGTTCTCAAGCCATGACCCTTGGTTTTCATGACACCCGCTGGACACTCGTTTCACGCTCGCGTGGCAGCGATGAGCAGGCGCGTTCAGCACTCAGTGAATTATGTGAGGCTTACTATGCGCCGGTGGTGGCCTTTCTGCGGCACGATGGTCGTGAGGAGGACGTAGCGCGTGAACTGGCACATGACTTTTTCGCCAAACTGCTCGCCGGTGGAGCCATTGAGGGTGCCGATCCGCTGCGTGGAAGATTTCGCAGTTACTTGCTCGCGGCGCTGAAGCATTTCGCGGCGGATCAGCGGGATCGTGCGCATGCGGCAAAGCGAGGTGGCGGACAAATTCATGCAGTCATCGAAGCAGAGTCCGATACGACTGGCGCAGGGCTGCAAATCGCTGATGCGAGTGTGGAAGCACCCGATGCAGCCTTTGATCGCCAATGGGCACTGACCTTGCTTGCGCGTGCGTTGGCCACTTTGGAGGCCGAAATGCGCGACAGCGGCAAGTCAGCCTACTTTGATGCCTTGAAGCCCTGGTTGACCACCGAAGCGGATGCGATCCCGCAAGCCGAAGCCGCTGAGAAACTCAGTATGAACGTTGAGTCCGTCAAAGTAGCCATTCACCGCCTGCGGAAACGTTTCCGCGATGCGGTGAAGGCGGAGATCGCTCAAACGGTGAGCGATTCCACCACTGTGCGTGAGGAACTCGATGCGCTGATGATGGCGCTGCGTTAAGCGGTCGCGGCAGGAACTGGAGCCTCGGGCTTTTTCTCCTTCCAGGTGCTCTGGATGTAAATCTCGCGCAGTGTCTTGAAGTCGATGGCGGTGGGGCTGTCGGTCATCAAATCGCTGCCTTTGTTGTTCTTGGGGAAGGCGATGACTTCGCGGATGCTGTCTTCACCGCAGGCGAGCATGGCGACGCGGTCGAGACCGAGAGCGAGACCGCCGTGAGGTGGGGCACCGAAACGGAAGGCGTCAAGGAGATGGCCGAATTTGATGGCCTGCTCCTCTTCATTCACGCCGAGAACGCTGAACATCTTGGCCTGCAGATCCTTCTCGTGAATTCGGATGGAGCCGCCGCCGAGTTCGTAGCCGTTGAGGACCACGTCGTAGGCTTCGGCGCGCACTTTGCCGTATTCACCGGCATCGAGCAGCGGCACGTCTTCGGCTTTTGGGCGTGTGAAAGGATGATGCACGGCCACCCAGCTTTGGGATTCGGCATCGTGAGCCAGCAGCGGGAAATCGACGACCCAGAGGAAGTTGAAGGCGGTGCTGTCTTTGGTGAGTTCGGTCATGTTCGCGATCTCGACGCGCACGCGGCCAAGGATGTCACAAGCTTCCTGCCAGGTGCCGGCGTAGAAGAAGACGATGTCGTTCTCCTCGACCTTGAGCTTGGCGATGAGCGCCTGCTGCTCTTCAGGCGTGAAGAATTTCCACAGCGGTGACTTGTATTCGAGCACGCCGTTCGCATCGCGCTCCACCTTGATGAAGGCGAGTTGCTTCACTTTCATGCCCGCCTGCGTGGCGATCTCGTTCAGACGGATCATCTGGCCGGTGGTGATGCCTGCGAAGCCTTTCACGTTGATGGCACGCACGACGCCGCCATTTTCAATGGTGCTGCGGAAGATTTTGAAGCCGCTGTTGGCGAAGACATCGGCCATATCGACGATCTCGTTGCCGTAGCGTGTGTCGGGCTTGTCGCTGCCGTAACGGTCCATAGCCTCTTGATAGGTCATGCGCGGGAAGGGCAGCGGGATGTCGCGTCCGGTGCCTGCTTTGAACATGCTGACGAGCAAGCCTTCGACGAGCGTCAGGATGTCGTCACGCTCAATGAAACTGGCCTCGATGTCGATCTGGGTGAATTCAGGCTGGCGATCGGCACGAAGGTCTTCATCGCGGAAACAACGAGCGATCTGGAAGTAGCGCTCCAGACCAGCGACCATGAGCAATTGCTTGTACTGCTGCGGGGCCTGCGGCAGCGCGTAAAATTTGCCGGGGTTCAAACGAGCGGGCACGAGGAAGTCGCGGGCACCTTCCGGCGTCGGATTGCTCAAGATCGGTGTTTCCACTTCCACGAAGCCGGTGCCATCGAGATAATTGCGGGCAGCGTTGGTGATCTTGTGACGCGTGCGGATGTTTTTGTTCATGCGCTCACGGCGCAGGTCGAGGTAGCGGTATTTCATCCGCAGGTCCTCATTCGAAAGCTCACGGTCGAGATGGAAGGGCAAGACGTCAGCCTTATTGAGCACTTTGCACTCGGTGGCAACGATTTCGACGTCGCCTGTTGGCAGTTTGGCGTTTTCCGTGCCTTTCAGGCGCTCAGAAACTTTGCCGGTGATCTGCAAAACGTCCTCATCGCGCAGAGTGTGGCTCTGCGCAGCCAGTTCAGCATTCTCCTCGGGACGAAATACGACCTGGGTTAGGCCTTCGCGGTCACGCAAATCGATGAAGATGACGCCACCGTGGTCACGCGCCGAATTCACCCAGCCACAGAGTGTGACGGTCTGGCCGATGTGCTCTGTGCGGACGGCGTTGCAGTGAAGGGTGCGGAAGGCGTTGGGGATCATGGCGGAAAAAGGGCGCGTAGAGTCGGCGGATTCGTCCGCCGCGCAAGGGGTAAGGCTGTCGTCATGTTCTGCAGTCAGCGAAGTCATTCCGGGAATATTCGGCACTCATCTGCTTCTCAAAATGAGGTGCGAAGCTGCGTCCATAGTGAAGTTGCATAACTTCGACAAAATGGGGTGAACACCCCATAAAGTTAGACAAAATGAAAACAAATCTTTGACGGTGCTTGTTTTTGTCGCAATATCACCCTACAACCACCCCAAAACTGAAATCATGACTGCGATCGAAAACACCCCTGTAGTAGATCCCAATATCGAAGAAGACATCCGCCTCCTGAAGCGCATCGCCGAGCGCGACGCGGCCAGCTTTCAGGCCTTCTACAAGAAATACAGCGGCCTCATTTTCGCCACCATCTCGAACGTCCTCAACGATCATCACGACACCGAGGACGTAATGCAGGAGGTGCTGGTTCAAGTTTGGAACAAGGCCCACCTTTATGAGCCGCGCAAAGGCAAGCCACTTACCTGGCTAACCACGCTGTCCCGCAATCGCGCCATTGATCGCATCCGCTCCAAACAGCGTCGCTCCCGACTTAATGATGACTTTGAGACCGAGAACAAGAAAGATCAGTTCGAGTTCGAACCTTCCGGCCACGAGAACCTCGAGTTCAAAGAGCGCGACGGCATCCTGCATCAGGCCGTCTCCCGCCTCACCCCCGACCAGCGCGAAGCCATCGAACTCACTTACTTCAGCGGCCTTACTCAAGCTGAGGTGGCTGAACGTCTGCATGAGCCACTTGGCACGATCAAAGCTCGTATTCGTCGTGGCGTGAACCGCCTCGAAACGCTGGTGAAGCCGCGTCTCGCCTGATTTTTTAACCCCAGAACCTACGGAGGGGCGGACTACGGTCCGCCCTTCTTTTTTTACTCGCGTGCCCGCGAGTCGATGCAGATCGTCACCGGGCCATCGTTGATGAGTGCCACCTCCATGTCGGCACCGAAGATGCCGCGCTGTACCTTTTTACCCATCTCGGTCTCCAGCATCGTCAAAAACTGCTCATAGAGCGGAATCGCGATCTCTGGACGTGCGGCGCGGATGAAGCTGGGCCGGTTGCCTTTCTTCGTGCTCGCATGCAGCGTGAACTGGCTCACCACGAGTAGGTCGCCGCCGATGTCCTTCACAGAGAGGTTCATTTTTCCCTCCGCATCGCTGAAGATGCGCATCTGTGCGACCTTCTGCGTCAGCCACGCAGCATCATCCACCGTGTCCTCATGCTCGATACCAACGAGAATGAGCAAACCTGTGCCGATCTGCCCGGTGATCTGACCATCAATAGTGACGGCGGCTTCGGAGACGCGTTGGATGACGAGGCGCATGCGTTTACTTGCGTTCGATCCAGCGATACGCGGCCAGCGAGTTCTTCCAGAAGTATTTCTCGCAGGCTTCGGTGCCTCTGGAGCGGAAATACTCGTCAACGATCTTGAACACGACATCATATGGAGCGCCTTTGTCAGACACCGGCCAGTTGCTGCCGTAGATGAGGCGGTCGGGGCCGAAGGTTTCCCAAAAATGGTCAAGTATGGGCAGGTAGTAGGCCGTTTCGCGTGGAGCTTGGCCGGGTTCGCATTTCACCTGCTCGACGAGCGCCGAGACTTTCATGAAGACGTTCGGTTGTTTAGCGATGGCGCGGATGTTGTCCTTCCACTCGGGTTTCAACGCCTGCGGATCGCCGGAAGCACCGAGGTGATTGATGAGGATGCGGAGATCGGGAATATCGGCCGCGAGTTTCGCGGCGTGTGGCAGGTAGCTGGGTGCGCCATTCAAATCGAGTTCGAGGCCATGTTCAGCGAGGAGCTTGGCTCCGGCGATCACGGAGTCGTGTTTTGCTTCGTCGGTCAAGAAAGCGCCGCTCCACCGAATGCCTCGGAAGATCGAATTCGCGGCGAAGCGCTTCAAGTTCGCGGCGAATTCGGCTCCCGGATCGAGATGACCGACAAAACCAACGATGGACTTCTCCTTCGCCGCGAGATCGAGAATCCACTGGTTGTCTTCCACGAGCGGACTGGCCTCGACGATGACCGTTTCCTTTACGCCATGCGGTGCGGCGACGGCAAGCCAGTCGGCAGGCAGTACGGTGCGATAAAGTTTGGAGCCTTTGCCGGGCCACGGAACGCCGCCGGGACGCGAGGGATCATAGAAATGCGTGTGCGTGTCGATGATGCGTGTCGCAGGTGGTGCGGCTTGCACGATTTCGGGAAGCAAAGCGGCGGCGGTGGTCTGGAGGAAGCGGCGGCGGTTCATGGGAGACAAACGTCAAATGATCTCGATGTGCTGCGGCAAAACGTCGAGTGCGATGGATAGTGCTTTCTTCGTGCGGGCGTGAACGCGTAGGAGCACATCTCCAGCACGCACCTGTGTGTCGGTCTTGGCGATTTGATCGCAGCCAACAGCGAAATCGACGGGATCGGCGGCCTTGGAACGACCGGCACCGAGTTCGAGGACGACGTGGCCGATACCACCGGCGTCCATGCGATTCAGCACGCCGCTGGCTGGCGATTTGAACTCGGCGATGAATGGAGCGCGATGCACCGAAGTGATTTTTTCGAGTGCTTCAACATTGCCGCCCTGCAAGGCGACCATCTGCTGGAATTTGCGCCACGCATCGCCGCGATGGAGCATTTGCTGAAGATCGGAACGAGGTGAAACAGCGACTGCAGAAGCAAGATCAAGCACGATGTCTTCAAGGTCTTGCGGGCCTTCACCTTTGAGGCAGCGCACGCATTCGGCGACTTCGAGCGCGTTGCCGGCGGATTCACCCGTGGGTTCGTTCATGGCGCTCAATCTCACACTGGAACGCACCCCGAGCGCGTTGCCGACGCGAACCATGCTTTGTGCGAGTTGATGCGCTTGCTCCTCGGTCTTCATGAAGGCGCCGCTGCCGTATTTCACGTCGAGCACGAGGCGGTTAAGGCCCTCGGCGAGTTTTTTGCTCATGATGCTCGCCGTGATGAGCGGGATGCTCGGCACGGTGCCGGTGACATCGCGCAGCGCGTAGAGTTTCTTGTCCGCCGGGCAGATGCCGCTGGTCTGGCCAACCATGACGCAGCCGACCTGGTCGATGACATGGTGGATTTCGACTTCGTTGAGCTGCGTGCGGAAGCCGGGGATGCTTTCGAGCTTGTCGAGTGTGCCGCCAGTGATGCCGAGGCCGCGGCCGGAGATCATCGGCACCCAGACGCCGTCGCAGGCGAGCAGCGGCGCGAGCACGAGCGAGGTTTTGTCGCCAATGCCGCCGGTGCTGTGCTTGTCCACGCGCATGGGATCGTACGCGTTCCAAGCGAGCATGGTGCCGCTGTGGAGCATCGCGTCGGTGAGCGCGGCGGTTTCCTCCGGCGTCATGCCTTGGAAGAAGATGGCCATCGCCAGAGAGCTCATCTGATACTCCGGCATGTCCCCACGCGTGAAGGCAGCGATGACGGCGTGGATTTCCTCATCGCTGAGGACGCCACCGTCGCGCTTGCGCTCGATGAGGGTCGGGATGTGCATGGGGCAAGCTAGGTTCGGCCATGCATGTTTGGCAACAGTGAACCTGTATCCATCGTATGATGCTGGCTCATGATTCGTCCCGTGCTCCTTTTTATCAGCTCCATCTCCGCTCTCTCTGCGGCGACGATTGACTTTTCCCGCGACATCCAGCCGATCCTTTCGGACAAGTGCTACCTCTGTCACGGACCAGATGCGAAGGAACGCAAAGGCGATCTGCGGCTGGATGTGGAAAAGGAGGCAAAAGCAGTGAAGGACGGCGTGGCGGCGATTTTGCCGGGCAAGAGTCATGAAAGCTCGCTCATCGAGCGCATTTTCAGCTCTGATCCCGATGAAGTGATGCCAACGCCGAAGAGCAATCGCTCGCTGACAGAGGCGCAGAAAAAACTGCTCAAGCAGTGGATCGACCAAGGCGCAAAATGGGGCAAACACTGGGCCTTTGAGCGGATTGAGAGGCCAAAGCTGCCAGCGAACAGTGCGAAGAATCCCATTGATGCGTTTGTGCGGGCGAAGTTGGCTGAGAAAGGGATGGAAGCCTCGCCAAAGGCGGCACCTGAGACGTTGCTGCGACGTGTGTCATTGGATTTGGTAGGGCTACCCCCGCAGCCAGAGGAACTGAAGGATGATTATGTGAAGACAGTCGATCGGTTGCTGAATTCAGCGCAGTTTGGAGAGCGCTGGGCCTGGGACTGGCTGGATGCGGCACGCTATGCGGACACGAACGGCTATCAGGGTGATCCTGAGCGCACGATGTGGCCGTGGCGCGATTGGGTAGTGAAGGCGATCAACGACAATATGCGCTACGACCAGTTCACGATCTGGCAGCTTGCGGGTGATCTGCTGCCGAATGCGACGGCGGAGCAGAAACTGGCGACCGGATTCAACCGCAACCACATGATCAACGGCGAAGGCGGCCGCATCGCGGAAGAGACGCGGGTGGAGAACGTGATGGACCGCGTCGAGACGACCAGCACCGTGTGGCTGGGACTGACGATGGGCTGCTCGAAGTGCCACGATCACAAATTCGACCCGCTAACAATGCGCGACTACTACGCGCTTTACGATGTCTTCAACCAGACGAGTGAGGATGGCAAAGCACGCAGTGGCCAGGCAGCACCGGCGATGGATATTTCGACGCCTGCCGAACTGGAGCGTGTGAAGAAGGCCACGGAGAAGGTGAATACCATCGCACAGGAAGTGGAGACGTTTGAAATGACCAAGTTTCCGCGTCCTGCGGACAAGCCGCTGACCGAATCAGACGCGATCAAGCTCCCCGGCAACCTGCCGAGCTATATCGCGAAGACGGAGCCGAAGAATCGTGGCGTCGATCCGCTGCTGGAAGCGGTGAGTTACTTCAAAGACAAGGACGCGGCCTATTCGAAACTACTACAGAAGCTCCTCGCCGCTGTGCGGGAGAAGGTTTCAGCCACGAACAACGTCACCAAGGTCATGGTGATGGACACGTTGCCGCAGCCGCGTGATACGTTTGCGTTCGAGAAGGGCGCGTATGATAAGCCTACGACGACGAAGGTCGTCTTTGCCGTTCCGGCGAGTTTGCCGCCGATGGCCAAAGATGCGCCGAAGAACCGGCTCGGTCTCGCGCAATGGATGATGAGCCGGGATAACCCGCTGACGGCACGAGTGACGGTGAATCGCTTCTGGCAGGCGTTTTTCGGCGTCGGCTTGGTCAAAACGGCGGAGGATTTCGGCGTGCAGGGCGAGGTTCCGCATCATCGCGAACTGCTCGACTGGCTGGCGGCGGAATTCATCGAGAGTGGCTGGGATGTTAAGGCTCTGATGCGGTTGATCGTGACGAGCGAGACGTATCAGCAGTCATCGAAGGTGACGGATTCACAGCTTGATCCCGAGAACCGCTATCTGGCGCGTGGGCCGCGGTTCCGCATGCCGTCGTGGATGATTCGTGATCAGGCGCTGTTTGTGTCCGGTTTGATGAAGGAGCAGTTCGGCGGACCGTCAGTGAAGCCGTATCAACCCGAAGGCATTTGGGAGGAGGCGACGTTTGGAAAAAAGAGCTACGTGCAGGATCATGGCGATGCGCTTCACCGTCGCATGCTGTACACCTTCTGGCGGCGCATTGTGGGGCCGACGATGTTATTCGACAACGCGGCACGACAAACCTGCGTCATCAAGGCCACACGTACGAATACGCCGCTGCATGCGCTGGTGACTTTGAACGATACTACTTACGTCGAAGCCGCTCGGACGCTGGCGCAACGGGTGCTGCTATCAAACCGTGGCAATGAACAAGCGGCGCTAGAGCAGGCATTTCGTCTCGTGACCTGCCGCTTGCCCACGGCAGAGGAGGAAGCATTGCTGAAAGCACAGCTAGGAAAATTAAGGACGCAGCAAGCGGCGGATCGCGTCGCTGCCAACAAACTGTTGGCTGTCGGTGAATCGAAACGTGACGAGTCAATTGATCCTCTGCAACACGCTACGTTGACGACTCTGTGTCTGATTCTGCTGAACTTGGACGAAGCAGTGACAAAGGAATGAGGAGCACTCAAAAACTGATGTAGCCGGTGGGGACGGTAGATTGGGACTTAAGCTTGAAATCTCGGTCCACGATGCACGGAACCTCGGAGAGTGAGAGAAGCTCCTTGGTGAATTTAGCACTACCGTCCGGGCTGGACTCGACGAGAAGAATGTTGCCTGAGACATCGCGAATGATGAGCACATAACCGTAGCTTTTGACTCCATAGGGAGTGCCAAGACCCTGGCTGTAAGTGAGACGAACAGGTGTGGTTGAATGCACCATTTTTGATTGGGCACTGATGGTGACATCAAACTCTTCTTTTTGCAGGACTATTAGGTCTCCGTTGGATTCCGAGGCGTTTTTACCAAGGACGATCACAAAGCCAAGTGCTTTCTCCAGCCCGCGCTTAACCTCACGATTGCTAATATTGAAGTTATATACGAGTTCGATGGTACGCTGGCCACCATCGGCAGGGCCACGATTGCTTTTGGAAGGCAGGGTCTGGCAGGCTAAGCTGAATTTCTGCGCAGGTGCAGCAGCGCTGGATGGAGCAGGGGTAGGAACCGCTGCTTTATCAGGATGCTGTTCCATCCAGTTGGCAATGTAGGCATTGTCTTCTTTGCAGAGCGTCTTGCGGTTTACGATGAGCGTCTGTTCATCGCTCATGCGTTTCAAGGTGACGCTGTCTCCGGCAATGGCGGTGATCTCTGCCTCTAGAAGCGTGCCAGCGAGACTGACGAAGACACGTGTTTCTGCCACCGCCACGGGGACGATGATGAATGACAGAAACAGCAGGCGTAAAATGCGCATGGCGGAGATTAGTAATATACGGCGTCGAGGCGCTGAACTTAACAGGCACCTGTACTGCTTCAAGCCTCGCGTAGCAGGATGGCATCAACGTTGACGCCGTCGTAGAGGGCGTCACTGAGGATGACAAGCGGGTCGCCTAATTTAATGAGGCCTTCGCTGCGAAGAAGTTCCAGTGCTTGTCGGATGCTATCCTCAGGCTGACCTTCGGTGAATTGCAGTACGAAGGGTTGGACACCACGGGCAGTGACGAGAGTGCGGCTGACGTGAAGATTTGGTGTGAAGGCGAAGATGGGTGCGTATTCGGGGCGCTGGTGGGCGAGCAGATGCGCCATGACACCGCGAATGGTGAAGACGAGAAGTTTGGAGCCTGGAATACTGTTGGCGAGCAGGATGGCGGCCTTGACGGTCTTGTGCTTGTTGGTTTTGAGCGGAGCATCACTGGCGAAGCGGCCGGAGGGATACTTTTGCTCGATGCGACTGATCACGGTGTTGAGAACTTCGACGCATTTGTCGGGATAGCGGCCCACGCTGGTTTCACCACTGAGCATGACGCAGTCCACCTGCTCAATGACAGCATTGAAGATGTCGGTGACTTCGGCTCGTGTCGGGACCGGGTTTTCGATCATGCTTTCGAGCATCTGGGTGGCCACGATGACTTTTCGGCCATGGTAGGAGCAACGTTCGACGATATGGCGCTGAATGAGCGGCAAATCCTCAATGGGGCACTCGCTACCGAGGTCACCACGGGCGATCATGATACCGCCAGAGGCTTCGACGAGGGCGTCGATGTTGTTGAGGGCCTGCTGATTCTCGATCTTGGCGATGACGCGGGCTTTGCTGCGCTTTTGTTCGAGCAGTAGCTGCAAATGCTGCAAGTGGCCGGGTTCACGGGCGAAGCTGAGGGCGAAGAAATCGACCCCGAGGTCGACTCCGAGATCGAGATCGGCGTAATCCTTTTGCGTGAGCGGCGGCAGGCGGACAGGGACACCCGGAAGGTTGATGTGTCGGCGGGATTTCATCTCGCCCTTGGTCATGACGGTGCCAATGACGCGGGTGTTAGAGACCTCGGTGGCTTTGATCTGGATCATGCCGCCATCGACCATGATGGTGTCACCGGCTTTGAGGTCTTTGCCGAGGTCGGGGTAGTTTACACCCACGGAATACTGCGTGGTGCCGGGAATCTCGGGCTTGCATCGGAATTCGACGGTGTCGCCGACCTGGAGCTGCCATGGCTGTTCGACGTCGCCAGTGCGGATGCTGGGACCTGTGAGATCCATCAGCACGGCGATTTCTCGCTTGGAAGTTGCGGCGGCTTCGCGGACGCGAGCATAGACGGCGCGCACCCAATCGTGCGAAGCGTGGCTCATATTTAGGCGGATGACGTCGGCACCTTTGGCGATGAGGGAGGAAATGACTTCGGGACTCTCCGTGGCAGGGCCGAGGGTGCAGAGAATTTTGGTTTTGCGCATGGGTGGACTTATGGAAGCAAGTGGCGGGCCAGCGGTGGCCCCTGTCTTGCGACTCTGCAAGGCTCAGAACGTAAAGAGTGCCGCATAATTGGCCGCAATGACCTCTTGCAACTCCGTTACAGGCATGCCACGCACCTGGGCAAGGAGGTCGTAGCTCAGCATGAGGTTCGCCGGGTGGTTGAGCGCTGTGCCATCGGCAGATTTCAACGGATGAGGGTTCAATTCATCGGGTGGCCACATGTCGGGGGCGTCCGTTTCAGCAAGCAGGCGATCCAGCGGCACAGAGCGGAAGACTGCGAGTTGTGCAGCTTTGCGTGGATGTCCGAAGTAAGGCGAGAGTGAGAAATAAGCTCCAAGTTTGACGAACGCTGGAATCATTTCGGCAGGACCTCCATACGAATGCAGCAAAAAGCCGCGCCGCGGCAGTGCTGCGGAGCGCAGGGTTTCCTCCAGCAGTCCAAAGGCACGCAGGCAATGAATGGTGGCGGGGCGGTCGAATTCAACGGCCAGAGCGAGTTGAGCACGAAAGCAGTCAATCTGGGCACCGATGTCAGGATTTTCGATCCAGCGGTCGAGACCCATTTCACCAACGACGGCATTCGGGTGAGTCGCAATCAGATCGCGAAGCGTCGCAAGCCAGTTGGGCCCACGTTCTTTGACATACCAAGGGTGAAGGCCGAATGCTGGGCGAATCCATGCATGATCACGCGCCAGCTTGGCGACTTGAGCCCAGTCTTCCTCAGATGAGCCATTCACGATCATCTCGGCGATGTCGGATTGCGGCATCATGGCGATGATCTGCTCTCGCCAAGGATCGAGGCGCTCGTCCTGGAGGTGATTGTGGGCGTCGTAGAGCATGTCGGATGAAAAAAGCCCGCGCATGATGATCATGCACGGGCTTTGTGAAAGCGGGTCAACAGGCTGGCAGCCTGATTGACGATCAGTTGTTGCCGATCATGAGGAGCATGGTGTCTCCTTTGCGATAGACGCGGAGGAGGACGGTTTTGTCGCTGCCTTTGGCGAGGGTGCGGGCCTCAGCGGCATTGGCGACGGGCTTGCGGTTCACATGAGAGATTACATCGCCTTCCTCGACGCCCATGGCGGCGGCACGGCTTTCGGGGTCGACCTTGGTGACGATGACGCCACTGACATTGGCTGGAACGTCGTGACGCTCGCGCAAGGCGGGCGTCAGAGTCTGCACGGTGACGCCAGTGACGAGTTCGCCGACGTTTTCCTTCGGTGTGCCAGCAGCGCCGGGACGCGGAATGGCACGTGTGCCGCCGCCGACTTCTGACAAGGCTTCTTCAGGCAGAGCTTCGAGCGTGGCGTTCATGGTGACACGTTTGCCGCCGCGCAGCAGTTCGATGGGGATCACCGTGCCAGGCTTGGTGCCGCTGACGATGAGGCGTAGGCGACTGCTGTTATCAACCTTCTGGCCGTTGATGCTGACAATGACATCTTCAAGCTGAATGCCGGCCTTTTCAGCGGGAGAGCCCGCGCCGACCATCATGACGACGGCACCGCCGTGTTCTTTGATGCCAAGACGCTCGGAGAGAGTGGAATCGAGATCGGTGATCTGCACGCCGAGGAAGCCGCGCTGCACGGCACCGTCATCGAGCAAATCTTCGACGATATTGAGCGCCATATTGATCGGAATAGCGAAGCCGATGCCGGCGTTCATGCCGGAGCGTGACAGAATGGCGGTGTTGATGCCAACGACGCGTCCCAACGCATCGACGAGAGGGCCGCCGGAGTTGCCGGGATTGATCGAGGCGTCTGTTTGAATGAAGTCCTCATAGCCTTTGACACGGCTTTGGCCATTGCCGTGGCCAACGATGCCTTCATTGCTGCGGCCAAGGGCGCTGACGATGCCCTGGGTGACGGAGCGGCTAAGTTCCATCGGTGCGCCAGCGGCGAGAACGATGTCGCCGACGCGGAGTTTAGAGCTGTCGCCGATGGTGGCGGTTTTAAGGCCGGTAGCGTTGATTTTGATGAGCGCGACATCGGTCAGAGGGTCGGCGCCGATGACCTCCGCTGTGTAAGTCTGAGTGGTGCCGTCGGTATCGACATCGACCTCGATTTTTTTGGCATCGGCGATGACGTGGTTGTTCGTCAGAACGTAGCCGTCGGAGGAAATGATCATACCTGAGCCGACACCACGTTGCTGGTGCGATTCATCCTCGGGAGCCTGCTGCGGGCGCTGGGGTTGACCCTTGCGACCGCGCGGATTGACCGGTTCGTCATCCTCGTTCATGCCGCCAAAGCCTTCGGGAGCGCCGAAGAAGCGGTAGAAGAAGGGGCGGAGCTGCGGCGGAATTTGATCGATCTCAGGCGTCTTGATTGGCGCGGAAGAGTGGATGGTGACCACGCTGGGCAGGATTTTTTCAACTACGGTGGCGTAGCTCATCTGCAGCTGGCCGTTATTGGGGAGCGGAGTGGCGTCCTTGGTGATTTTAGCCTGAAAGTCGGCGGGGGTGGTCTTCGCCGGTGCAGGTGTTTCTGCCAGAACCTGTGGGAGTCCTGCAGACAGCATGCTGGCGCAGGTGAATGCAATACAGATGCGATTGGGAGTTTTCATGAGTGTGTTTGGGTTGGGATTTTTTGGCACGCTCTAGGAGCGCACGCCTTAAAGACGTTGTAACACGGGGAATGTTGAAACAATTTTGAGCGAAAGAAAGAGACAGTTTTACTTCGTGAAACGTCCATACAAAGCCGCCTTTCGGCGGCGTTTTCACGCATCATGCGGCGGACGGTAAAGACGTTACTTCCGCGCTTCAACGAGTGCTTTATCCATCACTTCCTTGATGCTGACTTCGGCTCCATTGCGGCGCTTGCTTTCATCGGCAGCCTCCATGAAGGCGTAAATCTCGAGGGTTTCCTCTGACGAAACAGGGGCAACGCCGGTGCGGAAAAAATGCACGATAGAATAGAGCAGTGGATCATAGCCGTCGTAAGTGCCGATCGCGGCCTCACCCTTCTCACCGATCGCTTTGCCGCCGTAGCCTTTGGCCTCGGTGAAGGTGCCGGTGCGTCCGCCTGCCCAAGTTCCAGTGACAGTAATTTTGCCGTCGGCCGTGGTGCCGCGCTTCACGCTTTCGCAGCCGGTGCCCATGACGGTGAAGAGGGACTCGACGCCATGGATGCCATACCAGAATAAATCAGGATGATGTTCTTCAAGGCTGGCCGGACTGGTGGTTTCCGCCTGCTTCACGGCACCAATGCTACCGCCACGCACCGCCTGCGTGCCTTTGCCAAAGCGCAGTGACGAGGAGGAGAACACCGGGATACTCGCTTTTTTCGAGGCGTCTAAAATTTTGATCGCATCGACGAGTGTACCGGCGATCGGCTTGTCGATGAAGACCGGCTTGTGGGCCTCGATGCATGGAAGCACTTGTTCAAGATGAACACGGCCGTCATTGGACTCGAGGAACACAACATCCACCTTATCAAGCAGTTCATGGATGCTGGGCACGATCTCGACACCCAGCGCTTTCACCTTTTCGGTGTATTCCGGCACACGCTTGGTGCTGGACTCGATATCCTTCGATCCCTGCGCGTAAGCGGCGACGAGGCGCACGCCCATGACCTCCGGTTTCTGCGGCGTTTCGTTCAGCGTTTTGGTGAAGGCGAGGACATGTGAGGTGTCGAGACCGATGATGCCGGCGCGGATATGCTGAGCGCTGGCGTTAAGGGAGAACAGCGCAAATGCGCCGACGGTGAAGATCAGGTTGCGAATCATGGGCGAAGACTACGCGGCGCGTGGCGTGGCCTTTCGGCCATGAGTCGATCTTACTTCGTGCCGATGCAATATACCGCTTTGTCGCTGCGCATGATCAGTTGATCACCGCTGACGGCGGGCGTGCCGTGGAATTGCGATTTATCGAGCGAGAACACATTGCTGCCGATGAGTTCGAATTTCGGCTTCGCGGCGATGATGTAGGCACCATCCCGGCGAGAGAGGCAGACGAGTTTGTCGCCAATCAGAACTGGGGAGGCGTAGAACGGCTTGCCGCCGCCACGGGCACCGATGATGACACGCTCACGATAGACATCATGGCCAGTCTTCGCGTCGATGCAGATGGCGAAGCCCTGATCATTCGCGACATAGAGATAACCGTCCTTGAGAATGGGGGTAGGGACGTAGCTGCTCGTGTTGCTGTCCCATAGGATGGCGTTGGCGGTGGTGTCTCCTTTGCCACCGAGTTTGACGGCCACACTGCGCGTCGAAGGAAAACCACCGAAGATGTACGCGACGCCATCCCCTGGGATCACACTGGGTGAAACGTTGCCGGTCAGACCATGGGCGGCGTACCAGCGCAATTTTCCATTTTCGGGGTTCATGCCCCAGATTTCCTGCGGCACGGCAATCACGAGATCGTCCACGCCATCGCGCTTGATGATGTTCGGTGTGCCATAGGCCATGTCGAAGTCACCTTCAGCCTTCCAGACCACTTTACCGCTCTTCTTGTCGAGTCCGAAGATGGTCTGGCTTTCATCATTGGCATTCACGATCATGAGATCGCCGTGGATGATGGGACTCGCTGCGGAACCCCAGCGCCTCTGCCCGGAACTCGTGCCACATGAGGTCTGCCAAAGCTGTTTCCCTGCCATGTCGAAGGCCAGCGCGCCGCTTTTGCCGAAGAAAACATAGACGCGTTCGCCATCGGTTACCGGTGTGTGTGTAGCGTAGCCGTGTTCGGTGATAAAGCCCCGCCACGGATCTTCCTCGAAGGCCGATGGCACTATTGCATCCCACTGCACTTTGCCATCAGCACGATTAAGGCAGATCAGATGCCGTGTGAGTTTCGATATGTCGTTCGCGCCTTCTTTGTCGCCATAACCGGTCCAGCAGGTGATGAACACCTTGTCGCCAAACACAATCGGACTCGATGAACCCGGTCCCGGCATCTCCGCCTTCCACACGACGTTCTCCGAATCGCTCCACTTCAGTGGCACTTTTGATTCAGCGACGATGGCCGCACCGGTGGGACCAAGAAAGCGCGGCCAGTCGGTCGAGGTGGCGGCTTGAAGCGTGGTGAGGGCAAAGGCGAGAGCGAGAAGTGATTTCATGTCAGCAGCAAAACCCCACGTGTCTGGAAAAGTTACGCGGAACGCTTCCACCACAGCACATAGCCACTGAAAATCTGCAACACCAAGGCCACGCAGACGAACAGCGCGATCCAGCGCGTGGCGGTGCCGCCGACGGCACCGATGTGCAGCGAGAGCTGGAGATTGTCATAGCGCTCCTTGAAGCTGCCTTCGCGAGCGCTGTGAACGGCGAGCGCCGCTCCGCTCCATTGATCGACAAACACCACGCTGCGCCCTGCGGGCGTTCCATCGCCGGGAAACGCGAGTTGGATGCGAAATATGGCCTGCGGGTTCGGCGGTGGCATCTCCACTGCGGCGGCCTTCGCGCCGGGCAAAGCCTTTTCAGCGGCTTCAACCGCTGCATCAACAGTGATGCGTTGCGCACTCGCCTGCGGCGCATGCGATCCCGGCGAACGCGGATGTTCGAGATGCAGATGTCGCATGGTGAGGCCAGTGATGCTGACCACGATGAGAAATAGCGCTGAGTACAACCCCGCAACGCTATGCAGATCGAGATTGAAACGGCGAAAACCTGCGCCCTGGCGGAACCCAAAGATGCGTAACGGCCACCACAGCCACAAACCGGAGAGCGCAAGCACCAGGGTAATCCACGTCGCAATTTCAACGATTAAGTCGCCTGTGGAGCCGAACATCAGGTTCACATGCAGCTTCACGAAGGTCTGCCACCACAGTCCTATCCGCGGCCGTGTGCCTAGGATCGCTCCCGTGTGCGGTTCGCACTGGATCATGAGGTTTCCACCCATCAAGACCAGCGTATCATGCTCATCACGTGGCAGGCGGATGCCCTGCACACGCATTTCGGGATGTTTTCGGCGCACCTCATCTAGCGCAGCTGTCAGTGGCGCACGATATTCAAGAGCAGTGGCCTGACCTGGAAACAACTCTGGATTCAACCAACGGTCTTGCGTGTGCTGAAACACCAGGACCCCGCCTGTGACTGCGATGAACAAAATAATGATACCGGCTATCACGCCCACCCAACGGTGCAGCCAGAGAAGAATGCGGCGAAATTTCATGCAGGATTAGTTCCGTGCTTGAACAGCCGATTGCTTGCGACGTTGCAGCGAAACTGAATCTCAAGCTGCGGGCACCACCTGCGGTGTGGCTTGGAAAGCAGACATTGAGAAGCGTTTCATCAGCGAGCCAGCGGCCACGTAGCCGAAGCCGCCGAAGAATAGCAGTAGGAAGGGAATAGAGCCCCACTGCCCGCGTTGCGCAGCGAGGGCAATCATCCAACCAAAGTAGCCGGTTAGGGCAACTTCGATCCACAGGGCGATGGATTTACCGGCCTTGTAGCTCGAGCGCTGCTTCGATGCCTGCGTCTTGTTTTCGATGCCGTATTTTGGCGTGCGGACGAATTCGGAGCTTTTGTTTAGCAGGGCTTCGATGACTGCCTTGCCGTTGTTGATGCTCATGCCGATGCCCAATGCGAGCAGAATAGGGACATACGGCAGTGTTTTGAGCCAACCGTAGCGGCTTTGCGCTCCCTGGGCAGTCATGTAGAACACCACAACAGAGAGGGAAGCAAAGAAGAACACCGGGACATCGACGAACACTGCTTTATGCCAGGAGCTCCCCATGACGAAGTTTGCCGGATACATCAACACCAAGGTGCAGAGTGTGAGCAGGTAGGCGAAGTTCGAAGTGAGGTGTGCGGTGGCCTCGATCTTGAGGCGCAGGGGTATATCACTGCGCCAGACATCGCCGAGGATTTTTTTGCAGACCTGAATGGAGCCTTTGGTCCAGCGGTGCTGCTGGCTCTTGAAGCCGTCCATATCTGGCGGCAACTCGGCTGGAACAACGACATCCTTGAGGTAGATGAATTTCCAGCCTTTCAACTGAGCACGGTAGCTGAGGTCAAGATCCTCAGTGAGTGTGTCATGCTGCCACCCGCCGCCGTCAGCAATGGCTGTGCGCCGCCAGATGCCAGCGGTGCCGTTGAAATTGAGGAATTCGCCATGACGGCTGCGGGCGGTTTGCTCCAGCACAAGATGACCATCGAGGAAGAGGGCCTGGAGACGGGTGAGCAGCGAGAAATTCTTGTTCAGATGGCCCCAGCGGGCCTGCACCATGCCAACTTTCTCGTCGCTGAAATGATGGATGACTTTTTTGAGATAATCCGGCTGCGGCTGGAAGTCGGCGTCAAAAATGCAGATGTATTCGCCCTTCGCGGAGGCCATTCCCTCATCCAGCGCCCCAGCTTTGAAACCGTTGCGGTTGGTGCGGTGACGGTATTCCACGTCGTAACCCTGTGTTTTGAGATCGGCGGAGAGTTGCTCTGCATGTGCAGCCGTTTCATCCGTAGAATCGTCGAGCACTTGGATTTGCAGACGGTCACGCGGGTAGTCGAGCGCGCTGAGCGTGCGCAGCAGATTTTCCACGACATGCATCTCGTTGAAGATCGGGAGTTGCACCGTGATCGTGGGCAACTTGGTGAACTCATGGTGTGGTAGCGGCACATCCTTCCGGTGCTTCCAGTAAAGATACAACACCTTGATCCGGTGCGCACCAAAGGCGGACAAGGCAGTGAAAACTAGGATGTAGCTGGTAAACCAGAAGAAATTATCCCACACAATCATATCGGAGGGCCGTCGGGGCAGGGAGCGCAATCAATCTCCACCAGAGACAAAAAATCAAGCAGCAATTCGGGTGCCAGCAGAAGAGTGAATTATCAGGCTTTTGCAAACGCCCCGCTGATTTCTGGCGCGAAGCCCTAGACTCGCCATCGTGCGCCGCATGCTCACTGAATCCCACGACTGGTACGATACGCCCCTCTATTACGACATCGTCTTCGACGACGGCACTGTGCAGGAGGCAGACTTTCTCGAAGCAGCGTACATCAAGTACACTCAGCCTGGCAAGGGGCGTCGCCTCTTCGAACCAGCCTGTGGCAGCGGTCGATTGGCGTTGGAAATGGCCCGGCGCGGCTGGGAGGTGAGCGGGTTCGATGGAAATGCGAACATGATCGAATTCGCGAAGCAGCGCATGGCTTCGGCGGGACTCAAAGCCAAGCTCTGGGAGGACTGGATGCAGAGTTTCTCACTGCCGAAAGGCGTGAAAGGTGGCTTCGATCTCGCGCATTGTCTTGTGAGCACCTTCAAATACCTGCATAGCGAAAAAGACGCCGCTGAATGCCTGCATCGTGTCGCTGCCACGCTGCGTCCCGGCGGTTTATTCTTCCTGGGCCTGCATCTGACCGACTACGAATCTGGCAAACAAGAGCACGAGCGCTGGGTAGCGCAGCGTGGCAAAATCAAAGTCGTCTGCAACACCCACACTTGGCCCGCAGACCACAAAACACGCCTCGAAAACCAGCGTACACGTTTGCAGATCACCGACACGGGCCGCACGCACACACAGGAGACGCACTGGCAGTTCCGCACGTACAGCACCGCGCAGCTCAAGGCGCTGCTGCGCAAGGTGCCGGAGCTGGAATACCTGGAGTGCTACGATTTTACTTATGATCTGAGCGAGCCGCGCAAGTTTGATGACAGTTATGCAGATGTGCTGCTGGTGCTGCGGAAGAGGTGAGGGGGCACGTCTTCCAGTGTCTTTGGATAGGCGGCTGACCTGTCTGCGGAAAGCGCTAGCTGCGCGACCGTAGCTCAAAGGGGCACTCGGCTGCTCGGACATACCGAGTCATGAGACTAAGAGCCTATCCGGCAAAAGGTTGAACTGGCTGTAAAGAGGTGAGCCTCCGGGTCATGATGCCGATGAAAGCGAGATAGACGAAGGCTTCGTGGTGGCGTGGATTTTTCTCGTGATCACGGGTCAGTCGCCGTTGCTTCACCAGCCA
>CANIBP010000017.1 GCA_947466075.1 Verrucomicrobiaceae bacterium
GTCAGCGCTACAAAGTGGAGAACTACTTCTGCCGCCTGAAACGCTGGGCTTCAGCGAGCACGCGCCGTGATAAACTTGCCGCACACTTCCTTTCTCTTATCCATTTCGCTTCTGTCATCGACTGGCTTCGGTATGGCTTTTGAGGGTTTTCAAATACGGCCTAGGCAATGGCAAGACATGGCCTCATGGCTGCTAAACAAACAATCGCACAAACTCACAAACGAATAATATCGTTGAAAAAACCTTGATCTGTTGCTGTGCAATATTTAAGATGGGTTAACACGCAGGTTGAGATGCTTGTTTATAAAAACTAGGACTTCCAGACAGTCTTGCTATTTTACCGATTTGTACCGTTTGATGATCCGATGAGTTTTTCGTTCCGAAGTTTGTTCCAGCGTGATGCCGGTTCTAGCGAACCCGGTCAGGGTGCCTCTCAACACTTCACGAGACCTCATCAAAGCATGGCTGGTGCGACTTCACCCAGTCATCCACACATGCAAGCTTCTACATCTATGCAGCCTTCCCCAGGTGCATCGCCGTTTCAGATTGGCGGCAGTCCGCTGTTTAAAACCGCAGGCAGTGAAAACATCGCGGCGCCTCCGATCAATTCGACCATGGGAATGTCGCCGTTCAGCATCGCGGGTGCGACTCCCACGAATGCGCCGCTTACGGTGGGGGATGTGATCAACCAGCTGCCGCCTGAAGTCGTGCGTGCCGGTGCCTTGCCGTTGGAACAACCGTTGTCCTTGCCGACGTCTTTGCTGGAGAATGCGTTGCGTAGCGGGCAAGCAGCGCTCCCGGTGTTTGAACTCTATCGTGTCTGTCCGGCGCTCTTCCAAGTTCCGATTTCCCCCCAAGATCCACGCCTCGTTCCATTGCCTGCGTCAAAGCTTCCCGGACTGATTGCACAGGCAAGAGAAGGGCAGGGTGGGGTAAGCGCACCGGCGGCAGCTGTTCCCTCTGCTCCATCGCCCTTTTCCTTCGGCCAACCTACGCCCTCAACCGCAGCCTCACCGTTTCAAATGATCACCCTTTGGCATGGCACAGCAGGCGGCATCACCTTTTGCTGCTGCCCCTGCGTAACCACAGGCATCCATCAGCGGCTTATTCACGCCCAAACCTCAGGAGAGCAATGCAGTTCCGGTTGCTATGCCCGCGGCCGCACCAGCAATGCCGTTCGGATCGCCTTTCGCTGCTGCAATGAAAGAAGCATCACCACAGGCCGAGTCGGCGATCGCTTACACACCGCCGCCGCAGCAATCATTCGCTCCTGCAGCGCCGGCATCGGTTACTTCAGCTTCAGGTATTGCCAAATTGGGATTCGCCGCCGTGCTGAACGGTTACAGCGTTGAAGAACTTGGCTTCAATTCCGCCACAATTCCCGCATGGATCACAACCGGAGTTGCCGCCAACACTTTGCAGGAACAGATTTCCTCTGGAATGGTAGTCGTTGAACTTGGTAGTCTTATCGACGGCATTTCCGATCTAGGCTTCCGTAATACGCTGGCGACCGCAAAGCGTGATTTCCGCGTCAAACTGCCGCAGAATGAAGTGTTCCATGCGCTCACCAGCCTGTCGTCTGCACCCGCAGCAGCACCGTCTTTCTTTGGCGGTCAGTCTGCACCAGAGGCGCGTCCTGCCGCAACAGCAAACGCCCCATTTACCATACAGCCCGGTGCACCTGCTGGGCAGATTGGTCGTGCGGAAACATCGCCTCCAGCCTCCCAGGTAGCACCCACGATGCCATCCTTTGCACCCCAGGCCGCACCTCCAAACCCGCTATCGGTCTTTGCTTCGCAAACGTTTGCTGAAACGCCGGCGAATGCAGTTTCTCCTCTCACCCCAAAATTCGGTGCTGAGTTGAATCCCTTCGCGCAACCTCAGCCGATAGCGATACCGGGGTCAGCTTCCGCATTGGGTTTCGCCCCGCAGTCGGGCGTAGCGACACCATTTAGTTTTAATCCGCCACCACCCGAACCAGCCTCGGCTCCGCCGCCGCAGAAAACTCCGGTTTTTCAGCCGTTGTTTCCCACCGCATCGCAGGTGGCTGCTTCCACTCCTTTACAGCCGCTCGCAGGAGCATTTCAGCCTTTCGGTGCTCAGCCATCTACGCAAACATCCCCACTGACTCCTAGTGCGAAGCCATTCGACCCCTTTGCTGCTTCATCGACCGGATCGCTGGCAGCCAAAGCTCCGCCTGAATCCGGCTTTAACAGTGCGCAGTTGCTGGGGCAGGCTGCCGCTCCTTCCTTTTTTGCGCCGGCACCCGAAGTTAATCCTGCCCACAATCCATTTGCGGCACCAGCCGTCGAATCATTCAAGCCGACGCCCTCTTTCGCTCCGGCTTTGGATGAAATACCTGCCATCTCTCAGCCACCAGCACCAGCATCGCGTGGTTTCTTCAGCACACCGCCAGCCAGCAATGCGGGGCACATGGCAGAACAAGCAGTTGAGCCACGGCCTGAACCCAAAGCTATCGCAATGCCTGCAACTCCTACGGCTCCAGCTAAAATGACGGCGGTGAAGCATTCCTTCCTCGGGCTCGCACCTCTCGATACGCAGACCGATCAACTCCTTCTGCGCGCTCTGCTTGGCACCGAGGAAAAACTCGCCGCGCCGCGTGTCGTCGAACTCCTTGCCGCGCAGACCGGTCTCAGCGCCTGCGTCTGTTTGCATGGTTCGCATGTGCTTAGTCATGCCGACTCATCCAAGCCCGATGCCGTCGAGTTCCAGCGACAGGCACCCGACATCGCTCGTCAGTTGCGCGGGCTTGCTCCTCTCATCGGCATCGATGGCGCTGAAACTTTCACGCTTAACGCTGGTGGCCGTCTGCTCACCTTCTGCTTTCCTGGGGACACCATCATCGGCGTGTTGCACGATGACGAGCCTTCTACCGGCCTGCGTGACAAAATCACCCTCATCGGGCGCGAACTCGCCCGCATGCTCGGCTGATCGCGCTGCCTACCTCCTGCCGCCATGCCCAGCATCAATCACGACGACCACACCATCAGTTTCAAGATCGTCTATTGCGGCACACCACTCAGCGGCAAGACCTCCAACCTCCAGCAGATCCACGCCAAGCTCGATCCAACGGGCTGTAGCGACCTCGTTTCGCTCTCGACAGCGCAAGATCGCACGCTGTTCTTCGATTTCCTCGCCGTCGAGGCTGATGCGCTGCCTGGATACAAAACCACCTTCCATCTCTACACCGTCCCCGGTCAGGTCACTTACAACGCCACGCTTCAACTTGTGCTCAAACAAGCCGACGGCGTCGTCTTCGTCGCTGATTCGCAGATGGACCGCCAGCGCGACAACTTGCAATCGCTCCAAAGCCTCGAAGCCAATCTGCGCATGAATGGTAGCTCGCTCGACCGGCTTCCCATCGTCCTGCAATACAACAAGCGCGATCTACCGAATGCCGCGCCCGTCGAGTACCTCGAATACCTTTTCAACAACCGGCCCACGCCCTTCCTCAGCTTCGAATCCGACGCCCGCACCGGCCGCAACATCCTCGCCACGCTCAACGCCATCTCGCAGGCCGTCCTCCACCAGTTTCGCCTCCGCACCTCCCCCGAGGATGCTCCCAACGAGCTTCCCACCCACGCCCTCGCCGCGTGAACTCCCTTTGAACGTGGAACTCAAAGCACTCTCATCGCTTCCCGGCATTCAACAAGTCGTCTTCGCTGATGATGCGGGCCGCCTGCTCGACTGCGCAGGTGAAATGGAGCCGCCCTCTGCTGCCGTTCTTGTCCTCGCGCATGCCACCCTCGCTGCCGCGTCTGAGCTTGGTCGCCGTTCCGGTAGTGGCGACTGTCTTGAAATCATCCAGCAGCACGAAGGCGGCTGCATCTATCTCCACACCCTTCCGCAGCATCGTGTGCTGCTCGTCCATTGCCAAAATGCCGACGCCATTCCCGCCGTGCGCAACGCCTGCCAGCATCTCTCGCCACCGCTACCGCTGGAAACATCGCGCCCTCCCGTTTCTTCCGCATCCCTCGATCTCGCCTCCGCTCTCCACGCCGAACCGGCTTGGTAAATGATGCAGCCTTGGATCAGGTGAAACTGGGCCAAATGCATCCACAACCGAGATGACATGAAACCCTGTGGTTCTCTGTGACCTCTGTGGTAGCTCTTCTTCCTGCTTCATGTCACGCATCATCCTAGGATCTCTCGTTTTGCTCGCGTTCGCTCTCTCTGCGCACGCCCAGCAGCGCTACGACTTCTCCGCGCCGCTCATGGCCACCACGTTTCGCATCTCATTGCATGCGGACTCCAAAGAGCAGGCCGAAGCCGCTGCCGATGCCGCCTTCAAGCACATCGCTTATCTCAACACCGACTTCTCCGACTACGAACCCAACAGCGAGCTCATGCAGCTCTGCAAAACCGGCCCGAACAAGCCCTTCAAAGCCAGTCCCGCGCTCTTCGATCTCATCTCCCGCTCTCTCGATCTCGCGCGTCTCACCGACGGTGCCTTCGACATCACCTGCGGCAATCTCACCCAACTCTGGCGGCGCACCAAACGCGTGAAGAAACTCCCGCCAACCGACCGCCTCGCCAAAGCCCTCGCCGCCACCGACTGGCGTGCTGTCCAGCTCGACGCCAAAGCGCACACCATCACACTGCTCAAGCCTGGCATGCTGCTCGATCTCGGCGGCATCGCCAAAGGTTACGCCGCCGATGAAGGACTCCGCATCCTGCGTGAGCACGGCCTCACCCGCGCTCTCGTCATGGCCGGTGGCGACATCGCAATCGGCGATTCACCGCCCGGTGAGGACGCCTGGGAGATCAAGCTCCGCACCTTCACCAAGCCCACGCCCGACGCCGAAGAACAAATGGAAACCGTCCGCCTCAAACACTGCGGCGTCTCCACCTCCGGCGATCTGTATCAGTTCACCGAGATCGAAGGCGTGCGCTACTCCCACATCCTCTCCCCCAAGACCGGCCTCGCCCTCACCACCCGCATCGCCTGCTCCGTCATCGCCCCCGACTGCACCACCAGCGATGCACTGGCGACGGCGATGTGTGTGTTGGGTAAAGAACGCGGAGAAAAACTCGTTTCGCAGATGATGGGCGTGACTGTCAGGTTTGCTCCCTAGTTTCAGGCGGAACAGGACGCGCTGATACGGTAAAAGTAGCACTCTTGAGAACGAAGCTCCGTTGGTGCTCGACAGAATTGTTTACTATTCAATAGTTGGGCGTATCACCATGTCCCTCCTGAATACAGCATTCATCGGAAGCAAGGGGGACGGCAACGCACGTCTTCCGTTCGATAAGCTTCTCATGCGTCATGATAAGCTTCGCGACGCAACAGCTCGCATCATTCACGGCGAGCACTCAGTATCTTCAGACCTGTGGCCATTCGTGGCCATTGCTTCTTTCTCATACGCCTTCAATGCTTACAAGGCACTCGGACTTATCTTGCCGCATCTATATCACGAAAGCGGAGCAGTGCTTCTACGCCAGCTTTGGGAGGCTTCGCTTAACCTGCATTGGATTGAGCTCGCCCCCGAGCAGCGCGCTCAAGACTTCTGCAATTACACGGTAATCGAACTCCGCAAAGGCATGCAAAAGGCAGGCGAGCAAAGCTCACTCGACGGTCTCGACGCTGCCTCAGCCCGTTTCCAGTCGCGGTTTTGCTTCGAAGACAGGCAAGGCAAAGAACGCATTCATTCGAGTTTTGCTGGAGGCAGCGTCCAACAGCGAGAGGAGGAGATTGGAGAGCCTTGGAGCGCAGACTACAACTTTCTCTATCACCTCGCTTCGATGCACGCACATGGCGCCCCGGGTGCCGTTCTCCATCAGAATTTTATTCATCTGTCCACTTCGCCACAAAACAAAGAGAGAGACTCTACCGCTTTGATTGCATACCTCTCAATGAAGGTTTTGGTGGCCGACGTTCACCTCTTAGTCCGAAACGGACTTGCGGCCAACTCGACCGCCGTGGATGAGGCATTCGAAGACGCACTCGCATGACGAAACCCAATGTGCCAGGACATGTGTTGCCGCGAATCGCTCCCTGCGTCGCTAGGCTTGGGGCGTTAAGCGCGATCATGTCCCGCGCCCCCTACGATGCCATTGCCGAGCACTTCCATGCGTTGCGCACGACGCTACAACCGAAGGAAGCGGAGTATCTGGCACTGCTGCTCGATCCGCTGCCTGCGGGCAGCACGATTCTCGATCTCGGCTGCGGCACGGGGCGGCCCATCGCTGAGCACATCGTGTCGCGTGGGCATCATGTGGTGGGTGTGGATGGTTCGGTGGCGTTGCTGGCCCTGGCGCGTGCACAACTGCCTGAACAGCGTTGGATTCACGCCTTGATCGAGGAGGTGGAGTTTGCGGAGAGCTTCGCCGCCGTGGTCTGCTGGGACTCGCTCTTCCATCTGCCGCGTGCCATGCATGTCCCCATCATCCGCAAGATCCACCGTTGGCTCATGCCCGGCGGTCGGCTCATGATCAGCAGCGGCGGCAATTTGGAAGGAGGGGAAGGCTTCACCGACACGATGTTCGGCCACTCGTTCTATTACGACAGTCTGCCGCCCCAGCGCATGACCACCGTGCTGGAGGAAACCGGCTTCACCATCCTCCGCAGCGAAATGTGCAGCCTACCCGACGGCGATCACGACAAAGGCAAATGGGCCACCGTGGCGGAGAAACAGCGCTGACTGCTCGCCCACGAGATCGCCTGAGACCCAAGCTCCAGCGGCTGTTGTCGTGTCTTCATCCATGCGAAGCACTCCAGACCCAGCACGGTATTTCCGACAGGCGACGTAAACTCGAAGTGGGGTCACTTCACGGCTGCGTGGGGCCACTTCGAGTTCAAGTGGGGCCACTTTGCGGCTGCGTGGGGTCACTTCGAGTCCAAGTGGGGTCACTTTGCGGCTGCGAGGGGCCACTTCGAGTCCAAGTGGGGTCACTTTACGGCTGCGTGGGGTCACTTTGAGTTCAAGTGGGGTCACTTTGCGGCTGCGTGGGGTCACTTTGAGTCCAAGTGGGGCCACTTCGCGGCTGCGTGATCTGGGGGGTGTACTTATTGCTTCGACGGCGTCAATGGGCTTGCCTGCTGGCAGCCAGGGATGGTAAAACACCATCAATCCTTCCCGCCAACCCCGCATCAGCCCCCATGAAAATCACACGCAGAACCGCGGCGGGCTTTGTGAATAGCGCGTATCTAGAATTCCTGCTGGCGGCGGTGGTATTGGCGGCCATCGGTGTGCTCATGGTGGGAAGCTGGCCCGTGCGATTCGGGGTGCTCACAGTGGCGGGGGCGCTCTGGTTGGTGGTCTTCATCGCCGACCGTCTGATGCGTTTCAAACCGGGAGACCATGTGAAGGTGCAGTTCGGCCCGCATGCCGGTGCCAGCGGCAGAATCATCGGCCTGCTGCCCGGCGGCCGGGGTGTTCAGGTGGCGCTTGCCGGGGATGACAGCGAACGCATCGTCGATTTTTACGGCGGTTATCAGTTGGTCCGTCTGAAGCATCCAGAGCATCCCGCAACGATGGCTGCACACACACCACCCAACAGCCGATGAAACCGAAGCTCCTCTGGCTGCTGCTCATTCCCTATGCCCTCTTCAGCGGCATGGGCTACGGCTTCCTCGCGCACTACCTAGTCCGGGACAAGGAGCCGTGGTTCACCCTGCTCCTGCTCAGCGGCCTCGCCACGACGATAACGCTCATCACCTGGCTGGGCGGCATTCCTATCGCGTTCGCTGCCTGGACCTTCGTCGGCAGCGGTGTCTTTTATCTCCTGCTGCGCCTGCTGTTTGGAAAGGGTAGTGCGATGGAGATGCTGGCTACGGCCCACATCATGGCCATCCTGGCTTTGCTCTCATGGGGGGCCTTCCATCAGTTGCGGCAAAAGGCTCCGCCAGTCTCCACGGCGCATGAACCCACTTCCCAACGTGCATGAATCCTGCATCCACACCTTCCGCGCTGCCTCCAATGCCTGCTGCTGTTGCCGTCATGAAACCACGCCGACGCATCTGGCCCTACATCGTGGGAACCGCTGTCGTCGCGGCACTCAGCAGCGCAGGGTACTGCTACCACCTCTGGACCGCTCCCATCCCAGACACGATGAGCGACGAATCCAGCGCGATGGGAGAAATGATCGTGCGGTTCCTTATGGGCGTCGGTGTGATCGTCTGCACCGTGATGGGTGCGTTGCTGGGCTGGTGGATCGGGTGGGGTGTTCGGACATGGTCGCCTTTGTCCGGCAAGATTCTCAACACATGATTTAATGCGACCGTTTACAACAAGACATAACAGGGAACATTGAGACATGAAAAACCCTGTTCGATTTCCCATTTTCGCACTCATAAGCACTTTCGTTTTGTGGATGATTTATTTTTTGGTGGTCAGATGTGTCTCACAAGGTGATTGGGTGAAAAGCGGTCAATTCGGTGATTCATTCGGTGCATTGAACACTCTGTTCACGGGCTGGGCGTTCGTTGTAGTTCTTGCAACATTGTACCAACAATCAAAACAGATAGCCGAGACTAAGAGCGATGTAGAGAAGGAACATAAGCTCCAAGAGCAAACTATGGCATTTGTTAAAGACCAGGCAGATGCACTTGCATCGGTAGCTCGACTGAACGCGCTAACTGCGAGAATCGAGGCATATCACGTGCAAATCGAAGATATGAAAGCGAGCAAGAATCTTCACCTTGTAGCAAAACTGGTTGAAGAGCGCCGTGACCTGCTCCTCAAACTCGATGAAGTGCTAAAATTAAATGGCGATAGATAAGAGTGTGTATTTTTCAGTCTAGAGGCGTGTAGCAAAACACATTATCCGCTTCTTATCCTGTTTGGTTGCAACCACACCCACTGACCCATTACACATACTCCAGCAACGCCTTGATCACCTTCCGCTCGCTCACGGCCTTGAACGCATCGGCGATGCGCTCCAGCGGGAAACGATGGGTGATAAAATCGGCGGAGGTGAGTTTGCCTTCGCGAATCCACTGGCAGATCGCGGTTTGGGATTCCTTCTCGTAACGGCGGGTGGGCCACTGATGGACGAAGAGGTTGAAATTGAAGTCGGCCTTCGATTTGTCGATGTGCAGGATGCCATGCGTGAGCACGCCGTAGATGCAGTGGGAGCCGCCACGGCGCAGTAGCGGCAGGCCCTTTTGCACGATGTCGGGGTGGCCGACGGCGTCGATGACTGCGTCGAGCTTCTTGCCGCGAATACTGGCGAGTTCGCCGATGGCCAGATCTTCGGGTGCAAAAGCCGCGTCGGCTCCAAAGGCGAGCGCCTTGGCCTGTTTGTCGGCGTGACGATCGACGATGCCGATCCAGCCGAGGCCGAACAAGCGGCCGAGCTTCACGAAGCTCAGACCGACTGGGCCAGCGCCGAAGATGAGCACGTCGTCTCCAGGCTGGAGATGGAAATCGCGAAATGCACCCAGCACCTCGCGCCAGGTGCAGAGCAGCACGGCCTGCTCGGGAGGAATGTCAGCATCCACACGGGTTTGAATCTCAAAGACCTCGACCCAGCCATGCGCCTCGTCGGCCACGCCATCAGCGACCATTGCGTCGTGATCATTTGCCAGCGTGAACTCGCTAAAGCCGCCCCAGCCGGAATCCACGCCTTCTTGTTGCAGGTCGAACACGAGTCCGCCCACGGCGCGATCACCCACCTTGAAGTTTTTCACCTTGTCACCGACCGCGACGACGAGACCGACGCTTTCATGACCGAGGGCGAAGGGAAACTTGTCCTCCATGCCCGGAAACGTGCCACCGAGCAACTCGGAGTCGGTGCGGTTGCACAGGCAGGCGCATTCTGTGCGCACCAGCGCTTGATACGGCCCAGGTTGCGGCTGTGGCGTTTCGAGGATGGCGAGTTCTCCGGGCGAGATGGCGATGACGGACTTCATGGGCCGCGCATCGAACACGCGGCGCGTGCGAGTGCAAGCGAGTTGATGTCATTAACCACATCCGCACTGGAAATCTGCCCGTTTCTTGCTTTGAAAACGGTTCTCATGTTGCGCACGCTCTTCGAATACCTGCTCTGGCCCCTGATTCTCGTCGCCGCCCTGATTCCCACCGGAATCGGCATCGCGAACGGTCACGGACCGCTGGCCTTCAATGTCACCTACTTTAGCCTTGCGGCGCTGCTGTACGTCCTGGAGCGTGTTTATCCCCATGAGGAACGCTGGCTGCACTCCGATGGCCAAGAAATTCCCGATCTGGCACACACGGCGTTCACGAAATCGTTCGTGCAATTGCTCATCGTCTCGATGACTTGGCTTGGACTGGCCAGCGTGGTCGGCGGAGAGCAGGGGACTGGTTTCTGGCCCAATCACTGGCCGATGTTTTTCCAGGTGGTGCTGGGCCTCGTGGTGGCCGAGTTCGGCCTCTACTGGGCACATCGTGTGGCGCATGAGTGGATGCCGCTGTGGTGGTTCCATGCGGTGCATCACAGCTCGAAGAAGCTCTGGTTCTTCAACACCGGCCGCTTCCACATCATCGACACGCTCAAGAGCATGATCTTCTCTGCCCCGCTGCTGGCACTGGCCGGTGCGCCAAAAGATATCGTGCTCTGGTTCGGCGCCATCACCGCCTACATCGGCTTCCTGACGCACGCGAACATCCAGATGCGCTTCGGCTGGCTCAATTACATCTTCAACACCCCCGGCCTGCATCGCTGGCATCACTCGATGGATCTGCGCGAGGGCAACAAAAACTACGGCGAGAATCTGATGCTGTGGGACATCATCTTCGGCACCTACTACGATGACGCCACCCGCCGCCCGCCGGTCGAGATCGGCATCAATGCGGCGATGCCAAAGCATTTCTGGGGGCAGATCGTCGAGCCATTCCGCTGGAACAAGTTCCAGAACGCCGCCAAGACGGGTGAGGTGAAGCACAAGCTGCTTTGAGTTTGCGCATGCTGCGCAGACATCGGCCCGAAAACGACTTGCCGCTCTTCGCCACCCATGCGAAGCATCGCCCCTGATAACTAGCGCCCGTAGTTCAACGGATAGAATGGTGGTCTCCGAAGCCGCATATCCAGGTTCGATTCCTGGCGGGCGCACCACTCGGAAAATGGCTGAATCCCTTATAGATCAAAGCTTCCAGCGTCAAAGACGCTCTTTTCGACAACGTGTTCAATCGAGTATATAAATACACTGAGCTGCACTCAAATGAGCTTAAAAATCATTACAGATTACGGTGAGGGTTTACAATAATTAACAACTGAAGAGCGCAATTAGCGACAACATCTCGCGATTGCGTCCTGTTCGTGGTGGAAGTTCGGGGGGGCGAGTGCCAAGCACAGGAAAGCTGAATGGCTTTGCTGGCACGGTAATTCTAGTGGAGCACGATGACATTGGTGAGTCGCGTCGTGCGAGAGGCTTTTGTAAGCGCCTGTCTTTTCCGTCATCAACTGGAAGTGACTGAACTTCGCCCCACGTTCACATAACGCCGTAATCTGACCGAGGATGAGTTGATCGACATGGAGGCTTCGTAGATCAGCCAAGCAGCATCTCGGCTAGTGTCACGCATTGCTGGCGGATGCGTTCAGATTCGTCCTTAAAATCTGCTTCTAGGTGGCGCCCGCTTAGCCGAAAGGCTGCACAGGAAATTGGACCAAGAGCTTCTGGTCCTGAAAAATAGGAATTGAGTGTGTGGATTGCATTGGAGATGCCGCGATTGCCCGCGCTTTTCTCGTCATGGAAACCTGCTACAGCTTTTCCAAGGCCATCGATGTAGTTCATCGCAAGATAGAGAACGTCGTGGACATCTTTGGGAGCCTTGCGTCCTCCAGCCCCACCTGGCCCTGTGGGGGCGCCGAAGGCATTGAGTTTCAGCACGAGCATCGGGCCAACTTCAGCCACACGAATTTGCTCGGTTTGCTTCGTTCCCAGAAGATTCATGCCTGAAACGGTGATGAGGCGGCTCTTTTCAAGAGCACGGCTGATTCCGGGAATAACGCTGACTGCAAGACCGTCATCCACAGTGACCGTGTTCTTGCCGATATCTTCATGATCTGTGAGGAGGTCAAGGTAGAGATCCATTTCGCGGAATTTTCTAACAAAGCGATTGTTTGACCAATTAAACCCGTGTGCCGAAAGCGTCTCCCGAATAGTGCCATACATGCCACTCTCTGCGCCGATGCTGATACCGAAGTCTACATCCAAGGTTACTGGCCCGGGCATCCCATCAGTAGGGGGCTTCGTGAGAAATTTGATGGCCAACCCACCGACAAGGGCCAGATCCGCTTGATAGGCACCCAGACAGTCCCATGTTGTCAGTAGAGCCCTCTGGGCGAGGTCAATGTCACAAGCGAGATATTTTTCATATGTGTCGTGTTTCATCGTGCAAATCCTTCCCACAAGCGTAGCGCATCGGCTTGGTCAGGACCACGCTGCCCCACCTGAAGCAGGTCGAGGTAGATTTGCACGTCGCTTACGAGATTGAAGCCGCGAACCACTTGAACATCGAAAAACACCCCTTCGTCAGCAGGGAGGATCAGCCATAGGCTTCCCCCGGTTTGAACTTTGCGGGCCAGCGGTAGGTTGGGTGCCTGCCTTGTTTTCAAATAGGCTGAAACTAGAGGAGGGGTGGTATAGGGGTGCCGCAGATGTGCTGCAAACCATTGGGTAAACAGCACCTGATCGGCGCCAAGCGTGTCTCGAATGTTTGTGGCGAGTTCGCCTAGATCATTCGTGAGGACCGAGTATTGCACAATTTTGACTCGCTTGAGCCAGCTATCAGCAGCCTTCCAACCATCGAGCAGTCGTTCAAAATTCTGTAGGCGGTAACTGCTTTTCGATTTGGCAGATCCGCTGGATCCTTTGACCACATCGACATAGCCGTGTGTCTTTAAGGTGGTTAAGATGCGTGAGACGAGTCCTCGGGAAACATGGGTGTGAGCTTCGATGTCTTCTTGTGTCCACGCTCGCTGTCGATTGCTCAGAAACGCCCGAATGATTCGGGAACTCTTGAGAGAAAACATGTCTGGCTCGGAAACCGGATTGCGGTAGGTTTGACCCTTGGGTTGGCGGTCTATAATATAGTTAAAAGACTTAAGAAAAAGCCTATTATTAAGATCAGCGTGATTGATTCCCTGTTTCCTGTAGTCATTGGCCAACTCATCCGGAATGTGCGGACACACCAGAATCACCGGCTGCTCCTGGTTTGGCGGCCCTTGGTCAGCCAGCTTACGGGAGGGGTATAAATTGGGCTGGATGCTGAACTGAAATTTCTGGTTTAGAATCTTCAACGACAGTTCTCCGCCGCCGCCCGGTAGGAGGGTTACGTGAACGTATGGCTCAGTCTCGCCTTGGGAATCTAGAAGACGGTCAAAGGCTTCGAGCAGGCCTTCTGGTGTATCGATGGATGTAATTTTACTCACGAGATATATTTTACTGTGCAGTAAAATATATCATTTGGATGAAAACGGCCATTAAATCTTTATTTTTTACCCGAACATAATATTTCACTGTTCAGTAAAAACTGTTGTTTAAGTAAAATCGATCGGACACAACTTGCTCTAAGAGGGTATAGCCGCCGCACCGCCTAGGCGTTTCTCCAGGGGCCCAGCGATTTTGTGTTGCAGGTTGCAACAGAAGCAACACACCTCGTTGCAGATTGCAACAACACAGCATATAAATATGTTCATATGAACACTTTTGGCTAGTCTTCGAGATGCCTTGAGTGGTGTTCTATCCAGATTGATGCATGAAATAACGGAGCGAAGAGTTATCGGGAGTTTCCCGCTTTTTGGAGACGTTGCCAGATGCCGCTGGCGGTGTTGGGCATGGGTTCGCTTCGCGGTATCTCTTGATTGATCTGGGCGTAAAGCCAAGCGCGGCCGACTCTGACGTGGGGATGGCGTAGACGGCGGCTCATGCTGGCAGTGGCGGCGCGGCGCTTCCTCGCGGCAGGATATGTACGTTGGTAGGTGTCGTTGAAAGGGGCAGAAAGAAGAAATCTCGCTTCCCTCTTTTGAAAGAACCGATGGAATAAATCGCAAAGATCCGGTGCCGATGGTTGATTGGCTTTTCGATCTGCCAGAGTAAGGCGTAAGTTTCGCTGCTGAGGTTCTGCTAACTTGCTGGACGATGCGCGGCCTGTGCGTGGCTTATGTGTCTCGATCTTGAGCCAGCTAGGCGCGGCGGCTTGCTCGAGTTCCCATTCCCACACGCTGAACGAGCGGGTGAATTCACGCACGTTCAACGTCCCGGTGTTCGAACTCGTAATACGCGGATACGGTCGAGACGTTCGCGGCAAGGTAGCGGCAAACACATTAACGAGTGCAACAACGCCATTGCACGTTCTGTATGGAATGCATGATCCGTCGCTTCCTCTGCCTAACGCTCCTCTGTCAGACTGCTCTTTTTGCAGAAATGGCAAACATAGGCTCTCGCCGCGAACTGTTCGTGGACAAGCTGCTGATCCAAGAGATGAAAGGCACGACGCTGCAGCTACATCATCCCGAGGAGGCTGGCATCACGGTCAAGTTTGATCAGCCATGGGAAGGCCGTTTCAGTGCCTACATCACCGTCATTCACAATACTGAGGCGAAGAAATTTCTCATGTATTACCGTGGCAATGCGGGTTTCAAAGATGGTGCCAGCGGTGAAGTGACCTGCTATGCGGAGTCTGAGGATGGAATTCGTTGGGTGAAGCCGAAACTCGGCATGCATGAGATCAATGGCAGCAAGGATAACAATGTCATGCTCGCCAATCTGGCGCCTTACACGCACAACTTCGCTCCCTTTATCGATCAACGTCCCGGCGTGCCTAAAGAGCAGCGTTACAAGGCGCTCGCCGGTCTCGGCGGCAAGCACGGCGGCCTCAGCGCCTTCGTTTCGGAGGACGGATTGCACTGGAGCAAGATGCAGGAGGCTTCGGTCATCACGAAAGGTGCGTTCGATTCACAAAATGTGTCGTTCTGGTCGGATGCGGAGCAGTGCTACGTGGCCTACTTCCGCGTCTTCACCGGCGGTGTTATTGATGAAAAGACGTGGAAACCCAAAGGCGTGCGCTGGGTCAGTCGAGCCACGAGCAAAGATTTCATCACCTGGACCGATGCCGTGCAGATGACGAGCGACCAGCCTTTGGTGGACCAGATCTACATCAGCCAGACGAATCCCTACTTCAACGCCCCGCACCTCTACATCTCCACGGCCGCACGTTTCATGCCTGGAAAGACAGTGCTCGATGATCAGGCAAAGAAATACCTCGCTGAAGACACGAAGGCTTATCCCGCGCTTATTCAAGATTGCTCCGAGGCCGTGCTAATGACCAGCCGTGCGGGCACGCATGAGTTCAATCGCAGCTTCATGGAAAGCTTCGTGCGTCCCGGCCTGCATTTTCGCAACTGGACCAGTCGCAGCAATTATCCTGCCTGCGGGGTGGTGCAGACCGGCAAGTCCGAGATGTCCATGTATGTCGAGCGTCACTACGGCCAGACCGCTGCTCTGCTGCAACGTTTCACGCTGCGTCTCGACGGCTTTGCCTCGCTGCATGCGGGTTATACCGGCGGCGAGATGACTACCAAGCCCTTCACCTTTACCGGCAAGGCGCTGCATTTGAATCTCGCCACCGGTGCTTCCGGTTCTGTGGCTGTCGAAATACAAGACACGGATGGCAAACCTATGCCCGGTTTCGCTTTGGCAGACTGCCAGGCCATCACCTACGACGACATCGACCGAGTCATCGGCTGGAAAGCCGGCAGCGATGTGTCTGCGTTGGCTGGGAGGCCCGTTCGCCTGCGGTGGGTGATCAGGGACGCCGACGTCTATTCCTTCCGCTTCGAGTGAATTGTTTGCTTGGGGCCGGAAACACGGAGATCAATGCATCGAGTTGCCGCCCGAAGTCACAAAAGCGGCTGAATGCGCTAGGGAAGGCCTGTGCTTGGCTTGCGTGTCTCGATCTTGAGCCAGCCAAGCGCGGTGGCTTGGTCGATCTCCCATTCCCACACGCTGAACGAAGGGGCAAATTCACGCACGGTCAAATCGCCGGCGTTCACGCTGAGAATGCGCTGGATGCGGTCGAGACGTTCGCGGCAGAGGGTGAGAGGGCGCATGTCGAACGCTGAGAATCACCCGTTTGAATTTCAAGCGAGGATAAAATCGACGCGAAGCTGATCAAGAATGCCTTCGGAGATTAGCGGTGAGCCGGAGTCGCGCCATTCTTGATGCGCCTCAAGTAAGCCTGCATTTTCTGGTCATAGGCAGCCAGACTCCCGTTTGTGCCGTTGAAATCAAAATCCTGAATGATGCCGCTTTTGCTGGCTGCTATTTGCACAGTGGCTTCATACTGGACGCCGTACGGACCAATGGCATTGCTTGACCAATAATAAACTGTCCTGTCCCCAAACTGCATTTTCTTTTCTGGGTAGCCAAGGACGGCAAATGCCGTCTCGATGCTCCCTCCCTTCATCGCATCCAACCCATTCTGTAAGGACGGGTTGACGCAAGAGCAGAAGATCAGAGCCAAGGCAAGGATTGAGTGTTTCATAACCCTCCCCATCGCCCGGTGCTAGGTGCCTGTCCATCTGCTCATTGAGTTTCTAACCAAGGCCAACGCCGCTCGGGCGATTCATCGGGATGGGTGGGGGCGTGCGTTTTCACGGCGGTTCATGGAATTACGTTCAAGCCCTCATCATTGGCCGCAAGCCGCTGGCGATGGTCGAAGCTCAAAAAATCAGCCGCTTCGATTTCGAGGGCGGTGGCGATGTGAATCAAATCCAGGCTGCGCGTGCCGGTGGTGGCCGTGTGCTTCTGCGTGAGTGCCAGCGTGCGGCTGAGCACGGCGGCATGGTCAATGGAAGCGATCTCGAAACGTCCTGCGGTCACGTCGTCGGTGAAGTCCTGCCAGAGCAGTTCGGCCTGTGCGGCGGTGATACGGCCATTTTTCACCGCACGCTGGAAGGCGTTGGCGATCTCCACCCGATGCCAGTCAGTCAGTTGGATCGGCGGAGGGACGTCTGCACAGGCGGTATCGGCGCGGGCGGAATCTACCTCAGCCAGATACAGCGCCACGATGAGGCTGCTGTCAGCGGTGGCACTCATGCGCCGCGATCCTCATTCACCAGTGTATGTGCGGTGCCAGCGGGAAGAACAACATCCCCGAAGATGGCTCGGCGGCGGGCGGCGAAATCAGGCCAGCGCACTGGCACAGCGGTGGGCGCGGGTGTGGCATCGGCTTTCTCTGGTGGCATGAGACGTGCAACAATGTGGCCCGCCTGCGTGATGGCGACGGTTTCACCATGCTGTGCCAAAGCCACCCATGACGGGAGGTCTTGGCCGATCTGCTGGAGGGTGGCGACACTCATCAGCAGAGAATACAAACCACCAGCAAGGGTGGCAAGAGGCAAGTGAGGGTGGGGTTTCTGCATGGCAAAGTTGAACCAAGCAGCCAAGGACACTTCTCTCGAATGCGCTATATCACGGATTTTTCAGCCTTTTTCGCGCAATCGGTTGTTCGCCCATGAACCGCTCAAATTGATACGCTGCCAGCCAACGGTAAAGCTCGTTGGAGCTGATTTTCGGTGGATTTTTTAAACCCGCCTTTAGTTGTTCGATTTGGATGGCTTCCAGCAGTTCATCGCGTGAAACCTTGAGGTTACTAAATTTTCCATCGACTGCGTGGTCTTTGCTCCGCTTCATCGTTACTCCAAGCAGCGCCAGCGGAAATGCTCTCGATAGATCAACTCGAGTTGGTTTTCTGCCTCGTACCCTGTGAATCCCAAGTTCTTTGGCAGTCAGCGAGTGGAGCGCTCGGCTTTCACGGCGGGCGCGAAGAATGACAGCAAGTTGTTCAAAGAACTCGGCATTGTTTTCCTGAATGGGGAAAGCAGTTCGCGCACCAATCCTCGACAGCAAATCACTTCGATCTTCTGGAGAAACCTGGGGCGGTTCTTCTCGCAAAGCGTCGTCTGCCATCCGCAAGAGAGGGGAGGCGGGAAGATCAGCAACGAGCCCTTCCAGCCTCCTCCATAGCGCTCCTCCTTCGCCATAGTTGAGGATTTCGGTTCTGACTAATTCGCAGTGAATCTCCCGCAATTCAGCGAGCTCTAACATTGTGTAACGCCCAGGGGCCTTGGCACACCCAGGCCTGTCCTTTTGCATGTGAATGACTTTGTGAGGCATTGTTTTTTATGGGTAACGGTGGTTTCCGGGCAAGGTATTAGGAGCCCTGCATGGACGGGGGCAAGTCGCAAATATGCGGCAAGGACGCCGACGTGTTTTCCTTCCGCTTCGAGTGATTTGCCCGAGTAAGGCGAAAACACGGAACCATCTGAATGGCTGGTGCGTAACCCGTGCATCCCATTCATGGACATCTCGTCGAAGACATTCTCAGCCAAGCAATTCGTTCTGCCGCCCACACTGCCGATGATCGTGCTCGATGGCTGCTATTTGTTTCCCGGTTGCCACCTGCCACTGTTCATCTTTGAGGAACGTTACCGCAGCATGCTCCATCATGCGCTGCACACCGACCGCATGTTCTGCGTCGGTGCCCCGAATGGCGAAGACGATGTGCAACCCGTGACTACAGCAGGACTCATCCGCGCCTCGGTCAAAAATGCCGATGGCACCTCACAGGTCATGCTTTACGGCGTTACGCGTGTGCGCATCACCGGCTGGGATCAGATGCTGCCGTTCCGCATCGCCCGGGTGGAGCCACTCGTCACCAAAACAGCTCCAGAAGAGACGCTGCGTGCTTTGAAATCAAAAGCCCTCTTACTCCTGCCACAGCCCACCGACGAAAGTTGTGAGAACATGCAGTTGCTGCGGCAGGAACTAGAAGAAATGGAAGATGCTGAAACCGTCTGCGACATTATCGCCTTCCACTTCGTGCGCCGCAAAGCGGCACTGCGTGCCCTGCTCGCAGAATGCTGCCCGCAGCGCCGCTTTGAGCGGTTGATCACTGAATTGGAGAAGGCGCAGGACTGAGGCTCACGCTTCGTCTCGCACCGGATTCGTCAGTGTGCCGATCTTTTCGATCTCCACACTCACCACATCGCCGTCCTTCATGAACACCGGAGGCGTGCGGGCCATGCCCACGCCATGAGGCGTGCCGGTGAGGATCACAGTCCCCGGCATCAGTGTCGTGCTTCCGCTCAGAAACTCGATCAGCGTCGGCACATCGAAGATCATGTCGTTCGTGTTCCAGTCCTGCATCGTTTCACCATTCAGCACCGTCTTGATCGCAAGGTTGTTGGGATTTGGAATCTCATCCGCCGTCACCAAAACAGGTCCCAGAGGACAAAACGTGTCAAAACTCTTCCCACGGCACCATTGGCCGCCGCCACCGTGTTTCTGCCAATCGCGGGCACTCACATCATTGGCACAGGTGTAACCTAGGACATGCTTCAAGGCGTCCGCACGGCTCACGTTCTTCGCCGTCTTACCAATGATGACCGCCAGTTCGCATTCGTAGTCCACCTTGTCGCTCTTCAGATGCGTCGGCAGCAGAATCGGTTCGCCGGGATGCTGCACGACATTAGGCAGCTTCATAAACACCACCGGATGCTGCGGAATTGCCGCCTTCGTCTCCTCTGCATGACGTTTGTAGTTCAATCCAATGCAAATGATCGCGAATGGCTGAATGGGCGCGAGCAACCTTACCACCTCTGCTTTTTGGTTCGTCACCTGATGCTCGCCAAAGATGTCACCTTCGATGACCAGCGCCGTTCCATCAACCTGCTGCGATGCGTGTGCGATGTTTCCCTGTGAGTCGGCGCAGCGGATGATTTTCATGAGCTCGTGGTTTTGACGCGACTACTTCGCTGCCGGCTGATCCAGAATCAACCACTTGAACTGCGCAAACAGCACCTTGGTGATGTCGGTATCCGTTTTGGCCTTGAGTTGAATGGCGTTGACGCCCTTCCAGCTCGCGAAGTGCTTTTGATGGTTAGGGTTGAGGAGCTTGCTCGCGGGGATCTGAATGTCCTGCCAGCGATCTTCAGCTGCGGTGATCTCGATCTCGGTCGCAAAGTCACCCGCGGTGAGGATCAAGGTCTGCGGCTGGGTGCAGTAGAATTTGAAGCCGAGTTGTGCTTTGGGCGAGGTGGCTTTCCACTCGGGCTTGGTGGTCAGGTCGGTGCCGGTGCCGAGTTTGTTGTCGGTGCAGCGGAAGCCTTTGATGCCGCCGATGCCTTCGGTCTCCGCGACGTTGCTCCAGGTTCCGATGCCGCCGTCGCCGGTGTAGAGCTCGGTGGCGGTATCGGTGGCTTTGGCAGGGCCGAGCTTGGCTGGAATGACGGCATTGAAGTCGGTGGAGCGCACGACGGTGGTGTCGTAGATGAGGTTGGCGTAGCCGAAGACATAGTCGTTCACATGGAGCACCGGCATCTTGGCAATCCAGGTGCCGCCTTGCTTCACGGGCGTGATGTCGCGCCAGATGCGGTTCATGCACACGGGCTCCTTTTGCGCGTAAACCATCTCCACCTTCTGCACGCGCTCCGGTGAGGCGGGCGTGACGCGCAGCTCCGGCACGCCGTCGGCATTGAGCTGGATCTCGGACTTCGGGTGCGCAGGCCAAAAGATGTCTTTGCCGAGGACATACTTCTCCAGCCACATCTTCGTGTCCTGGTCGAGCTTGTCGGTGTTGTGATGCCCGCGCGCCTGCACGGCGAAGGACCACAGCACGCCGGGCGCAAAGTGTTTGAAGCTCTCCAGCCCGCGCTCCCCGCAGCCGTGGTGATCATTGGAGCCGTTCAAATACAGCGTCGCTGCGGTGACGTGAGGCACATAGACTTCCGGGGCCATGGTCGCGAGAAAGAGCTCCTCCCCCGGAGTCTTCGGCGGCTCGACGTAAGGGACCATATACATCCACACCGCGTTGTTCCGCCAATACTCGATCCAGCCGATGCCAGAGTGCGGCACGATGGCCTTGAGCCGCGGGTCCGTCCCCAGCGCCCACATGAGCGTGCCGCCATAAGAATAGCCAATCGCCCCCAAGCGCGTCTTATCGACCTCCTTCTGCTGCTCCAGATAACTCAGTGCCCGCCGCGCGATGGCGCTCCACACATAGTCCGCCGACTGCCGCGGATCGGTGATGGATTTGCCATCCAGCGTCTTGTCGTGAACCACACCGCCCGACGCGCGATCGTGATTGGCATAACTGAAGCGGTCCAAATACTTCGTGTAGTGCTTTCGGTCGCCCGTCTTCCCGCAGTAATCGAACGACAAACAAGCCCAACCATCCTTCACATACGGCCATTGGGTGCCGGGGAAGCTCATCCACCCGCGCACATTCAGCAGCCCCGGTGCCTTCGTCACGCCTGCCTTCACGCTGTAGGTACAGTAAACCCGAACGTCCTCCCCCAGCACATAAGCGCTCATGTAAAACTCGCGATGCGTGATCCCGTCCTTGGTTTCCTCCGAGATGATCTCCTCCTTAAAGTCGCCCTTGTTCGGATCGTAGTCCGCCCACAGTTGCATGGGCGACTGCAGTCCGAGCGCCGTAGGTTCGGCGGCGTGCAGCGTGGACAGTGGAGCGAGCAGTGCGGTGATGAGAGTGAAAGTGTGTTTCATTGCGTTGCTCCTGATGCGTCGGATTTCGTGCTGACAGCCGTTGCATCGTAGGCTGGCTTCATTTGATTTCGAGTTTCCCAAACTTCTCCGGCACATGCCATCCGGCCCTTGTGGGCGAGAATGCTTGTAGCTCGGGTTTCTTGAAGTCGAGGGCGCGCTGGCGGCCTACGTTGAAATACCACGGTGCCTGCGCCGTCGGCTTCGAACCTGCCACGCGATGGCGGGGATCGGACGTGGCCTCGTTTTCGCCGACGACCGGAATGCGAACGTGGACGTGCCAGAAATCTGCACCGCGCTCGGTTTTCACTTCAGCGAGCGATTGCCAGTTCTTGCCGGGGTTGCCTTGGGAGACCGCGCCGTCGGGATTGATTTCGAGGTAGTAGTAGGGTGAGTGCAGCGGCGTTTCGAGCAGGATGATGACGTTGTCTCCGCTGAAGACATCGTTGCTCGCGTTTAGTTTCTTCATCTCCGGTTCCTGGCAGACGATGTCGAAAAGGATCGCGTTATTCTCCCATCCGACGCGGACGGTGGTCCCCGCAGCGGGCTGCGCGAGCGTTATGTTGTCTTTCAACGTGTAGGCGGTGGCCTTGGAGAGATCGGCTCCGTTGATCGCGACGGCGACGGGCGCTTTGGCGCGGGCCTGGGACAGGGCCTCCTCTTTTTCGCGCTTCATCGCGATGAGTTCGTCCTTCGGCTGGAGTTCCGAGATGATCATCGCAATGCGTTTGCCGTAAACGGTGTCGCCGGCGGTTTGGCGGGCCTGGTCGAGCAGTTCGCGGAAGCGTAGGTTCGTCGCCAGCGGGACGTTCGCGGGGCTGCCCTTGCCACGGCCGCGGCTTTGGTCTTTGTAGGCGAGATTTTGCTCGGCGAAGGTGATGGCCTCCTTCATCGCCTTGGCGGCGGGGCCGTAGTAGAGCGCGCAGTATTCATCGAGCACCGCGTCAATGTCTTGGCTGGCATCCCAGAGGAAGCGCGACTGCACATAGAGAGTGATGTGTTCGAGCCCCGGTGCGCGCCATTTGCCGTCCGCCTGACTCTGCTCGCCGAAGTCGCCGAGGGAAATCCCCTTGAGCGCCTTCAGATCCCGCGCGGTGGCGCGGGGGTGCAGCACGGGATACGCGATCGGCGCGTCCTGACCCCAGATGTGATAGCGATTGTTCTCGAGCCGCAAAATGTTCCCTGGTGCGATCTTGCTCTGCCATTTCTGCACGCGGTTCCAATAGTCCGTCCAATGCTCTGGGTCCTCCATCAGCGGACGCCCGGCATTGGCGATCCAGACGGCCAGATTCGGGCTGAACTTCGCGATCGTATCCGGCGCATCGATGTAGCTCGTGTAGGCGCCGCAGGTGATGCGCTTGTCCGGATGCGTCTTGTAAACCTCGCGCGCCACGCGGTCGGCGAAGCCCCAGACCAGCTCCGACGCCGACTTGCCCTTGCATCCATCGCACCCGCAAAGTAGCAGTCCGTCCACCGGCCAGATATCGACACTGGGAAGGCCGAAGGTGTCGTAGAGAAAGCGGATGTAGTGGACCGTTTCGGTGATCAGTCCTTCCGAGGTGAAACACGACGTGCCGTCCTTGCCACTCGCGCGTTTGTCCGTGTCGCGCTTTCCACCGAGCAGCGCAAAATACTCCGGGTGCGCCTTCTGCATCGACTCGTGGCCATACACATTCACGAGCCCGTGCGGTCCGCGCAAAGGCCCGAGCTGCTCCTGGCCCGAGTTCATACCGAGACGCCTCGCCCAGATGACGTCGTCGAAGTCAAAGCTCGCGTAGTTATTCCAAAGGAAGGCGCGGAGCGGAAAATCGGGCTTCACCGTTTCATTGAGCGCACCGATGGAGACCGTTGCCTTCTTCGACACGACCTCGCCCAGTTCGCCCGCCATGAACCAGCGCACGCCAAGCCCGCGCAGCAGACCATACACCGCGTTCATCGAGCCGCTCTCGTCCTGATTCCAAAAGCCCGCCCGCCCGCCATCCGACCCCTTCCACAGCGCTGCGAAATCCTCCCCGTATTTCCCCGCCATCACGGCATCGAAATTACCCGGCTTCCAATAGCCCTTAAAGCCGGACGCAAACGGAAATCCCCAAGCCGCATCGGTCTGGCCCTTGGTCATCTTCTCCCACTCCGCCGTCGCGCGCGGCGCATCGTTGCGCTTCATCGGCCAGGGCAGTTTCGAGACATCAAAATCCACATCCTTCCCGATCAAGACCAGCCAGTCCGTGCCGGAAACCATCCGGTAAGCCCCATCGCGCAGCCCGTCATCCGTGACCCCCAGCCGATCCGTCGCCGCGCTCCGCCCAATGTGAATCTTCACCCGCGCCCCCGCCGTGGGCTTCGTCACGATCGGCAGCCGCGTCCCGCTCATCTTCTCGAGAAACAGCCGCAGTTCGAGCGCCGCCAGCGTCACCATGCGAGGCCTGTTTTCCGCCAAGATGATCTCCGCGCACGGCTGGCCACTTTCGATGATGCAGTTGTCAGCGGCGCGGAGCACGGCAACTGGAGCGAGCACCAGGGCGGTGAGGAGGGTGAAGGGGAGTTTCATGGAATGAGTGAGGGGAGGTCTCAAAGGGTGTCGATGCTGATGCGGGGGGCTCTGCCGAGTTGTGGAAGCAAGCTGTGATTGTCGAGGCCGAAGTGGCGCTCGCTCTCGCTCATCTGCGGCTGTGTTTTTCGAGCTGTGGAGAGCTGTTCGGAGACGGCGGTGGCATCGGCGAGACGTGGAAACAAGGGGCCGAGCAGGGTTTTGAGCGCAGGGTCGAGGACCGCCGCGTCAGTCTGGAAGAGGGCGATGCCATCCACGCCTTCGTCATAATTTCGGGCGATCCTTTCGAGAAAGGCGCGTGCGTTGGCCGTGACACCTTTACCGGTGACGGCGTTGGCACCGCCGTGAAGCTTCACGCCATGAGCACGGGCCAGCTCGACATAGGGCCGGGCGGTGTCGGGATAATCGAAGTCCCAGATCCAGAGCGGATTGAGAGCGATCTCATCCACCCAGTTCTCTTTGAGCCAAGTCCGGAGGTCGAAGCCTTCCATCAAGTTCAGATCCAGTGTGGCCTCGGGGATGCGGACCATCACGGGCACCTTGCGCTTCGTTTTTTGCTCCAACTCGCGGAGTTGGGCGCGGAGATCGCGCATGAAGAGATTTACGAAGCCAGCGCGATGCTGCGCCCAGGCGAGAAAATCGCGCGAGCCGACGGTCATCTTGCGTGGATCATCGCGGCCAGCCTTGAGCCAGGGATCGAGGATTTGCGGATGATAGCGTGCGATGGGCGGCTGGCGGCAGAAGTCGAGGCACAGGCCATGCGCACCGATTTGCGCGACCTCCAGCAGCACGGCGATGCGTTCGGCGCGATACTCAGGAATGGCAAAGCTGACCTTGGTGCCATCCACCTGTCCACCGCGATGCCGCTCCATCCACTCGGGATGAGCGGCGATGTATTTCGACCGCAAACCACCGCCGAGTGAGTCGCCGTAATGGCGGTTCATGCCGAGCCGAGCGTAGATGACCATGTCGTTTTTCTCGGCGAAGGACAAAGCGGCACGCAGCGAGCATTCCTGGCGGAATGAATCGCCGATCACCTTTGTCTCCGGCCGTGTATCGCCGGCATACATCGTGGAGGTTGGCAGGGCGCTCTGGTAGTCGAGCGTGCTGCGTCCGAGCGCCCACATGACATGGTGGATGCCACAATCGAGATGAGCTTGCAGGCAGTCTGCTGAGTCGTGGCCGCTGGTCTGCTGCTTCTCATAGAGCCACTGCCAAAGCTCGGCGATGCCCCAGACGGTCTTCTTTTTTGCGTCTGCTGCTGAGGTCGGGATGAGAGTCGCAGCGAGAGCGCCCGTGCTCGAGGTGATGAATTGGCGGCGGTTCATGGTCTTCAGGGGTGCCGCAGCCAGTCGAGGCTGAGGCGGCGGGTGAGAGGATTCATGCTTCAGCGGTCAAGGCGTTCGTCCGACTCCACTTCACGCGCGCGAGTTGCAATTCGCCGTTGTTGTTCTTCGGGCACCAGGAGGCGTCGGTGACCCAGGATTCGGTGGGGGTGACGTTGCAGACGCCGAAGTTGCCCATGATCGGCACGAGGTCGGCGGCGTTCACGCCATCGCCCATGAGCGGCAGCACCACGCGTTCGGTTGAGCGGATGAGACGCAGCGTTTGTGGATCGACCTGCGCCACCCACAGCGGCGCACGCCAGCGGATGACTTTTTCGTTCGTGGCATCCCGTCGGGTATAGACAAGGAAAAGCGCGTCGGAATGCGTAAGCCAGTGCTGCTGCGTGCTGTTCGTCATGAGCGGCTCGCCGTTGTCCCAGGTCCATTCCTTCTTCGGTTCGTAGTTCATGCCGTCATCACTCACCGCCACGTAGCCGCGCCGGTCCTCGGCACGCATGGTAAGGTAGAAGCGCCCTTTGAACTGCGTGAGCGATGGCTCCAGCAGGCCGCGGCCTTTTGCGTTGGTGAATTCGGTGCCGGTTTTCTTGATGACGAGTTCCTGCCCGTCAAAGGAGCACAACACGGGACAGATGATGCGGGTTTGGTCTTTGGCTCCAAAGGTGAAGCTCATCAGCACATCGCCATCCGGCAGCATCACGCGCTGGCCGCAGTTGTTCGAGTAGATGGCGCTGCCGCGTGGGTCATCCCACACGAGTTTGCGGCGCGGTCCCCACTCACCGTCCTTCCACACGGCGTAGATCGGCCAGCGCGGCGGCTGGTCACGATAAAAGCCCCTGGTCTTGTAGAACACGTTGTGGCCGAGGGCGAGCACGCTGCCCGTCTTCGGATGCAGGCTGGGCGTGACATCGCACACGGCCTCGTTGTTGCCGTCGGGTAAGGGCACCCAGCCGAAGGGCGACGCGGGTTGAAAGGGGCTCCATGTCTTGCCGAAGTCATCCGACGTTGCCCACTGCACCGGCCCGAAGTAATCCGAGCCCATGATCGGCTGCACCGTCATGAGGGCCTTTTTGTCCACCATGCACGCCCTCGGGCCAAACCAGGCGCTTTTCGCAGGCGGAGCCACAGGCAGCACGGCTTTTTCAATCGACTCGATCAGCGATGTCTCTGCGGCACTGGCGCGGGATTGGAGACAAACCAGAGCGAGGCCCGTAGTTTGGAGGAAATGGCGGCGTGAGTGGGAGGCTGGTTTCATGGTGTTTTTTTGCTGCCCGGCTTTGTCACGGGAGTTGGAGTTGATTCTGGTGGAATTGCATTTCCCTGCGCACTAATTACTACAGAAAGCATGTCGTCATTGAGACTGAGGAGTGCGCAGCGTGGTCAGCGGCGTGGATTGCAGCCAGCGGAGCCAGCAGCATGGGTGCAATAAGTGTGTGGAAGCGTTTCATGATTGGCTTGGTCATTTCGAATGGTCGGCAGAGTGGAGAGGTTCGTTCTGCGAGTCGCGCGGGTCCACGACGGTGAGACGTTTCTCGCCGATGACGCGGCGGAGGTCTGGCAGGTCATAGACCTTCAATGAACCATGTACGGTGTTCAGCAGCATCGCACCGCAGCCCTGGCGATCCGCAACGACGGACGACCAGCGATCAAGCGTCTGGCGCAGCTCGACTTGGGCGTAAAGTTCGCGTTCCAAGGCGGCAGCGTGCAACACGGCGGGGCCTGCGTGGCCGACTCCGATGACGCGGATGCGATTCCGTGCATCGCCGGTGGTTTCATAGGTGCGCAGCCAGCGCGCGGCGGCGAGCACGTCTTCCGTCCACATACCGAGGAAGGATTTCTCCAGCAAGTAGGCCATGAACCACTGCTGCCAGTCCTTCGTCGCGGGCATGCCTTGATGGGTGATGGCAATGAGGTCATGCAGCTCGCCGAGCCCGCGCAAGTCAACCGCGACGACCATCGTGCCGCCGCGTGCAAGCTGCTCAAACTCGCCGCCCGGAATCATCGCGCGATGTTTGCCCTCGCCGTCGAAATACAGCACGGCCTGGCCGTTGCGCTGCGCGGGCAGCATGACCAGCGCGGGCAAAACAATGCCGTCCTCGTGCGATAGCGTGAGCTTGCGCAGCTCATAGCCATCACGCGCGATGCTGGCGAGTTGCTCCACCTTTGCCTTCGGCAACAGGGCGGTGCGGCGAATGCCCGCGAGTTCGCGCACGCGGTCGAGCAGCTCCGGCTGTGTCGATTCGGCCCAAAGCTTCGCGCGCGTCGCGGCGAGCGTCTTTTCCGCATCGGCATTCATGTGAAAAACGGTGCGCTCGCCGGGCAGGTCGAGCACCTGGCCGCTCTCGGTGACGGTGTAGTCCTGCTTTGCCAGCACCTCGAACGCAGGCTCGGACACATGGCCGTCCTTGCCATTGAGCCAGCGGTTCATCCAGTTCACCGCGCCTTCGCGGAGCTGGAGATGAAAGCCGTGCGGCTCATCCGTCTCCACGAGATCAATGCGCACGGGGTGGTCGAGCCGCGCGAAGAAGCGCTTGCTCTCGCGAAACGTGTCCCACGCACCGTCGATGCGAAATGCATCGCGAGTCGCCACGCACATCAGCGTCGGCTTCGGCGCGTGCATCATCACATATTCGGCGTGCGTCATGCCAAAGGCGATCTGGCCAAAGATGTTCTGCTCCGCATCCTGCGGCCCGTTCACATTCAGGAGGCTGCGCATCGACGTGAGATAGCAGCTCGGCGCGGCGGCGTAGATGCGGTCATCCAGCGCCATCAAGTAACTCGTCAGCGTGCCGCCGCCTGAGTTGCCCGTGCAGCCGAGGCGCTTCGCATCCACCTCGGGACGGCTGGCGAGATAGTCCAGCGCCCTCATTCCATCCCAGATGCGGAACTGCGCAAAGTTGGTCCCAATCGGAATGCAACTCACCCCGATTACCGTGTGATTCGGCCCGCTCGTCTTCCCCGTGGGCAGCCGCACCTGATGCCGCTCGCCCTGACCGAGCGGATCATAGCAAAGCGCGACCATGCCCTGCTTGGCGAGCGCGATGCAGGCCCTCTGATACTTCTCCTCGCCCTTGCCGCTGCCGCTGTGGCCGCACGGCACGAGCACACCGGGAAACGGCCCTTTGCCCGGCGGCAAAAACAGCAATCCCGTCACATGAAATCCCGGTCGGCTGGCAAAGATGACTTTCTCCACCCGATACCCATCCCGTTCCAGCACGCCCATCGTCCGCGCCTCCAGCGGCGCGCGCTCCGGGAAGCCGCCGAGCCTCTCTATAAAGAACTCGCGCATCCGCTGCTGACACGCCCGCGCATCCTCCGCCGTCTTGATCTTCTCAAAAGCCTTCTCCCGCCGGTCCAACGCCTCGTTTGCGTGTTTGAGCAGATAGCGATGCAACATCAGCGTCTTCGGCCCGTCGGGGAGTTCGACGGGGAGGACGGCGGAACCGTCGTCAGCGGCGTGAAGCGATAAGGCGAGCAGGACGGTGATGAGTGTGATGACGCGTTTCATCGTTTGATGGTTGGTGGGTTGAATGCGCTTTGTTTGATCCAGTCGGTGAAGCGTGCGGCCCATTGCGCTCCTTCGCCCTGGTTGCCGAGTCGAAACGCCGCATGCCCACCTTTGTCGATGATCCATAGCCTCGCGTGCGCGCTGGCACTCGCTATGCCTTGGGCGAAATCGGTGGGGGCCACGGTATCGTCGCGTGCTGAGCAGAGGAACATCGGCGGCGTGTCACCCGTGATCGCGAAGTCGCTAACCTTGCTCTTGCCAGGCCAGGGGCACAGCAGGCCGACGAAGGCAGGGCGGCAGTCCACACGCTCGACGAGATCATCCGACTCAGGATGACCTTGCTGCTCACTCGTGGCCAGCCGCAGAATGAGATGCGCTCCGGCTGATCCACCCAACATGCCGATCCGCGTGGGATCGATGTTCCATTCCTTTGCCTGATGCTTAACGATGCGCATGGCGCGTCTTGCATCGCTGAGTGCCGCATCCCAATCGCTGGACGGCGGCGCGGTGCGATACTTCACCACGATGAGCGATATCCCTTGAGCGAGAAAGTAATCCGCATTACCGACCGCATCAGAAACGTGCGACACCTTGTTGTAGGAGCCACCGGAGCAATAAACGATGGCGAGTCCCGTGGCTTTCTCGCGAGGCGGTAGATACACGGTCATGGCGGGAACGCTGACATTCATCGCTGTGACATCATTGAACGCTTTCTCTACGCCCGCATTGGCGATAGAGCCGGGTGGGGATCCCTCCCAAAGCGGCAGAGTGAGCGGCTGTGCGCCTTCGACGCTACCTACCAGCGCCGCGACGAGCAAGAGTGCAAGGCACTTCATGATAGCGGCGGCCTGGAGTTGCTGGATGAGCACGATGTTGGCGCGAATGTAGTCGGACGGGAGTCTCGGATGATCATGATGTTCAAGGTTTCAACGTTGGTTCCAAGTGGTGTTGGGCTTCCTCCAAAGGATGCGCGCAGCAAAGACGGCATTGTCGGAGCCATACTTCATGCACTGCGTGTAGTCGGCGTAGTTCGGGCCAGTGGTCTGCATCCACTCGGCATCGGTCACCCACGTTTCGTTCTCATTCACCTCGGTGATGCCGAAGTTCCCGAGCTTCGCGCCGCGCTGTGGCATCAACTCGCGCTCGCTGCTGCGGATGACGTGGAGTTTGTCGGCATCAACTTGGCCAATGAACAGCGGGGCGCGATTGCGGAGGATGTGATCGTTGTTCGCGCCGCGTCGGGTGTAGCAGAGGGAGAGCGCGTCGTCATGCGTGACCCAGTGGGCCTGAGTGTTATAGCTACCGAGATCGCTGCCATCATCCCAGGTCCACGCTTTCAATTCACCGAAGTGCAGACCGTCGTCGCTGGTGCAAACATAGGCTCGCAGATCATGGCGGAGAGTGAGGTAGTAGCGCCCCTGAAACTTCGTCAGTGAAGGCTCGCCCACACCGCGAGCAGTGTCAGCACGGAGGTCGTTGCCCATTTCCTTCACCGTGAGCTTCGCGCCATCAAAGGCACAACGCAGCACGATGACGCGAGTCTTCGTCTCACCCAGCGATGCGTAGTAGATTGGCAGCAGAATGTCGCCATCGGGCAGATCGAAGCGCTGCACGCTGCCTGCGCCCGCGTTGTGAAAGCGCTCCGCATCGGGCATCACCAGCGGCTCCCACGCCGTCCAGGTGCGCTTGTCTGGATCGTAAACGGAGAAGACCGTCTCTCGTGTGCGCGACATCGGCATCACCTTGTTGTTTTGGTAGCGGACATTGTGGCCGATGCCGAGCAGCTTGCCGGACTTCGCATGCCACTTCGGCCAAAAGTCGCTAGGTGCGACGACGATGCCTTGGGGTTCGTCACGATGACCGAGCGTGTCACGATGCTCGATGGGCTTCGACCACGTCTTGCCCAGGTCATCGCTACGCATCTCATTGATCGGCGCGAAGATGTCGCTGCCCTCGATTGCGGCCTTGTTAAGTGTGAGCACGATCTTCGGTGGATTGCCCGGGATCGCCCCAGCACGCGGATGCACCCAGCAGGATTTCTTGTCGAAACCGGAACTGATCGTGTCGAGTTTCAGGTCAAAGAGCGGCTCGGCAGCAGCGAGCCGGAGAGTCGTGAGAACAAGCACCCAGGACAGCCGCCGAGTCATCCATGAGGGGAGCGAAGGGAAGAACGCAGCGAAAACTAAGTGGCGTATTGGATTCATAAGTGGATCACTCCTTCAAAGTGATACGTGCCGAGTGAATGTCTCCGTAAAGCTCGCCGGGCGAGCCTTTGATCTGCGTCCAGATGGCGACGAGCGCGCCATCGGGAAGTTCGGTGACGCTGGGATAGCAAATGGACCAACCACCGACTTTCGCGGGTCGATCAGCGAGTAGCGTTGGTTCGCTCCAGGTCAGGCCGTCATCGCGGGAAGTGCGCATGATCAACGGGAAGCGCAGTGGTGTGGGGCCGGGATTGTAGGTAAGGACGAGCGTGCCATCGCGTGTGCAAAGCAGATGGCTGGCGCTCGATGTCGAGGTGAGGCCAGTCTTCTCGGTCGCGCTCCAGGTTTCGCCTTTGTCTCGGCTGATGGATCGCCAAAGCTGACCGTCCTTCGTGCGCAGCATCATGTGGATCGCACCGGACTTCGTCTCGGCGATGGTCGGCTCACCGCCCTGGCCTTCGGGATTCGCCACCATGCCGTAGCGCGTCCATATCTTACCGCCGTCACGCGATTTCAGAACACCGCCGCTCTTCGTGCCGCGCAGGTGCAATGGGACGAGCAGTTCGCCGGTGGATAACTGGATGCCGTTCGAGCGTGTGGTGTGATTCGGATGGCCGAGCTTGACCGGCTCCGTCCAAGTTTTGCCGGAGCCGCTGCTCGCACGAAAATAGATTTCGATCTGTGGCCTGAAGGCCGAGAAGAACAGAAACGTCTCCTTCCCCGCGACGAACAACGCCGGATCAAAATCCGCCTCGCCCACGAAGTCCTGCAAGACGGTCGCCTCGCCCCAGATGCGGCCTTGATCCGCTGAAAACACCTGCATGATGCGCTGCGACTCCGCCCCCTCCGACGACGACGAAAACCAAACGGCCATCACCCGTCCATCCGGCAGTGCGGTGATGCTGGGTCCTTGATTAAAGCCCGAGGTATTCGCCGGGTCTTTGGGGTCGGTGCTGGTGTGTTTGAAAATGACCGTGTGGTCGCTAATCTGGATGGGAGATGTTTCAGCGGGGTGGAGCGAGGCGAGCGGAGCCAGCAGCAGGGCGGGGAGGAGGGTGAGGGTATGTTTCACGGTGACTTTATGGCTTTGTTTCCAGCACACGGGCAATCACCACGCGCAGACGCACCTTGTCGGTGACATGCTTCGCGGCACGGACATCTTCCTCGCGGAAGGTGGCCATGTAGATGATGCCTTTGGGCGTGCGGTGATAGTCATAGACGAGGTAGATCGTGCCGTCCTTCGCTTGCACACCGTCGGGATAGGTCACGTCGTTGCGCTCGTCGAGCATGAGTCCGCCTAGCCAGGAATTGCCATCGTCGTCGGAGATGAAGGCCATGAGTTTTTCGCGTTTCACCTTCTCATTCAATCCGCCGTGCTTCACGAGCAGGAGGGCACCCGATTGCAAACGTCGCAAGAAGAAGCGCGAGGTGGGATGCTGCATCGGGAGGTGTTGCACCGGTGTCCACGTCTTGCCTTGGTCTTTCGATAGCGTCTCTGCGAGTCCATGACAGCGCACCATCATCCAGAGTGAACCGTCTTTCCGCTCGACGATCATGGGTTCGTCCGGGCCGCGTGAAGCCGCGGCTTCGATGTTCGCAGTGCCGCGGAGCGTGAAGGTCTCGCCCTTGTCGGTGCTGGCATACACTTTGATGCTGTTGTCCGCCTTCCACACCGACGAGGTGAGCAGCCAGTCGCCATTGGCCAGCACGGTCGGTTTGTTGAGCATGATGCCGTCGCCGATGCGACGCGGCGCGGACCACTTTGGCTCGGCGGCATCGGGTTCGTCGGTTACGATGGCCCACACGCCGAAACGCCCATCCTGCATATCCGCGCTCTGCCCCCAGAACACCCACAGACGTCCGAGCGGATCGATCCACACGTTCGCCGACATCGCTCGCGTGCCTGTGCGCGGCAGAATCATGAGCTTCACTTCCGACCACTTTTTGCCGTCATCATCGCTGCACTTGAGCACCTGAAAATTGCGCGTACTCTCCACATCGCGGCCATACACCGCCCACAGCCGCCCCTTAGCCGTGCGCTCGATGCCCGCCACGCCTTGCCGCTTCGTCGGCGGAATGTGCTGCGGCCACGGCGCGACGACGATGTGCGCGGGTTGCAGCGTTAGTTCGCCCCGCGAGTCAGCGTCAGCGGTGCGGAGGGTGGCCAACGGCGCGAGCAGCAGCGCGGTGATGAGTGTGAGGATGTGCTTCATGGTCCTTCGTTTCTCAGTATCCGATGTTCTTCAACGCCGCATCGCCCAGTCGCTCACGCAACTGCGCGAGATACAGGCTGGCGGGAATCACGGGTTCGTTGGCGGAGAAGAACGAGTCCTTGCTGTGGGTCTTATGCGGCTCGCCCTTGCAGCCGATGGTCAGATTCAAGGCGCCGGGCGGTATTTGGATTTGCAGGTGTTTCACGGTGCCATTCCACACGATGGCCCAGCCGTGGCCGGAGCCGGAGCTGTGACGGTTGATGAGGTCGATCCGGCCGTCGGGGATGGTGCATGAGTCCATCAGCAGGCCCGTGGACCAATGCATGTGCGGCTGGATGCTGCCCTCGCCCTTGGGCGTGGTCTTGTATTCGAGCTTTCCGTTTGAGCCAGCAGCGACCCACTGGCGGTCGAGTAGCTTGGCGTTGTCTGCGGAATGCGTCGCCAGCGGAGCCAGCAGCAGGGCAGTGAGGAGTGCGAGAGTGTGTTTCATGATTCGGTTTTGGTCGCAGTTATATCAATGATGCCCATGGCTCTCTCCATGTCATCACCGCGAACGATCGACGGTGAACTCTATTGCTCAAGTCTAGACCCTTAGCGCGCCACGGAAGGCTCTGGCGCTGTAGTAGGACTGTGCACCGTTGTGGTAGATGAAGATATGGCCGAAGCGGCGATCACCGAAGAGAGCGCCACCGAGTTTTCGGATGTCCGCGGGTGTCTTGACCCAGCTTGAGGTCTTCAAATCAAACGCTCCGAGCTTCTGCAGATCGCGATACTGGTCTTCTGTCAAAAGCTCAATGCCCATGGCTGCGGCCATCTCCATGGCGCTCGTTTTGGGCTTGTGTTCTTTTCTCGAATCCAATCCTTCGCGGTCATAGCAAACAGCGACTCGGCCTTTGGGGCTTTCGGGTGAACAATCGACGAAAAGGTATTCGCCCGTCTTCTTGCCATGACCCACCACATCGGGTTCACCGCCCGATTTTTCCATCTCATGCAGTGACCACAGTTTCTCCGGGTTCGCTTCCAGCTTGGTGTGCAGTTTAGACCACACAAGTCCTGGATGGCGGTTCATGTGTTTCTCAAAACGGCCCCTCAATGCACAGAGAAGTTCTTCCCGCTGAGTGGGTGATAACGCTTTCTTGGAGTTGGAGCTTTTCATGGCTGGGCGTTTCATGGTGCAGCGCAGGTGCGGCGGTTCCAGGCCACCAATTCGTCGTATTTGGCTCCCGTGCCGCCAAACAGGTCCAAGGCGCTGCCCACCGTGCCATCGACACGGCCATGGCTGAGTTCGTCGGTGCGCTTCAAATCATCCAGATGCCGAATCCCGCCCGCATAGGTCATCGGAATCGGTGAATGCTCGCCAAGGAAGCTGACGAGTGCTTCGTCGATGCCCTCACACTTGCCTTCGACATCGACGGCGTGGATCAAAAACTCTGCGCAATGGCCTGCGAGCCATTTCAGTGACTCCGGTGTCACTTCCAGTGTTGTGAGTGTCTGCCAGCGATTCATCGCCACAGTCCAGCCCTTGGCCGTAGCTTTGCAACTCAGGTCGATGACCAGTTTTTCCCGCCCTGCTGCTGCGACCATCTTTTCGAGCCGCATTTCGCTAAAGGTGCCGTCGGTTTCGAACAGATAACTCGTCACGATCACATGACTCGCCTCGGCATCGAGATATTCCGCCGCATTGCATGGCCGAATTCCGCCCCCGACTTGCAAACCACCCGGATAGGCCTTCGTCGCTGCCTTCGCGGCGCCCTCGTTGCCTTTGCCAAGCAGAATGACGTGCCCGCCGGTCAAGCCATCGCGCCGGTAAAGTTCGCCATACCACGCTGCATCGCGATCACTCACAAAGTTCGTCTTCAAGCCGCTGCCATCATCGCGCAGTGAAGAGCCGACGATCTGCTTCACGCGGCCGTCGTGGAGGTCAATACAGGGGCGGAATTTGGTCATGCGGAGGTCAAGGAGTAGTCAAGAGAGTCACGACATGGTCAAGAGGTGATCCAGCCACCTTGTTGAGCGCCTTGACGCGCAGCCTTGACCTCTGGGTCTTCTCTGCTTTCTTCCGCCGTCCATGAAAACCACCGCCACGGCTCTGCTTCTTCTTTCCCTGCGACTTACGCAAGGGTAGGCGGCCCGCGTTCCCTCGTCATGCCATCCTTGCCGTCACGACACGGCAGTTTTTCCTTCAGGCACCATTCCGGTCCTTCCCATCTTGGTTACCTTCGTTTTCTCATGTTAAAAAATCCGTCCTCCAAATACCAGCGCTTCGACCCTGTCTCGTTGCCAAATCGATGCTGGCCATCCCAAACCAGCACGAAAGCACCCATCTGGTGCAGCGTCGATCTGCGCGATGGCAATCAGGCCCTCGCTGTGCCGATGAATGTGTCACAGAAGCTCGACATGTTCGATGCGCTGGTGAAATGCGGCTTCAAGGAGATCGAAGTCGGTTTCCCCTCCGCCTCGAACACCGAGTTCGCCTTCAACCGCCGCCTCATCGAGGAAAAGCGCATCCCGGATAATGTGACGATCCAGTGCCTCGTGCAGGCACGGGAGGATTTGATCGAAAAGACCGTCGAAAGCCTCATTGGGGCCAAAAAGGTCGTCATTCACATGTACAACTCCACCTCGCCCGCGCAGCGAAAGTATGTGTTTGGGAAAACGAAGGATGAGATCATCCAGGTCGCCATCAAAGGTGCGCAGATGATCAAGGACCGTCTGCATCGCCTCACCGAGGGCGGCACGCAGGTCACGTTGCAATACTCACCCGAAAGCTTCAGCGCCACCGAGGTCGAGTTTGCCAAGGAAATCAGCGAAGCCGTGATGGATGTGTGGCAGCCCACTCCGCAGCGCAAGATGATCCTCAATCTGCCGGACACCGTCGAGGTTTGCATGCCGAACGTGTATGCTGATCAGATCGAATGGATCTGCACGAACATCAAAAACCGCGACAGTTTGATCGTGAGCCTGCATACGCACAACGACCGCGGCACCGGCACCGCTGCCACCGAGTTGGGCTTGCTCGCTGGCGCAGATCGCGTGGAAGGCACGCTGTTTGGCAATGGCGAGCGCACCGGCAATCTCGACATCGTGCAGGTCGCCATGAATTTGTACATGCACGGCATCGACCCGCAGCTCGACTTTAGCGACATGAGCAGCCTCATCCACATGTATGAGCGCACCACCGGCATGACCGTGGCCCCGCGTCACCCCTACAGCGGCGAACTCGTCTTCACCGCCTTCAGCGGCAGCCATCAGGACGCCATCAAGAAGGGGCTTGGCTACCACTTCGAGAGTTTCTGGCGTGACCTCACAAGAAACGCCTCGGAGTTTCACACTTTTGAAATGCAAAAGCCGTTCTCGGCTGTTGTTAGGGGAGATGTATTCTATGCCAAGCCGCAATCGTCAGACAAAGAACATCCGATAGGCAGAGAATTCGTTGCCAAAATCTGGGACCGATGCCGCCAATTCTTTGAGAGCGGCTCGCGCGAACTTTTTACCACAAAACAGTTCCAATCACCGCCCGCAGGAGTGTGGGAGGAATGTACGAATCGCGATGCTCCTTATGCCGCAGTTGCCATCTACGAATATCTGAAAGGGCATTCAGCAGATCTGATCTGGGACGTGCCTTACCTCACCATCGACCCGAACGACATCGGCCGCGAATACCGCGAGGTCATCCGTGTGAACTCGCAAAGCGGCAAAGGCGGCGTCGCCTATCTGCTTGAAAGCGAATTCGGCATCGAACTGCCGAAGGATATGCAGCGCGAGTTTGGCCCGCTGGCCAACGATATCGTCGATAAACTCGGTCGCGAGGTTAGCGGTGCCGAGTTGAAGGACATGTTCTGGAAAGAATACATCCAGCGCGAAACACCTTACGCACTCCACCATTTCCACGCCGACGGCGTGGCCGGCGTCTTCACCTGCCGCTGCAGTTTGGTCATCAACGGCAAAGAACGCGGCATCACTGGCACTGGCAACGGCCCCATCGCCGCCTTTGCCGCCGCCCTCATCATTGACGCGGGCGCACCCAAGTTCGAAGTCGCCACCTATCGTGAGCAAAGCCTCAGTTCCGGCACTGAAGCGGCAGCCCTCGCCTTTATTCAGATCAAAACGGGTGCTGGCAAAACGGTTTGGGGTGCTGGTGTCGATACCAACATCGAACTCGCCTCCATCAAAGCCGTGCTCAGTGCCGTGAACCGGGCTTCAAACTAACAAGTCAACGATTCCTTCATGTCCCTCCAAATCCCCGATTACCCCTTCCAAGCCTACATTTTCGATTGCGACGGCACGCTCGTCGATTCGATGCCGCTGCACTACATCGCGTGGGTGGAGGCGTTGAAGCGGCACGATGCGCCGTTTGAGTTCACCGAGGAGGAGTTTTATGCGCATGCGGGCATTAAGGAGCAGGATGTGGTGAAGATCCTGAATGTGAAGCATGGCACGAACATCGATCCCGTGAGTGTGGATGAATTGAAAATGGAAATCTTCCGTGAACGCATCCCAGAGGTTCAAACCGTTGGTCCCGTGGCGGAGTTTGCGAAGTCACTGTACGGCCGTTTTCCGATGGCGGTGGCCTCGGGCAGCGAGGAACCGACCGTGCGTGGCTGTTTAGAGGCTACGGGTCTGCTTCATCTCTTCGAAACGATCATCACACCCAAACTCGTCAAGCAGGGCAAGCCCGCGCCAGATATGTTCTTGCTCGCTGCGGAGCGCATGGGCATCGCGCCGAGCGAATGCCTCGTGCTGGAAGATGGCAATAGCGGATTGGAAGCTGCGAAGGCCGCAGGCATGCAGGCGGTGTTCATTCCACGAACCTTGAGGTAGATGGCCGAAAAAGAGAAAAGAATGAAAAGAGAACTTCTGATTCAGACTCTTTCCCCTTTTTACTCTCTTTCGGCTAATCAAGGTTTGGGCCGCTTCAGCCACGCCTTCCAGCACGTCACAAAGCCCTTGGCGAAATCCTGCGGCCGCGCCTCAACCCAGGCGGTGATGTCCTCGGGTTCGAACCAGTCGCCAGTGGCGATTTCTTCGGGCAGGCAGCGGATGGGGCCATCGTGTCTCGCTAGATGCAGTTCGACGAATTCGTGATCGGTGTTGTCCCCTGCAGGAATTTGGGCAGCAACTTCGGTGGCTTCGACTTTGATGCCGATTTCCTCGTGCGTTTCGCGGATCGCGGCGCTGGCGTAGCTTTCACCGGCATCGAGGTGCCCAGCGGCGCTGCTGTCCCATTTCAATGGGGACACGTCTTTGAGGTGCGAACGTTGCTGGAGGTAAATATGGCCGCGTTTGTTGATGACGAAAATGTGAACGGCACGATGCAGCAGCTTGCGCTTGTGCACCTCGCCACGCGTGAGTTGGCCGGTGACTTCGTTGCGCTCGTTGACCACATCGAACATCTCGCTGGCCTTCTGCCCCGCATCGGCTTCGTGGCGTTGCTCGTAATGACGGGTGATCTGAATCCATTGCGTGAGCGAAAGCGCCTCCGCGCGCACCGTCGGCGAGACGTTGAGCGATTGAATCAGTGCCTCCCAGCTGCCGGGGGCTTCGGGTAGCAGATTTTTGAGCTGCTTGCGGCGTTGGGAGAAACCCATGCGCACGAGGCGGTCGAACAGCACGTGATCAAACACCGGCAGTGTGGCCGGATCGCGTGGTGTGAGGCGGATGACGGCGGAATCGACCCTCGGCTTCGGAACAAAGACCTCCGGTGGCACGATGCGTAGCATCTCCACGTTCCAGTCCTTCTGCACCAGCAGGCTGAGTGCGCCGTAGGCATCGTCTTCGCAGGTGGCGGCCAGACGATCGCACACTTCCTTTTGCAGCATGAACACCGCACAGCCGACCGGCGATGGCGGTGTGAGCCAGTGCTTCAAAATCTCGCTACCGACCGAATACGGCAGATTCCCCACGATGCGCAGCGGCCCGTGCTTGAACCACGAGCGCAGGTTGATGCGCGTGGCGTCGTTGTGGATGACTTCGACATCGCTGCGGCCTTCGAACTGGCCTTGCAGCTCCGGCGCGAGCTGGGAATCCTTTTCGATGAGCACGAGATGCTTCGGCCGGCCGACGAGGTGCTTGGTCAATGCGCCCATGCCAGGGCCGATTTCGACCACGAAGTCCGCACCATCCGGCTGCACCTGATCGGCGATCCAGCGGGCCACCTCCTCATCCTGGAGGAAGTTTTGCCCCATGCTCTTGCGCGGAGTGAAGTGCGGGCGTGGGGCAGGGGATTCGGAGCGTCTTTGATCGCGGTATCTCATTGCTGCATCATTCACGCATTCGGTGATCCATCAAACACTCATCCCATTGAGCCATCACTTGACCCCCGGCATGATCGGCGCACTCTGGCGCGTGCTCCGAACCTCCCTTAAATCCAAGCTCCACCGCGCCGCCGTCACCGATGCCAACATCAATTACGAAGGCAGCATCACCATTCCGACTGACCTCATGGAACAAGCCGATCTCTGGGACGGCGAAAAAGTGCTGGTGACCTCGATTACTAATGGTGCGCGCCTCGAAACCTACGTCATTCCCGGTCCGCGTGGCTCAGGACAGATCGTCATCAATGGCGCCGCCGCCCATCTCATCAACACCGGCCACCGCGTCACCATCATGGCCTGGGGCGAGAGCGAGCACCCGATCATCCCCAAACGTCTGCTGCTCAATGAGCGCAACGAAGTGGTGAACGAGACGGTGCTGTAATCTCAGACGGCACGCCGTCACAAGAGTACCACGATGGGAAACATTCGGCTGTTCATGGGTGCCCTGAATTCCGTATGATTCAGCCATGAAATATCTCGTTTTAGGTCTGCTTTCGCTATTCCTGTCTCTTGCTTCCTCGCTATTCGCTCAGGCGGATGGCATCAAGACGAAGACAACCTATGCCAAGGCCTACGGTGAAACGAAGAATGCCGTCACAGTCGATCCAGCCAAGGATCTTCCGCGCTACCCCGCTGTGGAGCCGAAGGATGCCATCGCGACATGGCAGGTGAAGAAGGGCTTCAAGATGCAACTCGCGGCGCATGAGCCGCAGGTGCGTGATCCCATCGCGATCTGTTTCGATGAGAACGGGCGCATGTTTGTCTGCGAGATGAATGACTACAGCGAGATGCGTGAAGTGACGCCGCACATGGGACGCATCTCCATGCTTCAGGACAAAGATGGTGATGGCTACTATGAGACGAGCCAGATCTTTGCTGACGACTTGGCATGGCCAACGGGGCTGGTCTGGGCCAATGGCGGCCTCTATGTCGGTGCCACGCCGGACATCTGGCGCTTCGAAGACAAGGACGGTGATGGCAAGGCTGAAGTGCGTCAGAAGGTGTTCACCGGCTTCGGCACCGGGCTGAAACTGCTCAACGTGCAGGGCTTGATGAACAGCTTCATGTGGGGGCAGGACAATCGCATTCACATCCTCGCGGGTGGTGGCAATCGCGGTGTGATCACTTGCCTGAAGCGGCCGGATTTGAAGGGCATCGAGCTGGGTGGCAAGGACTTCTGGTTTGATCCACTCACGCATGAGTTCGGCCTCGAAGGCGGTGGCGCGCAGTTTGGCATGAGCTTTGACAACTACGGGCGGAAGTTCGCCTGCTCCAACTCGGACCATCTCCAATACTGGGTCTATGATGACAAATACGCCAACCGCAATCCCTTCTACCAGATGCCGCCCGCGAAACAGAGCATCGCGGCAGACGGTGGTGCGGCGGAAGTGTTTCGCATCAGTCCAGACGAGCCCTGGCGCATCGTGCGCACGCGCTGGCGCATCGCCGGTGTCGTGAAAGGTGCGGTCGAGGGCGGTGGTCGCGTCAGTGGCTACTTCACCGGTGCCACTGGCACCACCATCTATCGTGGCGATGCCTATGGCCCTGAATTCGTGAACAACAGCTTCACCGGCGACGCAGGTGGCCAGCTCGTTCATCGCAAGATCATCAAACCCAGCGCCGACGGCATCAGCCTTATCGGCGAACGCCCCGCTGACGAGCACGGCTTCGAATTCGCTGCGTCCAAAGACACCTGGGTGCGCGTAGTGAACTTCGCCAACGCCCCCGACGGCTGCTTGCACATTTGCGACATGTATCGCGAAGTCATCGAGCATCCCTGGAGCATCCCCGACGAGATCAAGAAGCACATCGACCTCAACAACGGCAATGATCGCGGCCGCATCTACCGCATAGTTCCAGACAAAGGTGTTGAGCGCATCGGACAAAAGATAACTCTCGGCAAAGCGAGCAACGAAGAACTCGTGAAGACCCTCGGCCACCCAAACGGCTGGCATCGTGATACCGCGCAGCGATTGATATATGAGCGCCAAGACAAGGCCGCCGTGCCGATGCTGGAGAAGGTGACCTCCGGAGACAATGCAATAGCGAAACTGCATGCGCTGGGAGCGTTGGAGGGATTGGGGGCTCTGAGTGCGCAAGTGGTTGCAATGGTTATGCAGAACAGCGACGAAGGAGTCGTGGAGCGGGCAATTCGAATGAGTGAGCGCTTTCTTGGGGCAGGTAAGCTCCCTGGCGCTGAATTGGCTCAAGCGTGGAAGAAAATCGGGAATGTCGAGGCACCGAGGCTGCGGTATCAAACGGCACTGAGTGCCTCGACATTCTTTGAGACCATTCCCACCTTCGACACGAGCAAACTCAAACCGGAATTGCAGTCGTTGGCGAAGTTTGCTGAGGCTCCGTTGGCTGTTATCGAAAAAGGAACTGCAGCTGACAGCAAGATCACCGAAGCATTTCTAGCTTCCGCCCCTGATGCGGCGCTCTTGCTTTTTGGGATCGAATTCAGCGATCCTGGCGATGTGTTGCTTTTTGAGGCGGCGATTCCAAAAGTGCTTCAAGCAGCAGCCGCTGCGGTTCAAGCTCCGCAGAAGTGGTTTCCGGAAGCCCAACGTAAAATCGATCCTGCTAGATTGGTGGCTTTCGTTGCTACGAATCCTAAACCTGAACGCGTTGCTGCGCTTGCGAAGGGATTTAAGGCAGGTGGAACCTCGTTGGAGAAAGAGGACACAGAGGGAAAGCTGGCTGCTGTCTTCGCAAAAGCCGCCGCCACAATCGCCGACACTTTCGGCCCCAATGATGCACGCGTCGAAGCGGTCGAGTTGCTTGGACTCTCGTCACCGAAGGATGCGATGACCGCCTTGGTCACATGCCTCGCACAAGGTCAGCCTGATGTCGTTCAGACGGCCGCGATTCGCGTTCTCGCTCAAAACAGCTCCGCAGCCGTCACCACAGCTCTGATAGCAAACTGGCCGCATTACGGCCCGAAGGCCAAGACGTCTGCTTTGGAGGCGCTTTTGAGTCGGGAGGATCGCGTGGTGGCTCTGTTGGAGGCGAAGGTGGTGAAGGCGGAGGAGTTCTCGGCATCGCAGGTGCAGGCTTTGATCAAACACAAGTTACCGCAGGTGGCTGCGGCGGCGAAAGTCGTGTTGGCGTCGATGATTCCGCCATCGCGTGAGGAAGTGACGGCAAAATTCAAACCAGCCATCGCAGCGAAGGGCAATGCGACCAAGGGCATGAATCATTTCATCTCACGCTGCATGGCCTGTCATCGCGCAGGGACGATGGGACTGGCAGTGGGACCGGATTTGATCACGGTGAAGACGAAGGGCCGCGAGGCACTGCTGACGGCGATCTTGGAGCCGCACAAGGAGGTGGCATCGCAATTTATCGCCTACACGGTGAATACGAAGGATGGGCAGACGTTGGCGGGCATCATTTCAAACGACACGGCCTCCAGCATGACGATCAAGATGATGGGTGGAGTGGAAAAGACGCTCCAACGCGCCGATATCAAAGGCAGCAGCTCTAGCGGCCAGAGCTTAATGCCAGAAGGGATCGAAACAGGCATGAGCGTCGAAGACATGGCGGATCTGCTGAGCTACATCGAGAGTCTTTGACGCTTACTCGCAAACAATGATGGTTTTTCTTTGCAGCCGCCGCTCTCTGCGCTCTTTTGACCGATCATGAAGACCACCCCAGTCACTTTTGAAGATTTACAGTCCTCCGTTATCGCTGTGCCGCCGCTGTGCCGGAACAAGGACCTGTCTCTCGCAAAATCACAGAACAGCCGCCTGATCAAGCACATGTACAAGGGCGGCATTCGCACGTTGCTCTACGGTGGCAATGCGAATCTCTACAACATCGCCCCGAGCGAGTATCACTCGATGTTGAAGATGCTCGTTGATGTTTCCCCTGAGGACATGTGGATCGTGCCTTCCGTAGGCCCAATGTATGGCACCGCGATGGATCAGGCCAAAATCCTGCGCGAATTTGCTTTTCCAACCGCGATGCTCCTGCCGACGCTCTTCCCCTCGAAGCCAGCCGGTGTGGCCACAGCTATGCGTCATTTCGTGGAAAAATCTGGCATGAAAGCTGTACTCTACATCAAAGATGGTGCCTACATCACGCCCGAACTCGCTGCTGAACTCGTCAACGACGGCCTGATATCCTGGATCAAATACGCCATCGTCGAGCCAGATCCAAAGAAAGACCCTTACCTCAAGAAGCTCATCAAGCTGGTGGACACTAAGCTCATCGTCAGCGGCATCGGGGAGCAGCCTTCCATCATTCATCTACGTGACTTCGGCGTCACTGGCTTCACCGCTGGTTGCGTCTGCATCGCTCCTTCGCGCTCCACGGCTTTGCTGAAAGCCATTCTGAAGAAAGACTGGACCACTGCCGAAGCCATCCGCGAAGAGTTCGTCGAACTCGAAGACTTGCGCAACGCCCACAGCCCAATCCTCGTATTGCATCATGCCGTTGCACTCTCAGGTGTCGCGCAGACCGGCCCGGTGCTGCCACTGCTGACCGAACTGCCAGCCAAACTGCTGCCGAAAATCGAGAAGGCTGCAAAGGCACTGTTGGCGAAGAATGGTTGAGGCATTCTTGGCCTATTCACGATTCATTGAACTACCCGTGCAACTCACGGCTCTCACCTTCGTATTCAAGCTATGTCCTCTCGTCGCCACTTCCTGCAATCTCTATCCAGTACTGCCTTTCTCGCCGCCAGCGGTCTTTCAGCTCAAGAATCAGCCAAGCCCTTGCGCAAGCTGCGCAAAGCCATCATGGGCGGCACGCTTGGTATCAAGGGCACGTTGATTGAAAAATACACCGCTGCTAAGACGGCTGGCTATGAAGGGGTGGAACCTGCGGGTGGTATGAACCAGCAGGAAGTGCTCGATGCGCTTGGCCAATCCGGTCTTCAAGCTGCCAGCGTGTGCTGCCACACGCATTGGAAGCAGACGCTCACGCACAATGACCCTGCGGTTCGCGAACAGGGTCTGCAAGGCGTGCTGCAAACGCTGCGCGATGCCAAGGCCTACAGTGCCGGCTCGATTCTCGTCGTTCCCGGCGTCTGCAATGAAGAAGTGCCGTATGATCTCGCTTGGGAGCGCTCGATTGCCGAACTCAAGAAGGCCGTGCCGCTGGCGAAAGAACTCGGCGTGAAGATTTCCATCGAAAACGTCTGGAACAACTTCATCCTCAGTCCACTCGAAGCCGTGCGTTATCTCGACGAGATTGGTGATCCGATCGTCGGCTGGCATTTCGACATCGGCAATGTGCTGCGCTACGGCTGGCCGGAGCAGTGGATCAAGGTGCTCGGCAAGCGCATCAACCGCATCCACGTCAAAGAATACAGCACCAAGAAGATGAAGGACGAAGGTGTCTGGAAAGGCTTCGATTGCGATCTCACCGAAGGTGACAACAACTGGCCTGCCATCATGAAAGCCCTCGATGCCGCTGGATATACCGGTTGGGCGATCAGCGAACAACGCGGCGGCATCAATCCCGGTGGCCTCAAGACGCTCACTGAGCGCATGGACAAGATTTTTGCGATGTAACTAGGATTCTGTCCTGCTGCCATGCCTTCAGTCCTCGCTCTCTTCGCTCATCCTGACGACATCGAGTTCGTCGCTGCCGGAACCATGCTGCTGCTCAAAGAACGCGGCTGGGATATTCATTACATGAACATGTGCACGGGCAACGGCGGCTCCGTGCAAATGGACGGCCCCACCACGACTCGCAAACGGCTCGAAGAAGGGAAGGAAGCCGCACGCATCCTCGGCGCCACGTTTTATCCGCCGATTTGCGATGATTTGGAACTGACCTATTACGTGAAATACCTGCGGCAAGTAGCCGCCGTCGTGCGCATGGCGCAGCCGAGCATCGTGCTCACGCATGCGCCTGCTGATTACATGGAGGATCACATGGCAGCGAGTCGTCTTGCTGTCACGGCTGCCTTCGCGCATTGCATTCCTAACTTTCAGACCGATCCACACCTGCCGTCCTATCCGCATGACGTGACCGTCTATCACGCCATGCCTCATGGTCTGTGTGACCCGCTGCGTCAAAAGCTCCAAGCTGGTGCTTATGTCGATACGACCAGTGTCCACGCTCATAAGCGTGAGTCGTTGGCTGCGCATGAAAGCCAGAAACACTGGCTCGATGTCAGCCAAGGCATGGATTCCTACCTCATCAGCATGGACGAGGCATCCCGCGCTATCGGAAGGCTTTCGGGCCAGTTTGAATACGCCGAAGGCTGGCGCAGACATCTGCATCTCGGTTTCAGCGCCAAGGACATCGACCCGCTCAAAGACGCCCTCGGCGATCTGTGTCTGATCAACGAAGCATACGAAAAAGCGAAGCAAACCCCAGCTTGAACTGGGCACCGAGCACGGCGAACACATTCGCCGCATGCCCGCACCGCTGACATACATGCTGATCGATGGCCACAGTGTCATTCACGCCTGGCCGGAGCTATTGCTTGACCACCGTGTCGCCACACGCCGCCATCTCGCCCGAACAGAACTCCTTAGACGCCTGCGAAACCTACAAGATATGAGCGGCATGCAGGTCGTTGTGGTCTTTGACGGTGCAAAACAAGGCACTAACGAGGAACGAAAAAAAGACGGCCTGCAGATCATCTATGCCGACCCCGGCACCACGGCGGACACGATTATTGAGCGTCTTGTGGCTCGATATGCCAAGGAGCGGCCCATGCGTGTCGCTTCGGCGGATGGCATGGTGCGTGAAACGATTCTGTCACTTGGGGCCGAATGGATTAGCCCAGAGACCCTTCGCGGTCTTTGCAACAGCGCCGAGACGAACATGCGCGCGCGCCTTGCCTGAGACGAAAACACGTATAAACATCCAGCATGAATCTGCTCAATCCATTTCTTTTTCTGGCGCTCGCTGTCTCATCCGCCCTCGCGCAAGCACCTGCCGTTGATCGCTCCAAACTTTCTGATGAAGTAAAAAAACTACTCCTCGAAGCACGCGATATGCGCATTCAGCATCGCTACTCAGACGCGCTCGAAAAGCTTGATGCAGTCGAAAAACTCGCACCCAATCTCGCCGACATCTATGCCCTGCGTGGTGACATTTACCTAGCTCCTCGTCGTCGTGACTTCGACCTCGCGCTGCCGCAGTTTCAAAAAGCAGCCGAACTCGAACCGCAAAGCCCACTGCCGAAGTTCAACCTCGCTGAGTACTATTTCGTGAAGCACGAGTTCGACACCGCACTGCAAGCCTTTACCAAGCTGACGGCCGACTTCCCGAAGCTGCCGATGGTCATCCGCCATTTGGTTCACTACAAACGTGCGCTGTGTGAGCTCAAACTCGGCCACCGGAAAGCAGCGGAACAGATCATCGCGGACAGTTTTACCTTCATGGACGACACACCCGCCTACTACTTCAGCAAATCCGCGCTGGCCTTTGAGGCAGGGGACACCGCCAAGGCCAATGAATGGGTGCAACGTGGTGTCGCTGTCTTCAAAGGCCCATCTTGCGAACCATATTACGATGCTTTCAAAGAATTGCGCTGGGTGCCTGATATGGATCTCAATGCGCCAAAGGACCAGCCTAAGCAGCCGTGAAATGGCGTATTGCAGCCGATACCGGCGGCACCTTCACGGACTGCCACGCTCTCGATCCCCTAGGGGCTGAATCGCGCTGCAAAGTTCTCTCCACCGGCTATCTCAGGGCTGTATTTGAAAGGAAGACGAACACTATTGTCCGTCTTTCGGGGCTTCCACCACTGCCCAATGCTTTCCTCAGCGGATTCCACATAAACGCCGTCGGCGACAGCGAAGTCTGCCTCATCACCAGTTTCGACGCTGTCACTGGTGTGATCACACTCGATCAACAAGTGACGTGGCTGACTGGCGCCCTCCTGGAAATCACCACCGGCGAGGAAGCACCCGTCCTCGGTGCTCGTATCCTCACTAACACTCCTCCTGGAAAAGCTTTTCCACCGCTGAGTCTGCGCATTGCCACCACGCGTGCCACGAATGCATTGCTGGAGCGTAAAGGCGGCCGCATTGCTCTTTTCATCACTCGCGGTTTCGGTGATCTCCTGCAAATTGGCGATCAACGCCGAAGCGACCTCTTCGCTCTCAAGCATGAAACGCGTCCGACCTTCCACGAACTCGTCTGCGAAGTGCCCGAACGCGTTGCTGTCAGCGGCGAAATGCTCGAAGCACTCGATGAAGCCGCTGTGCGTGCAGCGGCACTCGATTGTATCGCGAAAGGTATCACCACAGCCGCCATTTCCATGCTGCATGGTCATGCGCACCCACAGCACGAGCTGCGTGTCGCCGATATTCTGCGCGATTCCGGTTTTACGCATCTTACGCTTTCGCATCAAACCGCTGCTTTTGCCAAACTGCTGCCGCGAACGCAAAGCACCGTGGCTGATGCCTACCTGAATGGTCCCGTGCATCAATTCCTTAGCGCCATTCGTGTCGCAGCTGAAGACATGCACGTCATGACAAGTGCTGGCGGCCTTGAAACTGCTGATGCCATTCATCCAAAGGACATGCTGCTCAGTGGCCCTGCCGGTGGTGCCATCGGTGCCGCGAATGCCGCACGTCGTGTCGGCATCACCAAAATCATCACCCTCGATATGGGAGGCACCAGCACGGATGTGGCGCGCATTGACACACGACCCGGCTATCGCTTCTCGCAGGATGTTGCGGGCATGAAACTGCTAGCCCCGTGCATCGATATCGAAACCGTTGCCGCTGGTGGTGGATCGATTTGCCGATGGACGCATCACGGTCTCGCTGTCGGCCCACAAAGTGCCGGATCGAATCCTGGACCAGCGTGTTATGGCAAAGGCGGCCCGCTCACCATCACGGATGTCAACCTGCTGCTCGGCCGCTTCGATCCTGCGCGTGCGCCTATACCGCTTGATCTCGCAGCTGCTCAAGCACGTTTGCATGAGCTTCATGCACAAACCGATGGCAGCCTTAACGAGCAGGATTTGCTGCATGCTCTGCTCCGTCTTGCCATCGAGCACATGACCGATGCCATCCGCCGCATCTCCATTGGCGAAGGCTATGATCCTACTGATCACGCGCTTCTCGCATTCGGTGGTGCTGGGCCGCAGCATGCCTGCGCGGTCGCTGTCCAGCTAGGAATCAAGACCATTCTTGTTCCCGAACACGCTGGTATCCTCAGCGCCGTCGGTTTGCAGGAAGCTGTGCCGGAGAAGATCACGCAAAAGGAGTTTCGTATGTCGCTACAGTCCGCCCTGCCGCAGATCTCGAGACAGGCAGGCATTCAAATCGCCGAACTTCGGCTGCAAGGCCAAGACACGCCCATTCAAATCGAGTTCCGCGATCCCTACGACCTCCCCAATCTTTATCGCGAATCTTATCAGCGCTTGTTCGGCTACGCACCGCCATCGAATCGTGAGATTGAACTCGTCAGCATTCGTGTCATCACCAAGAAGGCGGAGATTCCTGTCTCCACTATCCCGAGAGATGGAAAGCGAATCTCACCAGTCCCGGCTCTCATTCAGGATGCCTTCAGCACCATCGTAGTCGAGCGCGGTTGGCTCGTCGATCACATCGAAGGCTTCGGCCATATCCTTCATAACGCATCACCCATAACAACATTCGCCATCGAACGTGATCTCGTTCGCCATCGCTTCCATGCCATTGTCAGTGACATGGGCGCGCTGCTTTGCCGCACGGCGATCTCTACGAACATCCGCGAGCGTCTCGATTTCTCCTGTGCGCTGCTTGATCCGCAAGGCCGCCTGCTTTCCAGCGCACCACACATTCCGGTGCATCTCGGTGCCTTAGGAGTGTGCGTGCGCGAAGTCATCGCTGCGATTCCAATGCAGCCGGGCGATACGATCATCACGAATCATCCCGCGTTTGGCGGCTCGCATCTGCCCGATGTCACGCTCATCACGCCTGTACATGATCAAACTGGCACGCTGCTCGGTTACATCGCCAATCGAGCCCATCATGCCGAGATTGGTGGCATCACGCCCGGTTCGATGCCTGCCAATGCCACGCGCTTGATCGAGGAAGGTGTTGTCATCGCTCCGCGGCATTTGATTCGCGCCGGAAAGTCATGCTTCAACGAAATCAGCGAGCTGTTGACCTCCGCAGCGCATCCTACGCGCAATCTGGCTGATAACCTCGCCGACCTGCACGCGCAGCTTGCTGCCAATCTGCATGGTGTTGAGCGTCTGCGTGCGCTGGCGACCGATTCCTTGCCCGTTGTGATGCAAAGCATCCTGGATCACTCTGCCAAGGTCATGCGCACTCAAATCGAGCGCTTGCCGGATTCGATTTCCGCCACGGAAAAGCTCGATGATGGCTCACAGATCGCTGTTTCGATGCGCAAGGCCGCCGGGAAACTCATTCTCGACTTCTCTGGCACCAGCTGCGTGCATCCGCGCAATCTCAATGCCACGCCTGCCATCGTTCGCAGCGCCGTGTTGTATGTCATGCGGCTAATGCTGCAGGAAGACCTGCCGCTCAACGAAGGATTGATGGAGCCCGTTGAGATCATCTGTCCCACATCCTTGCTCAATCCCGCTTTCACCGGCGATCCCGCCAATGATCCTGCTGTGATCGGTGGCAATGTCGAAGTCAGCCAGAGGCTCGTGGACACACTGATCAAAGCGCTTGATCTCCAGGCCTGCAGCCAAGGCACGATGAACAACTTCCTTTTCGGTGGCGACCAGTTTGGCTACTACGAGACGATTGCTGGCGGTTCCGGCGCTGGCGAGGGCTACGATGGTGCGCATGCTTTGCACACGCACATGACTAACACCGCCATCACCGATCCCGAGATCATCGAACAGCGCTATCCGGTGCGTTTGCGCCAGTTTGCGATTCGTTGCGGTTCCGGTGGGACAGGGGAGTGGCGTGGCGGCGACGGTGTGATTCGTGAGTTTGAATTCATCATGCCGCTAACGGTCAGTCTGCTCACCCAGCATCGCGTGGAGGCTCCGTTTGGCCTGCATGGTGCTTCTCCAGGGCAAACAGGCCAGCAAACTCTCGTGCGTGATGGTCAAATCACGAAGCTCGCTGGCTGCACGACGTTTGAAGCGCAGGCCGGAGATCGTGTGATCATCGAAACGCCCGGCGGCGGCGGCTGGGGAGCGGCTACGGCTTCTTCGTGGGCACCGTAAGCCACGGATGCGTGTCGGACATGATCAGCAGATCGCCGCGTGGCTCGGTGAAGGGAATCGCATAGCTCGCAAGCACGGTCTGCACCGCATCAGGTGCGGTGGTGACGATCTCCACCGCAAATGGAGTTTGGCTGGCTGCTACATCCGCCGCTGCTTTGAGCGTGAGTTTCACATCGCCCCCTTTCACCGGCACATCGACGGCCTCGGCGGTGACTCCGGCCGGCAGTTGCGTGGCACGTGCTTGAATCTTGCCAGTGAAGGTGCCGCTGGCTTTCACATTGAGCTTCACTTCGACGCTTTTGCCAGCCTCCAAACGATAAGCGTGGGTATCGAGCATCCCAGCGAGTGAAGGCGCAAAAGGCTTTAAGGTGAGTTCATAGGCATGATCGACGCTGCCTTGATGGAAGCGATCAGCGATGACGAGTTTGAACTCACCATCCTTCGGGGCTTTCCAGCGCAGTGATGGGTCTAGGTTTTCTTTGTCGCCATCGTCCGCCTGTTGCAGTGACTTGCCGTCGGCATCTTCGATGCGCAGCGTGGCATCCAGCGGACTGCGGATGGCCTGGGCGCGAACGGCGATCTGCAAATCATCGCCCTTCTTCGCGGTGAGGCTGAAAACATCTTCCTCACGGGCCTTGGTGATGCAGCCGTTGATCGTAGTCGGAACGGTGATCGTCTTCGCCTCGTTTAATGGTACTGTTTTCTTCGGTTCATCGGTGACGGTGAGACGGTAAACATGATTGGCACTGCCTTTGAGCGCCACATCGGCGGCTGGAGGATGCGCGAAGGCGAAGGCCTGCACGAACAACTTCCCATCAGCCACGGGCGTGTAGTCGATACGTGGGTCGAGGTTGGTCGTGTCATGTCCGGCCGCAAGTTCGGTGCCGCGTTCGTTCAGCAGCCGCATCGCCGGGTCCATCGGCGAACCGAGTGCGTAGCCATGCAGCTCCAGCGTGATCTTTTTGCTCTTCTGCACACGAATCGCATGCGTATCCACATCGCCGGCCTTCTCCAGCACGCCGTTGATAGTCACGTTCATCTTCGCCTCGGTTGCTTTGGCCGCGGCGAGGTCATCATTCGGCTCTTTTTCGATCAGCTCCTCGAATTTACCGGCTTCGATGATGCGCGGCGGCGTAGCGCCCTCCTCGGTGTAAAACCGCACGAGGTACGGCCCCGGTAGAGCATCCTTGGCGATGCTGAGAAAGTATTTCTTTGGCTTATCTCCTGCGAGCAGCACGATTTTTGGATCGTTCGACCAAGCGAGCGGGGAGTCTTTCTCCAGCCCCTTGCCGGCAACCATGGCATCTACTCGAGCGCCAACCTGCCCACCCGCCGGGAAGATGCTTTCAAAGCCCGGCGGAGCCGCTTGCGCGGCGGCAACCCCCAACAGCAGCGTGACCAAACTCTCACGCGCACGCATCACGCAAACAGCTCGCGAATGGGCCTGCCGCCGTTGATGAGTTGCACGGGACGTCCGGAGTTGGTGTGCAGGACTTGATGCGGATCAATGCCCAGCTTCGTGTACAGTGTGGTGGCGAAGTCCTCAGGCGAGTAGATGTTTTCGCTGGCGTAGTAGCCCTTGGGGTCGGTGGCACCGATGATGCCGCCGCGTGGCACTCCCGCGCCTGCGAAGAGGATGTTCATTGCGCCCGGCCAGTGATCGCGGCCGCCGTCTTTGTTGATCTTTGGCGTGCGGCCAAATTCTCCGAGACCGATGACCAGCGTGCTTTCCAGCAGGCCACGGCGGTCGAGGTCAGTGATCAGTCCGGCCATGCCTTGGTCGAACTTCTGCATGAACTCACCTTTGCAGGTCTTGAACAGCTCACGGTGATGATCCCAGCCACCGTAGTTCACGGTAACAAATGGAACGCCCACTTCGACGAGACGACGGGCCAGCAGCATGCGCTGACCAAGATCGTTGCGACCGTAGAGATCACGCGTCTTGTCATCTTCACGCGAGATGTCGAAAGCTTCCTGTGCGGGCTTCGAGGCGATCAAATCGACCGCCTGACCGTAGAACGTGTCGAAACTCACTGCCGGATCTTCCGCCACGGCATCATTCAGACGCTTCATGCGGTCCAGCGAGTGACGCAGTTCGCGGCGGGCTAGACCACGAGCATCGGAAATGTCGGAAGGCAGCACGACATCGCGCACTTTGAAGCCCTTCGAGTTCGGATCGCCACCGGCGACGAATGGGGCGTGTTCTGCGCCGAGGAAATTCGGTCCGCCGCTGCGGGTGATGCTTGGCAGCGTCATGTAGGCCGGCAGACCGTTTTGCACGCCGCGCTTGTAGCTCACCACGCTGCCGAAGGACGGGTGGAAGGTCACAAAAGCTCCGCACCCGACCGGCACCGGCGTCGGCGCACCGGTCATCATGTAATGATTGCCACCGCCGTGATTGGGATCCTTGTGCGTCACGCTGCGCAGCACGGTGAACTTGTCCGCTGCTTTGGCGAGGTGCGGCACGCATTCACTGAAACGCACGCCAGGAACGCTCGTCGGGATCGTACCATACTCACCACGAATCTCGCTTGGTGCATCTGGCTTCGGATCAAACATCTCGTAGTGGGAAGGCCCGCCATCCAACCACACGAGGATGCAGTTCACAGGTCGTGCCAGAGAAGGCTGTGGTGCCTGGGCCGCCATGGCTCGTGCTCGCAGCAGATCAGTGAAGCCAAGACCACCACCTGCGGCAGTAAGACCAAGCTTCAGGAAATCGCGGCGCATGTGACCTGCGCAGTTATGGGTGAGACGAGACATTCGTTGAGGGTAAAGACATCCAAATTACGGGTGCAAGAATGAGTTCTTGCGAAAGCGCACAAAAAGCCGGGATCAGTGATTGAACACGAATTCAGCCGAATTCAGCAGGCTCCACAGCACATCTTCAATGGCCGCCTGGCGGTTTGCCACGCCTACATCCAAAGCTTTGCCCGCTATCGCTGCTTCCTCCGCTGTCGGCAGGCGTGAGTAGCACGCGAGATACAGTTCTTCTATGATCTGCGCGGGCTTTAGTTCGTTCTTCGCGAGTCTGGCAGCGCGCCCCTTGGCGCTGACGAGCATTTCCTGCAGTTTGTTGGAATTCATCAGATGCAGCGCCTGCACAACACTGGGTTTGGCATCGCGCTCGCAGGGACACTCCGAGCTGGCGTTGGGACGTCCGAAGGCGTCCATGAACTGGCTTTCGAGCTTGTGATTCCATGTCTGTTTGGCCAGAGCATCGATGGGCATGCCGGAGAAAGGTTCTTTGACCTCGGTGATCTCGCAGACGGCATCGAGCAGCGTTTCAGCAGGCAAACGGCGGCGGTAACTGCGGCTGTAGTTCTTGAGATCGGCGATGTTCGTCTCATTCGGCAGGCTGCTGAGTCGATAAACCTGCGATAGCATGATGGTGCGCATCAGATGCTTCAGATCATAGCCGTTCTTCACGAAATCTTGGGCGAGCCAATCGAGCAGCGGGCCGTTGCTAGGCGGATTCGAGGCGCGGAAGTCATCCACGGGATCAACAATGCCGCGGCCCATGAAGCTGGACCAGGTGCGGTTCACCACGGCCTGCGCGAAGTAGGGGTTCTTCGGGTTCGTCATCCAATCGGCCAGGACGGCACGCGGATCCTGCGTTTCGGCGATGGGGATTTCTTTGTCGGCAGGTGGACGTGGTTTCAGCGCGGCCTTCGTCACCGGGTGCTCAATGCTGGCCGCACCTGGAGAGAACCACCACTGCTCCGGTTCACCACTGATCGGAGCGGAGATGCCTTGGCCTTTGCGTTTCATCTGCGTGAAGAACGCCGCCATCTGGTAGTAGTCGGTCTGGTCCCACTTCTCCGTCGGATGATGATGGCACTTGGCGCACTCCAAGCGCACGCCGAGGAAGATTTGACCGATGAACGTGGCGGCGTCGATGGGTTCGCGTTTGTCTCGCCAGATGGCGACGGGGCCGTTCTTGTGCGTGTTGCCCTCAGCCGTGAGGAGTTCAGTCGCAAAGCGATTCCATGGTTTGTTCTCGCGGAAACTCTGCCGAATCCACTGATCGAGCAGATAGACCGGCTTCACGCCGATACGCGAAGGATTCGGACGAATGAGATCGCCCCACTTGATGGCCCAGTGATCGGCCCACTCGGGACGTTGCAGCAGTTGCTCGATCCACTGCTCGTGCTTCTTCGGGTTTTTGTCCGCGAGGAAGGTGCGGGCTTCCTCAATGGTCGGCAGCATGCCGATGGCGTCCAGCGTGCTGCGACGCAGGAATTCCTCGTCGCTGCACGTCTCGCTGGGCAGATGGCCGAGCTTTTGCAGACGGGCATAGACGAGCTTGTCGATCTCGTTGCGCACCGTGAGCTTCGCATAGCTCTCTGCTGGGAACAGCTTTTCAGCGGGCACCGCCACGCGCGAGATGCCCACCTGGCCCATGTAGCGGGCCACGATGACCGTCTCGCCGCTTTCCGTGCTCGTCTTGAGCTTTCCGGTTTCATCGACTGCCGCGATGGCCTTCTCTGATGAAATGTAATCCGTCAGAGCTGTGACATCGCGGGTGGAGCCGTCGCTATATTTCGCCGTGACCTTCAGCGCCTGCTCCTCGCTCTTGCGATAGGTCTTCTCACTCGGCGTGACCTCGATGCCCGCCAGCGCAGGCTGGTTCGGCGTCTCGTAGGGCATGCCTTGCCGAATCCAGTCCGCGATGGTCTTCGCTGATGCCGAATCCGGTTCAAAGCGCTGCCCGCCCTCGTGCTGCACGCGCACGGTGGCCTTCTGCAGGATGAGGCTGTCTTCCGGCAGTGCGGGGAATACACGACGGCCACGCGAATCATTCACGACCTCCATGTAATCGGTCTTCGGGTCGAAGGCGAAGATGGAAAGCTTGAAGCCGGCCTGCCCGCTCGATTTGGCATGGCAGGAGCCGAGATTGCAGCCGGCCTTGCTGAGGATCGGCAGGATGTCCTTGGTGTAGGAAAGCGTCGGCGGCGTGCTCGGAGCTGACGCAGGCTTATCGGCCGCGAGCTTTGTCACGTTCGCCTTCTCATCGAGCTGAATGAGCTTGCCGCTGTCGAGCGCCGTGAAGATGTTTTTGCCATCCGCGCTCATCACCGCCGCATTCGGCACGCCCTCGAGTGTCGTGAGTTTCTTCTCTTTGCCGGAGGTGAAGGCCAGCCGCACGCCATCGTGCGTCTTCAATTCAGTCACGCCATGCACGCCGCCTTTTTCGGTGAGGTAGGTGAGGCTCGTGGAGTCGGGTGACCACAACAGCGCGTTCACACCGGCGGATTTGTCCCCGAGGAGCATCAGCATCTCCTTGCTGGCAATGTCCCACACCTTGAGATCCTTGTCCGCGCTGCCGGTGGCGAGCCATTTGCCGTCCGTGCTGAAGCCGAGCGCCGTGATGTGGCCCACATGCCCCTCGATCTTGGCGATCTCCTTGAAGGTGGCCGCGTCCCACACCTTCGCGAGGTTGTCCGCACCGCCGGAGGCGATCTGCTTGCCGTCTTTGCTGATCGCGAGGATCAAAACATTGTCCGCATGCGCTTCAATCGTCTGCGCGGGCTTCGCCTCGCCGAGCTTCCAGCGATGCAGCACGCCTTTCACACTCGTGGCACCATCCGCGACGATCAGCGTCGTGTTGTCGAGCAGGAAGATCAGTCCCGTCACGCGGCCTTCAAGTGGAGCGGCCAAGGTGTGCGCCACCTTCCAATCCGCCGCATTCCACACCAGCACGGTGCGATAACCGCCCGCCGCGAGCAGCGAACCATCGGCATTCCACGCTAGTGACTGCACTACATCCTGGTGGCCTTCGAGCGTTGCGATCACGGGTGAGTCCTTCGCCGTCACATCACGCACCAGCACTCGATTCCCAAAGCCAGCAGCGAGCTTCTTGCCATCAGGACTCAGTGCCAGCGTCGTCGCTGGTGCATGACCCACAGGAAGAGCCACCAGTTTGTCCGCCGGTGTCAGTTCGCCGAACTTCTTCAGCGCCGCATCATCCCAGGCCGCGCCCGCGTTCACCCAGGCCTTGAGCAGATTGATCTGCTTCTCTGGCATCTGCTTCTTCGGTGGCATATGCGCATCGCCGGCATCGCTCAAGGCCGTGATCAGCGCACTGTGCCCCGCATCGCCCGCTTTCAGCGCGGCGCCATCTTCGCCGCCCTTGAGCGCCAGATCGCGCGTCTCCAGCGAGAGACCGCTTTTCTTCTTCTCCGCGTTGTGGCAGCCGAGGCACTGCGTCTTCAAAATCCCCATCGCCTGCACCGGATACACCTTCGCCACCTCCGCATGAAGCGAGGTGGTGAGCAAGACGAGCAACAGGGCTTTTCGGCGGGCAATCATGAGCACTTCAAACTACGGGCTCTCCAACGCGTCTCTTGCCGCGCATCACTCCTGGAGCGGCTGATTGGAGATCGACACGTCGTCCACATACAGCGTCGCGGATTTGTAATGCTCGTTGTAGGCGCTGAGGCCGATCTCGAGGCTGTTGTAGATGGTGTTGGCCAGAATCAGAGTCTGCCCATGGGTGTCGATGATCTTCTGCCCATGTGAAATCATCGCCAAGACTTCAACTGTTCCACAAACATAGCTAAACTGCGAGATGCTTGGATGGCAGGTTCAAGCGGTTGTTCCGCTGCCTGCCAGAACAATTCGGCACGGGTGAGATTGCGGACACGGGCTTCCTCATCGCGCAAATCCTTGAGCTGGGGCGGTGGTTGTTTGCCGTAGTAGTCGCGGGCCGTCTTTTGAGAAGCCTGAGCAAAAAGAGGCAAGTCTTCGCGATCTGGTTTCAGCAGTTTGAGCACCCAACTTTCGATCATTTCAACAGGCACCGCCAGAGCGACATCCACAGGCCATTTTGAGGCATCCGGGCCAAGCTCCTCTATCAGCATTTGCTGCATTGCTGGATAGCGAGGTGCTTTCGTTTTATCTAATGCGGGTAGCGGACGTGGGTAGGCACGGCCACCGGGGTGCTGCGGGGCACGGTCGTTATCCACAGCAATGATCACAGCGATGTCCTGCCTATCGGCCCAGTGTTTGAAGCGGCAAATGAGCAACTTGGAGGTGGCGAGGACCGACTTCCAGTTCGCTCCGGGGCGCACTCGGTATTCGTCGCCGTATGCGAATGAGCGCCCCGTCGCCTGTTCAGCGAGACGCTCGTAGAACATCTCGTCGTCCTCGCCTTCGGAAAGAATGTAGAGATGTGTAGCCATCTCAGGCTTTGGCATTACTTTTGAAAATCTGCGGCACGCCTCCCACAAGGCCCGAGAACCACAGATTACCGAGTGGCATGTCATCAGGATCCACCTTGTCGTAATCCAGTCCTTCGAGTTTGTCAGCCAGCGAGGTCAGCGTACTGGCTCCGTCCTTTTTCTCCACAATGATGACGGCCTCCTTGTCATCTTGGAAACAGTCAACGAGATAGGGATTGTGGGTTGTGGCGATGATATTGATCTGGTGCTTTTCGGCGATGTCTTTCATCATTGGTGCCACATGCTCGAAAAGGCGCGGATGAAGGCCACGATCAATATCTTCCAACAGAATGATCGGTGGTGGGTTCTCCTGATGGAGAATAGTGAGGATGCAGAGAACTAGGCGCGTGCCCTCTGAAAGCTCGGTGGCGGGAAGAGGTTCCTTGAGCCCCTTTTCGCGCACTTGGATTTGTTTCTTGCCTTGTTCAACTGTGCGGAGGCTCAGCTTATCCACCTCAGGAACCAAACGTTTGAAACTTGCTTCAATTTTTTCGAAAAGGTCTTCTCGGTCGCCGCTCTTGAGAGTTTCAAGAACTTGAGCTGTGCCTTTGCCAGAAGAAGACACAGCGGCGTTTGCTACAACTGTTTCGATGCCAGAAACCTCCTCCGAGTTGATGTTGTAGATAGCGAAGGATTCTGGCTTCCAAGGAATTTCGTTGGCTGGCACTTGAAGCAAGCTCCCCCCGGCTGCGACGTGGCAATCTATTCTTTGGTCTCCCATCCAAACAGATATTCCGGCGTCACTTGTTCCCGAGTTCACATGTCGTTGCCACCTGGACTCCAAGAGCCAGAACTTCTTTCCATTCTTGTTCTCAGCGGAAGTGAACTTGCCTGCTGTCTTTGTAAAAGCCTTCAGTAAATTGCTCTTCCCCGACCCATTCGCACCCACGACGAGCGAGAAGGGTCGCAGTTTGACTTCGGCATCGACGAACGAGCGGTAGTTTTGGATGCGTACGCGGGTGATCATTACCAGAAGGCTAGCTTGTCCATCTTTAGGCTGCAAGGGAGTAAAGTCGAGATGGCTGGAGTTTGAGTCTGCACACCCCAAACAAAAACGCCTGACCGTTTTCACGATCAGGCGTTCGTCGAATGATTCAGTCCGCAGAACTCAGTTCGCGCGACCGAGGTAGGTGCCGTCTTCGGTCTTGACGCTGATCTTGTCACCATTGCCGACGAACAGCGGCACCTGCACGCGCATGCCGGACTCGGTGATCGCTTCCTTGTACACGTTGTTGGCGGAGTCGCCCTTCACGCCCGCAGGGCTGTCGGTGATGGTCATGATGATGTTGGCGGGCAACTCGATGCCGGCGACGACGTCATCAGCAAAGACGACGAGGTACTTCTGGCCTTCGATGAGGTAGCCGCGGGTCTTGGCGTCGAGCTTGTCCTCGCCGATGAGCACGTCTTCAAAGGTGTCCGGGTGGATGAAGTGGTAGCCGTCGCCATCCTTGTAGCTGTACTCGTGGTTGTCGCGCACGAGGTTCACGGATTCGAGCGACTCATTGGAAGTCATGCGCAGGTTGTACATCTTGCCGATGGTGATGCTGCGGATGGACATCTGCACGAACGACGCCATGCGTGGCGGGGTCTTGAGTTCGGTGTCGGTGACGACGCACACGTCGTTGTTGTGACGGACGGCGTGGCCTTTGCGGAGATTGATGACGGGGGTGGCTGGCATAAGAGCGTGCTTTCATGGCGAGTTTACAGCGCTTTGCAAGCGCCTGTTCGGGGTGGGTGGGGTGCAAGTTACAACCGGGCAAGAGATTGAAATGAGAACATGAACCCTTTCTCCTATTACTGGAGTCCTGTGAGAAATCGGCATTACAACAAAACCCATGTGGATCCTCTCCCATTCTCAAGAAGCCTCGCTTGCTGCTCCTAGTCTTCTGAATCAAGGTCTAGTCCTCTCGATCCAGATCGAAATTCACCATGAACACCCACCACCTCATCGCCTCCCTTGCCACGATCCTTGTGGCTTCCCTAGGGACGCTGGCGGCAGGCGAGCCTGCGCTTCCTGAAGTCTTCCAAGCCGGGAAGTTGGCCGAACTGGGTGCAGCGATCACGCAGGCGGTGAGCGAGGCGAAGATTGTGGGGGCGGTGCTGTGGGTGGAGCGTGAGGGCGTGGCGCATCACCGGGCCTTTGGCCAGCGGGCGCTGAAGCCAGAGGTGGAAGCCATGACGGAGGACACGATTTTTGATGTAGCCTCGATCACCAAGGCGGTCGCCACTGCGAGCGCGGCGATGCGGTGTGTGGAGCGCGGTCTGCTGAACGTGGATGATCCCGTGTCGAAGCATCTCGCGGAATTCACCGGCGAGGGACGTGAAAAGATCACGATCAAACATCTCCTGCTGCACAGCTCGGGTTTGCAGGTGAACCTGAACGGGACGCGGCCCCCCTTCAGCCACAGCCCTGCCGAGGCCTATGCGCAGGCCTGCCGCGAGAAGCCGCTGTTTGAGCCGGGCAGCGCCTTTTCCTACAGCAGCGTGGGCAGCTTGGTTCTGGGGCTGGTGATCCAGCGGGTGACGGGGCAGGGGCTGGATGCGTTTTGCCGCACGGAGATTTTCGAGCCGCTGAAGATGCGGGACACGCTGTTCCGTCCGGCGGGTGAGGCACTTCGTCGCGTGGCCCCATCAAGCGCTCCGGAGCGCGGGCAGGTGGACGACACCGTCGCGCGGGAGATGGGCGGAGTGGCGGGCCATGCCTCGCTCTTCACCACGGCGCCGGATCTGGCCCGCTTTGCCCGCATGATGCGGAACCACGGCGAACTCGATGGCGTGCGTGTGTTCAAAGCGGAAACCCTCCTACTCATGACGAGTGTGCAGAGTCCGCCGGGCCTGCGCTCGCCTGATGCGCAGAACCTGCCGGTGCGGCGCGGCCTCGGCTGGGACATCGACACGCCGTATCGCACGCCGCCGCATGATTACTCGCTGGCACGCGGGGCGCTCTTCCCCGTTGGCAGCTATGGCCACACGGGCTGGACGGGGCAGATGCTGTGGATCGATCCATTCTCGCGGACCTTCGTGATCTTCCTATGCAATCGTTACGGCAGTGACGGCAAGGACACGCGGCCGGAGGTGTATCGCCTGCATTACCGTATTTCGACGCTCGCTGCGGAGGCGGTGAAGGGCTTTAATTTCAAGAAGGTGCCGGGGACGCCGCCGACGAATGCCGTGACGAAAGAACCACCGTTCACGAACAGCCTGGGCATGAAGTTCGTCCCAGTGCCGGGCACGAAGGTGCTCATGTGCATGCATGAGACGAGACGCGCGGATTACGCCGCGTATGCCGCGACTCATCCCGATGCCGAGGCCTCCTGGCGGGATGTCTCCATGGAAAAGATCCCCGTCGGCGCGGGCGATGACGAGCCGGTGGTGAATGTGAGCTGGGATGATGCGAAGGCGTTCTGCGCGTGGCTGGGCAGCAAGGAAGGGCGCAGCTATCGCCTGCCCACTGACCGTGAGTGGAGCATCGCCGTCGGCATTGGTGAGTATGAACCTGCCACGGGAGCCACACCGGAGAGTCTGAGCGCGAAGCTCAAAGGCGTGTATCCCTGGGGTCGGCAATGGCCGCCGGTGAAGGGTGCGGGAAACTATGCGGAGGAAGATTGCCGGAAGAAGATTCAGTCCGAGAAGACGATGCAAGGCTATGCCGACGGGTTTGCCGTGACATCACCTGTGATGAGCTTCCCACCAAACGAACTGGGCATTCATGATCTGGGCGGCAACGTGTGGGAATGGTGCGAGGACTGGTTCAACGCCGAGCAGAAACTGCACGTCCTGCGTGGAGCATCCTGGGGCAGCAGTGCCCGCGAACCGTTGCTGTCCTCCTTCCGCGGCCCGCAGACGGCCGATCGTCGCTGGCGTTGTGACGGTTTCCGCTGCGTGCTGGAAGTGTCGGCGGTGCCTGCTGACGGCGAGAGCGCCGTGCCGAAATAGCAGGAAATGCACAGCCAAAGCTCGTTTGATGTTGGCACTTCTCTGAATCAACGTCGCCCATGAAGACCCACCACCTCATCGCCTACCTTGCCACGATCCTCGTGGCCCCATTGCTCACGCTCGCGGCATCAGGCGACTACCTCATTGACGAAGACGGGGCCGCCGGACCGCTGCCGGCGAGTTTGGAGTTTCATCATGGTGCGTGGAAGTTCGGCGAGGGGGCGATGATCGGGGAGCAGGTGCCGACGGAGAATCATATGGCGACGATCAAGGCGCTGATGGCTTTTGATCAGATGAAGGTGGCGTGGAAGATGAAGTTCTCGGTGCCGAAGCAGCGCTTCCTCTTTGTGGCCTGGCCGGCGGAGTCGAGCGGGCATGCGATGGATTTCAACTATGTGCCTGACACGGGCGAGATGTCGCTGGTGCGGCCGAAGTCGAAGGAGAAAGATAGCGCGGTGCTGGCGAAGGGGAAGATCGCCAGGCTGGACATCGAGTGGCATGAACTGACCTGCATCCATGACGGCGCGAACTTCACGCTGACGATTGATGGCGTGACGATCACGGCGGCGGACGAGTCGTTCAACCGGCCGATGGGGCCGTTTTACCTCAACGGCGGCGGCTTCAATGGCGCGAAGTTCCTGGTGAAGGATCTGAAGGTGAGCGCCCTGCCTGGATCGCCTACAACACGCAAGTTGCTGCCACCCACACCGCCGAAGACGGCTACTGCGTTAAAGCCGCTGCCGCCATCTCGCACGTATCACGCGGCGCCGGAGGATCGCGTGCTCGCCGAGTTCGAAGGCGAGGGCTTTGGTGACTGGACGACGAGCGGCGATGCCTACGGCAGCGGGCCGCAAGAGCTGAAGGACTGCAAGAACCGGCCTGCGCGTGCCATCGGCGCTCGTCTGGCGAACTCGTTTCGCCCGAACGACAAGCCCACCGGCACGCTGACCTCGCCAGCGTTCACGATTGATCGCAAGCATCTGCATTTCCTCATCGGCGGCGGACCGCATGAGGGGCAGACCTGCCTCAACCTCATTATTGAAGGCAAGGCCGTGCGCAGTGCCACCGGCTGCGGCAGGAAGGATGACAAGCAGGCCGAGATCATGCTGTGGGAGTCGTGGGATGTGAGCGAGTTCCAAGGCAAAAGCGCGACCCTGCAAGCGGTGGACAGTCACAGCGGCGGCTGGGGTCACATCCAGGTGGATCAGCCGGTGCTTTCGAATGCGGCGCTGGAGTAAGCACTCGTTCTCGGCCATCACCTCGCGGTAAGAACACGACGATGGCCGCAAGGCGGTTGGATAATCGCCGTTGATCTCAGCCTCACTCTTCAAACAACCATGAATCGCCTCCACCTCGCTGCTTTCCTTTTCACCACGGTCTTGCTCACTTCCCAGTCGTATGCTGCCGACGACTTGAAGAAAGTTGCTGCCGCCATCGACGGTTACCGCTTCGAGTTCCCCTGCAAAGACCCGATGCCGGAGAACCCGAAGCCGGGTGCAGACGGCATCTCGGCCCGCATGACGGACGATCCGAAGACGAATGACAAATTCACCGACGTGAAGAAGTTCGGCGGCGAAACGGGCAAGCGTTACAAGGCCACGCTCCGCGTGCGTGGCGTGGTAGAGCCGATGATGTACAAGGACGGCCAGCAAGTCGGCGAGCGTTTCTACATCGGCGGTGTGCCGAACAACAAAACCTACAACATCTACCAGCTCACAGTCTCGTCGCCTGCGCAGCACTTTTTCTTCAACCGCGACGACAAAGTCGGCCACCGCATCTTCACCATCGACTACACCGCGACCATCGAGATCGAAGGCGGTGCCACACTGACCTTCCACGGCGACGGTCAGAACGGCCACATGATCACCAACTTCTCCAAGCTCGTCGTGCCCGAGATGGCCCCAGCGCCGCAGCCCTACAACGGTCAGTTCATCCAGCTCGATGTGACCGATGTGGCGGAGGTGAAGTAAGGCGGGCTTCTTCTGGCTTCCCTTCATTCCCAGTTGCCTGCCGAGGGTGAACCGCTAGCCTCGGGCGCATGGAACGTCTTTTCTGCCAGATCTGTCTCGGGATTGCGCTGCTGTTCACGCTCACTGGGTGTGATCCGCATTGGGGCATGCCGGTTCGGGGTTTTGGTTATCCCGGTGGCCTAGCTGCTTTCGCACCTCGGGCGGGTGGTGCAGTGAACTTCACCTACTACCCGCGCTTCGAGGCCTACTACCACCACTCCTCGCAGCAGTTCTATTATCCCAATGGCAAGAAGTGGGAGACGCAGCCGACCTTGCCCGGTGCCACGCCGCAGGAGATCCGCCGCTCGCCGGGCGTGCCGTTTCAGTTTGCCGATCATCCGTCGAACTATCATCCGCAGGTCAAGCAGGCCTTCCCGCCCAGTTGGACACCGTCCTCACGTCGTTCTGAGGAAGGCTACGAGTGGGGGCGCAGCGGCTGGGATTTGGATCGTCGGTAAACTCTCACTGCACACCTCTCCCCATGGAACGTCTCATCTGTCTTCTTGGTCTTGTGGTGTTTGTGGCACTGGCCTGGGCCATGTCATCGAACCGGAAATTGTTTCCGTGGCGCACGGTGTTTGCAGGGCTGGGGCTGCAACTGGTCTTTGGTGCGCTTATTCTGCGCACGAACAGCGGGAAGACCTTCTTCGTGTTTCTCGACAAGGCGTTCCGCAAGTTGCTGAGCTTCGCGGATGAAGGCGTCGGCTTGGTGTTTGGCCCGTTGGCGGACAAAAGCGTCTTGTCCGCGAGCTTTGGCCCGAATCACGCCTTCGTCTTCGCGCTGACGATCACCGGCAGCATCATTCTAGTCTCCGCGTTGTCCTCACTGCTCTACCATTACGGTGTGCTGCAGCTCATCGTCAAAAGCGCGGCCTGGGTGATGCGCCGCCTCATGCACACCAGCGGCAGCGAAACGCTGGCTGCCGCCGCCAACATCTTCATGGGACAAACCGAAGCCCCACTCGTCATCAAGCCCTACCTCGCCCGCATGACGCGCAGTGAACTGATGTGCCTGATGGTCGGAGGCATGGCGACCATCGCTGGCGGCGTGCTGGCGGCCTATGTGTCCTTCGGTATCTCTGCCGGACATTTGCTCACCGCTTCAGTGATGAGTGCCCCAGCGGCAATGATGATGGCCAAAATTCTCCTGCCCGAGACCGAGGTGAGCGAAACCGCGCATGGTGCGCACAAGCCCATCGAACGCGAGACCGCCAATGGCATTGACGCGCTCTGCCATGGCGCGAGCGATGGCATGAAGCTCGCCATCAACGTCATGGCCATGCTCATCGCCTTCGTCGCCGTCGTAGCGCTGGCAAATTACCTGCTCTCCCTCGGCCTGCGTGCCTTTGGTCAAAGTGTGCCGCAGCCCTTGCAACTCGTGCTCGGCTGGCTCAATGCGCCCTGTGCCTGGCTCATGGGCGTGCCGTGGCAGGATTGTGGTAAAGTGGGCGAACTGCTCGGCGAACGCATCGTGCTGAACGAATTCCTCGCCTACCTCCATCTCAGCCAGCAAACGGCCGCCATCTCGCCTCGCAGCGCGGAGATCACCACCTACGCGTTGTGCGGTTTCGCCAACTTCGCCAGCATCGCCATTCAGATCGGCGGTATCGGGGCGCTGGTGCCACAACGCCGAGCTGAACTGGCCCAACTCGGCCTTAAGGCCATGGTCGGCGGTTTGCTGGCCTGCTATTGCACCGCTTGTGTCGCGGGATTGCTGCTTTAAAGAGTGCAGGCATGTCCGACCTCAGCGGCCTCAACGTTACCGACCTCCACTTCGCCTATTCTGGCGAAGGTTTTCGTGTGCAGGTGCCGCGTCTCGACGTGAGTGGTGGCAAGGCACTGGCACTGGCCGGACCCAGCGGGGCAGGGAAGTCCACGCTGCTGCGCTTGTTCACTGGTCTGCTGACGCCCAACGCGGGAAAAATCTGTCTAGGTTCAACGCAGATCGATTTACTCAACCACGAACAACGCCGTGCCTTCCGCCTAAAACACATCGGTCTCGTGTTTCAGGACTTCGCGTTGCTCGATTACCTCACCGTCATCGAGAACATCCTTCTACCGCATCAATTTCGCGATGGGAGCGCAGACACTCCTGTCCGCCTCAGGATGCAGGACCTCACCGAGCGTCTGCACATCGACCAATACGTCAACAAACGCGTCTCCCAGCTCTCTCAAGGCGAGCGCCAGCGCGTCGCTGTGGCACGTGCGCTGGTGCATGAGCCGCAGTTTGTTTTCGCCGATGAACCTACCGCCTCGCTCGATCCGGCACGCGGACGCATTGTGGTCGACATGCTGCTGGAAGATGCGCGCAAGCGTGGTGCCTGCCTCGTCATGGTGACGCACGATCCGAATCTGCTGCCGATGTTTGATCAAACCGTGCGCATGGAGGACTTCGCCACCGCATGAGCGCCGCCTTCCATCTCGCGGCGCGTTATGTGCTGCGGCATCGCATTCAAAGCGCCCTGCTCGCAGGGGCACTAGGCCTCGTCTTTGCACTGCCGCTGTGTTTGCGTGTTTTGATCGAGCATGCGCAGCAGGAACTCCGCGCCCGTGCCGCCGCTACGCCGCAAATCGTTGGCACACGTGGCAGTGCGCTGGATTTGATGATGACCGCGCTCTATTTCAAACGCGAAAACCTCACGCCGCTGCCATTCGACGCCTTGGCGGAACTAAGACGCACGAAATCAGCCTCCGCCATTCCGCTGCACCTCCGCTATCAAGCCCAGGGAGCACCGATCGTCGGCACCGAACTCGAATATTTCACCTTTCGCGGCCTCAAGCTCGCCGCTGGCAAACAACTCAGCCGCTTGGGCGATTGTGTTCTCGGTGCCAGCGTCGCCAAGCAGCGCAACCTTCAGCCCGGTGGCCATGTGTTTTCTTCTCCTGAGCAAGCCTTCGACATGGCGGGTGTCTATCCTTTGAAAATGCACATCAGCGGAGTCCTAGCTCCGAATGGCACACCGGATGACGAAGCGATCTTTGTTGATCTGAAGACCACCTGGCTCATCGAAGGTCGCTCGCATGGCCACGATGATTTGAAGAAGGATGACTCAGTGATCCTGAAGAAGGAAGACGGCAATATCGTGGGTAATGCCGCTGTGCGCATGTTCAATGAGGTCACTGACACGAACCTCGCCTCGTTTCATTTCCACGGGGACATCGCGACCTATCCCATCAGCGCCGTGATCGTGCTGCCCAACGATGCGAAGGCCGAAGCACTGCTCGCCGGGCAGTTTGCCCGCTCCAAGGACAAGCAACTCATTCGTCCACGCGATGAAATGGAGTCGCTGCTTGCTCAGCTCGTGCGTCTCGAAGGCTTCGCGGCTAGTGCGTTGCTCCTCACTGCCACGGCAGCCTTGTTCGTCACCGCGCTCGTCTTTGCGCTCTCCTTCCGCCTACGTCAGCGCGAATTCGCCACGCTTGAAGACGTGGGCGTCTCGCGCCTTTCGCTCATCACGGTCAAAGTACTCGAAATTCTCTTCGTTGGCGTCGCCGCCATCGGTTTTGGCCTACTGCTGCTCTTGCTCGCTTCTGAAGTAGCTCCGCATTTACTGCGCTGGGCGCTCTAACTCTTTTTTCATGTCCGACACTCTCGACGCTCTCATTTACGCCCTGGATGTTAACCCCGACATCAGCACCGAAGGCCGTGTGCTCTTTCTGCGTGCGCAGGAGCATCCTGCCCTCGAACACTTTGCCGGACGCCTCGTGTGTCAGCAAACGTGGAAACCACGTGCCAAGGAACTCGAAGCCGCCGGTTATCGTGTCGAACGCGAAGTCCATGGCTTGTTTGATCTCGTGCTCGTGTTGCCCGACCCGCAACGCGACCTCATGGTGGGCGATCTCGCCCGTGCTCACGATCATCTGGCACCCGGCGGCCTCCTGATGGCCGCACAGCACAACGATGCTGGCAGCAAGCGCTGTGAGCAGTATCTGCGCGAAGTGGCGGGTGGTGCGGAATCGCTCTCCAAGCATCACAGCCGCGTGTTCTGGGCCACCAAAGACGAAACGAAGCCTTGGAAGGCCGATTTGCTCGAACGCTGGCGTCAGGGAACTGCCATGCGCCGCATTCTCGACGGCCGATTCTGGTCACGGCCCGGTTTGTTCAGCTGGGATCGCATCGACGGCGGCTCCGCTTTGCTCGCGCAGCATCTTCCACTGACTTTGGCCGGCAATGTGGCCGATCTTGGCTGCGGCTGGGGTTTCCTGAGTGATCACATGCTGCGCAACTGTCATGACATTGACTCACTCGATATCTACGACGCCGACGGCGACAGTTTTGAGTGTGCGCGGCGCAACCTCGGCATCATTCCCACCCGTGTGAAGGCGAAGCCACGCTGGCATGATGTCACCAGTGGACTGGAGCGCGTTCAATACGACGCCATCGTGATGAACCCGCCCTTTCACGAAGGCAAGGACGCCGATCCGCTCATCGGTATGAAGTTCATCGCTGCTGCCGCCCAGGCTCTTCGTCCCGACGGCCAGCTCTGGCTCGTCGCCAACCGGCAGTTGCCATACGAGAACCTGCTGACCGAAACTTTTGCCAGTGTCGAGAAGATCGTCGAGACTGGTGGCTTCAAGGTTTTGCAGGCGAAAAACCCCATCGTGAAGCCGGTCTTCCAGCGTCGCGGCAAGCGCCGTCGTTGAGTCTGGAACAGAGAATGTAAATCCTAGGAACAAAGCGTTTGCAAACACCTCTCCCAACTCCATAATCGCGGCCCTTCCGCAAGGAAGGAATGGGTAGGTGCCCGAGCGGTTAAAGGGGGCAGACTGTAAATCTGCTGGCTTACGCCTACGCTGGTTCGAACCCAGCCCTACCCACCATCTTCAATCTGAGTAAGTTACGAAGAAAAGCCCCACCCAAAAGGTGGGGCTTCTTTTTTGGGTGTGCTCAAAATGTGCTCACTTTTGGGCCAGGGCTGGTTTGCTTGCGCATCACCCAAAGGTGGAAACTGGAAACTGCTGTCACACCGTCACTTGAGGTTGTCACCTCTGGAGGTCTTGGCCTCTGCAATTCCCCCTGCATCCGCGTTATAGATACTTGAGCGACCAGGGGCTTATCCTTGGTTGTCTCATTTACCCACCATGCCACGGCGAACGCATTATTCGCCCTGCATCGACCGGGTCATCATCTGTGCGTTGTATCATGAAGGCCGGCGGTTACGTCGTCCCATGACTACGCTGGTCAACGATCTCCTTACCTCCTGTCTGCGTGACACGGAGGGTTGGAGCATCGCCGCCAAGCAGTTGAGCGTCCCGGCGCAGGGCCGCACTCAAGAGGCTGGCACCAACGGCTAGCCGCACCACGCTGCCACGGCATTCCCGTCTCCATCACACCCGGTCTCTCGCAGGAGGGGCCGGGTGTTTTGTTGGCGGGCGTCTCGTGGCGGCTGCTTCACCACCGCAATCCACCACTACTCAAACACACACCCTCCAAGGAGACACACCATCATGGCTATCAAACTCAGCGCCAACTACAGCAAAAAACTCGGGCTGCCCCAGTACAGCAGCCACAGCTTCAGCGCCTCGGTCGAAGTCGAACTCAGCGACATCACCCAGGCCGAAGCGGAAGTGCAGAAGCTTTACCAACTTCTCCAGCACTCGGTCGATCAGGAAATCCAGCACCCCGGGTTCATTCCAGGCTCCAACGGCAGCAACAACGGCAACAGCAATGGTCGCGCACAACCACAACATACCAATGGCAACGGTCGCAGTTACCCGCTGCCACCTAACGGCCGCTCCAGCCATGGTTCCAATGGTCACCCGCAGCCCCGTACTACAGGTGATGCCTGGAACTGTACGGAAGGTCAGCGCGGCTTCATCCTGCGCATCGTCAGCGACCACAAGATGGAGAAACAGGAAGTCGAGGATCTGTCAGAACAGCTCTTCGGCACTGGCGTGAAGCAGCTCAACAAGATGCAGGCTTCCCAGCTCATCGACGACCTGCTGATCAAGGCCGGTAAACCTGCCACACGGCAGACGCGCTGGCAGCCGTCAGAACCCATCAACCACCAGGCCGCATGAACACCCTCGCTGAAGCTCCCACCCCCACCGAGCGCAGCGAGCAAGACATCATCCGCGCATTGCACGATACCGTGTCAGCTTCACGGCTGTCACTGTTCCTGCAATGCAGGCTGAAGTTTTACTTCCGTTACGTGCTCAAACTGCAGAAGCCCAAAACGCCATCACTCCATCTCGGCAGTACGGTGCATGCCGTCCTGAAGGCATGGAACAAAGCACGCTGGCTGCAGCAGCCGCTCACCCTGAAGGAAGTCCACGCGACTTACCTCAATGCGTGGGCGGACACCACCGAAGGTCCCGTTGAATGGGAACCCGGTGAAGAAGAAGCCGACAAGACTACCGGCTGGCGTTTGTGCGACACCTACCTGCGGGAACACCATGTTTCGGCAGAGATCAAACCCGACGCCGTGGAGGTATCCATCGAAGCCGACCTGCGTGAGCACGGCTTGCCCCGCCTGATCGGCATCCTCGATCTGGTCCAGCAGGGCCACATCATCGACTACAAGACCACCTCCTCCACGCCTCATGCGGAGAAGGTCGCGCACAGCACCGAGATCCAGATCAGCAGCTACGCCGTGCTTTACCGTCACAACACGGGCCGCAATGAGAACGGCGTACAACTCCATCACCTGGTCAAACTCAAGAACCCCAAGGTGGTCATCACCCAACTGCCAGCCATGACAGCAGCGCAACAAACGCGGCTGTTCCGGCAGATGGAAGCCTACCTCAAAGGCTTGCAGCGCCGCGACTTCATCCCGTCCCCCGGGATGCACTGCTCAAGTTGCGAGTTCTTCAACGAGTGCCGCCAATGGCACTGACACAACTAACCCGCCGCAGGATCGTGCCACGCGCACGGTCCTGCGGCATCACCCTTTTATCATCACTGCATGAAACCTCTCATCACCATCCTTCTCCTGCTGTTCGCGGTCGCCCCGCTACACGCAGGCTGGTTCTTCAAAGATCCTCCGCCACCACCGGACCTCGGTCCGGAATACCGCGCCAAGATCACCAAGCTTGAAGAGCAAATATCGGAACAACACGCCACCACCTACCGCTGGGAAGTTGCCACTGGCACTCTCGCACTCGGTTGCGTGTTGTTGTTTGTCATTGGAACAGCCCTCGGGGCCAAAACACGCCAAAACTATGATGCCACACGAAGACTGGGACGAACCATCCCAACCAACACCACCCCGCCAGCTACCAACGGTGCCCACCACCACCTGGGCGAAACAGATGCGCCAGATCGTCATCCGTCGCTGGCAGCCTGAACCGTTGCCAGAACCAGAGGTTGATCACGACCTGCCATACTTGAGCGCCATTGAGCGCTCGGCCGAGGTGATCAGTTTCACCTGCCGCCGGTTTGAATACTGGATCTCGCCGCAGGGTGTCCTGCGTGAATGGTTCAAGTTCAACCTGCGTCTTGCGCTTGGACTAGCGGTGCCCGCCATGCTGGTAGCACCACTGGTCACACTGGCCTTGAAGCAGTTCAACGAGTGGATCGACCTTATCACCCGGACCACCTCCAACATGGTACTCGTCCCGCTCTCGGCCATGCTGGTCATTGGCCTCATCTGCGGGCTGATCTCCATCGGGAAATCGATCCTCACCATGCGCCTGCGCCATCAGCAGCAACAACAGCAACGCCGCGATCCCTACAACTACTGACGCGGCACCCTCCCACCCACACCTCAACCCCGAGAGCCGGATGATCGCAGGATCGTCCGGCTTTTTCATTTCACGAAAGGACACTCAACTCATGGAATCAATCACTCTGTACTTCCGCGAAGGCCCCTCCGACAAAGTGTATCAGGCCAGCATCCAGCCCAAGGATGACGGGTATCTTGTACACTTCGCCTATGGCCGGCGCGGCTCCACGCTCAACACCGGCAGAAAAACGCAAACGCCGGTCGAATATCAGATCGCCAAAGGCATCTACGACAAGCTCATTAAAGAGAAAACCGCCAAGGGCTACCGCTCTGGTGAAACCACCACTCCACTCCAGCACACCGGCAAGACCAACTCCGGTGTACTGCCGCAGTTGTTGAACCCGGTGGAACCCCACGAACTGGAACAGCTCATCCACGACCCTGCCTACTGGATGCAGGAGAAAAAGGATGGGCGACGGCTGCTCATCCACAAGCAAGGAGGCACCATCACGGGCATCAATCGTCTGGGGCTCACCGTCGCCCTGCCAGCACCACTCATCGCGGAGGCTTCGGCCTGTGCCGGAAACTTCCTCATCGACGGTGAAGCCATTGGCGACACGCTGCATGCCTTCGATCTCCTGTTCATCGACGACGATGACATCCGGGGCCGACGTTGTGCAGAACGCTACCTGCACCTGATGAACCTGCTGGCCTCGTTCCAGCATCGGTACATCGAGCTGGTGGCAAACCACTGCACCACGCCGCAGAAACAACAGCACTACCAGCAACTCAGGCAACTCCATGCCGAGGGTGTTGTGTTCAAACACACCGACGCACCGTACATTCCTGGCCGCCCCAACAGCGGCGGCAGCCAGCTCAAGTACAAGTTCTACGAGACCGCTTCGTTCATCGTCGCCAAGACGAACAACAAGCGCAGCGTCTCATTGATTCTGTTTGAGAACGAAAAAGTACGCCCCGCAGGCAACGTCACCATCCCACCCAACCACGACGTTCCTGCACCGGGAACCGTGGTGGAATGTCGCTATCTGTACGCGTTCAAGGAATCCGGGTCCATCTACCAGCCGGTTTACCTCGGAGCGCGTGACGACATCCGCGCTGCGGAATGCACCACCACCCAGCTCAAATACAAAGCTGAGGTGATCATGCAGGCAGCCGCCTAACCAAACCAACCACGCCACAGCCCATGTGCCTTTACCAGTACATGGGCTGTTCGCGTACAACCCAAAAGTACCTCCATGAAATACAACCATGCTCATTCTCTGCTGGCAGTTGCTGCGCTGTTCGCCCTCACGGCGTGCCCCAGATCTGCGCCACCCCCTGTCGTCAAGAACCTCCGGCAGGAGTTCATCATCGTCGTGCCGCAAACGACCGCCGTCTCCGAAAGCAAGTCTGCCCCGGCGCAACCCGCCGCGACGGCAACACCACCATGACCGCATCGCACACCACGCCGGTTTGCCTGCCCTCAACCTTAACCACCGCATCCCATATGAAACCCATCACCCTTCCCATCGCGGAACTCAAACCCGCGCTTGCCGGTCTCGGCAAAGTCATCAACGCACGCGCCACACTGCCCGTGCTGCAGTACGTCAAAGTCGAGCGTACTGCCGACGGCTGGATTGCGCTCACCGGCACTGATCTCGACCGCTTCGTCACGATGCGGCTCGAACATCCGGCTGAAGGTCCGCCCGCCACCGTACTGCTGCCCCTCGATCAGTTGGTACAAGTCGTCAAAAATTGCGGTACTGGCGAAACCATCGAAGTCGAATCCAGTCCCGCTGCCAGCATCATCCGCTTCCCGCTCGGCAACGAGACCGGCGAATCGAAGGTCCCCTTCGTGGTTCCCGACGAGTTCCCGCAGACTCCGCGCCTCAAGGCTGAAGCCATCCCGCTGCCATCCGATCTGCGCCGTTCACTGCTCGAAGCGATGGAGTGCGCCAGCATCGACAGCACCCGCTACGTGCTCAACGGCGCGTTCATTGACACTGGCAACCCCAAGGCCAACTACATTGTCGGCACGGATGGCAAGCATCTGTACAGCGCCAACTCCTTTGCGCTGCCCTTGAAGCACTCCGTCATCCTGCCAAGCCACAAGTTCCTCGGCTGGAAGGAATTTAATCATGATGGCGAATGGCAGCTCAAGGCCGATGACAAACATGTCCAGTTGTCCACCCGACGCTGGCGGTTCATCAGCAAACAGATTGAAGGAACCTACCCCAACTGGCGGCAAACGGTTCCCAATCCGGCTGAGGCGAAAACGATCATCACGATCAACCCGGGCCAATTGGACACGCTCATCAAGCTCATCCAGCGCATGCCTTGTCACGATGAACGGTTGTTCTGCATCGGCCTCGAATGGAAAGACGGACAGTTCCTGCTGCTCGGTAAAGACACCGCCAACGAACCCTGGCTGCGTGTTCCCGTGCCGGACGTGAAAGCGACCGGCCCGGAGATCACCATCTTCGTCAACCGCAAGCTGCTCATCAAAGCCCTCCACTTCGGCCTCAACACGATCAGCCTCATTGATCCGCTCGCGCCCCTGCGCTTCCACTGTCAGGGCAAGCAGATGATCGTCATGCCACTGCGTACAAACGGCAACGATGCGCAGCCTGCCGCAACTCAACAACCCGCTCCTGTACGCGTGCCATCAGCACCGCCACCAGCGGCAGTACAACCACCCGCAACTCAACCCCAAGCCAACAAACTCATGATCACGACTCCAAACTCAGAAGGACCAAACCCCAACGACAGCAAGTCCACCCTCGAAGAAGCCATCGACATGACCCTGCAAATCCGGGACAAGTTTACGGATGGGTTCAACCTCATCCGCGACCTGTCCTTGAAGCTGAAGTGCATCCACCGCGAGCACAAAACCAACAGCCGGGAGTTCAACTCCGTGCGCTCCACCCTGCGCACCCTGCAAGGCCTCAAGCTGTAACCCAACACACCCACACCCAACCCAAGGCCGGATGCGCATGTGCGTGTCCGGCCTTTTTCATTCCAGAAAGGAACACACGACTATGATTGCCAATTTTGACCTGCTTGCCCCCGTCATCCCACCACGCCGCAGCCCCAACCTCACCCTGCATTGCGGAGCCTCGCATGTGGACCTCGACGAAGTCCGCGCCGTTTCCACACCACGTCACACCGACAGTTGGTGCCCTATTCCGCATCATCAACTCATCACCACCGTGCAGCGCACCCTGGCCACCACCAACCTGCGCATCGGCACGCAGGCACACTCGTTGTCCCACGAGGGCCAGCGCTACTTCGGCCTCATGGAAGTCCATGCCCAGAAATCCAGCGACGACTACTGCTGGGTGCTCGGACTCCGTAACAGCCACGACAAAACGTTCCCCGCCGGCATCGTCGCCGGGGCCAGCGTGTTCGTCTGCGATAATTTGAGCTTCAGCGGCGAGATCAAATTCGCGCGCAAACACACGCGGTTCATCGTCCGCGACCTGCCGCAACTGGTGAGTCGCTCGATCGGACTCCTGCTCGCCAAATGGCATGATCAGGACAAACGCATCGCCGCCTACAAAGAAGCGAACATCACCGACATCGAAGCCCACGACCTCGTCATCCGCGCCACCGATGTCGGCGTCTGCTCCAACCGTCTCATCCCACCCGTGCTCCACGAATGGCGCGAACCACGGCATGATGCCTTTGAATCACGCAATGTTTGGTCATTGTTCAACGCGTTCACGGAGTCCTTGAAGGACGGCAATCTCGCCGAACTCCCCAAGCGAACCGAAGCCCTGCACGGCTTGCTCGACACTCACGTCGGCCTCCTATCATGAGTATCATGAGTACTCCCACCCGCATCGAACGCGAGCACTACCAAAAACTCGTCGGCCGCCAGATCATTGCAATCTACTGGGACGAACTGGAAGGGCAGGCTCTGCCCATCCTCGTCCTCAGCGGCCGTGATCAAAACGGCCACGCCGCCACCGCCACCGTGCTGGCCGATCCCGAAGGTAACGTCGCCGGCCATCTGGATCACCGCCTGTGATCCTGCGTGAACTCGGTAATCCTGCTCCTCATCCCTTCATCCCTTCATCTCGTCATTGATGGCAATGGCGGGATGAAGGGCGCACGGATCACTTATCTTTTTTTAGCTATGGCCCCTCTGTGAGCGGCATGGTGGTATGACAGTTGAATCGGTGCCCCATCGAGTTCATGCCAAGATTCGAATTTCAAGCATGAATCCCCTGAGGTAACTCATCCTCGTTCAAACCTCGGTCAAGCGGCCACCAGCAAGATGGACGGCTCTGTCTACCTTGCGTACGAGACTTTGGTCATGCGTCACCATAATGATCGAGAGCGAGTGTCGCAGCTGGACTTCGCGCAGCATGTCGAACACTCGTGCAGATGATTTTTCGTCGAGGTTTCCCGTGGGTTCGTCGGCCAGAATCAAGGCGGGCCGACAGCTCAAAGCTCTGGCTACGGAAACTCGCTGGCACTGGCCCCCGCTCAGCTTTGCGGGTGGGCGTTTACACACACCGGAATCCATTTCTTCCTTCGTGAAAAGTTCGGCCATGAGTTCCTCAGCGCGTGCTTGGGCGCTTTTCTTTCCATCCCCGCGAATCAAGAGCGGTATCATGATGTTTTGCACAGCCGTCATTTCCGGCAGGAGATTGTGACTCTGGAACACAAAACCGATCTTCTGGTTCCGCATACGGCACAACTCTTCGGCGTTGCGTGATTCTGGCCCAATTGTGGTGCCATCGATTTCCAAGACTCCTTCACTTTGCCGATCCAGCATTCCAATGATGTTTAACAGTGTGCTCTTACCGCAGCCTGAACTTCCCACGATGGCGGTAAAGTCCCCCTTCTTCAGGGAGAAGTCGATGCCATCTAAGATGGTCAAATTCGACTCCTTGCCGCTCTCTGAAACGGTGGTGAAGCGCTTTCCGATTCCAGTGCAACGAACGATAGTATCACTCATAGAAAAAACGGGGCTCAATTACTCTTTGGTTAGCATTCGGGTGGGGTCACTTCGCAAACTCCAAAAACAGGGCAAAAGGGCAGCCAGGCAGCAGAGCAGAGTCATGCCGAACCCCGCACCAGACACATACAGCCACGGAATCTCGATCGAATCATCCATTCGATTGTAGAAGTTGGACATCAGCTCCGCCTGCCGGGAGGACAGTGCCCAAGAGAGGGCGATCCCTCCGCCTACTCCCAAGGCTGCGCCCAATAGGCCAATCCGTGCACCGATCAAAACGAACATCGTTTGGATCAGGCGCGGCGTCGCACCGAGCGCAGAAACAACGGCGATCTCCTTGAGTTTGTCTGCCACCACCATGAACAGAATGGCACACAAAGAAAATGCGGCGGTGCAGCCGACGATCGCAACAGCGAACAGGACTCCAAAGTTCAGCAGGGAAAGAAAACCCAGTGAATCTGCTTCCGGTTCCATCCACGAGACCACCTTGACTGCCTCTGGCACTAGACCCGCGATGCGCGTCACCATCGCCCGTGCGTCACCGGGATCAATGAGACGGACATCGAGGCAATTGACCTTCCCCTCCAGTCCGAGGGCTTTTTGAAGCTCATCTAGTCTCACGTAAGTGGCATAGCGCCTCTCGGATGAAGCCCTCAAGGCGTTTCCAAGGTAGGCACCTGCTGTTCTGGCGTGAAAGGTGGCTTGTCCGCCAGTCCCATCTGCTGTGCGAGGTAAGACCACATCAAAATTATTGCCGCTCGCCCTAGGTCGCCGAAAGATGCGGCTGGCGAGCGTGTCGGAAATAATGGTGCGCCCCTCGTCACCGGCCTGGGGATTACACATGATGTCCAAAGGCTGCATTTCAGCGCTGCTTTTACGGTTCAGCTTGGAATACACTTGGTCGAAGGCCACCGGCAGGTCTTTTCGTTTTGAGCTGGTAAACTCATAACCTACGACCTCACTACTCATGACATCAGCAAACTCGAGGCCTCCATCCCGGCTTGGCACTTCGATTTGAAAATTACCCTCAAGCCGGAGAGCTGGCTCGCACTGCGCCACACCCGCCACTTTTAAGATGCGCGCCCGAGCCTCAACCGCGTCTTCCACCCGGACCGTCGGGAGATACACGACGACATGGGCACGCGATCCCGCTGCCGTTGTCAGGATGGCCTTGTGGAAATCATACGCGGCGATGATGGCAAACGCGATGGAAGCCGTTCCAGCCGTCACTGAAAGCACGATCAAGATGAAACGTCGCAGGCCCAGCAAGCGAGCGCCGTAGAAGCGAGGGAAAAGATTCATTGGCGCATTTCTTCGGCAGGATCGAGACGCAACAGCGGGCGGGATGCCAGACGTGCCGCCAGCCAGGAAAAGATTGAGGTCAGGACGACCAGGACGGATAGGTCAAGCCATCGCAGCTCCAGCGGGAGCCGGGTCAAGCCAGACACGGATAATAGCGCCGAGATCGGCAGCAGCCCCGCCCCCTTGACAAGCACGAAGGACAGAGCAACCCCCAGCACAGACGAGGCGAGGCCAATGCACAGACCGATGACATGGAAGACACTGCGTGCAGAGGAAGGGGGTAGGCCCAGGGCCACCAGTGTCGCGAGGTGCTTTCGGCGGCGCACGATCGCCACTTCAAACGAGGCGTAGCAAAAAATCGCCGCCATGACCAGCAGCACCCCCAATATTCCAAACAGAAGAGCCTTGAACGCCGCAAGAATGCCGAAGAGCTTCTCGACCGTTTTTTCCCAGAAGGAGAGGAGGAACCGGGCGGGAGCACCCTCTTTCAGTCGCCTGCGTATCTCATCGACCGCAGCACTCGTGGTCTGGCCATCCTTGAGTTTGACAAACACCGCATTGGGTTCGTCCTGCTCCAAAAGCTCTGTGACCCCAGTCTGGGACATGGCGATCAGATTAAGTGGCATGACCCCTGATTCAGGGATTCCGACCACCGTTGCGGTAATGGACCCCGTCTTGGTCTCCACTGTGATGGCGGAGCCCACTTGGAGACCGGGCATAACGTCTGACGATACCACCACCGAGTAGGGCGGCTTCCCTTCTGCCAATTTGGAGATGTAGGGTTCCAAGACAGGCAAAGGGCATATTCCATAGCCTGCTCCGATGCCGAGAATGGTTAAGCGCCGCTGCACGCGCCCGGGCCCTGACTGTAGTCCGACCGTAGCATTATCGTGAATCACTTGCAGGCCGCCGCTAGTCTCCGTCATGCCGCGCAGGCGATCCATCATCCATGCCGATTCCGCAGGGGTGAAGGCACTCGCCCCGATCCTTTCTTCAACCTCATACTTCACGATGCTGAGGTGGGGCACTCCCCTGAGGATCAAGCTCTCGATGTGGCCACAGTAGCCATTGAATAGCATCGCGGCAGTGTGAAGCGCCGCAATTCCGAGCGTGAGGATGGACATGGAGCACAAGACGAACAGAGAGCCCCACTTCCCCGCAGGTTTTGCCTGGGCAAGAGCCAGCCAAGCGACAAGGGAAACGGGCTTATGGTTCCCCATAGAGCTTCTCGCAAAGATCTGTTATTAGCTCTACGATCCCCTCCTTAAATTTAATCGAGGTTTGATCTCTAGGCAGCGGACGTTCCATTAAGCTCACCTTATCCTCTGCTAGGTCGTAACACACAGCAGACAAGCGGCTAAAGCCAGGATTGGCCGGATTTGTCCCGATAAAAGAGAAGATCATGGCCTCGATATCTTGCGAATCTTTTCCCTTCCTTTTTTCGCTCAGATAGGTGCGCAGATACGCTCTTGCTTTATCCGGCTCCGTTTTGAAAAAACCGACATAGAACTCCTCCAAGGGGCCACGATTTTCATACCAATGAACCCACCAAGGCCGTTTGCCGCGAGCTGTTACAATGCCTTCAGTGAGTTGATTCTCCATCCCTTTTGTTTCTGGATCGAAACCAATCACTTTTTTGATATTGTTGCTGTCGTCCATCTCGTATTTAATGGGTTCCATCACAAAAAATCCGATCTCACGGCTGCCCTTCTTATCGGTGATCAGTTCAGTAACACGATCGAAAAGGGGACAACTGGTAAGGGACAGCATTAAGACGACAGATAGCGAGTGCCGAATAGTCAGTCGAAAGGCATTGATCGCCAGACTGGGTTTCGCAACACGGACGGTGCTGGGGTATTCAGATGGAGATGCACTTCGGTCTGGCGGTGAGAAGGGTGTCATAACAAAATTGGTCTGGGATCGTATTGAGGCAGGTGTCGTTGATAGAGCTACATATGCCTCTTAGTAGCCTAAAAGGAACGGCGTGAGCGCGGGCATCAATGCCTTGCCTTCGGCACCCGCTTTTTTCAGCGCCACGGGAATTTTGCGGGTGTCAGGCTCGCCCAATTTAGGCATGCTTTTATCAAACAAGTCCGCCACGACTCTGCTCACTTCTTCCTGCTGCTGACGCTCTGGCATCTTATGTTTAAATGTTAGCGCTTCGCTCACGGTGAAGTCATTCAAGTCGCTGCGGTAAAGAAAGCATATCACCTTGATTTCAGTGTCATCACCTGAATACACACCCCACAGCATCATGGTGGCACCCATCTTGTCACACATTTCATTCAGGTATGTGCGCCGCGCTTCTGAGGAGACCCCGTCTTTTGTCAGCACCTGCTCATAAAAAGCGGCGCATTGTTCTTTGTCCAGGCTGCCTGCCAGTTTAAGGTTCTTACCTTTGGGGCTTTGTTGGGCTGCAAGAAATCCGTCACTCACCGCCTGCCGTAGTTTCGGGGCAAGGTCCGACTCCAGTGTGAGTGGCCCATTGCGACTAACCTTCAGGTCAATGCATGAGACGGTGTGTACATTGCGGCTGTTGAGGCCGCCTGAATCCATGAGTTCAGCGACCAAATCGTCAAAAAACTGGCAGCTCGATAGCGATAAGGAAACGAATACGGCTGCAAACAGCGCGAACGTCGGCTTGTGGGTGGGCAATTTCATAAGTTATTCAACGGAGGGTGTCTTCTTGGAACCGGGGCAAAAGGATGAATCAGTTTTTATTTTCTAGAGCGTCGCGGCGCACGTTCATCTCCATGGTGCCGACGTGGATCTGCATTTTGATGGGCATCGCAAAGCCCTTCGTCATCTCTTGCCGGTCATAAGTCAGGGTGAAGAGCGCCTCGGTGTCGCCACCTTTGCTCCCGACTCGTTCGCAACGATAGACCACCTCATCCTTCCTAGTCGCGGGCCTCTCAGTCAGGCGCATTTGAATGGGGTCTCCCTTCACGCACATGCGAAACGGCAGCGGCTCCTTTCTTAAATCCCCCCGGATGGTGGATGCCCATACCGGAATTTGGAGGAGCGTTGTGATGATCTCATTCGGATCAATGAGGGATTCCCTGCTGGCATCCGTCCCCTCGCCGTTTTGGCCGGGATTCTTTGGATTCTTCGGGTTACCGCGCCTTGCCATGTCTTCTTCATCAAACCATCTCACTGCCTTGCTTTTTCCCAGGAACGGAACGGACTCGACCGAGGCCTCCATGACCTCAGTTTCTCGGCCGCTGGTTTGTGTTTCTTTGAGTACACTGCCATTGGGTTCCATCTGAGAATGGGAAGAAAACTTGACGCCATCTTCACCCTCTCGCAGATCCCGAAAGCTGACGTGCAGTTTGGTGGCATTGAGTTCGTAGGTGAGCTTGGTGAGGTGCGGTAGATTTCTGGACCATGGACAAACCAACCAACGAAAGTCCTTCCATGAGCCAGAGAACCTATCAGCGTTACACCCCCGAGTTCAAGGAGCAAGCCCTCGGCCTGCTTAGCTTGGGCAAGCCCGTCGCAGACGTGGCGCAAGAGCTGCAAATCAGCAGCAATCTGCTTTATGCTTGGCGCAGCCAGAGCCAACGCACGCAAGGCGGGAGCGCAGGATTGCGAGCCGTAGGCGAGCAGTCCGCAGCGGACGCCTTGCGTGCGTTGCGCCGCGACAATGCACGCCTCCAGGCGGAGAACGACATTTTAAAAAAGGCCGCGATTATCCTCGGCACCAAACCCCAGCCCAACTCCGCGAAATGATCCACGTCATCGCACAGAGCACCGGCCACAGCGTGCGCCGCATTTGCGACAGCCTCCAGGTTCCGCGCAGCAGCTACTACCATGCTGCGGCCCCCACCGAGAGCCAGCGCAGCGACGCGCAGATGAGCCAGGCCATCGGCACCATCTTCCATCATCATCGCCGACGTTACGGCTACCGCCGCATCTGGAAGCAACTCGCCATTGAGGGCATCGTCTGCGCGCCAGATCGAGTGCGCCGCCTCATGCGGGAGCGGGGTCTCATCGCCATTCAACCCAAAACCTATGTGCCACAAACCAGCGATGGCCGAGCTGATCTGCCCTCACCTAACTTGCTCCTCGACCAGCCCCTGCCAGGCCAGCCCAACGAAGTGTGGGCCGGAGACATCACCTTCATCCCTTGTGGTGAGAGGTGGCTCTACCTCGCCGTCGTCATCGACCTCTGCTCCCGACGCATCGTTGGTTGGGCCTTGGCCGATCACCTGCGCAGCGAGCTGGTCGTCGAAGCCATGCAGCAAGCCATCGCCGCCCGCCGCCACACCACCGGTCTGATCTTCCACAGCGACCGTGGCAGCCAATACGGCAGCCGCGCCTTCCGCGATGTCCTGCGGCGCGCGGGGATGCGCCAAAGCATGTCCGCACGCGCCAACCCCTATCACAACGCCTGGACCGAGTCGTTCATGGGCACGCTCAAAGCCGAGATGCTGCAAAACGGCCGCTTCATCAACGCCAGTGATGCCCGTGCCGAAATCTTCGCGTTCATCGACGGCTACTACAACACCCAACGCCTCCACTCGTCCCTCAACTACCGAACCCCCAACCACTTCGAGAACGAAATCGCTCTCGTAAACTAAATCACTCTTGGTCCAAATATCCGTGGCATCTCATGGTGTGTTCCATGGACGGCACCATCACCTTCCCGATCAGGCTCTTCATCTTCCCGCCGCTCTTGATTCCGTTTTCGTCGAAGCTGTATTGAACGTCGATTTGCTTCTTCGGCAGTGGAATGGAGCGGATAGGACCAGACTCTGCGTTGGCCGTTTCGGGCACCGGAAGCGCCTTTGGCGGAACGACCGGCACCGCCTCTTTATGCTGTGGATTAGGTGGCACGGGTTTTGCCTTCGGAGGCGCGCCTTCTGCCTGAAAACACAGAATGATGAGCAAAAGTGCAGTTGTGCAAGCCAATGCAAAATGTTTGGATACCGAGGTGGCAGTGTGCATAAAGTTACTCATAATAAGTTAGCTATTTAAGTATCGAACGATTTCCCGTGTCCATTGTGCCAGTGTGTGAGAACGGTGGAAAGGTTTATGTACAGTACATACAATAATTTCCCACATTATTAGGTAAAATACGCATATTAGGAATGCCTCTGTTCGAGCTCGATCTGCACATCTCTCGCCATTCTCACCGGAGATGCGAAGAAGGCTCACGTTGCGGATTTTTTCGGCAATGGGCTGCATCCCCGGAGTGTTGTGTGCATCCCCCCTGCAATAAAATTGAGCATCCCGTTATAAGTGTCTCGCCCCGGCGGTAGAAACAGTTTCAAATTTCATGAAACGAAATGCCCGCGAGTTTCCTCCGCTCCACCACAAGCCTGCTTGACCATGTTCTGCCAACACTCACGCAGGAGGAAAAGCACGATCTGCTGGATGCGTGGTTGAGACGGTTCAAACTCGGCCTTCCGCTCAATCCTCCGGCCCCCATCCACCCAGTTGCGCAGATGCTGTTTTGTCAGGGTTTCCATAGTTAAAAAGTGCTATTGGCTCTGATGTAAAAACAAAAAATAACAGAAAGTTACTTTTGGTTCAAAAAGATACTTAAATAGTATAAGCCAAACGTGCAAAACGACACTTTGGAAGGCGAAAATGGGCAATTTGCTGGACACCTTAGAGCATTTCCTGGACAAAACGTCCAGCGCTTGCACTGTGTCTAAGTGGTTGTTGATCAGTTATATAGGGGTCTTTTTGGTTGAGGGGTGCTTTTTCACGGTTGAGGTACTGTCCAGCGCTTTAATGCATTGCTGATGAGTGACATAAGTGGTATTTAGTCAGGACAGTTCAGATTTAATTGTACTAGCTTTGTTTGCCAGCGCGGGTTGCAGAACCAAGAACGGGTATTGATTTGTGATGGGTGTGTAGTAACTACTACACACATGCCCAAGCCGCTCACATTTGGTCAGTTCCTCCGCGAGTCCCGCGAGTCCAAGGTCGCCACCGACCGGGGGTTTTCACTGCGCAAGGTTGCCGAGCGGGTAGGCATTGAACCCTCCTACCTCAGCAAGATCGAGCGTGATGAACAGCCGCCGCCAGGTGAGGCGGTGATCCGGCAATTGGCCGTCGAGCTCTCCGAGGACCCCGATGTCTTGCTGGCCCTGGCGGGAAAGGTTTCCTCCGATCTGCTGGCGATCATCCGCTCCCGCCCGCGCCTTTTTGCCGACCTGATCCGGCAACTCAAGAACCTGCCAGACCATGCCGTCCTCCGCCTCGTGCGCGAGGTGCGGGATGGAAGCTGGTAAACATTCCAACCCAACCAAACACCATGATTGAAATCCACCAAGACGTGCTTCGTTTTTCGTTCCCCGCCATCGCCGCAGAAATCGAGAGTCTGCTCGATGCTCACGTGGCGGCTGTTCTGCCATCCATCATCGCGGAAGACCGCGAGAAGGTGATCGAGCAGGTCCTCGTCACCAACCGTGCTCTAGGCAGTTCACCCGACTATCAGGAGAATGTTCGCAACGTGGTTCACGGTCTCAGCGATGACGACATTGAAAAACTGCTGCGCAAGCATGTGCGGCGTCATACGGAATCCGATGGCTACAACAAGCCGGGTCGCGTGGAGATTGAGTTTCAGCGCACCTTGCGCATTCCCGACGACGGAAAGACCTATCATCTTCCACCCGGCCTTGGCCGGTTCCCTCTGCGGCATGTGGATGACTTTGCTGACAGGGTCCCATCGGAATGGCTGAAGCGCGGGGGAGTGCTGATGCCGATGTATCAAGCCGAGGCGCTTTGGTTGAACTTCAGGGGCGAGTATCCTTTTGCGATCAAGATCGCTGCGGGGAAGATGAACGCGGTGAGCGGTGAATCTTGGAAAGAGGGGCTCAACCGCAAACCGCAGGATTACGTGGTGACACCCGAACAGCCCTGGCTGGATGGGTTTGCCGTGGAGAAGGGAGTGATCCGGCAGTTTGTGGCGATGCCACTGGGAGCCTGGTACTCGGTGGAAGAGCAGCTCTCCGGCAAAGCTGAGTTTGGCGGCGCACAGTTTCAGGCGATCCCGATGAAGGCTCGCAAGTATTTTGAATCCGAGCTGCGCCCGAGGCTGCCCAAGCGGTTGGCCGACATCTTGGGTGATCTGCTTCCCGCCTGGAGGATGGGGTCCTTCGGGGATATTTGCATGTGCTGCAATAGTCCCGATATGGGACTCGGCGCTGGCGGTCGGATGAAGCAGCAGATCTTCGAAGATCCCTATACTCCTGAGGACTGGGACATGGAGCAGACCAGCCGGTGCTTCGTGCATCTGTGTGACGCTCTGCTGTGGCGTGAAATCACCGGCGAGAATCCGCCGCAAACGCCCGTCACGGCGCGGGAATACCAAAGGGCAAGGTTGCCATGGTTTGATTTCTACCGCGATGACCTTGCCGTGTTGGAGGGTTCCAAGACGCTCGCGGGCATCAAGAGTGTGAACACGATCTCTCAAGCGAAGGGCGACAAGGCCTTGAAGGGCAATGAATCAGTAGAGGTCACGTCCGTCATTTCATGCAGCCCCAAAAAGAAGACGGTCAAGGAGTGGGCGGGGAAGTAGTAGGTGCCATGAGGCTGAGGATCCCGGGAAATAAAATCACTCGTCCCCCCGCCAATGTCCCACCCCTTGTGATACGGTCTCTACCAATTGCCCATGAAACGAAACGCCCGCGAATTCATCCGCTCTACCACCACCCTGCTTGACCATGTCCTGCCAACACTCACGCAGGAAGAACAGCACGAGCTGCTGGATGTGCTCGCGGGTGAGATCGAGGAGCGGTTGGATGCCTTGGTGGAGACGACCGAATCCTGAACTCATTTACAGACGCAATGATCCCTGCCTATTTCGACACACGCTTCAATTTTGACCTACCGCTCGCCGAACTGCCTGACTCATTCGCCATCATCACGGCCCACGCCACCACGGGCGAGGTGTGGACGGCAGAGGACAACAATACCGCCAATGAGGCTCTTCGCGCAGAACTGGATAAGGGTGGGCAACTCATCGGAACGATCACCGGATATTCACCAGTGACTCAGCACGCGGAGCCGGGGTATGCCGCTGCGTTGGAGTTCGAGGAGGCCTGCAAAATCGGAGCCCCTCACACCCCGTCTCCGCTTCACGTCCAGGGCCAACACGACCCGGCCCCCTCAAAAGCAATTTCCTAGCAGTCAGTAGTTAAAACCAGAGCGGTTTGCTCCGCTGCGATTCGGATCGACAGTCATCGACATGAATCTTCAACCAAGACAATTCCATTTCAGTGCAGCCAGCTCCAACGAGGCTTTTATTTTCGGTGCCAGCCGCCCAGGCTATCCATCCCGCTGTGTGAGCCGAGGGATCGTGGATGAGTGGATACATTCCATGCACACCGCCGAAATCGCGCGGGTGGTCTGCCTGTTGGATCATTCCCAACTGCCATACTACGACGAACTTGTGAGCAAATACCGGGCATTCTTTGGCCAGGCAAAGGTGTTGTGGGCTCCCGTGCCGGATTACCAACTCCCTCCTCTTGAACTGGTTCGCGACACCGTCCTTCCCTTTGTGAGGGAGGCACTGCAGGCCAACGAGAAAACGGTGATTCATTGTTCCGCCGGGTGTGGACGAACCGGTTTCATGCTGGCCGCGTGCCTGGTGGCGCTACGCGGCATGTCCAATGTCGAAGCGATTGCCGCGGTCGCCCGTGCAGGACGTGATGCTTGCGAGTCAGGCGACCCTGAAGTGTACGTCCTCCTGGATGCGTGCCGTCACTCCTGACTGTTGATGATACTTCAATCGCTCTTTAACGTTCCCAATTCCTTTGCATGGTCCATCTACCCATCCCGAGCCCTGATCCCATATACATCCTCATCAAAGATCCAGTCTTCTTTGATATGGCAAGCCGCTGGGATGTGCTCAAATCAGGCGATATTCTGGCAACATCCCCAGACTCATTGGGTGTGGAGAAGAATTTGTCTCTGGAAATTCAGGACATGCTGGACGAGTGGCGTTCAGAGGCCTTTCAGGACATCAATCCCGTTTACTCTGAGGATCTAAAGGGCTGGATTCTGGAGGAGCATGAGGAGTTGGGGTTTTCGTTCATTAAATTTTGGTTGGTTCCTCCAGATAAAGACTTTGTCATCCAGCATCTCACGGCAATTTGCCTTGCCGCCCCCTCACTCTGGAAAGGATGGCTGAATGACGAGCTAGAATTGCCAGATTTGTCACTGGAATATCTCGACCGAATGCTGCCCGTGACGCACCATGATTCCTCATTATGGAACGATGAGGATTTCAACCATCACTTTTGGCAGGAGATTGTTGATGCCATTGACCAGCAAGCCAGGGCATGGCGTGATGCGGCCTTGGAACACGGGTCGGGTAACTGACAATTTCAGCATTAGCTCTAGCTTATATGCTCACGGCTCGCACGTTCTGGCGATCAACTGAGACCCAAGCTGTGTAGAGGTTTCCTCTTCTTCATCAAACAGCTCACAGATCTGCCAGGACAAGGCCACGCAGTCCATTTCATCTTCGATCTCATCACGCTTGTCGGAATCGGTGGCGGCATCCCTCAGGGCACGTAGTTGGTCCATCATGCTTCGCGCCTTCTGAGTGTGATCGTTGCACAAAGCGGTTGGTTCAGTGTGAGTGGTCATAGCGATCAGGCGGTAGCGGTGACAAAGTTCACGGGAGTCAGCTTGCGTTCACCGTTCCAGCGGTAGGCCACCATGGGACCCTCGCGAGCAGCGCTGAAATCGAGGCAGGCAATGTTGTGGCGTAGTGGGGCTTTCTCGCGAGACGCCGGCATCCAGTAGTGGCCGAAGAACACGGGTGGTTCATCGGTTCCGTAGTTGGGCATGCGGCGCAGGCGGAGCGGATCGGCATCTCCAGGGTTATCAAAAGGGGTAGGCATGGCAAGGTGCGAAACCCGGGCCGCTTCCGGTATGTCCCACCACCGCACCCTCACCGAGTGCCGAGCAATGCCTTCCTTGTCGTGGTAGAGGCATCCCTCAGGCATGTCCATTTCCGGCCCTTTGAGCACATGATCCACCGCACTGTGGAGTTTGCTACCTCGTTCGGCACAGGCGAAGAGGAATTCATCGTCGGTCAGGCATTTGCCTTCGAGCCGCTTTATGCGCTGCGTATCCCAGCAGGCGTGGACTGCCCTCAAATCTCCCAAGTCGAGAAACATAGGCAGCCGACGCATCCACTCCAGCCATCCTCTCCATTCGTGTTCATGGTTGGCAAACTGATCAAGGGTAACTCGCAGACCGCTGTCACGGTCCAATCGGCGCGGACGCAGCCAATCTCCTTTGCCATCAGGCGTGTGGTAGAGCACCGCGTTGAACTCGTGGTTGCCCATGATAGCCAGGGCATCGCCGGCCTCGACCATGGCGCAGACGGTGTGGAGCACCTCGCGGATCTTGGGGCCACGGTCGATATAGTCGCCGAGGAAGATGACCTTGCGGCCCTCGGGGTGGTGGAAGCTGCCGTCGTGGGGCAGGTAGCCGAGCTTGTGCAGCAGGGTGGTGAGTTTATCGTGGTGTCCGTGGATGTCGCCGATCAGGTCGTAGTTTTTGGTTTTCATTGCACCTCCATCATCGCCTTGTACTAGCGTATCGACTATGTAGCAAAATGTGGTATATATGACTCCATGGTAAGTAAGAAAGACACCCTCCCTTCTCTGAATGGTCTCTCGCTGGACCGCTTGCGTAACTTTCTAGCCTTCGCGGAAGCAGGCTCTATCGCCAAGGTCGCTCCCGAGAGCCTGACCCGTCAGGCTCTCATCAGCAGGCAGATCGGTGAGTTGGAGCAATACTTCGCCACGGAACTCACCGTTCGCCGGGGCAAGACGCTGGCCCTTTCGGAGGCAGGTGAGCGGCTGAGAGTGATTGCTAGTGCACAGTTTGACGATTTGAGGGAGTTCCAAAAGATGCAGAAAGGGCAACGCAGAACTTTCTCTATCGGGGCTGGTGCGAGCATTCTGGAATGGCTGGTCGTGCCTTGCGTGGCCGGTATTCGAAATGTTCTCAGCGACGCCGCACTGCGGTTCTCCTCACAGCGCAGCAGCGAACTCGTCGCGAGCATTCGTGATGGGCAACTCGACTTTGCCATTGTGCGCGAGGATGCCATCTCTGAAGAGTTGCGACTCAAATCGAGCCTGTCGCTGCGGATGCGGGTGGCGTTCTCTTTGTGTGCTTCCCGCAAATTGCTGGGTAGCAAACCGAAGTCCACTCTCGCAGATCCGACGGTATGGCAGTCGCTGCCGTTTGCCGCCAACAGCGGAGGCGGTCAGTTGGATGCGACGTTTCGCGCTGCCATGACCGATGCGGTGGGAGAGTTTCATCCGGTGGTGGAGTGTGACTCGATGCTGCAAGTGCGCGAGTTGATCGTGCAGGGCGTGTGTGTAGGTCTGCTGCCCTCCTTTGGCACGCATGGACTTTCTGAGCAGGATGTTGTGACCTGTGAATTCGCTCCCATGAAGGATTACGGTCGCTCCTTGGTGCTGCACTGGAACGACCGCCAGATGCGTAGGCGTGGCATTGAGGAATCCGTCATCAAGCGGATCGCGAAAGCGTTGCAGAGGTGATCTTGCGGCTGTCACCTGGGGTGGTTTATGTGCTCACCTGAAGCAGAGAGAGAAGGTGATCTTTGATTGCCGGAGCTACGGCATTCAGATGGTCGCGCAGCACCTCAGGATCATCGAGTCGGAGATCCTCCATCTTCGGGCAGTCGTTCACGTATTTTAACACCTCGTCGATATTCAACACCCGTAGCGCGGCAAACAGAGACTCATGAAGTGGCATGTCTCTTTGCGCGCCTCATAGCACACGCGTGCGTCGCCCTGCGATCGTACAAAACCGCCACATCCTTTGCTGATTTCATCGACCACCTGCGTCCTTGATTTGCGAAGACATCGTTTAGGAGCGAGCAAATGCACTCCCTGATCCCGGGAGCAGTGACGTACCGATGTTCGCGACACAACGTTTGCTCATCGCCACTGAAATCTGACATTTCCGAGCATGTATCCACCATCCCCAACACCTCGTCGCTATTCAACACGCGTAGCGCGTCAGCCAGGGCTTCATACAGCGCCGGATGTTTCGATTTCAGTGCCACCGCAAACTTAGTGTTGCCGCTTTGATCGTAGGCATCAAGGCATGAGACGGTCATGTCGATGAGGAACATCGTGGCGACAAACAAGCGGGTCTGGCAAAGAGCTGCGCCGGTGGAAGCGCGAGTCTGCCAGCTTAGGAGTTCCATTTGGACACGAGTTATCAATATTCCTGGCCCGCCATCTTCCCCATTAGCGGACTGCTCAAAACGGTGGAGGTGTTGATGGAGCTGCTCAGACCAATTCGAGATGGGACCGCTCAATGAAATGCGCTTGAGGCAGTGCTCGGCGTGTTTGGCGAACCAATTCTCGGTGTTCGCCATTATCAGCAGGTCCGTGGCGCTTATATCTTCCGGTGTTTCCTGGCCTTGTTGCACCTGCTCATGCCCAGGCAGGTCTTTCAAGATATGAAAGCCTGGGACCAGGTTGAGGGCGGTGCCAAGGAGTTCTCGGCGTTCAAGGTCAGGGTGCATAAGGCTGGTGGTTGTTGATCTCTGCGGCTCAAGACTTCTTGAAGTCGATTTTTTGAAGGAACGTGCGTGTGGGTGCGGTTTGCGGTTCGGTGGTAGCACCGACTTCATGAGCCTGTTCGATGGCACTGAGCACGGGCGGGGTTCCAGCTTCACTTGAGAGTGCCGTCTTGGCGGTGTCGAGCCATTGTTGCTGCGGAGGTGTGGTCGTGTGGCCTGCTGCGCCGTCGGCCCAAATACGGTGGTCTTCGATGTGGATGCGCATCCAGCCATGCCGGAACATGTCTGCGTATCCCCAGGGGATAGGCCGGTCTGATTCGTCCGATGCGGTCTTGAGGTATTGTGCGCTTTGCAGGTGATCGCTCACCTCGAACGCAGTGCCGTCAGCACGGAGCCAGAAGCGATGGCCGGGGCGTGCTGACTCCGGAGGTGTGGGCGTGTTAAACGGGTCCATGGCTGGAAATGGGTGTCTCAAGGTCCAGATGTATCAAACCGCAGGCGAATCCGAGGATTCGATAAAGCCGGCAAGCAGAGCCTGAGATTTGGGCATGATCCTGTTGCCGATGCACGGCACATACACCTCGACCATCTCCTCCTCGGGTGCCGGTTCGGGCGGCGGGCAGAGGCGATCAATCTCCCGCAGCAGTGGAGCGATGTCTTCAGTGATGCCGACTTGCTCGGCTTGCTCAGCGAGAGAATACCACTCCTCAGCATTGGCCTTCACCCATTCGGCGGCGGGGAATTCAAGGATGGTGCGAACCACGAACTCACGTTCTCCGGTGATGACCGCCGCTTTCAGGGGCGTGATGGCTGCTGGGCAGCGGTCAACGTTGAAGTATCCACCCGCCAGCAGGCGCTGTGCGGTCAAATATTGCCGGGGCACCAAATGGAGGCGGCCTTCCCGCGCGGCCCAGTGCAGCGGCGTGTCGCCACAGTCCCCCATGTCCAAGGGGGATTTGCCATCGGCTTCCGGTTCAAAGAGTTCCGGCGGTACACTCGCCAGCGTGCCATCACGTGCAGCGCGGTGGAGCGTGACGATGTTCCGCACCTTGGGTTCATTGAAGATGGCAAGAAACCAGGTCTTCGCGAGACACTCCACCAGTTCATCCACTGATTCAAAAACCGTGATCGACGAGTCATCATCATGGCTCGTCTTCAGACGGAGGTTGGATTTGCTCAGATTGTAGATGCACTTGTAATCCAACTCATCATCCCAGCTCTTATGCAGGTAGATCCATCGACCGGGTGTTTCCTCGATCACCCGGAGGTTCGCTTCATTGATGTAAAAGAAGGAGCGCACACGGGCCACGTCTTCCAGCAGGTTGCGGTGTTGGTTCGGCAGCAGTGATTCCGCCGACTCGTGCGTGACCATCCACCCCGTGGTTTCAAACACCTCTTCATCGAGGTTCACGCCGTGGATCTGCAGAGCACCCGTTTCATACAGGGCCAGCCCGCGGTCGAGTTCCTCGCGGGTGAAATTGCGGCTGCTCATGTATGACTGCACCACGCGGACCCCGTCCGCAAACTCTGGGTTGTCCCGGTAGTCCACCAGCATGTCTTCAAAACGGCGCACCCGGCGTCGGTGCAGTTCTTCGCAAACGATGGCCGTGGGGTAATCGATTCCGCAGTCGTCAGGAATGGACTGGAGGGTGGAAGCTGGTTGGGTGGATTCGGATGATGTCATTCAGCATCTTACCAATCCATGAGTGCCAGATCTTGGCACCAACAGTTATTCTACAATATTGGGATCTATGTTGTAAACGTCATGGTAACGACCGTGGGATCGAGCTTGGAACGGGGTGCGTGGGGTAGCAGGGATGTCCCACGTTATGGACAACCAACTCACGATTTTGAAACGGGACGCACGCGGCCGTGTGCGCAGCACGGCTGAGGCGCGGGCGGAA
>CANIBP010000018.1 GCA_947466075.1 Verrucomicrobiaceae bacterium
CGCCGGGTAAATGAGCGGCTTCAAAAGTTCCCATTCTACATCACTCAAGTCGGTGTCGTAACCTGCTGGCCGGTAGGTTGTCGCTGCCATCCACCATCCTGCATCAGCTCTTTTTCACTGGCTACATTCTTTTGCCGGATAGGCTCTTACACATCCAATTGATATATAGATCAGAATTTCGGAAAGATGGCCGGGGTTGGGAAGCGCTCGTCAATGCTGGCGGCTCCGTTGCCGAGATATTCCTCGCGTGGCACGTGGACATCGGGCCATGCGGCGGGTCGGACGCGGACGATACGCGTGGGGCGGAGGCCTTCGGTGATGAGGTCGGTCTCAAATCGGATCTGGATGCCGCTGCTGCCGAGCGGGGCCTTTCCGGGCAACTGCGAGACGTCGAGGAGCTTTCCTCGTGCCGCCATTTGCGTGGGGCCGGCGGTGCCGCCTTCGGTGTGCTTCAAGGTGTTCTCGACGCCATTCATCAGCGCAGCGGCGCCTGGTTTGAAGTCGGCGTAGAGCGACGAGTCCATGCCGCCGAACAACGTCGCCGTGATGGTGGCGCGACCGAACTTGCCATACTCGACGGCATCAATCCAACCGGGCAGCCAACGGCTGCGCATGAAGGCCTTGTGCGTCTCGGTCTGTTGGTGCGCGGCGTTTTGCGTCGCGTCGTCGTCCAGCCAGATGTCGGAGATGTGGAAGCGGGTGAACACACCGCCGGGCGTCGGCTTCCAGGTGATGCCGAGCATGACGGATTGGCCGTTGAGCGCTTTTTTTCCTTCGGCAGGCCAAGAGCCATCGGCGATCAGGTGTTCGATGCGGAGGCATTCGCGACCGCGCCAGATGCGTGTGGCGGCATCGAAGGTTAGCGTTTCTTCGGAGGCCTTGTTGTCTCCGTCTTGCTTCGGTTCGCGAGTGGCGGTAATGGTTCCTTCTTGGTTTTTGATCTCCACTTCTTTGAGCTTCCACACCAAACCTTCGCGCATGTAGTGGCTGGGCTCGTCTTCGAGAAGAATGACATGGTTCTCGCCAGGTGCGGTGCCGGGGCCTCCGTTGCTGGTCTTCGTGCGGTTGTTGATCGGCAACACTGGCACGGCGGAGGTCTTTGGATCGGGCGGGAGAAACGCCCGGACATGCAGCATGGTGCCGAGTGGAATGTCGCGCAGATCCGCCGGTGCCCCATGATGCATGACGATGCCGTAAGGCAGCAGGGCAAACGGACTAGGTGCTGTGAAACGGAAGATGCCCGTGGATTGAATGCGAATGCTACCACGGCGATTCGCGTGATCCACGAAAACGAGTTCGCCACGGTAGGCGTGCGCTTTTTCCAATGGGGGGAACTTGCCTACTTCGGGGCAAAAAACATTCTCCTCGGCGTGTGCGGACGCTGCGAGCAATGAAAGTCCCAGGCACAACGCCACGAGCCAGCGGCGCGATGGAGTAGTGGCGTGCTGGAGTGTTGGGGTGATCATCTAGACAAGAGAATGAGGGGAGGGCGTAACTGGCAAATGATGGGCTTAAAAAGCTCGGGAGGCTGCTTTCGATTTTTGCCTGGAATCTTTCACCAGCTTCAGTGTTGGTTGGGGCGAATTCGGGGAGTGCCGGCCGCAGTGGCAGTTCTCCATCACTCCGCGGTCATAACCGGGACGAGCGTCTGGGAGTGAGGAGGCTACCCGGTTCATAGCTCTTTGATTCGGATATTCCTGAACTCAAGCCCGGACAGAGGCACGTGACCAAGAAAGCCAAGACGACCCGCTGGGTTATGCAGTCCGGGGTGACCTCTCAAGTCGTGAATCTGAGGGGTCTGCGTGATCGTGCTCAGATCGGCATCAACGATAACCTCTCCGTTGAGCGTTATTTTAAATTTTGATCCGTCAGCCATGACTTCCTGGTCATTCCATTCTCCAACAGGTTTCAGGTGCCCTCGTTTGGCGGGGATAACGCCATAGAGGGATCCGTGATACTGGTAGTCATGAAGGTTCCTAAACTCAGGGGCCGAATCGTCCAATATCTGGATTTCCTCGCCCTTTGGTCCGCCGTCGCTGCCGGCTGGCTGCCGGAAGGCAATCCCGTTGTTTGCACCCGGCATCAGTTTGAATTCAAACCGAAAGACAAAGTTCGTGAAGATCCGTTTCGTTAGCAGATTGCCCGCTGACCGGCATATCAGCCGACCGTCCTCCGCCACATAGCCCTTCGTGTCCCCGATCCACCCCGTCAGATCCTTGCCATTGAAGAGCGACAGGAAACCGTCTTTATCCCGCTTCAGCGCCGCAGGTCCTTTCCCCTTTTCGTAAACCTCAAGCTCGGCAACATGGACCGACTCGTTTGCACTGTTCTTCAGGATGTTTAGCCGGACGTAGCGTGCATCGATCGGCGGGAATTTGACATAATGCCCATCCCACGGACTGGGACTGGTGTCGCGACTATGGTCAGCGACGCTTTTCCAGGTCGTACCGTCTTGCGACACGTCAATCGTGTATTGATAGAACCGGTGATCGTCAGAATAAAAGACCACTCGCGCGAGATCGATCTGGAATGACTTCTCGAGATCTACCTGCAACGACGCCGGATACCGCACGCCCCACCATGTGGAATCATTCTCAGCTTTTCCGTCCACAGCGAATTCCGGAGCGTGATTACCGATTTGAGGAGCCGATGTCGTCACTTTCTTCCGCAGCGCTAGATTGGTCGATGGAGCCTCAGCCTCAACCGCCTCAACCGCGTCAGTCCCAAGAGGCCCTAGCACACACACCAACAGGGCTAAAACACGCATCTCTATTCGAATCATCTCATAGTCCTTTCTCATTTTATATTCGTTATTAACGACGCATGCTGGCTGCTATGGAATTGCTTTCGCGCCCACCGCACCGGAAACGGTCAGAACCGAGACAGGCGTCGGGGAGTGAGCGGGTTTGATCTCGGCCATCTTCTGGTCCACGGAGATGGTGTTGCGGTCCAAGGGGCCGAGCTTCCCGCCGGTGAGCCAGACGAAGAACAAAGAACCAAGAACTGAATCATATCGCGATCACCTTGTTGCTGTCGCCAAACTTGTCGGTTTCAACGCCCATGCGCTGGGCCATGAGGAGGAGGAGGTTGCTCATGTGGGCGTCGGAGTTCACGGGGCGGCTGCAGACTTGGTAATGGGCGGTGGTGAGGGCGCCGTCGGGGCCGAAGGTGTAGCCTTGGAAGTCTTTGGCTGATTTGTTGAAGTCGAGATGCGCGCCGTGCTTCAGGCCGAGGTCGGAGCCGCCAGCGAGCACGAGTGGGAGGTTGGCGTTGCCATGGCTGTGGCCGTAGGACATGCCGCTGCCGAAAAGGGCCATCGTGGAACCGAGCAGCGGCTTGCCGCTGAGGTCTTTGGTCTCCCCAAGACGGGTGAGGAAGTAGCCGAACTGCTCGATGGCGAAGGTGTCGTAGTTGGTGAGCTTTTCCATGTAGCCCGCATCGCCGCCGTGATGGCTGAGCTGATGGCGTGACTCGGTGATGCCGATTTCAGGAATGGAGATGGCATCGCCCTCGCCGCCGAGGCTGAAGGTGGCCACGCGGGTCACATCCGTCTGGAAGGCGAGCACCATGAGGTCATAGACGGTGCGGAAGTAGTCGCCCGCCTTCGTAGCGGCGATGTCGCGGTTGGTGCGCTTGCGGTCATCCTCGGAGATGGAGGGCAGCGGCGTGTCGAGCCACGCATCAGCGCGGCGTGTGCGGATCTCGGCCTCGCGAACGGAGGTGAGGTATTGCTCCATGCGACCTTTGTCCTCGGAGCCCATCTTTTTCTCGAGCTGACGCACTTCCGCGAGGTTCGCATCGAGTACGCTGCCCTTGCGACGCAAGGCCCGGCGTTGGACCATTTTGCCGCCTTTCGGTTCCTCGAAGAGGGAAGCAAAAATCTCACTGCAACGACGCATCGCAGGCAAGCGCACGCCATCGGCGGTCCACGCGAGCGAATCCTGCGTGATGGCGACCTCCATTGAGGGGTAACGCGTGTGCAGCGCCGTGACCTCGGCCATCTTTTGGTCCACCGAGATGGTGTTGTGATCCGAAGGGCCCAGCTTGCCGCCAGTGAGCCAGACGCTGATGCAATTGTGATGATGACTGAGCGCTCCCGGATGATGCAGACCGCTGATGGGCGTGATGACCTCGCGATGCTTCTCCAGTGGCTTCAATGACCGCGAGAACTGATAGTCTTTGCCTTCCTTGGTGATCTGGTAGTTCAGCGAGTGCACGCCATTCGCGAGGTAGATGAACGCGCTGCGCTTTGGGGCTGCGGTGGCGCTTTCTGCGGCACGCAGCGGCACCATGCACTCAAGCATCGGCAGAGAAATGAAACTGCCGAGTGCCTTGAGAGCGTGGCGGCGATTGAGGAGCCAGGATTGGGTTTGGATGTTCATGAGTGTTCTTGGTTCGTTGTTGTTGGTTTGTGAGTGTTGTAGCATTTGTCAACTACGCGAGCCCCTCCAGGGGCCCCGTGGCGGTGCTGAATCGCTCAATCTCCACACCACTTTTTTGCAGCATGGAGGTGTAGAGATTGCAGAGCGGTTGTTGGTTCTGGCCCATGAGGGGAATCTTTTTCTCGGGGTTGATCTTCTTCCCATCAGTCGCGTTGAGTTCCAGCTTCACTTCATCGAGATAGGGTTGGTTGAAGGCGAGGTGCTGGCCGTGGCGGAAGCCGCCGCCGGCCAGGATGGCGGGCAGGTTGTAGGTCCAGTGGGTGTTTCCATCGCGCAGGTTGCTGGTCATCATGACCATGGTGGAATCGAGCAGGGTGGTGGCGCCTTCTTTGGCGCTCTTCAGCTTTCCAAGCAGGCCGCTAAAGGCCTGGATGAGTTCCACCTCCACTTGGCGGCACGCAGCGAGCTTTTTCGGCTCTTTGCCGTGATGGGAGAGGTCGTGATGCATGCCGAAGGTCATGAGGCTCACAGCGCGGGTCGAGTCGGTAACCAGTGCGAGGTGGATCATGTCGATCATGAGCTGGAACTTCGCCTTTTGCTGCTGGTTGTCGCCGATGTCTTTGGGTTCGCTGCCGATGGCCTTGGGCTTGGGACGGTTCACCCACTCACGGGCCATCTGGAGCTGGCGTTCCACGTCGCGGACGGATTCAAAGTATTCCTCGACGCGTTGGCGGTCGGCGCTGCTGATCTGGCGATTGAGGCTCTTGGCGCGATCACCCACGAAATCGAGCATGCTGCGGCCTTCATCAATGCGGCGCATCTCGGCATCCATCTCGACGGGCGTGGCAGCGAGGAAGAGCTTCTTGAACACCGCCGAGGGCCGGTCGATAGCGGGAATGGTAACGCCATTGGCAGTGACGGAGAGCGAACCGCCTTGCGTGGTCAGGGCGAAGCTCTCGTAGCGGGTCTCACCGCGAAACTTGGCAGCAAAGGCCTGATCCACCGAGATGGTGTTTTTCAAATTATACGAGTAATCGGGATAAGGCGCGCCAGTGAGCATGACAGCCTCCGCCTTGTGTCCGCCACCGCCAGTGTTGGGATGGCTCAAGCCGCTGATCACCGTGAAGTCATCGCGAAAGGCGGCAAGCTGCGTGAGGTGCGCAGGCAGCGTGTAATCGCGGCCAGTGGTGGTGGGCACGAAGGCCGTGGGATCGAAGCCGAAGGGCACGCCGATGCACACCATGCGGCGGGGCGCAGAGGCCGGAGCAGCCGCGAGACGGCCCGCTGGCAGCATGGACTCGAGCATCGGCAGTCCAAGGGCGATGCCGGAGTTTCGCAGGAAGAGGCGGCGTGAGATCGGTTTCATACAATGCTTATTTCTGGGTGAAAAGTTCGCTCTGCACGACTTCGTGAATCAGCGTGCGCAGGCCAAAGCCGGACGCCTTGGTTTTTTTCAATATGGCATCGATGACGAGTTCATCGCCAGCCTCCGCGTGCACGCCTGTGGCAAAGGTGGCGAGTTTGCGGACGAAGTTGCGCGCGAGCAGTTCGGGCCGCGTGGCGAGCGCCGCCTTGTAGTCGCGGACATCGGCGACTTCGATCCCTCCAGGCAACTGGCTCCGCGTGTCCACCGTGGCACCTTTGAGGTATTTGACCTGTCCGTAGTGGGCACCGAAGAAGGCCTTCAGATCTTTGAGCTTCTCGCCCGTCTCGGTGGTGCGGTAGTAGTCGCGATAGCGCCCGATGGGATCAAAGGCTTCGAGCACGAAACCAGGTGGATCAATCTTCTGATGGCAACCTGCGCAGGTCTTCACCGACTGGTGCTTGGCTAGTTGCTCGCGGACGGTGGTCGCACCCCGCGTGTCGGGCTCGATGGATCCGACATTCGGCGGCGGCGGCGGGGCAGGCGTGCCCACGATTCTCTCTAGCAGCCACACGCCGCGCAGCACGGGCGAGGTGTTCGCGCCATTGGCTGTGACCTTCAGAATGCTCGCCTGCGTGAGCAATCCACCGCGCACACTGTCAGCGGGCAAAGTGATGCGCCGCAGGCCAGCGCCTTTCACCGGCGGCAATTCGTAGTGCTCAGCCAGACGTTGATTGAGATAGGCGTAGGGTGCCGAAACAAGCATCGCCGCACCGAGATCACGCTCCACGAGATCGCGGAAATAGGTGCGCGTCTCCCCGACCAGCGAATCATGCAGAAACACATCCTGCCGACCGTCTCCGATGCTTTCAAAATACTCGGGAAACAGATCGCGATCCGGCGTGGTGGCGTCGATCTCGCGCAGGTTGAGCCATTGAGCGAGAAAGTCAGTAACGAAGGCTTCGAAGCGCGGCGCGGCGATCAAGCGGGCCGCTTCTTTGCGCAGAACATCGGGCTTGGTCAGCTCCCCCTTGTCCGCCAGCTTGCGCAGACCTTCGTCAGGAGCGGAACGCCACAGGAAATAAGAGAGGCGCGCGGCCAGCTCGTGGCTGTTCAATTTCGGCCCCTGTTCGACGAGGAAGAGAAATTCCGGTGAGCAAAGCACGGCACGGTGCGCGGCATTGAGCGCGACTTCGAGGCATTCGCCTTTGGCGAGGCGGTCACGAGTCATCCCTTGATAAAGCTCCACCTCCTCGGCCTTCGCAGGTCGGCGGAACGCGCGGCTGATGAATCGGTTGAGCACTTCACGGATGGCGGGCTCTACTTTGTCCGCCGATAACCGGACGGTGACGGTGTCCTTGAGCTGCCGATAAGCGCGCACGGGACGGAGAATCGACTCCGGCACCTGCGCCGTTTTTGCGACTTCTGCGGCGGGAGCCAGCTCCGTGTCGGCGCCATAGAGCAGCTTGTGCCCAGGTGTCGGCCAGCTCTCGATCAGCGGACCGGTGATCTCCAAGGGCTTCACCACGATGGCTGGCCCCACCGTGGCAATGGGCGGATTGGGGTTGTTGAGGAAATGCCAGCCTTTGGGCGTCTTCTCCTGCTTGTCCGGTGCATAAACGCTGTAACCGGCGTCGATGCGCACCTTAGCCATGCGATAGGGCGCGACGATGACGGTCTCCCCACGGTCAAAGGAACGCGTCAGCTCCATACTGCTCTGCTGCCGATGCTTCGCGTCGAAATGGCCGAGCAGCTCGCGTCGCTTGCCACCCGAAGCGAGCCATACGCTGTAAATGAGATCCTCGCCGCCTGTGGTGTCGAGCGCTTCGGTGGTGATGCGAATGCGAAACGTGCCCGGTGTTTCGCGCGTCAGCGCCTCGAACTGCCGCAACGCCACAGGCACCTCAATGTGGGTGTCGAGGAAGAAGTGCAGATCCTCCCCGTGCAGATTGCACTGCAACCGGTTGTGCGGGTAAGCGGACCACGGCTTCTCCGCCTCATGATTGAAGGCAAAACGATGCGTCTTGGTCTCTGGCTTAGCCTGGCGGACGCTAGCCGCTTCGAGCGCGCGATCCGCCGCTGCCATGTATTGCTGAATGTGGACTGGTGAGATGCTCAGCGCTGCCGTTTGATTGCTAAAACCATCACGCAGGTCGTCCTCCGGCAAAAGATCCCGCAGTGGCGTGTCGATGCCGAGCAGATCTCGGACGGTGTTCTCGTATTCCAGCCGATTGAGACGGCGCACCCGCACCCGGCCAGCATCACCGTGTTTGGCCAGCGCATCTTTGTGAAAGGCGCTCTTCAGCGCCCCGAGCGCCACGAGGATATCCTCCTCTGCGGGGCGCTCTTTTTTGGGCGGAGGCATCTCGCCGCTTTCCACCCGCGCGAGCACCCGACTCCATGCCTTATGACTCGCCGACTCCGTGAGATTCTTGCCCAACAAGTCCGCCCTGAAATCGCCTTTCTTCGTGGTCTCGTCATGGCAGTCCGCGCAGTGCTTTTCGATGAAGGAAAGCGGCAGCACGGCGCTGACGGCTGAGTTTGCAGAGAGTTCAGCGCGCACCAAAGTTCCTTTGAGCAGAAGGAAGGCGAAAGCGAGATGACGAAATTGAACGCTCATGGAATGAGTATGCCTAGCGGGGTCTTGTCAGCGCTTGCGGATGAGGTCGGAAAGGGTCACAGCGCGAACGATGTCCTTGATCCGGTAATCGCTCTTCTTTGCTTCGGCCTGGATGGCTTTGAGGTCGTCCTGGTCGTCGAAGGCGAGGGCGCGGCGGAGGGCGTAGGTGCAGAGGTGCTCGATGAAGGCGCGGGCAACCTTGTCGCGGTCTTCGAGCAGTAGGCGCTTGAACTCAGTGGCGTCTTTGAAGGCGCGGCCGTCGGGCATCAGGCCGGAGGGATCGATGACGGGGTCGCTGCCGACTCCTGCGGGCACTTTCTCGTGGGTGCGCCATTGGCCGATGGCGTCGTAGTTGTCCCAGGCGAGGCCCAGCGGATCAATCTTGGCGTGACAGGCGGCGCAGTTGGCGTCGTTGCGGTGCGCCTCGATCTTTTGGCGCAGAGTTGCTTTGGGGCTTTGCGGCGTTGGGGGCTCGATGGCGGGCACGTTGGCCGGTGGGGGTGGCGGTGGCTTGCCGAGCACGACCTCGCTGAGCCACACACCGCGATGCACGGGACGATGACGCGTGCCGTCGGACGTGAGGCCGAGCACTGCGCCCATCGTCAACAGACCGCCACGGCGATCTTCGGGCTTCAACGACACACGCTGGAAGCCGCTCGCCTTCGGCTCCTGCAGTCCGTAGAAATCGCAGAGCCGCGCATTGGCCATGGTCCAGTCGGAATCGATGAAACCATCTAAAGACAGATTCTTCGCGAACAGTTCACGGAAATACTCAATGACCTCGAAGCGCATGCTCTCCTCCAGCCACGCGTCGTAGGTGGGATAGAGCTTCTTGTCCGGCGGGAACATGCCAACGCGATTCAGTTGCAGCCACTGCCGCGCGAAATCATCAATGAAGCGGCTGGTTTTGTTGTCGGCCAGCATCCGGTCCACTTCTTTCTTGAGGCCATCACCATTCAGCGTGCCGCTTTTGGCCGCGGTGGAGAGACCGTCGTCGGGCATCGAGCTCCAGAGAAAATACGACAGTCGCGAGGCGAGTTCCGAATCGGTGAGCCGTTCGCGAGCCACCGGATCGCCCTCGACGAGGTAGATGAAGTGCCGGGAGGTCATCACACCCTGCAAGGCGACACGGTAAGCATCAGCCATCTTCTCGCCCGCCTCACGCTCGGTGCGGTAGGATTGCAAATACTGCTCCAGCTCTTCTTTTTTCACCGACCGACGCCAGGCACGCTCGGCAAAGCGTTGCAAATGCTCCGCCACCACCTCGGGCGTGGCATCATCCTGCGGCACGAGGCCCACGCGGCGTGACTTTTCCGCCTCCGACACCAGCGGCCCTTCCCACTCGATCCAATCAAGCAGCACCGTGGAGAAAAGGCCGTTCCCCTTGTCATCGAACATCTGCGGCGCGTTTGGATTTAAGAGCAGAGTCTCGCTGCTATGCGTGAAAAGATAAGCGCCCCCGCCGAGCGCACCGCGGAAGGCCGCGCCTTGTCTGCGGTCCACCACATCGGTCGCCACCACGCAAAAATCCAGCGCCGCCGGCATTTCGAGAAACACCTCGAACTCATAGACCTGCGGCTTGTCCTCCGGTGCCGTGAGATCAAACTCGATGAGCCCATCCACGGTCTCCTCACCGGTTCGCTTGCCGATGCTCAGGTGCGCCGCCTGACCGCCGATCGGCCGGATGCCGCTGGCCTGAATGCGGACTTTGTAAAGCCCGCTGTGCTCCGGCCCCGTCTTGCCGAACCATCCGGAGGAAAGCGCGGTCTGGAGATGACCAGGAAAAAGGAGCTGGCGCAGTGGCCGCTTGATGCCGAATCGATCCAACGCCTCCTGGGCCTTCCCATTGCCGTAACGCATCTCCGCCGCCGTCTTACGCACCTTTCGTGCCTCAACCGCTGTCGTGGGGAAAGCACGGTCCAGCACGAGTTCCGCCGCGCGGTAATAGCGATCCACATGCGAGGGCGAGAGCGACAGCTCCGAGCCGATGCGCTCAAAGCCATGCCACAGCGTGTCCTCATTCAGCTCCCCCGGCTTCGCCGGATCATAGCGCACGCCGAGCAGGTCATAGACCGTGTTTTGATACTCCTTCCGGCTCAGTCGATAATGCGACACCGCCGGCCGCGCTGCCATCCGCGCCGCCCGACCTTCTTTGATGCGCGAATCGAGATTCGTCACAAACGCCGCCATCTCCGCCTGCGACGGCTGTTTCTCCTTCTTCGGCGGCATCTCGCCCGAATTGACCTGCTCCATCATCTCCGCCCAATGATGCGTATCCGCGCCCAACTTGAAGTCCCGCGAGAGCTGGTCGATCCGCAAATCTCCCTTCTCCTTCTCCGGCCCATGGCAGCGGATGCAATGCTTCTCAAGAAACGCTTCATACGACTCCGCAGCATGAACCGCATTGACCAAGCCAAGACAAGCGGTGAGTAGCGAGGAGGCAGCGAAGAATGAATGAAAGCAGAAGCGGGATGTCATGATTGAATGAGAACAATACGCCACGCTGCCGACTTCATTTCGGCTTCACTGCTTTGTCTTTCTTCGTGCCTTTCGATTCTTTGCTCTGCGCCTTGGGTGCGGTCCTACCCGCAGCCTCAGTGACCCAGAGGTCGGTGCAGTGGGCGGGTTTGTCTTTCTGCTCGCTGGTGAGGTTCACGAGGAGGAGGTCGCCGGGTTTGATGTCGGTGAGGGAGACTGGTTGGTCGGCTTTCCACACGCGGGTTTCCGGGGTCACGCGGAGAAGGCTGTGGCCGAAGGGGGGAGGGCTTTCCATGTCGCGCTGGTAGTTCGTGATGTCGGGGTGCTGCCAGGCGACTTCGAGGCGACCGTTTTTTGGGTCGCTGGCGGTGACGCGGTAGGTGAGGTGTTGCTGGGTGAGATGGCTGTGCTCGTCGCTGATGAGGCTGCATCGCGTGAAGGCACCACTTTTATCCTGATACATGTGGAACCGGTAACGCTGGCCGAGCGGGAGGTCCGCAAGGGTGGCGTCGGCGTTTTGATATCGGACGGAGGCGAGCTTGGGCTGAAATTTGACAGGCGCGATTGATTGGGCGGGCAGGCCCTCGTTGACGACGACAGTCGCGCCGGAGGCGAGCAGGGTGAAGTCCATGAGTTCGCCGCTGCGCTCGGTGCGGAATTGGCCGCTGCTGTTGGCGGCATCGACCTTCACCAACTCACCGAGGACGAGGTGCTCGCTCCAACGCGGCGGCGGCGTGCCTTCGGTGATTTGATACCACGGCAGATGCGCGTTGCCATAGTCGGTGCGGAACGGAAACTGGTCGGGGTAGTGTTTCGGCGGGCACTCGCGGAAGTCGGTGGCGAGCAGCGCGCCGACGCCATAGTTCATGAGGCTTTCGGCGAAGAAATCCTTCTGCGGCCAGGACTGGCCATAGATGCGGACGACGCGGCCTTTGCGGAAACCTTCGAGCATGTCGCTGACGGTGAGCACGAGTCGCACGCCGCTGCTGCCAAAGCCGTCAGCGGGCACGGACTGCACTTCGCGCACGGCCCCGCCCTTGCCATCGACGTTTACATTCCAAGTGCGCAGTTCGTCGTTGGAGACGCAGATTTTGATATTTTTGCCGACAGCAAAATCATCCATCCAGGTCTTCTGGAAGTTCTTCGGGTCGCCGCTGAAGAGCGTCACGACCATCTGCTTGCCTTCCGTCTTTTCGATCCAGCCGGGAAGACCGCGCGCCTTGGTGAACTCGATGAACTTTTGCCGCTGCGCTTCATCGGCGGGCTGCTCATCGTCGGTGGTGACTAGGCGGGTGAGGTGTCCGTTCTCATCGGGAACCATGAGAAACGTCATCTTGGTGCCGAGCGGAATCTCGCGCAGGTCGGCCTCCGCGCCGCGATATTTCATGACGGCGTATGGCGGCATGGTGAACTCCAGCAACTCACCCTTCTCTGTGTGAAACTGGCCACTGCGATGGATGAAGTCCGCGCTGGTGAGTTCGCCGCGCACGGGTTTGGCATCGGCGAGCTTGGGGAAGGCCAGATCGACCGCGTGAAGTGCTGTCTGCGCAATCAGCAGCAGAAATGTGAGGAGAACACGGTTCATGATTTGATCACTGGACAAACTTCACCTCGACCTTTGGCAGCAGGGCTTTCACTTTGGCCTGCGTTTCGTCGGGGTAGCCTTTTCCGTAGCGGACGAGCGTGAGGGATTTGAGATGCGCGAAGGCTTGCAACTGCGGGAGGCGGGTGTCGGGCAGGTCGATGTCTCCAAGCGAAAGCGATTCGAGCTGGGTCATGCTAGCGAGCGCGGTGAGATCGGCATCGCTCAGCGTTTTGCCATCGATGGCAAAGCGACGCAGCGTGGGGATCGATCTGGCACCGGCAATCGCCTGTGTCGCAGGCAGGGCGTTACCCTGGCTGACGGACAGGGATTCCAGAGGCAACGAACTCAAGTTCCCATGCCAGGCCGCCGTCATTTTGGGTCCATTGAGGATGATGCTCTTGAGCTTTTTGAGTTTCAGCAGATGCACCGCGCTGGCATCGGTGAGCACGCGGGCATGGATGAGGTTGAGGGATTCGAGGTTGGGGAATCGCTCGCAGATGTAGCCGAGGCCTTCGTCATCGATGCCGTTGCCGTGGAAGGCGATGGATTTCAGGTTCGTCCATCCCTCGAACTTGGCGAAGGCATGACCCGGGACGTTCCCACGGAAGCTGAAGCTCTCCAGGTTCTTCAGCCCGGCTAGGTGTTCGAGGCCGGCATCGGTGGCTTTGAAGTAATGCAGGGACAGGGACTTCAAATCGGGGAACGTCGCGAGCTGCGAAAGTTTCGCGAGGTCAGTGTCGCCTGGGCTGAGGCCGGCCCGCACCTCGATGCGCAGGGCTTTGAGACGCTTCAGTTTCAGGATCGGGTCCAGCGAGGATTCCTCGAACGTGGTCACCACGAGTGAAAGGTTTTCCAACGAGGGGATCTGCCCGAGATGCTCGATGAAGGCCGCGTTGTAGGGGTCCGTCTTTTTGTCACGACTCGCATGAGCATGCCCGTTGAGGATGCCGCTATTGACGCTGGTCAGCGTGTCAAAGAGCGTGATGTCACCGCCCGCCGCCTTCTTGAACGCCTCGGGAGTGGTGTTGATCTTCGTGAACGTGCCCGGTGCGCTCTCGATGGTGTGGATGACGGCCTCGACGTGCGGGTGCCGTTCCGCAGCGGCCAGGATATCGGCGGCGTGCTCGGTGAGCGCCTGATTTAGAGTGGCATCGGCCGTGGCGGCGATCACGGCATCGAGGTCAGCACGTGAGGTGATTTTCGAAAGATCAGGCGCAGCAGCGTGCAGCGCGGTGAGTGATGTGAGTAGGAGGGCGGTGAGGAGGGTGAGTTTCATATCTTTTGTTCTTGGTTCGTGGTTCCCAGTTTGGGTTTCTCGGCATCTCGCTGGGCAACGAAGAACCAAGAACGCGAAGTCATCAGTATTTGGGAAAGATGGCGGGGGTCGGGAAGCGGTCTTCATGGCTGAAGGTCCCGTCGCCCAGAAATTCCTCAAGAGGCACGCGGACGTTGGGCCAGTCCGCAGGGCGGACACGGACGATTCGCGTGGGGCGAATGCCCTCGATGACGAGATCCGTTTCAAAACGGATCTGGATGCCGCTGCTACCCATAGGCACCGCGCCGTCCGTCTTCGTGACGCCGAGGATGGTGCCTTTTGAGGCCATGTGCGCGGGCCCATAGCCACCGCCCGCATGCTTCAATGTATTCTCGGCTGCATTCATCAGCGCAGGGACGCCCTTCTTGAAATCACCGTAGAGGGAGGTATCCACGTCGCCAAACAAGGTCGCGGTCACGGTCGCGCGGCCGAACTTGCCATACTCGACGGCATCGATCCAGGCGGGTATCCAGCGACTGCGGATGAAGGCCTTGTGTGCCTCGGACTGATTGTTGGCGGCGCGCTGTGTCGCGGTATCGTCCAGCCAAATATCCGAGATGTGGAACTGAACCCACGCGGTTGATTCGGTGGGCTGCCAGGTGAGTCCGAGCAGGACAGCCTGGCCGCCGAGGAATTTTTTCCCCGTGGCGGGCCAGACGCCCTCGGCGATCAAGTCCGCGATCCCGAGGCATTCGCGTCCGCGCCAGATGCGGGTGGCAGCATCGAAGGTCATCTTTTCCTCGCTCACCTTGCCGTCGCCGCCTTGCTTCGGTTCGAGGCTGGCGATGATCATCCCCTGGTTCTTCTGGAGGTCCACTTCTTTGAGCTTCCAGACCTTCCCTTCCCGCTGGCAGTGGCTGGGCTCGTCCTCGAGGAGGAGAACGTGGTTCTCGGCGGGTGCCGTGCCGAGGGCACGAAAGCCGGCGGTGTTCACCTTGTTATTGACCGGCAGCACGGGCACGGAGGAGGTCTTGGGGTCCGGCGGGAGAAAGGCGCGGACATGCAGCATGGTGCCGAGCGGGATGTCCCGCAGATCCGCCGGTGCGCCGTGATAATGCACGATGCCGTAGGGGAGCATGGCGAAGGGGCGCGGGTCGCCTCGGAATAAGTCGCTCGCCCCTTGCACGCGGATGCTGCCGCGGCGGTTGACATGGTCCACGAACACGAGTTCGCCCCGGTAGGAGTGCGCCTTTTCCAAAGGCGGAAACTTCCCCGCTTCGGGGCGGAAGGGTTCGGCTACGCCGGTTCCTGGTTCTTGGTTCTTCGTGCTTGGTTGTTCGCTGAAGGCAGTCGTTTGAACGACGAGCGAACACGCAAGCACCCTGAACCACGAACGGGTAACCAAGAACCAAGAACCAGGAACAAAGAACGTTTTCATAGTGCGATGACCTTGTTGCTGTCGCCAAACTTGTCCGTCTCCACGCCCATGCGCTGGGCCATGAGGAGGAGCAGATTGCTCATGTGGGCATCCGTGTTCACGGGGCGGCTGCAGAGCTGGTAATGCGCGGTGGTGAGCGCTCCGTCGGTGCCGAGGGCGTAGCCTTCGAAACCTTTGGCCGATTTGTTGAAGTCGAGGTGGCTGCCGTGTTTCAGACCGAGGTCGGAGCCGCCGGCGAGCACGAGCGGGAGGTTGGCGTTGCCATGGCTGTGGCCGTAGGACATGCCGCTGCCAAAGAGGGCCATCGTGGAGCCGAGAAGCGGTTTGCCACGGAGGTCCTTGGTCTCCGCGAGGCGGGTGAGGAAGTAGCCGAATTGCTCGATGGCGAAGGTGTCATAGTTGGTGAGCTTCTCCATGTAGCCAGCATCGCCGCCGTGGTGGCTGAGCTGATGGCGAGTCTCGGTGACGCCGATTTCGGGAATGGGAATGGCATCTCCCTCGCCACCGAGGCTGAAGGTGGCCACGCGGGTCACATCCGTCTGGAAGGCGAGCACCATGAGGTCATAGACGGTGCGGAAATAATCGCCCGCCATGGTGGTGGCGATGTCGCGGTTGGTGCGTTGACGGTCGACGTCGGAGACGGCGGGCAGCGGCGTATCAAGCCAGGCATCGGCCCGACGCGTGCGGATCTCCGCCTCGCGAACGGAGGTGAGGTATTGCTCCATGCGGCCTTTGTCCTCGGAGCCCATCTTTTTCTCGAGCTGGCGAACTTCCGCGAGGTTCGCGTCGAGCACGCTACCCTTGCTGCGCAAGGCCCGACGTTGGGCCGTCTTTCCGCCTTTCGGTTCCTCAAAGAGGGAGGCGAAGATCTCACTGCAACGACGCATCGCGGGCAACCGCACGCCATCGGCTGTCCAGGCGAGCGAATCCTGCGTGATGGCGACCTCCATCGAGGGGTAACGGGTTTGCGGCGCGGCGATCTCGGCCATCTTCTGATCCACGGAGATGGTGTTCCGGTCCGATGGTCCGAGCTTCCCGCCGGTCAGAAAGATATTGATGCAGTTGTGGTGGTGGCTGAGGCTTCCCGGGTGATGCAGCCCGCTGATGGGCGTGATGACATCCCGGTGCTTCTCCAGCGGCTTCAGCGATCGGGAGAACTGGTAGCCCTTGCCTTCTTTGAGGATCTGGTAGTTCAGCGAGTGAACGCCATTGGCGAGGTAGATGAAGGCGCTGCGGTTCGGCGAGGCGGTGACTTTTTCCGCTGCGCGCAGCGGGACCATGCATTCCAGCATGGGCAGGGAGATGAAGCTGCCGAGCGCCTTGAGAGCGTGGCGGCGGCTGATGAGCCAGGATTGGGTTTGGATGTTCATAAAATGGAGTGGTGGAGGATTGGAGCAGTTGAGTGATGGGCTTATCACCGTTTGCGCATTAGATCGGAGAGGGCCACGGCGCGGACGATGTCCTTGACGCGGTATCCGTTTTGCTTCGCTTCGGTCTGGATGGCTTTGAGGTCGTCCTGGTCGTCGAAGGCGAGGGCGCGGCGGAGGGCGTAGGTGCAGAGGTGCTCGATGAAGGCGCGGGCGAACTTGTCGCGGTCTTCGAGCAGCAGGCGTTTGAACTCGGTGGAATCTTTGAAGGCACGGCCATCGGGCATGGCACCGGAGGGATTGACCAAGGGGTCCGCCCCAATGCCCGCCGCGACCTTCTCATGGGTGCGCCACTGGCCGATGGCATCGTAGTTGTCCCAAGCGAGGCCGAGAGGGTCGATCTTCGCGTGGCAGGCGGCGCAGTTCGCGTTTGTGGCGTGTGCTTCCAGCTTCTGGCGGATGGTCGCCTTGGGGCTTTGTGGCGTATTCGATTCGATGGCGGGCACGTTCGCTGGCGGTGGTGGAGGCGTCTTGCCGAGGATCGTTTCGCTGAGCCATACGCCACGATGCACCGGACGATGCCGCGTTCCATCCGAGGTCAGTCCGAGCACCGCGCCCATCGTCAGCAGACCGCCGCGATGATCCTCGGGCTTGAGCGAAACGCGCTGGAAGCCGCCGGTCTTCGGCTCCGGCAGTCCGTAGAAATCGCAGAGCCGGGCATTGGCCATGGTCCAATCAGAATCGATGAACCCTTCCACAGGCAGGTTCCTCACCAACATCTCGCGGAAAAACTCCACCGGCTCAGAGCGCATGCTCGCCTCCAGCCAAACGTCGTAGCTGCGGTAGAGCCTCTTGTCCGGCGCGAACATGCCGAGGCGGTGCAGTTGCAGCCACTGCCGCGCGAAGTCATCGACGAAGCGGCTGACCCGGCTGTCCGTCAGCATCCGGTCCACTTCCTTCTTCAAGCCCGCGCCGTTGAAGGTGCCACTCTTGGCCGCAGTAAAAAGGCCGTCGTCGGGCATCGAACTCCAGAGGAAATAAGAGAGCCGCGAGGCGAGTTCCGACTCGGTGAGGCGTTCGCGGGACACGGGATCGCCCTCGACGAGGTAGATGAAGTGCCTCGATGTCAGCACGCCCTGCAACGCCACGCGATAGGCGTAGGCCATGTTTTCGCCCGCCTCGCGCTCGGAGCGGTAGGACCGCAGATACTCCTCCAGTTCCTCCTTCTTCACCGCCCGCCGCCAGGCACGCTCGGCGAAGCGGTGCAGATGCTCCGCGACCACCTCGGGCGTCGCATCATCAGGCGGCAGCAGACCCATGCGCCGCGACTTTTCCGCCTCCGTTTCCAGCGGCCCCTCCCATTCGATCCAATCGAGCAGCACCGTGGAGAAAAGGCCGTTCCCCTTGTCATCGAACATCTGCGCCGCGGTGGGGTTCAGGAGCTGCGTCTCGCTGCTGTGCGTAAAAATATACGCAGGCCTATCCCAGAGCTGGTTTCCAAACTTCGGAAGCCCATCGGCGGCCACCACGCTGAAGACAAGGGTCGTCGGCATCTCCAAGAAGACATCGAACTCATAGACCTGCGGACTGTCTTCCGGCGCGGTGACGTCAAACTCGATGAGACCTTCGACCGCCCCGTTATCAGCCCTCTTCCTGCCAATCTTCAGGTGCGCAGGCTGACCGCCAATGGGACGAATCCCGCTGGCTTGGAGGCGCATCCGGTAGAGACCGCTGTGTTCCGGGCCGGTCTTCCCGAACCACTCAGGCGAAAGCGCTGTTCCCATCGAAGCGCTCTCGTTCGAGGGGAACAACAGGTAACGAAGCGGACGCTTGATGCCGAACCGAGCGAGCGCCTCCATCTGGGACTTCCCGCCACCATAACGCAGCTCCGCAGCGGTCTTGCGGACTTTGCGAGCCTCGCCGGACGCGGCGGGGAAGGCGCGGCCGAGGACGATCTCCGCTGCGCGATAATAGCGATCCACATGAGACGGTGAAAGCGAAAGCTCCGACCCGATGCGCTCAAAGCCGTGCCAGAGGGTGTCTTCGTTCAGCTCCCCCGACTTGGTGGGATCATAGCGCACGCCGAGTAAGTCATAGACCGTGTTTTGATACTCCTTCCGGCTCAGCCGATAATGCGCCACCGCCGGCCGCGCCGCCATGCGAACTGCCCGGCCTTCTTTGATCCGCGAATCAAGACTCGTCACAAACGCCGCCATCTCCTCCTGCGTCGGCTTCTTCTCCTTATTCGGAGGCATCTCGCCGGAATTGACTTGCTCCATCATCTCCGCCCAATGATGCGTGTCCGCGCCCAACTTGAAATCGCGCGAGAGCTGGTCGATGCGCAAGTCACCCTTCTCCTTCTCCGGCCCGTGGCAGCGGACGCAATGCTTCTCCAGAAAGGCTTCAAAAGGCTCCGCAGCATGGACGGCACCAGCCAAGCCAAGGCTGGCGGTGAGGAGCAGCGCGGCGGCAAAGGATGTGTGTAAATGAAAGCGGGATGTCATGGTTGAATGAAAGCAAGAGGTGAGGATCACTTCATTGGTTCCTTGTCACGATCGGCGGCTGGCTTGGGGCCGACTTTGAAGGTGCGGGTGTCGTTGCGCCACAATGTCGTGCTGAGCGCAACGATGGGGCGGTTTTGAAGAATTTGAGTTAGCATGGGGACGGGAGAATAATTTAAGGAGCTGGGGACTTCACTGGTTTCGCCGAGGCCGCCTTCGCGTCGGCGGGCAGTTCTTTGAGCCGCTCCAGACTGAGGATTTCGTGATGGAACCAGGGCTTGTTCGCGGGCTGCTTTTTGATGACGCACTGGCTGGAGTATTTGAGGCCGTCTTGCTCCTTCCATTGGCTGAAGTGGTAGCTTTGGTTTCGCAGGTCCATCCGCACGAGGAGGTTGGTCTCGTGGCTGAAGTAGAGGCGCATTTCGGTATCGAGGCTGCCGGTGATGCTGAGCCCATAGGCGGGCTTGCCTTCCTCGGTGATGTCGGGGATGGGCTTGATGATGGATTTAGCATCCAACAGCGCGGCGAGGCTCCAGCCCCACACGTCTTCGTTCCATTGGGTGTCGCCACGGTCCTTGCCATTGGCCCACCAGACGAGCGGCGGCTGCAAGACAGAGGTGCGGGTGACTTTGCGCGGCTGGCCAGTGGGCGCGACCTCCGCTGCGGCGAACCACTCCTCCATGCGGAAGGTGGTGAGTATTTTATCTTTGCCTCCGGTGGCGGCGATGACTTTGTCGATCATGGATTTCACCTCGGCGCTCGGATTCGCAGCGGCTTTGGTATCCAGATAGGCTTTGTCTGCCGAGGCAGTTGGCGCTTTCCCAGAGACTGGCGTGGCGGGCTTGGCCTCGCTCATCGTCATCTTGGCATCGCGCGCTTGTTTGCCGGTGGAGTTCGGCTTCATCACGCCGGGTGCGATGAGTTTTTCCGCCGTGGCTTAGGCAGCGTCGAACTGCTCCTGCGCCACCTTCTTCGGCAGCGGCAGCACGCCCACGGCACTGAGCGCCTGAACTGCCATGCCGGTGGCCTGATAGCTGGCGAGGATGTCTTTTTTGCGCGGAGAAAAAGTGTAGTAACCGCCGGTCTCGCGCTGGCTGTGCAGCAGCCAATCAATGGCCGCCTTCAGTCTCGCATCATCTGCAGGCACACCGGCACGCGTGAGCGCATAGACCGCGAACGCGGTGGCATAGCCATCACTGCGCGTGACATCGAGCGGCTGGCCATCGGGGCGTTTCCAGTCCGGATGCACCGACAGCGTGCCGGTGCTCCAGCCGTGGGTGGGCTGTTGTTTGGCAAAGAACGCGGCGATATGTTCCTCACGTTGTTCCTTGGTCAAAATGCCACCGACGGCCCAATCCGCGATGACCGTGAGGCCTCGCTCATGCAGGTCCTTCGGCGCATTCGCCTTGAACCAACCGCGCAGCTTCTCGATGCCGCTTTTCGCCAGCTCCGTCTGCGCGTAGCCATCCGGTGCCGCCGCCGCACCGAGCGCGACGAGCGTCACGCCCCAATGGTGATCGATGGCCGAGGGCGCTTCCTTGAATGGCACCCACGCAAAGCTGCCGTCATCGAGCTGGAACGCCCACAAATGATCGAGCGCCTTGCGCGTCATCGGCTGCAGCTTCCCGGTGCTCACCGCATCATGCCTCGCCAGCTCCACTGCCGTGAGAATGCGCTCCGCCCGACTCACGGGAGCACTTTTCTTGTCCATCGGCGGCTTCGCGGTGAAGTCCGCCGCGAAGCGCTGCATGAGCACGCGCGTCTCCATCACGCCGGGTGCCAGCGGGTCAATGAGCGGCCGGGCCGCCATGTAGGCACCGGAGGAATGGCACGCGTAACAGCCCTTCTCGATATTGTGGCTCCGCAGGTCGAAATACTCTCCCGCCTTGGTCGAACGCGCGGAGAAATTGCTCTCCCGCCGTGTCCCGAGTCGCGCCCGGTGGAGGCAGCAAATTGTAAGGTCTTCCTCCTCGCCCTTGCCCGGATGTCCGGCGAAGGCTGATGCAGCGAGAGCCGCGAGCAAAAGCGCGGCGGTGAATGACGAATGAAGGCGGATGCTGGATGTCATGATTGAATGAGAACAATACGCCAAGATGCCGCCTTCCTTAGCACGTAACTACCCACGAAAACTCGGGCGGACGTCACGCAAGCGCGGGACACGTTTACACCAACCCTTCCTTCAACGCCTTCGCTACAGCACCGGTGCGCGTGTTGACCTCCAGCTTTTCGTAGATGCGGCGGAGGTAGGTATCGACGGTGTGGACGCTGAGGGTGAGGCGGTCGGCGATTTCTTTTTTGATAAGACCGGTGGTCATGAGCTGGAGGATTTCCTTTTCGCGTTCACTAAGGCCGTAGTCGCTGTGTTTCGGGGCGAACTTGGTGAACATGTCCAGCACACGGCGAGCGATGCGTGAGGTCATGGGTGAGCCGCCAGCCAAGGCATCGCGCACGGCCTGAGTGATCTCGGTGACGCTGCTGGTCTTTAAAAGATAGCCACTGGCTCCAGCGCAGACGGCTTGGAAGACTTTGTCGTCGTCTTCAAAGACCGTGAGGATCACGATGAGGGTTTTGGGAGCGCGTTCTTTGATGAAGCGGATGCCAGCGAGGCCGCTCATGCCAGGCAAACCGACATCGAGCAAAATCAAATGAGGCGCGTCATCATGAGCGAGTGCGGCGAGGAGTTTTTCACACGAATCGAAGTCGCGCGTGCATTGCAGGCCTGTTTCGGCATTCAGCACACGTTCAAGCGTGCGACGGAAGGCGGCGTGGTCTTCGACGATCCAGATGGTATTCATGAGAGTGGTGCGTCGAGAGTGATGTGGGTGCCTTTACCAGACTTGCTGGTGATCTGAAGACTGCCATTCAGCACTGCGGCACGATGACGAAGGTTGGCGAGACCATTTCCTGCTGTGACGGCATCGGCATCAAAGCCGCAGCCGTTGTCTTCAATGTGGAGATGAAAGCGCTTCGGCTTCCAACGGATCTCGATGGTCGTGTTAGAGGCTTTGGCATGGCGTGTGATGTTGTGGGCTGCTTCGCGGAAGAAGAGGAAGATCTGCCGATGAAACTCAAGCGATGCGGTTGCCGAATCATCGGCGGTGGGCGCATCGAGTGACCAATCGATGCCTTTCAGCAGGCTGGCCGCGCTTTGGCGCATGGCTTCGACGAGGCTGGTCAACTTCGGCGCATCGCCCTCACGCACGAGCCAGATGATGCCACGCATGGACTCGGCTGCTTCACCGGCTAGACGATGGATCTCCTGGAGCGATTCGCTGTCGCCACTCTCGCGCAGTGCCAGCTCTGACATGAGACGAATGCTGCCAAGATGGCTGCCGATCTCGTCATGCAAGTCGCGCGAGATACGCTGACGCAAAGATTCCATTTCGAGGCGGCGTGAACGCTTGGAGCGCTGAATCGCAATGAAGGTGAATGCAACGGCACCAAGCAAAACGAAGCAGCCAAGCCATGCCGCACGCGTTTGAGCCAGCGAAACACCTGCGCTACGTCGAAGGTCGAGTTCGGCGAGCTCATGAGTGATTTCGCGACGCTTCGACAAATCGGTGAGCCATTTTTCTTCGTTGATGAGCAGGCCGGAACTGCTGCGGTCATCGACTAGAAAACCTCGCTGCCAAGAAGGCGTCAGTGTGTCATCGGAACTGGTCACGCTGCTGCCAAGGGCGATGTTTTTGCCATCCGCGAAGGCTTGCAACTCAGCCAGCGCATAAACGAAGTCGCCACTGCGCTCCCAGAGCTTCGTGGCCGTGATGCGGATGATTTTTGCTCTCAATCCGGGCGTGGGAAACGCAACGGGAGTATCACCAGGGTTCGGGAAATCGGTCGTGATGCTATCAAAGATGGTTTGGCCATCTGCCTCGACTTTGAAACGATGAGGGAAGCCGAAACCAAAGCGATCCGGGTAATCACGCGGGTGCGCAGGAATGAGTCGGATCTCTTGGAGATCACGCACCGAGCCGAGATCGATTTGCACCCATTTCGTAGCATCGGCCGTGGTCGAGATGTCGCTGTGCCAGCCGTTGCTGCTCACATCATCGTTTTTGACTGGCAGACCAAGAGCGTGACAACCATCGACGAGATGCTTTGGCGACCATGTGGGCAGTGTCTCCACGGAATTTGGCGCGAGCACACTCGCTTGCAGCGCGATGTTTTGCCCGCCACTGAAGACAAGCAACTCGCCCAGACAAAAGATGAAGCGCTGGCTCAAGCGGGGTTGCATGGAGAGCTTGGTGGCCGTGAAGCGCACATAACGCGCCATCGCTTTCTTCGCATCGATGCGCCATGGAGCGAGCGTTGAAGAAACATCACTGCCGGTTTGATCCAGCAGTGTGATCGACTCGCCGAAGAGCGGATCATTCGACGCATCGACCCGGAAGCGATGCGGGAACCCATAAGCCTCCACGCTGCCAAGCATGGCTGGAATCACGATCACCTCATCAAGCGCGTATTCCTTCCCCAAATCGACCTGCACCCAGCGGATGGAGTCCTGCATCGGCGCGAAGCCGCTGTGAAAGCCCGCATGCTCATGTGGCTGAGCAGCGGGTGATGGCGGCAGCGAGTCGATCACAGATCGAAGCTGCCTTTGCTCCTGCTCAATGACCCCCAGCTCCGCATTCAGCCACGACCAAGGCCCATCAGCGTGTGCGCTGATGGTGAACAAGGCAAAGGTGATGAGCCATCGATTCAAACTTCCCAACCATTCCCGCAATGAAGCGAACTGCAACCCACGCGAAAACGTGACGAAATCATCACTCCATGACCGCAAACTCTGGCGAGAGCAAGAGCGCCTGGCACAACTCCTCCCAGGCGGTGAGTGGCTTGGCGGGCGCGTTGGGATTGGCGAAATCGACGCGGGCGTCCCAGCGTTGATTCATGCCGGGCATCGCGGGCATGTCGGCGGTGGGCATGGTGATGCTGGGACTCCATTGGTAGGGGCCGGCGTCCTTGTCTGTCTGGCTGCTGACGATGAAGTCGAGGGTGTCGCCCTTTTTTACCGGCACCTTCGCGAGGTCGGTGCAAAGAGATTGCGCTTTGGCTTTCCATTCGCCGAGTTCGCCGCTGCGGCTGCTGATGATTCTTGCGATGACGCCTTCGGTCTTGGCATCGGTGTGGGTGAGTTCGGCGGTGATGTTGATCTCGCCATCGAGCGGGGCGATCCAGCGGCGGATGCTGCTCATGGAGGTGGTGAGGCCGGAATCGCCGCCCATGGCATCGACTTTGACTTCACTGGGTTTTCCGTCGGTGGTTTTGAGTGTGCCTTTGAAGGCTTTGCCATCGAAGGCCGTGAGGCTGGCGAACTTCGTGGTCTGCTTGGCGGCGGCATCAAAGGTGCCGTAGCCGTATTGCCAGTCCTGCGACTCGGGATGCACGAGGTCATTCTGCGGATACGCGGCGAGGTAGCCTCGCGCGCGCGCCAGTTCCTTGTCAGTCGGCTGGCGTTGGAAAACGCGGCAGTAAAGTTCCGTGATGCGTGCCGCGTCGTCGGACAATTCCTTCGTGAGCGACGCGGCGAGTTGCTTCGCGCTGTCGGTGAGCAGCGGGCTGTTCATCAAAATGAGCGCGCGCGGTGTGAGCGCGGTGCGGCTGCGTTTCGGTGCGCTGAAATTCGGATCGGGAAAGTCGAAGCTGCGATAGAGCGACGGCTGCGTCTTGCGATCCACGAAGCCGTAAACGGTGCGCCGCACGCTGGCGTCAATCTTCTCGGCCTTGCCGAACGGCTCATTCTGCAGCCGGCCCGTGACGGCGAGCAGCGAGTCGCGGAATGGCTCCAGATCCAGCGGACGCATCGGGAAATCCGCGCGCTGATACGCGGCGGTGAGCATCACGTGCTTGTGCAGCTTCTTGAAGCTCCAGCCATTCTCCATGAACCACGCCGCGAGGTGATCGAGCAGCGGCTGATTCGTGGGTTTGTCGCCGCGGAAGCCGAAGTCGCTCGGCGTGCCGACGATCGGTTCGCCAAAATGCCAACCCCACACGCGGTTCACGATCACGCGTGCGGTGAGTGGGTTGTCCCTGCTCGCGATGGCCTGCGCGAGCTCGAGGCGTCCGCTCTTGTCCTTCGGAAAAGGTTCGGGCGCGACATGCTTCAGCGCCGTGAGGAACTGCCGCGGCGCATCCGGGCCTTTCGTGTTCGGATTGCCGCGCACGAAGACCTTGCCGTCATACATTTTCTCCGCATCCACCCACGACATCGCGCGCACGGGCGCGCCGGGGTGCTTTGCGGTGAGTTCAGTGATCACTTTCCCATGTTTCTCAAACTCCTTTTTGCCATCCTCGGTGAAGAGGCGCGCGACGCTGTAGCGGTCCGGAGCGATTTTCACCGGTGAATCCTTCGCAGTCAGCACTTGGCGCAGCGATTCCTGATTGGGATCGGCCAGTTTGTGTTTCTGTTCCAGAGCATCGAGTCGTGCGATGAGCAGCGGTTGCAGCTTCTTCGTGTCGCAGTCGAGTTCCTCTGCGGTAAGGGCGACGGGTTTGCCAAGCTCGGGCTCGATCTGTTTCCTCCACGCGCTGTCCACGGCTGCGAAGAGATCGTTGTAGCGTTTGGCGAGATCGGTCGCGTCCTTTGGTGGTGTGGCGAATGCCTTGGCAACGAGCGGATGCAGCGTCGGCGAGGGAGTGAGCCTGGCTTTCGTGATGAACTCGATGAAAGGGCCGAAGACCTCGGGATGGGCGTCGATCCACGCTTTGCGCGAGCGGGCAGTAGCGTTGTGCAGATCGGGCTGAAGCCTTCGCTTGTTGATCTCGGCGGTGATTGGCTTGAAGTCGTAGTGCGTCTTCCAACCAGCCTGCTCGGCGAGTTCCAAATATTCACCCACCCGGCTGCGGGCCTCCGCTGACGCGGCACTGGCGGCCTTGATCGAAGCGATACCGTAGTCCATGCGCGCTTGCCTGTTCTTCTCCGCATATTCGCGTGTGACCGGTGATTCCGGTTGGGGCAACACAGGCTGAATGTCAGGCTCCTTGCTGCTCTTCAGCACCGCGTGGAGACCGTAGTAGTCCTTCGTGGTGATGGGCTCCAGCTTGTGATCGTGGCAGCGCGCGCAGCCGATGCTGAGGCCCATCACGCCGCGTCCGATCACATCGAGCGTGTCGTCCAGCGTGTCGTCGTCGAGGCGGCGATCCTTGCGCCGTCCGATGCCGACGAAGCCCATGCCCGCGAGCGTGCTGGTGTCCTTCGCGGTGTCGAGCTGGTCGGCGGCGATTTGCTCGATAAGGAATCGGTCGTAGGGCTTGTCGTCGTTGAACGCCTTGATCACGTAGTCGCGATACGTGAACGCGTTTGGATACGTGTCATCGCCGTTGAAGATCGCACCCATGTTGTCCGCATAGCGCGCGACATCGAGCCAGTGGCGGCCCCAGCGCTCGCCGTAGCGCGGATCGGCGAGGAGCCTGTCCACAAGCTTCTCGAACGCCTGCGGTGAAGTGTCCGCAGCAAAGGCATTCGCCTCGGCAAACGTCGGCGGCACACCGAGCAGATCGAAATACGCACGGCGGATCAGCGTGCGCTTGTCCGCAGGCTGCGAGGGCTTCGTTCCGATGAGTGCATCAAGCGAAGCCGGCTTCGGATCCACGATCGGCTGGAAGGACCAGTGCTTCACCGAGCTCTCCAGATGCTGCTCGATCTTTGTCAGCGTCCGCGCACCACCACGGGGATCGGGCGCGCCCATCTTCACCCACGCTTCGAGATCCGCGATCTGCTCCTCACTGAGCTGCTTCTTCGGCGGCATCTGCAAATCCTTGTCCGTCCACTTCACCGCTGCGAGCAGCAGCGACTTCGCCGGCTCTCCCCCAACGATTGCCGGCCCCGTATCCCCGCCCTTGAGCGTGCCTTCCTTGGTATCGAGCAGCAGACCCCCCTTCTGCTTCTTCTCCGCGCTATGACATTCGTAGCAACGCTCGACGAGGATCGGGCGGATCTTGTTTTCAAAGAACTCCACCTGCTGCGGCGGAAGTTCTGCGGCACCCAGAAACACGCCTGAAGCGATGAGGACGGCAAAGATGTTGAGAAACGCGGAGCGTGGCATTGGAATGGTGAGTTAATTCGCGCTCATGGCCCCTGTCGGCACGTGCTCGACGGGCTGGGTGAGGCTCTCGGGATTTATATGAAATGAAGACTGAAGCATCGTGGCGCGGTATTCGATCAGGTTGACGTTCGTGTGTTCGGATCAGTTCTGCCCCGGAAAATCCTTCGCGTATCGCGTCAGCAGCGCGGGCACGTCATTCGGCAGGATGTAGATCTTGCCCTTGATGGACTTCGTCTCGCCGGGCTTGAGGCCGCCGATGCGGAAGTCGGAATGGAGGCAGCGGGCGACGCCTTGGAAGAGTTCCTGGTAGGGGTCGAAGGCGACGGCGAAGAGTTGTTTCTCATCGCCGCTGAAGCAGCCGATGAGGCCGTTGCTGGGCACCAGCGGGCTGAGCGGGCGCGGGTTCACGTCGGTGCGTGGCACGTCCTTCGGGCACCAGACTTGGCCGGGGATGTAGCGGGCTTCTTTGATCCACGGCTTGATGTCGCTCATCCGCGTGAGCTTGCCGCCGAGGAAGAGGAAGCACTTCGGCAGGTAGTCGTCGATGTCCTTGCCCTTGTTGTCATAGCCGGTGAAGTCGCCGAGGCGGATGCAGGGCTGCGCCCAGTGCGCGCCGGAGGCGGTCGCGGAGGGATTGTGCGCGGTGATGGCAAAGGTGACATCGTCGGCGCTGGCGGTGATGGTGTGATCGACAATGATGCCGTCTTTGACCGTGCAGCGCAGCTTCATCGTTTTCTTGTCGTCGCTCAGCGAGAGGAGTTCTGTCGTGTGGCCGATGGTGGTGTCGTGCCAATCGGCGGTGGTGGAGTTGGTCCGGCAATACGCTTCAAGGTAGTTGATGCGAATCTCGCCCTTCGGCAGATGTGGGCCTTGGATGATGAGCCAGTTCTTGTCGCGTGCGAGCGTCAGGTCGGGTGTCTGCGCGAAGGCGAAGCTGGTGGTGAGAAGGATGAAAGCGAGGAGTGGTTTCATGATGTGGAGACGTTTCAGAGGACGATCACTTCACCGGGGCTGAAGCACGATACTCCAGCCCCTGCGGCATCGAGCCATCGAGTTCGGTGAGATGGATCGCTTGCTGCCATTGCCAGGTGCGGTGGCAACTTTTGAAGACGAGCACGTTCCAGCCAGCGCGCAAATCGACTTCGCGGGAGGTCTGACGCTTCGGCTCTTTGTTGATGAAGTCAGAGTAAAGTCGCTGACCATTGAGCCACGCAGTGAGATGGATCGCAGAACCGACGCCTGAGGTTTTGAGGTCGAGCTTGAAGCGGCGCGCGGTGTCGCTGTGAATCCAGCGTGCGCCGTAGCCGGCCTCGAAGTTCTGGAAGAAGGTGATGCCTGCGAAGTCCACGCTGCCGGGATTGGCACCGTCGGTGAGATTGATGCTGGATTGGAACGTGCGCCACGCCAGCGGTGCGCCGCCTTCCTTGGCAGCAGCTTTGGTGAAATCTTCGCCGCGTTCGATGGCGAGGTCGATGGGGTTGGGCGCGAGGTCGGCATCGGAAGGCTTCTCATTCCAGGCACGCAACACGAGGCCGCTGGTGACCAGCCACGCTGGCGGCGCGGTGGGTGCGGGGACTGTCTTCAACGTGGAGAGCGCCTTGGCCAGTCGCTCTTCACGCAACCATGCGGCAGCTTTGTCTTCACCCAGACCCTTCAACATCGCCATCGCCACGGCGACATGGCCGGGCGGATTCGGATGAATGCGGTCACCTGCGAGGGTGAAGTCGGCCTGGGTTTTGCGGCCCTCCGCGAGCACGTCCCAATAGGTCGCATTAGTCGGCACCAAGTTTGCCTTTAGCTCGGCGGCGAGGGTCGTGATGCGTTGATTCATCCGCGCCAACACCCGGTTCATGGGCGTTGCGGGATCCTCGGTCTGAGGCGTGATGGTGGCGAGAGCGATGATCTTAGGCTTGAGCCTCGCGCTCAGCACGCTGACCAGCTCGCGGTAGTTCGCGAGCCATTGGTCGAGGCTCGCATCCGTGTCGTTCACGTAGGGAGCGAGCACGTCGTTCATCCCGAGCATCACGACCATCACATCGGCCGGCTTCGACAGCGCTGCGGCGACTGCCACACCTTTCACATCCAGGTCGTGCTTCTGCCTTGCTTCATCCTTGGCCAGGGACAGCCACGCTCTCACGCCCATGCCGCTGCCACCCAGCGGCACGAGGTCGTGTTTGCCCTCTGGATACACCGCGCTCAGCGCCTCACGCATTTTGAAAACGTAACCCGCCCCCAGCCAGCCTCCGCCCTGGCCGGTGATGCTGTCGCCGATGAAGACGATGCGTGCGTTGCCTTTGCTCGCGGCAGGTTCGGCGGCGAAGCAGGCACTTCCAAGGATGTGAAGTGCGAGCAGGCCTTTGATGAAGGATCGAACGTGGTAGTTCATGATGAGATGAGTGGCTGTGAACGGACGTGACTAAAAACGCAGCGATCCCCATTGGGATGGATTCACGCGGATCTCCGAAGGCAGGGCATGGTGCATGGCGGCGGGAAGCTGCTGGGGTTAAATCACTGCACACCCAGTGCCGATGTCGGCACATGCTCGACGGGCTGGGTAAGGCTTTCCCAATTCAAATGGAATGACGGGCCGGGCTGGGGTGATTTGGGGTCCATGGGCACGGCGCGGTATTCGATTCGGATGGGGACTCGCTTGCCGGATTGCAGCGGGATGGGCAGCGAGTGGCCTTTGCGAATCTCGACGTCGCGCGGGTAGTCCTGCTTGGCCCAGGTGACTTCTTTGCCGTCAATCCAGAGCTTGAATTCGCCCCGCGCGTAGATGCTGAGGCAGTAGTTCTCGGTGAAGCGTGGCTCGATGAAGCCCGTCCAGCGGATGCTGAAATCCTTGGCGGGGGTGTCCTTTGGCCACGGTTTGTTGATGCCAAACCAGAGGCGCTCGTCGGTGCGGGTCAGCACGGGTTGGCCACTGAGATCGAGGTTGGCGAAGACTTCGGCTTTCAAACCGGTGCCGTTTTGCGCGGGCGCGGCGGCGGGGTGGGTGATGGTGATGTCGCCGCGTTGGCGTTGAAAGTTGTCCCAGCCGGTGATGCGGTAGCAGGGGTTGTTGTTAGCGCCCTGGCCGAGGAAGACGACGCTGCCATCGGGCAGTTCGGCTGCTTCGCCTCCGGTGCGGAAGTCGTCGGCGGCGAGCAACGAGACTTCGTCAAAGTAGCGATTGCCACCAATGCGCTTTTTCCGAATGCCGTGCCAGGTGTAGAGCGGATCGGCCTTGCTGCCGGGCTGGCTCAAATCGTGGCCATCGTGCGGGTCGCGACCATCGAACAGGCCGCCGACGTAGAGGCCGTCGGTGGTCCAGAACTCGCAGGGTTGCTCCAGCCAGTCGAAGACGGACACGCAGCCTTTCAGCTCATGACCGAGATGCCATGCGCCGTGCAATTGACCGCGCGGATGCGGCCAGCGGGCGACCTTGGCAGAGCTACGCCAGACGCGATTGCCAGCGGCATCGAGTCGCAGCAACGCCATGCCATCCGTCATCGTCGAGGGCCATGACCAGCCATGCACGGCGGTGTCGTAGGTGCTGGAGCTTTTGGTGCCGTCGCCATTGCCGCCGAGCAGGGCGAAGGTGCCGCCGTCGGTGGTGGGCAGCAGCGATTTCGTCTCGCCACGTCGTTCGGTTTTGGGTCCGGCGGCGATGCCTTGCAACGGCCACACGGGTGCGCCGCAGGCGGTGATGCGCTCGGGTTTGTAAACCAAATACATACCGTCCTTGTCGGTGCTGTTGCTGCCGATCCAGGCATTCAATCCAGCGTCCACCCGCAGGCAGAAGCCGCCGTTGAGTCCCGTCGGTGAACTGACATCGCGATGCGCTTCGCCGAGACGCAGTTCCTTCGCGTCGATGACGCCGTCGCCGTTTTCGTCGGCCCATGAGTAGCGCGCGAACTTGACGCGCGACTTCGCATCCGCAGGATCGCCACCCGCGAGTCGAATCGCCTCGGCCCAGGCGGGCGGGAGTTGCTCGACGGTCGCGGTGGTGCCCGCCGCCCAGAGATCGCGATGCATGAGTCCGAGACAGGCGAGCGGGCGCAGACGGTCATGCTTTTCATCATGCACGAGCAACAACGGCAGCGTGGTGAACTCGATCAGCAACTCCGGCCTGCCATCGCCATTGATGTCGCGGCGCAGCGTGCGCATGCGATTGTAACTCGGCACGCGCCTGGCGAACCACGCCCCGTAGCTTTGTCGCGTGGCATAGAGCGCATCGCCGGTGCCACCGCCCTTCGGATCAAACATTTCCGTCCAGCGATACGCGGCGACGGGCTGCCAGTCGCGTTTGGCGTAATCGAGCTTCGCCTGCACAACCGTTTCGTCGTCCTGGCGAATCCAGCCGATCGATGGATCGGACGGATCGAGCGCGGTCTGCGTGTAGAAATCCATGCCGCCGAACCATTCCTTCACCGGCTCGCCCTTCGCATCGAAGCGCGCGGTGCGGCGAGGCACGGCGTCCTTCTCGATGATCACAAAACCGCCGTGTCCATCCGCAGCGATGCCTTGCAGACTGGCAAAGTCGTGCGGCTCGCAGCGTCCGAGCTTGCGACCTCCAGCGCGACCGTGCGTGGCGATGAGTTTGCCTGCGGCATCAAAGCACTTCACCTGCTGAATCGAGCCGCCCTCGGCGACGACGATTCCTCCAGTCTTTGCATCGACATCGAGCGCCACAGCATCACGCAAGCCGCGCAGGAGCGTGCTGGGCTTTTTGTCTTCGCGGGTGAAACGCACCACGGTCTCGCCGATGAGCGCGAAGACTTCATGCTTCGGCCCGAGCGCGATGTCGCGCACGTCGGCGAGCGGCATGGTGTCGAGCGTGTTGCCCGTGGCGGGATCGAGCCACAGCAAGCGACCGCCTCCACGGCAGGAGAGCAGCAGCGTGGCATCATCCGCCGCGATGCGATCCGCCATCGCGATGACTTCGATCTTCCGCAGGCCCCAATGCGCGGCCTTCGGTGTCGCACGCGGGCTTTCCGGAATGAACTTGATGCGCAGCTTGCCATCTTTCACCGGAACGGCGCGGGGCAGTTGGTAGATCTGCGGGAGAAAGAGCGGCTCCGTCTTCGCAGCAGCAGCGGACGGCGGCAATTGCCACCACGCCATCTTGTCGGCCACCGTATGGTGGCCCGGAGAGGCTTCCATGCCGTTGGGCTGCACTTCCACGAGCGTCGTCGACTGCGCGTCGTCGCCGTAGTGATAGCGCAGCAGATACTCGCCATTCGGCAGCGGCGTTTCAAACACACGCGGGTCCAGCGCATCGCAGGTGAGGCCGCCGCTGCTTTGCTTCATGCCCTCCACTATATCCCAGCCCGTGCCCGTCTTCGCATCGATGACCGCAAGCGGCACCGCCGTTTCCTCCGCGCCTGCCTGAGCGCTGCCGAAGACAAACGTCTTCACGGGAACCATCGCGGGGAGCGTCGTGCCGTGCTGACCTTTGCCAACGGGCTGCCCCGTCGCAAAATCGAGCACGAAGACCTTGCCATTGTCCTGCAAGTAAAACGCCTTCCCGCCGCCGACCGCGACATCGTAAGGATTGCGCGCCGGTTCAAACTGGTAGCGCTCCCAGATGACCTTCCCATCGAATCCCACGCGCGTCATCAGCGGCGGCCCCTCGGGATTCGCGGCAATGATGAGCGAATCATCCGCCACCACGACCGAGGTCGGCCCCGCATGATTCCCCGGCCACCAACGCTCGCCGACACTCGTGCCCACGCTCATGAGATACTCGCTGCGCAAGCCCTGCGTCTGCAACGAGCGCCATTCATACTTCCCAGCGGGCGCGGGCTTCCCATCCATGTCGAGCTCGTCCCAAGCGAGTGAATGCTTCCCGCTTTGCATCGGCTCCGCACGCGTGAGTTCACGGACCATGCGGCCCTGCGCGTCGTAGATCGCGGCGGAGACGTTGCTAGGCTTGTCTAGTGTGATGGGGATGTCGGCGGCGTGGGTGATGCCGGTGATGAAAAGGAGGAAGGCGAGGAGTGGTTTCATGATGTCGGAGATAAGGTTGTTTGGTGAAGCGAACTGGAATCAATGGTCCTTCGCCGCCTCTGCCAGAAGGGCTGAGAACCATGTCGCGGCCATCTTGTCCATGCCCGCCTGGGTGGGGTGAACGCCGTCGGGCAATAGGTCATCCATCGTGATGGCGGCGTGCATGTCCACGAGGGTGATGCGTTTGCCGGCGGTCTTCTGCGCGGCGACGATGGCGGGCAGCGAGGCGTTGTAGGCGGCCACTTTTTCCCAGCCTGCGCGCGGGGCTTTCTGCGGGAGGATGGTGGCGACGAAAAGATGCGCGGTGCTCGTTTCGCCGATGGTGCGGATGAGTTGGTCGCGCGCGGGTGCATCGAATCCGTTCGCGCCGGACATGAGCAGGATGATGTCGGGCTGGTGCTTCTTCAGCACGTCCGCGATGCCGGGGACGGTGACTTGCTTCACGCCCAACTTTGCCAGTGCATCCGGCAAAGTCGGCACCACGCCGCCTTTGAGGATGCCGGTGTTGCCGAAGCCGGCGAGGCCATGGTGATCGGGATCAAACTGCGGATCGATCACGCCAGCGCGACCGAAGGCGGCGTAGCTGAGTTCACCGACGAAGTCATACGCGATGCCCGCTGCGCGCAGTTTGTCTTGGAGCGGCTTGCGCCAACCACCGCCGTCGGGATGCGGGAGACCAGTGGACTTGCCGTTGTTCTTCGCGAGATAGGAGCCGCGCGTGATGCTGTCGCCGAGCGGCAGGATGCGCAGGGGCCGAGTGTTGGATTCAGCGGACTTCTTCGGCGCGGTGCGTGCTTCGAAAGCCTCGCGAGGCAGGACGTGGTGGTAGAGGCTGGTGCCAGCCCCCGAACCGGGGCCACCCAACTCCTTGTCCGTCAAAGAGCGGATGTGCCGCCAGACGAGATGCAACTGGCCTTTGACCCAGCGCATGGCGGGATAGTCCACCCACAGCTTCGTGTCTGGGGAGCGGTAGATGTCCGTAGAAGCGGACCACGTTTTTCCCCCATCCCGGCTGGTGCGGAAGGCGAGGGCGACGCGGGCTCCTCCGTGCCAGCTTTTAGTGATGTTCACGTCAGGGTTTTGGATAAGCACCAGCGTATCGCTATCTGGAATGCGGGTGAGCACTGGTGGCGCGACGGGATTCGGCACGGTGGACTGCACGGGCGTGCTCCACGTCGTGCCGTTGTCCTCCGAACGGCTCTCCCACAGCCATCCCGTCGTGGTGCGGCCCAGCATGAGCAGCTTCGCCGGCGCGTGCTCGACCAGCGAGGGTTCCCAGAAACCCCATTCGTGCTTCTTGAACGGATTATCCGGCACATGTAGCACGTCGTTGCTTGGTGATCGTGCCCACGACTTCCCGTGGTCGTCAGAGGAAACGGTGTAAACGCCCAGCGGGCCGCCCTGCTTCTTCGCGTCCGGTTTCATGTTGCAGTGCAGCAGCGCGATGACGCGACCGCTCGCCAGCACGTAGAGTTTGTCCCACGGCCCCGTCGTGTATTCGTGGGAATCATCGCTGATTTTCAGCGGCTCCGACCAGGTCTTCCCCTCGTCCGTCGAGCGGCGGAAGACCTTGAAGGCATCGCGGCCATTGGCGAGCGAGGTGTGGGTCAGGCCGAGGTCGCCATTAGCCAGCCGCGCGAAGGAGATTTGGAACAACGAACGCTTCGCATCGCTAAAGACGGTTTCGGGCTGGGACCATGTCTTGCCCTCGTCGCGGGATCGCATCTGGCGGATCTCCCCGCGATCCCAGTCGCCGCTTTTCTGATGGGCTCCATACATCAGCACCAGCGAGCCATCCCGCAGCTCGATCAACGACGCCTCGCCGTTACGGGCTGCCTCCTTCGAGTGTGGCACGATGACGTGGCTCGTTGCCGGAGACGGTGGCGTCTCGGCCGATTGCACTGCGGCCAGCGGCGCGAGCAGCAGGGCGATGATGAGGAAGAGCGTGTGTTTCATGCGTGATTGAGACTGGGGTTCATCGCTGATTGAGCTGTTTCCAGAGACGGAGCAGAAAGTCCGCACGTTGTTCGCGGGTGTGGGGTGAGTCTTTGGACTGCGCGGCATGGACGGTGGCGGCAAGCTTCATCGGGTCGAGGGTGCCTTTTTGAAGTTGGTCGAAGCCGCCCTGCCATGCGTCACGGACGGCTTCGGAGAGCGGTTCCGCGGGTCGTGCGTTGTAGTCGGCGAAGAAGCCCTTCGTGCCGAAGTATTGCACGGCGGGAACCCATTCGGCGAGGTCATCCACGTTCACGTCGTTGAAGAAACTGACCATGGAGCGCCGGATGCAAAGCTCGCGCACGAGCCGGTCGGCGCTGAGTTGAGTGGGGGAAGTTTTGCCTCTCACGGCAAGCGCGGCGGCGAGTCCGGCGCTTTCACCGACCTGCATGAAGACGGGCTCCAGCCGCACGGTGCCCCAAGCGACATGCGTGGCGCTGAGGCACACGGGCACGAGCAAGTTGTCCACGCCTTGCGGCAGCAGCGAGCGCCAGGGCAGTTGGCCGGGAAAGGTTTCCTGATGAAGCATGGCCTTGCCTTCCTCCATGGAGCCAAGCACGCGGACGATGGTGCAGGCGTGGCTGTCCATATACCATTCGGTGGTGGCGATGCTGTCGCTGTGGACCGGGGCGCGTCCCAGGCCGGGCGCGAGCATGGCATCGTGCTGGGTGAAGATGGTGCGTCCGGTGATGCGCCTGGCTTCGCGGATATACATCTCGTAAGGGCGATGTCCGTTGTCGGCGAACTCATCCTTCGCGAGTCCATACTCCATCCACGCGGCACGCACTTTCTCCGGCACTGTGGGGTCGTTTTGGAGAAAATAGAGCAGGCCCAGGGTCATGTCCCAGTGCTGGTCCATGATGCGCTGGCGCCCGGGCCAGTCCGCCTCGACATAGGGTGTTTGCAAACCGATGAGTTGGGGCCGGTTCCAGCCAAATTTGCCATTCGGGATGGAAGGCACGCCGGAATAGGGTTCCAGGCTTCGGAGGTAGTAGGGCTCGTAGTTCGCGGGTTGCGGAATGGGCACGCGATTCGCCGGGTCCGTGACCAGCGGGGTGCGGTAGTTGCAGGCCTGCACAGCCCCATCCGCCGCGCCGGTGCTCTGCGGCAGCCGCACCTGCCAGCCGGTGAACTTGCGGAGGTTCAGCGCGTCGCGCAGCTCAGCGAGTATGGCGAAGTCCGCATCCGGTGCCTGCGGCACGGGCTTCATGAAAACGATGCCAGCGTGCGGCTCGCCGAACTCCTCGCGCGACTCGCGTCCGACGCGATACGGCACCTGGGCCAGCGCGGCGAGGTCGCCCTCGTAGGTGCAGTCGGCGAAGACTTTCCCACGCAGCACTTTTTCGCCGCCGCCCAGCATGGGACGCACGGTCACCGAGTTCACCGTGGCACCCGCGCGCTCGATGCTGGCGGGAACATAGCCACGCAGCACGGTGATGTTCTTCTCCTTCTCGACGAGCGCCGTGAACACGCGCTCCGCCACATGCGGCTCCGTGCGTCCATTGGTGTGCCCGGTCTTGCCGGGCAGCGCGTCGCGATACTGCGGTGAATCCTCGCCATAAGTGTTGCGGTAGTGCGCGAAGAACGCGGCGCGTGTTTCGTCGTAGAGCGGCGAACGTCTGCCTTCATACTGGGTGTCCCACGCGCCCAAACCGCTGGACATGATGCCGCCAAGGTGCGCGTGCCAGTTCACCAGCACGACCGACAAGCCCTCCCGCGCCGCCCGCACGGCCATCGCGATGCCACCCGGCGTGCCGCCGACAACGACGAGATCGTAGGACTTGCCATCCACATCCGCAGGTTTTGCGCTGGCGGCGAGTTGCACGGGAACGAGGTCGGGCTTGCCTGCTGTCTTTGGCAAAGCTTTGGCAGGCATGGCGAGGATGGCGCGTTTGCCGCCGCCGATGTTCGCATCGTATTGCCCGGCGAAGCTGCCCTTCGGGTCCGCGCCGTGCGTGGACCACATCACGACGATGCCTTCCTGAGTGAAGCACGCGGACGGGTAAATGTTCTGCCGGTCTTTGTTCGCCGCGCCTTCATCGTCCACGATGACCTGCGCACTCCACGTCTTGCCGCCATCGCCGGACACCGCGTAGCAGAGCGGCGTGCGCGGGAAGAACGCACCGGCTTTAATGGGAGCGGCGTGATTGTAAAAGATAATCATGCGGCCATCGGGCAGCGTCTTGAGCGTGAGCGACGAGCAGGCGGAAACCAGCGTCGTCGGCTCCGGCTTTGACCACGTATCGCCGCCATCGTCGGACCTTGATGCGAAGAGAAAACCGCTGCCCGTGCGCGACAGCATCAGCACGCGACCGCCTTCCACCTCGGCAACGCACGGCTCCTGCAGCCCGCGCGCATCATCGAGAATGGCTGGCTCGCGTGAGCGTCTCCACGTCGCGCCGCCGTCGTCGCTGAAGAAGCACAGGCTTTGGTTCCTGTCACCTTCGCGCAAGCCGGGTGCCTGCGGCATGTGCGCCACCGGCACCAGCAGGCGACCGCTGCGCAATTGAATGAGCCGGTCGTTCATCACATACCACGCGCCCTCGGCCTCGCCGATGAGCCGCGCCGGAGTCCACGTCGCGCCGTCGTCGCTGGAGAATGTGATGACCGGCAAACCGCCGCCCTTTTGCCCCTGCACATGCCGGGGCAGCAGCGCCGCGAGCCGCCCGTCTTTCAACCGCAGAAACGTCACGCCGCCATCGCTGACCATGCCCGTCAGTTTCCACTCCATTTTCATGCGCCCCTGCTCCTTCCAAGTGCGTCCGCCATCCGTGCTGCGGTAAAGCATCGGCACGGGAAACTTCGCCGCCAGCTGCTCGAAGTTCGTCGGCGGTCGCCCCCACGGAGCCGCCATGAGGAGGTCGCCATTCTCCAACACGAACATCCCCGGCCCGATGAAGCTGCGCTCCGGCGTGTGGTGGATGAAGATTTCCGGCTCGACGATGAACTGAGCTTTCTCGGCGGCAGGTAGCGCAGCGAGCACCGTTGCGAGCAGGAGGATGGAAAGGGCGATTTCGGATTTCATGCGATGGTTGCGGCTCGATTCACTTACGCCATATCGAGCCCCTTCAGCGTGCCTTTGGACGACGCGAACTTGTCCACATCGATCCCAAGGCGCTGAAGCATGGAAACGAAGAGGTTGGGCAGTGGGTAATTGTTCGTCTTGTCGAACGCGAGGTGCTGGCCGTGTTTGAAGCCGCCGCCGGCAAGAAGGATGGGCAGGTTTTTGGTGTCGTGGTTGTTGCCGTTGCCGAGATTGCTGCCGTAGAGGACTTGGGTGCGGTCGAGCAAAGTGGAGTCGCCTTCCCTGCTGGATTGCAGCTTGGTGAGCAGCGCGTTGAGCTGCTGAAACTCGGCGAGTTCGAGGTTTTTGAGTTCCTTGATCTTGTCCTCTCGGCCGACGTGGTGGGAGAGGTTGTGCGCCTCGGTGCCGACGCCGGGGATGTGCTCGCTGAAGCCGTCGAGCTTGATGAACAAGGTGATGAGCCGCGTGCTGTCGGTGGCGAAGGCGAGATTCGCGAGGTCATACATCGCGCCGAGTTTTTCGAGCAGGTATTCGCCGTCCTTCGGCGCGGGGACATCGACCTTGGGCTTGGGTTTGCGCTCCCATTCCTCGGCGATGACCAGGCGGCGTTCGACTTCGCGGACGGAGGTGAAGTATTGATCCAGCCGCTCGCGGTCGGCGCTACCGAGCTGTTTCTGCAAGGCGGCGGCGCGATCGGCGACGGCGTCGAGGATGCTGCGACCGGTGCGGAGTTGATCGATTTGCTTCTGCATGGAGGTGGCATCGCCCGCGACGAACAACGCCTTGAACACCTGCGCCGGACTGCGCTCCGCAGGCAGCATGACGCCGCTGGAGGTGAAGGACAGCGATTGGTTGCCGGCCTTCGACACGACGAGCGGCAGTGCAGAGACGCGCGTGAGATGCCCGATGCGCTCGGCGGCAAATTGATCGAGCGAGATGCTGTTGCGGAACGAAGCGGTGCCCGGATGCGGCGCAGCAGTGAGGAACGTCACCTCAGCGGAGTGGCCGCCGGTGACTTCTCCGTGCGAACTGCCGGAGACCACCGTGAACTGATCGCGGTGGTCCTTAATGGCTTCGAGGTAAGGCGTGAGCGCGTAGCCCCGCCCGGTCTCGGCGGGATAGAAGTGCCGCTCCAGAATGCCGAGGTTGGTGCAGATGGAAATCATGCGACGCGGAGCTTCGGCGGTCTTGCCGAAGACGGGACGCATGGCATCGAGAAACGGCAGGGCGAGCGCGGCACCGGAGGCGCGAAGGAAGGTGCGGCGATTCATGGCGGGTGTGGCGATGTGGGTCATGGACGGGTTGGCTTACTTGGTTTGAAACAGGTCACTGGCGACGACTTCCTGCACCATGGAGCGCAGTCCGTGTTTGGTCGCTTTGGTCTTGGCAATGATGCCGTCAATGGCCTCGCGATCAGAAAAGCGGACGCCGGCCCCTGTGGCGTAGATCATGAGCTGACGTGCGATGTTTCGGGCGAGTGCGTCTTCGTTTTGCAGCAGCAGTTCGCGCAGGCCGTTGATGTCGGTGAAGGTGCGGCCATCGGCGAGCGCACCCGTGGCATCGACTTCGGAGCCGAGGCGGAGCTTCACGCGGTTCCTGCGGAGCGCTGCATCGCTGACGACCTCGATGGATGGCTCCTCGACCACCTTGGAATCCTTGCCTTTGCCCACGCGAATCTTTTTCGGCTGCCCTGCGAGGCGATAGTGGTCACGCCAGCCGCCGATGGCATCGAAGTTTTCCAGCGCGAGTCCGGGCGGGTCCATCTTGGCGTGGCACGATGCGCAGGCGGCATCGGCGCGATGCTTCTCGATCATCTGGCGGATTGTGACGGCGCCGGTGGCATCGGGCTCGATGGCCGGGATGTTCGGCGGAGGAGGCTGGCGCGGAATTCCGAGGATGCGCTCCATGACCCACACGCCGCGCAGCACCGGCGAGGTCGCAGTGCCGTTGGCGGTGACTTTCAATATGGCGGCCTGCGTGAGAAAGCCTCCCCTCGCCGATCCTGCGGGCACTTTGACTTCGCGGAAGTCCGAGCCTGCCACACCGCGGATGCCGTAGAGTTCCGCGAGGCGTTGATTGATCAGTAACGTGTCGCTCGCGATGACTTCGCGCACGCCGAGGTTCTGCGTAAGCATGCGGCGGAAGCTGGCGCGAGTCTCGGCGAGCATCGAGTCGTGCAGCCACGGATCGTATTCGGGATACAGGTTCGGATCGGGTGTGGTGAAGTCGATTTTCTTCAACTCCAGCCATTCATCGAGGAAGTGAGTAATGAAACGCTCGGAGCGCGGATCGGCCAACATGCGCGTGACCTGCGCGGTGAGGGTCGCGGGTTTCGACAGCTCGTGTTTCGCCGCAAGATCGAGCAGCGTCGCATCGGGCATCGAGTTCCAGAGGAAGAACGAGAGCCTCGACGCGAGCGCGTAATCGCCGAGCTTCGCGCGCTGCGGCACTCCCGATTCCAGGCCGATCATCAGGAAATCCGGCGAGCAGAGGATGGCTTTGTAGCCTGCGATCATGGCTTCCTCGAAATTCGTGCCATGCTTCAACTCAGCCTCGACGATGGCGGAGTAAGGCGCGAGTTCTTCACTGCTCACAGGCCGGCGGAAGGCGCTGGCGGCGAAGCTCAGCAGCAGACTGCGATGAGAATCCGCAGCAGGTGCAGGCACCGCATTGGTGACGACGGCGGGCTTCGGCGCGGTGATCTCGACACCCCCGATGAACAGGTTGCGATCACGCAGCTTGGGGTCTGGATTCTTCTCATCGAGGAAGTCGTTCATGAACTCGATGCCCAACTCGACCGGCCCGGCACTCTGAACGCGGAACTTCGCGCGAAAGGTTTTCGGCCCCGTGCGCGGCGCATTCACCGCGAACCGCGCGTGCGGCAATTCGCTGCCATTGACGAGCACGCGCATCTTCGCCGGCTCGTCGCCGGCATGAGTCTCGGACGCGGTGACTGCGACCTCATGCTCTCCCGCTGCCGCGCAGTTGAAGCGCACCGTGGTGGTGCCTGAGAGATTCAGCAAACGCTCGGTGCCGAGCGCTTGCCCGGCGTCCTTGAATTCCGCGAGCGGCAGCTTTTCCGCCGCGCCCGCCGCGACCGTGGGCACGCCCTCCAGCATCGGCCGCGGATACGCACTCACCGGCAGCTCGCCGAACAACCGGCGCTGACTCGCGGGCGGCCATTGCTCGACGAGCGGCCCTTCCACCTCGAACCAATCGAAGGCCACGCCCGGCCCTTCGTAGCTGCGGACACCCTCGCCCTGACCGCCGTTGCGCGCGCCGCTGGCGGGCAGCGTCATCGCGTGAAACGAAACCTTCTCGCCGGGATTCAGCCACGTCCGGAACTCATGCACCTTCGGCTCCAGCGAGGGCGCATCGAAGTAGCCGATGGGTTCGCCCTTGAGCGATGCGCGCACGATCTGCGTGACAGATGTCTCGCCGTAGAACTCGACGTTCTCCAACCAACCCGCGTCCGGCTTTTCCTCCGGCAGCCGCGTGAACTCCCACTGGCCCGCCGGGTTCTTGAAATAGGGCGGACCGAAAATCGTGAAGTTGCGCACCAGCCCCCGCACGGCGGGCGCGGCATTCGTGCGCATCCAGCGGAGACTCCAGGTGGAAAATTTCACGCGATACCATCCCGGCACGGACGGCCTGAAGTGGTCGATTTGCAGACCCTCCGGCTGATGCGCGCCAATCACGCCGGTGAGCAGCGCCACCGAATCCGCCTCGCCCTTGAAAGTGGCCGCGCGGTAGGTGTTGCCGTAATCCTTGTCGGGATTCCCGACGATGTGCGTCGCGAGGCCGGGAGCCAGTTCGCGGCCCTTCAGCGGCACCGCGCAATGCACCGCGATGGCTCCCTTCGCGGTGTCCTGCCGCGCCGCGGACTCGCGCCAGATTTTTGTCTCGGGCGCCTTCGGTTCGCTCACGATGGCCTCGCGCAACGCCGCATCCGCCGCTTGCAGATACTTGGTCATCTGAATGTGCGAGATGTCGAGCGCCCCCGCGACCTTGTCGAAGCCAAACTGCTGTCCATCCTCCGGCAGCAGAGCCTTCACGCGCAGCAACGGGAGCCCGAGCAAATCGCGCAGCGCGGTTTCATACTCGACGCGATTCATACGCCGCACGGTGCTGCGTCCACCCGCCTCCCCGGCGACCTTCTTCTCGACGTCAATCAAGCCCGAGCGCAGCTCGCGCAAGAAAGCCGCGCGCTCCGCGGGTGCTGGCTGCTCCGCCTTCTTCGGCGGCATCTCGCCCGTCTGCACACGATCAAACAACAGCACGAGCCGGTTCAATTGATCGCGGTCAGGCTGCGCGAGCGAGAGCCGGTCCACGCGCAAGTTCCCCTTCTGCACATCCGCATCGTGACACTCCGCGCAGTGGTGATCGAGAAACCTGCGCGCCGCAGGAGTGAAGTCAGCGGCGGCGAGCGGGCCGGTGATGACGGCGAGGGCGAGGCAAGTGGCGCGGCGCATCGAGAGGGGAGGTGTGAAAAATTCTTCGGCAACAAATTGGTTCGCGGTGAGCAGCAGGCGGCGCGGACGAATTCAAACCATCTCCAACCCCGTCAGCGTGCCGCTGCTGGAGCTGAAACGATCCGACGCGATCCCGGCGCGCTGGAGCATCGAGAGGTAGAGATTGCACAGCGGTGTGGAGCCGGCGCCGACGACGGGGGCGGGCGTTTTGGCGTCGGGTTCCTTCACGGCGGCGGCGATGCTTTCGACGTAGGGCTTGTTAAAGGTGAGGTGCTGGCCGTGTTTGAAGCCGCCACCGGCGAGGAGCACGGGGAGGTTGGCGGTGGAGTGCGAATTGCCGTCCTTCAGGTTGCTCGTCACGAGGACCATTGTGCGGTCGAGCATGTTGCCGCCGGAGCCTTCCTGCGCGGTTTTCAACTTCGTGAGCAGGCCGGCGTAAGTTTTCAAGAGATCGACTTCAACCTGGCGGCAGGCTTCGAGCTTCTTCGGCTCTTTGCCGTGATGCGAGAGATCGTGGTGGTCACCGAAGGTCTTGATGGTGATGGCGCGCGTGGAGTCGGTGACAAGCGCGAGGTAGATCATGTCGAACATGAGCTGGAGCTTCTTCTGCTGCTGGCCGGGACCGGCGATGTCCGCAGGCGCGGTGCCGGGCGCTTTTGGCTTCGGACGATTCACCCATTCGCCGGACATCTGGAGCTGCCGCTCCACGTCGCGCACGGACTCGAAATATTCTTCCAGCCGCGCACGGTCTGCGGCGGTGACGCGTTTGCCCAACCGCTTTGCCTGGTCGCCGACGAAGTCGAGCATGCTGCGCCCAGTGCCAATTTTGCGGAGTTCCTCGGTCTGCTGCGCGGGTGTGCTGGCGAGGAAAAGTTTGGCGAACACTTGCGATGGCCGGTCCACGGCGGGGATGTTCACGCCGTTGCCGGTGTAGGACAGGCTGCCGTAGTAAGTCGTGAGGACGAGGCTGTCGTAGCGTGTCTGGCCGCGGAAGCGCGTGGCGAACTCCTGGTCGAGCGAGATGGTGTTCTTGAGGTTGTAGGAGTAGTCGGGATATGGCGCTCCGGTGAGAATCACGGCCTCGGCTTTGTGCCCGCCTCCGCCGGTGTTCGGATGGCTGAGGCCGGAGATGATGGTGAAGTCGTCGCGCACATTTTTGAGGTGCTCCAAATGCGGCGTGAGCGCGTAGTCGCGGCCTGCGGTGGTCGGCACGAAGACTTGCGGATCGAATCCAAACGGCGTGCCGATGGCGACGAGCCGGCGCGGGTTCGCGCCGGCGGGTGCGGCGGCGGTCGCGATGGCCTTCGTCATGGATTCGAGGAAAGGCAGCGCGAGCGAGATGCCGGTGGTGCGCAGGAAGGTGCGGCGGTTGAGCGGTGCGTTCATGAGGATGGGTCGGTGGATTATTTGCGGGTGAAAAGTTCGCTCTGGATCACGCCGTGCAGCAGCGTCCGGAGACCGTAGTGGTTTTTCTTCGCGGAGGCCACGATGGCGTCGAGCGCGAGAATGTCCCCGGGCTCAGTGTGATGACCGGTGGAGAAAGTGACGAGCTTCGCGGCGATGCAGCGCGCCACCGCATCCGATTGCCGAAGCGCGAGTTTCTTGAACTCCTTCGGTCCCGCAAAGCGGCTGTCATCCAGCAGACTGCCGCTGGCATCCACCGCGGCACCGATGCGGTATTTTACTTTGCCCCCCTCCACGTTCACCAGCTTCACCTCCGTGCCCGTCTCGGTCGTGCGGTAGGCTTCTCGCCACTGGCCCACAGGGTCGAAGGCTTCGAGTGCGAACCCCGGCGGATCGATCTGGCGGTGGCACGATGCGCACGTCTCGCTGTTCTGATGCTTCGCGAGTTGCTCGCGGATGGTCGTCGAGCCGCGCGTGTCGGGCTCGATGGCACCCACGTTCGGCGGCGGCGGTGGCGGCGGGCGTCCGATGATGTTGTCCAGCACCCACGCGCCACGTAGGACCGGCGAGGTGCGCGAACCGTTCGCGGTCACTTTCAGCACGCTCGCCTGCGTGAGCACGCCGCCGCGCACGTTGTCCGCAGGCAGAGCCGTGCGCTGCAGCTTAACGCCGTCCACCGCTGGCAGCCCGTAAAACTCTGCGAGGCGGTTGTTGAGATAGGTAAAATCGGAATCAATGAGCTGCAACAGGCTGCCATCCGTCTTGAGCAGGTCGGTGAAAAAGAGGCGCGTCTCGGAGGCGATGGATTCGCGCAGCAGTCCGTCCACCTTGGAACTGGAAAAGATCTCGTAATACTCCGGGAACAGTTCCTTGTCGGGCATCGTGGCATCGAGGTCGCGCAGGTGCAGCCAGTGGTCGAGGAAGTCGTTCACAAACGCCGCCGAGCGCGGCGATGTCAGCAGGCGCTCCGTCTCGCGGCGCAGCACGTCGGGCTTGCGCAGCTCGCCACGGTCAGCCACCGCGCGCAGCGCATCGTCGGGCGCGGAACGGGTGAGAAAATACGCCAGCCGCGACGCAAGGGCGTGATTCGAGAGCGGGCCGGGATCCTCGACGAGGAACAGGAAATCCGGCGAGCACAGCGCGGTCTGATACGCCTCGATCATCGCCGACTCGAAGCATACCTTTTGCTCCAAATGACGCGCCGCGATGGCGAGGTAAGGTGCCACTTCCTCCGCCGTCACGGGACGACGAAACGCGCGGGCCAGAAATCCGGTGAGCAATTTCTTTGCATCGGCCTCGGGGTTGCCAGACACGGGCGTGAGCTTGTCCGAGTAGCGCAACGGCTGCAGCGGGCCCGGCAGGAGCATGTTCTTCGGCAGTTCCTTGAAAGGCTTCAACTCCAGGTCGCCGAACAAGCGCTGCTGCCCCTGCGGTGGCCACACATCGTTGAGCGGGCCCTCCACTTCGATCCACTCGATGCCGAGCGCGAGCCCCTGCGGCGGCGTGCCATCCTTCGCCGGATACTGGCTCAGCTTTCGTTCGCGGCGCGCCTTGTTCAGCAGATACGGCGCGATGATGACCGTGTCTCCCGGACCGAACCAATGCTCCGCCTCGACGACTCCCGCCCGATCGGCCGGCGCGTCGAAGTAGCCGAGGAGTTTTTTGCTCCGCGTCGTCTTTACGGCAAACGCGAGCGTGCGGCCCTGCGCATCATGCGTGAAAGCCGACACACGCACTCGGTAGCGGCCCGGCGCAGCCTTGGTCATCTCCGCGAATTGAAACGACTGAATCGGCACCTCGATGTGCGGTTCCGAGAAAAAATGCAGGCTCGCATCGCGCACATGGATCATCGGCTTGTTGTTCGGGTGGCTGAGCGCCCCGCCCTTCTGTTCCTTCTCATCCGAGAACGAAAATTTGCTCGTCACCGCCTCGGGCCGGGCACCTCGCACGATGGCGGCTTGCAGCGCCGTCTCCGCCGCCTCCATGTAGCGCTGGATGTGGACCGGCGAAATGCTCAGCGCAGCGGACGCCGTATCGAAGCCATCGGCGAGGTCATCCTCCGGCAGCAGATCCTGCAACGGCGTGGTGATGCCGAGCAAATCCCGGACGGTGTTCTCATACTCCAGCCGGTTCAGGCGGCGAATGCGCGCGCGCCCTTCGGCCCGGCGAGCCTTCGCCTCCGCGGCGAGCGTCACTTTGATCCCCATGAGCACATCGGCGATTTGCGTCTGTGGCGGGCGCGGCTTTTTCGGCGGTGGCATCTCCCCGGCCTCCAGCCTGGAGAGAATGCGACCCCATTTCTTCGCGGCCTCGGACGGGTCGAGCGACGCGAGGTTGTCTATGCGGAACTTGCCCTTTTGCATGTCGGCGTCGTGGCAGTCGTAGCAGTGCGTTTCGAGGAATTCGTGTGCGTTGGGAGTCGTCGCCGCGTTCGCCGCGTTCCTGCTCAACGAGCCGAGAAAGAGCGTGCAGAGGACGCTGGTAACAAACACACGGATGCGCATCGCGAGTGGAGGCCGATAACGGAACAGTGACCGCATCACGCCAGAACTCCCTTCACGACATGCCCATACACATCGGTCAGCCTGAAATCCCTGCCCGCATAACGATAAGTCAGCCTCTCGTGATCAAAGCCCAGCAGATGCAGAATCGTCGCGTGCAGGTCATGCACATCGACTTTGTTCTCGACTGCCAGCGCTCCGAAGTCATCCGTGGAACCGTAAACGGTGCCCGGTTTCGCTCCACCACCGGCCATCCACATGGTGAAGCCACCGGCGTTGTGATCGCGACCGATGCCTTTCTTTTTTGCGACGTCGTTGTTGTCTGAAGTCGGCGTGCGGCCGAACTCGCCGCCCCAGAGGATCAGCGTGTCCTTGAGCATGTCGCGTTGCTTCAGATCGGTGAGCAGGGCGTGCAGGGGTTGATCGGCGGCAGAGCAGAGTTCGCGATGACGTTCGTCGTTCAAATCATGCGTGTCCCAGTCGTTGTGATATACCTGCACGAAGCGCACGCCGCGCTCGACGAGACGCCGTGCGAGCATGAGTTGGCGGCCCATATCGGTGTCGCCATAGAGATCGCGCATGGTTTTGGGCTCGCGGGTGAGGTCGAAGGCATCGGTGGCCTCCACCTGCATGCGGAAGGCGGTTTCGAAAGCACTCACACGGCCTTCGAGCAAGGCATCGCTCGGATGCTTCTGCGCGAAGTCCTCGTGCATCTGGCGCATGAGATCGAGCTGGCGACGTTGCTCACGTAGGGAGGTGGTGCCGCTGCGGATGTGTTCGATCATCTTTGTCACTGTCGGGTCTTTGGTCGGAATGCCCGTGCCGCCGCACCACGCGGGCAGGAAGGCATTGCTCCACTGCTTGTCCCCGCTGCTCGTCGTGCCGTTCGGTGATAGCGACACGAACCCCGGCAGGTTCTGATTTTCCGTGCCAAGGCCATACACGGCCCACGATCCCATGCTGGGCCGCACGCTGGCAAACTCGCCCGTGTTCATCACGAGCTGCGCGGGCTCATGCACACTCGTCTTTGTGTGCATGGAGCGGATCACGCACAGTTCGTCGGCATGAGTCGCCAGCTTCGGGAACAGCTCGCTGATCTCCATCCCGCTCTGTCCATGCTTCGCAAACTTGAAGGCCGAGCGCTGCAGCTTCCCGCTGAGCCGCCCCATGCCGCTCGCAACTTCACCGGCAGCCTTTTGGTAATCCTTCATCACCTCATCGGCCATCTTACCGTGATACCTCTCCAGCGCGGGCTTTGGATCAAAGGTGTCCACCTGCGAAGGGCCGCCGGTGCAGAAGATGTGGATCACCCTCTTCGCCTTCGGTGCGAAATGCGGCTTCTTCGATGCCAGCGGCGAAAACGGCACCTCCGCAGCCATGCCCAGCTCCTGCATCATCGCCGCCAAACCAAGCCCGCCGAGGCCAAAGGCGCTGCGCGTGAGAAAATCACGACGCGTGGAGATAGGACGGATGCTGGAGCAGAGGCGGGGATTCATAGTGATTCAAAACTGGTGATTCAATACGCAGGGACGGCAGTTTTTCACTCCATCACCGCAAACTCCGGTGAGAGCAGGAGCGCCTGGCAGAGTTCCTCCCACGCGGTGAGCGGCCTCGCGGGTTTGTTCGGATCAGCGAAATCCACGCGCGCATCCCAGCGCTGCGCCATGCCGGGCATTCCCGGCATCGCGCTGCCGGGGACGGTGATGCTTGGGGACCATTGGTAGGGGCCGGCGTCTTTGTCGCTTTGGCCGCTGACGATGAAGTCGAGTGTGTCGCCCTTATTCACAGGCACTTTTGTGAGGTCGGTGCAGATCGATTGCGCCTTGGCTTTCCATTCGCCGAGCGGGCCGGTGCGGCTGGAGATGATGCGCGCGACGACGCCCTCGGTCTTCGCATCGGTGTGCGTGAGTTCGGCGGTGATGTTCACCTCGCCATCGAGCGGCGCGACCCAGCGGCGGATGCTGGACAGGCCGGCGCCAGGGCCGGAGTCGCCGCCCATCGCGTCGAGCATGACGCCTGCGCTCTTGCCGTCGGCGGACTTCGCGGTGGCCTTGAACGCCTTGCCGTCGAACGCTGTGATATTGGCGAACGCCTTCACCTTCTTCGCCGCGCCGTCGAATTCGCCGTAGCCGTATTGCCAGTCCTTTGACTCAGGATGCACGAGGTCGTTCTGCGGATACGCAGCCAGATAAGCTTCAGCGTCCGCGAGTTCCTGCTCGGTCGGCTGGCGTTGGAAAATGCGGCGGTAGAGTTCGCCGATGCGGCTCTTCTCGTCGGGCAATTCCTTCGTGAGCGCGGCGGCGAGGGTCATTGCGCTGTCGGTGAGCAGCGGGCTGTTCATCAAGATGAGCGCGCGTGGCGTGAGCGCGGTGCGGCTGCGTTTCGGCGCGCTGAAATTCGGATCGGGAAAGTCAAAGCTGCGGTAGAGCGAGGGCAGGTTCCTGCGATCCACGAAGCCGTAAACGGTGCGGCGCGTCGTTTCGGCGATCTTTTCGGCCTTGCCGCCCAAGTCGGACTTCAAGCGGCCGGTGACGCTGAGCAACGCGTCGCGGAAGGGCTCCAGTTCGAGCGGTCGCATCGGAAAATCCGCACGCTGATACGCGGCGGTGAGCATGAGGTGCCGGTGCAGTTTTTTGAAACTCCACCCATTCTCCATGAACCACGCGGCGAGGTGATCGAGCAGCGGTTGGTTCGTCGGTTTGTCGCCGCGGAAGCCGAAGTCGCTCGGCGTGGCGACGATGGGTTCGCCAAAGTGCCAGCCCCACACGCGATTCACGATCACGCGCGCGGTGAGCGGGTTGTCTTTGCTCGCGATGGCCTGCGCGAGCTGAAGGCGGCCGCTTTTGTCCTTCGGGAATGGCTCGGGCGCGACGTGCCGCAGCGCGGTGAGGAACTGCCGCGGCGCATCCGGGCCTCTCGTGCCCGCGTTGCCGCGCACGAAGACCTTGCCGTCATACATTTTCTCCGCATCCACAAAGGTCATGGCGCGCACCGGCGCACCGGGATGGTTCACGAGTTCGATGAGCGGCTTGGTGACGTCGCGGCGGACGCCGTCGGCGACATCGCGCGTGGAGTAGAGCTGGCTGGTGAGAAAATCCTTGCCGGTGAACAAGAACGGCGAGCCATCCTCGATGAAGATAGCGCGAAGCGTCTGGTCCTCGGCCTCAGGGAGCGCGTTGGCGCGCTGCACGGTGTTGAGGCGCTCGATGGCGCGCGGCTCGAGATCCTTAAGCGGCAGGCTGAGTTCCTCGTCCGTCGGCAGGCACGCGAGCTTGAGCGGCCCGCGCCATTTTTCCGCCCACGGCGCGTCAATCTGCTTGGCGTAAAGTCCGTTGTAGAGATCGGCGATGTCGCGCAGATTTTTCGGCGCGGCTTTGGAAAAGGCGCGGGCGACGGTGACGAGCAGCTTCTTGTCGGCATTCTTGCCGTAGCCTTCACACATCGCTTTTGCCTTCGCGGAAAAGTCGGCGTCGCTGAGCGCGGAAAGTTCCAGCCACGGCGTGAAGACCTCAGCGTGGCCTTTCACCCACTTGTCCCAGGATTTGACCATGCGCCCGTGGACGCTTTGGTGGAGGCCGCGCGGGTCGAGGATGTCGTCTTTGACCTTCTTGCCCTCGTAGATCGTTTTGAATTCCGAGTCGCGCGCGGCGAGCAGGTAGTCGCCAAGCCGCGAGCGGACGGCGCTCATCGATCGGTCGGCCTCAAAGGCGATGACGCGGATGTATTCCGTGCAAGCAGCTTTGTTCTTCTCGGCGTATTCGCGCACTTGCGGCGTGTCGGCCTGCGGCAGCGCAGGCTGGATGTCGGGCTCCTTGCTGCTCCTCAGCACGGCGTGAAGGCCATAGTAGTCCTTCGTGGTGATGGGCTCCAGCTTGTGATCGTGGCAGCGCGCGCAGCCGATGGTGAGGCCCATGAGGCCGCGTCCGATGACGTCGAGCGTGTCATCCAGCACGTCGTCATCGATCCGGCCATCCCGACGCCGCCCGATGCCGAGAAAACCCATGCCTACGAGCGTGCTGGTGTCCTTCGCAGTGTCGAGTTGGTCGGCGGCGATTTGCTCGATGAGGAAACGGTCGTAGGGCTTGTCGTCGTTGAAGGCCTTGATGACGTAGTCGCGATACGTGAACGCATTTGGATACGTCGCATCGTTGTTGATGACGCCTACGTTGTCCGCATAGCGCGCCACATCGAGCCAGTGCCGGCCCCAGCGCTCGCCGTAGCGTGGATCGGCAAGCAGCTTGTCGAGGAGCTTCTCAAACGCCTTCGGGTCGTTGTCGGCGGCGAAGGCGTTCACCTCCGCGTAAGTCGGCGGCACGCCGAGCAGGTCGAAGTAAGCGCGGCGGATGAGCGTGCGCTTGTCGGCGGGCTTTGAAGATTTGATGCCGACCAGGGCATCGAGCGACGCAGGCTTCGGATCGATCACCGGCTGGAAAGACCAATGCTTCTTCGAGTCATCAAGGTGCTGCTCGATCTTCGTCAGCATGCGCGCACCGCCGCGCGGATCGGGCGCACCGATTTTCACCCACTCCTCCAGCGCCGCGATTTCTTCATCACTCAGCTTCTTCTTCGGCGGCATCTGCAAATCCTTGTCCGTCCATTTCACCGCCTTGATGAGCAACGACTTCGCCGGATCGCCCGCGACCAGCGCCGGCCCCGTGTCGCCACCCTTCAGCGTGCCTTCCTTCGTGTCGAGCAGCAGCCCGCCCTTCTGCTTCTTCTCCGCGCTGTGACATTCGTAGCAACGCTCGACGAGGAGCGGGCGGATCTTGTTTTCAAAAAGAACCGCTTGCTCTGCCGTCGGCTCCGCAGCGCACCATGCGGTGAGCGGAAGCAGCACGAGAGCCGCGAGGACGGTTGTTCGAGAGGGGGACATGCTTCGCTTCAGGCCAGAATTCCCTTCACCACTTTTCCGTAAACATCCGTGAGCCTGAAGTCGCGGCCGGCGAAGCGATACGTCAGCTTTTCGTGATCCAGACCCATCAGATGCAAAATGGTGGCGTGCAGGTCGTGGACATCGACCTTGTTCTCCTGAGCCAGCGCACCGAAGTCGTCCGTGGACCCAAATACAGTCCCACCCTTGACGCCGCCGCCGGCCATCCAAACGGTAAATCCGCCCGCATTGTGGTCTCGCCCGCCAGCGCGGATGTCGCCAGTGGGCGTCCGGCCGAATTCGCCGCCCCACAAGATGAGCGTGTCCTTGAGCATGTCGCGCTGCTTGAGGTCTTCGAGGAGCGCAGACAGGGGCTGATCGCAGTCTGCGGCCAGTTCGCGGTGGCGTTCATCGTTGCGCTGGTGCGTGTCCCATCCGTTGTGATGGACCTGCACCATGCGGACTCCTCGCTCCACGAGACGGCGCGCCAGCAGCAGACGACGCCCCTGCGGGGTATTTCCATACAGGTCGCGAACGCTCCGCGGTTCACGCTCGATATCAAAGGCGTCGGTCGCCTCCACCTGCATCCGGAAGGCGGTCTCAAAGGAGTTCAGGTGTCCGTCCAAAAACGCGTCCCCAGGGTGCTTCTGCGCGAATTGCCCGTGGAGACGCTTGATCAAATCCAATTGCCGCCGCTGCTCCGGCAGCGAAGTCGTCTGACTGCGGATGTTGTCGATCATCTTCGAAATCTGCGGATCTCGCATCGGGATGCCGGTGCCCAACGTCCATGCGGGAAGAAAGGCGTTGCCCCACTGTTTGTCACCGCCGGCAGCGCTGCCACCCTCTGTGAGGGAGACGAGGCCGGGTAAGTTTTGGTTTTCGGCGCCAAGACCATACAAGAGCCACGAACCCATGCTGGGCCGCGTGCTGGCAAAGTCGCCCGTGTTCATAAAAACCTGACCCAGTTCATGCACCGAGGTCTTGGTGTGCATCGAGCGGATCACGCACAACTCGTCGGCATGCGTCGCCAGCTTCGGAAAAAGCTCGCTGATCTCCATCCCGGACTGCCCGTGCCTGGCAAACTTGAACCCCGAACGCTGCAGCTTCCCGCTCAGCCTCCCCATGCCCGCCGCTACATCGCCCGCCGCCTTTTGATAGTCCTTAATCACGTCGTCCGCCATTTTGCCGTGATACTTCTCCAGCGCGGGCTTCGGGTCGAAGGTATCCACTTGGGAGGGACCGCCCTCGCAGAAGATCTGGATCACGCGCTTCGCCTTCGGCGCAAAAGGCGGCTTCTTCGATGCCAGCGGCGAAAGCGGTGCCTCGGCGGCCATGCCGAGTTCCTGCATCAACGACGCCAAACCAAGACCGCCGAGGCCAAAGGCGCTGCGCGTGAGAAAATCACGGCGCGTGGTGAGGGGACGGGTGCTGGAGCAGAGACGGGGATTCATGATCGAACAATACGCACCGGCGGCCTATGATTTTCGTGACCATGCGCCAAAACTTCCTAAAGTGCTTTAGTCCCAGCCTAAAGCCGTTATGTCCACCCCACGCCGCTACTTTAAAGAACTCCGCTTCCGCCAGCTTAGAGCGCTCGTCGAACTTGCACGAAAAGGCAGCTTCACCGCCGTGGCCGAGACTTTGCAAATGTCCGTGCCCTCGATTTGGCAACAAGTCCGGGCGCTCGAGGAAGAGTTTGGCGTGGCAATGGTGAAGCAGTCGGGCAAGGCCGCCGTGCTCACTCAGCAGGGCGAATTACTGGTGCAATTGTCGCAGCCGCTCGTTGAAAGCTTCGACCGCATTCGCGAACTCTTTGCCGATCAAAACCAAAAACTCGCCCGCCGCATCACCGTAGCCACCACGGCGAGTCTGCTCCTCCACGAGCTGCAAAAGCCGCTCGAACTCTACCGCAAGCGCCATCCTGATGTGCAACTCTCCTTCATCGACCGCCCTTCCGCGATGGCGCGCAAGCACCTCGAAGATGGTGAGGCCGATGTCGCCATCGTCGGACAGATCAATGCGCCGAAGCAGCCGCGCATCGAAGTCACGCCCGTGACCGCCTATCCCTTCGTGCTCGTGTGTCCGATCGGGCATCCACTGCTCAAAGCGAAGACACTGAAGCTTACTGACCTCATCAAGCAGCCACTCGTTTTGCCCGGCACAGGTGCCAACTCACGCCGCCACATTCAAGATGTCTTCGAAGCCGCTGCACTCTGGCAAAAGGCCAACGTCGCCCTCACCGCGAGCACCTTCGACATCGTCGTCGGCTACGTGCGCATGGGTTTCGGCATCAGCGTGACCTCGGTAAGCCCGATGATTCTCAAAGAAGCCGCCCAAGGCCACAGCAGCTATCGCGGCGTCGCCTTCCGCGATCTCTCGAGGCTCTTTGGCCGTGAGGAGGTCGTGGTGCTCCATCGCAAAGCGAAGCTCGAGCTACCACATCACCTGGCGTTTCGCGAAATCGTGGTGAAGGCGCTCCATTCCGGTGAGTAAGAGAATTTAAATGGACTGCTTTAAGTCCGCCAACGTCCCCGTGCTCGATCCAAACGCATCCGTCTCCGCACCAAGGTGCTGGAGCATGGAGACGAAGAGATTGCAGAGCGGTTTGTCGTGATCCCCCTTGAATGCGTGGTGCTGGCCGTGTTTGAGGCCACCACCGGCGAGGAGGATGGGGAGGTTGCTGTTGTCGTGCTTGTTCGCGTCGCCCATGTTGCTGCCGAAGAGGACCATGGTGCGGTCGAGCAGGCGGGTGTCATCTTCACGCTTGGCGGCGAGGTTTTGGATGAGTTTGCGCAGCAGCACCATCTGCTGGCGGTCAGCATCTTCGAGCTGCTTCACCTTTTGTGGAGCCTGTCCGTGATGGCTGAGGCCGTGGTAGCCTTCGGTGGTGCTTTCGTGGTCGTCGATCTTGAAGGCTGGCGTGGCAAAGGCATCGACCATGAGCGTGATGATGCGCGTGGAGTCGGACTCGAAGGCGAGTTGTGCCATGGCGAGCATGAGATCGAGCTTTTCAAAGATGAGCTTCTTGTCCTGGATGTCTGCAGGCTCGGGCAGCTTTGTGACGGGCTTGGGTTTGAGTTCCCATTCGCGAGCGGTCAGCAGGCGTTCCTCCACCTCGCGCACGGAGGTGAGGTATTGGTCGATACGCGAGCGATCATCGCTGCCGAGGCTGCGACTGAGCTTCTTCGTGTGATCCATCAACGTGTCGAGGATGCTGCCGCGCTCGTCGAGTGCGTTGAGTTGTCGTTTCACCGCTTCAGGATCTCCTTGAACGAACATTCGTCGAAATAAGGCCGGCGCGCTGTCTTCTGCGGGCAGCAAAACGCCATCGCGTGTCCACGAGAGACTGCGGTTGGCTTTGTCGATGTTCACGCCGAGGTTCAGCGTCGGGAAACGTGTGAGCTGGCCGAGCTTCTCCACCGCGAACTGGTCGAGCGAGATCTGATTGCGAAATCCGCTCTTCGTCGGCCCGCGTGCGGCCGTGAGGAAGCAGTTTTCCGCGCTGTGCCCGCCATTCACATCGGGATGCGACATGCCGCTGAAGATGCTGAACTCACTCTTCACATCGGCCAGCGGCGCAAGCGTCTGCGTCAGCTCGTAATCACGCCCGGCGGTCTCCGGAAAGAACGGCTTTGGCAGGAAACCGAGGTTGTTCGAGATGATGAGCATTCGACGAGGTCCCTTCACCTGCGCCGCACCACCAAACACCGGCGTCATGCATTCAAGCAGCGGCAATCCCAGCGTGACACCCGCGCTTTGCAGAAAGCGACGACGCGAGAAGGACTTGGCGATGTGAGGGGCGTGCATGGAATCGTGTGGTTACGGGCCTTCTTGGTGATTGCCGAGGAAAATCTGGCTTTGCACCAACGCGAGTATCAAATCTCGCACTCGATACCCATCCTTCTCGCACGCATCGAGCATGGACTCGATCTCGCGGCGGTCGGAGTAGCGGACGGGGGTGCCGGTGGCATAGACGGTGAACTGGTGGAGCAGGTTTCGCGCGAGCTGGCGTGGGTTGGCAGCGAGAATGGCTTTCAGAGCGTGCACATCGTTGAAGGTGTGACCATCGATGAGTTTGCCGCTCGGATCGACGTTCGCGGCGAGTGTGTAGCTGAAGTCGTGGCCGGCGCGGTCGATGCCGGTGATGCGCTCACCTTCCTCAATGCCACGATAGCGGGTGCGCCAGCCGCCGAGAATATCAAAACTTTCCAAGGCGAGGCCGACGGGATCAAACTTCGCGTGGCAGCCAGCGCAGGATTTTTCTTTGGTGTGAAGCGCCATGAGATCGCGGATGGTTTTGGCGCCGCGAATGTCCGGCTCCACGGCGGGCACGCTTGGCGGTGGTGGTGGCGGAGGTTGACCAATGAGCCGCTCCATGACCCAGGCACCACGCACGACGGGCGAGGTGTTCGTGCCATTCGTGCTGACCTTCAATATCGCCGCCTGCGTGAGCAATCCACCAAACGGACTGCCCTGCGGCACAGCGACCTTTCGCATGGCGGAGCCGCTAAGTGGCGGGAGCTGGTAATGCTTTGCGAGGCGGTCGTTGGCGAAGATGAAGTCCGCTTTCGCAAGCACGCTGGCGGGCATGTTTTCGCGAATCATCGCGGTGAAGAAGGTGCGCGTCTCACGCTCCATGCTTTCCACGAGATACTCGTCGAAGCGATACTCGGGGAAGAGCCGGATGTCAGGATCATCACGACGAATGTGGCGTAGGCTGAGCCAGTAATCGGTGAAATTCTTCACGAAGCGCTCAAAGCCGCCGCTGGCGATAAGGCGCACGGTTTCTTCGCGAAGCGTCTTGGCATCATGGAGCTGTTTTTTCGCCGCAAGCTCGCTCAAACGAGCATCAGGTCGCGAGTTCGTGAGAAAGTGCGACAGGCGCGATGCGATGGCGAAGTGATCGTCCGCCGATTCCGGCTCGCGAAGGTAAATGAAGTCGCCAGAGGCCAAGAAGGCCTTGTAACCGGCCAGCATGGCTTCTTTGAACGGCGCACCTTTCTCCAAGCGCTCGGCGATGAGCGCATCAAACAAACGCAAATCATCCTCCGACACCGGTTCGCGTGCCGCGAGGCTCACAAAGCGACGCAGCAGACGTTCCGCGTCCTCCTTGGCGTTCTTCGGCGTCACCTCGATGCCGAGATCATCAAACAGCACGCGATGCGAAGGCGGCGGCCAACTTGAAGGCGGAATGGGGCCTTCGACTTCGAGCCACTGCACCGCGATGCCAGGCTGGCCACCTTCCGGGAAAGGCGGGTAGCGATAGGTCGGCGCGGAGCCGTTGGGATTCATCGCGAGTGGCATCGGCAGGCCGAGCAGGCTGTATTCAAACGACTCACCAGCACGCAGCGTGATCGTCGTTTCATAGACCTGCTTCTTTGGCTGAATGTCGATCACACCACCGGAGGCACGAACTTCATTGATGATGTCCACACCGGCAGGTTTGCGTGTGCGGAACGTCATCGGCACTGGTTGCTTCGCGGGGAGCAACGCAAACCCAGGCTGTTGCAAGACGGCCCGTGCCGAGAAGCGCACCTTGTAGTGCCCGGAGTGCTTCGCGACGACGTCACGCGGCGTGCCGAGGTATGGCCAACTCGCCGAGCGAAACAACGCCAACTCGATACCTTCATCCGTTGCAGCCTCTTTTCCCTTCTTGCGATCCAACTCGATAAATTTGTTATTCTTGGCGAAAAACATTGCCTCGCGATTCCCAAAAGTGCTAGTGCCTGGAAACAAATCCGTGCCCACGACACGACGTTTCGTCACCTTCGGCGGCGCAGGCTCCGTGACCATCGCCGCACGCAGCGCAGCCTCTGCAGCATCCAGATAGGCGGTGAGCTGCACCCGAGACATGTCGAGCATGCTGCCTGTTTTATTGAAGCGATGCCCCTCGCGGTCCTCCGGCAAAATATCGCGGATGTCGAGATCAGGCAGTTGCAGCACATCGCGCAAGTTTTGCTCATACTCATCGCGATTCAGCCTACGCAACGGCCCACGACCATTCGCCAGCACTTCCACACGATCTGCCTCGTAAAGCGATGCATCCAGCGTCTTCACCAAAGCCGCACGATCCTCCGTCGACATGTCCCCAGCCTTCGGCGGCATCTCACCTTTCTCTACGCGGTCATGAATGCGCACCCAACGCTCACGCGTCGCGCTATCACTGAGATCAAACTTCAGCGCCGTGAGATCGAGGCTGCCTTTGGTGGTTTCTTTGTCGTGGCACTCGATGCAGCTCTCGGAAATGGCCATGGGGGCTTCAAGCGCGGAAACAGCGTTCGAAACGAACGCTGTGGCAAAGAAGACGATGGCGGGTTTTACACGGGGGTGCATCTTGGGTGCAAGTTAACGCTCCGTGTGCCCATTATTTTCCCTTCATCCGATGATCCGGACCATTCTGCTCCTCCTAACCGCCATGTCTGCTCACGCCGTCGAAATCATCGCGCACCGAGGTTTTTCCGCACGTGCACCGGAAAACACGCTCGGTGCCTTCAATCTGGCCTGGGAGAATGGCACGGATGCCTGTGAGCTGGATGTGTATCTCACCGCCGATGGCAAAACGGCGGTGATTCACGACAAGGATACGAAACGCACCGCAGGGGTGACGCTGGATGTGGCGACATCAAAGCAGGCCGAACTGACCGTGCTCGATGCCGGTTCGTGGAAAGGAAAAGAGTGGGCGAATGAAAAGATTCCAACGCTGGAGCAAGCCCTGGCAACTTTGCCGAAGGGAAAGCAGCGCTTCTTCATTGAGGTCAAATGCGGCGCGGAGATCGTGCCGGAGCTGAAACGCATTCTGGAGCCGATGAAGGATCGTGCGGAGCAGTTGGTGATCATCGCTTTCAACCATGATGCAGCGGCGGAATCGAAGAAGGCGATGCCATGGGTGAAAGTTTATCGTCTCGCTGCAGGCAAGACGAAGGACAAGAAGCCCACGGACCTGACCCAACTCATCGCTGACACGAAGACTGACAAGCTCGACGGCCTCGACCTCGGCAGCACCGATTTTCCATGGGATGACGCGATGGTGAAGCAGATCCGCGATGCTGGATTCGGACTCTACGTCTGGACGGTCAATAAACCGACCGATGTACAGCGTTTTGCGAAGCTCGGGGTCGATGGTATCACGACCGACGATCCTGTGATGGTGCGCGATGCTTTGGCAAAGCCTTGATCTGGGGCGCATCGTGTGGTCTGTGCGCGGCCCCACATGTCTCCCATCACTCCTGCCGTCGTTTCCGCCAAAGACCTTCGCCTTCAATTCGGGCTGCAGCAGGTCTTCAATGATGCGACGATGAGCATTCATGAGGGCGAGAAGCTCGGGCTGGTGGGCCGCAATGGCTCGGGGAAGACGAGCCTCATGCGCATTCTCGTCGGCACGGAGAAACCTGACAGTGGCACCATTTCCACGCGCAATGGCATCATCGTCAGCCACCTCGCGCAGGAGTTCACGCTCGATGATGAGGCCAGCGTCATCGACAACATCCGCGCCGGTGCATCGGTGCTGCTCGACATGGTCGCGCGTTACGAATCCGGCGACCACAAGGGCGATCAGGAGGACGAGCTGCTGCATCAGATCCAGCTTCATGATGGTTGGGGTGTCGAAACGCGCATCAGCACCGCGATGAACGAACTCGGCGTGCCCGCTGAAGATCGTCTCGTCAAAGGACTCTCGGGTGGTGAAAAGCGTCGCGTGGCTTTGGCGCGTGCGTTGGTCTCGCAGCCCGACTTGCTGCTGCTCGACGAACCAACAAACCATCTCGACGCCGAATCCATCGAGTGGCTGGAGGTGTTCCTGCGCGACTTCAGCGGCGCGGTGCTTTTCGTCACGCATGACCGCTACTTCCTCGACCGCGTGGCCACGCGCATCATCGAGATCGACGATTCGCGCATCTACAGTCATCCCGGCAACTACAGCGCCTTCTTGGAGAGCAAAGCGATTCGTGAAGGCGTGGAGGCAAACTCCGAACGCCGGCGCCAGAGCTTCCTGCGGCATGAGCTGGAGTTTGTGCGCGCAGGCGTCCGAGGCCGAGGCACGAAGCAGCGATCACGCCTGGATGAGTTCGACCGCGTGTCCGCCATCGCCGCTCCCGAGGCCGAGCTGGTGATGGATTTGATCATCCCCCCTGCCCCGCCGTTGGCAAACACGGTCGTGGAAGCCAAGGATATCGGTGCACACATCGACGACCGCTGGTTGTTCAGCCATCTCGATCTCAACTTCGAGCCAGCTACCTGCACCGGCATCATCGGTCGCAACGGTCTCGGCAAAACCACGCTGCTACGTATGCTCATGGGCGAACAGCCGCCGAACGAAGGCAAGGTCGTCATCGGCAAGCGCACCATCTTCAACTACGTCGATCAGCAACGCCTGCTGCTCAATCCCGAGAACAGCGTCATGGAAGAAGTCGCGGGACCGATGAGCGAGTTCGTGCAGTTCGGCCCTGAGAAGCTGCATGTGCGCACCTATCTGCGCCGCTTCCTCTTCACCGACGAGCGCGTGACCATGCGCGTGAAGGAACTCAGCGGTGGCGAGCAAAGCCGCGTCCTTCTGGCAAAAATCCTGCGCCGCGGCGGCAACTTCCTCATTCTCGATGAACCGACGAACGATCTCGACCTCGCCACCATGCGTGTGCTTGAAGAGGCCATCCTCGCGTTCAAAGGCACCGTGCTCGTGGTCAGCCATGACCGCTACTTCCTCGACCGTGTGTGCGACCGCCTCATCGCGTTTGAGGGTCAGGGCCGCATCCACGAATGCGCCGGGAACTACAGCTACTACCAGGAAAAACGCGCTGCACGTGCCGCTGCCGAACTGGCTCATGCCACCGCTGCCGTGAAGAAGGAAAAAGCCGCCGCCGCCAACGCCCCGAAACCGCGCAAGATGTCGCAGAAGGAACAGCGCGAACTGGCCGACTGCGAAACCGCCATCTCAACGCTGGAAACTGAAATCGCCGCCATGGAGGCCGAATTGAGCAACCCCGAGCTGTTTGTGAAGCTCGGCGCTGGCACGAACGACTACATCGCCAAACTCGACGCGAAGAAGCACGAGCTGGAAGGCAAATTCACACGCTGGGCAGAGCTGGAGGAGATCCGGGTGGCGTGTGCAGGGTGATGCTTATTTAAATCAACCCCACGCAATCCACATGCCTGAGGCCAATGACGACGCGATACCTGACCTGGTGGAGCACCCCATCGGTCCGGAACTCGATCTGCACACCTTCCGGCCCGAGGAAATAGGCAGCCTGCTGCCCGAATACTTCGCCGAATGCCGCCAGCGCGGCATTCTCCGTGTCCGCATCATTCACGGCAAGGGCAGCGGCTCTTTGCGGACCGGCGTGCATCATTTGCTCGCGACGCTGCCGGAAGTTCAGCAGTTCATCTGGCCTGCCGATGAAGCAAGCGGCTCGTGGGGAGCGACTTGGGTAATCCTGAAGGGCTAACGCGATTACGGCGTCCACACAGCACTCGTCCACACCTTAGGCTTCACATTCGGCAGCTTTTCGAGATCGAGCGGCGTGCTGTTCTTCACTTCCAGCTTCTGACCACGGATGTCGAGGGTCAGGGGGCCGCTGAGGTCGGCTTTTTCCAGCCAGAAGCGCAGGCGGAAGTCAGCGGTGGTCTGGGCCTCGACGCTGGCGGGGCGCTCGACGGGCAGGATGAAGGGCGGCACGTCCTTGCCGGCGGCATTGATGAGGCGCACGTCGGGCGGCTGCATGAAGAGCGGACGGGGGCTGAGGTTCTTGTAGCGGACTTCGAGATCGAGCCGGGCATTGCCGAAATCACGCTCGAGGGTGCAACGGCGGAGTTGCAGGGGGGAATCGGCGTTCATTTCGGCCACGGGGCCTTCTTCAGCAGGTGGGGCGTCTGATTTAAAAGACCACCACACGGCGATGCCGCCTGCGATGAGCAGCAGCCAGACCTCAAATCGTTGAAACACGCGCATGGGAGAGGGGGGATTACGTTCTCTGTTTGTCAAAACCGGCAAACTGTCTATCATGCGCGCCCCTCCGGCCCGGACGCGGCTCCCACCGCCCGGTTTTTGCGATGGAAAACACTTCGCCCCTAAACCCTTTCTCATGAACATCAACGTCGAACATCAGCCCAACTGCCGCGCCGTCGCCCACGTCCGCGTTCCTGCCGACCAAGTCGGCAAAGAGCGTGACGAGATCATCACCTATTTCGCCAGCATGGTGCGCCTGCCCGGCTATCGCCCCGGCAAGACGCCGAAGAGCATCGTCGCCAAGCGCTACGAGAACGAGGTGAAGGACGAACTCGAGAAAAAGCTCATCAGCGAAGGCCTGCGTCAGGCCGTGAAGAGCGAGGGCCTCGAACTACTCAACGTCCTGGCCGTGAACGACAAGATGTATCACGACACCGACAAGAGCTTCAGCTTCACCATCGAGATGAGTCTCGCACCGAAGTTTGAGCTGCCCGAGTACACTGGCATCCCGGTCAAACTCCCACGCATCGAAGTCACCGATGCCGATGTGGACCACGATCTCCTCCACCTGCGCGAAAACCAGGCTTCCTATGAAGACGTGGAACGTGCCGCCGCCATTGGCGATGTCGTCGTTCTCAGCGTCACCGGCAGCCTCGACGGCCAGCCTCTGGCTGAGGCCCAGCCCGACGCTCCTGCGCATCTCAAGGAGATGAAGGAGAACTGGTTCCTTCTCGCCGATGAAGACGATTTCCTCCCCGGCTTCTACGCTGGCCTCATTGGCATCGCCAAAGACGACGAGCGCACAATCAACATCACCATCGCCGATGACTTCAACTTTGAAGCGCTGCGTGGCAAGACGGTGGTCTTCGCTGCCAAGTGCCACGGCGTGAAGAACAAGGCCGTGCCTGAACTCACCGAAGAACTGATCAAGAAGGTCGGCGGTGATGACATGACCCTTGAAACCCTGCGCGAAGAAGTGCGTGACGCCATCCGTCGCCGTCGTGAGCAGGCCCGTGACGCTGCGAAGTCCAATCAGGTCATCGCCCACCTCTTTGAAAAAGTGGAGTTCGAACTACCACAGGAAGTCGTGAACCGCGAAGCGCAGCGCCGCACCAACGAGATCGCCATGCGTGCGATGCAGCAGGGCATCGGCGAGGAAGAGCTGATGAAGCAGCAGGACGAGATCCTCAACAGCGCCACCAATCAGGCCCGCCAGAACGTCAAAGTCAGCTTCATCCTCGAACAAATCGCGAAGAAAGAAGCCCTCGAAGTCCCCGGCCAAAAGATCGCCATGGCCCTCGCCCAGCTTGCTGAGCGTCAGAAGGTGCCCGCGAAGAAATTCATGGCCGAAGCCCAGAAGAGCGGCCTCATCGACAATGTGCGTGGCGACCTGCTCCTGCAGGAAGCCATGGAGTTCCTCAAGGACAAGGCCGCCGTCGAAGAAACCGACCCTGAGCCGGAACATTGCGACGCGCACAGCAAGTAATGCGGTCCTGATCTTTAGATCATCTCACAGCCCGGCTTAAAAAGCCGGGCTGTTTTGTTTTACAGGTCTTGCAGACCTCACTAGGTGCGTGCCATGAGTGCCGCATGCCACACGATCTCCACGCCGCCCTCAAACAGCACTTTGGCCACAAGGCTTTTCGTGCCGGTCAGGAGCAGGTGATGGAAGCGCTGCTGGCTGGAAGAAGTGCGCTGGCACTCTTCCCGACGAGTGCGGGCAAGTCGCTGTGCTATCAGCTTCCTGCGCTGCTCATGGATGGCGTGACGCTGGTCATATCGCCGTTGATCGCGCTCATGAAGGATCAAGTGCAGGCGCTGCGGGCACGAGGCATCGCGGCAGCACGATTGGATTCATCGCTTTCGGCCGATGAAGCAGCGCAGGTCTTTGAAGACATGCGCAACGGCACGCTGAAGCTGCTCTACATCGCCCCGGAGCGGCTCATGAATGAAAACTTCGTTGAGCGGCTCAGGCGCCTCAAAATCTCGATGATGGCGGTCGATGAAGCGCATTGCATCTCCGAGTGGGGACACAATTTCCGCCCGGAATACCTGCGGCTGGCTTTGGTGGCGAAGGAACTCGGCATCAAGCCGGTGCTTGCACTCACCGCCACGGCAACGCCATCGGTGGCGGCGGATATTCGCCGCGCGTTTGACATTGAGCAGGCAGATCATGTGCAGACCTCGTTCCTGCGCCCCAATTTATTCTTCCGCATCACCCCGTGCACTGCGCAGCAGCGTCTGCTCGTGCTCACGAAACTGCTGCTCAAGCGCAAGGTGCCTTCCATCGTCTATGTGACGCTGCAACAAACTGCCGAGCACGTCGCCACGCATTTGCAGAAGAGTGGCGTCAACGCGCTGGCTTACCACGCTGGTTTGCCCGATGAGCATCGCCACGCCGCGCAAGATGCGTTCATGAGCGGAGAAACAGATGTCATCGTCGCCACCATCGCCTTCGGCATGGGCATCGATAAAGCGGACATCCGTGCCGTTTATCATTACAACCTGCCGAAGACGCTCGAAAACTACTCGCAGGAAACCGGACGCGCTGGACGCGATGGCAAAACGTCGGTCTGCGAACTGCTCGCATGTGCGGACGACTGCATCGTGCTGGAAAACTTCACGTTTGGAGACACGCCGACGCCACAGGCCATTCGCCAGCTTCTCGATCATCTGCTGCTGCAAGGAGGTGAGTTCGACATCTCGATGTACGACCTCGCGCATGCCACGGACATCCGCCCACTGGTCATCGAGACGGTCATCACCAATCTCGAACTCGATGGCATCCTGCGTCCGCTCGGCTCGTTCTACGCCAGCTATCAAATTCGCTTTATCCAGCCTGAGGCGCGCATTCTTTCCGGCCACAAACCGGAGCGTCAGGCGTTTTTGCGTCAGTTGTTCCAATGCGGCAAGCGTGGCACCAAATGGATCACGCTGAATCCCGACGAAGCCGCCACCGAACTCAATGAACCGCGCGACCGCGTGCTCAAAGCGCTCACCTACCTGCAAGAGTCCGGCGACATCGAACTCAAACCCAGCGGCAGCCGCCAGAAGTATCGTCTCGCTGAAGACGCGCATCGGCGTGATCCGAAGGAGATCACCAAAAAGATGCAGCAACTCTTCGTTGAACGCGAGGCGCGCGATGTCGAACGCTTGGGTGAAGTGCTCAACTTCGCCCAGCATCGCGGCTGCCTCACACGCTGGCTGTTGAACTACTTCGGCGAAGCCATGGAAACCGATTGTGGTAACTGCACGAGCTGCAAAGAACGCGAAAAAGGCCTCACCGACGAATCACCCCGAGAAATCCCGCAATCCGCCACGCCACCGATCACCGTCGAGCACGTCGCCGCCATCCACGAAGTCATCGCCGAGCGCAAAGCCGCGCTCAGGTCGTCACGACAGCTCGCCCGCTTCCTATGCGGCCTCACCAGTCCCGCCACGAGTCGCGAGCGACTTGGTCGGCATCCCAGCTTTGGTTTGCTCGAACGCATCCCGTTTGGCGATGTGCTGGCGCAGACGGAAACCATGCTGCGATAGGAATTCCTTGTCAGATCGGCCAATTTTTGGCGATATGGTTATCCACCATGCGTCTTCTCTCACTTCTCCCCATCCTTTTCATTGCCGTCAGCCTTCGTGCTGAGTCCTTGTTGCCTCCCAACGCTCGCGTCGCTGTCATTGGCGACAGCATCACGGAGCAGAAGATTTATTCCAAATACATCGAGGCCTACCTGCTGGCCTGCACGGGTCGCAGTGACATCCATGTGTTCCAGTTTGGCTGGAGCGGTGAGCGGGCGGGCGGATTTGCGGCACGGCTTGAAAACGATCTCGCGGTGTTCAATCCCAATGTCGCCACGACTTGCTATGGCATGAATGACGGCAGCTATGTGCCTTATGCGCCGCAGATCGGGGCGGAGTATGAGAAAAACATGCGCCTTATCGTCGCAGGGCTCAAAAAAGTCGGCGTGCAGGTCATGGCACTGGGTTCGCCGGGGGGAGTTGATCCGGATTACTTCAAGCGCCCTAACATGGAAGGCAGCGTCTATAACGACAACCTCGCGCACTTGCGCGACATCGCGAAAAAGCTCGCCGACGAGAACCATCAGCCTTTTGCCAACGTTCATGACACGATGATCGATGCTCTGGGCAAGTCGAAGGCTGCGTTGGGCAAGGAATACGGCCCGTTTGGTGGTGACGGCTTCCATCCGGCACCAGCAGGCCAGCTCTTGATGGCGCAGGCATTTTTGAAAGCGCTCGGCCTGAAAGGTGAGATCGGCGTGATCACGGTGAACATGAAGGGCGAAAGCAATGTGAGCCCCGGACATCAGATCAAAGGCGGCAAAGCGGGCACACTGGAACTTGAAAGCACGACCTATCCCTTCTGCTTTGATGCTGATCCAAAGAACGCCAACAGCTCACGCAGCATCCTGCCCTTTAGCAGCTTCAATCAAGACCTCAATCGCCTCGCCCTGCATGTCATCGGTCTTTCCAGCGACAAAGCCAAAGTTACCTGGGGTGCTGAGAGCAAGGAGTTCACTCGGAACCAACTCGAAGACGGCATCAACCTCGCCGCTGAGTTCTCTAAGACGCCATTCGACGCGGCTTTCATGGATTTGATGGGTGCCGTGGCTACGAAGCAAAACTTCGAGACCCTCGCCATCAAGAACCTCGTAACCAACTTCCGTGGCTTCGCGGCGGATGCCAAGGAAGATCCTGAATTCGGTGCAGCCTTGGACACCTTGAAGAAAAAGGTCGGTCAAAAGCACGCACAACTCGACGCCAATGTGCGCACCTTCCTGAAGCCCGTCACACACACGATCAAGGTTGAGGAGGGGAAGTAATCCAATCCATTTCACCACAGAGGACGCGGAGATGCACAGAGTTCTGAATTCATGTCTCTGTGCTCCTCTGTGAACTCTGTGGTAACCCAAAACCACTTTTATTATGCAGCTCGCCGATTTGAAATGGAACGAAGTCGCTGCCCTGAGCCGCGACACGCCAGTGATCTTCCCTGTGGCAGCGATTGAGCAGCACGGCCGTCACATGCCCGTCTTCACCGACAGCATGCTCACGAACGAACTCATCCGCCGCACCGAGGCGGCGATGGGCGAGCGTGTTTTGATCGCGCCGCTGATGTGGCTGGGCAATTCGCATCATCACATGGACTTCCCCGGCACGCTGTCGGCGGAGCCGCGTGTGTATCTCGATCTGCTCAATGGATTGATGGACAACTTCATCGCCCACGGCTTCAAGCGTCTCGTCTTCCTCAACGGCCACGGCGGCAACGACATCCCCGGCAAGCAGGCCGTCTTCGAGACGCGGCAGAAATACCGCGACCGCAAAGACCTGATGCTGCTCTTCGCCACCTACTGGAACCTCGGTGCCGAGCCGTGGACGCGTGATGCGTCGATCCAACAACGAGTCATGGGCCACGCCTGCGAATGGGAGACCAGCATGGTCCTGCGCCTGCGCCCCGAACTCGTCGGCGATCTCACAAAGACGTGTGACGTTCCCTTCGGCAACGCCTTCGAACCCGCCTCACGCGGCTGGACCATGACCGACCGCAGCGAGCTAGGTCACGTCGGCGATCCACGTTCTGCGACGGCGGAGAAGGGCGAGGTGCTGTTCTCGTGCTTCAGCGAGGAAGTCGTGAAGATGTTGGAGCGTGTTATCGCGTGGGATGGCGTGAGCTGGGAGGGGTAGACAAACCTTTTTCGCGATGAGCTTAAATCACGACATGCTGACGCCAATTGGAACTATCGGCTGGTTTGCAATGTTGGTGATCGGACCAATCAGACGTCAGCAATACGTCGAAATACTGATCCCTGTGATCTTCGGGATGGCGATCATTGATGCTTGGGCAGTGGCTCCAGCTGCACTACGCCAGGAGCAATCTTCAAGGCTAGAAATGGAGCTTTGGGCGGCAGCTCTGTTTCCATACGTAGTGATCTTGTATTGGGCAGGCAAGGCAATCTTCGGCTCCATCGAGACAACCAAAACAACTCCCAAATAAGTTCCTGAATTGCCCGCATGACCACACAACGCTCCTCCCTCTGGAAATGGTACATCTGCGGCCTGCTGTTGCTGGCGACGATGATCAACTACATGGACCGCCAGACGCTGTCGAATGCGGCGGCGGCAGTAAAGGCGGAGTTCAGGCTGGATGATTTGCAGTATGGCAACCTGGAGACCGCCTTCGGCCTCGCGTTTGGCGTCGGCTCGCTGGTGTTTGGATTTTTGTGCGAGCGCTTCAGCCTGCGCTGGATGTATCCGGTCGTGCTTGGCGGATGGTCGCTGGCGGGCTTGTTCTCCTCGTGGTCGGCGGACTATCATCAGTTCATGGCGGCCCGTGTGATGCTCGGCCTGTTCGAGGCCGGACATTGGCCGTGCGCGCTGAAGACAACCTTCCGCCTGCTGCAACCGAACGAGCGCATGATGGGCAACAGCGTGCTGCAAAGCGGCGCCTCCATCGGCGCGATCATCACGCCGCGGCTCGTGCTCTGGCTCTCGCAAGGTCATCCGCAGGGCTGGCGTTTCGCCTTCCAGGTGATCGCGCTGGTGGGCGTGCTCTGGATCGTGCTCTGGATGGTGTCGTTCCGCCTGCAAACGACGGCGGCAACCACTGATGAAGGCGATCAAAAGCCCGATTCCGTGTCGCTGCTGCCGATCATCGTCGGCAAAAAGTTCTGGGCCATCGCACTGCTGCTCGTCGGCATTCAGATTCCGTGGCAGATCATTCGTGCCTGGTTGCCGCTGTTTCTGCAGGAGGGCCGCGGCTACGATGCGCTCAGCACCGCAAACTTCGTCTCGGTTTATTACATCGCCACGGATGTCGGCTGCCTCCTCGCCGGCATCTTGTCGATGCAGCTTGTGAAACGCTTCTCCATGTCGAGCCACATGGCGAAGCGCCGCATCTTCAATGTCGCCGCTGTTCTCGCATCTCTGACGATTTGTATTCCGTGGCTTGGCAAAAGCCCGTTGCTGCTTGGGCTGCTGGTGGTGGTTGGCGCGGCATCGCTGGCGATGTTTCCGTGCTACTACAGCTTTGTGCAGGAGCTGAGCGCCGAGCATGTGTCGCGGCTCACGGGACTCTTCAGCATGTGGGTGTGGCTCACCACCTCGCCGATGCAATCGCTCTTCGGCTGGCTCCGCGTTCATCTCGGGAGTTACGATCCCGCACTCGCGCTCACCGGACTCACGCCCTGGCTCGGCGTGATCGCGATGAAGCTGCTCTGGGATCAGTCTAAGTCTTCGATCAATTCCTCTTCGCCTTCATCAGCGTAAATGCCTTGGGCAATGACGCGATCGGTCACTTCATCGAGATATTTACTTAGTACATTGCTGAGTTCGATGAATTCGGGCCAGAGGGTTTCCTCCACGAAGGTGCGTGGCACTTTGACCATGACGGTGGTGCGACGCTGACGGGCGCGACGATACGGTTTAAGCGAATAGCGGCGCAGTAGTGCGATGAAGAGTTTTTTCGACCAACCATCGACGAGAGTGAACTTGTACTCGATGGGGCGATCCACTTTGGCGGTTTCACCGAGGCGGCGTTTGATGCGGGCGATGGCTTCGGCCGCAGCTTCTTTTTCACCGGGCGTGGTGGCACCGGAGTAGAGACGCTCGATTTTGCGGAGCTTGTCGAGAAGATCCTGTTCGCGCATGCGGGCCTGATTTATGAGGCACGACGAATGCCGCGAGTCGCCAGGATGTTGCGCACGAGGCGGAGCATGTCGGCAGGCTCGTAGGGCTTTGGCAGCACAGCAGCGAAACCATAAGAGGCGGGTTTGGACATGACGGGATCGTCGGAGTAACCGCTAGAGACGATGGCAAAGACCTCGGGGTCGATGGCGCGGAGTTTTTCCATCGCGCGGACACCGCCCATGCCGTTCGGGATGCTAAGATCGAGAATGACGAGGTCGAAGGCGCGGCCTTGGGTGATGCTTTCCTGATGAAGCCGCACGGTTTCACTGCCTTCAGCACTTTCGGTGACATCGAAGCCGTTGCTGGTGAGATTACGCACAATCAAGGAGCGCACGAGCGGATCATCTTCGAGTACGAGGATGCGCGGATTGGCTGCGGCAAGTTCGGGTGGGGCATCGAAGACCTTGCTGAGTCCAAAGGCATCGGCTTCCTCGGCATCGGAGTCGAGTGGGAGGTAGAAGCGCACGGTAGTGCCGCGGCCGAGATCGGAGCGCACGGTCAAAGATCCGCCGTGGGCTTTGGCAATAGATTCGCAGACGGTGAGGCCAAGTCCGGTGGCGTTGTCGGCTTTGCGAGTGCTGAAGTATGGCTCAAAAATGTGCGTCAGGTGGTCAGGCGCGATGCCTTCACCTTTGTCTTCGACTTCAATGGCAAGGCCAGAGGGCTGGAAGTTCGTGTCGGTGACCATTTCACCGGGGAACATCTCGGCGTGATCGGGAGCGAAGCAGCGAATGATGATTTCGCCACCGTTTGGCTGGGCCTGCTCGGCGTTGCGAATGAGATTGCTCAGCAGGCGACGAACCTGGCCGCCATCAATGGCGATCTGCGGCAGACCAGGCTGCACTTCGATGCGGTACTCGATGCGATTGGCCCGAGTGTGATGCGTGAAGAAGGTGTCGATGAGGTCGCCGAGGCGGACGAGCGCTTTGATCGGCGCACCACCACGGGCAAACGTGAGGAGCTGCTGTACGAGGTTCTGCGCCTGGAGCGTGGCCTGCTTGGCGGTGTGCAACTCCGGCAAGGTGATCGCATTGCGAAGGCGCATCTCGGCGAGCGAGATGTTGCCGAGCAGGACGGTGAGCAGATTGTTGAAATCGTGCGCGAAACCACGAGCGAGGAGTCCGAGGGATTCGAGACGGTCGATGCGGTTGCGGCGTTCGGCTTCTTCACGCCGAGCGGTGACATCTTGTACGAGCAGCAGCAATCCTTCACCAAAGGGATAGCCGCGCAGTTCGAGCCAGACCTGCTTCTCGTCGAGGTAGAGTTCGCGATTAACCGTCTCACGATGCAACATAGCATGCGCGAAAGCTTCATGATGCAGTTCACGCGTGGCGGAGGGCATGATGTCCCACAGCGAGAGGCCGAGCATGTCCGGTAAAGTGCGATCAAAGAGCCGCAGGGCGCTGGCATTCGCATACGTCACACGCCAGCGAGCATCGAGCGCGAATAGTGGATCGGAGATGCTTTCGACGACATCGACCAGCGGTGCGCTGCTACGGCTGGTCTCGGGTTTGATAGCCGATGCAGTCGCAGCAGAACGAAACAGGATGATGAGACCGGTGAGATGGCCTTGCGCATCGCGCAAGGGTGCAGTGCGGTCTTGAATGGCGACCCGTTCACCCGAACGAGTGGTGAGATAAACCGTGCGCTCAATGGTTTGAGTAGATGATTCAGCCGTTAGGACATCGGCAGGTTCGCCACTGCTTTGAAAAATGCGGAACACTTCGTTCAAGGAGCGACCCACAGCTTCCTGCGTATTCCAACCGGTGACACGGGCGGCCGTTGGATTCATGAAAACGACACCCCCCGAGAGGTCGGCGGCGATAACGCCATCAGCGAGGCTTTGAAAGGCCTCGAAGTAACTGTGCTCACGGCGCTGGCGCTCGTTTTCCTCGAGATGCCGCTGGGCCGCGACTTCGACCGTGAGGCGGAGTTCGTCGTGATTGAAAGGTTTCAGCAGATAGCCATGCGGATGCGTCTGCCGCGCACGGGCCACGGTGTCGAGATCAGCACAGGCGGTGACATAAACGATGGCGATGCGACTGCGACGCTGTAGTTCGCGAGCGGTGTCAATGCCGTCGAGCTGTCCAGCGAGGTGAACGTCCAGCAGGACAAGGTCTGGCCGCAGTTCTTCAAAGCGTTCAAGCGCCTCCTCCCCCGAGGCACAGATGCCGACGACGAGGTAGCCGAGCTTGCCGAGCGATGCGGCCATGTCGCAGCCGACGAGGCCCTCGTTTTCGACGATCAAAATGCGGATGCGGTCGGAATTGGTCATTTCCCTATTGATGGGACTATTCTAATCGAGACAAATTAGAAACGCCATAAGAAATCCATCTCCTTTCTCTAGCGAATCAAGTTCCGCATGATTCAGGCCACCACAGCGCGGTTTGCCGAGATTAATTGGAGGACGTTGCCGGACCGTTCTTTCCCGGCGGGAAGTAACTGATGTCGAGGCCCTCTTTGCGCAGGGCTTTCTTCACATCTTCGGCCAGCTGAGCGTAGGTGCGCTCACGCATGAGATGTTTTTTGACGGCAGCCTGTTCTTCTGCGGCGCTTTTTGCATTCTGCACCTCGCGCAGGTAGGCGATGACGTTCACGGCGTCGCCTTTGCCGTCGAGGTGATAAAAGTAATAGGTCAGCAGACCGGCGGAACCGTAGTTTTCCTGGGCGGCTCCGCCTTTGCCAAGGGCTGCGGCCCAGCGCCCGCCCTCTATATTCATGAGTTCTTCAAGATCGATCATGGTGTAACTCTTGCCGCCGCCGGCGTAGTTCATGTTCTGCGTATAACCTTTCAATTGCCGGTTCAGGCCAGCGAGGCTGAAGCGTCCATTGCGGTTGTAGTCGAGCATCTCGACATACTCGGCGCTGCCTTCGATGTACCAAGTGGGCAGCACGCCCAGCCAGTGGTTCATCATTTGGTGGGTTATTTCATGGATGAGCGTGGCGTTATCATCGTCATTGTTGTTTTCCAAGGAGACACGACTGCCGAGCATCTTCACGCCGAGGCTGGAGAGGGGCACCATGAGCGCTTTTTTGCCGGACATGTACACACCTGCGGAACCTACGACACCACCTTCCGTCATGTAATCTTCTTTGTTGGTGAACAGTCGTGCGAGGAAGATTTCACGCAGCTTTTCGGGTGTTGGTTTGAGATCAAGCGGCAGCATGCAGTTCAGCAGCCAGGTGGACTCAAAGATGCGGCCAAACTCGCGCACGACGTTGGAGCCGAGCTTGGAGTCGCACTGAAATTCGTAGTGCGGCGAGCGGTAGATGAATTGCTTGGTTTCGGTGTCCTCTTTGACCACCGTGACTTCGGGCCGGTCTTCTAGCGAAACTGTGCGCGGCCAACTGGTGCTGGCGACGGGAGCGCCGGAAGTCGATGTGGCGGCAGTGGGAGATGGCGCTGCCAGGCCTTTCGCAAAGGCCTGGTCTGCGGCGGCCAAACGTACCAGCGGGATGGTGAAGGTGCTGCCGTTGGCCATGCGAATCTTCACGCCTTCCCCTTCCAGCGCCACAAAGAGAGCGTCGATCTTGCGGCCATCCGTGCTCGTCCAACTGCGCATGGCAGGGGCGGTGGTTTGTGCCTGTGCAAAGACGGACAACAATGCGGCGGCAGCGAGGCACCAGTGGTTGGAAAGCTTCATAAGGCTGATTTTGGGAGGATGGCTGCCAAATGTCGAGCAATTAGGCAATCCGGTATGACACGAACTTGGAAAAAATACAACGGTCGGCACTTTTTTCTCGCCGATACCCCTTAACCATAATTATCTTCCACACGTCATATTTTAAAACTCGCCATGAAAACCATCACTTATCTCCTCTCCATCCTTGCCTTCAGCCTGTCGCTTTCCGCCGCCGAGACGGCACCGAAAAAGAAAAGCCCGGCCAAACCCAAAGCTCCCGCTGTTGAGGAAGCTAAGCCTTCCGCCAAGGTCGAAGCCATCGCCAAGACGCTGACGCCGTCCCAACGCACCAAACTGCTGGGCCTGCTGAATGAAGGGGATGAGAAGGCGCTGATGACGATCCCTAACGTGGGAGAAACCCGCGCTGCCGCGATCAAAAAGGCACGTCCTTTTGCCGATGTGACCAACGTCATGAAAGTCGAGGGCATTGGCGAGGCAACCTTTGCCGAAATGGTCGCCCATGCGAAGGCGGGCTTCCCGCAGCCAGAAAAGAAGGAAGCCAAGGAAGAAACGACCGAGAAAAAGAAAGCACCCGCCAAAGCCAAGACCACGCCGAAGAAAAAGGACACGAAATAGCCCAGCGGGCTGTTTCGTGGTCGGGACACGTTGCAGCGTGCGAAATTTTGGCGCGAAATTTCATTCCAAGGACCATTTGGCCGCTGCCTTGTGAAATTTTTCACAAATAGCGGTTGCCGCTCTGCGGGACGCTCGGATAATCAAATTCGACTCTCCCTGCGGCTCCCTGCTTTTTCATGGCTACCATCACTGTACAACGCCCCACTCTTGCCTGGCATGAACGCTGGTTCATTTCCACGCTCTGGAAGGGTCTGAGGATCACCGTCGGGCATGGCATCAAGACCTTCCTCCAGATCGCCGGGAAAAAGCCGAAGGTGACCATGGAATACCCCGAGCAGAAGTGGGATGAGCAACTGCCGGAATATTATCGCGGTGCCCCCGCTCTCGTCACCGACGAGCACGACCGCGAGCGTTGCGTGAGCTGCCAGCTCTGCGAGTTCATCTGCCCACCAAAGGCTATCAAGATCATTCCGAGCGAGATTCCGAGTGACGATCCGTGGGCGAAGGTCGAAAAACGGCCCAAGGTCTTCGAAATCGACATGATTCGCTGCATTTACTGCGGCATGTGCGAGGAGGTCTGCCCCGAGCAGGCCATTTATCTGCGCAAAGACTACGCCATCACCGGCCTCTCACGCCAGGAGATGGTTCACGACAAAAAACGCCTCTATGAGATCGGCGGCCAGCGTGTGGGACTGGTGAACAAGTGGAACGACCTCAAGTAATGCCCCCGCTGCTGTTCTACCTGTTCGCACTGATCACCTTGGGCTTCGGCTTCATGGTCGTCACCGGTCGCAACCCGGTCACCTGCGCGCTTTCGCTCGCTGCGAGTTTCGTCGGCCTTGCCGCGCTGTTTCTGAGCCTTGATGCCTACTTCATCGGCACGGTGCAAATCCTCGTCTATGCTGGTGCCGTGATGGTGCTGTTTCTCTTCATCATCATGCTGCTCGACATTAAGTCTGAGGAAGGCAAGAAGCTGAATCTACCTGCCATTGTCTCCGGTGTGCTGCTCGCCGTGTTGCTGTCGTTGCAAATCATCGCTGTCGTCAGCGGCACCGACATCGCGAAGAAAAGCGCGGAGAATACCCCTCTCGCTCTCGCTGAAGCCGCCGGAAAAATCGGCAAAGCCGCGCTGCCCACGATCACGAACGATCTCGAAACCGGCACACTGCCCGATGCCAAGCTGATCGGCTTCACGCTCTTCGATCAATACGGTTTCCACCTGCAAGTAGTCGGCTTGCTGCTGCTCGTCGGCACGATTGGCGTCGTGGTGCTTAGTAAACGCGAAAGGAGCGCGCCATGATCACACTCGGTCATTATCTTGTCGTCAGCGGTATGCTGTTCGCGCTCGGCCTCGCCGGCGTCATTGCACGACGGAACATCATCATTGTTTACATGTGCCTGGAAATGATGCTCAGCGCCGCGAACCTCGCGCTGGTCGGCTTTTCACGCTTTCATCTCGTCAATGGCCTGCCGGATTACACCGCGCAGTCGCTCGTCTTCTTCACCATCACCGTGGCCGCCGCAGAGGTGGCCGTGGGTCTTGCCATCATCGTGGCGCTCTTCCGTTCGAAGCAGAGCGTCGATGTCGAGTCTGTCACCAAACTTCAGGGATAACGCGCCACCATGAACGCCAGCATCCTCCTTCTGCTGCCTTTTTTCTCGGCGCTGCTCATCCTGTTGGGACACCGCCAGCTCAAAGGTGCCGCCGTCCTCATCTCTGTCGGTTCCTCCATCATTGCCTTCCTTGCCAGCATCGCTTTTCTGGGCGCGGATGACAACGAAGGCACCAAGATGCTGCTGCCGTTCATCGATGTAGCCGGTTTCCGCGCTGGCATCGACGTGATGAGCGACAAGCAGAGCCAGGGCATGATGTTCATCGTCACCTTCATCGGTATGCTGGTGCATCTTTTCTCGCTCGGCTACATGAAGGACGACGAAGCCAAGCCGCGCTTTTTCGGTTCTCTCTCTCTCTTCATGTTCTCGATGACCGGCATCGTGCTCGCCGGCAACCTGTTCATGATGTTCATCTTCTGGGAGTTGGTCGGACTCAGTTCCTACCTGCTCATCGGTCACTGGTATGAAAAGGCCAGCGCTGCCGAGGCCTGCAAGAAAGCTTTCCTCACCAACCGCATCGGTGATTTCGGCTTCATGATCGGCATTCTGCTGCTGTTTGGCCTGAACAACGGTGATGTAGCGTTCGACAACCTGCAAGACGCCTTCGTGCAAGGTGGACCGCTGCATGACGCGGCGAAATTGCACCCCGGCCTCATCACCGCCGCTGCGCTTTGCATTTTCATGGGTGCTGTCGGCAAATCTGCTCAATTCCCACTGCACGTCTGGCTGCCGGACGCGATGGAAGGCCCCACACCCGTCTCCGCTCTCATCCATGCCGCCACCATGGTCGCTGCGGGCGTTTACATGATAGTGCGAATGAGCTTTATCGTCACGGCATCGCCACTCGCAGCGGAAATCATCGCTGGCATCGGCTGCTTTACCGCGTTGCTCGCCGCATTGATGGCCACGCAGCAGAACGACATCAAGCGCGTGCTCGCTTACTCCACGCTCAGCCAGCTTGGCTACATGGTCATGGCGGTCGGTGCCGTCGCCATGGCCGCGCAGCATGGTCACGCCGAACACGGTCCAGATCCCGGCCACGCCGCGATGTTCCACCTCTACACGCATGCCTTCTTCAAAGCGATGCTGTTCCTCGGCTCCGGCGCGGTGATTTACGCCTGCCACCATGAGCAGGACATCTGGAAGATGGGCGGTCTGCGCAAGCACATGCCCGTGACCTTCTGGACCTTTGCGATTGGCACGCTCGCCTTGATGGGATTGCCGCCGCTCAGTGGTTTCTGGAGTAAGGAAGCGGTGCTCGGCACAGCCTACGACAGCGGTTGCAGGCCACTGTTCCTCGCTGGCGCACTCACCGCCGTGCTGACCTCGTTCTACATGATGCGTTTGCTTATTGTCGCCTTCTTCGGCAAGCCACGCAGCGATTCCGCCCATCACGCCACCGAAGTGCCGATGATCATGCTGCTGCCCCTCGCAGTTCTGGCGCTCTTTTCGATCTTCTCCGCCTTCGACATCCTTGCCACACCGCTGCAAGCCATGAAACCGCCACACGTCGAAGGTCATGACACCGTGTTGTTCGCCTCGCTTGCCGCGCTCATCATCGGTGCTGGCAGCGCCATCTATCTTTACCGTGGTAAGGACAAGGATCCGGTGAACATCAAGCTCTTCGCCAACAAGTTCTACTTCGACGAAATGTACGCCGTCATCGTCCGCGTCTGCCAGGATCGTCTCGCCTGGATCGTCACCGCTCTGGAGCGCGTGTTCGTCGATGGCCTCGTTGCGCGTCTGCCCACAGCGATCATTGCCCGTCTCGGCGCCGCCACCCGCATGCTACAGGGCGGTCATCTGCAAGGCTACACCTTCCTGCTTGGCGGTGGTGTCATCGCCGTGATTTATCTTGTCGTGTTTGTGCTGCCCCACATGGGTCATTGATGGAGAAATTGAATGAGCGTCCTTGAACTAATCATCGCACTCCCGCTGCTCGCCGCTTTGGCGATCTGGCTCGGTGCGCCTGCCCGTGCCGCCTCCATGGGGGCCACGCTCATCAATCTCATCCTCGTCTTCGTCACCACGATCCAATACGCGGGCAAAACTGGCCTAGCTTTCACGCAGTCGCGTCCCATTCTCGACAATCCATCACTCAGCTTCGCCGTCGGAGCCGATGGTGTCTCGCTCATCCTCGCCCTGCTCACCACGCTGGTGATGCTGGCCGCCATCTGGCAGATTCAGGATCGCCCCGCCATCTTCTACATTTCATCGCTCCTCATCGGTGGTGGGGCGCTTGGGGCCTTCCTCGCCACGGATGTCTTCTTCATCTACGCCTTCCATGAACTCGCACTGATCCCGACCTTCCTCATGATCGCGTTGCATGGCCGTGCCGATGCCGCGCAACGCAAGGCGGTGGCTTGGAAAGCCACGATTTACCTCGGTGCTGGCAGTTTAGTGCTCCTTGCGGGTCTTGTGTGGCTCGTGCTCGAATTCAGCGGCGGATCTAAACTTACCTTCGACCTTGAAGCCCTGCGTGCTCAAGCCGCACTCACGCCATTGCCCATCGCGAAGCAAGGGCAGATTTTCTTCGTCCTACTGCTTGGTTTTGGCTCGCTCGTCAGTTTGTTCCCATTCCATAGCTGGGCTGCACCGGCCTACGCCACCGCACCGACGCCTGTGGCCATGCTCCACTCCGGCGTTCTGAAAAAATTCGGGCTCTATGGCCTCATTCGCATCGCCATGCCACTGCTGCCGCAAGGAGTGCATGTTGAGTGGGTGCAAAACGCCCTGCTGCTCATGCTACTGGGCAACATCCTCGTCATGGGCCTCGTCACCATCCATGCGAACCGCCTCGACGACACGCTTGCCAATTCCAGCGTCATGCACATGGGCTACATCTTCCTCGGCATCGCCGCAGGCAGTGAAGTCGCTCTCAAGGGTGCGGTGATCCTCATGTTCGCTCACGGTGTGTCCATCGCGTTGCTCTTTGGCCTCTGCGGTCGCATGCGCAACCAGCTCGGCACTTTGGAATACAGCAAGCTCGGCGGTCTCGCCACGCATGCACCGGCATTCACCGTGCTCTTCGCGTTTGGTGCTTTTGCTTCCATCGGTTTGCCCGGTCTGACCAACTTCGCTGGTGAGGTGATGATCTTTGCGGGCAGCTTCACCAACTTCAAAGCGGCTGCCTTGAGCAACCTTCACTGGACTGTCTTTCTTGCCCTCTGGGGCGTCGTGATGTCCGCCGTTTACATGCTGCGTGCCTATCGTGGCATCTTCCACGGCAATGCCACCACCGGCCTGTTCATGACTGACCCTGCTGTTTCGCAGCGCGTGCCGTTCATCCTGCTCGCCACCACGCTGCTCGTCACCGGCTGCTGCCCCTGGCTGCTGCTCAACCTCATGAAATCCGCGCTGTAGCCCCTACCATGAGCGTTTTCACCATCGAAGCCGGCCTCGCCCTCCTCGGACTTGCCTTGTTGCTCGTCGAGGCCTTCAAGCCCGACATCTCCCGCAGCACCCTAGGCCTCACCGCCATAGCAGGCACCGTGCTCGCTCTCGTATTGCTCGTTTTCGCGAACCACGACTCCGCCAGCCTGCCCAGCTTCATCCAGCCCTGGCATCAGCTCGATACACTCGCCCTGTTCTACAAAGGCTTCGCGCTCGTCATCACACTGCTCGTGCTCTGGCTCACGCTCGAATGCGCGCCCTACCTCTCGCGCTACACCGTCGATGGCAAACTCGCTGAAATGTTCAGCCTGCCGCTCATCGTCTGCGCTGGCATGATGTGGATGGCTTCCGCACGCGATTTGGTGACCGTCTTCGTCGCGCTCGAACTCGTCACCGTTTCGTTCTACGTCCTTGTCGCCTTCGCCCGTAAAAGCGCCCTCAGCCTCGAAGCTGGCGTCAAATACCTCATCCTCGGTGCTCTCTCGACCGGCATCCTCGTCTATGGCATCGCCTGGATCTACGGAGCCACCGGCACCATGAGCTTCGACGGCATCGCCAAAGCCCTCGCCAATCCCGCCACCAGCAAAACCGCCGCTCTCTTCGGTGCCGCCATGCTGCTTTGCGGCCTCGGCTTCAAAGTCGCCGCTGCACCCTTCCACATGTGGGTGCCTGATGTCTATCAAGGTGCCCCCACACCCGTCACCGCCTTCCTTTCGGTCGGATCAAAAGCCGCAGGCTTCGTCGTCCTCACCCGCGCGCTCGATGCCTTCCTCGCCGAAGGCTCCATCATCGCCGTCGAAGTACAATCGCTCCTGCTCGTCGTCGGTTCGCTCACCGTCCTGCTCGGCAGCCTCCCCGCGATGTTCCAGACCAGCGTGAAGCGCCTGCTCGCCTACTCCAGCATCAGCCACGCCGGTTATCTGCTCCTCGCCCTCGCCTGCCGCGAAAGCGCCCGCTTCGATCTCTCCTCCGGCGGCATCGTCGCCTTCTACCTCGCCACCTACCTGCCGATGACCGTCCTCGGCTTCCTCGTCTTGGGCCTCATGCGCGCCAACGGCCTTGGCGAAGACATCAAAGACTTCGCTGGCCTCGCCAAACGCAATCCAACGCTCGCCCTGCTCATGACGATCTCGTTTGCTTCGCTCGCCGGCCTGCCGCTCACCGCGGGTTTCATCGGCAAGCTCTTCGTCTTCCTCGGCCTCGTCGATCACGGCTACTGGGGCGCCCTCAGTTGCGCCGTCATCGCCGCCGCCGCCGGCTTCTATTACTACTTCAAGACCGTCCTCGCGATGTACACTACCGAAGGCACCGACACCAGCGCCCTCACCATCAGCACCGCCTCCAAAGCCGTCGCCGGAGTTCTCGCCGCCCTCATCCTCATCCTCGGCGTGTATCCCAAGCCGTTGCAGCAGGTGCTGTCCTCCGACCAAGCGGGCGTTGTCGCGAAGTAAGTGGCAGGAAGGCCGAAGCGGATAGCAACAGGTTAAAACTTGTGACAAGAAACCGCAGGCTGATTAGGATACGGAATGCCCCTGTCCTGGAACGAGATCAAACACCGCGCCATCAAGTTCGGCAACGACTGGAAGACCGAGACGCGTGAAGCAGCGGAGCGGCAGACGTTCTGGAACGAGTTCTTCGACATCTTTGGCATCAAGCGGCGCACCGTGGCCAGCTTCGAGGAGCCGGTGAAGAAACTCTCCGGCACTTGGGGAGCCATCGACATCTTCTGGCCGGGCAAACTCCTCGGCGAACACAAGAGCGCCGGACAGGACCTCGACAAAGCGCACGCGCAGGGCATGGGCTACATCCGTGGCCTGCAAGACACCGGACGCGGCAAGGAAATCCCGCGCTACCTCGTCGTCTCGGACTTTCAAAAGATCGCCCTGCATGACCTCGAAGGCGATGGCGAATCCATCACCTTTCCCGTCACCGACCTGCACAAGCACATCCGGCACTTCGCTTTCGTCGCCGGTTACAAGCAGCACAAGCTCGACCCCGAAGACCCGGCGAACATCGAAGCCGCCGAACTCATGGCCGTGCTGCACGATGCGCTGCTGGACGGCGGCTACACCGGCCATGACCTGCGCGTCTTCCTCGTCCGCACGCTGTTCTGTCTGTTTGCTGACGATACCGGCATCTTCCCGCCAGATGCTTTCAAGCTCTACCTCACCGACCGCACCGTCGAGGATGGCAGTGACCTCGGCCCGAAGCTAGACCGCCTCTTTCGCATCCTCAACACGCCGGAGGATAAACGCCAGGCTGGACTGGAGGAAGACCAGCGCCAGTTCCCGTATGTGAATGGTGATCTCTTTGCCGAGAAGCTGGAGTTTGCCGATTTCACCACCGCCATGCGCAACGCGCTGCTCAAGGCGGCGAACTTCCGCTGGGAACGTATTAGTCCCGCCGTCTTCGGTTCCCTGTTCCAGGGCGTCATGGACAAGAAAGAGCGCCGCCAGATCGGCGCGCACTACACCAGCGAGGCCAACATTCTCAAACTTGTCCGCTCGCTGTTCCTCGATGGCATGCGGGCGGAGTTCGAGCACCTCCGAGGTCTGAAGATCGGGAAGGCTGACAAACTGCGTGATTTGCAAAAGCGCTTCGCCGCTCTGCGCTTCCTCGATCCGGCCTGTGGTTGCGGCAACTTCCTTGTCATCACCTACCGTGAGCTGCGCCGCCTGGAGCTGGACATCCTCAAGGAACTCCATGGCGTGCAGAGTGAGTTCAGTCTCGATGACGTGAACAAGCTCTCGCTTATCGACGTGGATCAAATGTACGGCATCGAGATCGAGGAATTCCCCGCCCGCATCGCCGAAGTCGCCATCTGGCTCACCGACCATCAGGCCAACATCGAACTCAGTCAGACGTTCAGCCAGTTCTACCTCCGCATCCCGTTGCGCAAAAGCCCCCAAATCCACGTCGCCAACGCCCTGCGAAAAGACTGGAAAGAAGTCCTGCCGCCGGAGCAGTGCAGCTATGTGCTGGGGAACCCGCCGTTTGTTGGGAAACACCTGATGACCCCGGAACAAGGGCAGGACATTGACACCGTATGGGCTGGGCTAAACGGCGCAGGCTTCCTGGACTTGGTGAGCGGATGGTATCGGAAAGCTGCGGAGTTCATCCACGGCACTCAGATCAAGGCTGCCTTTGTCTCGACCAACTCAATCACACAAGGCGAACAAGCAGCCGTGATGTGGACGGAGTTGTTCGAGCGGTTTCAGTTCAAGATACACTTCGCCCATCGCACCTTCACTTGGCAGAGCGAGGCTCGCGGTAAGGCTCATGTGCATTGTGTTATCATTGGGTTTGCTACCTTCGATGTTACAGACAAGACGCTTTACGACTACGACACGAACCCCACCGTCAGTCTGGTGAAGAACATCAGCCCCTATCTGATCGAAGGTTCCGATATCGTTCTGCCCATCCGCCGCCAGCCGATCTGCAACGTGCCGCCTATTGTGAATGGGAACAAGCCAGCGGATGGCGGGCATCTCATTCTTGAAGAGGATGAGAAGGCGGCCTTTGTCGCCGCGAACCCGACGATTACTCCATATCTCAAGCCACTCCTGAGCGCGGATCAATACCTCAACGGCAAGGAAAGATGGGTGCTCTGGCTCGTGGACGCTCCGCCATCGGTTATCAAGCAAAACCCCAGCGTTCTGGAGCGTGTCGAAGCCGTGAAGGAGTTCCGCCTGAAGAGTCCAAAAGAGTCAACTCGGCGGATGGCCCTGCAGCCGAGTTTGTTTGACCAGATTCGTCAGCCCACCACGACTTACATCGTGATTCCCCGGCACTCCTCCGAGAGCCGGCGCTATATACCCTTCGGTTACTTTGGACCAGAGACCATCATTAGTGATAGTTGCACCGCAGTCCCCGAGGCTTCGCAGTATCATTTTGGCGTGCTTTCATCCCTGATGCACATGGCTTGGATGAAGTGCGTCTGTGGAAGATTGGAGAGTCGGTTCCGATACTCCAACAAGATCGTCTATAACAACTACCCCTGGCCAGAGGAAGTAAGTGAGGCGCAGAAGGACGCCGTGGAGAAAGCCGCGCAGTCCGTGCTGGATGCGCGGGCCAAATTCAACACTTCCACGCTGGCTGATCTCTACGATCCAACCACGATGCCGCCCGTTCTGGCGAAAGCCCATGCCGATCTCGACCGTGTGGTGGACCGCTGCTACCGCAAGGAACCGTTCCCGAACGACCGCGCCCGTGTGGAGCATCTATTTGCGCTGTATGAGAAGCTGACGGCACCGCTGGTGAAGTATGAGAAGCCGAAACGCAAAATGAAGGACACCAGCACCATGGAGTCTGCGGGTGCCGCCGCACATCACCGCGTCCCGATGATCCTTCGTGAAGACGCGCCGCCCTACGGCGAAAACCGTTGACGTGTTAAATCTGTGTTAGGCAGGCCCGCACCGCCAGGTGTCGTTTTGCCGCTCGAAGGAACCGTAATGAGTCAGAGATTGACACTCGAAACATCCATCACGTAAATCTAGCACATGCACTTCGTCAGCCGATTCGCATTCGTCTCCTTCCTCGCTTGCCTTCCATGTTTGGCACACGCCCAGGAGCGCAGGCTGCCCGAACTCTCCGCCAATCTCGATGCGTTGCTGAATTTTGCGGAACTGTGGAAATGGGGGCCGGAGAGTTTTGAGAAAAACTATGTGCTGAAGCTCGAAGACCAGGAAAAGCAGCAGAAGGCACCGCAGTTTGAATGGGTGAGCGCCAGCAAGGACCGCGCCCGTTTTTCCCGCCACATGTTTAGCAATGCGGAGACCAACCTGACCATGTTCGGCGGCTCCATCAAGGTGGAGGAAGCCATCCTGGAATTCGTGAATGGCAAGGCGGCTCGTGCGACGATCTCGTTTTACAATCGCGGTGATTCCGGCGACATCGAAGTGAAGGAATTCGACCGCATCTTCAAATTGATCGGCCAGAATCTTGGTCAGGCGATGAAGGTGGCACCCAAGAAGCAGCTCATGTCGGCCAATGCCGCTCTGCCCGTCGCGGGTTGGATGTGGAGTGCGCCTGCGGGCATTGCCTTGCTCGAATACAACGAGTACAACACGCCGGGCAAGGTCACGAAGCCGGAGTTCCTGCGTCTGAAGCTTGCCGCACCCAATCAGGCCGACTGGAGCATGGGCAAGCTGGCGGTGGGCGTGCAGCGCATGGAATTGCTCCAGCGCGTCAAAAAGACGACCGAAGGGGATGTCTATATCTCCGGCGTGCCGATGGTCGATCAAGGGCAGAAGGGCTACTGCGTTGCCGCGAGCTGCCAGCGCCTGTTTGAATACATGCGCATCCCTTGTGACCAGCATGAGATGGCGAAGCTCGTCAGCGTCGATGCCGAAGGTGGCGCGGACATCATGACGATGCAGAAGAGCCTCGCGAAGATCGACGGTGCGTTCAAAGTCACCTTCAAGCCGCTGGTGAATCCTGAGCTGTATTACTCTGCTGGTCGCAAGCGCCGCGTGTCCGAGAAAGAGTTCCTCTCCCTCATCAAAGAGAATGTCGAGAAGGGCGTGCCGCTGCTCTGGGGTCTCATGCTTGGCCAGAAGCCCGAAGATCCGCCGCTGCCAGGCGGAGGACAAACGCGTGGCGGCCACATGCGCATGGTCATCGGCTACAACCTGGCGAAGAATCAGGTGCTCTTCACCGACTCCTGGGGCGCAGGCCATGAACTCAAGCGCATGGCCCTGCTCGACGCCTACGATGTCACCATGGGTCTCTACTCGATGGCTCCACGCGGCTTTTGAACTATCTGCATCAAGGCGCGCGGCCTTCCTCGACATCCATCACGTCAAAGAAGGTCACAAGATCTTCGCGATGGCCGAGTCCGGCTTCTTCGCGCTGCTTCACGAGTCCGGCGGAGGCCGCATCGCGCCAGCCGCGTTTGTGCATGAAGCCGTTCCAGATTTCGATCTGCTCCGTTGTGGGCCGGTTGCCATTCAGGCAGCACCATTCGAGGATTTCCTCGTCCGTGCCGCCTTCGAGCGTGCGTTTGGACAGCTCACTAAAATCCACTCCGAGAAACTTGCAGACGCGTTCATCGAAGGTGCGATTGCCCGGCATGTAGCCGAGATGGTAGCCGTAGGGCAGTTTGCCTTCCTTGGCGTTGAGACGGATTTTATCAAGGATGCGGCCAAACACAGCGATGCCGCCGACCAGATCACGAGGAGAACGAAGAGGGAATGCCATGCGTCCTTTTAACGAGGACGCACGGCCAAGTCAATGCACGCAGCCTATTCCGCTTTCTTCTTGGCGGGAGCTTTGCCTTTCGCTGCACCTTTGGCGGGAGCCGCTGGAGTCACTTTTTCACCGGGCTTTGGCAGTGTGGCTTTCACATCTTCCCAGGCTGGGTTCAGTGTGGCTTCGCGGATGGAAAAGTTGCGGAAATCGACGCTTTGCCCAGAAACCGTGAGACCGGGCGTCTTTTCAGTCTTGAAGAGGTCGTTGGCACCCCAAGCGGCGACGTCATCGACTTTACCGAGCATCATGTCGCCAATCATTTCGAGGCGGACCTTGTGCCAGCCGGAAGTGAGTTCAGTGGGGAAACGGGCAAAAATAGCCGCCTTGTCTGGCCCTTCTTTATCGTTGTCATCTTTCTGCACCGCGACAGATGTCGGCGTGATCATGATCCGCGCCATGTGCCCCTTGGCTGCGTTGATGGAAAGGCTGGTGCTCTTGCCACCTTCAAACTTGAACTCATACTCGACAACGAAGTCTTGGAGCTTGTTTGGCAGACGATTCACTGCGCCGTGCTTGTCCGCTTCCAGTTCCGACCCACGCATCGCGCCCTCGACGAGTTCCCACTTGCCCTTGGCAACCTTCCAAGGCTCACCGGGTGCGGCATCGAACTTGTTTTCGTAAATGACTTTGCCGGGAATGGCGAGGAGAGGTTTGTCTTCGGCACGGATGCTAAAAGCGGTCAATGCGAGCCCGAGGGTGAGGAGGCTGGTGTGTTTCATGGGACAGTGAGAACGAAAGGCGCGCATCCATGTTGCGGAAAATTTCGCGGCCTGATAAAACCAGCGTATGCGCACGACCTTTGTCTGTCTCATTCTCATCCTTCACATGCAAGCCGCCGAACCCACACCCGCCGAAGATTGGCTGGCTCACGCCAAAATCGCTCCGCCGCTGCAGGTGCCGGAGACACTAGAGGCATGGCAAAAGCGGCGTGGTGAAATCCGAGCGAAGTTAACCGAGCTCCTCGGTGACATGCCCTCACGGCCACCAGTGTCCGCATTTCAAGTGATCGCGAAAGAGGACAAAGGCACCTACACGCACGAGACGATCCAATTTGATAATGGCGCTGGCGAAATCGTGAAGGGGTATGTGTTTGTGCCGAAGCAGGCGACCGCGCAGAGCAAGGCTCCGGCCATTCTCTACTGCCACTGGCATGGCGGGCAGTATGACATCGGCAAACAGGAGTTGTTGCAGACGAATGCGACGCCAGTAGCGCCAGGTCCAGTGCTGGCAGAGGCGGGTTATGTCGTGCTAGGCATCGACGCGCCGTGTTTTGGTGAGCGCAATGGCAAGGGGCCGGATGGGGCGCTGCAAAAAGGCGGTAACGGCGAGATGACGGCGGCGAAGTTCAATCTCTGGGCTGGACGCACGCTCTGGGGCATGATCGTTCGTGATGATCTGACCGCGCTGGATTATTTGTGCTCGCGCGTCGAGGTGGATATCGGCCGTATCGGCGTCACAGGCATCAGCATGGGCTCGACACGCAGTTGGTGGATCATGGCGATGGATGATCGCCCGCGTGCCGCTGTGTGCGTCGGCTGCATGACGCGCTATGAAGAACTGATCCGCGCCGGCATGCTCAAAGCACACGGCATTTATTACTTTGTGCCCGGCATGCTCAAAAACTTTGATAGCGAAGCCGTGATCGCGCTAGGAGCACCGCGTGCAATGCTCTTCATGACGGGCGATCAGGATGGCGGCTCACCGATTGAGGGCGTGAAGCACCTTGGTGAGATCGTGAGCAAGGTGTACGCGCTGCATGGTGGTGATGCGCCTCAGCGCTTCGAGAATGCGATCTATCCAGACGTCGGACACGTGTATTTGCCCGAGATGTGGGAGAAGACGCTGAAGTGGATGAATCGGTGGCTCAAGCAGCCGTGAGGCAGGCTTACCAGGAGCTCAACTCCTCATGCAACTTCTCCATTTCTTTGGAGAACGCCGCACGCTCAGGCATGTCTGGGGCGCCATAAGGCACGATCTCGATCACGTTTTTGCGTAGCGCCGTGATGCCGTTTTTGCTTTTCTCGGTGAGAATGGTTGTCCAGGCGCGATCGGCGAAGCGGGCGGCAAGAATGCAATCCTGCGGCGTGGTGTGACCGCCACGCTGAAGATGGCCGAGCACGGAAGGCCGCACTTCGAGATCAGGAAACGGAGCGCCTGAGCGTTGGAAATACTGCTGAAAGGCATCCATGAGCACATAGGCGCGGTTGCGCTTCTGCGGCGGGTCAAACTGCACGCCCTCAGCCACCAGCACAATGGCGTGGCCACGGCCACGAGTCATCGCGCCCTCGATCTTTGCTGCGAGACCTTTCATGGCCTCATCGGTGATGGGGCCTCCTTCAGGCGTGATGATCATTTCAGCGCCTGAAGCCAAACCGGCCATGCGCGCAAGATCACCGCTCTCACGCCCCATGGTTTCCAGCACCATGACGCGACGGTGACTGCGGGCCGTGTCAATGAAGTGGTCCACGGCCCAAACAAGTGTTTTGACGGCGGTATCCACGCCCAGAGCCATGTCGGTGAATTGCAAATCATTGTCGATGGTTGCCGGGACACCAATGATCTGCAGATCACTTTCTTCCGCCAAAAGTTTCGCTCCCGTCAGAGAGCCATCACCGCCAACAACGACGAGCGCCCGCACATTCAGGCCCTTCAACAAACGAATGACGTTGGCCCGCACTTCTGGAGTGTGAAACTCCAAGCAACGTGCCGAGCCAAGAATTGTGCCGCCTTTGCCCATGATGCCGCTCACGCTGGCGTGATCCATTCGAATGATGTCTAGCTGTTCATTGATGAGACCTGCTCGACCAGGATGTGATGCGATGGTGCTTTTGAGGCGAACCAGCGCTTCTGCATCGCCATTCACCGCACGGGCTGAGCGCACAAGGCCACGGTAGCCGTCACGAATGCCTAGCACGGCGATTTTTTCGCGGTTCAGGCCTAGGCGCACGATAGCGCGCAGGAAAGCGTTCATTCCAGGCGAGTCGCCTCCGCTGAAGAGTACGGCGACAGATTGATCAGGATACGAATTGGGCATAAAAAGAGGTTGGAGCTCTGCCTTAGCGAGGGTGTCACGCGTGGCAAGTGGCGGCTGAAGCGCCCGGGATTCTCGACCTTGATAGCATGCCTGAGCGTGATAAGAGCACGAGTGTCCCCCGCCTTAGCTACCACGCTGTTTCCGCTCATTGCCGCCCTTTTGTACGCATTCGGGGCGCTCGTGCTGAAACGCTCCAGCGATCTCGGCGTTGGCCTTTGGCGTACGACGTTTGTCGCCAACATCATCGTCGCGGCCTTGTTCTCGCTGCTCTGGCTGCTCGGTGGGCCACCGGTGGAAAGAGAATTGCTCTGGCAGCCCGGCGTGATCGCCCTGTGTCTGTTTGTCGGCCAACTCTCGCAGTTTCTCGCCTTGGAGAAGGGCGATGTCTCCGTTGCGGTGCCGGTGTTTGGCTTGAAGGTAATACTCGTCGCCTTTTTCACGCCACTGCTCATTGGTGAAACCGTGGGCATGAAACTGTGGATCGCCGCCTTCCTCAGTGTGCTCGGCATCACCTTTCTCAATCGCAAAGACGCCGACCAACCGCCGCGTCATCTGCTCATCACATTCATCGCTGGCGGCACCGGTGCCGTGGCGTTCGCGGTCTTTGATGTGCTCGTGCAGAAATGGGGACCAAGCTGGGGCCCGGGCCGATTGTTGCCGTGCATCTTCTGGATCAATGCCCTTTTGTCGTTCGGCCTCATCTTCCGTTTCTCAGCACCGTTGAGTGCCATTCCGCGTCGCGCCTGGTCGTGGCTTGGCGGCGGCTCTGTCCTGCTCGGCGTGCAAAGCATCACCTTCGTCAGCACGATCGCTGTCTTCGGTAAAGCCACTTCCACCAACATCGTCTATGCCTCGCGTGGCCTGCTCAGCGTCGGCCTCGTATGGATGGTCGGCCACTGGTTCGTCAATGCCGAGCAACATCTTGGCCCCAAAGTCATGCGCTGGCGTCTAGCGGGTGCGTTGCTGATGATGAGCGCGATCGTACTGGTGGTGGTGTAGCAAAAGAAGGCGTTGCCACTTGCTGCACTATGGTCATCTTTCAGCATGATTCTGGAAACCATGCCCGCCTTGGGTGCGCTCACCGTTGATCAAAAACTGCGGCTCGTGTGGGAGCTATGGCAGGATGTGTCACGAGACAGCTCCATTAATGTGGAGACAGCGGCATTGCTCGATGAACGAATTCAGGAGCACGAAGCAAATCCTGACGCCGTGCGCACTACTGAACAGGTGACAGCAGGTATTCTGGCACTCAAGAAGCGACTTGCCATCTCCCGCGCATGAACGCGGTTTGGACGCTTGGTGCCGAGTCAGATGTACAGCGTATCTACGAACACCAGGAATCCTGGGAGGAAGGAGCCGGAGACCGGTTCTACGATGAAGTGCTTTCTTCAGTGCGGTTGCTTGAGGCATTTCCCGAGATCGGACCTGTGGTCCATCGTGGCAAAGTGCGGCGGGTTCTCGTTTTCAATCGTCACTACGGCTTGTTTTATGTCGCGGAGAGGCGCGGCGTCATTCTTCATGCCCTTCTCGATCTTCGACAAGATCCGACCGCTATCATGAAGCGGTTGAAAGGCATCTGATCGGCAAGTCGTGAGCACCGCCCACGTTTATGTCGCATGAAGACCTTACTTTGGATCGGTGGATTCGTGCTGGGCGCTTTTCTGGCCCACGCGGCGGAAGTTGAACCCCAGCCCTTCCTTGCCGCTGCGCAGCGGCTCATCGACGCGACGAACTACCTCGGCTCGCCGTTCAGTGCCGATGAAATCACGACGCTGAAAGCCTGCATTCATGGAAATGACGCCGCCAGCGCCACCAAGGCGCAAGCGGTGCTCGATGCGCATGCGCTGTTTCAAATCACTATCACGCCCGAGCAACGCGTGAAAGTAGCTGCGGGCGCGGCGAAGGCGGTGCTCGATGAAGCGGGCTGGCGGCAGTATCTCGTGCGCGTCGATAACGAAGCAGGCGTGACCGCGAAACTCGTGGGGAGTAGTCCGCAGGCGAAGGAAGCGTATGTGAAAGGCTCGCCACCCGTGGCACCGAACGCACAGCCGCGTGATCCCGGCCAGCCAGCGCTTTCCGCACGGTGGCTCGACATGCAGATGTTTGAAGCGCCGCCCATGCAGGCCAATCTGAGCGGCCTTGGCATCGAATACCGCATCATCCAGCTCTACAGCCGAGATGCAGGCAAACGCGATGCCACCTTCAGCTTCGACACCGGCCAGGGCACGCAGGATCTTGGCTTTCGCAACGAAGTGAGCGTGCTGTTTGATTGTCAACCTGCGCGCGAGGTGAAACTCGCCATTACCGATGAAAACGGAGCGCCCTGCATCGCCGAGCTGCTCATCAAAGATGCCGCAGGGCGCATCTACCCCTCGCAGATCAAACGTCACGCGCCTGATTTCTTCTTCCACCCGCAGATTTATCGCGGTGATGCCGAATCTCTCAAACTGCCCGATGGCATTTACGACATCACCTTCCGCCGTGGACCCGAATCCGTGCCTGAATCCCGCAAAGTGACGATTTCCGGCCAAAACACGACACTGGCATTCCAGGTGAAGCGCTGGGTCGATCCCTCAAAGCTCGGTTGGTGGAGCGGCGATCATCACATCCACGCCGCCGGCTGCGCGCATTACTCCGTGCCGACGCAGGGCGTGCATGCGCCCGACATGGCGCGGCATTGCATGGGCGAGGATTTGAAAATCGGCGCGAACCTCACCTGGGGGCCGTGCTTCGATTATCAAAAGCAGTTCTTCACCGGCGCGGAGGACAAGGAATCGCTTTATCCCTTCCTGCTGCGCTACGATGTCGAGGTCAGCGGCTTCGGCAGTCATAAGAGCGGCCATCTTTGCCTGCTGAAGCTCAAGGAGCAGATGTATCCCGGCGGTGATTCGACCGCGCACTGGCCCACGCTTTGCCTGAACACACTCAAGTGGGCGAAGAAGCAGGGCGCGCTCACCGGTCCCGCGCACAGCGGCTGGGGCCTGCAACCGCTCGCGCCAAACGATCCGGCTCGTGACAAGCAATACAAGCTCGGTCTCCAAAGCGCCACCGACGAGCTGCCAAATTACATCGTGCCGCCATTCAATGGCATCGGCGCGTGCGAATACATCGTTGATGTCACGCACCTGGTCGAAGGACCGGATGGCAAACCGGTGCCTGCGGTCGATTTCCTCTCGATGGTGGACACGCCGCACACCTGGGAGCTGAACATCTGGTATCACACGCTCAACGCCGGCTTCCGCACCCGCATCAGCGGCGAGACCGATTTCCCCTGCATCTACGGCGAACGCGTCGGCCTCGGCCGCGCCTATGTGAAGCTCGACAAGCGCCTCAGCTACGACGCGTGGTGCGAAGGCATCCGCGCCGGCCGCGCCTACGTGAGCGATGGCAAGAGCCACCTCATCGACTTCAAGGCCAGTCAGATCATCATTCCCGAGGGTCCCGGCGTAACCCCCGACAACTCAGATCGAGGTCCCAGGGAAATCGTGATGAAACAAACTGAAATGGGCATCAAAGGCAGCGAGCTAAGGCTTCAGACGCCAGGAACAGTGAGACTCACCGTCAAAGCCGCCGCGTTGCTCGACGCGCAGCCGCGTCCGGACATTCAAAACGCCCCCGCAGGCCAAAAGCCCTTCTGGGACATCGAACGCGCCCGCATCGGCACTTCACGCGAGGTGCCTGTCGAACTCCTCGTCAACGGTGTCTCCGTTCAAAAGCAAATCATCGCCGCCGACGGCAGCATGCGCGATCTCACCTTCGACGTGCCTGTGGAAAAAAGCTGCTGGCTCGCCCTCCGCATCCGCGCCAGCTCCCACACGAACCCGATCTTCGTCATCGTGAACGACAAGCCCATCCGCGAAAAACGCAGCCTCGAATGGTGCCTCAAGAGCGTCGATCAATGCTGGTCGCAGAAAGAAACGCTCATTGATCCCAAGGAACACGCGGACGCCGTGGCGGCCTACGAGCATGCGCGGAAGGTGTATCGCGTGCGGCTGGCGGAGTGAACTGAGCTATTGCACAACCAAGCCTGAGCAGTACGATTCAACCATGACACAGGCCATTCATCTTGACCTTGAACTGCCGGGCGATCTGGCGTGGTTTCGACTGCCTGCGGGGGTAAATTCACGGCTCACGGCCCTGTTGGACAAGCAAGACTCGGGGCAGCCGCTCACAAGAAATGAGGCTGAGGGTCTCGTCGATTTGGCGGACACGTTGACGTATCTCGGGCTCAAGGCCAGTGCTGAAAGGCTAGTTTTTTGTTCAACATGTAATTGAATTATGTGCGGGAAAACCAAGAAAATAACGGTTAGAGCATTTTAAATAATAATGTAGAAACGCGGCAAGGGAGTGTTAGAAGGGAGCATGGCCACACTATCCCTTGATTTGCGTCAACGTATCGTCAGCACCTGCGACCGAGGAGAAGGCACCCAGGAACAGATCGCTCGACGCTTTGGA
>CANIBP010000019.1 GCA_947466075.1 Verrucomicrobiaceae bacterium
GTAGCTTCGATTGGCAATGGAGAAAGCCGTGTTCCGATTCTTGCGCTTTCTTGCTATTATTCAGGGAAGAAGTCATGTCTTTGCGGATTTGGATTTCATGGGTTTGGCAGGCTTCTGCGTAATTTGGAAGTTCTGCTGTCATAATCCGTCATGTCATAATGCCGTGCTTCTGCAAGCAACTGCGAGGGTGTGAAAGGGTGCGGGCGGTTGTCATATTTGAAAACGCCTGGCTTTGTCCTTCTGCTCGTTGCGCAACGAGCAGAATTCATAAGCGCTGAAATGCATTGAAGCGTTTTGACATGTCTCCCCGATCAATGAACAAACCTCAAAATTCTCTTGATGCTCTCGCACAAACTTCCAACGAAACCACTCTCTGGACGATCGACGATGTGGCCCTTTACGCCCGTTGCAGCGTTCGCCACATCACTGAACTCCGCCGCCATGGCCTGCCCTACCGCAAGCTCGGCCACTTGGTCCGGTTCAGCCCGGAGGCGGTGAAGCGGTGGTTTGAGAATTAGAATTCTGGCTCGCTGTTTGGAGCGAACATCTCCTGTCAGTTTTGCGCTTCTATTTCGCTTTAAAAGTGTCGTGGCCTGCCACCGAAAATGGTTCGGTTCGGTCGATAAAGGCGTGCCAAGACCCGCGTCGGCAAAGAGTTGCGCCAGTTCAAGTGGCGTGAACTGGATGGGATTTTACCGTTAATTGATGACCACTTCTACCAAAGCGAACCGCACTATTTCCGGCCAACCAAACCAAGCAGCATGGTGAGAACTCTCCCAGGAGACTTTTTGGCCGATTGGGAGCGCCTCATACAACCCAAACCGACGATTCGAATGGGCACGTTGGGCACGTTGGGCACGTTGGGCACGTTGGGCACGTTGGGCACGTTGGGCACGTTGGGCACGTTGGGCACGTTGGGCACGTTGGGCACGTTGGGCACTTCGTAGCTCTGCCAAACACGGGAGAAATTAAATACAGTGATATAGAGAAGAATAGAGATAATAAAAAAGACGTACGTACAGACGTTAGGGAGAAAGTGCCCAACGTGCCTAATGTGCCCAATCGCATGTTGATCACGTATCCGACTGATCTGCCCGCCTTTGCGGCAACCATACGCGCTTGCGCATCAGTGGCACTCGATCTGGAAACCCACGGCCCGCGCAAGGGCGGTGGTCTTGCTTGGGTTTCTGATTGGCTTGCCCCCCCCTAAGATGCTGCAGGTCAGCCGAGAAAGGTGTCGAGATCCGTGTCGGCAAGGACTTGCACCAGTTCAAGGGCCGAGAACTGGATGAGATCGTGCTCACGATGGGCGACCATGCCAATATAAGCGAGCATCATCGTTTCCAGTTCACGAAGCGATGCGGCATGGCGAGAAATGTTCTGGGAGACTTTTTCGAATCCGTTGGAACAGCCAATCTGAGGCTCAACCACCTTCCAGCGATGGGCATTTCGTAGCTCTGCCAAACACGGGAGAAAATAATTACCCATATAAAAAGGAAAATAGAGATAATAAAAAAGAGTACAGTACAGCCGGAGAGGAGGGAATGCCCAGAATGGCCGATATGCCCAACGGCCGGGTCATCACCCGATCAGATCACCCTTGAAAATGTGGCGCGTTTGGCTGAGCTATTTCAGCGTGGTTTTTAAAGGCTATCTGCGTGACGCTGGATGCTGCTGTGCCGGCCCCGCCCTATATCCACCTTCGCGCCAGCCACAGACGCGCCAGAGGGCTGTTTGCGGCACAAAGCGGACCATCTCACTCTCCCCGGTGCAGCTCGGCCAGCGCCACATCAATCGCCCGCTGGTTCACCGCTTCACGCTGGTTCACCGCTTGAATGTTGGCTGCCCCCATGGAGCAGGTGCCTTTCAAAGTTTGTGCCAAGCGCCGCAAGCCCCCAAAACGGCGCTGAAATGCGAGCTCGGGAAACTCGGGAAACTCGGGCGCGGGACGAGAAAGATAAGCGCCGCGCGCGAACTCGGGAAACTCGTCCCACCCCCTTTAGGGGGAGACGAGTTCCAGGACGAGTTCGCGCATGTGAAAAAAACAAACAACGTCAGGACGAGTTCGGCGAGACCGTCGGGCCTCAACCGCCGACCAGCCTCACGCGTCTCACTCTCCCCGGTGCAGCATGGTCAGCGCCTCATCAATCGCCCGCTGGTTCACCGCTTGAATGTTGGCTGCTCCCATGGAGCAGGTGCCTCTCAAGGTTTGTGCCAAGCGCCGCTAGCCCCCAAAACGGCGCTGAAACGCGAACTCGTATAACTCGTATAACTCGTATCAACTCGTCCCGTTACGAGAAAGAGCGCTGCGGCCGCGAACTCGTATATCTCGTATCCACCCTTTAGGGTGGGACGAGTTACGATACGAGTTCGCGCAGGTGAAAAATAAAGAAAGGTGCGATACGAGTTCTGATACGAGTTCGGCACATGCCACCACCGCAGCCGACATAATGCGCCATCAGCAAGAAAGGGGACTGAGACCTAGAAGCCCGCCGGAGTGGTGAACGCGTTGACACGAACGCTGTTGTTAATCGCTCATGAGCACCCTTGCCACCACACGCTGCTACATCTCGCTGAACCGCCTCGCGCAACTCACCGGCCACAGCCGCGTGACACTCCTGCTGCGCCTCAAGGATGGCAAGCTCCTGGCCGATGCCGCCATGGACATCGGTGGTGGCAAACTGCTGCCCCTGTTCTTCGCCGATAAAGCCGCTCCTTCCCAAACTGCCGCAACCACGACTGAGCACCCATTGCTGTGATCCATCTTTGCGCCACAACGGCAGCACTCATCACTTCACACCATCGACAAGTCACACACACCATGCCGCCCTCGCTCAACCTCCTGATCCAATCTCTGAAGCTGCCTACCCTCAGCAAGACCCAGGTCCTCGCCCTCAAATCCTTGCAAGACAACTGGGAGCGGCACTCGGAACGGATGGAGCAGTTGCGCCCGGAGTGTGCCATGCTCGATCAAAAGGCCGCATACGGGGCCTTCACGGCTGATCCCACAGCGGAAAACGAGCAACAACTGGCTGTGCTCGCTGATGAACGCCTCACCACCAAACGCTACGCGCTGCTGCGCCAAGCCCACGCGGAGGTCAGGCACCAGAACATGGCGAAGGCGACCTCGCTGCTTCGATCTCACCTTGAATCCATCCAGCAGAGCTTGAGGACGGAGTTGCAGTCGTGGGAGGCTGCCGCTGAAGCCGAAGCACGCAGCAAGCGCACCGACGAAGGTTGCCTCCAACTGCGTATGGCGGCTGAGGAACTGGCTCAATGGATCAAGCTGTTTGATCACGGGCTGGAGGGTGACAAAGACTGCTGGCTGGAGATGTTCTCGGATGCGCTGCAGTGCCTCGGCGGCGAGGCAGCCTCGGCAAAGAAATCACCCGCATCGCGCCCTTCCAACCTTGTTGCGCAACAATGATGCACAACCATGACACTTGGGAAGCTTCCTCTGCCGTTTCAGCACACCTGCACCGTCGCTTATCACGGCTGATCATCATGCGTGCGAACCAGACTTGCTAATCAGGGTTTAGCAGGCCTCATGGCTGTCTGCAGCGGCCTGCAACCTGACGGTGAGAGGAAGTGAGAAGGAGCCGGAAAATCAGAGGCAATGTCCCACATCAAGCCAGCGCGGGATGCTCATTTGGTAAGCATTTACGTGCTGGTGCAAGCAGCTGGAGGGGCAAATGTGCGCCTACCTGCTTGAACGTGGGGAGGCTTCATGACGGCCTGGAACACGAAAAAAAGTGGAAAGCACAAATTCGCGTTTGCATGGAATTTGCTTGGTGGGGCGCCTACCCAAGGTCACAGACGCGCACGGAAAGAGATTCCCTTGCACAGAGCGGCACACATCGGCACGCGGCAGCCTGCCAAGGCAATTCTCTAGCAGACGCATGAATAAAAGCATCATCCCCATCATCACCGCCCTGTTACGCCGCTGGCTCCACTGCCATCAGCAGGTGCAACGAAAGAATTAGCCCGTCCCTTCGCAAAACTGCGCCCTGAGCATCACCATGCGCATGAGCCACCATGACCATCGCGGCGGACAGCCACGACGTTCACGACTAGGCCGAGCGCATTCGCGATAGGTTACCACGTCGATTGCCGGAACTCTGGGAAGCGATGGGTCTGAGCAACGTCCACCCTGATTTGTGAGGGTGGCATCAGCCGGGAATCAATCGGCATGATCAAAGGCTGCTTCATCTGTCCGACCATGGTGAACCACCGGACTACCAACCCAACACGTGTATGTGTCGCGCCGTTCGTTACCGTTGTTCGGCAACTCGATACTCGACTGGAGTTGCCTCAAACGTGCGTTGAAAGTGCTGACCGAAGCGGGAGATGTCGTGGAATCAGCTTGCTGCGTTGATAGGGGCCGCTGCTGTGACAAGAGGGACGTGGGCAGAAAACTGATAGAAATCTGGTTGTGGCCAAGTAACTGGTATGACCTCCTACCACAGGTCTATTCCGATTCTTTCTCCACGCATGAAACTCATCCGCTTTGGCACCCACGATCACGAGAAACCTGGTGTCATCCTTGACGATGGACGCCGAATCGGCGTGTCGGCGTGTCGGCGTGTCGGCGTGTCGGCGTGTCGGCGTTTGGGGCTGATTATAACGAGTTCTTTTTTTGGTGGCGGCGGCATGATGATTCAATGACCTCACCTGTGACTTCATCTCTCGAACAACAACTCAAAGCGTTGCTGCCTCGCGGGCGTGTGCTGACTTCGGCAGCTCAGCTGGCGGGCTATGGCGCGGATGGCCTGGGTTATAAGAACCACCTTCCTGACGCCGTGGTGATTCCGGCGGATGCGGAGGAACTCGCGGGCTTCATGCACGGGGCGAAGTCGCTGGGGGTGCCGGTGGTGATGCGTGGAGCGGGCACTTCGCTTTCGGGTGGACCGGTGGCGGCGCAGGGTGGTGTGATCGTTCACACATCGGCGTTGAAGAAGATTCGGGAGATCAATACCGAGGGCTTCTGGTGTGAAGTCGAATGCGGTGTGGGACTCAATGATCTTGATGCTGCGCTGAAGCCGCATGGCGTGTTCTATCCGCCTGATCCATCGAGTGGTCCGGTCTGCACGCTCGGTGGCAATGTGGCGTCGAACGCGGGTGGCGCGCATTGTTTTCGCTACGGTGTGACGAGCAATTATGTGCTCGGAGTCGAGGCCGTGATGCTGGATGGCAGCGTGCATCGCTTTGGCGGTCCTGCGGGTGGTCGCGGGCCTTGGCGTGAGGATTGGAAACGCTTCATGATCGGCTCCGAAGGCACTCTGGCGGCCTTCACGCGTTTTTGGCTAAGACTGCTGCCGCTGCCGGAGAAAGTGTGGACCTTCCGTGCGACCTATCCCGACATGAAAACCACCGAGGCGGCGATTCATGCGTTGGTGGCGCACTCGTCGTATCCAGCGGCGATCGAGATGCTTGACCCGCGTGGCGTGGCGATGGTGGAGAGCAGTCAGATGGCTTGCGGATTGCCCGAGGGCTCGTTCATGCTGCTGGTTGAGATTGATGGTCCTGAGGCGCTGGTGAATGCTCGCGTGCAGTCAGTCGCCGAGCTTTTGCGTCAGGCAGGCTCGAATGATGTGATGTTCAGCGATGAGGATGCACTTCGCCAAAAGCTCTGGAAGGCACGCAAAGCTGCGGGCGGACTGCTGGGGCAACTCAGCCCCGCATACGTGGTGCAGGACGCCGTGATACCGAAGCGGGCCTTGGCCGAGGTCCTGCAACTTGTCTATGATGAGGCCGATGCCGCGAATATTCGCGCGGTGAATGTCTTCCACGCAGGCGACGGCAATCTGCATCCGAACTTCCTCTTCGACTCGCGTGTTCCGGGGGAACTGGAGAAGGTGGAACTCATCAGCAAGCGTCTCATGCAGCGCGTCATCGACGTCGGCGGCACGCTCAGCGGTGAGCACGGCATCGGCAATGACAAGTCCGCTTACATGCCGCTGGTCTTCGGGCCGGACTCAATGCGTCTCCAACTCTCCGTGCCAGCCGCATTCAATCCCGCGCATCAAATGAATCCGCTCAAGGTTTTCGACAGTCGCCACTTCATCGCATGAACGTCTTTCCTCCCATGCAGCACGAACGGCTCTTTGCACCCTTCCTGGATGAAGTGGATGGCACGCTGTGCCTTCCCGCGAATGCGACAGCGTCTGACATTCGATCTCAAGCTCGGACGCATCGCCTGCGCTTTCCGCTTCTTTTGGATGAGGCAAAAACTTTGCGCGATCAAATTGCCGCTACCACTCATGCGCCAGCGTCGTGCCGATTCGGACCCTATTGCGATAACATCCTCGGCATGAACTGGCGGCTGCCGAGTGGACGGATTGCGCGCATCGGAGAGCGTGTGGTTAAAACCACGACCGGTTATGACTGGCTCCGCTTCCTGCTGCACAGCGGCTCGCGCTACGGCGAGCCTGTGGACTACGTTTTGCGGTTGCGGCCTGATTGTGGATGCACAGCCATCGCCCGCTTCGACGGAGACACCAAGGCTTTGCGCTCCTGTGTATCCAAACTACTTCACGGCGGCTGGATGCACTGGTGGGATGCGGTGGATTTCATCACGGAAAGTGGGGCATCGTTCGTCCGTGTGATGATCCATTGCGTGCCAGAGGAAGCGTCCATCTTTGCTCAGCAACTCGAACGCATCGCCGCATCGACGAGCACTCAGCTTACGCTGCAAAGCAACGTGCCTCCGCCCTTTGATGGTCTTCCCGATCTCGTGATCAAGACGACGCCTGATCGTGTCATCGGTCTCGCTGCGGAACTCGCGCACGCTGCGCGGCGTAGTGTGGCGCTGTGCTACAGCGGTGTCGTCCACGTTTACATGAACGAGAGCGAAGACCTCACCGAGCGCACTCAAGCTCTCGTGCAGCCTTACACCGCAGAACTCCACAGCCTCGGCGGCGACTGGCACTCGCGCTGGTTGCCTGCCACGCCGCCAACCATCACCGAGTCTGCCTGGCTCAACACGCTGGAGGAAGCCATTCATGAGCACTGAAGCAATGCCTCCAGACTACTTCTCCAACTGCACCCACTGCGGTTTCTGCCTCGCCGTGTGCCCGACTTACAAACTCACTGGCGATGAGAACAACTCACCGCGCGGACGATTGCGCTTGTGGAGTGAAGAAGCGGCGGGACGGCTGCCGCAAGACGAGTGGACGGACTTTTACACCGCCGAGTGTGTCGGTTGTCTCGCCTGCGAGACGGCCTGTCCAGCGACGGTGCCGTATGGTGAAATCTTCGAGCATGTTCGTCATGAACACGTCGCCTCGCATCGCTTCAAACCAAAGCTCGCGCTCCGATTGGCAGCCGCAGCGGTCACGCGTCCGATGTTGTTCAATCTCGCCCTGCTGCCCGCACGGCTCCTGCGAAGCGCGGGCCTCAGCGTGCATCGCTTTCTTTTCCCTGGCAGTCCCTCGGTTCTGAAAAGCACCGCTGCGTATGCAGACGAACTCATGCAGCGCCATCGCCCCACCGGTCCGCGTGTGGCCCTGCTCACCGGTTGCTTGATGGAGGCCATGTTCCGCGAGATCAACTTCGCCACCGTGCGTGTGCTCATCGAGAACAACGTCCAAGTCATCATCCCTGATGGCCAGGGCTGCTGCGGTGCGTTCCAGGAGCACACCGGACTTGATGGCGTGGAAACCCTGCGCGATCAGAACCGGCGAGCGTTTGGCGCGCTCGATGTCGATGCCATCGTCAGCAACTCATCGGGCTGCGGTTACGCTTTGGGCAAGACATTGGAGCCCGGCAAGCAAGTGCGCGATGTGCTCGGCTTCCTCGGTGAACTCGGCCCTCTGCGTCGCCAACGTGCCCGCTGTGATGGCACGCGAGTCTATGTCGATCTGCCCTGCCATCTGGTGCATGGACAGAAGGCCTCAGGCATTCCCGCGAATGTGCTCGATGCCACTGGCTACCGTTGGGAACTCGCTCCCAAGGCCAAGGACTGCTGCGGCTCCGGTGGTGTTTACAACATCCAGAAGCCCGCGAACGCGAGTGCGATCCTCGCCGACAAATCCGCCTTCCTCAACGAAGCCGAAGGCGCGCCCGTCATCCTCAGCACCTCCAACCACGTCTGCATGATGCAATGGCACAGCGCCGGAGCCACCGGACTCGTCTCCCGCCCTTACGAGGTCAGGCACATCATCCAGCTCCTCGATCCCGGAGAGAAGTTCAGCATCCCTTCCAACTCACCACAGCCATGAAAATCAACACCATGATCGCCTTCGCAGCGTTGCTCACGCTGTCCGCATTGAATGCCGCCGAGCCGGTTGATCCGAACCGCTTTGAAAAGGAAATCCTCGTGCCGGCGGCGCGTGATGCGATCCAGATGGAAGTGCTACCCGGTGGCGATGTCATCTTTGCTGAGTTCTGGGGCACGATCAAACGTTGGGATGCGAAGTCAGGCGGCGTGAGCATTCTCGGCTCGGTGCCGACTTATGCGAAGGGCGAGATCGGACTGCTCGGCATGGCGGTGGCGCGGGATTTTGAGCAAAGCGGGCATCTCTATGCATTGTATGCGCCGACGGCAAAGTTGGGCACCGTGCGGGTGAGCCGCTTCACGGTGAAGGAAGGCAGGATGGCGGTGGAATCGGAGGTGGAACTGCTTTCATGGCCTTACGATACCGAGCATGTCTTCCACATGGGCGGCGCGATGTGGATGGATGGAAAAGGCGATCTTTACATCGGCAATGGCGACAACTGTCACTATGATCCGGGCTTGCCCCAGGACACGCGGCCGGATCGCAAAAACTGGGACGCCTTCCGCTCCGCCGCCAACTCGCGCGACCTGCGCGGCAAGGTGCTGCGCATTCATCCGAAGCCGGAGGGCGGCTACTCCATCCCCGAGGGCAATCTCTTTGCCGATGGTAAGGACGGCAGGCCGGAGGTCTTCGCCATGGGCGTGCGCAATCCCTTCCGTCTCTCCGTGGATGACAAAACGAGCACGCTCTACTTCGCTGACGTCGGCCCGAACGTCATGCCGGTGCTCGGCGTGAAGCCAGATGGCTACGAGGAACTCAATGCCACGCAGACCGCAGGGAACTTCGGCTGGCCGCTCTTTGTCGGGCCAAATGAAGCGCTGCCGCTCTATGACTTCGCCGCGAACAAGGAAGGTAAACGTTACGACCCGCAGTCGCCGGAGAATCTATCGCCGCGCAACACGGGCATTCAAAAACTGCCACCCGCGAAGCCCGCGGTCATCTGGTATTCGAGCCTGCCTTCGAAAGAGTTTCCCACCGTCGGCAGCGGTGGTCGCTCCATCATGGCCGGACCGGTGTATCGCTACGACGCGGCGAATCCTTCACCCATCAAGCTTCCCGAAGCGCTCGATGGCCGCCTCTTCATCTACGAGTGGATGCGCAACTGGATTCAGACCGTGAAGCTCGGCACTCCAGGGCCAGAGATCGAGCCCTTCGTGCCATCCTGGAATCTGCGCCGCCCCATCGACATGAAGATCGGCTCCGATGGTGCGCTTTACATGATCGAGTATGGCGACCAGTGGTGGGAGAACAACGACAGCCGCATCGTGCGCGTCGTTTACCGCCGCGGTAATCGTGCGCCTGTGGCACGCCTCAGCGCGAGTGAAACAGCGGGCAAACAACCGCTCGCGCTCACCTTTGATGCGGCTGCATCGAGCGATCCCGACGGCGATGCGCTGAAGTTTGTCTGGAGCATCGCGGGCAAGGAACAGACCGGCAACGGAGCGAAGTTTGCGCACACCTTTGATCAACCCGGCAGCTATGAAGTCAGCGTGACCGCGCTCGACAGCGGCGGCGCAAAGAGCTCGGCGAAGGAGATGATTCACGTTGGCAATGGTCGGCCCATCGTGCGCTTCGAGTCGCCAGCGCATGGTTCGTTCTTTGATTGGGATTCCAAGATTCCTTACAAGGTAGCTGTCACCGAAACCGATGGCGACAGCGTGCAGACCAATCTCGCCACCGTGCAGGGCGAGTTCCGCGGACGCCGTTTTGCCAGCGAGGGTGACAAGGATGTGCTCGATCCCGGACTCGCCATGATGCGCGCCAGCACCTGCTTCGCCTGCCACATGGCCGACACGCCTTCCGCCGGTCCGCCTTACAAAACCGTCGCCTTGAAATACAAGGACGACCCCGCTGCTGCCGAGCGTCTCGCACAGAAAGTCCTCAGCGGTGGCACTGGCGTTTGGGGGCAGCTTCCCATGCCGCCGCATCCGCAGCACAGCATCGAGCAACTCCGCCGAATGGTCGCCTGGGTGCTCTCGCTCAAGGACGATCCCGCCAGCCCGCCGCAATCCGGAGCCAGCGGCACCTTCACCGCGCCGAAGAAGCCCGAGAAAGGCACACGCGTGGACGAGGGCGTGCTCATCCTCACTGCCGCTTATACCGATGATGGCAAGCAAGCCACCCTGCCGCGCCTGCGTGGTGAAGGCACCGTGGTGCTGCATTCCCGCCGCAAAAAAGCCGCGCTCTATGATGAGAACCACGGCATGGCCTACGTCGAGCATGCCTACGGGGAAAAGGCCATCGTCGGCCACTTCAAAGACGGCACCTACATCCTCTGGCGCGATCTGAACCTCACCGGCATCTCGCGCATCACCGTCCGCGCCGGTTGCTTCGACACCAAAGGCGGCACCCTCGAACTCCGCAGCGGCTCACCCACCGGCCCCGTGCTGGCCAGCGTCGAAGTGAAGCCCTCCGGCCAGGCCGACTCCGGCGAGTTCCTCTCCAACCCCGCCACGCTCACGAACGCCAACGGCCTCACCGACGTCTGCGTCGTCGCCCGCTGCGCCGACAAAAACACCGAACTCGGCCTGAACTGGATCGAGTTCCAACCGTGATGCGATCTTCCATGAAACACGCCCTCACCCATCGAGACGACAAAAAGATTTGGGACAAAAACCGGAAGGCCCGAATCCTATTTTTCTGTCTCCAATCTTTTTGTCTTTCCGTCACCGCACTCCACGCCGCCGAGCCGGTCACCAACTCCATCGGCATGAAGCTCATGCGCATCGAGCCGGGCACGTTCACCATGGGCCAGGACGGGCCGCCGATGGAGGATTACCTGCGGCAAAAGCGGTTCGGCGAGATGCACAAGGATTTCGACCGGATCGATTTTGATGAGAAGCCCGCGCACAAGGTCACCATCACGCAGCCATTTCAAATCGGAGTCACCGAGGTCACAGTGGCGCAGTATCGGCAGTTTGATCCCGAGTTTAAAAAGAACGACCCGAAGTCGAAGCCTGCGGATGACGATGCGGCGAGCGGTGTGACGTGGGAGCGGGCGGTGGCGTTCTGCGAATGGCTCTCGAAGAAGGAGGGCAAGACCTATCGCCTGCCAACCGAAGCGGAGTGGGAGTTTGCGTGCCGTGCGGGCACGACGACGCTTTTTCACACCGGCGGCACGTTGCCGGATGGGCATCAAAAGTGGTTCGGCGAGGACAACTTTCGCGGTGTGTATTTCCCAGCAGGACCAATGCCTCGCGAGTATGATTGGAGGAATGCCGGGAAGCCTGCGGCGAGCTTGAAGCAGGGGCAAATCATCGGCCTCACTCATCCGGTGGAGGAATCGAAGGCGGGTGGCTCGGGTGCATTGCGTGTGGCGCAGAAGACGCCGAATGCCTGGGGCCTGCACGACATGCATGGCAATGTGGCCGAGTGGTGCAGCGATTGGTATGGGCCGTATGAGAGCGGTGCGCAGACTGATCCGCTGGGGCGCGTGGATGGCGACTGTCGCGTGTTTCGCGGCGGGTTTCATTCGTCGATGATTCGCTTCCTGCGTTCGGCGAATCGCGGCTCGTGGGTGACGAACTCCGCGAGCCCGCGTATTGGCTTCCGCGTCGTGCAGGGTGAGTTGCCGAAGGGAAAACCGCTGCCGCTGGCGGCGCCGCCGCTGAATGCGCAGAACGTGAGTCATCGTGATGCGGACACTCCTGTCCGCAGCGACTTCACGGACAAGAGTGTCCGTGTCACGGCAGATGCGCCGTTCTACGAAGGCCCGAAGCCTTATGTGCGCATCCCGGATGGCGCTTTCGGCCCGGTATTCATCAGTCAGAATCACAGCCCGGCCATCACCGAGTGCCCGAATGGCGATCTGCTCGCCGTGTGGTTCTCCACCATGGGCGAAACCGATCTCACCACCGCAAACGCCGCCTCGCGGCTGCGTTATGGCGCAAAGGAATGGGAGCCGGCTTCATCGTTCTGGGACGCGCAGGATGTGAATGATCACGCACCGAAAATCTGGTGGGATGGCGACAAAACGCTCTACCACATCGTCGAAGGCCGACAGCATGGCGACATCCTGATCCGCCGCTCCACCGACAACGGCGTCACATGGTCCAAGGCCGAAGTGATGCGTGCGCACGGCGAGTCGGCGAGCCATCCCATCCGCACCAAGGAAGGCGTCATCGCGATCCCGTTCGACTTTTCCGGGCTCTCGATCAGCCGCGACAACGGCAAGAGCTGGAGCGAGACCGGGCGGGATCGTCGCGGTTCGGATGACATTCAACCCGGAGGCAAAGGCCCTTTCATCGCGGGCATTCATTCACCCATCGTCGAACTCGCCGACGGACGCCTCATGGCCTTCGGTCGTCTCTCAGCCGAGGAGCCCGCGCAAAAGCGTTTCGACCTCAAGATGCCCGTGAGCTACTCCAGCGACCTCGGCGAGACCTGGCAGTGGGAGGTCAGCGAGTTCCCCATCGTCAGCAACACGCAGCGCCCCGCCATGCTGCGGCTCAAAGAAGGCCCCATCGTCCTGTGTTCCTTCACCGACCAGGCCCGCACGCCTTTCAAAGAACGCAAAGGCCTCACCTTCAAATCCACCAGCGGCAACTACACCGGCATCGGCCTCTACGCCGCCGTGAGCTACGACGAAGGCAAAACCTGGCCCGACCGCCGCCTCATCGCCCCCGAAGGCAAAACCACCGCCGACATCAACGGCTACCTCGCCATCACCCAAACCCGCGACGGACGCATCCAACTCATCACCAGCAAGGACCACTACGCCTTCAACCTCGCTTGGATCAAAGCGCTGGCGAATGGGCCGAAAAGGTGAATCACCACACAGCTATGAAATCCACCCACAACCTCCTCACCGCCCTGCTGCTTGCGCCGCTGGCCGCATTCGCCCAAGCCAAACCCGAAGTTGCCAACGCCACCAAGGCCGCGAAACGCGCCTGGGAATACGCGCCCGCTGAAAAGAAAGCGCTTTGGCAGCAACACCGCAATGCATTGATCAACATCGACCTCTCCGACGACACGAAGCGGCAGATCGTCATTGCGCGCGGCACACCTCAGCCCGGCGAGTATCACGCGCATCCGACCACCGCGATGCTCGCGGACAACAAGACGATGTTCTGCGTCTGGAACCTCGGCCACGGCGGACACGCGGGGCCGATGGCTCGCAGCGAGGACGCGGGGCTGACGTGGAAGCGAATCGACGACTCGCTGCCGCCGAACTACGTCAACTTCAAGAACTGCCCCAGCCTCTATCGAATCACCGATCCGCAGGGCATAGAGCGCTTGTGGGTCTTTGCCGCACGCACCTTGACCAACAAGGAGAACCCCAAGCTCATCGAAGGCCGTCACGAAGGTTTCATGCCGCGCATCGTCAGCGAGGACGATGGCAAGACCTGGCGCGAGCTAGCGCCCATCGGCGGACGCATTGCCAAGGACGATTCCTTTCGCAACATCATGACTTTCTCCAGCATCGTGCGGCTGAAGGATGGCTCGCATCTGGGCATGTTCCATCGCGGTGGCGGCATCGGCGAAGGCGGCACGTTGCAAGTGCTGCAATCCATCACACGCGATGGTGGCTTCACCTGGTCGGAGCCCATGATGGCCAGCGATGGAACGCAGCTCGACGGCAAGCACCCTTGCGAGCCGTATGTCTTCCGCTCTCCTCACGGCGATGAACTCTGCTGCCTCATGCGCGAGAATCGCCGCAGCGGCACCAGCCTCGTGATGTTCAGCAGCGATGAAGGCAAAACATGGTCGCAAGCGGTGGACGCACCGTGGGGCCTCACGGGAGATCGTCACCACGGCATCTCTTTGCCCGATGGCCGCATGGTCATCGTCTTCCGTAACGCCTCGCCGCAGTCGAAAGACAAAGCCGGCTTCATCGCCTGGGTCGGCACCTACGACGACATCAAGCAAGGTAAGCCAGGTCAGTATCGTGTGAGCCTGCTGAAGACTTTCAAAGACGGCTTTTACCCCGGCCTTCACTTGCTCCTCGACGGCACCATCGTCGCCACGACGTATGCGAACTATCGGAAGGAAGACGTCGGCTGCTCCATCGTCAGCGTTCGCTTTAAAATGAGCGAGGTGGATGCGATGGCGGCGAAGGCATCACCCTAGCCAAGTAGCCGTATGACCCACCATGCCCACCGCGCCGGACAACCACGACGCCCACAACTACGCCGAGCGCATCCGCGAGCGGCTGCCGCGTCGGCATCAGGAGCTTCGGGAGCGCTGCGGGTTGAGCATGTATGCGCTGTGGCTGAAGTGCGGCGTCTCGCGTGATACGATCAGCCGAGTGGAAGGCGGTGAAACCATACCCGGTGTGCATGTGCTAGCGCGGCTGGCCTGGGGCTTGGGAGTAACGCTGGAGAAGTTCTTCGGTGGGATTGAGGACGGTTGAAGCAAGACTTGGAGAAGAGGAGACTCTGAAGCCATTCTCCCCAGTCGCCCGGCGAAGCCGTTCTCCACGTCTTCCGGTCTTCAGGTCTCGCAGTCTGGAATGGCCGTCCTGAATATCGGACTAACGCCCCTCGCGGGGGCTGTGCTCCAATCTGCGCCATCACACCTGATGCCCGCGATGAACCCGTTCACCCGCCCAACTCGATTGATTTTGCCTCCGAGGGCCGCTTTTTGGCCTGAAACGGGGCTGTTCCCCCGGCAAACGCCGCCCCCATTTCGCGCGGGGGCCGCACTGGACGCTGCGGGGGCGGAGTTCCGGCTGCCGGGGCCATCGCTGGCCGTCGCGGGGGCTTCCCTCCGCCAAATGGTAGCGCCCCCATTTCATGCGCCGGGGCCCCCGCCGCGTGCAGCGATGCCACCTTTTTCTGCAGCGGACACCCCGCATCTCGCGGGGTAGGCCCTCAACCAAGCACCAGGAACAAGGAACCAAGAACCTCACCCGCATGAACTGGGACCAATCCAACTGGGACAGCGGCCTTTGGGACCAGCCGTCCGACTATTTTTCTCCTCAACCCAAACCTAAATCCAAAATGAAACGACAAGACTACTACCCCAGCCGCATCGGTGACCAGGTGAATTGGCTCGCCAACTACGCCGCCAAACTGCCCATCTACGGCCCCACGCTCGGCGTGGTGGCGGGCGATGTAACCGCTAGCGTGAACGACGCGAAGTATGCCAACTACGTCCTCGGCGTATGGCTCACCGCCGTGCGCAATTTCTCACCATCGACCACCGACGCCGTGGACGACGTGCTCACCGGCAGCGGCACCACGCCCTTTGTGCTGCCCACCTTCACCGCACCAGCCTTGCCCGCTGGCGTCAGCGCCGCACTGCCCGGTGCGCTGAACCGCATCTTCGCCCTCATCGCCAAGATGAAGCTCGCCTCCGCCATGACCGACGCCATTGGCACCGACCTCGGCATCGTCGGTTCCGAAGACGATCCCTCCACGCATCCCGTGCCCAAGTTCAGCGCCGAAGCGGAGCAAGGCGCGACATGCCAATGCGTGCGCCTGAAGTTCTTCAAATACGGTCACATGGGCGTCTATATCGAAAGCCGTCGCGGCACTGGAGCCTGGGAGTTCCTCGCCATCGACACCGAGAGTCCCTATGAAGACGAGCGCCCGCTGCTGCAAGCCGGCACCCCCGAAGTCCGCGAATACCGCATGCGCTTCTGGGACAAAGGCACCCCCAACGGCGACAGGACCCGTGTGGTGAAGGTCACGGTGTCGCCATAGGCGACCAAGACAAGGAGATGGGGAGACGATGAGACAAGGAGACCGGCTCATCGCTCCCGCATCGCCCTCTGGAAATCTCCTCTTCTCCCAGTCTCCGAGTCTCATTGTCTTCTGAAACGCCATGCCCTTCGATCCATCCAAACCCGCGAACAACTCACCTGCCTCCAGCGCGGAAATGCGCAGCCAACTCACTTCGCTCAATGCCGACATCCAGCAGCGAGCGATGATCAACGACCTCAACAGCGCCATTGCCAACGCTTTGGCTCAAACCAGCAACAACAGCAACGGCGTTGGCACGCTCGGCATTGGCGCGGATGGCGGCTACAACCAGCAGCAGATGCAGGACCTCATCAACAAGGTGGACGAGCTGATCAATGCACTGCGACGGTAAGAGGCGCACTCGATCACGGAGGTGGCGCTTGGATTGATGAAGGCGTGGGTTCACTCATGCCCGCAGGGCTGGTGATGCAAAGATGTGACCGGCGGGGCCGTTCGTGGAATGACACACACACGAACGGGGTGAAGCGCCTTCGTTGCTGCATTCCCCATGAAACCAATCTTCTCCCTCCTCACCGCATTGCTGCTCGCGCCGCTGGCCGCGCTGCACGCAGAGTCATCGCGCAATCTTTTGTGGGATGGTCAGTTCAACACTGGTCTTGGCAACGGTTTCTGGACGGTGTGCACGGGCAATCACGGGCCCAATCTCCGGCGTCTTTGGCGTGATGGTGTGGTGTTGCTGGAGCAGGACATTGGCTCGCGCGCTTACAGCTTGGATGATGGTGCCTACACGCTGACGGCATGGGTGCGGCAGCGAGATGGTGAGGAGGCCAAGGCGAACGCGGCGCTCAGCATCACGAACTTGAACTACTATGGCGACAAGGAACACAACGAGTGGGTCGCGCGCTCGAAGGTGGTGTCGGGCGAGTGGCAACGGGTGGAGTTAAAGTTTGACGTGCGTCAGCCAGTGCGGCGCTTGTTTCATGTGGAGCTGCATGGCGAAGGCGCGGTCGAGGTGGATGCGGTGATGCTGGTGCCGGGCAGTGAACCGGCTACAGCGTATCGCGCAGCAGCGACGGTGGAATGCGGGTTCCAGATGGCGGAGGAGACGAATACTTTCGTCGATGGCGAGCCGCGCAGAGTGGATCTCGTGATCTCGAATGAGGGCGAACCCACCAAGGCCGAAGTGACTTGGCAGGTGTTCGATCATCGTGAGGAGAAGGTGCGCCGCGCCGCGCTGAAGGTCGATGCCTCGCATGGAGTGACTCGCGTGCCGCTGGTGCTCGATGATCTGCCGTGGGGTGGTTACCGGATGGCTTGTCGTGCGGAGGGATCGCCGGTCATCGGCGATGCCTTGTGCGCGATGCTGCCGCGCATCGATCACACGCAGCGACCTTTCTGGGGCGCGGATGCGAACATCCAGCCTGCGACCTTTGGCTTCACGTATCGGCTGATGCAGCGGCTGGGCATGAACACGGTCAACACACTGAGCTGCTCTGGCGATCAAGGGCGCTGGGGCTTGTGTAATCCGGCTCCGGGCGAGTATGTCTTCACCGATGAGGCGGTCGATGCGGCAGCGAAGGCGGGCATCGAGGTTGTTGGGTTCCTCGGTCTGAAACATCCGCCACAGTGGGTGGAAGACCGCGCCTTCAAGGCCGATGGCAAACGGCGCGTGCTCGTGGATGAGACGTTCTTTATTGCAGCATTCGACGATTACGTTGAGGCGTATGTGAAGCGGTTCGCGGGCCGTGTGCGCACTGTTTTGATCGAGGATGAGATCCACAACTGGGAGTTCGACAGCGCTGACCACACAGCCCTCGCTCGCGTTTATCGCGCCGCCTTTCAGCGCGCGAAGGCCGTGGCGAAACAGCGCGGCGTGGAATTGCGTGTGAGCTTGAACGCGACCGATCTCGCGTTTTGGGAGCAGTGGCTGAAGATCGTGCCAGCGGACGAGATCGATTTCCTCAGCGGCAACTACAACCTGCGCCCGCAAGCCACCGCAGATCTGCTCAATCGCGTGCGCGAGCGCGGACTGAGCGTCCCAGAGTTTCGCACCATCGGCGTGGGCCAGCCAGGCACCATGCGCGGAACCTCGCTGCCGCTGGATCGGCCCGATGGCGTGTCGAATCCGCCGGGATGGTTCGCGTGGATGGCGTTGCAACAATGGTGGATGGATCGCGCGTGGGATGCGCCGTCGCGCCAGCCGGAAGTGCACATGGGCTACTACGACTTCCGCACACTCGGGCAATCGGCCTACATACCCGTTGCTGGCAAATCAGGCATCGAGTATGATAACAGCCCGACGCTCGGCATGTCTGCCATCGCGATGCTCAAGCATCGACTGCTCGGCATGAGTCCCCTGCGCGATACACAGGCTGCATATTCGTGCAACGGCAGCAGCACGGCGAGCAAGCGCGTCTTCGCCTATCCCTTCCGTTCGGCGAACGCTGCGACCATCGTGCTCGCCACAGCCGATGGCCAGGATCTCGGCAACACGTGGACACTCTCCGGCGTCGATCTCTCGGCGATGCAACCGAGCGACCTCTTCGCTCAGCCATTGAAACGCAAAGACGGCACCTTCATCGCGCGCGAACTTCCGGTGTGCCTCAGCACCACACCCGACAAACTCAGCGCTGCACTCGAACAGCTTCGCCAACTCAAAGCCGAGCCCACCGCAGCCTCGCAACACTTCACACTCAATGTCGCGCCATGGACGCTGGAACTCGATGCCGACCGCGATGGCATCCTGCGGCTCTCACGCGAGACGAACGGCAAAAAGCAAATCATCCTCGAAGGCATCGCCTCACAACCCGCGCTGCCGAAGCCCAAGATCACCGTCAATCAGCGCACTGGGGCAGCCGAGGCTACCATCGAGTTTCTGCGCTATACTTTGCTCGTCATCAGCATGAGCCCCGACGGCTGCTCGCTCGATTGGCGCGAGCGCAACAATCTGCCGAAGCCCCTGACACGCACCATCCGCTTCCGCATCGCGCAAGACGGAGCAGGACGCGACATCTTCATCCAGGAAGGCAAAACAGTCCGTGCCGGTAAACTGCGCGAGGACTACGGCGCTTTGTTCCCCGCCGCCATGACACCCGAGCGCTCCCCCTTGCCCGAGGATGCGAGCGTCGTCAGCCTGCAAGACTTCGCCACCTTCGAACTCTCCGCCGCCACCGGCAACGCAGACTTCAAACCGAAACAAAGCCTGCGCTGGACCACCCAAGACGGCCAAGCCTGGCTCCAACAACGCTACGATCTCGCTCCCTTCAATGGCGGCGGATCGAAGAACGTGTCCGGCATTCATCTCGGCGTGACGGTGCGGTGCTGCCAATGACTGGAACTGGCGAATCAAATAAAGAAGAAACGAATAACCATGAAACACATCCTCGCTACCCTCCTGCTCGCGCCTTTGGTCGCGCTGCACGCTGCAGATGACCTTCCTGAGCCGCCGGTGAGTTGGAAATACCCGCCGGAGATGCCGGGGGCGAGCGTGGAGGTTTATCGGGAGGTGAACGGTGTGAAGCTCAATGCCTACATCTTCACGCCGCCGGGTCATCGGTCCTCGGATCATCGTCCCGCAGTGTTGTTTTTCTTTGGCGGCGGATGGAAAGGCGGATCGCCGGGGCAATTCCTGCCGCAGTCGCTTTACCTCGCGCAGCGCGGCATGGTCGCCATCCCGTGCGACTACCGGGTGCTGAGCCGCCACGGGGTCATCCCGCAGGATTGTCTGCGCGATGCGAAGGCGGCAATTCGTTGGGCTCGTGCCAATGCCGCGCGTCTCGGCATCGACCCCGACCGCATCGTGGCCGGAGGTGAATCCGCTGGCGGTCATCTCGCTGCGGCGGTGGCGATGGTGCCGGGTTTCGAGGACGGAGATCACACGGAGGTCAGCTCCATGCCGAACGCTCTCGCGTTGTTTAATCCAGCCGTTGTGCTATCTCCGGTGGAAGGTCATCCCGGGCTGCTTTCAGATGAAAAAATCGCCGACATCAGTGCCCGCACCGATGGCCGTCCGCAGGAGATATCTCCCTATCATTTCGTCCGTGCTGGATTGCCTCCGAGCATTCTCTTCCACGGCACGAAAGATGAGGCAGTGCCATTCCCCACGGTGGAACTCTTTGCCAAAGCCATGACTGCCGCAGGCAATCGCTGCGAACTGAAAGCCTACGAAGGCCAGCCGCATGGCTTCTTCAATCCTGGGCGCGGCAAAGGCGAGCCGCGCGAGGAAGCCACTCGATGCTTCCACCGCACCATTCGCGAGTTGGACACCTTCTTCGGGTCGCTGGGCTATCTCAATCCATCGGACCAGCCGCCAACACTGGTCGCCAAAAAGCTGTCCGATTTCCAGCCACTCGTCCGCACCGAGACCTGGACCGAGAAATGGCCGGATGCTTCCGGCAAATCTGAAACGCGTAATGTTACCGCAGAAGTGTGGACACAGGCCATGCAAGCGACGCTCGACGCCCAAGGAACGCTGCACATTCCCGCGCGAGCGCAGCCTTATTACTTGGATGGCCCGCTCGTCTTGAAATCCGGTCAAAAACTCAGTGCCGATCCGACTACCGAGATTCGCCTCAAGCCTGACAGCAACACCTGCATGGTGCGCAACGAGCATGTCGTCACCTTGAACACCAAGCCCGTGCCCGCCGATCTGCCGCTCGATACGGACATCACCGTCGAAGGCGGAATCTGGACCACGCTCGCCACCGCTGTAGCCAATCACGGCAACGAGCGCGGACAATCCTCGAAGGAGAATCCTGCTTTCGGCACGCACGGCGTCATCCTGCTGCAAAACGTCCGCCGCGTCTCGGTGAAGAACCTCACCGTGCGGCAGAGCAGGCCCTTCGGCGTGCATTTGGTGAACGCCCATGAGTTCACAGTCGAGAACATCACCCTCCAGGAGCACCGTCGCGACGGCGTGCATGTGAACGGACCCGCCAGTGACGGCGTGATTCGCGGCGTGCGTGGCGATTCCCACGATGACTATGTAGCGCTGAATGCCTGGGATTGGAAAAACTACGCGCCCAGCTACGGCCCCATCGAGCGCATCACGGTCGAGGATGTGACCGGTTGGCCCGAGGACTATCACGAAGGGAACATCGCCATCCGCATCCTGCCGGGCGTGAAACGTTTTGATGATGGCAGCACGCTCGATTGCCCCATCCGCGACATCACCCTGCGGCGCATCACCGATATCCGGCATTTCAAAATCTACGACCAGCCGAACTTCGAACTCGGCCGCGACAACGACTTCAGCATCGGAGTGGGGACAGTGAAAAGCCTCCGCCTCGAAGACCTCACCTTCAATCGCCCCGGTCAGATCGAACTCCACGCGAACACCGACGGACTTTCGATTCACAACGTCCGCGTGAATCATCCCATCACTCCCGATTGGCATCTCCTCGCCATCGGCCCGCTGTCGCAGACCTACAAGCGCGGTAAGTCCGAAGACTCCACGAAATGGTTCGAGATCTTCTCACCTGACCTCGACTGCACCGTGCGCAACGTCAGCATCTCCGGCGTCCGCATCCGTGACTCGCACGCCGATTTACCCATCGAGAAAGTCGTCAAAGTCATCGAGCAAAAGCCCAACCCCGACTACCCGAAGACCACACCGAAAGGCGGCACCGGCAAGGGCATCTGGATTCGGTGATGAATCTCCTTCACCGCACGACCGTAGTCCATTTCCATGACTAATCCTCCTCCAACCCAAGCACGCCGCGCCGTGCTCTTCTTCGCCGTCACTTTGGCGATCATCACTTATGTGGATCGCGTCTGCATTTCACAGGCGGATCCGACGATGCAGGAGGAGCTGGGATTGACGAAAATCCAGATGGGCTATGCGTTCACCGCGTTTGGTTGGGCTTATGCGTTGTTTGAAATCCCTGGTGGCTGGCTCGGGGACCGCATCGGGCCGCGTAAGGTGCTGATGCGGGTGGTGGGCATGTGGTCCATCTTCACAGTGGCGACGGGTTGGGCGTGGAATCTCTGGTCGCTGGTGGTTAGCCGGTTTTTCTTTGGCATGGGCGAGGCGGGTTGTTTTCCGAATATCACGAAGGCTTTTACCAATTGGTTTCCGGCTGCCGAGCGTGTCAAAGCACAGGGCATCTTGTGGCTGAGCGCTCGTTGGGGTGGTGCCTTCACGCCGCTCATTGTCGGCTGGATGCTGGCGAGCGGTGGTGAGGGCAAGTTCGGGCTCGGCCTGCATTACCGGTGGGTGTTTCTGATCTTCGGTCTGCTGGGCGTGGTGTGGGCGCTGATGTTCTACCGCTGGTTCCGCGATTATCCGAAGGATCATCCCAGCGTCAGTGCCGCCGAGCTGGCTGTCATCGGGGAAACGCAGCACGGCGGTGACCATTCCATGCCGTGGGGCAAGCTGCTGGCCTCCCGCACGGTCTGGATGCTGTGGGCGCAGTATTTCTTCATGTCCTACGCCTGGTATTTTTACATCACCTGGTTCCCCACTTACCTGAAGGAGCAGTTCACCGGCATGGGCGACATGCAGCGAGCCTTGCTGGCCTGTGTGCCGCTGTTTTTCGGCGGCATCGGCTCCATCCTCGCGGGTCTGCTTTCGGCGAGATTGGATGTGTGGCTCGGCAGCATCGCCCGCACGCGCCGGTGGCTGGGAGTGCTCGGCATGGGTGCTGCGGGTCTCATGCTGCTCATCTCGATGCAACTCCACACACCGGTGGCCTCCGTGCTCGCCATTGGTCTCGCGGCTTTGTGCAGCGATCTCGCCATGCCCGGTGCCTGGGGCGCGTGCATGGACGTCGGAGGACGCCACACTGGCGCTCTCTCCGGCAGCATGAACATGATGGGCCAAGTCGGCGGAGCCATCGCACCGATGGCCGTGCCCCTCGTGCTCGCCGCCACAAACAACAACTGGACCATCAACATGGGCCTCTTCGCCGTCAGCTATTTCCTCGGAGCGATCTGCTGGGCCTTCATCAACTCCGACGAACGTCTGCACGAATAACCCAACACTTCATCATTCCAGCACTCCACCAATCCATGAAGAACCTCATCCTCACCCTATTATCCGTCGGCCTTATCTCCGCTCATGCTGATGTCACCAAAGACAACTTTGGCACCACGCGCGATGGCGAATCCGTCGAGCGTTACACCTTGAAGAACAAGCATGGCCTTGTCGCGAAGGTCATCACCCTGGGCGGCATCATCAACGAACTGCATGTGCCGGACCGCGCGGGAAAGCTCGCCGACATCGCGCTCGGATTCGATACGGTGGCCGAATACGAGGAGCACAACGGCGGCGTGTATTTCGGCTGCATCACCGGGCGCGTGGCCAATCGTATCGCTGGCGGTAAGTTCGACCTCGACGGCAAGTCCTACACGCTGGACCTGCATCCGAAGACCACCTTTCACCTGCATGGTGGCTTGAAGGGTTTCAGCAAGGTCATTTGGAAAGCAGAAATCGTCACCGACCCACGCGGACCCGCTTTGCGCCTGACTTACCTCAGCAAGAACGGCGACCAGGGATTCCCCGGCAATCTCAACACCAGCGTGACCTATGTGCTCACCGAGGAGGATGCGCTTGTCATCGAGTATGAGGCCACGACTGACAAAGCCACGCCTATCAACCTCACCAATCACACTTACTTCAATCTCGCCGGTGCTGGCAGCGGCACCGTGCTCAACCATCGGCTCACTTTGCAGTCGCAGCGCTATCTCGAAACCGATGCCGACCTCTTGCCCACGGGGAAGCTGCTGCCCGTCGCGGGCACGGCGTTTGATTTCACCAAGAGCGAAGTCATTGGCAGCCGTCTCGCTGAAATCTCCATCGGCGGCTACGACCATGCCTTCGTTCTCGCCGACAAGCCGCAAACCAAGCCCGCCCTCGCCGCCGAAGTGTATGAGCCCAAGAGCGGCCGCATGATGCGAATCCTCACCGACCAACCCGGCATCCAACTCTACACCGCCACCTACACCGCGCCGCTCAAGGGCAAAAACGGCATGGGCTATGACCGCTTCCACGGCCTCTGTCTGGAGACGCAGCATCATCCCGATTCCGTTCATCACGCCGAGTTCCCCACGACCATCCTCCGCCCCGGAGAGGCTTATCGCACCACGACCATTCACCAGTTCACCACGCGGTGATCATTGCGGTTTGTGAAACGGCATTGGCGTCAATGAGTCGGAACATCCGTGGCCCAGCACAGCGTCCCTATCATTCTCGAGATCGACCGATGATTTTACGTTCTGGATTGAAAGAGCTCTGACAGTATACCGTATTGAAACGGTATACCGCATGAGCTTAACACCACCTACAACCACCCGATCCGACATCACTGTCTCTCGCCTCAGGCAGGAAATCCTCGATGGTGAAATACATCCAGGTCATCTCCTTGCTGAGTCTGCTGTTGCGCAACGGCTTGGCGTCAGTCGCGTGCCGGTGCGGGAGGCATTGTTCACGCTGGAGCGGGAGGGGTTGGTGGAGTTCAGCGACACGGGTCGGGCTTATGTCAAAGACCTGACGCCGCATGATTTTGAAGAGCTGTATGTGCTGCGTCTCGCGCTGGAACCCGTGGCGGCGCGATTGGCTGCGTCAGCCTTGCGCGGAGACTGCTCGCGTCTCGAGAAGAATATCAAGGCTACCAGCAAAGCCACCACGTTGCTTCAAGTCACGCATTTGGATCTCGATTTCCACGAGATCATTCTGGAGGTATCGGGGAATGCACGACTGCTCAAGCTCTGGCATTCGCTGCGCAGTGAGTTGGAGCTTTGGCTGGGGCGGCTGCATCGCTCAAAGCAACTTCAGACGCGCGGCACGCGTGCAGAGACGGTGAGCAGTCACCAAGGTGTCGTGGAGGCTTTCAAAACCAAGTCCCCCACCGAGTGCGAACGGCTCATGCGCCAACACATCCTGAGCTGGCGCGAGTGGCTCCCGGTGCTGCCGGAGAACGAATGATTTTGCCTGCGCCACCAACGTCCACTCACCGCTCCAACCATGAGTCCGCTGATCCGATTCCTCATCCCCTCTTCAGTCGTGTGCCTCGCGCTCACGGCTGCTGCTGCCGATGATGCGGCTGACCGGGCGAAGGCTTATGCGGAGCGGATACACCCGTTGCTGGTGAAGACCTGCGGGAAATGCCACGGCAAGGAGCCCAAGGACAATGATCTCGACCTCACGAGCCTTGTCATCGCTGAGGCGCTTCTCGCGCAGCCGAAGGTGCTGGAGGACATTGCTGAGCGGTTGAATGAGGGTGACATGCCGCCAAAGAAGGCTGCGCAGCCGAGTTTGGCTGAACGAGATCAGTTGCTTGGCTGGATCGGAGCAGCGGTGGATAAGGTGGCGGCAGCACACGCGGGTGACCCTGGGCCGGTGACGCTGCGCCGGCTGACCAATGCGGAGTATGACCATGCGGTGCGTGATCTCACGGGCGTGGACATGCAGCCGACGCGGGCTGGTGAGTTTGCGCCCGATAGTGTGGGCGGCGAAGGGTTCGCGAACGTGGGTGAGGCCATGCCGATGACTCCAGGTTTGGTGGAGCGCTATCATCAGGCCGCGCGCTATGTCGCGGCGCGGGCGGTGTTGTTGCCCACGGGCTTTCGATTTTCGTCTTCTCCAGATGGTCCTGATTGGACGACAGAGGCTGAGAAGGCACTGCGCAGTTTTCACTCGCGCTACGCCGGGGCCAATGGGGAGCCGCCGCTCGCTGCGCATCTCGCGGCGACGTTGAAACATCGCGACCGGCTCACTCGCGGCGGTGCCTCCGCCATCGCGGAAGTCGCGGCGGAGGAGAAACTCAACGCGACTTACCTAGCCGCGCTCTGGGCCGGACTCAGCGGCAAGCGAGACGCATCTTTGCCAGTAGCGGAACTCGATGCGCAAACGAAGCAATGGGAGAAGAAGGCAGCCCAAGTGGAAGCCGAGAGGAAACAGCGCCAGTCGGCTCTCGACTCGGCGCGTCAGAAAATCGAGTCGCGCTGGGCTGCGTCGAAACGAGTGCTCGTGGAGTCGAAGGTTGCGGAAGGGGGCTCGGTCCCCTTCGAGCACAAGGTGTCGGTTCGGCGCGGCGAGCTGCTGCTCCTGACCGTGCTGCCCAACCAAAGCCACGGAGCCGACAGCACGCTCATCGAATGGACGATCCGCGAAACGACCGGCGATCAGCGAAGCTGGAGCGTCGCCGATGTGATTCCCGATCTGTTGAAGGGCAACCCCAGGCTGGACAAGCACGGGGCCAGTTGGAGCTTCCTGGAGACGACATCCTCCCCGGTGTTCCTCGCCGAACCGCGCGACAGCAACGGAGGGCGGTCCGAGGTGAAATCGTGGAGCCTCGGCTCCGAGCCCTCGATCTTCGTGAACACCGCCGCCGAGCCCTTGCAGGTCTGGACGAAGTTGCCCGCACGATCGGTCTTCGTGCATCCGGGGCCCAAGCGCCCCGTGGCGGTCGCCTGGACAAGCCCGATCGATGCCGAACTTGTGGTCTCAGGCCGTGTCGCCGATGCCCATCCCTCCGGAGGCGACGGCGTTTCATTCGAACTCTCGCACGTCGCGGCATCGGAGCTGGGCCAAGCGCTGGGTGTGAAGCCTGCCCCCCTGCCAGCTGTCGGCCTCCCGCCGGACATCATGGGCTTGGTCCGGGAAAAATGGCGCGCGGCCACGACCGATCCCGCACCCGTGCTCGCCGCGATCAAGGCCATGCGGGACAAGTTGTTCTGGAGCAACTACCGCCGGCATAATGTGCTGGCGGTCGGCAACGGCGTCCCTGCCTGGGTGGACATGCTCCGCGTGGTCGCCCGTGAGCAGGTCCAGGGTGCGGCCCGCGAACCGATCTTCCGGCTGGTCGCGCGGCAGGTGGCCCCTGCGATGCCGGGCACCTTCGTGGTTTGGGACCGTCTACGGTTGGAGAGCGGCGACGGGCCCACACTGGTGTTGGCGGAACACGCGGAACTGCGGGAAGCCGTCGAGGCGGCGTGCGGACTCCGGTTTGGCCTTCATCCGCAAGGCCGGCCCGTGCCACCGGCCGCCCTGGTCACGGAGGCAGGTTCAGAGGTCCGCATCGACCTGCGGAAGCTGCCAGCGCCGCTCTTGAAGTCGCTCACGCTGCCGCGGTTTATCCGCGCCGATGTGAGCCTCGATGCCGGCAGCCCGGAGACGGCCACGGTCCAGGCTTTACTGCTCGCTGAGCCGGACCTCATGGACGCCAAGCAGACACGAGAAGGGCGGATCAACCCCACTTCATGGCGGTCCGGAGACCCACTCATCGCGGACGAGCCCGAGCCGCGGGTCGCGCAGATTGTGCATCCGCGCGTCGCCGCCGAGCGGGCCCAGCCGGCGGCGGAGTTTCGCGCCCTGTTTCCACCGGCGGTGCTCTTTGAGCCGATCATCCCGCGGGACGCCCAAGGAAGCCTTTTCATGTTCCACCGCGAGGACGAGCCGCTGCGCCGACTCCTGCTCGATGAGACAGGCCGGGCGGAGCTGGAACGTCTCTGGAGCGAACTGCATTTCCTGCGCGAGGATGCGCCCGCCAACACGCTCATGTATGCGGAACTACTGAAGTTGTATTCCCAGAAAGGCCAGGCCCAGATGCACTTCTTCATCCAAACTTTTGAAGAACGCTTGAAACGGGATGATGCGGCACTCCTCGCCGATCAGGCCGCCGCCGAACCGAAGCACCTCGATGCGCTGCTCACTTTCGCCGCCCGGGCCTGGCGTCGGTCCCTCGGTGCCGATGAACGCGAAAACATTCTCGCTTCCTACCGCAGTGATCGTGCCGAGGGCATCAAGCACGATCCGGCCCTTCGCGCCGCTCTCGCCCGCGTGCTGTCATCGCCGTGGTTCCTTTACCGCGTGGAGCAGCCAGCGGACGGACCGCGCTGGCAGCCGGTGACAGGTGATGAGTTGGCCACGCGGCTGAGCTTCCTGCTTTGGGACTCGATTCCTGATGACGAACTGCGTGCGGCGGCCCCGCGTCTGCACGAGCCCGCCGTGATGGAGGCGCAGTTGCGTCGGATGATCAAAGACAGCCGGACGCGCGGCATGGCCGAGGAGTTCGGCGCTCGCTGGCTCGGCGTGCGGGACTTCGTCGCCAACCATGGCCGCAGCTTGAAGGACTTCCCCGAGTTCACCGACGCCGTGCGTGACGCGCTGGCCGAGGAACCGGTGCGTTTTTTTGAGGACCTGCTCATCAACGACCGCGCGGTGAGCGACGTGATCGCCACCGATGCCGTCATCGTCAACGACGTGCTCGCCAAGCACTACGGCATCCCCGGTGTGACGGGGCCGGAGTGGCGTCGTGTGGAAAAAGTCGCCGCCTACGGTCGCGGCGGTCTGCTGGGACTCGGCGCCGTGCTCGCCAAGCAATCCGCCGCCGCCCGCACCAGCCCCATCAAGCGCGGGGCCTGGGTGGCCCGCATGCTCGGTGACCGGCTCCCGAATCCCCCGCCGAATGTGCCGCCGCTGCCCGATGTCGTGCCCGCCGGGCTGAGCGTCCGCGAACTGACCGAGCGTCACCGCAAGGACGCCAACTGCGCCGCCTGCCACGTGCGCATCGATCCGTATGGCATGACGCTGGAGCAGTTCGACGCCATCGGCCGCCTGCGGCCCGCCAGCGCGCTGAAGCCCGGCGAGAGCCGTGCGACATTGCGCGACGGCACCGATGTCCATGACTTCACCGGCCTACGAAACTACATCGCCGGCCCACGGCGCGAGGACTTGCTGCGCACACTCGCCCGCAAGCTGACCGGCTACGCCCTGAGCCGCGCCGTGCTGCCCTCAGACCGCGCGCTGGTTGATGAAGTCACCAAGACCATGATTGCCGGCGGACGCTGGTCGGACGCCCTGCTCGTCATCGTCCGCAGCGAGCCCTTCCGCTGCATCCGGCCCGCTGACGGGGCGATGAAGTCGGCAGACAACCGCACGAAATGAAGGACGCATGAGAACCACCGTCACACTCCTCACCGCCCGGCTGCTTGCGCCGTTGGCCGCATTGCACGCTTCTGACACCCTGCCAAGTCAGGGAACAAGCCACGTCATCGTGCCCCACTCGAAGGAGGCCGCCCGCAATGGCGAGGCGTCGTTGATCGATCTGCGGGATGGCTCGCTGCTGCTGATGTATGGAGCCCATCAGAAAAGCGGAGACTGGGATCGCGGGGAGATCCGCCAGATGCGATCCCGCGACGAGGGCAAGACCTGGTCCACGCCCGAGACCGTCTTCAGCGATGCGAAGCGTTCGTTGTTTCAAGTCGCCTTCGCGCGACTGGCCAACGGCGATCTCGGCCTGACCCACACCTCGCTCGCCAATGGCCGCGATGCCTTCAAGGTCTTCCGCCGCTCGACGGACGAGGGCCAGACTTGGTCGGAGCCGCTGAAGATCAGCGATGCTTCACACGAATACACCACCGGCCCCTGGGACAAGCTCTACGTGCTGGCGAGCGGGCGGGTCATTGCGCTGTTGCACTGCAACATGAAACCGGATGCGAAGAAGCAGGGCGGCCCGCTGGGCGTTTACACCGTTTACTCCGACGACCACGGGCAGACGTGGACTCGCTCGCCACTCAATGAAGTGCTGCATGTGTCTGACAATCCGCTCAAGAAGCACGAATGGGGTTTCTGGGAACCGGCGCTGGTCGAGCACGCTTCGGCGAAGCTGCTCATGCTGGGCCGCACCACGACGGGTTGGCTATGGGAGAGTCGTTCGGATGACAACGGCACGACGTGGAGCGCGCCCGTGCAGTCCACCGTGCCCAATCCCGTCGCACCACCTGTGCTAACGCGTGTCCCTGGCACGGACACGCTCGCGCTCATCCACAATCCCGACGTGAAACTAAGCGACAGTTGGCACGGCGGCGAACGCGTCGCCCTCGCCTTCCGCACCAGCCAGGACAGTGGTCGCACCTGGTCCGCGCCCACGGACATCTATCGCGCACCGAACAACCAACTGTGGGTGGACTATCCCGCCGTGCGATGGGTCAAAGGCCAGTTGCACCTCGTCTGGCGGCACATCGTCAAAGCAAACCCAGCCAGCGGACCGGGTGGCACGAGCCTCTACCACCACGTCCTGCCGCGCGAGACTTTCGAAGCACGGACCGCGCTGAAGAAGTCCGCTGAATCCAACGCCAAGCCCCTGCTCATCCTGCCGCTCGGCGACAGCATCACGCGCGGCTCCTACCTCGCGAAGATTGATGGTAAATCCACCGGCCTTCCGCATCCTGATGCCGGCGGTTGGCGCAAGCCGCTCCAAGACAAGCTGCGTGTTGTCGGCATCGCGTATGATTTTGTCGGCGAACTCAACTACGCCGCCTTCGGTCGCGATGGTGTGGTCGATCCGCAGTTTGATCCCGATCATCACGGCCTCGCTGGCTTCAGCAACGCGGGCATTCTCAAAGGCGGCGTGGTGCCGACATTGCCGGATGCACTGGCACAGTTGGGCGTGAAGCAAGTCACCGTCCCCGGCATCGTGGACGTGCTCAAGAAGCATCAGCCCGACATCATCTTGCTCATGTCCGGCGCGAACGGTTTCGATGCGCCCGCGCGCGACCGGCTCATCCACACCATCGGCGATACGAGCGCTGCGCATCTATTCGTCGCCACCATCCTCCTGCAGAAAGCCCCGCGCGCCGGCTGGGAGAAAGTGGATGCCTACAACGCCTCGCTGCCCGCCATCGTCGCCGCGCAGAAGGCCGCTGGCAAACGCATCACGCTCGTGGACATGCACGCCGCCATCACGGCGGATGATTTGTTGCCGGACGGTGTCCATCCCAACCAGAGGGGCATGGACAAGATGGCCGTGACTTGGTTCGCGGCTTTCCGCGCCTCGTTGAAGCAAACAAATCGGCCATGAAACCCACCCTCACCCTCCTCACCGCCCTGCTGCTGGTTCCGCTGGCTGCGCTCCACGCCGCTGATGTGCCCGCGCCTGCATCTGATCTGAAGCCTGGCACCAGGATGATTCTGAAGTTCCCGGAACTGCCGCAGACAATCTATGCGATGCAGTCGGGACAGGAGGCCGTGACGCAGGCGTATCTCGCGCTGCCGGAAAACTACTCGCCAGAGCGGAAGTTCCCGCTGTTTGTCTTCCTCTACGGCGGACACGGAGGGCCAGGCGCGGGTCCGGGACGCGGACAGCAGATCATGGTGAACAAGGATTGCATCTTCGTGAACCTGCCGCTCTTCAAAGCCAAGTTCGATCCCACCGGCCCCTTCAAAGGACTGCTCATCACCACCGAGCAAGACGGCGAGACGATTTGCCGGGCTTACAACGCGATGCTGAAGAAAGTCTATGCCACCGTCCCGAACATCGACACCGCGCACAACATCATCGGCGGCATGTCGAACGGCGGGCACTCCATTGTCGCGATGTTTGAGCAAGGTGACGCCTATCTCATGAGCACTTTCCAGAACCTCGTGCTCATCGAGGGCGGCTGGTATTCGATCAAAACCTTCGACCGCTACAAAGGCAAAGCCATCCTCTATTTGCACGGCGACTACGCCGGGCAAAACGACTGGCTGGGAAAGAAGATGCGCGAGGATCTGCCGAAGGCCGTCAAAAAGCTCGAAGACGCCATCGCCGCCAACCAACTCAACGCCACCGGCCTCGTGATGAAGGACACCGGCCACGACATGCCGACGAAGTTTGATGCCGATGTCAAAGCGTGGGTGCTGAAACAACTCGCTCACTAGCTCACGATGCCGAACAGACACAATCTCAAACCATGAAACACACCCTCACAGTTGCCTGCTTCTTTTTGAAATCAGCTTGGCAGGCTGTCTCCCTTCGGTCGGCTCTCACCGCCCTGCTGCTCGCGCCGCTGGCCGAGTTGTAGGCTTCGCACGTCAAAACTCCGCGCTTCGTCATCGCAACCTTTTCCACATCCGCTCAATCCCAACCCCAACACCACCCATGAACATCCAACGCAACCACTGGCTCATCAGCCGCCGCCACGCGCTTCGCGGCATCGGGGCGACACTCGCATTGCCTTTGCTCGATTGCATGAAACCGGCTCGGGCCGCCGCCGCGAGCGCCGCCAGCCTGCCGCCGACGCGCACGCTCGTCACCTTCACCGGCATGGGTTTCCACTCGAAGCATTGGTGGGCCAAGGGCGACGGTGCGGCGATGGAAATCGGACCCTGCCTGAAGCCGCTGGAGTCTTGGAAGGAGCGCATGGTCTTCCTACGCGGCCTGTGGAACGAGCAGGCGAATAACGGGATCATCCACTGCATGCAAACAGGCAACATGCTCAGCGGCGCGGCCATGGCGAAGAACGAAGTCCACACGGGGGTCAGCTTTGACCAAGTGATGGCGCGGCAGATCGGCGACCGCACCCGGCTGCCTTCGCTGGTGCTCGGTTGCGAGGAAGCGATGCCCGGCCTCCAGGACGGGCATCCGCTGCTCTACGGCTCGCACATTTCGTGGAGTTCACCGGTGTCGCCAACCTGGACCGAAACGCGGCCCGCGCTCGCCTTTGACCAGCTCTTTCGCACCGAGCGCAACCGCGATGACCGCCGCGTCGTCGATGCCGTGCTCGATGACGCGAAGTCCCTGCAACGCAAGCTCTCCAGCGCGGACCGCCAGCGCTTTGAGGAGTATATCGGCTCCGTCCACGAGATCGAGGGCCGCATCAAACGGGCCGGCAAGGAACGCGCGGCCGGTGAATGGAAACCGACCCTCACCAGCCCCGATCGCCCGCGCCCTGCCGACGGGATCCCGGCGGATCTTCCGGAGTATTGGAAGCTCATGAATGACATCCTCATTCTTGCCTTCCGCACGGACTCCACGCGCATCGCCACCATGAAATACTGCAACGACGCCTCCAACATCGTGCACGCGCACCTCGGCATCCGCGATCACCATCACTACATCGCCCACTCGCAGCCGGACGATCTCATCACGCTCAACCAGTTCTTCATGTCGCAGCTCGCCTACCTCTGCCAGCGCATGTCCGAGATCAAGGAAGGCGACAGCACATTGCTCGACAACACCGCCATCATGCACTGCTCCAGCATGCTGCACGGCAACCATGAGTCCAAGCAGTTGCCAGTGATCCTGCTAGGCGGTGCGAGTGGGAATCTTCGCGGCGGTCGCGTGCTCGATTACCTCGACAAACCCAACCGCCGCATGTGCAGCCTCTTCCTCAACCTCATGGACTGGGGCGGCTTGAAGCTCGATCGCTTCAACGATTCAACCGAACGGCTAGCGGGTATCTGAACCGCACCATCACCACCACTTTCCATCCAATACTGGGGCTCCAACCATGAAACCAGCCTTCAAAAAACCTGCTGAGCACACGATGACACGTAAAACAATGCGCGTTGAAAAATGGCTGGCACTCATCGCCATCGCATCGTCTTCCATCCAAGCCTTTGCCGATCAAAAGCAGGTCTTCGAGCAAACCATTCAGCCTGTGCTGAAACAGTATTGCCTGGACTGTCACTCGACGAAGAAGCAGAAGGGCGATCTCGATTTGGAGCGCTTTACCTCACTCGATCTCGTGAAGCGTGATCCCGTCGTGTGGGAGCATTCGCTGGATCAGATCCGCGACAAGGAGATGCCGCCGAAGGACAAGCCCCGGCCTTCGCCCAAACAGATGAAGCTTCTCTCGGACTGGATGCAGGGCACGCTGGATGACATCGCGCTCGCCAGCGCTGGTGATCCGGGGCCGGTGGTGCTGCGGCGTCTGTCGAACATGGAATACACTTACTCGATCCGTGATCTCACCGGCGTCCCGTCGCTCGATCCGGCGAAGGAGTTCCCCGTTGATGGTGCGGCTGGGGAAGGCTTCACCAACGCGGGTGCAGCTCTGGTGATGTCGCCTGCGTTGCTCACGAAATATCTCGATGCCGCGAAGGACGTGGCGAGCCACGCGGTGCTCACGCCGACAGGCATTCAGTTTTCCGCAGGCTCGTCATCGCGTGACTGGACCGATGAGACACTGGCGAGGATTCGCGAGTTCTATGCTGAGTTCAGTGATACGACCGAGCAATCCGTCGCGGTCAATGGTGCTGAAAAAGTCAGTAACAAGGGAGGTCGGCTGCCGATCGACAAGTATCTGGCGGCCACTTTGCAGGAGCGTGCAGCCCTCGCCAGTGGCTCGAAGAAGATCGCTGATGTCGCGCGCGAACGTCGCTTGAGCGCGAAGTATCTCGGGCTGCTATGGGCCATGTTGCAGGACAACAAACCCTCTGCGCTGCTCGATCCGCTGCGCGCGAAATGGCGCGAAGGCAGTCTGGCAGTGGCTGACATCGAAGCTTGGCAGCAGGCGCTTTGGCGCTTCACCAATATTGGACATCTGGGTAAAGTCGGCGGCCCGAAGTCCTGGCTGGAACCGGTGACACCGCTCGCGGCGCAGCATGAGTTGCGGATGAAGTTGCAGCCTCCGTCGGACGGCGGCGATCTCACGCTGTATCTCACCACCAGCGATGCGGGGGATGGAAACGCGAACGATTTTGCCCTCTGGGAAAAAGCGCGACTCATCACGCCAGGTCATGGCGAGCTGCTCCTGCGCGATGTGCGCTCGGTCGTGCAACAGATGATGCGACATCGCGATACAGTGACAGAAAGCGTGGTGAGATGTCTCGCGGCAGCGAACGAGGCGACGAGTGCAGATGGCCGTCCTGACCTCCTCGCGCTTGCGAAGAAGCACAATGTCGATGGCAAAGTGCTCGCGGGTTGGCTGAATTACCTCGGCATTGGCACTGCGGGCGAAGTGAAACTGGAACCGCTGCTCGTGAAGAAATCGGAGCGCTCTCCGGCCTATGAGTTCATCAAAGGTTGGACCGGTGACAATGCTCTCAGCGTGCTGGCGAACTCCTCCGATGCCACGGTGAAAATTCCTGGCACGATGCCGCCGCACAGCGTTGCCACACATCCCTCGCCGAAGCTTGCATCGGTCATCGCGTGGCGCAGTCCGGTCACCGGCACGCTGCGAGTGAGCGGCAAACTTCAGGACGGGCACACGGTGTGCGGCAACGGCATCACCTATGCGCTGGAACTGCGGCGCGGCCAGACGCGCGAGGTGCTCGCCGCTGGCGAAAGCAAGGGCTCGACAGTGATCCCGATGGGACCGTTTCAAAACGTGCGCGTGATGACTGGCGATGTCATTGCGCTGGTCATCGATCCGCGCGATGGCGACCACACCTGCGATCACACGATGGTGAATCTGACCCTGAACGATGGTAAAACCGAGTGGGATCTCGCCAAGGATGTTTCGCCGAACATCCTGGCTGGCAATCCGCACGCTGACCGTCACGGCAACAAAGCGGTGTGGCATTTCCTGAGTCAACAAGCGGCGGGAGCGGCATCGTCTGTCATCCCCAGTGATTCGCTGTTGTCAAAATGGCAGAAAGCGAAGGACGTCGACGAGTTTGCACGAATCGCTGCACAAGTGCAGCAGTTGCTCCAGCAAGACGCTGCAGCCTTGAAGGCGAGCCCGACCGATCGCGAACTGCGCAACCAGCTTCTCTCGTTCAACGGTCCGCTGCTCGCCGACGCATGGCGCTCGGTGAAAGCGCAGGCCGGAGATGGCCCGGCGTCGCCTTACGGACTCGATCCTGCGATGTTCGGCAAGCATCCCAAAGGCGGCGAGGTTGCCGCGACGAGCCTCTGCGTGCAGGCACCGTCAGTCATTGAATTGAGACTCCCCGCATCGCTGCTGGCGGGCGCTGAACTGGTGACCACTGGCCGCTTGCATCCCGCCAGTGGCGGGGAAGGCAGCGTGCAAATGCGGGCGCTCACCACGAAGCCAGCCGCGTTATCAGGATTGCAAGCCACGGCGGCAAGTTCGGCCAAGGAAGGCGGCGCATGGAACTCCAGCAAGCCCCCGGTGATTTTCGATTCGCCGATCCTGGTGCAAGATGGAAGCGCCGCACGTCAGCGTTTCGAAAGGGCCTTCGATGACTTCCGCGGCCTATTCCCTGCCGCGCTGTGCTACACCAAGATCGTGCCTGCCGATGAGGTGGTGACGCTGACCTTGTTCCATCGCGAGGACGAGCAACTCAGGCGATTGATCCTCGACGATGCGCAAAGTGCTGCGCTCGACCGCCTTTGGGATGAATTGCATTTCGTCAGTCAGGATGCCCTCACGCTGGTGGATGCCTTTGAGCAGATCTGGCAGTTCTCCTCACAAGACGGCCCCGACGCGCCCAATGGCGACAAACGACTGGAGCCGCTGCGGGAGCCGATCATGCGCGGAGCCGAGGCCTTCAAGAAACTGCAAATCGAAGTGGAGCCCAAACAGGTGCAAGCAGTGCTCGACTTCGCCACGCAGGCATGGCGTCGCCCGCTCAGAGACACAGAGCAGAAAGAACTGCGCACCCTTTATCAAAAGCTGCGCACGCAGGAGATGCCGCACGCCAAAGCTGTGCGCATGATGCTTGCGCGAGTGCTCGTGGCACCGGCATTTCTCTATCGCGGCGAAAAAGCCGCGCCAGGACCAAAAGCCACGCCAGTGAACGATTGGGAGATGGCCACGCGCCTCAGTTACTTCCTCTGGTCCTCCGCGCCCGATGCCGAACTCACGCAGCTCGCTACCACAGGCAAACTCCAAGAGCCCGATGTGCTCGTCGCGCAAGTGAAGCGCATGATGAAGGACGAGCGCATCCGCCGCCTCGCCACCGAGTTTGGCTGCCAATACCTGCACGTCCGCGAAGTCGCCACACTCGATGAAAAGAGCGAGCGCCACTTCCCCACCTTCGTGAATGTGCGTGAGTCCATGCAGGAAGAAGTCACCCGCTTCTTCATCGACCTGTTTCAGAATGATCGCAGCGTGCTCTCGCTGCTCGATGCGGATTACACCTTCGTGAATGCGGAGTTGGCAGCACATTACGGAATGAAGGCAGAAGAATGGGGGCAGAAAAATACTTCTGTTCCTCATTCTCCTGCCCCCATTCTTCTGCCTACTTCAGATTGGCACCGAGTGGATCACATCCGTTCTCAAGGTCGCGGCGGCATCCTGGGCTTCGCTGCCACACTCGCGAAGCAAGCCGGTGCCTCGCGCACCAGCGGCATCTTGCGCGGGGCTTGGCTCTGCGAAGTGGTGCTCGGCGAGAAGCTTCCGGTTCCACCCAAAGGCGTGCCCATTCTCCCCGAGCAACCGCCCGAAGGTCTCACCGAACGCCAACTCGTCGAGAAGCACAGCTCGGATGCGAACTGTGCTGCCTGCCACCGCCGCATTGATCCCTTCGGCTTTGCCCTTGAAGGCTTCGACGCCATCGGACGCTCTCGCAAAGCCGACACGAAGGTCTTATTGCCAGATGGCTCTCGCGTCGATGGTCTTGACGGCTTGCGCAGTTACCTGCTGGACAACCGCAGCGATGATTTCTTGCGTCAGTTCTGCCGCAAGTTGGTCGGCTATGCCTTGGGCCGCAGCGTGCAACTCTCGGACAAGCCGTTGATCGCTTCCATGCTCACCCAACTCAAATCCGGCGACCACAACGTCGGTGCCGCCATCGAGTTGATCGTTCGCAGTCCGCAGTTTCGCGAAGTGCGCGGTAAAGATTTCGTCGTCCATAACTAACCAACCTCAGACTCATGAAAACCCATCAATTCAACCGTCGAGCCTTCCTGCGTGGAGCAGGTGTCACCATGGCACTGCCGTGGATGGAATCCGTCAATGTCTGGGGCGATGAGCCCAAGAAGAACAAACCCGCTAGCGATGCACCCGTGCGCTTGTGCGTGACCTTCTCCGGCAACGGCTTCCAGTCGAAAGAATGGTGGGCCAAGGGCGAAGGCAAGGCGATGGAGCTTGGCCGTGTGCTTGCGCCTTTGAACGAGTTCAAGGAGAAGCTGCTCTTCGTGCGCGGCTTGTATCATGAGGAGGCGCGCAAAGGAAACATCCACTCGTCGCAGACGGGCAATATGCTCTCCGGTGCTCCTATCGCCAGCGGTGGGGAGATTCGTTCGGGCACGAGCTTCGATCAAATGCTCGCGCAAACCTATGGGCGCAGCACGAAGGTGCCGAGCCTTGTGCTGGCCTGCGAGAAGTCGAACCCTTCGGTGCACAAGAACTACTCGATGCTCTACAGCTCGCACATCTCGTGGAGTTCACCGACGACACCCACGCCACTCGAGTTGTATCCCGCACTCGCATTTGATCGTCTCTTCAAAGACGAAGCTTCGCCAGCCGACAAGAGCGTGCTCGACGCCGTTTTGGCCGATGCTCAGGACTTGCGCCGCGACATCAGCACCAGCGATCAACGAAAGCTCGACGAGTATCTCGACAGCGTGCGCGACGTGGAGAAGCGCATCGAGAACGCCGGTAAACGCGGCGAACTGCAGGGCTGGCGGCCCACGCTCGACAAGCCGAATATCAAACGCCCGGACGACGGCATCCCGCAGGACATCGGCGAACACATGCGCATCATGTGTGACCTGCTCGTGCTCGGCTTCCAGACCGACACCACGCGCATCACTACACTGAAGCTCAACAACGACCACAGCGCCCTGCGTTTCCCAAATCTGCCCAGCATCCAGCAGCCAGGCCACGGCATTGATTACATGATCCATCACCTCCTTAGCCACAGCGATGGCGAGGACTTCCTCAAGGTGAACCAGCTCTTCATGGAGCAACTCGCCTACCTCGCACGAAAGCTCGACGCCATCCAGGAAGGCCCGCGGACGCTGCTCGACAACACCATGCTCATGCATTGCTCCAGCATGATGGCCGGAGCCAAGCACGACAACGATCAGCTCCCCATCATCGTCCTCGGCGGCGCAGGCGGCCGGCTCAAAGGCGGACGTGCGCTCGACTACAAAGACAAGCCCGACCGCCAACTCTGCCGCCTCTTTATGTCGATGATGGACAAGATGGAAGTGCGCCCGAAGACCTTCGGCGATGCGAAACTCATGCTGGAGGAAGTGTGATCATGCCGACCGTCATGCGGGCTCTTTTTCTTCTCGCGCTGGCGTGCCAAGCCGCGCCAGCCGCCGATGCTGCTTTATCGAAAAAGCCCAACGTTCTCTTTGTCGTCTTCGACGACTTGAACAACCGCCTTGGCTGTTACGGCGATCCGGTGGCGAAGTCGCCGAACCTTGATCGGCTTGCGGCTCGCGGCACGGTGTTCACGCGGAACTTCTGCCAGCAGCCGATTTGCGGTCCATCGCGCGCCTCGTTCATGAGCGGGCGCAGGCCTGACTCGCTGGGCATCTGGAGCATGACGAAGTATCTCTACGATCTGCATCCAGATGCGGTGACGATGCCGCAGTGGTTCATGCAGCACGGCTACACGTCCATGAGTATTGGCAAAGTGCTTGGCGGCTATGGCAAGGAAGCGGACTTCAAGACACTGAGCGTGCCGGATCGTCGCACGGGCGGCAAAACGAAGGATGAGTTTGCCTTGCCAAATGGAGCTGCTTTGCCGCCAAACCTCGCGAAGGATCTGCTCTGTGAGAGTCGCGATGTGCCGGACGAAGCGTGCTTTGACAACGTGTCGGCCAGTCTCGCGATTACCGAGTTGCGGGCGCTTGCGAAGAAGCCAGAGCCGTTCTTTCTCGCGCTGGGCATCTTCAAGCCGCACACGCCTTACAAGGTGCCGAAGCGCTACTGGGACATGTATCGTCGAGAGGACATCCCGGCCATCGAGACGCCCGCACGGCCTCGCAACGCGCCCGAGATCGCCTTTCACGCGAACCACGAAATCCTTGGCGAGCCGACTGTCCGCCGCACACTCGATGAGGATGCCAAGCGCGAGATCCGTCACGGTTACTATGCCGCGATGAGTTTCGCCGACGCGCAGTTTGGCCGCGTGCTGGATGCGCTCGATGAACTGAAGCTCCGCGACAACACCATCGTCGTCATCATTGGCGACAACGGCTTTCATCTTGGCGAGCACGATGTCTGGGGCAAGATGACCTTGTTCGGCTGGGACGCCCGCGTGCCGCTCATCATCAGCGCTCCAGGCATCGGAAAGGGCGGCGCGAAGACCAGCGCCATCAGCGAGTTGATCGACGTCTTTCCCACGCTCACGGACCTCAGCGGTCTTCCATCTCCTCCTCAGTTCGACGGCACTAGCCTCGTGCCGGTCCTCAAGGACTCCTCAGCCACCGTGAAAGCCGCCGCGCTCACGCAGCATCCACGCCCTGCTCTTTACTGGGGCGGCGGACCGCAGGCCTTGCCGCAAGTGATGGGCTACGCGCTCAAAACCGACCGCTGGAGCTACCATGAGTGGCGCGACTTCAACACCGGCCATGTGGTCGGCCAGGAACTCTATGACGAGCAAACCGATCCGCTCGAAACGGTGAACCTCGCAGGCACCGTTGAAGCTGCGGCACAGATCCCCGCGCTTGCTAAGCAACTCCGATCAATAACGACAAAAAGATTGGAGACAAAAAGATGAGGAATAGAAATCCATTTTTCTGTCTCCAATCTTTTTGTCGCGCTGTTTTCATCGCGCTGCTGCTGCTTGCTCCGACAGCTGGAGTGCATGCTGAGGCATTACTGAAGAAGCCCAACGTCCTGTTCATCGCCATCGATGATCTGAAGCCTCTGCTCGGCTGTTATGGCGCATCGTGGATCAAGTCGCCAAACATCGATCGCCTCGCATCGCGCGGCACGCGGTTTACGGCGAACTACTGCCAGGTCTCCTTCTGCGCGCCTTCGCGCTTCAGTCTGCTCACAGGTTTGCGGCCGGATACGACGCGCGTCGTAGTCAATCCCGCGAAGCAGGACGACCTTCTGCGCAAGCGCTTCCCGGACATCGTCACGCTGCCGCAGCACTTCAAAAACAACGGCTTCCTTACCTGCGCCATGGGCAAGGTCTTCGATGGTCGGACCGTGGACGACGGCCATGACACCGCTTCGTGGTCGGTGCCGTATGTGCGTCGATTTGATGAAGCGCCCGGCGGTCTTGGCAAGCCGCCAGGTTATCAAAACAAAAGCACGCAACAACAACTCGCCGCTGCCGCATCCGGCATACAAGGGCCGCCGGTGGAGTGCGAGGACGTTCCCGACAACGCCTACTACGACGGTGCGATGGCGCGCACTGGAGCGGCGAAGATCCGGGAGTTTGCGAAGGCAAAGCAACCGTTCTTTCTCGCGGTTGGATTCTTGCGACCGCATCTGCCATTCATAGCGCCGAAGAAATATTGGGACCTCTACGACCGGGCAAAGCTGCCGCTCGCTCCCTTTCAAACGATGCCTGCCAGCAGCCCGCACGACCTCGCCTTTTACAGCAACTCCGGCGAGCTGCGAGCCTGGTCGGATGTGCCAAAGACCGGCCTGATCCCCGAGACGCTTCAGCGCGAACTCATCCATGGATACGCAGCCTCGGTTTCTTACAGCGATGCCAATGTCGGCCTGTTGATGGCCGCGTTGGAAGAAGCTGGCGCGCTTGAGAACACCATCGTCTGCGTGTGGGGCGACCACGGCTGGCATCTCGGTGAGCACGGACATTGGGGCAAGGTCACCAACTACGAGGATGCGACCCGCGCGCCACTCTTCATTGCCGCGCCCGGCCATAGACAGGGCGCAGAGGTGAAAGCCATCACGGAGTTCATCGATGTCTATCCCACACTCTGCGATCTCGCCGGCCTGTCGAAGCCAGCGCATTTGCAAGGCACCAGCCTCACGCCTTTGCTTGGCGAGTTGCGGACCACGCTGCACGAAGCTGCGATCAGCCAGATGACTCCCAACGCCAGCAAGGATGGCGTGATGGGTTGGACACTGCGCACGCCACGCTACCGCTATATCGAATGGCGTCGCGCCGACCTTAGCACCGAAACACCTCACATCACCGATCAAGTCGAGTCCGTCGAACTATACGACTACCAGACTGATCCGCTCGAACGCGAGAACCTCGCAGGCAAGCCGGATCACCTCGCCGCACTCAAAGAGCAACAAGCCCTCTTCGACAAACTGCTGCCGCATCTGCCGAAGCGCTTGGAATAAGAAACAAAAGAAAAAATATGATCCACGTCATCGCCACCATTGAACTCGCGACAGGCACGCGCGAAACATTCCTGACCGAGTTCCGCAAAATCATTTCCGACGTTCGCGCAGAAAAGGGCTGCATCGAATACGGCCCTGCGGTGGACGCACTAACCGATCTCTCCAATCAAGCCAAGGTCGGTCCCGACAAGGTCGTCGTCGTGGAGAAGTGGGAAGACCTTGATGCGCTCAAGGCACACTCGGTGGCGCCGCACATGCAAGCGTATCGCGTGAATGTAAAAGACTACGTGCTCGGCGTGCATTTGCTGGTTCTCGACCCGGCCGATTAAGTCATTCACGACAGATTGATGAAGCAAAAATACACCGCGCGCTCAGCGAGACGTTTCACACAAATACGGAACACAACGCAACGATGAAAACCACTCCCACCCACTTCACAGCCCTGCTGCTCGTCCCCATCATGCAGACCTTCGTGCGTAGTTGCCTAAGCTTATTCTTTCTATGCTCCATCGCATCTGGACAGGAAACATGGACCAAGACCGATGTGGATCGATTGATGACCGAGCTGTCCAACTGGGGCAAGTGGGGAACCGATGACCAGATGGGGACGCTGAATTACATCACACCCGAGGTCCGGCAGGCAGCTGCAAAGCTGGTCAAGGAGGGGATAACGGTGTCCCTCTCCCGCGATGCCGCCAAGACAAAAGCCCCGGACAACGGCAGTCCTTATGAGCACAACATCGCCGCTGCCAGTGAGAATCAGGGCTGGAACGGAGGCAGCATCAAGGTTGCCTATCATGGCCTGGCCCACACGCATCTCGATGCGCTCTGCCACAAGCTTTACGACGGCAAAATGTATAATGGCTATTCATACAAGACCGTCACCGCCAATGGGGCTGAAAAGAACTCCATCATCAACCTCAAGGCGGGTGTATTCAGCCGCGCCATCCTGATCGACATCCCGCTGCTGAAAGGCGTGGATTATCTCGAACCGGGAACGGCTATTTTCGCCAAGGATCTCGACGCCTGGGAAAAACACAGCGGGGTAACAGTCGGGGCGGGCGACATCGTCCTGGTGCGCACCGGCCATTGGAATCGACGGGACAAACTCGGCGTCGCCGCCCAGCGTCCGGGTCTGCATGTTTCCTGCGTGCCATGGTTGCATGGTCGCAAGGCAGCGATGATCGGCACCGACCTTGCCTTGGATGTATCTCCCTCCCAAGTCCGGTTTTCCGACCAACCGGTGCACCAGCTATGTCTGGTCGCCCTGGGTATGCCTGTGCTGGACTGCGCCGACCTCGAACAACTGTCCATCGAAGCCGCCAAACGGAAGCGATGGGATTTTCTCATCAGCATGGCCCCGCTCGCCGTCGATGGAGCCACCGGTAGTCCGATCAATCCGATCGTGACGTTCTGAGCGCCCACGTCGCATCTGCCGAAACGCTAGGAATAACAAACCGACCATGAAACCCACCCTCACTCTCCTCACCGCCCTGCTGCTGGCACCGCTGGCCGCGCTCCAAGCCGCCGAATCACTTACCCCTTACACGGCTGACAACGTGCCACAGAACGTCGTGGATCTATGGAAGGACGTTGATGCTCGCAAAGACGCACTCGAAACGAAGATCGTGAAGGAGTGGAGGGAAGATGGCGTGGTCTGCCGCTACGTCATCTTCAAGGTCGGCACGTTCAAAGGCGCGGACTCGCGGATTGCGGCTTTCTATTCCTTTCCCGAGGGCGCGAAGAAGTCGCCTGCATTTGTATGGGCGCATGGTGGTGGACAACGCGCGGATCGGGAGCGCGGCCTCTATTTTGCCAAACAGGGTTATGCCACGGTGGACATCAACTGGGGCGGCCGCGAGATGGTCGAGGGGATCAAGGAGAACACGGACTGGGGGAATGTCGATCCCAGCCAAGGACCGCAGTTCTATCCGAAGGCGTTTCGTCGTGGGAAAAGTAATCTCCTGCCGGACGAACACACGATTGATTCGGTGGTTAGTCCGCGGAATGGAAACTGGTTCTTGCTGACCTATGCCGCCCGCCGGGCGATCACCTTTCTTGAACAACAACCGGAGGTAGATCCCGAGAAGATCGGATTTACTGGTTTCTCGATGGGTGGCAACATTACCTCGTATGTTGCCATCGATTCGAGGCTGAAAGCGGTGGTGCCCATGGTCGGTGGCACGGGATTCATCTCCAGCGAGTTCCCCGGAATAGCCCACAACCGGCCCAGCGCTGCCCCCTATAGCGGTCACGTCGAGTTGTTCGCCAACACCATGGAATCGCAGTCCTACTATCCGCATGTCAAAGTCCCCGTGCTTGTGCTGACGGCATCGGACGACTTTCACGGGATTGTTGACCGCGCTTACACGTGTATGGATTTACTGCCACATAAAGACTGGCGGGTCAGCTTGAAGATGCATTACAGCCACAACCTCGGGGCGGAGCAGTGGATCATGATCAATCAATGGTTCGACAAATACCTCAAAGGCGAGCCCATCAACATCCCGAAGACCGCCGAGTCGAGCCTCGCGCTGAAGCCGGAGACCCACGCCGCTGTGTTCACCGTGAAGCCTGATCAGCCCGGTCAACTCAAGGCACTCGACATCTACTACAGCTATGACCCGAATCCGCAGTCACGCTTCTGGAAGCTCGCTTCCAGCGTGCAACACGAGGGCGACACCTGGTCCGCGAACCTGCCGTTGCATAGCGGTCTGCCTTTGTTTGTATTTGCCAACTGCACCTATCCGCTCGGCACTGAACGCGAATCCTTCGATGGCAGAACTTCCACCTATACCATCACCTCCAGGGAGCAGGTGCATCTGCCCACCGAGTGGAAACTGGAAAACTTGAAGACCTTGGCTGCCAGTGATGAATTACTGCCATCCTTTGAGCGTGGCTGGGGCGATTCTCCTATTGGCGGAGTCATCACCTACAAGTTCCGCGACCCCGAGATGAGGCTGCCCGGCAAAGATCGCGCACTGCGGCTGACTCTGACCAGCGTTACCGAGAGCTATGGCGTGCGATTCCGTATAACGAAGAACCACTACCTCACAGACGTCAAAGCACCGCCGCAGGATTACGTGGCAAACGTCCTCATCAAGCCTGGTGACACCAAGGTCGTCGTTGGCCTCGCTGATTTCCTTGATTCCAAGAAGCAAACCATGCCGGACTGGAGCAACGTCTCCACCCTCAGGCTGGATTTCATCCAAAAAAGACAGTCGATACCCCTGAAGGGTAATCCCATGCTCCAGTCACTTGAGTGGACGGCTGCGAAGGCAGAGAAATAACATGATCATGAAACACACCCTCACGCTCCTCGCCGTCCTGCTGTTCGCATCGCTCAGCGCGGTAACGTTGGATGCGGCGGCGCCGACATCGGAAGAGAACGCTGCCGCTGCGCAATGGGCGAAGCGCCATATCTTCGCGGAGCATGCGAAGTTGCCGTTCAGCTTTGTGTTCGGTGGAAAATCATCGGATGAGTTGCTGCGTGATTGGAAGCGAACCGATGCAGTGCGTGAACTTGATGCCCAGCGCCGAGAGCGCACGCTCACGTGGATGGATGCGACTACGGGACTGCAAGTGCGGCTTGTTTCGACCGAGTATGTCAGCTTCCCCGTCGTCGAGTGGACAGTTTGGATCAAGAACACCGGAAAGACCGACACGCCGCTCATCGAGAACATCCAAGGTCTCAACAGCACCTTCACCGCAAATCCGAAAGACGCACTTTCACTGCATGGCATTCGCGGTGACACCTGCGTGGCTGAGAGTTTTCAGCCTTGGACACGCGAACTAACAACCGGAGCGCGTCACGTTTTCTCTCCGCCAGTGAAAGGCGGCTACGCCTCCGGCAAATCCAGCGACGGCCCGGATGGCTGGCCTTACTGGAATCTTCAAACACCCAATGGCGGCATGATTCTCGCCGTCGGCTGGCCTGGGCAGTGGGAGGCGAAGTTTGAGCGCAGTGAAGATGGTTCGTTGCACCTGAGGGCTGGGCAGCAACTCACGCATCTCGTGTTGAAGCCGGGCGAAGAGATTCGCACGCCGTCCACCACACTTTTATTCTGGCAAGGTGACGATCTCGTGCGTGCGCAGAACCTCTGGCGCTCCTGGTATCTGGCCCATGTGCTGCCACGCATCGGCGGCGTGCCGCAGCCGCCCACCACTCAGATACAAGTGGGCGGTTCGCTCGCCACATGGCCCGGCGTGCAGGCCTATCTCAATGCGGGCATCAAGCCGGACATCCTCTGGCGCGATGCAGGTTCGGATTCGAAAAGCACTTGGTATCCCAGCGCCGGACCACGCAAGACTGAGTGGCTGAACACCGGCACCTGGGAGCCCGATCCCGCCAGGTATCCGCAGGGTTTCCGACCCTTCAGTGACAAGGCGCGCGAGAACGGCATGCAGTTTCTGCTGTGGTTCGAGCCTGAGCGCGTCGGTGATCCTGGCTCATGGATTGGCAAGAACCATCCCGATTGGCTTCTGCCCGGCAACAGCGCTGGTGACGTGCTCAATCTCGGCAACCCCGATGCCTTGAAATGGCTTATTGATCACATCGACGGCATGGTGAAATCTCAGGGCCTCGACTGGTATCGCGAAGACCTCAACGGCGACGGTTACGGCACCGCTTGGCGAAAAGCCGACGCGCCTGACCGGCAGGGCATCACCGAGAATCTCCATGTGCAGGGGCATCTCGCCTTTTGGGATGAACTGCGTCGCCGCAACCCGAAACTGCGCATCGACTCATGCGCCTCAGGTGGACGTCGCAACGATTTGGAAACCATGCGCCGTTCCGTGCCGCTGCTGCGCAGCGACTGGTCATGCATGCCATTCAAAGACGCAGCGCTGCAGCGCGAAGGCAATCAATCGCAAACCTATGGCCTCTCGTCGTGGTTGCCTTGGCAGGGCGCGGGTGTCCATTTCACTGACAACTATTCCGTGCGCAGTTATTTCCTGAGCGGTTTCGGCATGATCATCCCCGGCTGGACCAAGACGCCGGAGTCCATCGCCGCAGTGCAGAAAGGCTACGCCGAGTGCCGCCGCATCGCTCCGCTCATGCTCGGCGACTACTACCCGCTCACGCCCTACAGTCTCGACACGACCTCATGGATCGCATGGCAGTTCCATCGCACCGACTTGAACGAAGGCGTCGTGCAAGCCTTCCGCCGCCCCGAAGCCGCGACCGAAACGCTCACCGTCAAACTTTACGGCCTCGACCCGCAGCAACGCTACGAGATCGAAAATCTCGATGGCGGCAAAGAAGTCCGCACCGGCGCTGAACTCATGCGTGGCCATGCCATCACGTTTCGCGAGAAACCCGCCGCCGCCGTGCTCGTGCTAAAAGCCATCCAATGAATCCAACCATGAACACCACCACCCGCCTCTTCATTACCCTCCTCGCCTTCGCTTTGCCTTTCGGCACGCGAAGCTCTGCCGCTGACGCGCCTATTAAACATCGCCTTCTCTTCACCGAGTATGGCAAAGGACCAAATCGTTTCATCGAACTCGATGCCGATGGAAAATTGGTGTGGGAGTTCAAGCCGCCGAGCACCACGGTGATCTTCCATGTGCTGCCGAATGGGAACATCCTTTTTGGCTACGGTGGCCAGCCCACGGGCGTGCGCGAGATCACTTCGCGTGGTGAGACAGTGTTCGATTACGTCAGCAAGTCGCATCAGGTCTTCGGCAGCGAGCGACTCGCGAACGGCAACACGCTCGTGGCCGAGCAGGAGCCGTGTCAGGCCGTGGAGGTGAATCCGAAAGGTGAGATCGTGCATGTCACGCCGCTGACGACGAGCGCGAAGGGCTTTCACCTTCAGGTGCGCAACGTCCATAAACTGGCGAACGGCAACATCCTCGCCGCGCATGAAGGCGAGGGCGCGGTGCGCGAGGTGGACCCGAGCGGCAAGGTCGTGTGGGAATACACTGGCGTGACGAACACAGGCGAGGCGCAACGGCTCGCCAATGGAAACACGCTCATCTGCTGCGGCACGCAGAAGCGCTTGATCGAGGTCACACCGGACAAGCAGATCGTGTGGGAGTTCAGCGACAAGGATGCACCGGATTTGAACATCACCTGGGTCTCCAGCCTTCAGCAGCTCAAGAACGGAAACCTGCTCATTGGCAACTTCATGCGCGGCAAGGAAGGCCACGGCGCGCACGCCATCGAAGTCACGCACGACAAGGAGAAGCGCGTCGTCTGGAAATGGGACGACCACAGCCTCATCAAGTCACTCACCACCGTCCGCGTCATCGGTGAATAACCTCACACACACGACCATGCCCAAAATAGCTATCACCGACTACACCTTTCCTGACCTCAGCCTGGAAGAAGCTGTGCTTCGACCTGCGGGTGTCGAGATCGTCTCCTTCAAAGAAAAGCGTTCACCCGCGGAACTTGCCGACCTCGTGCGCAATGCCGATGCCGTGATCGCGCAGTTTGCTCCCGTGAACGCCGAAGTCGTCGCTGCGATGACCAAGGCGAAGGCCATCGTGCGCTATGGCATCGGCTACGACAATGTGGACACCACTGCCGCACGCGAGCGTGGCATCCCGGTGTGCAACATCCCGGACTACTGCGTTGATGAAGTCGCAGATCACACGCTGGCCTTCATCCTCGCCATCACGCGGCAGGTGGTTCCAAACGCGCTCGACATCCGCGCTGGCAAGTGGGGCCTCGCCACGCCGTTGACCGCGATGTCATCGCTGAAGCACCTCACGATTGGCATTGTCGGCTTTGGACGTATCGGTCGTGAGGTCGTGCAGCGTCTGCTCGCGTTCAAAGCTCGTGTGTTGGTGTTTGATCCCGTCGTGGCGGCGGATGAGATCGCCAAAGCTGGAGCGGTGGCCGCAGCGTCTTTCGATGAGTTGCTCGCGCAGAGTGACATTGTCTCGCCGCACTGCCCATCCACACCGAAGACAAAACAACTCTTCAACGCCGCCGTGTTCGCGAAGATGAAAGCGGGCTCCATCTTCATCAACGTAGGCCGTGGCGATCTCGCCGACAGCGCCGCCATCACGGACGCTCTGCAATCCGGTCATCTCGCCGGTGCCGCGCTCGACGTCTTCGATCCCGAGCCGATTCCGGCAGATCATCCGATCCGCACGATGCCGAACGTCATCCTCGCCGCGCACATCGCCTCCGCGAGTCCGCCTGCGGTGAAGACGCTGCGTGAGACCGCCGCACGCATCGCGCTCATGGCCGTGCGCGGCGAGCCGCTGCCGAATGTCGTCAACGGCGTGACCACCGCGAAGTGATTCCATCTTTCCAACACTCCAATCATCCACAACACCATGACCACACGACGTTCCTTCCTTACTTCCATCAGTTCACTCGCGGCCACACCGTTGCTGGCGCGTGATTTCGGCCCCGGCGCCGCACCCGTGCGTTATCCCGAGCCGGATGTCATCGCGCTCGATAAGGCATTCGAGAAATACAAGATCGGCTCCGCGCCCATTGAGCGACTGCACACCGGCATGTATTGGGCTGAAGGGCCTGCGTGGAGCGGTTGGGGGCAGTATCTCGTGTGGAGCGACATCCCGAACAACGTGCAGCATCGTTGGCTCCAGGATGACGGCGAAGTCACAACGATTCACAAGCCCGCCGGTCACAGCAATGGCAACACCTTTGACCGCGAGGGTCGGCAGATTTCCTTCGAGCACGGCAACCGCCACGTGGTGCGCTACGAGGCCGACAACAGCCTCACCGTCCTCGCCGACAAGTTTGACGGCAAGCCCTTCAACGCACCCAACGACGGTGCCGTGCATCCCGATGGCAGCGTGTGGTTCACCGATCCGGGCTACGGCAGTCTGGGCAACTATGAGGGAAACAAAGGCGATCTATTGCTCAAAGAAGCGGTCTATCGCATCGATCCGAGCGGCAAAGTGGAGAAGGTCACCGATGAAATCTTCAAGCCCAACGGCCTTTGTTTCTCGCCTGACTACAAGAAGGTCTATGTGGCCGACACCGGTGCCACGCATTACCCCGAGGCACCGAAGAACATCAAAGTCTGGGACATCGACGGCGCGAAGCTGAAGAACGGCCGAGAGTTCGCCTCCATGAAAATGGACCTCAATGGCAAAGAGGTCGCCGGACTCGCAGACGGCATTCGTTGCGACAAAGACGGCAACATCTGGGCCGGATCTGGTTGGGTGGGCGATGGCTACGACGGCGTGCAAATCTTTTCACCTGAGGGCAAACGCATCGGTCAGATCGTGCTGCCGGAAGTGTGTAGCAATGTGTGCTTCGGCGGTCCACGCCGCAATCGCCTGTTCATGACCGCCAGCCGCAGTCTGTATGCCGTGCATGTCGAGGCCATCGGCGCTCATTGGTGCTGATAACCGCCGCCTGAACTGATGCCAACACCACCGGACATGAATGCCCGCATCCTCGAAGCCCCCGACATCGTGCTTGTCGGCAGCGGCATCATGTCCGCGACGCTGGCGGTGATGCTCAAGCGGCTCAATCCGCGGCTCCGCATCCAGATGTTCGAGGTCACGAATGAACTCGCACAGGAAGCCTCGAATGGCTGGAACAACGCGGGCACAGGCCACGCCGGCATTTGCGAACTCAGCTACACTCCGGCACGCGATCAAAGCGGTGGCGTGCCCATCAGCCTGGCCTTGCATATCTTTGAGCAGTTCGAGCACTCGAAGCAGTTCTGGGGCTCCGCGACTGCTGAAGGCATGGTGGGAGCTGCTGCGGATTTCATCCATGCGGTGCCGCATGTCTGCTTCGTGAAGGGACGGGAAGACGTGGACTTCTTGCGCGCACGCCACACCGCGATGGCTGATCATCATTTCTTCCGAAGCATGACGTTCACGAACGATCCATCGATTATCCAACAGTGGGCTCCGCTGGTGATGGAAGGACGCGATGCTTGTCCAGTCGCGGCCACCTCCGGCGCTGGCACCGAGGTGGACTACGGCCTGCTGGCCCGCCGTCTTTGCAGCTGGCTGGCGGAGCAGGAGTATTGTGGCATCGCCGCCGGATGGAAGGTCACAAAACTCCAGCGCGGTGTGGGTGAATGGCATCTTGATCTGCGATGCATGGCTTCCGGTGAAGAGCGCAAGCAACGTGCGAAGTTCGTCTTCGTCGGCGCGGGCGGCGGCAGCCTGCCTTTGCTGCAATCCACCGGTCTCGCCGAAGTCGCTGGTCTTGGCGGATTTCCCATCGGCGGCCAGTGGCTTGTGTGCGATGAGCCTTCGATCTGCGCCCGGCACGAAGCGAAGGTTTATGGTGCCACGCCTCCCTCTTCACCCAGCCTCGGTGCGGGACACCTCGATGTGCGGCGACTCAATGGCCAGCGCCAGCTTCTCTTCGGCCCGTTTGCTTCATGGACGACGCGTTTCCTCAAACACGGACACTGGAGCGATCTGCCGCTTTCGATTCGCGCGAACAATCTCGGTGCTCTGCTGCAGACCGCCGTGCGCAACCGCTCGCTGGTGAAGTATCTCGTCACCCAGGGTCTGCAGAGCATGGAGAGCCGCATGGATGCCGTGCGCGAGTATTACCCCAATGCCCGCTCGGAACACTGGAGGCTCGTGCAGGCAGGAATCCGTGTGCAGGCCATCAAGAAAGCGGACCGTGGCGCGGTGTATTTCGGCACCGAAGTATTTTCCTCCGCAGACCGTTCGATCGCTGCGCTGCTGGGCGCTTCGCCGGGCGCATCGGTCTCGGTGAACATTGCGCTCGAGGTCGTTCAGACCTGCCTGCCGCATCTGCTCACCAGCGCTGAAGGCCAGGAACGCATGAGGCGGATGATCCCCACCTTTGACCAAGACCTGAAGCAGTCCGGTCATGCTGCCCTGTTCGAGAAAACCAGTCGTGAAGCCACAGAACGGCTGCAACTCAATTCCAAAAACTAACATGCGCTACTTAGGCATCGACATTGGCTCCAGTTTCATCAAAGGTGCGGTCCTTGATGCCGGTGGATTGTGTCTCTCGCACATTGAGCGGATGGACGCGCCGCCGCTCGTGACCGGGCTCGATCCCATGTTTCGCGAGGTCGATCCGGAGGCCATTGCTCAATGCGTGCGCCAAGTGCTAGAGCGCCTGCATGATCAGGCCCCGGATGCCGCTGGTGTGCTCATGTGCAGCCAGCTTCACGGCATGGTGCTGTGCGATGAAAAGGGCAATGCTCAGTCGCGCTACATCACTTGGCAGGATCAACGAGCGCTCATGCCGCTGCCGGGCGCGGACGCTAGCAGCTTTGACGAGATCGAGTGTATCATCAGCCGCGAGGAGCGACAGCAACTCGGCAACGAACGCGTGCCCGGCCTGCCGCTGAACTATGTCTTTTGGTTCGCGCGAAACCACGCTTTGCCGGACATGCGGGTGATACCCACAGCGCTGCCCTATTTTGTTGCCGCACAGCTCTGTGGCACCACACCTGTCTCGGACATCACTCAAGCTTATGGCCATGGTGCGCTGAGCATTCACACACGCGACTGGCATCACGCGGTGATTGAGAAACTGGGTCTCGGTGATGTGCAATGGCCGCGCATTGTGCCGCAGGGCACGGTCATCGGCGAGTGGTGTCATGCTGGCCGTTCTCTACCGGTCTTCGCGCCGGTGGGTGATTATCATTGCTCGCAAGTCGGCGCGTTGCTGGAGCCAGACGAGTTGTCTGTTAACATCTCCACCGGCTCCGCCGTGATTCAGATCGCCGAGGGAGCCGAGACTGGCGAGTTCCAGACTCGGCCCTGGTTTGACGGATGCTATCTCAAAACCATCACGCACATCCCTGCCGGGCGCGCGCTCAATGCCCTCGTGCGTCTGCTCAGTGAACTCAACACGGCGCAGGGCGTGGCATTGCGTGATCCATGGGACTACATCCACGCTGAGGCCGCTCGTGCCGATGGTGGCGGTCTGCAAGTCGATCCGGCGTTCTACACGAGCAACATGGGCAATCGCGGTGCCGTGCTGAACCTACGCGAGGAGAACATGACCATCGGCCATCTCTTCCACGCGATGTTCAGTGGCATGGCCGACAACTACGCAACCTGCGCTGACCGCATCGCTCCCCAGCGCGATTGGAGTAGGCTGGTCTTCTCTGGTGGAGTGGCCTTGAAGAACCAAGTGCTCCGGCAGCTCGTTTGCGAGCGCCTTGGTCAGGATCACCGGCTTGCGCCTTCAGACGAGGACACGCTCTTCGGCCTGCTCGTGCTTTCACTCGCTTTCACCGGACGCACCGCATCGGTGCGCGAGGCCATCGCATTTGTGCGCGACAACCATCAACCCCCGAACTGAAATGGCCCGATTCACTAGACTGGATGTTCTGAACAGGATTCTTGACGAGGCGCTCATGCCGATATTCTCCCATGGCGATGCAGAGACCGTATGCCGCGTTGCTGATGCCGTCGCTGCCGGTGGAGTGACGGTGTTCGAGTTCACCAATCGTGCTGACCATGCCATCGACGTGTTTAGAACATTGGCGCAGCACTGCCAGCGGGATCTGCCGAATGTTATCCTGGGTGCGGGATCGATCGCGGATGAGGCAACGGCCGCCTTATTCGCGGCACATGGTGCCAATTTCATTGTCGGCCCATCCTTCGACGAGCGTGTGGCGCGGTTCTGCAACCGTCGCAAGGTCGCTTATCTGCCAGGATGCCAAACGGCAACCGAGATTGCCGCCGCTGAGGAAATGGGCGTCGAGATCGTGAAACTCTTCCCTTGCGATGCAGCGGGTGGCCCGGGGTTCGCCAGAGCAATCCTCGGACCGTCGCCTTGGACAAGATTATTGCCCACGGGCCTGTCCGATGTGTCGCCGAAAGGTCTGGCCGCATGGTTTGAAGCCGGTGCCTGTGCCATCGGCCTCGGGCGCGAACTGATCCCCAAGAACCACGTCGAAGCCGGCGATTACGCCGCCATCACACGCCGGGTCCTGGAAGTCTGCGAATGGGTCAGGGACGCCCGTGCAAGTCTCGCGCTTCCGCGAAGTCAGCGCCAAGGCTGAAGCGATTATCCAACTCACTCCGCCACTTAAATCAGTGAAGCACTCACCCCAACAACCTAGCCAATCCAACAACACAATACCATGAGCAACCCTGACACCGCCACTCCTGCCAAGCACAAGCCGCTCTTTCGCGGCGTCTGCGCTTCCTCCATCACACCCTTCAACGCGGACGGCACCTTCGCCCTTGCCCGGCTCAAGCCACACATCGACTGGTTGATTGCCGAGGGCGTGAGCGCCATTTCCCCGCTTGGCAGTTCGGGAGAGTTTGCCGGCATGGAATCAGACGACCGCAAGCGCGTGATGGAAGCATCCATTGAAGCCTGCGCAGGTAGGGTGCCGATCGTCGCGGGCACCCATCATGTCTCCACGCGTTTGACCATCGAACTCTCCAAGCACGCGGAGAGCGTGGGGGCGGATGCGTTGCTCATCGTGCCGCCTTATTACATGGCACCCACACCGGCCCAGACCATGGACCACTTCCGGCGAATCGCAGAGGCCGTTTCCATCCCGGTGGTCCTCTATCACAATATTCCGCTGACCGGGGTTAATCTTCGCACCTCGCACCTTGCACAACTTTTCCGCGAGGGTGCCATTAAAGGCGTCAAGATGTCCAATGCAGAGCCCGACCGCATTTGCTCGTTGCTACAAGAGACCGATGGGCAGCTCTCTGTCTATGCGGGCATCGATTCGGTAGCTTTTGAGGGGCTCTGCCATGGAGCCCATGGATGGATTTCCGGTATCCCGAGTATGGTGCCAGCCGCAGCGGTGAAGCTTTATCAAGCGATCTCGGTGAAGGGGGATCTGCTCGCCGCTCGGCAGATATGGGCTAAGCTTGCGCCACTCATGCGCATGCAGTTTAGCGCCTACCACAACGGAGGCGACGGAGCCCATTGGTTCAGCGTCATGAAGGCAGGACTCAACATGATAGGCCCCGAAGTTGGCGATCCATCGCCCCCGGTGCTTCCTTTGCCCGCAGAGTTCCACGAGACCCTCGCCACACTGCTCCGCGACCTCGGCTACGACGTTCAAACCAAGCACTAAACGAATCTCTTCATCCTTTCATGAAACTCATCCGCCACCAAGCCAGCAACGGCACCATCCAGCACGCAGCCCTTCAACCCGACGGCACCGCCCGCCGCATCGAGGGCGATCTTTTCGGCGACTTCCACGTCACTGATGAAATCATCACGCCGGGCAAACTCCTTGCGCCGCTGGCACCCACGGCCATCTTTTGCATCGGTCTGAACTACCGCAAACACGCGGAGGAGAGCAACGCTGCCATCCCTCAGTATCCGGTGCTCTTCATGAAATCGCCAGGCGCGGTGCAGAATCCCGGCGATGACATTATCCTGCCACGCCATCTAGCTAGCGATGAAGTGGACTACGAGTGCGAACTCGCCGTCGTCATCGGCAAGGCCTGCAAGAACGTCTCTAAGGCGAACGCGCTTGATTATGTGCTCGGCTACACCTGCGCCAACGACGTGAGCGCGCGCGACTGGCAGATCAAGCGCGGTGGCAGCCAGTGGTGCCGTGGCAAGACCTTCGACACCTTTGCGCCGCTTGGCCCATGTCTGGTGCTCAAGGACGAGATCGCTGATCCGAACGCGTTGCGCATCCAGACCATCCTCAATGGCAAAACGATGCAGGACTGGAACACGAACGACATGATCTTCGACGTGCCCACGCTCATCGAGTTCCTCAGCGGCAGCACCACGCTGCTGCCAGGCACTGTCATCCTCACCGGCACGCCCCAAGGCGTCGGTGCTGCGATGAAGCCACCGGTTTTTCTCCAATCTGGAGACACCGTCACCATCGACATCGAGAAGATCGGAGCACTCACCAATCCCGTCGTGGCCGAGTCGAACGCATAGTCCTGAGAGCCATCACGCCAACCACCCACCTCTTTATGACAGCCTCTTTCGCCATCGATCCCATCGCTCTTCGCCGCAAGGTCGCGTGGCGTGTGCTGCCTTTGGTCATCCTGCTCTACATCATCTCCTACCTCGACCGTGCGAACGTGGCCTTTGCCAAGCTGCGCATGGGCGAGGCGCTGGGGTTTTCGGAAGATGTGTTCGGCTTCGGCATTGGCGTGTTCTTCATCGGTTATCTGTTCCTGGAGATTCCTGGTGCGCTGCTGGTGGAGCGATGGAGTGCGCGGAAGTGGTTCGCGCGTATCCTGATCACCTGGGGCTTCATCTCTGCGGCGATGGCCTTTGTGCACACGCCGTCGCAGTTCTACTGGGCGCGGTTCTTCCTCGGTGTGGCGGAGGCTGGATTCTTTCCCGGCATCATCGTGTATTTCACACACTGGTTTGCGCAGAATGATCGCTCGCGAGCGCTGTCAGGGCTGCTCGTGGCCGTGCCTTTCAGTCTTGCGCTCGGTGCGCCGGTGTCGTCGATGCTGCTGGATGTGAAATGGTTTGGACTCGATGGCTGGCAGTGGCTTTTCATCGTAGAGGGATTGCCTGCTGTGGTGATGGGGTTCATGGTTCTCACGTGCCTCACGGATCGACCTCGAAATGCAACATGGCTCACTCAAGCCGAGCGTGATCATCTGGAAGGTGTGCTCGCTGCCGAGGCGGCGGCAAAGGAAGCGACGGGCAAAATTTCCGTCTGGCAGGCGCTACGGTTGCCCGCTGTTTGGCTACTGGTAGTCGGCGTGCTGGTGGGCAACAGCGGCGGCTATGCGCTTAGCTTTTGGTTACCGACCACGGTGAAGAATCTTTCCGGCGGCTCTGATCAATTGACGCTGCTCTACAGTGGCCTCTTCTACAGTTGCGGCATCCTCAGCGTGCTCATCTCCGGCCAGACCGCAGACAGAACGGGAGATCGCAAATGGCACGCGGTGTGCGGCATGATCGCCACGGGCATCTTCCTCCTGTGCAGCACGATTCCGGGACAAGGATTCGGCACGCAGATGATCTGGCTCTGCCTCACGGCGCTGGGCGCATTCTTCTGGATCGCACCGTTTTGGACACTGCCCTCGCTCACGCTCACCGCCTCCGCCGCCGCAGTGGCCACCGGTCTGATCAACATGGGAGCGAACCTCGCTGGCTACGCTGGCAACCACGTCACCGGCTGGCTGCGCACGCACGGCTATGGCGAAATGCAGTGCCTTCACTTCCTCGCTGCCTGCTTCATTTTCGGCGGCATCATCATCAGCTTTCTACGTCTCAAACCACGCAGGTTGGAGTGATGGAGCAATGGAGTGGTGCGCCACTTCAACTCCTCCATTTCTCCATCAATCCACTTCTCCATCAATCCACTCGTTCATGACCTCATCCCCCCTTCAACTCTACCGCACCATGCTCACGATCCGCATGGTGGAAGAACGCCTGGCAAAATCGCACCAGCGCGGACTCATTCCCGGAGCCTGCCACACCTATGTCGGCGAAGAAGCCATCGCCACGGGTGTGTGCGCGCATTTGCATGAAGCGGACGCCGTCTTCAGCACGCATCGCGGTCATGGTCATGCCCTCGCCAAAGGCATGGAGCCGCGCCAACTCATGGCAGAACTCTATGGCCGAGAGACAGGATGCTCGCGGGGTCGCGGGGGTTCCATGCATCTGTTTGCACCTGAGGTTGGGATGATGGGCACTAGCGGCATCGTCGGTCCTTGCATCCTGCAAGCGACCGGTGCGGGCTATAGCTCTTTGATCATGAAGACGGGCAACGTCGGCGTCGCTTTCTTCGGCGATGGGGCGGCGAACAACGGCGCGTTTCATGAAGGCCTGAACATGGCGACCATCTGGAAGCTGCCGGTGCTGTTCGTGTGCGAGAACAACCAGTTCGCCACGGAGGTTCCGTTTTCCAGTGTTGCGGGCAATCCTAGCGTGGCATCTCGCGGCGCGGCGTATGGCATCGCTAGCATCGAAGTGGATGGCAACGATGTGCTCGCTGTAGAAGCCGCTGCCGGTGAGGCCGTGAAGCGCGCTCGCAACGGCGATGGCCCGACTCTCATCGAGTGCAAAACCTACCGCACCCGTGCGCACGCCGAAGGTATGGGCGACTTCACCTACCGCACGCGTGAAGAGGTGGAACAGTGGAAAACACAGTGTCCCATCGCTCGATTGAAGAAACATTTGCTAGACCACAACCTAGCGACCGATACCGAACTCAACGCTATCGAGCAGGAGGTCGCCGCACTTACCGAAACGGCGCATGAGTTTGCCGAAAAGAGCGCCTATCCAACGGCTGAGAGCGCCACCACTCACATATACGCAGCCCCACGCAGCGGACCTCTGCGTGATGTGCCTGCATCAAACGCCAGCACTCGCGTGTTGACCTTCATGAAGGCGACGCTCGAAGCGCTGACCGAGGAGATGGCTCACAATCCGAAGATCTTCGTCATGGGCGAAGGCATTGGTGTGCGCGGCGGAAACTTCGCCACCACGAGCGGCTTGTTTGAAGTGCACGGCCCCGAACGGCTGCGTGATACGCCCATTTGCGAGCGCGGCTTTGTCGGACTTGCAGGAGGCGCTGCGATGACTGGCACTCGCCCGGTGATTGACTTCATGTTCGCCGATTTTGTGCTCGATTCCGTGGGCGAGATCGTCAATCAGATCGCCAAGATGCAATACATGAGCAGCGGACGACTGAAGATGCCCGTATTGATGCGCGGCTGCATCGGCATCGGTCACGCAGCGGCCACGCATCACAGCGGCAGCTACTACTCGATGTATGCTCACTTCCCCGGTCTACGTGTCGTGGTGCCTTCGTCACCACGCGATGCGAAAGGCCTGCTCAAAACCGCGCTCACCTGCGACGACCCCGTGCTCTTCCTCGAACATCGCGAACTGATGACCGTGAAAGGCCCCGTGCCGGAGGAAGAATACTTCATCGACTTCGGCAAAGCCGCCATCGTGCGCGAAGGTAGCGATGTCACCGTTGTCGCCCTTGCTCTAATGGTGCATAAGACACTCGCCGCCTGTGAGACCCTCGCGAAGGAAGGCATCTCCGTTGAACTCATCGACCCACGCACCGTCGCGCCACTTGATGTGGAAACCATCATTCAGTCCGTCGCAAAAACTGGCCGCCTCATCATCGTGGATGAAGACTTCGCCCATTGCGGCATCGGAGCCGAGATCGCCGCGCAACTCGCCGACCGCGGTTTCGACGACCTCGACGCCCCCATCCGCCGTCTCAACGGCAAACCCTCACCCACGCCCTACAGTCCCACACTTGAGGCAGCGGTGGTGCCGAATGTCGAATCCATCGCCCAAGCCATCCGCGATCTTTGCGCTGAATAGATCTACATCATGCCTAACAACATCACATTACCCCGTCTCGGCTGGTCCATGGAGGAAGGCAAGTTCCTCGCCTGGCTGAAGAAAGATGGTGACTTCATCAAAGAAGGCGATCCGCTCTTCACGCTTGAAAGCGACAAAGCCGCGCAAGAAGTTGAAGCCATCGATAGTGGCCTCTTACACATCGCACCCAATGGTCCCAAGCCCGGCGACGTTATCAAAGTCGGGCACGTGCTCGGCTACTTGCTCGCCGAAGGAGAAAGCGCACCGGTTGCCAACCACTCTGCGACAAAGTCAAAAGAGCTGAGCGAAGCGCATCAATCGGCACAGAAGAATCTGCTTCATTCTCCTGCCCCCATTCTCCTGCCTACAGAAGCCCGTACTGAGACACCCGCCAGCCCCCGCGCCCGTCGCGCCGCCAAACAGAAACAGGTAGATATCTCCACGCTGTCCCCCACCGGCAAAGGCGGACGTATCCGCGAGCGCGATGTCCTTGCCGCGGCAACTGCCATCCCAACCGCCGGGATGAGGCAGGTTCCGCTCACGCAAATGCGGCGCATCATTGCCGCACGGCTCATGCACAGCCGGCAGACCACAGTCCCCGTCACCATCACCGGACGTTGCGATGCCACCGCGCTCCTCGCCCTCCGCAAGCAGCTCAAATCCATGGGCGAAAAAGCGGACCTCGCCGTCATTCCCACCATCAACGACATCCTCGTCAAACTCGCCGCCGCCGCCTTGCGACAGCATCCCATGCTCGCCGCCACTTGGGCAGAAGATCATCTCCTGCTCCCCGAAAGCATCCACCTCGGCATCGCTGTGGACACCGAAGCTGGCCTTCTCGTCCCGGTCATCCGCGACGTAGGCACCTCCACGCTCACCCAGATCGCCGCGCAATCACAGAAGCTCATCGCCGCCGCCCGCTCCGGTCAGCTCGCCGCAGCGGACATGCAGGGCGCTTGCTTCACGCTTAGCAATCTCGGCAGCTTCGGTGTCGAAGCCTTCACCCCAGTCATTAATCCCCCCGAGTCTGCCATCCTCGGCATCGGTGCCATCGTGCGCGAGGCCGTGCCGCTCGACGACGGCACCTTCACCGCGCGTGACCGCCTCACGCTCAGCCTCACCTTTGATCATCGCGTGAACGACGGTGCCGCCGCCGCGCGCTTTCTGCAAACCCTCCGCCAACTCATCGAACACCCTCTCCTCGGGCTCGTATAAACCTATCCTCACTCATGAAAGTTCAACTCAAAGACCAAGTCGCCCTCGTCACCGGAGCCGCCGGAGCCATCGGCCAAGCCATCTGCGCCTCGTTCGCCGCTAACGGAGCCAAAGTCGTCTATGCCGACATCAACCTCGAAGGTGCCCGCCAGCTCGCTGCTGCCACGCCCGGAGCCATGGCGCTCCGCATGGATGTCACCGATGAAAAACAGATCGAGTCCGCCATCAGCGAGATCATCGCCGCGCACGGTCGCCTCGACATCCTCGTCAACAACGCTGGCATCAACACCATGGCTCACCGTGTGAACATCGATTCCTTTCCCGCCGAGGAATGGGACCGCATCCTCCGCGTGGACCTCACCGGCCTCTTCCTCGTCAGCAAGGCCGCCTCGCGCCGCATGCTCCAGCGCAAATCCGGCCGCATCATCAACATCTCCTCCGTCATGGGACTCGTCCCCGCACGTCTCCAATGCGCCTACACCGCCGCCAAGGCCGGCGTCGTCAATCTCACGCGCACCATGGCCATCGAACTCGGCTCGCAGGGCATCCTCACCAACTGCATCGCCCCGGGCTCCATCCTCAGTGAAGGCACGAAGCAGCTCTTCTACGGCGAGAACGGCCAGTTCAACGACCGCGTCCAGGCCATGCTCGCCCACGTCCCCCTCGGCCGCCCCGGCCAGCCCGAGGAAATCGCCCACGCCGTCCTCTTCCTCGCCGCCCCCGAAAGCTCCTACCTCAACGGCGCCATCATCCCCGTCGATGGCGGCTGGCTCGCGGGCTACAGCCGTGATTTTTGATTCAGCTTTGGTGAGGACTGAAAAGGAGCGGCTCTGTCGCTCCTTTTTGAATTCGGTTGAAGAGGGAAACCTCACGAAAGAACTCAATATGCGTCCGCGTTTTGTTACTGGTATGACCTCCTACCACAAACCTCTTCCATGAATCAAATCGACCTCCAAAACCGCATCGCCATCGTCACGGGTGGTGCTCGTGGCATTGGCCGTGCCATTGCCGAACGTCTCCTCGCCTCGGGGGCACGCGTCTCGCTTTGGGATGTGGATGCTGCGGCGCTCGCGCAGACATCGTCCGAGATGGGCACGCCGGACACCGTTCATACCGCGACCGTCGATCTCGCGGACCTCGCTTCCGTCCAGGCCGCTACAGCAGCCACTGTGGCCGCGTTTGGAAAGATCGACATCCTTGTGAACAATGCCGGCATCACCGGTGGCAATGCGAAGACTTGGGAACTCGATCCAGCCGACTGGCGGCGCGTGATGGAGATCAATCTCAACGGACCCTTTTACTGCTGTCACAGCGTGGTCCCGCACCTCATCACCAACGGCTACGGACGCATCGTAAACATCGCCTCTATCGCAGGCAAGGAAGGCAATCCCAATGCAGCCCACTACAGCGCTTCCAAGGCTGCTGTCATCGCACTCACCAAATCACTCGGCAAGGAACTCGCCACGGCGAACATCACCGTCAATACCGTCACGCCTGCCGTCATCGCCACGGACATCCTCCAGCAGATGCAGCAATCGCACATCGACTACATGCTCTCGAAGATCCCGATGGGACGGTTTGGCAAGAAGGAAGAAGCCGCCGCGCTCGTGGCCTGGCTTTGCTCAGAAGACTGCTCCTTCACCACCGCCGCGGTCTTCGATCTCTCCGGCGGCCGCGCGACTTACTAAACTCCATCACACACCTCTCCATGAACATCACCGCACTCGAACGTCCAGCATCCCTCGTCGAACGTGTCTGTCAGCAACTCGCCGAACTCATCCGAGGCGGCAGCGCTGAGGAAGAGCGCTGGCTGCCCGGCGAACGCTCCTTGGCAGAGAAGCTTGGCGTTAGCCGCACTGTCGTGCGTGAGGCAACGAAGCGACTGGAGCAGCAAGGCATGCTGGAAATCCAGCACGGCACCGGCATCAAGATCGTGGACCGCCTGCACCGCCCGTTGAATGACTCCCTCTCGCTGCTCATTCCTGATATGGCAGATCGTCTTCAACAGCTTAATGAGACACGGCTTTCCATCGAGCCCGATGCCGCTGCCTATGCCGCGCAGCGTGCCACCAAGGAGCAACTCAAAACAATGCGGCGAATCCAAAAGCAGCTGGAAAACGCCACCGAAGGCCCCGCCGCTATTGAGGCCGATATCGCCATGCATCACGCCATCGCTGATGCCAGCGGCAACCTCATTTACCGTCTCATCCTCGATTCCCTCGCTGATCTCGGCGTCTCCAGCCGCCTGCGCACCATTGGCCGCATCGGCAAGCGAGCCGCCATCGAGCAACACGAAGCCATCCTCGTCGCCATCGAGAACCGCGACCCCGAAGCCGCCCGCGCCACCATGCGCAGCCACATTCTTGCTGCTGGTGAGGATATGGATCTTCCCGCACTGAAAACCATAAAGGCAAAATGAGATATGAAGCCCATCTATCTGTCATCCATCTTTTTGTCATTGCTCTGCGTCACCAACCACGCAGCCGACACCGCATTCTTCGACTCCAAAGTCCTGCCCATCCTCCAGCAGCGTTGCTTTGAGTGCCACTCGCACGGAACGAAGATCAAAGGTGGCCTCGCTTTGGATTCACGCTCTGGCTGGGCGGAGGGCGGAGACAATGGTCCCGCCATCAAGCCCGGCCAATTAGAGGAAAGTCTGGTCATCAAAGCGGTCCGCTATGTGGACTCGGAGTTCGAAATGCCTCCAAAGGCCAAGCTTCCTGCCAGCGAGATCGCCATTCTCGAAGAATGGGTGAAGCTCGGTGCGCATGACCCGCGAACCGCTGGGACCGGAAAGCAAAAGAAAGGCATCGACCTCGCCGAAGGCCGGAAGTTCTGGGCCTTCAAACCCGTGAGCAACCCCAAGCCTCCGCTCGTTAAGAATGGCGCATGGCCACTTGATCCGCTGGATCATTTCATCCTCAAGCCGCTAGAAGCCATGGGCATCAAGCCCGTGGGTGATGCCGATCGCTACGCTTGGCTTCGTCGTGTAAGCCTTGATCTCACCGGCCTGCCGCCGACAGCGCAGGAGATTGAATCGTTTTCAAAAGACTCGTCATCCGATGCGTGTGCGAATGTTGTGGATCATTTGTTAAACTCCAAAGCCTACGGCGAGCGCTGGGCACGCCACTGGCTCGATCTCACCGGTTATGCCGACATGATCGGCACGTCGAACGGCGTGTTCGCAGAGCACGCGTGGCGCTATCGCGATTACCTCATCAACGCCTTCAATGCCGACAAACCCTTTGATGAGTTCGTGCGCGAGCAGATCGCGGGTGACTTGATGCCATCGAAGTCCACCGAAGATCACGCCCAAAAAATCATCGCCACTGGCTTCCTCATGGTGGGCGACATCGAGATCGTGAACCCGGACAAGGCGAAGATGGAGACCGATCACATCGATTCCCAGATGATCAAAATCGGCCAGACCTTCATGGGCATGACGCTTGGCTGTGTGCGCTGCCATGATCACAAGTTCGACCCCATCGGAGTCGATGATTACTATGGCATCGCCGGCATGCTGCGCAGTTCACCCTCCTCGCACAAAATGCCCAATATGGGCGTGTGGAGCACCATCAACAGCACCGCATTGCCTGAGACTCCGGCTCAGCTTGTTGCGCGCAAAAAGCTCGAAGCCGAGAACGAACAACGCATCGCAAGTCTCAAGGTCGAGCAAAAGAAGCTCACCGACGAGAAAGCCACTGTCGCCAAACAACTCGCCGCTCTTGGCAAACCCACAGCGCCAGCATCAAAAGTCGTCGCCGCTACGGACAACGCACAACGCGACATTAAGACCAATGCTGACACCAAGCCAGCTACCGGCAAAGACGCCCTCAGCAAACGCCGCGACGAAATCGACGCCCAACTCAAGAAGCTCGCCGACACCATCAATCACGCCGAGTTCTTCAAGGACAGGACCCCACGTGCCTTCGCCATGAGCGATGGGCCGCAGCCTGCGGACATGCCGATCTACGTGCGCGGCAATCCGTATGCACCTAGCAACGTCGTGCCACGCGGGACCCTTCGCGTGGCCTCGTGGGAAAAGTTCCCCGCCATTCCGGCCGGCCAGAGTGGACGTCTGCAGCTCGCGGACTGGCTTGCCGACAAACGCAACCCGCTCACCGCCCGCGTGACGGTGAACCGCATCTGGCAAAAACTCTTCGCCACGGGTATCGTGCCCAGCGTGGATTACTTCGGTACTCGTGGCGATGTGCCCACGAACCCTGAGTTGCTCGATCATCTTGCTAGTCGATTCATGCGCGGCGGTTGGTCGCAGAAATCGTTTCTTCGCGCGCTCGTTCTTAGCCGCGCTTATCGCCTGAGCAGCTCCAACGATGCCCTAGCGATGAAGCTTGATCCCGAAAACAAACTCTTCTGGCGCATGAGTCGCCAGCGCCTTGATGCCGAGGCCATGCGCGATTCCATGCTCGCCATCAGCGGCGAACTCACTCGCGATAGCGGCGGGCCTGCGCTGGTGCTCGAAGAACCCGAGAACTGCGGCGCATTGGCTCTGAAAGGTGTCAATCCGCCCAACTACAAGCACAGCAAGCCGCGCCCGACGCAGGAGTTTGAGCGCACCCTCTATCTTCCCGTGCTCAGAGGTGGCACTGCCGGCCCGGACCGCTTGCGAGCCTTCTTTGATTTCGTCGATCCAGCTGGCATGGCCGGTCAGCGCAACCAGACCGTGGTGCCCACGCAGTCGCTCTTCCTGCTCAGCAATGAGCTTCTCCGCAAACGCGCGACCAAGCTCGCCGACCATTTCATTGCCGCCGAACCGAACGACATGGCGCGACTCGAAGCTCTCTGGCTCCGAGTGCTCAATCGCCCCATCACCAGCACCGAGCGAGAAGAGGCGACTGCCTTCCTCGGCAACGTGGAGCCGCTCATCAAAACCGTCAAAGGCCGCCCCGCCTTGGACTCCATCAAGTGGCGCGAACTCTGCCACAGCCTGCTGGCTTCAAATGAGTTCGTGTTTCGTCTCTAACCTCCATCACCTGCCATCGCCATGAACTCAATCCTCACCCGCCGCCAACTTCTTCAGCGCACCGCTTGCGGCTTCGGTGCTCTCGCTTTGCATGACATCGCCAGCGCGGCAGCTAATCCGCTCGCGGCCCGTATCCCCGGCATGGTGCCGAAGGCCAAACGCGTCATCTTCCTCTTCATGGGCGGTGGCCCTTCGCAGATGGATCTCTTTGACCCGAAGCCCTTCATTGAGCGCAAGCACGGGCAAAAGATCGATTCGCCACTCCGCAAAGAAGTGACGCAGATTGGCACGGATCAGTTCCTCGCCTTGAAGGCCATGGCTCCGGTGCGTCCGCGTGGACAGAGCGGCATGATGATCTCTGATTTGATGCCGCACCTCGCCACGGTAGCGGATGACATTTGTCTGCTGCGTGGCATGAACGCGGACAATCCACAGCACGCAGGTGCGTCCTTGCAGTTCCACACCGGCAGCTTTGCTGAAGTGCGTCCCTCCATGGGCGCGTGGGTCAGCTATGGACTCGGCAGCGAAAACGCGAACCTGCCCAGCTTTGTCAGCATCCAGGGCGGTGGCGTGCGCGAATACGGTTCCGCGTTTCTGCCTGCGATTCATCAAGGCACCAAGCTCACCGTGCCACTCGACAGCAAATCATTGCCTGTCGAAAACCTGCGCAACGTCTCCGAGAACGACGCCATCCAGCGCCAGCGCATGGATTTCATGGCCCGCATGAACAAGCGTCTTGTCGGCGATCTGCATGGCGATGCGAACATGGAAGGCATGATCCAAAACATGGAACTCGCTGCGCGAATGCAACTCACCACGCCTGCGATCGTGGATATTTCCAAGGAGAGCAAAGCCACGCTCGATCTCTACGGTGTCGGAGGCAAGGACACGAACACCTTCGGCCGCGCCTGCCTGCTCGCTCGCAAACTCAGCGAGGCCGGCGTGCGCTTCGTGCAAGTCAGCACCGGCGGATGGGATCACCACGGCGACATCCGAGGCAATCTCCCGAAACTCTGCTCACAGACCGATCAACCCGTTGCCGCCTTGCTCAAAGACCTCAAATCACGCGGTCTGCTCGAAGACACGCTCGTGCTCTGGAGCGGCGAGTTTGGTCGCACCCCATGGAGCCAGGATCTTAGCGGCAAATCACCCATCGACAAACATGGTCGCGAGCATCAGCCCGAGAGCTTCTGCTCATGGATGGCTGGTGGCGGCGTGAAAGCCGGCTTCACCTACGGCGATACCGACGACATGGGCTACCGAGCCATCAACGGCAAAATCCACATCCACGATCTGCACGCCACCATGCTGCACTTGCTCGGCATCGATCATCTCAAGCTCACGTCACGTCACCTTGGCCGCGACTTCCGCCTGACCGATGTCTATGGCGAGGTGGTGAAAGAGATTCTCGCGTGATGATCCCAAGCCATCAGAGACAAAAAGATCCATCTTTCTGTCTCCCATCTTTTTGTCTCCTCAGAAAACTGCCATGCGTCTCCTTATCACGTTTCTCTTGTTCAGCGCCTCGTTGGTATGCGCCGATGATGCCGAATCGCTACTCGCGCAATCAAAGGTCGACGGTGGCCTGGTTGTGCATGTAGGCGCGAAAGATGCCAAGCTCGCCACGGAGATCGCGGCGGCGCGTGATTCGTTCCTAGTGCATGCGCTCGTCGCGGACGCGGTGGCGTTGAAAGCCGTGCGCGAGTCGTTTCGCGACCATGCTGCGGCTCCGCGGCTCGTTGCGGAACTTTGGACGCGCGATTCACTGCCGCATGCCGAGAATCTGGTGAACCTGCTCCTTCTCGATGACGGCTCCAAAGTCACTCCCAACGAGGCGATGCGGGTGCTGGCTCCCGGTGGTTCTGTTTTGAGAAAAGTGAGCGGCGCATGGTCGATGGAAACGAAGCCGCATGCGCCGAAGACTGCGGAATGGACGCATTATCAATACGACGCCGCGAACAATCCGGTAGGCGAGGACAAAAGCTGCGGACTGCCCCGTCGTTTTCAGTGGGCGGGCACGCCACTTTGGTCCACGGCGCATGAGAGCATGGCGAGCCTGAATGCGATGGTGTCGGCGAACGGCCGCGTATTTTACATCATGGACGAAGGTGCGCGCGCCTCCGTGCAGCTCGCGGCTGACTGGCAGCTCACGGCACGCGATGCTTACAATGGTGTCGTGCTCTGGAAGAAGCCACTCACGCAGTGGCTCACACGTTTCTGGCCGTGGAAAAGTGGTCCGGCGCAGATGCCGCGCAAGTTGATCGCCATTGGGGATCGAGTGTATGCACCGCTCGACATCAACGGCCCGCTGATGCAGTTCGACGCCGCCACTGGCGAGCAGCTTCGCGTTTATGAAAGCACCGCTGCCGCCGAGGAGGTCATCTCCACGCAGGGCATTCTTCTCGTGGTGTGCAATCCCTCGCCGCCGGACATGAAGAAGATCGCTGAGGAAACGCAGAAACGCCGTCATTTCAGTTACGACGGACGTGACCGTGTTGTGCTCGATCACACGGCGCCGCAAAACATCGTCGCCATCGAGGCGGAGAGCGGAAAGGTGCTGTGGAAACATCCCGGGCCGCAAATCAGCGCGCTCACGCTCGCGGCGCGTGGTGAGAACGTGGTGTATCACGACGGTTACAGCCTGGTTTGCCTCGATTTGAAAACCGGCGCGCAGAAATGGAAGTCCGCGCCCATCGCGCAGACGACGAAGCCGTTGTTCACCTTCTCCGAAGAAGCGCCCACCGTCGTGCTGAACGACAAGGCGGTGTATTACGCGTGGAATCGCAAGCTCACGACCGTTTCGCTCGCGGATGGCAAACTCATGTGGGAGGCACCGTGGGTAGACAACGACTACCGCAGCCCGGTGAGCGTGATGCTGATGCAGGATCTGGTGTGGTCGATGAACATCGCCAGTGCGAAAGCGCCTGGCACCTTCATGGGCCGTGATTTGATCACGGGTGAAGTGAAGAAGCAGTTCGATCTGCCGGAGTTCAAAGGGATCGGCCATCATCGCTGCTACAAGGCGAAGGCCAGTGGCGACTTCGTGCTGCTGTCCCGCTCTGGCGTCGAGTATGTGAATCCCACCGATCAAAGCTATGATGAGAACCACTGGATCCGCGGCGCGTGCCTCTACGGCATCCTCCCCGCGAATGGCATGCTCTACTCCACTCCGCATGCTTGTGCGTGCTATATCAAGGGCAAGATGAACGGCTTCACCGCGATGACGCCCGGTCTCACGGAGCCATTCAAGGCCGCGAAGGACAAGGCGGATCCCATCGAGAAAGGTCCGGCTTATCAGAAGGTGTTGTCAGGAGCACGGAACCCGGAAGACTGGCCCACTTATCGTCACGATGTCTCACGCAGCGGTCATGCGACCACACAGATCAGCACCGGCCTCAAACAAGCGTGGAAGACAAAACTCGGCGGGGAATTGACCAGTCTCGTCGTGGCGGAAGGCAAGGTCTTCGTTGCTCAAAAAGACCGCGACACAATCCATACGCTCGACTCAGCCAGTGGCAGTCCACTGTGGGCCTACACGGCGGGCGGAACGATCGATTCACCGCCCACGATTGACGCCGGCTTTGTTTACTTCGGCAGCGGTGATGGCTGCGTTTATTGCCTCGTGGCAGCGGACGGCACGCTGTGCTGGCGCGCGCGTGCCGCGCCCGATGAGCGCCGCGTCGTGGCCTATGGCCGGCTCGAGTCCACCTGGCCGGTGAGCGGCAGCGTGCTCGTGGAGAATGGCATGGTCTATGCCGCCGCAGGACGTTCATCCTTCCTCGATGGCGGCATTCGCATGGTGAAAATCAAGGCCGCGACGGGAGAGTTCTTCGGCGAGGAAACGGTCTATGATTTTAGGGATGGCAAAGAGCCACCAGTCACCGCTTCATTCGAAATGGACGGTGCCTTGCCCGACATTCTCTCCAGCCAGAACGGCCTCGTGTTCATGCGTCACTCCAGCTTTGACAAGGAGTCACTCTCCCGCCGCCAACCCGCTCCGCACATCTTCTCGCCCACTGGATACCTCGACGACAACTGGTGGCATCGCACCTACTGGGTCTATGGCGACGATACGAAGAGCGGTTACGGCGGCTGGTGGCAGAGCGGCAATAAACTGCCGGCAGGCCGCATTCTCGTCTTCAACGACGACACGGTTTACACCTTCGGCCACAACTTCTACGCCGGTCAAAACTCCGCCCAGTTCGGTCGTGGTGAGAAGTATATCCTCGCCGCGAATGAAAAACGTGCAGGCAAAGAGCCTGACTACAGCGTCGCGGCGAAGGAACACAAAGAAGGCAACTATCTGAAGACCGACTGGACAAAGATCCGCACCACACCGGTAAAATGGTCCGATGAACTGCCCTTCCACGTGCGTGCGATGATTCTCGCCGGTGACACGATTTTCATGGCCGGGCCGTATGGCGATGCCGTGCGCTCCGACGATGCCTTCAATGGCAAACGCGGTGTTCGTCTTGCCGCCGCCTCTACCACGGAAGGCAAACTGCTCGCCAGTTATCAAATCGACGCACTGCCAGTTTTCGACGGGCTCGCCGGTGCGAACGGCAAACTCTATCTCGCCATGAAGGACGGCAGCGTCGCATGCTTCGGCAGCGAAGGCACAGAACTGGTCTCGAAGCTCGGTGAACCGATCGAAGTCCTCGCCGAAAACCTGCTGCCGGACGACACTGAATATCGCAAGGAGTTCATGGACAAGATCGGCGTCACGAACCTCGGCAAAGGACAAGCCGGTGCCACTCCGGCGAAGCGAGCGCAGATCACCGGCGAGGACATCTCCTATCGCTTTGCCAAAGTGGTCGGCGGCAAGGCCGTTTCCTGCGAGCTGGGTTACCGCCTTGCCGCAAATGAAAACAGTGTCGCGCAGGCGCTCTACGAATTCGGCAAGCCCGTCACCACCAAGACCACGTGGACTTTCAAGATGCAGCGCACGCCCGGTTTCCCGAACCCTCCCTACTATGGCAACGGCTTTTTCGTTCTCGGCGATGGTGCTGGCGACGATCAGCTCATCAAATGCGGCCTGCAGTTCATTCAGAGCCGCCTCATCATCATTCAGGGGAATACCCCAGCTCAAAAGGGCGAAAGAGCCGACTTTGGCGGTGAGGTGAACGCAGTTAACGAATTTGCGGTCACCTTCGACCCCGACGCGCAGACGGTCACCATCAAAGCTGGCAAGCAGTCACTCACCGCGAAGCTCACCAAGCCGCTCAAACAGATCACCCACACCGGCTTCTCCACCTGGAAGGCCGTCACCGACTTCAGCGCACTCGGTCAGGAGTGAAGGCGTCCATTGACCTGGGTTTTGAATCATGAAGAAAGTCCTATTTATCCTTGCTGCGTTTGCGTCCGCTCCTCTCGCGCTCGCCGAAATCAAAATCGAAACCATCAGCCTTCCCATGCGCGATGCCATCAAGCTCACGTCACGTCATCTTGGTCGGGATTACCGCCTCACCGATGTCTATGGCGAGGTAGTGAAGGAGATTCTTGCATGATGATCTCAAGCCATCAGAGACAAAAAGATGAGAGACAAAAAAATCCATCTTTCTGTCTCCAATCTTTTTGTCGTCTCATGAAACATATCGTCTCGCACCTCATTGCGCTCGCCTGCTTTGTTTCCGTGGCTGTTTCTGCAGCGGAGCCCGATGGCGTGGCGTTCTTTGAATCACGCATCCGGCCTGTGCTGGTGATGCACTGCTACGAATGCCACAGCGCTGAGAAGACCAAGGGTGGCCTGCGGCTGGACTATCGCGGCGGTTTTGAAAAGGGCGGGAAGAGTGGTGCGCTGGTGAATGCGAGTGAGCCTGACAAGAGTCTGCTGCTGCAAGCCATCCGCCATGAGAATGCGGACCTGAAGATGCCGAAAGGAGCCGGCAAGCTGCCCGATGGTGTGATCACCGATCTCACGCGCTGGGTGCGCATGGGCCTGCCGGGTTTGTCGGAGAATCCGCCGAGCGCGCAAGCCGCTGCCACCGAAGAATGGCAGGCCAAATTGGCAAAACGTCGTTCTCACTGGGCTTGGCAGTCCGTTCACAAGCCAACGGTGCCGAAGCTGGCAGCGCACCCGGTGGACAGCTTTCTCATGGCGAAGATGCAGGAGAAAGGCTTGGAACCCGCGGCTCCGGCAGCGCCTGCCGCCTTGTTGCGCAGGCTGAAGTTCGCTCTCGTAGGCCTGCCGCCGACGGAGGAGGAGATGGAGTCTTTTGCTGGGAATCTCTCATCGTCTCCCCATCCGATTGTCTCCCCATCTAAGACCGAAGCACTCATCGACCGCCTTCTCCAGAGCCCGCAGTTCGGCGAGCACTGGGCCGCATACTGGCTGGACTTGATGCGCTTTGGCGAGACGGGCGGCTATGTGCGTGATTACCCGATCCCGCAGGCCTGGCGTTATCGCGACTATGTGATCCGCGCCTTCAATGCGGATGTTCCGTATGACCGTTTCGTGCAGGAGCATGTGGCGGGCGATCTGCTGCCGCCGCGTCTCAATGCCGCGATGAAGATCAACGAATCACCACTCGGCACGGGCTTCATGCGGCTGATGGAGGTTTCCTCGACGGCATCGGACGTGGCGCTGGAGGAGGCGCAGATTGTGGAAAACCAGATCGACACGCTGGCGAAGGCTTTTCAGGGCCTCACCGTTTCCTGCGCACGATGCCACGATCACAAGTTCGATGCGATCTCCACGGCGGATTACTATGCGCTCTTTGGGACACTCGCCAGCTCGCGGCAGAGCCAGGTGATCATTGATGCACCGGAGGTGAAGGACAACAGCGTGGCTGCGATGCAATCCGCCAAGCAGCAGATGAAGGACCGCCTGCTCACGCTATGGAAGGAGGATGTGCAAACTCAGAGCGCAGCATTGCAAACATGGCTGCAAGCCGGGCCTAGCAACAAGCCAGACAAGACGACCTTTTGGGGCCACGTGTTGATGCATCAGAAAGTGGATCGCGCTGACCCGGGGCATTTTTTCAAAAGCATCAGCCAAACGCCTGCGAACGAGCGTTGGGAAAAAGCAGCCGCGTCATGGCTCAGCGATCAGCGGCTTGAGTCCGCAGCCCGCGAGGTGCGGAACCGGAACAAGTTCAAGACCACGGCGGATTTTCGCGAGAGCGATGCTGGCTGGTTCCTCTCGGGTGTGCAGCCGAGCACGGTCTGGAGCGGCGGCAGCGATTTCGCGCTGATGCCAGAGGGCAAGGAGTTGGTCGATCGCTTCGTGTTTCCGGGCCTCAGCTCAGATCGGTTGACCCGTAAGCATGGAGCCATCGCACGCTCGGCGGATTTTTCGCTCGGCACGCAGTTCGTCAGTCTGCGAGTCGCGGGTGGTTCGTCGGCGCATGTGCGGCTGATTCAAAACAACTTCCAGCAGATGGAGAACATCGCTCATGCCAACAAAGTGCGGCACTTTGATTCACGCTTTCCCACCTGGGTGACGGTGCCTGTGGGGCATCAGGCAAGCTGGCAGGGACGGCGCTCGTATTTGGAAATTCTAACCAAGGATGATGCAGCCCATTTCCGCCGTTCCGATGAGGGCAACAAACCTTATCAACTCGTGGTCAATGACGCGACTGGTCGTTCATGGTTCGGTGTCGATCAGATCGTGGAGCACCAGACTCCAGGAGCGCCCGAGAATGACCTGCGACTGACCCTTCGCCTTGCGCCTACGAGTGCGCCATGGAACGCCGAAACTCTCGCGACACACTGGCGTAAGGAATGTGATGCCGCGCTGGATCACTGGGGCCGCGATGCGGCGAAAGCCGACGATGTGGAGCTGCTGAACTGGCTGCTGGAACACGGCGCTCTGCGCAATCAGTTGACCCAAATGCCCGGCGATGTGCAAAAGCTCGCGGAGCAGTATCGAGCGCACGAATCCGCGGTGCCGCGTTTCCAGCGTGCCTCGGCCATCGTGGCGGAGGGCACAGGTTTTGATTCGCCCGTGCATCGTCGCGGCTCGCCGGATTCACCGGGTGAAAAGGCTCCGCGCCGTTTCCTTGAAGTCATCCACGGTGCGGAAGGCTACACCACCGGAGCACAGGCGCGGCTGGAACTAGCGCACGACCTTACCTCGCCGCAGAATACGCTTACCGCCCGCGTCATGGCGAACCGCGTCTGGCGCTGGATCTTCGGCCAGGGACTCGTGGCCACCGTGGACAACTTCGGCGTGATGGGAGAAGCGCCGAGCCATCCTGAGTTGCTCGATTACCTCGCAAACTATCTCGTCGAGCATGATTGGTCGGTGAAAGCACTGATCCGTCATCTCGTGACGAGTCAGGCCTTCCAGTCGCAAAGCATCGCCTCGTCTAAGGCGCAGCAAGTGGACCCAGCGAATCGACTTCTCTCGCACATGCCGGTGCAGCGGCTGCGGGCCGAGGCAGTGCGCGATTCCATCCTCGCGGTCTCTGGCACGCTGGATCAAACGATGTTTGGCTACACCGGGCCAGCGAACCAGAGCGAGAGCGCTGCCGTGGCCCATCCGAAGCTGCGGCGTGGTGTTTACCAATACATCCGACGCGAGTCGCTCGATCACATGATGCTCATGTTCGATGCGCCGGAGCCATCCCGCACCCAGGGCGACCGCGAGACCAGCAGCGTGCCCGGGCAGTCGCTGCTCATGCTGAACAGCGCTCTGGTCCACGAGCAAGCCACCGCCTGGGCCACGAAGGATATGAAGCTTCGCAAAGGATACTCGACCGAGCAGCGCATCGAGCATCTCTTTGCCGCGGCGCTCGGTCGCAAGCCCTCCGCTGACGAGGTGCAGTCGCTCGTCGAGTTCCTTGATGACCAAGCCGAGGCCTACGCCCTACCGCCCGCCGCGCGTGGCTCCGACTCGCGACTCTGGGCGGACCTTTGCCACGTCCTCATCAACGCCAAAGAGTTCCTCTACATCCCTTGATCCGCCATGCAGCCTTCACCACTCAGCCGCCGCTCCTTCCTGCAAACCAGCGCCTCGGGCTTTGGCTGGCTCGCCCTGCAATCGCTCTGGGCCGACCGCTCCATCGGCTCGCAAGTGCAGCTCACCACACCGCACCTCGCACCGAAAGCAAAGCGCGTCGTGTGGTTCTTCCTCGACGGCGGACTCTCGCATCTCGACAGTTTTGATCACAAGCCGCGCCTCACGCAGGATCACGGCAAGCCGCTCCAGATCGCTGGCAAAAAAGAGGACATCACCGGACGCACCACCAATGCCATCCTCGGCAGCCCCTTCTCCTTTCAGCGCTACGGGCAGTGCGGAAAGAGGGTGAGCGATCTCTTTCCACACATCGGCTCCTGCGTGGACGATCTCACCTTTCTTCATGGCGTGCACGGGCCTTCCCCCGATCACGAGAGCGCCATCGGCATGTTGCACGGAGGCTCGCTTTTGCAGGGCTTCCCCAGTGTTGGCTCGTGGGCGCACTACGGCCTCGGTTCGGAAAATCAGAACCTGCCCGGCTTCGTCGTCATGGGCTCGCGGAAGCGCATGTATCGCACCAATGGATTCCTGCCACCGGTCCATCAAGGCTCGCCATTTTTTCAGGACCCAGCCCGGCCTCTGTCTGATCTCGTGATGGCGGAGAAGATCAAATCGCTCCAGCAAAACAAGATGCGGGCGGTGGGTCAGCTCGACCGCGATTTTCTGAAATCCTCCGCACAAAATCAGATCATCGAGGCCGCCATCGCCAACCACGAAAAGGCCTACGTCATGCAGGATGCCGTGCCTGAGGCCACCGATCTCACCAAGGAGACCGCCGCCACCCTCGCGCTCTACGGCGTGGGCACCGAACGCAAGGAAACCGATGAGTTTGGCCGGCAATGCCTCGTCGCTCGGCGGTTGCTCGAGCGGGGTGTCCGCTTCATCGAGATCGTCAGCAACGGCTGGGACCAGCACGGTGACTTGAAGGATAAACACGCCCAAAACGCCCGCGCCATTGATCGCCCCATCGCTGGTCTTTTGAAGGACTTGAAAGGCCGCGGCCTACTGGAAGACACGCTCGTCGTCTTCGCCACCGAGTTTGGTCGCACGCCCAACACCGAAGGCGGCGGCAGCAAACCCGGCCGCGACCATCATCCCTGGGGCTTCACCATCTGGATGGCTGGCGCTGGTCTGCGTCCCGGCACCAGCCACGGTCAGCTCGACGACTTCGGTTACTTCCCCGTCGAAGGAGCCGTCGATATCCATGACATCCACGCCACCGTCCTGCACCTCCTCGGCATCGACCACGAGCGCCTCACCTACCGCTACTCCGGCCGTGATTTCCGCCTCACCGACGTGCATGGCAAACTCGTGAAGGAGATCCTCTCGTGAGCTTCTCAAGCATCCATCGACAGAAGAATGGGGGCAAAAGAATGGCCTGATTCTCCTGCCCCCATTCTTCTGCCTACCTGCCTTTCCAAATCCGACCATGAGACTTCTACTCTTCCTTCTCCTCACCGCCTTCGCTCACGCTGAGGAGCGCTATCTGCTCGCGGCGGACAATCAGGTCATCGAGATCGACCGGAGTGGCAAAGTCGTCTCCGTGCTGAAACATCCCGGCCACGGCGGTATCTACGATGCGGCTCGACTACCGGACGGTGGCATCGCGTATGCGCATCGGGGCGGCCTAGCGGTGTTTGATGCGGCGATGAAGCTCGTCATGGAGCACAAGGCCGTCGCAGGCCCCAAAGGTGCGGAAGCCAATAGCGTGGCGGTGCTCGAAGGCGGAAAGAAATTCGCTCTCATGGACAGCGGCGTGAATCGAATCCACATCGTGGATCGCAGCGGAGCTATCGTGAGCGAGACACCTTTGCCGGATCTCAAGGACGACCCGCTGCATTTTCGCTACCGCATGATCCGTGAAGTGCCGGGTGCCAATGCCTTTTGGGTCGGGCAATACGGCCGCAAAACGCTGCTGAAGGTCGAAATCGGCACGGGGCGTGTGTTGCAGACCATTCCGCTCGATCCGCTGCTGAAGCCATCGCCCACCGTGAAGAAGGCTTTTGCCACGTTGCAGGATGCGGATGGCTCGTTGTGGGTCGCCACATCGACGGGATGCCAGTTGCTGCATGTGGATGCGAAAGGCCAAAAGCTCGGCTGCTGGACGAAAGAAGACCTCGGCCTGCAATGTCGCTATCTGCTCGGCATGTCGCGACTCGCCAATGGCAACGTGCTCATGGCCTGCGGGGATTATCACATGCAGAAAGCCGACGAAGGCCGCGATCTGCTCGCGGAGATCGACAAGGCCGGAAAAGTCGTGTGGAAGCTCACGCGAGATCAGTTGGTGGATCAGATCGACGGCGTGATCGACAAAGGCAGCGGCCTCGAAGAACTGCACATCACGAATGTTCACGTCTTTGACCTGCCTGCACCCAAATCAGCCTCCGTGAACCCGTTGCACGGCTTCATTGATCAGCATTGCATCGACTGCCATGACGACAGCGTCGCGAAGGGTGACTTCGACATCACCGCGCTGCCTTTTGACCTCAGTCAGGCCGATACACGAGGCCGCTGGACGCGAGTGTTTGACCTCATCGACAAAGGCGAGATGCCGCCGCCGGAGAAGTCCAAAGTCAGCGCCGAGGAACGCAAAGCCGTCGTCTCACAACTCAGCGCGAGCCTACTCACCGCCGCAAAAGCAGAGACGGTGAAAAACGGTCGCGGTCCGGTGCGGCGCCTCACTCGTGTGGAGTTTGAAAACAATCTGCGTGTGCTGCTGAAGCTGCCTGACCTCGACATCCGCGACAAACTGCCCGAGGATCGCGACGCACATGGTTTCACCAAGGTCTCCGCGCTGCTGGATATGTCGCATGTGCAGCTCGATGCCTATCTCGAAGCCACCGAGACCGCTCTGCGCACGGCGATGGCAGGCCCAAAGCCGGCCGCAGCGCCTGTGACGCAGCGCTTCACCGGCACGGAGCTTTTTCCAAGCCTGAACACCTTCGGCGAACGCGAGGCGATGTTCTTCGCACGCAACAATCGCATGGTGCCTATCACAGCGGCGGAGGTGAAAGCGATGACGCCTGAGCAGCGCCGCGATCCCAGCTTGGAGATGGCGCTCTTTCGCTCCGCCACCTGGCCGTATTATGGTTATCCGCCTGGTTTCCGTGCCAGACAAAAGGGAGCGTATCGCGTGCGTTTTCGCGGACGAGCCGTGCGCCAGGTGCGCGACTTCCGCCTCGTGCCCGCGCATGAACCCGTTGCGATGAGCTTTCGCGCCCGCCAGCCTTCCGGCCCCGATGTCTCCGGCGATGTGCGCGAGACCGGTGGCTGGATGGATCTGCAACCCGAGGCGCGTGATTTCGAAACGACGATTCATCTCAAAGCAGGCGAGACCTTTGAATACAGTCCGCTCGGCTTACCCGTGCCCTTCATCCGCACCGACAGCGGCTTCTTCTATGATTACCCGCCGATGCCGCCGGAGGGACATCGCGGCGTGGCGATTCAGTGGCTCGAAGTCACCGGCCCCATCATCGAGTCGCAATGGCCACCGCCATCGCATCACGTTTTGTTTGATGAGGTGAATGCCGCGAAAGGCAATGCCGCCGATGCTGAAAAGCTCTTCCGTCGATTCGCCGCGATGGCCGCTTTGCGTCCGATGAGCGAGAAGGACCACCAGCCATTTGTGAAGCTCATTCAGGCCAAAATCACCTCAGGAGCCACTTTTGCCGATGCCATGCTCGCGGGCTATCAGGCGCTGCTTTGCTCCTCGCACTGCCTTTATCTCACCGAGCCGCGAAAAGACGCTCCCGATGCTCATTTTGCCATCGCGAGCCGTCTCTCGCATTTTCTCTGGAACTCGCGGCCCGATGACGAACTGGCCCAACTCGCGCAAAACGGCCATTTGCATGACAAAGCCGTGCTCCGAGCGCAAACCGAGCGCCTCATCGCCGATCCGCGCTTCGAGCAGTTCGTGCGCACCTTTACCGAAGAATGGCTCGACCTGCGCAAACTACGCCGCGACATCCCGGACGAGCGTTTATATCCCGAGTATCGCAAAGACGACTACCTCGTCGATTCGATGGCCCATGAGACGCAGTCCTTCCTCCGCGCCATGATTCGCGAGAACCTACCCGCGAGCACCGTCATCGCCGCCGACTTCACTTTTGTGAATGATCGCCTCGCCGCGCACTACGATCTGCCACGCGTCAGCGGCTCTGCCATGCAGCGCGTGACTTTGCCAAAGGGCAGCCCCTATGGCGGACTCATCACGCAAGCCGCGCTGATGAAACACACCGCCAATGGCACCACCACCTCACCCGTGCTGCGCGGCGTGTGGATCATGGAAAAACTCCTCGGCCAGCCGCCGCCACCGCCGCCCAAAGGCGTTCCCGCCGTCGAGCCGGACATCCGCGGTGCCACCACCATCCGCGCCTTGCTCGCCAAACACACCGAATCCAAAACCTGCGCCTCCTGCCACGCGAAGTTTGATCCCGTCGGTTTTGCCATGGAGAACCTCGATGTCATGGGCGCTTGGCGAGATCGCTATCGCGGCATGGAGCGCGGCGAAAAAATCACCGGCATCGATCCCGCCGGACATCCCTACACCTACTTCGTCGGCCAACCCGTCGATGCCTCCAGCAAGCTCCCCACCGGAGAAACCTTCCACGACATCCACGAACTCAAACGACTCCTCGCCGCCAACCCTCGCCAACTTGCCAAAAACCTCCTCGAACACCTCACCCTCCACGCCACGGGCACGCCCGTGGGATTCGCAGATCGCGAGGAAATCGAGTCGATGCTCGATGCCTGCGCGGCGGATGGGTTTCGTGTGAAGGACCTGATTCACGCACTCGTGCAAAGCCGCATTTTCCTTGGTTCAATACTCCAGCCATGAACTTCCCCCACATCTCCACCCCGATCCCACGCCGTCGTTTCCTGCGCGGACTCGGCGTCACGCTTGGGCTGCCGCTCTTGGAGCAAAACCTACTCCGCGCGGCATCACAGACGCCTCCAAAGCGCATGCTGCTCATCTCCAACAACCTCGGCGTGCTACCCCAGCATTTCTTCCCGAAGGACAAAGGAGCTGGCTACACGCTCTCTCCCTATTTGAAGGAACTCGCGGCATTCCGAAGCGACTTCACCATCTTCAGCGGTCTGTCACATCCAGCCGTCACAGGCGGCCACAGCACGGAGAACTGCTTCCTCACCGCCGCGCGTGATCCCACGCGCAGCGGCTTCCGCAACAGCATCTCGCTTGATCAATACGCCGCCGAGAAGCTCGGCCAGCAGACGCGCTTTCCCACGCTGAACCTAGGCGTGAACATCGACAAGGCCAACCGCAGCCTCTCCTGGACACGCGATGGCGTTCTGCTGCCCGCCGAAGACAGCCCCGCGGCCTTGTTTCGCAAAATGTTCATCCAAGGCGATGCCATGCAAACCGCCGCCTCGCTCAAACGCCTCCAAGATCGTGGCAGCATCCTCGATGCTGTGCGCGATGACATCAGCAGCTTCCAGCGCCAACTCGGCAGTAGCGACAAAAGCCGTCTCGATCAGTATCTGACCTCCGTGCGAGAGCTGGAGCAGCGACTCTCCATCTCCGGCGAATGGGAGCAAAAACCCAAACCGCAAACCAAGACCACAGAGCCGAAAGACATCGCCGACAAGGCCAAGTTCTTCCCCAAGATCCAGCTCATGCTCGACATGGCCCGCCTGGCCTTCGAGTCCGACTCCACGCGCATCATCACGCTGATGGTGGACGGGTTCGCCACGCCTGTGTTTGAGATCGATGCACAGCACCGCACCCGCGACGGCTACCACAATCTCAGCCACCACGGCCAGTCGAAGGAAAAGCTCGCCGAACTGGAAAAGGTGGACCTCCAGCAGATGCGTCACCTGCGCGATCTCCTCACTGCGCTCGCCGCCACACCCACCGCCGACTCCAAACGCCTCCTCGACCACACCATGGTCCTCTACGGCAGCAACCTCGGCGATGCCAACGTCCACAACTGCACCAACCTCCCCGTCCTCCTAGCCGGCGGGGGATTCAAACACGGCCAGCACCTCGCCTTCGACACCGAGCAGAACAAGCCTCTGTGCAATCTCTTCGTCTCCATGATGCAGAACATGGGCATCGAGTCAGCCGCTTTCGGCAGCAGCACGGGCACCATTACCAACATCGTCATATGAACCCATCGCTGAACCTCACGCGCCGCCATCTTCTAGGCCAAATGACCACCGGGCTCACGGGTGTCGCGCTTTCGCGTTTGTTCACGAACGAACTCGCCGCTGCGCCGCTGCACCAGCCACACTTTGCACCGAAGGCGAAGCAGGTGCTGCAGATCTTTTGCCCGGGCGCGGCGTCGCACATTGACCTGTGGGACCACAAGCCGATGCTGGAGAAGTTTCACGGCACGCCGATGCCAGGCGCGGATGTCGAGGTCACGTTTCAGGGGAAGAACGGCAACTTGATGAAGTCGCCCTGGCCCTTCGCGCCAGCGGGTCAGAGCGGGAAGATGATATCAACCATGCTGCCGCACATGGCGAAGCATGTGGACGACATGGCGTTCATCCACAGCATGACCTCGCGCACGAACACTCACGGGCCGGGCTGCATTTACATGAATTCATGCTTTACCCGCGAGGGCTTCCCCAGTGCGGGATCGTGGGTGAGTTACGCGCTCGGTTCGACAAACGAGAATCTGCCGACCTACATCGCGATTCAAGACGTGCGCGGCGAACCGCCCAACGGAAAGGCGAACTGGAGCAATGGCTTTCTCTCCGCGCAGTATCAGGCGGTAGCGATGGCCGCGCAGCAGCCGCTGCGCAATCTCGCGCGTCCGGCTTCAATAAAGGCTGAAGATGAACTGGCCACGCGTGATTTTCTGAAGCTCATCAACTCGGAGCACGCCGCAGCGCATCCCGGCAATGACGAACTCCGCGCGCGCATGGCAGCGTATGAACTCGCGGCGAAGATGCAACTCACCGCGCCGGAAGTCAGCAATCTCGCAGCCGAGCCCGCGCATGTTCATGAACTCTACGGCACTGGCGACAGCAACAAGCTCAAGGCCGCCTATGCGAAGAACTGCCTGCTCGCCCGCCGCTATCTGGAGCAAGGCGTGCGTTACGTTTCGCTCTACTGCGCTTCGCGTGCGAGTAATGTCGATGGCCTGCTGAATTGGGACGCGCACAAGACACTGAAAGCCGACTACGAGCGGCATTGCCCCATCTTCGACCAGCCAACCGCAGCGCTGCTCACCGATATGAAACAGCGCGGTATGTTGAATGACGTGCTCGTCGTCTGGTGCACGGAGTTTGGCCGCATGCCGACGCATCAGGAGGGCACCAGCGGGCGCGATCACAATCCCGATGCCTTCACCACCTGGATGATGGGCGCGGGTGTGAAAGGCGGCGTAAGCTATGGCGAAACGGATGACTTTGGCCGCCGCGCCGCCGTCGATGTCGCCACGGTCTATGACTTCTACGCTACTGTGCTGCACCTGCTCGGGCTCAATCACGAGAAGCTCACCTATTACCACAACGGCGCGAACCGCCGCCTCACAGACGTCCATGGGCACGTCCTCAAAAACATCCTCGCATGATCGCTGCCATGAAACCTCTTGCGATCATCCTTCTCGCATCGTCGGCTGCGCTCGCCGCCGATCCGGCGGGCATTGCCTTCTTTGAGCAGAAGGTTCGTCCGGTGCTCGCCGAGCATTGTTACTCGTGTCACAGCGCGGATGCAAAGAAGCTCAAGGGCAACCTTTACCTCGACTCGAAGGCGGGCTTGGAAAAAGGCGGCGACAGCGGTGAACCGGTCATCGTGCCCGGCAAACCGGAGGCGAGTCTGCTCATTCGCACCGTGCAGCATCTCGAAGCCGACATGGAGATGCCGCCGAAGAAACCCAAGCTACCTGATGCGATCATCGCGGACCTCGTGACTTGGGTAAAGATAGGGGCTCCAGATCCACGCGACGGCGCAAAGATCGAAGCGAAGCGCGGGGACAAATCGTGGTGGTCGCTGCAACCCAATAAAACCGACCTCAATACCGCCGGTGACATCGACGACTTCATCGCTGCGAAGCTCAAGGAGAAGGCGCTAGATTTCAACCCACCGGCCGACCCTCGCGCACTCATTCGGCGCATGACTTATGATTTGCACGGCCTGCCGCCGACGCCGGATGAAGTTGAGGCGTTTGTGAAGGACTGCCAAACCAACACCAGGGCCAACAAGGACCTCATTGACCGCCTACTGGCTTCACCACGCTACGGCGAGCGCTGGGGGCGTCATTGGCTCGACGTGATTCGCTTCGGCGAGAGCAACGGCTTCGAGCGCAACTTCGTGATCGATGACCTCTGGCCGTTCCGCGATTACGTCATCAAGTCGATTAATGACGACAAGCCGTTCAATCAGTTCATCACAGAGCACCTCGCGGGCGATGTCATCGGCAAGGACAAGCCGCAGGTGGAGGTCGGCAGCGCCTTCCTCGTCGCGGGGCCTTATGATGACGTGGGCAATCAGGATGTCGTCGCACAGAAGAACATCCGCGCCGCCACACTCGACGACATGATCACCGCGACGAGCGGCGCTTTCCTCGGCCTCACCATCAACTGCGCACGCTGCCACAACCATAAATTCGATCCCATCCCAACCGAGGACTACTACCGGCTGCGCGCGGCGTTTGAAGGCATCAAGCACGGACACCGCGCCATCGCCACGAAAGCAGAGCGCACGGCATTCACCAAGGCCACGGGGCCTCTGAATCGGAAACTCAAGCAACTCGAAACCGAGCGCGATGCACTCGACCAAAGCCTGAACGCCCGCGCCAAAGCGCAGTTGGCGAAGACCCAATCCACACGGCCCAAAGTGGATGAGTTCGGCACCGATGAACCCTTTGCGCCGGTCGAAGCCAGATACCTCCGCTTTGTCATCCACAGCTTCACCACGGACTACAACGCCAAGGCCGCGCCGGGAGCACGCGGAGGGAAGCTCACCGAGTTCCAAGTCTGGAGCGCGGACGAACCGGCCCGTAACGTCGCCCTCGCCACCAACGGCACCAAGGCCGAGGGCGCGAAATCTGCCACCGCCGAGGACTTCCCCGAGGCCTACGGGCCGCAATACTGCATCGACGGCATGACGGGCGAGGCGTGGTTCATCGGGCAGCCAGCGGAACTCACGCTGACCTTTGCCAAACCCGAGCGCATCAACCGCATCACCTTCATCAATGCGCGCGGTGAGCGTGGCACCGATGAAAGCAAAGTGCGCGGAGCCTCGCCGACCGAATACGAAGTGCAGGTGTCGCTCGATGGGAAGACGTGGCAAACCGTCGCCACCGATGAAGGCCGCGAACCGTGGACGCCCGCGCACGGCATCGCCAAAGCCCGCCGCACCAGCATCACTGGCGAGGAAGCTGCACGCGTCGCCTCGCTCGACAAAGAAATCGTCGAGGCAAAGGAAGCGCTCAACCGCGTGCCGAAGCTCCCGCAAGTCTGGGCCGGTAACTTCTCGCAGCCAACGGAACCCACCTTCGTCCACAAAGGTGGCGACCCGATGAAGCCCGGCGATGCTGTCGCGCCTGCGAGTCTCGCAGTGCTCGGCCAAGTGACGAAGTCCTACGAACTGAAGACTGATGCTGATGAAGGCCAGCGTCGCCTCGCACTCGCGCGATGGATCACGAGCAACGAAAACCCACTCACTGCCCGCGTGCTCGCCAACCGCGTCTGGCAGCATCACTTCGGCACCGGCATCGTCGATACCCCGAGCGACTTCGGCTTCCTCGGCAGCAAGCCCACACATCCCGAGCTGCTCGACTACCTCGCACAACGTCTCATCGCGCACGGCTGGCGTTTGAAGCCGCTGCATCGTGAAATCCTGCTCTCCAAGACTTATCAGCAAAGCGCCGCCTTCCGCCCCGAAGCCGCCAAGGAAGACAAGGACGCACGTCTTCTCTGGCGTTTCCCCCCGCGCCGTCTCAGCGCCGAGGAACTGCGGGACACCATGCTCACCGTCGCAGGCCAAATGAAACTCGAACCCATGGGCGGCCCCGGCTTCCGGCTCTATCGCTATCTTGCCAACAACGTCTCGACCTATGTCCCGCTCGATACACACGGCCCCGAAAGCTACCGCCGCGCCGTCTATCACCAGAACGCTCGTGCCAGCGTCGTCGATGTCCTCAATGACTTCGATCTCCCCGACATCGCCTTCGCCGCACCGAAGCGCGCCAACACCACGACGCCATTGCAAGCCCTCACCCTGCTCAATCACAGCTTCACCCTCGACATGGCCAAGGCCCTCGCCACTCGCATTCAAATCGGCGATGCCGTGAACCAAGCCTACCGCATCACTTTCCAACGCGAGCCCAGCGCGAAGGAACACGAAGCCGCCACCCAACTCATTGCCACCCACGGTGCCGAGGCCTTCTGCCGCGCGCTGCTAAACGCCAACGAACTTATCTATCTCGAATGAAAGCCACTACCATCATCACCTCATTCATCCTCGCCACCTCAGCCTTTGCTGAGGTCAAAACCGAAACGATTACCATCGCGATGCGCGATGGCGTGAAGCTCACCGCCGACCTCTATCGAGATGACGCGATCGCCAAGGCACCCGTCATCCTCACTCGCACGCCGTATGATCGCACGAAGCAGAAGGCCTCGGGCGAGCGATGGGCCAAGGCTGGCTACGTCTTCATCGCGCAGGATTGCCGTGGAAAGTTTGGCTCGGCAGGAGACTTCGCGCCATACAACAATGAAGGCCAGGACGGGTATGACACCATCGAGTGGATCACGCGCCAGCCTTGGTGCAGTGGTCGTGTGGGCATGATGGGTGGTTCGTATGTTGGCGCAGTGCAGTGGCAGGCAGCGGCGGAAAATCCGCCAGGACTTGCGGCTATCGCGCCGCAGGCAACATGGAGCAGTTTCTATCGAAACCTCTACCTCGGCGGTTCCGTGCGTCTCTCGCTGATCTCTGGTTGGATCGCAGGCAACACTCCGAAGCCCGAAGGCGTGAAGCCAGCGGACATGAGCGAGGCTTTGATGCGGTTACCGCTCAGCGATGTGGATGAAGCCATCGGGTGGCCCATGCCTTGGCTCGATGCTATGCTCACACATCCCGAGCCGAACGGCTATTGGACGCGTCTAGATCTCACCTCGCGTCTTCCTGAGTTGCAACTGCCCGCTCTGCACGTCGTCGGCTACTACGACTTCTTTTCTCGCGAGTCGGTGGGAAATTTCATGATCATGCAAAAGCAGGCGCATGATCCGAAGACACGCCAGCAGCAGCGCCTCATCCTCGGCCCATGGGATCATGGCAGCGTTGGTAAAACGAAAACCGGTGAAGTCGAGTTCGGCCCTGAGGCCACTGTGGACACCTTTGCGTCGCAGCTCGACTGGTTTGATCGCCATCTCAAGCAAGACCCCTCCGCGTTGTCAAAACCCTTCCCACCTGTGCGCTACTTCTCCATGGGCGACAACGTTTGGCACGATGCCCAAACCTGGCCACCCGAAGGCTTCACCGCGACTTCATTCTACATGCACTCTGATGGCAAAGCCAACACCCGCCAAGGCAATGGTCGCATCACTCGCGAAGCACCCACGGGCAACCAATCCGCCGACTCCTTCCGCGCTGATCCCGCTAAGCCAACGCCCTCCAACCCCATCACCGAAGCACGCCCCATCAAAGCCGCCGTGTGGGGTCCCGTCGATCAAAGCGCAACTGAAGATCGTGATGACGTGCTCGTTTACACCAGCGAGCCGATGACCGAACCGCTCTCCTTCGCCGGCAACGCCGAAGCGAAGCTCCACGTCTCCACCGACACGCCCGATGCTGACTGGGCCGTGAAGCTCATCGACGTGCATCCCGATGGCTTCGCGCAAAACATCGCGCGCGGCATCCTGCGCGGCCGCTATCGCACTTCCTTGCTCAAACCCGAGCTGATGCAGCCCGGCAAGGTTTACGAGATCACCGTCGATCTCGGCCCTGTCGCCGCCACCATCGCCAAAGGCCATCAACTCCGCGTGGACATCAGCGGTGCCGACTTCCCACTCTACGACCGCAATCCCAACACCGCCGAAGGTATCTTCGGCAACAAGACCGCCATCGCCACCGAGCAAGTGCATCACAAGCCAGGAGCGCTCTCACGCATTGTGTTGCCGGTGAAGTGAACATGCAGGCCATGAATCCAACCCTCACCGTTGCCTGCATCTTTTTGAAATCAGCATGGCAGGCTGTCTCGCTTTGCTCGGCTCACCCCCACCCATGATTCGTCACACCGTTGTCTTCCGACTCAAACATCCCACAGCCTCCGCCGCTGAACTGGATTTCCTCAAAGCAGCGAGCAGTCTTGCAGACATCCCTGGCGTGCAACATTTCGAATGCCTGCGGCAGGTCAGCGCCAAGAACCCGTTCACCCTTGGCCTCTCGATGGAGTTCGCTGATACGGCGGCCTATCAGAGATACAGCGACCATCCCGACCATGTGAGCTTCGTGCAGGAGCGCTGGCTGCCCGAAGTCGCCGAGTTCATGGAGATTGATTGCATCGCTCATGAAGTGGCAGCCGCACCTTGATCCCGAACACCCGATTCCTCTACTCGCCGATGCATCTCATAAAAGTACTCCGCTTCTCGCTCCTCCTCACCGTCCTGCTGCTCACGCCGCTGGCCGACCTCTGCTCCTCGTTCCACCTCTTTCAATCCTGTATAAATCCAATCTTCCTTCTGTTCTTACCCTTCTCACCCGAATGCTCTGCCTTGGCCTTCTTCGCCTCCGCAATCTCTCGCTCCAATTTGGCCTGAGTCACCTCCCACCGCTCTGGGTCCGCATCCACACTCCCCGCATGAATCGCATTCACGCAAATGTTCAGGATGTCCCCACCGCTGAGGCCGCGTGATAGCTCCGCGAGAACCGCGTAATCAGCCTTCACCCGATCAGGGTTGGGAAGATGGAGGGCGAACAGTTCCCTGCGCATGGAGGCGTCGGGATTGCGGAATTTGATGTGGCGCTGGATGCGGCGAAGCAACGCGGGGTCATAGTTTTCAAACAGGTTGGTGGTCACGATCACCACCCCATCGAAGCGATCCAACTCCTGCATCAGACAGTTGCGGTTCTGGTTAATGCTGGTGGAGCAGGACTCGCCGGTGGACACGCGCTTCGAGAGCAGACTGTCGGCTTCGTCGAAGAACAGCACCGCCTCATGCTCGCGGGCGGCAGCAAAGGCGGCTTTGATGTGCTTGGCGGTGTCACCGAGGTATTTCGATATGACCGCACTGTAATCGACCTGATAGAGCGGCTTGACCAAGCGCAGCGCGATGCCGAGGGCTGCGCGCGTTTTTCCCGTTCCCGGTGGGCCGTAAAAGTTCAAAATGCACTTTCCTTCCTGCGGTTGGATGGCACTCAGGTTCCAAATGCGGTCAAGCTCAGCACGGATCTCCAGCGCTCGCAGACCGGCCAGAATGTCCGTCTTCACTTCCGCATGCAGGATCAGCTTGTCGAGTTCATGGCGCGGCTCTGGCTGCACGAGGTGGCCGACGTCAGGAGCGGGTTCCTCTTCATTGCGCCTCCTGCGGCGCGGGTTGCGGTGATCATGGGCAGTGTCGGCATCAGGTGGCAGTTCGATTTCAGGGGCTTCGGCGTTTCGGTTCAGGGTGCGTGTGGGCATGGTGGTATCGGGTTTGGGTGGTGGTTCATGGCTCCGCAGGTTGCGGATGATTCAGCCAAGGATCAGGGTGGCGGCCATCAGGCCGGCCAGCGCGATCCAGGCAAAGAGGTCGTTGGAGGTCATGGAAGGATCAGGGTTGAGTGGTGAGATGCACGGTGAGAATCTTCCCTTGCCGAGCAGGCAGGAACCGGTTGGCCGGACGCACTTCGCCGTGACTGGTGGTGAGGGATTCGACTTGGTAGCCCTCGGCGGCAAAGTAGCTGCGCGCATCGCTGATGGCGGCGGCGTCATCCGCATACCAGTCGGCAAACGTGGCGTTATCGCCCACCTGCGCGCCGTTGATGAACAGGAAGGTGTGATACTTGCAGAGGGAATCGTTCATGAATCCTGCCTCGTCACCGTGGCTACCGTTGTCGCACCGATTTGATCACCAAATTGCGTTCGTAGATCGCAGCGTAAATGCTTTGCAAAGCGAATTGGACAGTCAATTTTAATACGAGAAATCCGACAAAACCATGAGCAAGAAATCCGCGCCGTCAGTTAAATCAAGTTCTGAGACTTAAGTCCGCCGTCTTGAGAAACGAATCCTCGCATTGGAGAAACAGATAAAAGCTCTAACGAATCCGAAACGCACCGCAGCTGGTCCGGTTGTTGGCAATTCCTTGCAGATCATAAACCCCAAAGGAAAGGTGGTCGCTTCGATATCGGCTGACGGTTTCCTTACCTGCGCCGGTGTTCGCGCCCAAAATGATCCCAGCAGCCCTCAAATCTTTATTGGTGGTTCGCTCGGTGAGGTTCGCTGTTCGAATATATTCGTCGCCTCTGGGCCAAGGGCCAAGGCAGTTGTCGAGATTAATTCTGCAGGTAATGCGGGGTATCTCAAGCTCACCAACAGCCGTAACAAAACAATGACAGCGCTACAGGGATCGGGAAGCAACCTATTCGCCTATGACAAATCAGGGATGCTGATAGCAAATCTTACTCCCCGTTTATTTGGTGGATTCTTGGAATTGTACGGAAATATCAATGGCAGCAAGGCAAAGGCATCTATCGGAATTGGCACTCTGAAATCTGATGGGATCGTCATGGTGACAGACAGTACTGGCAAAAAGGTTGCTAGTTTGGAACCAAAACCGCAAAAGCAAGGCTAACATCACCATCGGTGCTTCACGAAATCTCGACCCTACTCGGTCAAACTTCTCAGCGGCACGGGACATGCCGCCTCGGCGCGTTTCATCGCACCGCCGTCGATGAACTCGGCTCCTAAGTGGTGATTAATCTGTGGAAGACTCTGGTAGAAAGCGAGAACCACTTCGTGCGCTAATCCATCTGGCTGGTAATTAGCAGGATGAGTAGGTCAATGCGCTGATTGAGCTTGCCGCTCGAACACGGCCATGAATCCCTGCTGCAAGAGGTTGCGGTCCCACTGGGTGGCGAAGTCGCGCAAATCGCGCATGAGCGCGGGATCACGTGCTTCGACGAGTCCCGCCGCTGTGACATGGGCGACGACCTGATAGCAGGAGAGGTAACTGTTCTCGAAGGTGAGCGGCGTCCATGTCGTGCCTTGTTCCGCAGGAACCACGAGGAACGTGATCTCGGGATCACGCATGGCGTCACCGTTCTGTTCGGCGTAGTGCGCCACGCTGACTTCATACGCCCCATTGGGATACGGACCGCCGATCACCTCAATGACCAGTCGCATGAACGGCGGGTTCTCAAGGCGCAGGTATCGAGTGCGGACGGCTTCAAAGCCGCCGTGTTGATCAATCATTTGTTGGATGTGCTTCATGGGGTGTGGTCGAGGTAGGATTCGAGATCGGCGAGGGCGGCCCGCACGCAGCCGCCGCTGCCCACGGCGATTTGTGAGGCCGTGAATGCAGGCACCGGCCAGTGCGTTCTCAGGAACGCGGCGAGTTCCTCCGTGGTCGGCGGCAGAAGCTTGATCGCTTGGAACCGCGTCTGGAACCGCTCGGTGAGCAGATCGAGCTGGAGGTTGCTCGTGCCAAGGAACGCTCGGCCCGGTGGTAGGCGGTCAAGGTAGGTGAGCAGCAAGTCCTGCGCTTCACGGGAACACCGATCCAGTTCATTGACAATCTTGACCGACCATGAACTGAACAGGCTGCCATAAGGAAGCTGCTTCATCCACTCGCGCACAAGGTCCACCGTGACCTCACGTCCGTTGTAGTCCTCGATGGACAGCGGCGTGCCGGCCAACTGCAAGGCCACCAACTCCACCACGCTGGTCTTGCCCACGCCCGGCGGACCA
>CANIBP010000020.1 GCA_947466075.1 Verrucomicrobiaceae bacterium
AACATTCTCATGATCGGGCCTCCTGGCACGGGCAAGTCGATGATAGCTAAACGCATCGCCACCATCATGCCCGGCATGAGCGAGGAAGAAGCCATCGAAACTACCAAGATTCACAGCGCAGCAGGTTTGCTCAGCGAATCCAGCGCCTTTGTCGCCACGCGCCCGTTTCGTTCGCCGCATCACACCATCAGCGACGCTGGCCTGCTCGGCGGTGGCACCAATCCCGGTCCTGGCGAAGTTTCCCTGGCCCATAATGGCGTCCTGTTTCTGGATGAACTTCCCGAATTCCGTCGCAGCACCCTCGAAGTCCTCCGCCAGCCGCTTGAGGACGGCAAAGTCACCATCTCACGTGCTGCCGGCACCGTCACGTTTCCCGCACAGTTCATGCTCGTCGCAGCTATGAACCCATGCCCTTGCGGTTACTATGGCGACCTCAAGCGCGAATGCCGCTGCGGTCCGCCCATGATTCAAAGATACCGCCAGCGCATCAGCGGTCCTCTTCTGGATCGCATCGACCTGCATGTGGAAGTGCCGCTCGTCGATTACAAGGCGCTTGCTTCGCACGACGGTGGCGAAGCATCCGAACCTATCCGCAAACGCATTGAAACTGTGCGTCAGCTTCAGCAGGAACGTTTCGCCAAGCAGCCCGGCGTTCATACCAACAGCAGTATGACGCCCCGTCTCATTAAAAAGCACTGCGAACTCGACAGCGAAGCCGCCGGTTGTCTCGAACACGCCATGGCAGAGATGAATTTCTCCGCCCGTGCGCACGATCGCATTCTCAAAGTCGCCCGCACTCTAGCTGATCTCGGTGGCCATGACAAAATCATCGCCGACAACGTCCTTGAAGCTATCGGCTACCGCACGCTGGACCGGAAGATGTGGGCGTGAGTTTGTTGGATCACGTAGCCGGCTCTTGCGGTAGCGGCTTACCGATACTGTAAACCTTAAAGCCGATTTGACGTAGCTTGGCGTGGTCGAGCAGGCTGCGGCCATCAAAAATCCATGCGGGTTTAACCATGGCCTGATAAATGGCCTCAAAGTCTAGCGCGCGGAACTCATCCCACTCCGTGAGCACCAGTAGCGCGTGCGCTCCTTTGGCAGCTTGTAAAGCACTGGTGGCGAACTCGACGTTTGGTTCATCGGCCTGGATGGCGAGATCTTTGCAAATCTGCGCGGTGGTGACCTTCGGGTCATAGATCGAGACGTTGGCGCGTTCTTCGAGCAGATCGCGACACACATAGATCGCGGCAGACTCACGGGTGTCGTTGGTGTCTTTCTTGAATGCGAAACCGAGCACGGCGATGCGCTTGCCGGTGACGGTGTTGAATAGCGTGCGCAACACTCGTTCGGAGAAGCGATGCTTCTGCCAATCATTCATGATGATGACTTGATCCCAATAAGCCGCCACTTCCGGTAAGCCGAAGTGTCCGCATAGATAAACGAGATTAAGAACGTCCTTCTGGAAGCAGGAGCCACCAAAGCCGACGGAGGCTTTGAGGAACTTTGAGCCAATACGCGAATCAGAACCAATGGCGCGCGCGACTTCATCCACGTCAGCGCCGGTTTTTTCACACAAAGCGGAGATGCTGTTGATGGAGGAGATGCGCTGAGCAAGGAAGGCATTTGCGACAAGCTTGGAGAGTTCGGATGACCACAGATTCGTCGTGAGAATGCGATCACGTGACACCCAGTTCGCATAGACGCTAACCAGCGTTTCCACCGCAGCTAGGCCTGCCTCAGTCTGCTCACCGCCGATGAGGATGCGGTCCGGCTTGCTGAGATCCTTGACCGCAGTGCCTTCCGCAAGGAATTCGGGATTGGAGAGCACTTGATGCCGTAAACCTTTGGCATTCGCGCCGAGAATAGTCTGGATGGCCTCAGCGGTGCGTACTGGAATGGTGCTCTTTTCGACGATGATCTTTGGCTCCTCAGCTACTTCAGCGATGGTGCGTGCCACAGACTCAACGAAGCGCAAATCCGCCGCTTTGTGCGCACCGACACCGAACGTTTTTGTCGGCGTATTCACGCTGACGAAAATAATGTCCGAGTCGTGGATGCACTCTTTGACCGCAGTCGAGAAGAACAAGTTTCGTCCACGTGCCTGACGCACCAGATCATCAAGGCCTGGTTCGTAAATGGGCAGTTCATCCGAATTCCAAGCCGCAATGCGGTCGGCATTGAGGTCCACCACATCAACGCGGATGTGGGGGCATTGGGCGGCGATCATCGCCATCGTGGGGCCACCGACATAGCCGGCGCCGATGCAGCAAATTCTCATGGTAGGTATCACTTTAAGATTGGGGCCAATTGGCTGAACAGTTATAGCCAGAGGCTAAGTCGAGTCCATCACACAAAGGCATTTTTAGCTTTCGCATGGACCGTTCGCATTTTTTGAACAAACGAACGCATTGGCACCATCTCAATGTCATTCAGCTGCAAAGCGTTGATCAATTGCCGATTGCACTCCAGCCGACTTGCGCCACTCTCACTAGTCTGATGAACCTCAAACCTGCCAGCCGAATTGCGATTCGTGCCGTTGTAAAAACGGTGCGCGCCATTTGGCATGCCTAACTCCACGGTTTGAGGAACCTCGCTAAAGCGATCATCATTTCAAAATTCAATCAGACATGATGCCAGAAGGTAGCCCTCAGACCGGCACCTCCATGAGCATTCACTCTTCTGAACTCCAATTCCACTCGCGACGTGGCACGATCGCGATGCTCGTCTCATTGACTTGTTTCACCGGCAATGCCCTGCTGCTGAAGGACCTCTCCTCGCATCGTCATATCGACCCGTGGATGTCGCTGTGTTTCCGCAGTGTCATCGGACTAGTCATGACGATTGTTCTCTTTGCACCAGCAGGAAGTCTAAAGCTGCGCCGCTCGTTTCAGAGTTGGCTGCTTGCCTCGCGTGGCGTGCTCGGCGCGCTGGGGACGGCGGCATATTACACTACCATCGGTCCACTTGGAGCGGGGAAGGCTACGCTTATTGGCAATACTTGGACCATCTTTGCCGCCATCATGGCCGCCTTCGTTTTGCATGAGAAACTCGGTGTGGTGAAACTCATGGGCATTCTATTGGCGCTGACAGGGCTATGTCTGCTCACGGGTATGGCCCCAGGCACAATGGCTCAATTCGGGCATCATGAATTGGTTGCGCTGATCGGTGCCGTGCTCGCTGCCGCTGTCGTTGTGGTGATTCGTCAACTGACGCGCACGGAGACCAGCGCGACGATCTTCTCATCACAGTGCATCTATGCACTGCTGCTCTCGTTGCCGCTTGCGGCTGCGCATTTCACCTCGCTGAATACGATGGACGTTGTCCTACTCGTTGCAGCAGCGTTGTGCGCCAGCATCGGTCAGCTTGCCATGACCGAGGGCTTCCGCTTCCTCTCCGTTGCGGCGGGGGGAGCCTTTCAGATGACGGTTCCTGTCCTCATTTCTCTCGCCAGCATCCTGTTGTTTGCCGAATCTTTCTCGTTCGCACAGGCTCTTGGTGGCCTGCTTGTGCTCTGGGGCAGTTACCACACCGTCATAGGCGGCTTTAGCAAGAAGCTTCAAAGCGCATGACTCAGAACGCAAACCCCACCGTCACATGCAAAAAGCCGCTACTCTCCCCCGCCCTGCGGCTCGGATTGTGTCCATAGTCGATGCGAATCGGTCCGAAAGGCAGGTGGTAGCGCAAACCTGCACCGATGGCCTGCCGGAAGTCGGATGAGTAGGACAGTGGCGTAGCGTTGTTTCCACGTGCGAGGCTGCCGATGTCTCCAAAGAAGGCGAATTCAAAATTCGGCATGATTTCATACGAAAACTCGGCGCTTGCGAATAGGGCAGAAGTGCCGCCTAACGGCGTGCCACCAGGTGTTACGGGGCCAAGTCGGCGCTGGCCAAACGAGCGCACGCTGTTCGGCCCGCCGTTGAACACGCGACTGTCGATGGGGATTTTCTCTGCGGGCGCACCTTGGATCGTTGCCAGTTCTGCACCCGCTGCGAAGCGAAATTTCTTCGTGATGGGCCGATACCATGCGCCGCGCAGGTCAGTGCGCAGAAAACTCACCCCTGATCCCAAAATATCCGTCGCACTCTCGATGCGTCCCGACAGATACCAGCCTTTTTTCGGCAGTACCGGGCTGTCTCGCCGGTCATACATCACATTAGCGCCCAGACTCATCAGTGAGTAGCTCGCGGGGCCAGTTTCTTTCAGCGTTAGGATCTTGGAGTTGACGCTGTTTGCTGAAGTGCCGACGAATATGGAATAGCTCAGCGCCTGATTCACTCTTCGCGCCACATCCAAGCCCAGCGCTGTGCCAATGCGGTCGTATTCAAAACGATTGAACTGCTCCAACGCTAGCCGCAGCGTCGCCGCGTGCTGGGAATTAAACACAGCCGGATTGGTAACGCTCACAAAGCCCACCGGACCCGCCACGCTGTAGCTCAACTCCGCTGCCAACGTATTGCCCGTGTCACGCCAGTTGGTGTTCTTGTAGGTCACGCCCATTTGTCCGCCCAGGAACGTGTCGAAACCCACTTCAAAACCCAGCGCAATCGGTTTCGTCTGCTCACCCGTGATTCGCAGATTGCCTGCAGCCATGTTGCCATTTTCAGGCAGCACCTTCGTGTCCAGCAGGGCAAACATGCCGGTATCCAGCGTGCGCTTGAACAAGAAATCTGCTTCTGTTGCTTCGTAAATCTGGCCCGTCAGCGGTTTGAACTTCGCTAACAGCACGCGTGTCGCACCGCGACTGAAACCCGGATGAGTCGTCACTCTTGCAATGCGAACTCGCTCGCCCGGCAGCACACGAAAAAGCACATCCACCGAGCCGCCACTCTTCCCCAAGGTGTATTCCGCCGCCGTCGTCGCATACAGCCAACCACTCTCCGCGCAGATCGTTTCCAGCCGTTGCTGAATCTGCTGCACACGTGCCTCATTGAACGGCGTTCCCTGCGCTTCCGTCATCTGCGCCTGCATCTGTTTTTCCAGCTCTGGTGGCGATCCCGTGATCTCCGCATGCCCAAACACAAACTTCGGCCCCGGCTTGATCTCCAGCGTCAAATCGCGTCGCATATCCGCACCCGTGTTTAAAGCTGGTAGCAGCAAAGTTTCCGCATTCAAATACCCTTCCGCGCGCAGGCGTCGCTGCACCAGTCCCGCGCCTTGCTGCATGTCTGCTTCCACCCATTGCGGCAGTTTCTTGTCCACATCTTCGCGTTCAAGCGTCGGTTTGAGCAGATACTTCTTCAGTTCCTCTTCGGGCAGTGGTGTTTCGCCTTTCAGCGTCACGGTTCCCACTCGCACTGCCTTTCCTGGCACCGCCGTTAGACGTATGCCACCCGCTTCCATTTTCCACGTCACCTGAGCCTCCGGCCAGCCCGCACGAATGAAATGCTGTCGCACAAAAAACGCTAAATCATCCGCCAGCGGCTCTCCCGCGACTCCTGTGCCATTCAGTGTGAGCTGATCCATCAGCATCACCTTCAAATCATCCCACTGCGCCTCCTCCACGCCATCCACTGTCACCACCGTTTTGCCATACTTCACTTCATAAGCCTGTGCCATCTTGAGCATGCCAAGTGTCACCAGCACGCATATCCAATGAGTGATTCTCATTGCTTCACCTCCTCATCCATCGCTCTCGCTGCCTGACCAAACCTCAGCACATAACCTAGCAGCGCCTTCATTCGACCCGTTTGCGTGAATCGCCCGATGAAGCGCACCTTCGGCGTGATTTCATAGAGCGCCTGCATGCTGTCATTGGCACGATCTGCGCCGGAAGGATTGAAGGACGTGTGCAGACGTGGTGGTTCGTCGCTCACTGTCTTTTTCTTGTGAAACATTTTCCGATATGTCTCCGAAACGAAGAGAAAGGCTGCGCGCGTCATCGCCTCGCTTGCCATTTGAGAATTGTCGCCTCCGAGCGTCATTCCCGTGCCCAGCAGTGTCACAATGTCTGCCTCAGAGAGCGGCGGTGTGCTGGTGAAGCGTGTCTTCGGCGCTGCGGCATCGCCATAGACATAGAGCGAGATGTCATTGCTTCCCACGCGCGACTCACCGCGCACATCCAGCTTCGGCGTGAACGGTTTATCCGGATTCATCGTCACCACGCCCTTGGTGATCTTCAAAAGACTGAACGGCAGCTTGAGCACCATGCGGTCCACATTCGCAAAGCCCGTGAGCCTCGGCGCTGCGCCGCTGCCGCCGAGCGCGATGTCGGCCGAGATCGCTCCATTCACCAAGTTCCCCGCGATGATCACCGGATCACGCGTCTTAACTTTCAGATCAAACGTCCAATCCTTGAGCATCGGTGGTAGCGCCAGCTTCTGTTCAGATTTCGACGTGGAAGGCGGCGGTGGTGGTAGTTTTTCACCTTGCTGGATCATGCCCGTCACATTCGGCAACAGATTCACCTCCTGGAAAATCCGACCGCGCACCGCCTCCACCACGCCACTCACGCGCGCAGCCTTCAGATTGCCCACGCATGCGATGTCGGCATTCGCGCGCACGCTCGATGTCGGATTCCGCATCACCAGCGCCTCACGCGCCATCAGCGTCAGGTTAAAACTCGGCACCTTGGGATCAGCAGCATCAATCGTCCCACTAAGCTTCACCTTTCCGCCTGCAAGCATGGCCGAGATGTCCTCCAGCGTCGCTTTGCGATCATGCGTGCGCACCTTCACCCGCACATCCCGCACACTCGGCATGTCCGCACTCACAAAGCCGATCTCGGCCGCCTCCATGTCGAGCGACGAATCAATCAGCGGAGCCTTCACCGTTCCGCCCACCTCTGCATGCAGTCGCAATTTTGCTGGCACCGACTTCACCACTTCAGGTGCAAACTCGCGCACAAAACTCAAATCACTCTCCGGCAGGTCCAGCGTGGCCTTGAGAGGCAAATCCATCACCAAATCCGGCTTCTGGATGAGTTCTGTTAAAACGAGCGGCATCTCCGCTTTTAGCGTCAGCGGCTTCAAGGGCGCTTGATCCACCTTCGCGTCCACCACGAGCCGATTCGCCTTCAACGTCGTCAAAAAGTCCACATTCGCCGCCTGGAACGACTTCGGCACACCAGGAGCCTTCAACTCACGCAAACCCAGTTTCACCGCCGCATCCAGCGCATCCAATCGACCGCCCACTTTGACCTCCGTGCTCAAAATTCCCGGCGGCACGTCCTTCACGCCCGCCGCTGCAGCGATTTCGTGAATCGGCAGATCTTTTGCATTCAGCGCTATATCCAGCGGCAGGCCATTCATCACATCGAATGGAGCGATCACATGCCCGCTCATCAATTGCCGCTCCTTCTGCCAAAAACTCAGCTCACGCAGATTCGCCATCTTATCGTTCACTGTGCCGCTGGTGATGAGCTTCCACGGCCCCAGTACCACTTCCAGCTTCCCCAACTCCGCCGTCGTATTCACAAAAGTCGTGCGCAGATCCACATCCGCAGTTTCAGGCATGCCCGCCATCTTCACCGCCTTCGCATTCAGCGTCAGGCTTCCAGGCTTCAGCTTATGTGGCGATGCATCACCCGCAGCTTCTAGCTTCGCGACCAAGCTTCCGCTTTGAATCACCTGCACCTTAAAAGCCGCCAGCAACCGATTCAAACTCGTCAACTCCGGCAGCGCGATGTCACCATCCGCCTCAAAGCTCCACGGTGCCTCCAGCTTGGCCTTCGCGGTCAGTTTAATGTGATTCCGCTCATCCACCACGATGCGGCAGGGCTTCAGCACCACCTCACCTTTGGCCGCCACGGCCTTGATCTCCACCACTGGCAGCGGCGCATCGCCAAACTGGCCGTCCTTCACGCTGACATTCATATCAGCATCCAAGTTCATCACATCATTCGCCATGAAGGCTGCTTTGCCCTGCGTCGCGATCTTGGCCTTCACTGGCTTTTCCAGCGGCGGCAGTCCAACCGTCTGCATCAGCCCAGCTGGATCATCCACCTTCACATTCCAACCCACCTTCACCGGCATCACCTCCTCCATCAGCACCTTCGCATTCAGCGCCACCGAATTCCCAGCGCCAAGGGCCAAGGGTGGCAGCGTCAGTGTTGCTTCCTTGCCATTGATCGCAAAGTCCGCCGCTAGCTTTGGCAGCTTGTAAGCCTCAAAGCCCAAGTCGCTGCCATCGACATGCCCAGCCACCTTCGTCGGTGTCGCACCCACACCCGCCGCATCCACTTTGAGTGCCACGAGACCCTTCACAGGTGGAGGCTTCGCCAAAAGCTGCGTCACATCACGCAGCATCACCTCCGCATGCGATTTCCATGTGATCTTCTGCCATTGAGAAAGATCCTGCGGCAATTCCGCCTCCGCTGTGACCTCCACCGAGTTCACGCCACGCAGCACCTTCAGTGCCGCGATCTCGGCATGCCCGTTATGCACACGAAACGGCATCACCACCGAATCCAGCATCGCCCCAGCCGCCCGCACATCCGCTACACGCATCTCGCCCTTCACACTCAGATTCTCCGGCCCTTCCGCATGCAAATCGACATTCACATGCTCAAACGTCACGTCAGGCGGCAGCTTGAACGCCACGAGATCGCCACTGCTGAGTTCAACCAACTTCACATCCGCCACAGCCTTCAACGGCGGCGCAAACAGCCCGCTCGCACGCACATCCATCTTCACCACTGCTTTACCAATCGCCGCCTCCACTCCCAGCGTCACCGCATCTTCGCCGAACTTCGTCAAATCCACCGCCAGCGATTTTAACTTCGCGCCATACGGCAGATCCAGCCCCGAAATCGACAACGTGCGATCCCCCCAAGCTACATTCGCCTTCACATTCGCCACTCGCAGATCACCCGGTTCCATCTTGAACTCCGCGCATTCAAAAACGCCCGGCATGCCCTCACCCACTCGCAGCGATAGGCCACGCACCGTGATCTTCCCGCCATCCGCCAGCGTCACCACTGCGTTCACATTCTCGATGTCGATCACCTTCGGCCAAACCAGCGGCGGCGGCTTGCCTGCGGTGGCTTTGGGGGCTTCAGGCGCCTTCGGTTCCGAATTCGGCAGCTTCAGCAGATCCAGCACCACATCGACATTCTTCAAAGCGATGCTCCTCACCACATCGATGTCCCCCGATTGCACCAGCTTCCAAGTGTCATAATCCACCGCCAGTTCACCGATCGACGCCCGCTCCACCAGCCATCCACTCGCTTCAATGCCACTGAGCTTCAGATCATTCAGCACCGAGCCATCCACCTGCCACTTCAGCGTGATTCCCGCCATCTCCGCACCCTTCGGGCCTCCAAAGCCGATCACCCAGCGCAGCAGCGGCGCATGAAACACCACCATTAGGACGAGCAGAGCCAAGCCAACGACCAGCAGTCGCTTCATCCACATCCACCAGCGGCGGGTCTTTTTCGTTACATCAGCAGGCACATCCATTCGATGCCTCAGATTGAAGCAAGTTTAATGCTCAGAAGGGAACGTTTTTCCACTATCTCGCAAATTCCTTCGATGAGAAGTCCAAGCGCAAAGTTTCTGCAAACATCTTCGCCCGACGTATGTTCTTTCCCAATCATGCGCCCACTGCTTTTTCTTTGCTTCACCGCTACTGCCCTCTTTGCCCAGACCGAGGCGGATTTCATCACGAATACCCGTCAGCTCACGTTTGAGGGCAAACGCTCGGGCGAGGGCTACTTCAATGCCGATGGAACAAAGATGATCTTCCAGTCCGAGCGCGAGGAGGGAAATCCGTTTTATCAAATCTACCTGATGGACCTCGAAACGGGCGATCAGGAGCGGCTTTCGCCCGGCATGGGCAAGACGACCTGCGCGTGGATTCATCCCGATGGCAAGCGCGTGCTCTTCGCCAGCACACACACTGATCCCGACTCGAAAAAACTCCAGCAGGCCGAGTATGAGGAGCGCAAGAACACCAAGGTGCGCCGCTACTCCTGGGACTACGACGAGCACTACGACATCTGGGAATACACGCTGGCCGATAAGTCGCTCAAGAACCTCACGCACACGCGTGGATACGATGCGGAAGGCGGTTGGTCACCGGATGGCAAGAAGATCGTCTTTGCCAGCAATCGTGCGGCTTATGAAGGCAAGCTGAGTAAGGAGGACGAGGAGCGCCTCAAGATCGACAAACAATACTTCATGGAGATCTACACCGCCGATGCGGATGGCTCGAATGTGAAGCGCCTCACCGAAGTTCCTGGATACGACGGCGGGCCGTTCTTCAGCGCCGATGGCAAGCGCATCTGCTGGCGTCGCTTCACGCCGAAGGGCGATGTGGCGGAGGTCTGGACCATGAACGCCGATGGTAGTGATCAAAAGGCCATCACCATGCTCGGCGCGATGAGTTGGGCACCGTATTTTCATCCCAGCGGCGAGTATTTGATCTTCACCACGAACCTCAACGGCTTCGCGAACTTCGAACTCTACATCGTCGATGCCGCTGGCAAGCATGCGCCCGTGCGCGTGACCAACACGGATGGTTTCGATGGCCTGCCCGTCTTCACACCCGATGGCAAGAAGCTCTCCTGGACCAGTGGACGTGCCAGCGGCGGCGCCTCGCAAATCTACATGGCAGATTGGGATCACGATCATGTGCTCACGGCCCTCGGCCTCAAAACCGATCCGCAAGCCCCCATCGCTCAGTCCAAGACTCCTGATTTCACTCAAACCGCTGCTGACATTCGCGACGCTGACATCAAGCAACACGTGACCTACCTCGCCAGCGATGAACTCGGCGGCCGCCTCACGGGCACCGATGGTGAAAAGCTCGCCACGCAGTACTTCGCCGATGTCAGCAAGCAGATCGGCCTCGCGCCGATGGGCGATGACGACACCTACTTCGACAACTTCGACTTCACCGCAGGTGTCGCGCTCGGCGAAGGCAATACCTTGACCCTTCTTGACCAATCCTTGACCGTTGACCAGGACTGGAAGCCTCTTTCCTTCTCGCAAAACGGCGATGTGGCTCCTGCTGGCATCGTTTTTGCCGGCTACGGCATCGAAACACCCGAAGAAGCCACCGGCACCGATGGCAAGAAGATCGAGACCTACAGCAGCTACGCGCATCTCGAAGTGAAGGACAAATGGGTTCTTGTCTTCCGCTACCTGCCTGAAGGCATCACGCAAGAGCGACGCAACGAACTCAGCCGTTACGCCAGCCTGCGCTATAAGGCGCTCACCGCACGTCAGAAGGGCGCTCGTGGATTGATCGTCGTCAGCGGACCGAATTCCAAGGTCGTGCAGCAGCTTGCGCCGATGACGTTTGATGCCTCGCTCGCCACCAGCGGCATCGCGGCGATCAGCATCACCGATGCCGTCGGTGACAAGCTGCTCGCCAGCGCTGGCAAGAAATTGAAGGACCTTCAGGACAAGCTCGACAATGGCGATCTCATGGGCGGCATCGAATGCACAGGCCTCAAGCTCGGCGCGAAGATCGTCATCCAGCAGGAGAAAAAAAAGGGCCGCAATGTGCTCGCGGTGCTGCCTTATGGCGACAAGCCCGATCCGCATGTCGCGCCGCTCATTGTCGGCGCTCATATCGACCACCTCGGCAGCAGCGGTGGCTCCAATTCCCGCGCGAAGGGCGATGAAGTGAACAAAATTCACCACGGTGCCGATGACAACGCCAGCGGTGTCGGCGGCGTGCTCGAAATCGCCCAGTGGCTGGCTGATTTGAAGAAGCAAGGCAAGCTCACGCTGAAGCGCGACATCATCTTCGCCGCGTGGAGCGGTGAGGAGCTCGGATTGCTCGGCAGCAATCACTTCGTCGAAGCCTACGCCAAGATGATCAAGGGCGACGCCAACGCGAAGCTCACCGGCATGTTCGCCGCGTGCCTGAACATGGACATGATCGGCCGCTTCCAGAAGTCCGTCGTGCTCCAGGGCCTGGGTAGCAGCTCACTATGGGCGAAGGAGATCGAAAAACGCAATGCGCCCATCGGCTTGCCCATCACGACTCAAAATGACGCCCATCTGCCCACCGACAGCACAGCGTTCTATTTGAAGGGCATCCCCACGCTCAATGCATTCACCGGCTCGCATGCCGACTACCACATGCCGAGCGACACCGCTGACAAGATCGACTACGCGAACGCCGCGAAGATCACCAAGCTCATGGGCCTCATTGCCCGTGGCATCGCCACCACCGATACCGCGCCCGATTACATCGCCATGGAGGCTCCGAAGAACTCCGGCGTGCGCACCGGCCTGCGTGCGTATTTGGGAACGATTCCCGATTACGCCCAAGGCGACACCAAAGGCGTCAAACTCAGCGGCGTCTCCCCCATCGGCCCTGCCGCAAAAGCAGGCGTGAAAGCTGGCGACATCATCATCAAGCTCGGCGGCAAGGACATCGCGAACATCTACGACTACACCTATGTGATGGGAGATTTGAAGATCGGCAAGGAAACGACGATCACCGTGCAACGTGAGGGCAAGAGCGTCGATTTGAAGATCACTCCCGGATCGAGGGATTAATCACGGTCTGAACATGAACTCCGCCGTGTTCAGCAACGCCCACGCCACGTCTTGATCTGCCGCTGCTTGCTGTGAGATCGCAGCACGCTCGTTTGCTGAAGGCTCGCGGCCTAGCAATTCGAGAAACAGATCGTTGGTCTTGCCACGTCTGGCTGCTGCCTTCTCGACGAGTTGATCATTCATCATGAATCGAACGAGTTCGTGCGAGACGGGCGTCAGGCTTTCGTCGGTCCATTCGCGTGTGCCGCGACCGAGCATGCGGAGTGGATGGCCTGCGGCTGGCACCTGCGGGATTTGGGCATCGAACTCAGCAGAAACCACCTTCCAGATGACTTCGGAAGGCAGGCGGCGGATTTGCGGTGCCGGGGCCAGGTAGCAGTCGTCCCAATCCGTGTTGTAATTGATGCCGGATCGTTGGTAAGCGTCTGTGCGGGCGAGGATGCGCTGGAATTCGCCAATGCGCCCACCACAGCGCAGAAACTCCTCAATGAGCACCTTGGGTGCCTGGGAAAAATCGCCGGGGGAGTTGATGTCCAGACCGATCCAGGTGGCACTGCCGCGTGGTGGGACTGTGGAGCAGCTTCGGGGGCTTTGACCAGGTTTTGGATCGAGCTGCAGGTCATGCCATGAAGGCGCATCGTCCACGCCACCCACCGATTGCTTCAATGTTTGGCCCGGCATGCCGAACAGGCTGTTCCAAATCCGCAGGGAGGCCACCATCGCGAAACGCCGACCTTCTTCGCCCTGCACGATCCAATTCGAGACTTGGGTGAGTTTGTCTTCTTCGTCGGGGAGGTAGGGCCGATAGCCAGACAACTTGAGCACTGCTGGCTGGACTACATCTCCAGGTTTGCCATAGCGATATTTGTAGTCGTTCGGCAACCGCACTGCATTTTTCTCTGCGAAGCAAGCCGCGAACTCGTAGCACTCTTGTTGGGTGTGGCTGTTGAAAGCGTGATCGTGGCACATGGCGCAGTGAATATCCTCACCCAATATGGAATAGGCCGTCTCCACACTGGTGCGCATGGCATTGCCGCCGTCGCGCTGACGCATGTGACCACCGCCGATCATGTGAGTGATGATTTCGATGTAGGGCCGGTCTTCTGCCGCCGCCTGACGCAACCAGCCGATGCTCTCATCGCCATCCTTCACGCGAAAGGCCTCTGCTAGCATGCGGAAGCGAACTTCAGCAGCGCCCGGCTCTTGCACCAGTGCGTCCGTGAGTTTGGCCCGCTTGTCAGGCAATGCGTTCGCCAAGAATTCACGCGCCTCATCCGGTCGTGGCAGCCTGCCGGCGAGATCAATGCAGGCCCGGCGCAGGAAAGTGGAGTCATCCGCCAATCCTGGCAGACCGGGAAGGAGAGGCGTGTTCTTCCACTTCTCACGCTGTTCTTTGACGAGTTCGTAATCGTGCATCAGTGCCACGTCCACGCGTGCTGAAGCTTCTTGAAGCGATTCCGCCACCGCTGGCGGCGAAACCGTCTCCGCCATTTTCTTTTCGGGTGTGCAGGCCATCAGGAGAGCACAGAGCGGGAGGCAGCGTTTCATGCCGGTTGCAACGTGCGGGGGTGCAAGTTCTTAGAATGGATCACATCGCGCAGGCTTGCGCAGTCCGATCGACTCGCTAAGGAACGCGTCCCATGAAAATCCTCGTTACAGGCAAAGGCGGACGCGAACATGCACTCATCACCGCACTCAGCGAATCGCCGCAGAAGCATGAGCTGTTCGCGTATCCGGGCAGCGATGCCATTGAGGCGCTAGCGAAGCGGGTGGACGTGGCGGGATTGCCGGAATTGATCGCGTGGATGACGCAAAATGGCATCGACCTCTGTGTGGCTGGCGAGGAGGCGTGGCTGGTGAAGGATCGTGGCCTTTCGAATCTGTGCGCCGAGGCGGGGATTCCGTGCTGGGGGCCGAAGAAGGAGATTGCGCAGCTTGAAGCCTCGAAAACGTTCGCGAAGAAGTTTTTGCAGCGTCACGGCATCCCGACGGCGGATTTCACGATCTGCACGAACGCGGCGGAGGCGAAGGCGGCGCTGACGGAACTGCCCATCGTGTTGAAGTTCGATGGACTGGCCGCTGGCAAGGGCGTGGCGGTTTGCACGGACAAGGCGGAGGCGGAAGCATTCGTCGATGACGTGATGGAGCGGCGCTGCTTCGGCGCGGGCGATCTGCTGGTCGAAAAATGCCTCACCGGGCCGGAGATTTCGGTTTTCGCCTCGGTGTGCGATGAATCGTATCAGATCCTGATGCCTGCGCGTGACTACAAGCGCATTCGCGACAACGACCAGGGGCCGAACACGGGCGGCATGGGTGCAGTGGCATCACTGGAACTCGCCGAACCGGCGCTGATGCAGCGCATCGAGCGCGAGATCGTGCAGCCGACGGTGCAGGGCATCTTGAAGGACGGCTTGAAGTATCGCGGCTTCCTGTATTTCGGACTCATGCTGACGCCCACGGGGCCGCAGGTGATCGAGTACAACTGCCGCTTCGGCGACCCCGAGGCCGAGGCCGTGCTGCCGATGCTGCGCGGTGATTTCGCGACCTATGCGTTTGAGGCGGCCAAGGGCAATCTGAAGCCTGAGCTGATTCAATTCGCGTCCGGCTGGAGCATCTGCGTGATCACTGCCAGTGCGGGTTATCCCGCATCATCCCATAGCGGTGATGTGATCAGCGGTTTGGATGCCGTGAGCGGCGCACGCGTGTATCACTGTGGCACGAAGCGGAATGCAGGCGGTCAGTTCGAGACGAACGGTGGTCGTGTGCTCGCCGTGGTGGCTCAAGGTGCGACGCGGGTCGAAGCGCGAGAGAAAGCGTATGCCGAGAGCGCGAAGATCACTTTTGATGGCATGCAGCGGCGCTCGGACATCGGGAAGATGCACTTTGAGTGAAGTGACACTGCTGTAGGTCGGGTGTGGCGACAGCCCGCCCGACGTGAAGCGTGCGCTCAAGTCGGGCGGGCTAAAGCCACATCCGACCTACTTTTTCGCCAAGCGTTCATCACTTTCCAGGTGCCCGGCCCAGCCGAAGTGGCAGCGGAATTCGAAGCAGTGCTTCATTTGCTCGAAGGGGCCGGTCCATTCGGGCTTGTTGGAGGAGACGGTGATGTCGGCGGGGGCGAAGCCTGTGATGGGGAGGCGCTGGATGGCGAAGGCGTCGTTGAGGAGGCGGGTTTTTTTCCAGTTGAGGCCCATGAGCTGGGCGCTGACGCAATCAACGGTGACGGGATGCGTGCCGGCAAGGATGACGCGGCTTTCGACGGGATCGCAGGACATGGGGCCGTCGCCATCGCCGCCGATGATGCCATCGACGATGGTGAGGTAGCGCAGCGGCTTCTCACGGCGTCTGCCGGTGCCGTCGAAGTAGAAGAAGCACTTGTGCAGATCGAGGATCATGCGCCAGGCGGTGTTGTTGCCGTGCCAGTTGCCGGAGCGGACGACTTCCTTGGTGTCGCCAAAGATGACGCGGCCGAGTTTTTTCAGGGGCACGAAGAGCTTGGAGAGGAAGAAGCGGCCAAAGAGGATTTTTTTGGCCGTGCGCATGAGCGTGCCTTCGAGCGCGCGTTTGGCGGAGGATTCGGCGAACTGATCACCACCTTCAGCGGGCGTGCCTTCGGTGTGGCGTGGCAGCCAGTTCGTGCGAGGCGTGGTGCCAACGAGGTTTTTCAGCGCGACGGTGAGTCCGACTTTTTTGTGCGTCTTGAGCTTGGGAATGTTGATGAGCACGTCCGCGTTCATCGGCGTGCGGCAGATGCGGTATTCGTGATGCGGGTCGGTGTGCTGGCGATTCGTCGTCGCGAAGTCGTAACTGGCTCCGTAGAGCTTGCCGAGGCCGGGATGGCCGAGGAATTCGCTGTCGGCATCGAGATGGATGTCCACCGCGCCGGACGGATCGCTGGGCAGTTCGCGCTTGGCGATGGTGACGCCGTCATCAATGGTCCATTCCTCGCAGCGCATGTCAAAGAGCAGGAAGGCGATGCCGGGGAACTCCTGCGTGAGATCGGTGATTAGATCGTCGAGGCGGTGAAGGCGGCGGATCGTGGCAAACGACGAATCGCTCTGCGGCGCATCGCAGAGCGTGACGGAGCCACGACCTTGCAGCTTGCCTGCGGCCCAGCGGGCGACTTCGCGCACAACGGCGGGATGCGTGATGATGGTGATCCAGCCGTTTTCGTCCTCGGGCTTGCTGGCGTTGTGTTCTTTGACCCAGTTCGGTTTGAGGACAACGCGGTCGCCCGGTTTGATGAAGTCGTTGGCGAGTTCAAGCGCAGCGATGGCGGCCTCGATTTGCTGACGAAGAGCGACGGCATCGTCATAGCTGGCTTTGCCGCTGAAGACGGAGACTTTGGGAGAGCCGAACGAAGAGGGGGAGAGCGTGTTCACGTGGATGGGGAGTATTTAAGAGGGGCACGTTCTCTTTGCAACGCTGCGGCAACTGACGAATCTCTAGCGTATGAAGAAAGGACTGCTGATCTTGGGGCTCGCTTTGGCGTTCGCAGGTGCGTTCGTTCTGCTTTGGCCTCGGGCGCAGCGAAAGCCGCTTGATCCAGCTTTTCTGCGGCTCACGCCGCTAGAAACTGCCACGCTGCCGCTGGCAACGCGGTTTGATATGCCGTTGGGTTCGGAGCACGGGGCGTTCACCTACAATGCGCGTGCGTTCCGTATTTCGCGTCACTTGGGCGACGATTTGAATGGCATTGGTGGTCAGAATTCGGATCTAGGCGATGCGGTTTACGCAGCGGGTGCCGGTCGGGTTGTTTTCGTGGGCGTTCCAGGGCCGGGCTGGGGTAAAATGGTGATCATCGCCCATCGACTGCCAGAGGGGGATGAACTCGGTCCGGTGGTGCAGACGATGTATGCGCATCTGGAGTCCATTCGAGTGCAAACGGGACAGACGGTGCAGCGTGGGGATCAAATCGGCACAGTGGGGACTGCCGACGGCCAATACCTTGCGCATCTGCATTTTGAGGTCCGAATGGGTCCCTATGTGAATCCTGGCCTGGGATATGCTGACACGGCTCTGAACCGAGTTTCGCCGGAACAGTTCATTCGTGCACGACGTGGTGCCGGACCGGCTGTTTTGAACCCGGCTCCAAAAAATAAATAAGAATTGCAAAAGACGGTTTGAAGGAAGCAGCTTCGCAAGCGTCATTCTCCCCATCCACCCTCACCCCATGAGCTTGATCCATTTATTCTGCCTGCTGGCCCTGCTCATGTCCGAGGCACCAGCACAGCCGGTAAAATCGAAATCGGCGCCCGTCGCGTGTGAGGTGCTATGTGCAGAGCTGTTTGCAGCGATACGGGCGAATCCGGAGAAGATGGTGATGCGTCTGGAGGAAGCGCTGGTGATCCGTGAAGCGTGCGCTGCTGAGATAGTGACGGCGGCGATTGATGCGGTTAACTCAGACCCGGCGATGGTGCGCAAGATCGTGGAAACGGCCAGAGATGTCGCGCCTGCTCGTGCGGCGGTCATAGCGGCGGCAGTGAAGCATTATTCGGCACCAAGCCTTGTGGCCAATGTCCGTGAAGAGGTGCGACGCGTGGAACTGCCAGATGCCGTAAAGGTGAAAACGCTGCCAGGTGAAGAGGTGCGACGTGCCGAACTGCCGCTGATGACGCGCAGCATGCCCATCGTCGAAGTGCGACGTGCAGAACCAGCCACCAATGCGCAGATGGCGGTGCAACAGCCCGAAGAGCCATTCAATTTGATGAATGTGCCGAAGGCGAAGCCGCTCAAGTAGGCTAGGGGCGGCTGAGTTGCTTTGCTTGCGGGCGAATCGGGCTGAGCTTGAATTGTGTATGTAACACCAGCGATTGTGTCGATCTGTGCGGGAACAAGTCTCTCAGGAGAGTAACGGCTGAATTATGGTGGCGATGCTAGGTCTGCCCAGCTAGCTTCAATAAAGACTCAAGACGACCTTGATACTCCACTCATGAAAAACTCCACGCGTGTTCAGTTTTGGGGAACCAGGGGTTCCATTCCTAGACCGGGGCGTGACACGTTGCGCTATGGTGGCAACACCTCCTGTGTGCAGGTTACCTCGCCCAAAGGAAGTTTGGTGATCATCGACTGCGGCACTGGTGCCCATGATCTCGGCCATTCTCTCGTGGCGCACGCCTCAGGCCCATTGCGCGGCAGTATTTTGATCAGTCACACGCATTGGGACCACATCCAAGGGTTCCCGTTTTTTTCGCCTTTGTTTGTTCGTGGTAGCCAATGGGACATCTACGGCCCGGCAGGTCTCGGTCAGTCGCTCCGCGAAACTCTCGCGGGACAGATGCAATACTCCTATTTTCCGGTCACACTGGATGAGTTGGGTGCAAGCATTCGCTTCCATGATCTTGCCGAGGGTAGTTTTGAGATCGATGACGTTCGTATCAGCACGCGTTATTTGAATCATCCGGCTCTGACGCTTGGCTATCGCCTGGAAACTGCCAATGCCTGCATGGTGTATGCCTGCGATCATGAACCATTTTCGAGAACGCCGGGGGTCTCCACGCCCATTCATGAAAATGATCGGCTGCACAGCGAATTTCTCTCAGGCGCCGATCTGGTGATACATGATGCGCAGTTCACCGACGCTGAGTATGCCGCCAAAAAAGGCTGGGGACACAGCCCGGTGGAATACGTGGCTGAGATGGGACGCCTGGCCGGTGTCAAACAAATGGCCTTTACGCATCATGATCCGGGGCGAACAGACGATGACATTGATCGTATCGTTGAAGCTGTGCGTTCCGAACCGCGGAAAACAGACGACACGTTGCAGGTGTTTGGTGCTGCTGATGGTCAGATCGTGGAGTTGAAGCGGACAGGCACAAATCAGGGGGGATTGGGAGGAAGGTCATCCAAATCGGCGGCGATGCCTGCCATCAAAGATTCCCTGGTGATCATGGGTGTCGCAGACGCGGGACTGGCGGTGGCGCTAGCTGAAGCAGCGGTGGCCGAAGGTGTACGAACGGTGCATGTGTCTGATGGTGCGCGTGCGATGCAACTGGCCAAGACTGATACGCCATCGCTAATCCTCCTTGAGGACCAATTGCCGGATCAGGATGGGCTGAGTGTTTGCCGAAGTCTGCGCTCGGATCCCGACCGCCGTCTCTCTGACGTGCCGATCGTCATTGTCGGGAAGCAGGAAAGATCCAGCGAAGGCATGGAGGCTGGTGCCACGGCCTGGCTGACCAAACCTTTCTCCATCCAATACGCCAAAGCCCAAATCCAGGCGTGGCTTATGCGCTCCGCCTGCCGTTGGATGCGCGCAGCCGTGCCATCGGATGAAGAATCGCGGCTCGCGGCACTCCATGACTTGTCGATACTCGATACGCCACCCGAGGAGAGATTTGACCGCATCACACGCGTAGCTGCGGCTCTAGCGGATGTGCCAATCGCGTTGGTTTCGCTGGTGGATGAACACCGGCAGTGGTTCAAATCCTGCGTGGGGTTGGGAGTTAACGAAACCTCTCGTGAACTGGCTTTCTGCGCTCACGTGGCCTTGAGCCGCAAGCCGATGATCGTGTCAGACACGCTTCTGGACGACCGGTTTGCTGACAGTCCGCTGGTCACCGGCGGGCCTCGCATTCGTTTCTATGCCGGCTTTCCGGTGTTTCACGATGATGGCGGCTGCTTGGGCACGCTGTGCCTGATCGACACCCGCCCACGGCAGTTTCCTGATGCGACGATTCAATTGTTCGCCGATCTAGCCAACGTGGTGCAGCAAGAACTCAATTCCAGCCCGCGATCTGTGGCGGTATCAAGCTGACTATTTCGCCGGAATTTCGTTGAGAGTGTAGTAGCCGACCTTGTGCAGCAGTGTCTGTCCTTCGGTGTTTTTGACACCGTCGAGATGCAGCTCGTGAATGTGGCCTTTGGTGAGTGGTGAAATCGTGAGGCGCACAGATTTGCCATCTTCGGCGACTTTGGCGGCTGTGATCTTAGGAATGATCTCCGAAACTTCATCGCCGCCGTATTCCTCGCGATACGCATACGTGAACTCGCGCATGGAATAGCTCTTCACATCGCTTGCGGTAGTGGAATCAATGGGCTGCGTGAAGGTGAGTTCAAAGCCATCGGGCTTGGCGCGCATTTCATGGACTTCGAAGGGAGTTTTGCCGGTCCACTCGCATTTTTCAAAGCAGAAAGGCTTGCCGCCGCGCGCACCCCAGCCGCGATCACTGCCGCCGACGAAGACGCGTCCTTCTTCATCCATGCGCCCACCGATGAGACCGCTGGCGAAGCCACTGCGGAACGGAATCACGACTCCTTGCTTGATGCCGTTGACGGTTTCGAGGAAGACGCGGCTAAGATTGCTGTGGCTTTGATCGGCCACGAAAAGTTGCTTTGAGAATGGGCCGAATTTGCCTGCGCTGAGGTCGCAAATGATGGCGCTGGCACTGTTGCCGATCTTGCCATGCACGAGATATACCGCAGGTGGTAGGAGCTGCTTGATGCGTTCGCGTTCTGTCACCATGCGGTCAGGATCAACGTGAGGGGTTTTGTCTTTGCGGTTGCGTCCGTTACTAAAAGCTTCGGGTAACGGGTCGATGGGGCGTGGTCCCATGTTAGGCGCTTTGTCATACCAGATGTTGCCGCCGGGATGGCCCTGAAAACTGCCGGGGACGAGATGCTGGAGCGTGCATGAGCCGTGCCACGGGCCTTGATTGTCGCAGTAGTAGGTTTCGCCATCAGCATCAAAGCCGAGACCGCCGGGGCTGCGAATGCCAGAGCAGGTGGGCACCATCTTACCATCGGGTTTGATGCGCAGAGCCCAGCCGCGAAACTCGGCGTTGCTGTTGAATGAACCGGTTAGGCAGAGCGTGACCCAGAGATCGCCCGCTTTGTCGAAGTGTGAGCCGATAGCGTATTCGTGGTAGTCGCCGGAGACGCCCCAGTGGTCACAGAAGTTGTCGAAGACATCAGCGCGTCCATCACCATCGACATCTTTGAGGCGTGTGATCTCGTAGCGGGTGGTGGCGTAAATGTTTTTGTCCTTCGGGTTATAGGCGATGCCGAGGACTTCGTGCAGACCGCTGGCAAAGAGCTTGTAGCTCACGTTCGAGGTATCGCTGCTACCAGCGCCGCTGACGATCCAGATTTCACCACGGCGTGTGCCCATGATGAGTTTGCCATCGGGCAGGAGGTCGATGGAACCAACTTCGAGCGCGGTTTCCTTCGGTGTTTCAAAGGTGGTGATCTTGTAGAAGTCGGCTTCGACGGGATCAGCAGCGTAGATCGGAGCGCAAAGAGCGAGGATGAGAAAAAGGCGTTTCATGACGGAAGTTTGGCGAGAGATTACTGTATCCACTGGTAGGTGATGGCCATGGTGCCGGGTTTGGCAGGAATGACGAGATTAGCGCCGGCCATTTGGACTCCTGCTGCGGTGATCGTGAAGGGTTTCACGCCTTTAATGAGGAAGCTGCCGTCTTTGGCTTCAAACTGACCACTGGCGAGGCGATACCATGCGTTGGGTGGCAGTTTGCCGCTGACTTTGATGGTGCGAATGAGCTTGCCGTTGCCGTCGGGCTTGTTGCCGTTGCCTTCGACGGCAAAGCTCTCTTCGATCTCGGCGTTGTGCCAGGTGTAGCGGAAGGTGGGACTGCGTTTGGCGTCGAGCGAGTAGCCTTGCCACGCAAAGCCACTATAGCGTTTGGTTTTGTCCCAGGTTGGCCAGGCGGCATCAGGTTTATCGGTGACGAAAAAGGCGGGTGTGACTTCGCCGGTGGGTTGCAGCACGTCGTAGCCCAACGGTGGCTGATGACCGCCACCGCGTGAGTTCCAATGCTTGGAGGCGTCGATGAAGGCACCGCGCCAGATGAGCGCGAGGTTCATGCTCTCAGCACTCCAAGCGAGATTGATGCCACCGGGATAGCCGACACCAATGCCGCGATTGCCCGCACCTTGGATGAAGTTCCGGTAGATCACGGGCTCGGTGGTGACAGCGAGCGGGATGGGATCGAACTCCTTCTGCTTCTTGGTCCCGCCTTTCCAGTTTGGGTGCAGCCATTTCGACAGCGAGGTGATTTGGAAGTCGTTGCCTTTCCATGCGGCGTAGAGTTGGATGTTTGCAGCACCTTGGAAGTATTCGAGGCGGAACTCGTGCTCACCTTGTTCGAGCGGAATGCTCTTCTCTTTGATGTCGCCTGCGGGATGGATGCCGTCGTAGGCGACGACTTCTTTGCCGTCGATGAGGAGACGTGAGCCATCATCGCTCGAGATGAAGAAGCGATACGGGCCTTTCTTTGGCGCATTGAGTTTACCGGTGAAGACGACGCCGAACTCGTTTTTATAGTCGTCGAGTTTCACCTCAATGAGGTTGCTGTCGATTTTGCCTTCGCGGTGCGGCTTGAGCTTGGAGAAGTCGGGCAATTGCTTCCAATTGCCGAGGTAGAGGGCGAAATGGAGGTCTTTGAGGCCTTCACCGGCTTTCATCACCTTCAGTTCGCCGCGCATGGTGAGTGCGTGACCGGGGAAGGTGCAGACATACGGATAGGTGCCGGGTTTTTCGGGGGCGGTGAAGGTGAGCGTCTCCTTTTCGTGTGGATTGAGCATTTTCGAGTGTGCCCAAATGCGTGGGTCATCAGGCAGCCAGTTGCGTTTGAGCGCGACTTCGGCGTTTTCCATCTGCTTCATCGCCATGGCGGCGGTATCGGTGCCGGGTTGGCAGAAAACGAGGTTGTGGGGCAGGTCGTCGCCGTTTTCAAAAGTGAGCTGCACCGGCTGGCCGGGCTGCACGAGCAGCTCGGGGGTGTCATATTTCATCTGCGCCGTCATGGTTTTGAGGCTGAGGACGGCGGTCTCGGCGGCACTTAGAGTCGTGGCGGCGAGGAGAAGGGCAAGCAGGGGGCGGAACATGGGGCGCGGTTTTACGAAGAGGCGGGCAGTTCTCTTGCACGGAAGTCGCGGCGTCAATTTCACATACACATGATTTCATCCGCAGTTTGAGCTTGGCTTGAGGCCGGGGCTTTGGTTATTCTCACCCCATGAATGAACGCACCTGGCATTTGCTCAAGGCTTCGGACAAGGAAGTTTATGGCCCCATCGATCTTGAAACACTGCGTGGCTGGGCGGCTGACGCGAAAGTGTCGCCCCTCGACAAAATCTCCAACGATGACCGCATGAGCTGGCAGCGTGCGCCGATGATCGCTGAACTACAGATGGATCATCTCGTGCAGATGCCGGATAACTATTTATACGGACCGACGAACGTGGCAACGATCCAAGAATTCCTCGCCACCGGTGAGATCGACGAAAACGTGACTATCATTAACTGCCTGGACAATACGGAAGCGCGGCTGTCCGATCTGGGATGGTTCAAGGCCAGCCCGCATCAGGTGCGTAGTGCAGCCACGACGTTGTTGGGCACACAACGCCCAGAGGATGCCCGTGATCCCGCTGGTAATCAGTTTCAGCGCCGCATCTCAGCGCTGGAGAAGCAGGTGATGGAACTGCAGCGTGTTGTTGATGAGTGGCAGCAGGCCTACCATGGTCTGCGCCAGCAGTTCGTCGAAGCGACAGGCTGCGAGCCGATGTGAGTGATCAGGACTCTTCGTTCTTATCCTCTAGTTCGAGTCCTGGCAGCGGTTTTGCTTTGTCGGCATAGCGGTCGAAACGGTTCGAGAGGATCAGCAGTGTGGGTGCCCATAAACCGACGAAAATGCCGAAACGTTCGGCATGGGCTTGCTCTTCTGGAGAGGAACTGCCCGCGCCATTGAGGAACCACCAGATCCAGATGGAAAGCAGGATGGAGAGCATTCCCGCTTGAAAACAAATCGTGCTGAGAGTGCGGCAGATGGAAGGATTCATGGGGCAAGACTGCCATGCTTTCAGGCCTTTCGGCAAGCATTGTCCGCTTCCAGCACAAATCAGGCGGATCAAATCGCATTCGCAGGCGCGTGGTGAGGGCGCTTGAGAGACGGCTGGGCTGAGGCATAGTAAGCGCAGAATGATTCTCACCGCCGACATCCAATGCGCTACGGCTCCGCCAAAGCGGCCGCGCGTCGCGCCGCAGCAGCCGCGGGTGAAGCCGCAGACGGCACCGCCTGAACTGGAGCCGCCGTGGCATGTCATTCTCCATGATGATGAGGTTCACACGCATGAGTATGTCATTGAAATGCTTGGTGCGGTCTTGGGTCATTCATTCGAACTAGCGCTGCGCATGGCACGTGAGGTGCATGCTTCGGGTCGTGTGATCGTGGCTACAGTTCACAAAGAACTCGCCGAACTGCGGCAGCAGCAAATCGAAGAATTTGGCCCCGACAAACGCGTGCCGGAATGCCGGGTCTCCATGCGGGCGACGATAGAGTGCTCGGAGTGATCAGCGCTGCACGCGTGGCTCAGGAATGCCGCGCAGGATCAGGATGGAAACGAGCGACAGAATCGCCGCGAGGCAAGCGACGAGGTAAAATGAGCCGCTCAGTGAAAAGATCACTCCACCGAGACTCGTCGCGAGCAGCAGTGACCACACATTGCAGAAACCGAGTACGGCCTGGAGCGTGGAACGACGCTCTGGCGGGCAGAGTTCGGCGGTGAGTGTGAGATCGCCCACACGATCTAGGAACAAGCCAAAGCCGAGAATGAAATAGGCAGCCGTGAAGCCACTGAACGAATGCGTCAGGCTCGCCCAGAGGCAAAGCGCTACGCAGACGAGGCGGGAAATGATCATCAACACCTTGCCGCCACAGTGATAGCCCAGCCAGGCGGCGAGCAAGCTGCCTAGAATCGTGCCGATGTTCTGGAAGGAAACGAAGTGCCCTTCATCCGCCTCCGGTCGGCCCGTGCTGTGCAGCGCATGCAGCGTGAGGAAGGAGACGACCATCAAATATCCCATGCCGGTAAAACGCGCGGCGATCAGCTTCAGAAGCTGCGGCTGCGCCATCAGCAGTCCTGGAAGGTTGCGCAGATAGCTCCAATAGCTGCCCGTGTGTGGATGATAGTGATGCGCGGCGGGAAGTTCGCGCATGAAAAGCTGCGAGAGCCAGGACAGAAATAGAAAGCCGAAGGCGATCAGATGCAGTAGCGCATAACCACGCTGTCCGGGCAAATGCGTTAGCGTTTCATGGATCACTGCCCCGGCCCCCATGCCGATGCATGCCTGCGTGATGTAGCGTGCGGCCCAGCCAGCGGCACGCACACGCTCTGGCACCATGCGCGTGACCATTTCCATCCACGCCACCACGCCCACACCGCCAATAAGACCGGAGATGACCGGTGTCAGCACCACCACTGGCAGGAGCCATGGTCCGGCATCTTGCACGAGCCACAGCAGCAGTCCGGTGATGAGATACGGCAACCGTTGCAGCAGGCCAAAGGTCATCACCCACGGCTTGAAGTGGGTCAGGCGTTCCACCAGCGGTGAGACAAACAGGCCCGCCATCGCAAAGGCCGCAGGCAGGAGCACTGGCATGATGGCAATGATGGCCGAGCGCCCGCCGAGCTGCTCCACCATCTTCGGCATCACCGTTTCCGGCTGCAAAAAGGCCACGCCACCCATGTACAGCCCACCTTCCAGGCAGTGGCAGATGAAATTCCGCCGCACGACCTGCGGATGATGTTGATGATGTAAGGATGCGGTGTCGGAGGCCATCGCGGAAGACGTTCATCGTGGCGCGGAGTGGCCCAAAGGAAAGCAAATCGTCCTTCCCCTTGAGTTAGGGCGTCCGTAGGCCAAAAAATCATGGGTGCAGCCTTGCGCAGCCTTCGCACTACTGGTTCAATCGCCACACTCACACCACCCCAAACGACATGACGCTCAATCCCAAACTCACCAAACTGCTCAATGAGCAGATCAACAACGAGATGTCCTCCAGCTACGTGTATCTCGCCATGGCGGCATGGTTCGAGCAGACGCCCTACTCCGGCTTCGCACAATGGATGTTCACCCAAAGCCGTGAGGAAACCATGCACGCGCTGAAGTTTTACCAGTACCTCGTGGATCGCGATGCCAAGGTCGAGTTGCAGCCAATTGCGAAGCCAAAGATGGACTTCAAGTCCCCGCTCGATGTCTTCCAGCACAGCCTTAAGCAGGAGCAAAAAGTCACGCAGCAGATCAACGACCTCTTTGAAGTCGCCGAGCAGGTCAAAGACCACGCCTCGAAGAACCTGCTGCTCTGGTTCCTCAACGAGCAGATGGAAGAAGAAAAAAACGTCGGCGACATGCTCGACCGCCTCAAACTCGCCGACAACGATACCGCCAGCCTCCTCGTCCTCGATCGCGAAGCAGGCAGCCGTCCGAGTGCTGCGGGTGGTGATGCAGGCGGCGGCGCTTGATTAAGTTTTACGGCACCAAGGCCACATCCCACGGCCACAGCGGCGTGTAGGTGGCGGATTCGATCCAGCCGCGTACGGGTTCGTCGCCGCTGGGGATTTCGACGTAGCTCCAGGCACCACGCTTTTCGAGCAGGTGCACTTGGCTGCCGGGCGGGATGTCGATGACGCTGCCGGAGGTGAGCGTGGCGGCGGTGTAGGCACTGACTTCGCGGGCGGTGACGACCATGATGTCCTTCACACGCTGACCCGCTTCGGGACGGATGGAAGCGAACGCGGCGGAGGGGATGAAGATTAATAAGCCGATGATGCTGACGATCAGAGCACCTGTGCCAGAGGATTTGAGGATGAATGCCAAGATCGCGAGCAGAATGAGCCACACGCCAGCCGAGGCGATGATGATCCAGGTGTTTTTGTTCAGCAGCAGACTCCATTCAGCTAACGGAGAGTCTGCCTTGAAGCGGAAGAAGCGCAGTTTCTCATCGAGATGCCGCAAATTCTGCCGCACTTCGGCATTCACCGGCTCCAGCAGTTGCGCGCGCTGATACCACATGGCGGCGCGGCCGAAATCATCCTGCCGGTAACGGGCGTGGGCAATGAGCGTGAAGACGGCGGCACTCAAAGCAGGCGGATTCTGACGGGTGAGTGATTCGCCGAGGTATTGTGCCTGCGTGAACTTGCCTTTTTCCAAGGCTTCGCGTGCCTGGCGGTAAAGCGTATCGGGAGATTCGTCCTCGGCGGCGTTCAGCGAGAGCGTAGCAAAAGCGGCGATGAGCAAGGCCGCGCGTTTCAGCAGTGGTGCCAGCGTATTCAAAATGCGGCTGCGTTCGCCGGTGCCGAGTGTTTGTGCTGCCGTCGGGGCCGCGGTGAAGCCCTGCGTTTCATAGCGTTGCAGAATTTGCCGCAGTTCCTCGTCTTTGATCTCATCAGGATGGCTGCGCTGGATGAAATGGGCGGCACGCTGAAGGAAATCGCGATCATCGAGGTCACGCTGCTCCAAACCGCGCCACAACTGCTGCAATTCGCCGCGCAGACCGCCTGCGGTCTGTTCGCGATGACGGCGGAACCACGCCCAAAACGCGGCGAAGATCACGAGCGCCGCCGGGATCGATTGAATCATCCAGAACCGAATGCTGCGGGTTAGCGGAGCGTTGGCGGTGGTTTGGTTCAGCCAGTGTGATTGCGCTGGCACGGTCATGAGGATGTCGCTGATCTGCGGCTTTGGCTGCTGCACGGGTGGCGGTTTCGGTGGCTCCACGCTGCCGCTGGAGTTTGCATCGACTGCGGTGGCGATCACGGCTCCAGGCTTGATGCGCAGCGGAATTGGCGTGGTGCGCGCGGCGACGTATTTTTTCTCTGTGGCACTGAAGAAGCTCAGTTCAAATGGCGGTAGCTCGGCATGAACCCTTTCCGGCACGAATACCATGGAGTAGCCGATGCGGCGCTGCGCGGTGGGCGTGAGATTGGGGTCAATCGGGCCATCGACGTTGTAGCGGCGCGGCGGGTAGGCTTTCCAGCCTTCGGGCGGCATCAACGAAGGCGGATTGAGCGCGTCGAAGTTGCCTGATCCATCAATGGTGATGTCCACGGCCAGTGGATCGCCCACGGCGAGTTCGTTCGGTGTGGCGGTGGCGCTGATGCTGAAATCGCCGACGGCACCGCTGAAGTGCGCTGGTTTGCCTTCGGTGGGGAGTGGCAGCACCTTGACCTTCACGTCCTGGCTTTTGACCACCTGCTTGCGTGGCTCGGCACCGCCCATGATCATGCCAAAGGGCAGGCCACGGCGCATTTGGTTCTGGGTGTTGGTATCATAGACTTCGAACAACAGTTCGCAGGTGGCGGGGCCGACTTTTAAATCGCCTGCGTGCAGTGCGGAAAGTGTGCTGCGGTAGGTGATGACGACATAGCCGACGCCGTTGATGACGGTTTCGCTTTGATCGGCCTGCTGTGGGAATCGGGAGATGGCGAAGTCACTCTTGTTCACCTCAATGAGACCGACACGACGCAGTGTCACGCTGCGCGGAACATATAGACTCGCGCTAATGGGCACCACCTCGCCCTGATAGATCTCGGTTTTGCCAACTTCGATCTGAAACAAGGGCGTGGCGGCATCATCCGCAGCCTCAGGCGCTGCGGGGGCTTCAGCGACGACGAGGCGAACTTCGTTGGTCTTGAGAACTTCTCCATTCACCAGCACTTCCTGCGGTGGAATGACAAACTCGCCAGGCTCCGTGCCTGCGACGCCCCAGGAGAGCTGGGTGGAAAAGACGCGCTGATTACCGCGAATCTCGATGTTCTGTGCGGTGGTGATGCCGGAATTCATCCCGACCTGCGCTGGCAACCGCAACTGCGGCACGCTTTGCACGGTGCCATTTTGAACGGTGATGACATAGCTGACCACCTGGCCGGTTTGCGCACGATCCGGCTGGACGTAGGCGCGCACGGTGGCGGCGGAGGAAATGCCGCTGCTGAATAAGATCAGGATAACGAACAGACGTTTGACGCAGTGCATGAGAGGGGATGGCGTGAGTGCGGGCATGCGGTTCACCAATCTTTTTTGTTTGGCGGCGGGGTGTGGTAGCGGTTGGTCATTGGCCCGGTTATTTCATCCATGTATTGGCGGAGCAGTCCCTGCGCTTCACCGGGCGTAAAACCGGTGCGCGGATTGCGGGCTTCGCCTTCGGTGGGTTTGCGGTCTGTTTTTTTATCACCGCCTTCGCCATCGCCGGGTTTTTGCCCGTCTTTTCCCTGCTGGCCTTCTTTTTCGCCTTCTTTATCACCATTGGCGGCTTGCAGTCGGCCTTCGGGCAATTCCTTGGCGTCTTTACCGCCAATGCCGTCATCGCCTTCTTTCTTCTCGCCTTTGCCTTCGGATTCTTTTTTCTCAGCCTCGCCATTGGGGTCACTGCCTTCTTTGCCAGCGCCTTCCTGATCGCCTTCTTGACCTTCCTGGCCTTCGCCCTCCTCACCTTTCTGGCCTTTTTGACCCTTCTGGCCTTTGCCGTTTTGCTGCTCCTGCTGCTTTTTCATCTCGTCCATGACCTTGCGCAGATCGTCGAGCATTTTGGCAACGTGATCACGGTTCGCATGCACTTCGGCGTTTTCAGGCTCAAGTTCGAGCGCGGCGTCGAGATGCCGCAGCGCGTCGGTCCAGCGCTGGATGGTAATCTTAGGCTGCTGCTGCAATCCGCGCGCGCCTTGATCATACAACGTGTGGCCGATGCCACGATGGGCGCGGGCACGCAGTGATTTGTCCTCGGTGTGCAGCACTTCGCTGAATTCCTTCACGCTGCTGTCGTAGTTGGTGAGTTCGTGCTCGGCGGCGGCGAGGCCATAAAGCATCTCCGCACGTGCGGCATCATCGTAACCGTTTTGTTTCAGTAGTTTTTCATACAGGTCACGCGCCTTGGTGAAATCGCGTTGCTCAAGCGCTTGGCGGGCATCTTCGGGAGATGGACCTTTCGACTGAAAGAAGGTGGCGATGGTATCAGAGACATTCGCCGCCTGCGCGGAAGGCGTTGGTGCGAATGCGATGACGGCCAGCGCCAGCACAAGTGGGCGTGCAGAGGGCCGCGGCAGGGCGCTGATGATCCAAGCGAGCATGAGGAGGATTATACCCAGACCGAGCGGCCAAGCAAAGCGCTCAATCGGTCGCGAAGTTTGGCGGTTGGCGGATTGCTGCTCGGTCAGGCGGTCGAGGATGGGCTGGATGGAATTGCGGTTGAGTGGTTGGGCGCCGAGCTTGAGAAAGCGTCCGCCAGTGGCGGTGGCAAGCTGCTGCAGCACACCACTTTCCAGCCGCGAACGCACCACATTGCCCGCGTCATCGCGAATATAGTCGCCCTCAACTTCGGGATTGGGAATGAGCGTGCCGCCTTCGGTGCCGACACCGACCGTGACGATGACAACACCCGCGGCGGTGAGGCGCTGGATGTAGGGCACGAGGTTGGCGTCGGCATCGCCGCCGTCACTGAAAATCACCAGCGCGTAGTTGCTCTTGGGCAGTGTTTTGATCGCACGCAGCATCACATCCAGCAGATCGCCGAGATTGCTGCCGCCCCATTCGATGATGGTGTGGTCGAAGGCCTGCAAGGACTCGATGATGGCGTCGTGATCGGTCGTCAGCGGGGCCTGAAGATAAGCGCGACCTGCAAACGCCAGCAAACCGACGCGTTCACCGGCAAGTTCGACCACCATATCATGTGCGGCCAGTCGTGCGCGGGTGAGACGATCCGGCGGCACATCGCGCGCTAGCATGGAACGCGAGGTATCGATGGCGATGAAGACGTTGCGGCCTTTGTCAGGGATTTCGAGTTTTTCCTCGCCCCAGCGCGGCTGCGCGGTGGCGATGATGATGCAGGCCATCGCCAGCGTATAGAGGATATAGATGAGCCACGAGCGCCATAGCGACCTGCCGGTGACGAGATCGGGACGCAGCCGTGCGGCAGTGAACAGGCGCTCCGCCTGCGAGCCGTGCGCATCCACCCACAGCTTCAATCCCACGAGCGCGGGAATGATCAGCAGGAACCAGAGCAGATGATCGTGGGCAAAAGTCATGAAATCAGGTGGCAACCGGCTCAGGAGCCGAATGCAGGACGGTTAACGATAGCAGCAGGGCGAGAAACAGTGCGATAGCCGAAACGGCGAGTGGAAAGGGAAATAATTCCTCGGTCTCGGTAATCTTGCGGCGCTCTATCTTGGTTTTTTCGAGTTGGTCGATGGTGCCGAACACATCGCTGAGCGAGTTCAGGTTCTGGGCCATGTAGAACTGGCCGTTGCCGATGGAGGCGACCTCTTTGAGCGTGCCTTCATCGAATAATTGCTGTCCTACCGGCGTGAAGGTGCCCCGTTTCGGATCAGGAATGCTATGAATGCCAGGTGTGCCGATGGCGATGGTGTAAATCTTGATGCCGAGCGTGGAGGCCAGTTTCGCGGCATCTTGCGGACTAAGGCGACCGGAATTGTTCGCGCCATCCGTCAGTAGCACGATGACTTTGCTGGGTGATTTTTCGCGGCGCATGCGGTTGGCGGCGGAGGCGATGCCGGAGCCAATGGCGGTGCCATCACCGACACGCTGCGTCTGCACACGGTCGAGATTATTGATCAGCCAGTCACGGTCGAGCGTTAGCGGGCAAGGCAGATAGGTCTCACCCGCGAATGCCACGATGCCGATGCGGTCGCTGCGGCGGCCTTTGATGAAGTCCGACATCACGCGTTTCGCGGCGGTGAGGCGATTCACCGGTTGACCACCGATGTAAAAGTCTTCGATCAGCATCGAGAGCGACACATCCACCGTGAGCATGATCGCTATGCCTTCTGCTTTTTCCTCATCAAACGACAGCACCTTCTGCGGCCGTGATAGCGAGGTGATGCCGAAGGTGAGGCTGAGCAGGATCAGGCCAAAGATGAAGCCGCCGAAGCCGTTGCGTGCGGGCCTGCCGAGATCACGCAGCAGCGAGGTGGTAGGAAACTTGATCGCCGCACGTTTGCCGCGTGAACCACGCAGCAGGGCGAACAACGGCACCAGCGGCAGCAGCAGCAGCCACAGCGGATGCAGAATCTGAAAATTAGGAATACCGGGGATCGTCATGGTTGTACTCCTCCTGCATGCGGGCGATGGCCTGGTCGATGAGCGCGGTTGATTCTTCGTGAGTGCGCGGGGCAGGCATGAAGGAGATGTCATCGCAAAGATGAGCAATAGGCTCGAAACGTTCACGCCAAAAGCCTTGGGCGCGCGGAATGGGCACGCCAGGCGTGCGGTCCGGCCTGCCTTCAAAAATTTCACGTGTGGTGCGGGCCGGTGCCGGCACGGCATAGCGTTCCAAAAGGTAGCGTCGTAGGATCTGTGATACGCGATGGCTGATGTCCTGCGGCGGGATGGTCTGAATGCGTGCGCGCAGATCGTTCAATGCACGGAATGCGGAAGACCATGGCTTTCTCTCTGGCGCTGCTGGTAGCGCCTTAGGCCTGACAAGCAGCCAAACGATGAGCGCGATCAGCAAGGCGAGCACCAAGACTACCGACCAAGGCAACCACCATGGCGGTGGTAGGTTCACTGCATCGGGAGTCGGGAGTTGCGGAAACGGCAATGGTGCCGGACCCGGAAGCTGTGCGAGCAACGTGGTCATCCGCGCTTCCTCCTTTTGCGTGAGCGGAAATACGCTTTCAAAGCCGGTACGTAATCTTCATCCGTGCGCACGGTGATGCGCTCTACGCCGCTACGGCGTAGCAGGTGGATCAGATCATCCTGCCGTTTGGCCACACGCTCTTCGTAATGCGCACGCACGGCGGGATGGGAGGTGTTGACGAGGATTTGCTCACCAGTTTCGGGATCTTCGAGACAGACACGCCCCGCATCTGGCAGCGTGATCTCACGCGGGTCAACGATCTGTGCCGCGACCACGTCATGTTTTGCCGCCACTGCACGCAGGCTTTTTTCCCAAGCGTGATCCGGCGTGATAAAATCCGAGACAAGGATCACCAGCGCTCGATGAGCGATGCGTTCGAGAGCGAGATCGAGTGCGGGCTTGAGGTCGGTACCGTGCTGCTTCGGCTCATTGTTCAAGATGTCACGCAGGATGCGCAGTGCATGCGGAGCGCCTTTGCGAGCCGGTAAATACTGTTCAATGCCGTTGGAGAACAACATCAGGCCCACCTTGTCCTGATTCTGCACCGCGCTGAAGGCAAATACGGCTGCGATTTCCGCTGCACGCTCGCGTTTCGAGTCCTCCTGGCTGCCATAGTCGCCGGAACCGCTGACATCGACGCAAAGCATCACAGTGAGCTCACGTTCCTCGACGTACTTGCGCACAAAAGGGTCGTTCATGCGGGCCGTGACGTTCCAGTCGATGAAGCGCACGTCATCGCCGGGTTGATACTCGCGGAAGTCGTCAAACTCGATGCCCTGGCCCTTGAACCGCGAATGATACTGTCCGCCGAGCATTTCCTTCACCATGCCACGCGTGAGCAACTCGATGCGCCGCACGCGCTTGAGGATGCGCGTGAGCCTGGCGTCGTTGTCGTTCTGCGCAGTTTCCCGGTTCACGGTGTGGGCGGTTTAAGGAACCGGCAGTTTGTCCAGCAGCGTCTTCACCACGTCTTCGCTAGTCACGCCTTCTGCTTCGGCTTCATACGAAAGCAGAATACGGTGACGCAGGATGTCGGGGGCGAGATCCTTCACATCTTGTGGGACGACGTAGTTGCGGCCGTTGAGGAAGGCCAGCGCCTTGGCGGCGAGGGCCAGATTGATCGTGCCACGTGGCGAGGCACCGCAGCGGATGAGTAGTTTCAAATGCGGTGCCAGCGTTTCAGGATGGCGTGTGGCATTGATGATCGCGACGATGTAGTCACGGATCTTCTCGTCCATGAAAAGCTGATTCACCACGACGCGACTGGCGGAGATGGTGGCGACATCGGTCACCGGACTCACATCAAGCTTCGGTGCCGAAGTGGCCATCGCATCGAGCACTTGGCGCTCTTCAACTGGCGTCGGGTAGGTGACGCGCACTTTGAGCAGGAAGCGGTCGAGCTGTGCTTCCGGTAGCGTATAGGTGCCTTCCTGGTCGATCGGGTTTTGCGTGGCGAGCACGAGGAATGGATCGGGCAATTTGTGGGTAGTTTCACCGAGCGTGACCTGGCGTTCCTGCATCGCTTCGAGCAGAGCGCTCTGCACCTTGGCTGGCGCACGGTTGATTTCATCAGCCAGCACGAGGTTGGCAAAGATGGGACCGAGGCGCGGTGAGAAAGAGCCGTCCTTGGGATGATACACCATCGTGCCGACGACATCCGCTGGCAGCAAATCGGGCGTGAACTGGATGCGCTGGAATTTTGCCTTCAAGGTTCCCGCTAGTGTTCGCACGGCGAGTGTTTTGGCCAAACCGGGCACGCCTTCGAGCAAAACGTGGCCGTTGGTCAGCAGTGCAACGAGCAGTCGATCAACGAGCTGCGTCTGACCCACGAGAACGCGGGCGATTTCGGTGCGAAGCGGAACCACCCATGAGGCGGCTTGGATGATGGCTTCCTGATCAGGAACGGCGGGGGGGGCAACGGAGGCAGGCATGTGAAGGTGGGTACTAGGTCAACGGGGCGGCATCCGCCGTCAACCAACAAGGATCAACGTATTAACGCCGCACACCGCCGTTTATGTTGCTGGAATTGTAAGAGGTTTGAGCTTTGATGCCGCCAATGACACTCCAAGACCTCCGCGAACAAGTTTGTGAAGCCAACCGCGCTCTCGAACCCAGCGGCCTCGTGCGCCTCACTTGGGGCAACGTCAGTGGTATCGACCGCGGCTCGGGTCTGTGGGCCATCAAGCCCAGCGGGGTTGATTACGCTGCTCTCACACCCGCCGACATCGTTGTACTCGATCTCGACGGCAACGTCGTGGAGGGCAAACTGCGCCCCTCCTCCGACACGAAGACACATCTCGTGCTCTACCGCGAGTTTCCCGACATCGGTGGCATCACCCACACCCACAGTCTCTACGCAACCATGTTCGCACAGGCTGGAAGCGAACTGCCGTGCTTCGGCACGACGCACGCCGATCACTTCTATGGCACCGTGCCCCTCGTGCGTGCACTTACACCGCAAGAAGTGGAGCAGGACTACGAGCACTTCACCGGCGTCGCCATCGTCGAGCGCCTGCGCGAGTTGAAGCTTAACCCGCTCGAAATGCCCGCGGTGCTGCAACTCCACCATGCACCCTTTACCTTTGGTAAAAATGCGATGGACTCACTCAAAAACAGCATCGCTCTCGAAATGTGCGCCCACATGGCATTCTGTTCTGCCACGCTAAACCCGACGATGCTTTCCATCCCGGACTACATCCTCGACAAGCATCATTTACGCAAACACGGACCGGGTGCGTATTACGGGCAAAAGTAAGCTCCACCACGAATACCTGTGAAAAACACCCCTACATTGGCCATCATTGGCACCCTGGCACTAGCGACACTCCCCAGTTGCTCAACGGAGAGTTATCACAAGTTTTGGAGAACCTTGGACCCGGCAGGCTACAAGCACACCCACAGCGCCAGTTTCAATCCTCAAAAATACCGGGGCAGCACTCTGCCTACCAACCTTCCGGCGATAGATGAATCGGCCTTGGAAATCGCTCAGTAGGTTTGATGAACGCCTACTTTTGCTTCGCCCCATAACCCGGCTGCGGCTTGCCTTCGGCATCAAGTTTGCCACAGGTCCATAGCAGGCCGCGGGCGACGAGATCGAGATAGACGGGGTCCTGCATCGTAGCGTTGCCGTGACCGAGGGTGGTGCCGAAGACCTTGGCTGTGCCGTATTCGTTCACCCAGATCACGTTGTGATCCTTCTGCGTTTCCTCGCCGAAGGCTTTGGCTAGCGGAACAAAGCGGTCCCAGAGTTTTTCATTCTTGTAGAGCTCATCCTTGGCATTCAGCCACTCTTTGGGGAAGCCCTGCATCACGGGATGAGCGGCAGCGATGTTCTCCACCTTCAGATCTCGATTCTTCTCATGGCTCATCGAGGTTTGGCCCACGCATTTGCGCCATTCATCGGTCTTCGCCATGCGGTAGCTGTGCGTTGAGCAGTGCAGCATCACCGCAGGCACACCATTAAAGTGCGCCTTGGCGATACCATCGACAAACGCCACATCCGTCACCGCGCCAAAGCACTCGTTGTGCAGGATCACGTCAAAGCCCTCCGCCCAGTTACCTTTTTCGTAGATGCTGATCTTGTGTGTTTTGTCGCCTTTGCCACCTGGTCCTTCCTCATGCACGATGGTGAATTCCACATTCGCACGGCTGCTAATGCCCTCGCTGAGGATGAGTTTTTGATTTTCGTAATCGTGACAGCAGCCACCCGTGACCATGAGGACTTTGAGCGGCTTCACGTCTTCAGCGGAGACGTTGAAGGCAAACAGGCAGACGAGGGAGAGAATGGAGAGCAGGTTGGAGCGCATGGCGGCTGCATTATCGCCAGCAGATGAGATTTTCTCACAAAATTCTATTTTTTCGGCTAACGATGCGGCCCTTTTATGAAAATCGTTCTTCTCGACGCCCACACTGCCAATCCTGGCGACCTCACTTGGCAGCCACTCGAAGCCATCGCTCCCTGCGACGTTCATCCGCGCACGCCGCTGGATCAAATCGTAGCCCGTTGTGCCGGGGCGGAGATCGTGATCACTAACAAGGCACCGCTGACGCGGGAAATCATCGCCGCACTGCCGGAGTTGAAATACATCGGCGTCACGGCCACCGGCTTCAATATTGTGGATGTCGTCGCGGCTAAAGAACGCGGCATCGTGGTGACGAATGTGCCGGGCTACAGCACTCCGGCGGTCGCGCAGCATGTGATCTCGCTGATGCTGGAGCTGACGAACCACGTCGGTTATGCGGCGAAGAGTGTGGAGCAAGGCGGCTGGACGAAGTGCCCCGATTTCGCTTACTGGGACCATCCGATCATCGAACTGGCCGGTCGCACGCTCGGCATCATCGGTTATGGCGAGATCGGCAGCGCCGTAGCACGCATCGGCGTCGCCTTCGGCATGAAGGTGCTCGCCTCGAAGCGCACTTGGAAGGAACCGCCGCCCGCCGGCGTCGAAGCCGCCGAGATCGAAGATCTATTCCGCAATTCGGATGTGATCAGCCTGCACTGCCCGCTGACCGATGCCACGAAGCATCTCATCAGTGAACGCACGCTCGGTTTGATGAAACGCGAGGCCTTTGTGATCAACACCGGCCGTGGACCGCTCGTGGATGAAGCCGCTTTGGCAAAGGCCTTGAATGAAGGCCGCATCACCGGGGCCGGGCTCGATGTGCTGTCTGTGGAGCCTGCGAAAGCAGACAATCCGCTGCTCAGCGCGAAGAACTGCCTCATCACCCCGCACGTCGCCTGGGCCAGCCGCGAATCACGCGCCCGCCTCATCGACATCACCGCCGCGAATTTGAAAGCGTTCCTGGCAGGGAAGCCGGTGAATGTGGTGAATGGGTAAGGTCGTGAAATGCAAGCTTGAGCTTGCTCCAACATCCGCCTAGTCTTTCCGTATGGTCATTGAGCAACATCCATCTCTGCATGCCTTGAGTCTTGAGGACAAGCTCCAGCTTTCTGAGGAGCTGTGCATGGACGCCATGCTGGACGTGCAGCGCAATCCAGCCTTGCGGGAGCGTGTTCAAACGCGCATGGAGGAGTATCGCGCCGATCCTGACAGCGGCCTTTCTTGGGAGGAACTTAAAGGACGCATTCTCTCGCGTCAGAAAATTGCATGACAGAGATCATCTGGACGGCGGGTGCCGGGCGTGAACTCCAGGAGGTTTACGAGCAGCTTGAGGACTATCACGAGGGCGACGGCGTGACATTGCTGGAAGACCTGGAACGAAATCTGGCTCTGCTCGCCGCCCAGCCGTTTATGGGCGGCTATTTTGAGAAGCCCACGCGCAAGCTGCTCATTGGACGGCGTTATGGTGTCATCTACTCTCCCGAGAACCGGGGGGGGGTGTGGTTCTGCTGGCTTTTGTCGATCTGCGCCGCGACTTGCAGCCACTACGCAAACGTATGCGTGACTGGTTTGGCGGACGCGAATAGCGCTCAAAGCGCTGCGATGATGGCTGCACCGATTTCCTTGGTGTTCACCTTCTTCGTGCCGGGGGCACCGCTGAAGATGTCTCCGGTGCGGAGGCCGGCGTCGATGACTTTTTTGACGGCGGACTCGATGCTGGCGGCTTCTTTTTCGAGGCCGAGTGAGAAACGAAGCAACAGGGCGACGGAGAGGATCTGGGCGATGGGGTTGGCGATGCCCATGCCGGCGATGTCGGGGGCGGTGCCGCCGCTGGGCTCAAAGAGGCCGAAGTAGAGGCCGTCGCCTTTGGGTTTGCCGAGGCTGGCACTGGCGAGCATGCCGAGTGAACCGGCGATCATGGCCATCTCATCGCTGAGGATGTCGCCGAAGAGGTTTTCGGTGACGAGGACGTCAAAGCTGCGCGGCGCTTTGATGAGCTGCATCGCAGCGTTGTCCACGTAAAGATGTGCGAGGGTGACGTCCGGGTATTCCTTGGCGACTTCGACCATCGTTTCGCGCCAAAGGACGGAGTTGGTGAGCACGTTGGCCTTGTCCACGCTAGTGACGTGCTTGCGGCGAAGCTGCGCGGCTTTGAAGGCGACGTGGGCGATGCGCACGATCTCGCTCTTTTTGTAAACCATGGTGTCGATGACCTCGATATCGCCATCGGGCAGCGTGGTGCGGCTCTTTGGCTGGCCAAAGTACATTCCGCCGGTCAATTCACGCACGCAGAGCACGTCGAAGCCGCCTTCGACGAGGTCGGGGCGGATCGGCGAGGATGACGTGAGTGCGGGATGGCAGATGCCAGGGCGGAGATTAGCGAAGAGACCGAAGTGTTTACGGATAGGAAGAAGGGCAGCGCGTTCGGGCTGCTCGTTGGGTGGGAGTTTTTCCCATTTCGGTCCACCGACAGAGCCGAAGAGGATGGCATCGCTGGCTTCACAGGCGGCGATGGTTTCGGCAGGGAGGGCTTTGCCCACGGCATCAATCGCAGCACCACCGACGAGCTGGTGGTTGTAGGAGAAAGTGAGGCCGGAACGGGCGGCGACGGCGTCGAGGACTTGAAGTGCCTCGGCCATGACTTCGGGGCCGATGCCGTCTCCGGAGAGGACTGCGATTTTGAAAGAGCGGGACATGAGGTTGGTGGTGAAAGGGGCTGTTTAGTGGATGAGGATGACGTGGATGGCAAGTGGGCGGGAAATGACGAGTGACGAATTTTCGAATGACGCGGGGGGCTTACTAAAGCATGGCCGATAGCGCGGAAAGCCTGAAACTTCCCCTTGCCAAAGAGGGGCTTTATGGTTCCTTCGCAGCCCCACATCCTAGAACACACACCGCCTGACAAGTTGTCGGGCCATTCAAACAAACCATGAGCGAAGCAACCACCATCGATTCCACCTCTTTCAAGATGCACGACAAGGACACCGGCGGAGCCGACGTCCAAGTGGCTCTCTTGACGAAGCGAATCAATGACATCACGCAGCATCTTGCTGCGCATCAAAAAGATCACTCCACACGTCGTGGCCTCCTGCAAATGGTCGCACGCCGTCGCAAGCTGCTGGACTACCTCAAGCTGACCGCTGCGGAACGTTACCAGAAGCTGCTCAAGAGCCTGAATCTGCGTCGCTAGCAGAATTTCATGAGGGGTGATGCCATAAGCATCGCCCCTTTTCTGTATCAGGCTTTTTCAAGCATGTCGGCGATTGCCGATGATCATGCTGCATGATGCGCCATCGCGCATCGCCGACGGGCTGAATCCCGTGTTCCCATTTCACCCAAACCAAAACAACACACACACGCCAACCTATGGCCATACACAAAGTAACCGCCGCCCTCGGACAGGGCACCATTGAAATCGAAACCGGCAAGTTTGCCAAACTTGCAGATGGAGCCGTCACCGTTCGTCTCGGCGACACCATCGTCATCGTCACCGCTGTCTCCGCCACGAAAGTGAAGGACGGCCAGGACTTCTTCCCCCTCAGCGTTGAGTACAAGGAAAAGGCATCCGCCGCAGGCCGCTTCCCTGGTGGCTACTTCAAGCGCGAAGGTCGTCCGACCGAAAAGGAAATCCTCACCTGCCGCATGACGGACCGCCCATTGCGTCCGTTGTTCCCGAAAGGCTACTACTACGACACCCAGATCGTCGCCCTGCTCCTCAGCGCTGATGGCGAAAACGATCCAGACATCCTCGCGATCAACGGCGCATCCGCCGCGCTTTGCGTTTCCGACATTCCGTTTGCAGGCCCAGTGGGCGCTGTGCGTGTCGGTCGCCTCAATGGCGAGTTCGTTGCCAATCCAACCCAGTCGCAGCGTCTCGATAGCGATCTCGACCTCGTCTATGTCGGCAATGCCACAGACGTCATTATGATCGAAGGTGCCGCCAATGAACTGCCAGAAGCAGAATTCGTCAAAGCGCTGCACTACGCGCAAAGCGAAGTCACCAAGATCGTTGCTGCCCAGGTTGAACTGGCCAAGCTCGCTGGCAAAACCAAGCGCGAAGTCCCGCTCATGCTCGTCAAAGATGAGCTGCTTGAGATCGCCTATCAGATCGCGGGTGACCGCATCGAAGGCGCTCTCTATCAGCCTTCCAAGGTTGCTCGCGGCAAGGCCGTCGGCGCGTTGAAGGACGAAGTGGAAACCGCCATCAAGGCCGCCTTCCCTACCGCTACTGGCTTCGAAATCAGCCAGGCCTTCGACTACCTCCAGAAGAAAGCCTTCCGCATCAGCATCCTCGACAAGAAGAACCGCTGCGACGGCCGTGGTCTCGACGATCTGCGCACCCTTTACGGTGAAGCCTCCGTGCTTCCTCGCACGCATGGTTCCGCCATCTTCTCCCGTGGCGAAACACAAGCGCTCGCCATTGCGACGCTTGCTCCGGCTGATGAAGCTCAAGAAATGGACACCTACGCGGGTGGCCCAGAATCGAAGCGCTTCATTCTGCACTACAACTTCCCTCCGTTCTCCGTCGGTGAAACCGGTCGCTTCGGTGGCCAGAATCGTCGCGAAATCGGTCATGGTGCTCTCGCTGAGCGCTCCATTGCTCCCGTCATTCCTGCGAAGGAAGTCTTCCCTTACGCCATGCGCGTGAGCAGCGAAGTCATGGAGTCCAACGGCTCCACTTCGATGGCCTCCGTTTGCTCCGGCGTCATGGCCCTCATGGACGCAGGCGTGCCGCTGATCCGCCCTGTGGCTGGCATCAGCGTCGGCCTCGTCTCCGAGTTCGACACGAGCGACAAGATGTCCCGCTACCTCACGATGATCGACATCCTCGGCAGCGAAGACCACTTCGGCGACATGGACTTCAAGCTCTGCGGCACCAGCGAAGGCGTCACCGGCTACCAGCTCGACCTCAAGCTTCCTGGCATCCCTTTGACCATCCTCGAAGAAGCCATCGTGAAGGCCAAGAGCGCCCGCACCATCATCCTCAACGCCATGCACGCCGCCATCGGCGAAATCAAGCCGCTGAGCAAGTATGCCCCGCGCATTGAGATCATCAAAATCAACCCTGACAAGATCGGTGAGCTCATCGGCCCTGGCGGCAAGAACATCAAAGCCATTCAGGCCGAGTCCGGCGCTGAGATCAGCATCGAAGACGACGGCACGGTGTACGTTTATTCCAACCGCAAGGAAGGCATCGAACGTGCGATCGAAATGATCAGCGGCACCTCCCAGGAAATCGAAGTGGGCAAGATTTACACCGGCAAGATCGTCAGCACGACGAACTTCGGTGCCTTCATGAACCTCGGCGGCAAGAAGGACGGCCTGATCCACATCAGCGAACTGGCCGACTTCCGCGTCAACCGCACTGAAGACGTCGTCAAGACCGGCGACATCGTCACCGCCAAATGCCTCGGCATTGATGACAAAGGTCGCGTGAAGATGAGCCGCAAGGCCGCGATGAAGGAAAAAGACGCAGCCGCCAAAGGCGAAGCTGCTCCTGCCGAAGACCTCGGTTGATCCACATCCGCCAAATAATCCAAACCACGAAGGGGCCGCGACGAGCGGCCCCTTTTTTATGTTCGCCATGGATTGAAGAAGGAGTTGCAACAAAGACGACGTTCTGAGAAAACAAGTTCTGACTAACCTTAACGCATCATGACCTCACGCCGTTCCTTCATCACGCAATCCGCTCTCGCCTTTACTGCTTTGTCCACCACCCGTGTTTTGGGGGCGAATGAGAAAATTCGTATCGCTTCCATTGGCCTTGGCGGGCAGGGCATGGGCAATGTGAGCCGCATGGCGAAGGTGCCGGGAGTAGAGATTGCTTACCTCTGCGATCCCGACACGACGGCTTTGGATCGGGCGAAGAAGGTGTATCCGCAGGCGAAGACGACACAGGACTTACGCAAGGTGATGGAGGACAAGGACATCGACGCTGTCGTCGTCTCCACGGGCAATCATTGGCATGTGCTGGCCTCAATCTGGGCGCTGCAAGCGGGGAAGGACGTCTATGTGGAGAAGCCGGTGTCTCACAACATCTGGGAAGGTCGCCAGTTGGTGGAAGCCGCGCGGAAGTACAATCGCATCGTGCAGGGCGGCACACAGCAGCGCAGCGATCCACTGCAGGATGAGATCAAAGGATTCCTCGATGCGGGCACGATTGGAAAGATCAAATACGTGCGCTGCAATCACTACAGCATGCGTGCCTCCATCGGAAAGTTAGCGCAGCCGCTGACGCCGCCAAAGACGGTGAACTATGATGTCTGGCTTGGTCCGGCGAAGGATGAGCCGATCTACCGCGAAAAATTCCACTACGACTGGCATTGGAACTGGAACACCGGCAACGGCGAGATGGGTAATTGGGGGCCGCACATTCTGGATGATCTGCGCAACGTCGTGTTCCGCGATAAAGTGACGCTACCGAAGCGTGTCATTGCCGGTGGCGGTCGTTTTGCTTGGGACGATGCGGGCGAGTCACCGAACACGCACTTCGCCTACATGGACACAGGCAGCATTCCAGTGATCGTGGACTTCCACAACCTGCCGCGTCAGAAGGGCATCAAAGCGCCGGATGTGTATCTGCGCCGCCGCACCGGAGCCTTCCTCATCATCGAGTGCGAAGGCGGCTACTACACCGGCAGCCGCGGCGGAGGCACGGCCTATGATGCTGAAGGAAAGAAACTACACACCTTCAAAGGCGACGGCGGCAAAATGCACGCGGCCAATTTCATCGCTGCCATCCGCAGCCGTAAACAAGCGGAACTCAAAGCTGAGATCGAAGCCATTCATTACTCCAGCGCATGGTGCCATCTCGGCAATCTGTCCTACCGTCTTGGCCAGAAGTATAATCGCGAGCAGGCGGAGGCCGCAGTGAAGGACTTCCAGCCTTGGAACGACGTGATCGCCGATTTCCACGAACATCTCGTCAAAAACGAACTCGATGCCACGAAGCTCGACATCAAAATGGGGCCGATGCTGGAACTGGATGCTGGAAAGGAAACCTTCATCGGCGACACCGCCACACCTGAGGCGTTGGCGCTGCTCAAGCGTGAGTATCGCGCAGGCTACGAGGTACCGCAGCAAGTCTAAAGCATCAGAGTCTGGCGTGGAGTCGCTTTAATGACTCCGCAGTCGCCTCATAAACACCGTGCTCAGTAATGAGCGCGGTGACGAGGTTGGCGGGCGTGACATCGAAGCCGTCGTTACGTGCTTGTGTGCCTGCGGGAGTGATGAGCACCTCCTCACGGTGCCCTTCAGCATTCAAACCGGGCATGTGCGTGACTTCGCGGGCGCTGCGTTGCTCAATAGGGATGTCGCGAATGCCATCGGTGATGGTCCAGTCGATGGTGCTGACGGGCAGAGCAACATAGAAGGGCACATCATGTGCTTTGGCGGCCAACGCTTTGAGATAGGTGCCGATCTTGTTCGCCACATCGCCCTGCGCGGTGACGCGATCGGTACCGACGATGACGAGATCGACGAGGCCACGCTGAAGCAGGTGCCCGGCGTTGTTATCGACGATCAAGGTGTGTGGCACGCCATGCTCACGCAGTTCCCAGGCCGTCAGCGAGGCTCCCTGTCCGCGTGGTCGCGTTTCGCTGACCCATACGTGGATTTTCATGCCCGAGTCGTGCGCCTGATAGATCGGCGAGATGGCGGTGCCCCAGTCCACGCAGGCGATCCAGCCCGCGTTGCAATGCGTCATGACATTCAGCGGGGCCGAGGGATCTGCTTTCTTCGCCTGGATGGCTTTGAACAACTCCAGCGCGTGCTTGCCGATAGAGTGGTTCGTTTGCACATCTTCATCGCAGATGGCATTCGCTTCATGCCAGGCGGCGTCGGCGCGTGATTCGATGCTGAGTGGGGAAACGATGCGCTTCATGCGGTCCAGCGCCCAGCGCAGATTGATCGCAGTAGGACGTGTGGCATGCAAAACATCATACGCATTCTGCAGGCTGGCATCGGAGGCATCATCGCGCAGTGCGAAGAACATGCCAAAGCCAGCAGTGGCTCCAATGAGCGGCGCACCGCGCACCCGCATGACCTGGATAGCCTCGGCAGCGTCATCCATCGTCTGCAAGTCACGCCACGCGACCTGATGCGGCAAATAGGTCTGATCGACGATGCGGGCGATGCGATTGACGTGATCGGCTTCGATGGAGCGGTGCGGCTGGCCGTGGATGTTCATGCGAGGGTGATTTCGGCGAGGGAAGTGATGGTAGGATAATCGTTGGTCGGCGCAGATTTGTTGCCGGGCCGAAGGGCGAGCGCAGTGAGCATGCCTGCGCTTTTGGCGGCGTTCAATTCATCCACGAGATCGCTCACGAATAGTATTTCATGAGCAGGCAGGGCGCAATCAGCAGCGATGGCGGTGTAACTGGCGGGTTCGCGTTTGGAGCCAGTGGTGGTGTCGTAGTAGCCGGAGAGGCGCGGGGTGAGGTCGCCAGCGGTGGTGTGGGCGAAGAAGAGGCGCTGGGCGTGGATGCTGCCGGAGGAGTAGATGCGAATTTCGTGGCCGTTTTCGCGCCAGTGGTCAAGCGCGGGCACGACATCGTCGAAGAGGGTGCTGCGGAGGTCGCCATTGGCGAAGCCTTGCTCCCAGATGAGGCCCTGGAACTGCTTGAGGCCGGTGACTTTGGCATCGGCATCCATGAGGCGATGCACGGCGGCTTCGGCATCGGCGGGATCGGCAAAGGGCGGAGAGCCTGCATCGCGTGCGAGCTGTTCCAGCGGTGCGCTGGCCCAATGCCTGGTGAGATAGCCAAGTGCATGCTTTCGCGCATACGGAAACATCACGTCATGCACAAAGGCGAGCGGCGAGACGGTGCCTTCGATGTCGAGCAGGATGAGTTTGCCGCGAAACTCGATCATGCGGCGATGGTGACGGCTTGCTCGATGTGGATGCCTTTAGCGGCGAGGTAGTTCGGCCCAAAGCAAAGCGGCTGGTAGCCGCTGGCGATACCATCTCCGGTGTAGAGCGGCGTCCAACCGGCTTTCTCTTTGAAGAGGCGGATGGCGCGGATGCTGCGGTCGGCGCAGAGGTCAAACCAGTGCTTCGTGCCAGCGGGGACATTGATGAGATCGCCCTCATGCACCTCGATGGAATAGACGGGGTCGCCGTTTTCGGGGTTGATGTAGAAGATGCCGCTGCCTTTGACGATGAAGCGCACCTCGTCCTCGGCGTGGCGGTGCTCTTTGTTAAACTTGTCGAGCATCTCCTGGAGGTTCGGTACCTCGGGAGTGACATTGACGACATCCGCAGTGATGTAGCCGCCGCGTTCTTTCAGCGCCGTGACTTCAGGTTCATACGCTGCGAGGATTTCCTCCTGCGAGGCGTCGCGGTCGATACGGCCCGCGACCGGCCAGCAGTCATAGTGAATGCCGTGTGGCAGGAGGAAGCTGCGGATGCTTTCTACGTCATCAATGACGCGGTCTTCGGAGGGGATGCGTATGAGGGCCATGGGCGTGATACCGATTCAGAACGAGCCTGTGAGCAAGCGCTTCTGCGTGACGACTTCGAATAGAAACTCAAGCACCTCGATCTGCCGCCGTGCGGCAGCGATGTCCGCACCCCAAGTGTAGAGGCCGTGTCCGGCCATGAGGAAGCCGTGGCGAAGAGGGTTGGCGGGGTCGGTGAGGCGGGATTCGATCGCACTGGCGAGGCTGGCGATGTCCTGCGTGTTTGGGTAGATCTCGATCACGGCCTCCGACTCGTGCGTGGTGATGCCGGAGAGGCCTTTGAGCATTTCGTAGCCGGAGATGCGCAGCACGCCGTCGTTGAGAAAATGCTCGCTGAGCACGGTGGCGGCCACGGAGTGGGTGTGGAGCACGGCTCCGGCTCCGTGTTTGGCCAGCGCGGTATGTAACAGCGCTTCGGCGGAAGGTTTGGGAAATGCCTCATCCAAGGACTCAGCGTTTTCATCCACGATGACAAAGTGGTCGGGCTGCAGGCGACCTTTGTCGAAACCGCTGCCGGTCATCAGCAGTGTCAGCGGTTCGCTGTCGATCACGACGCTGTAATTGCTGCTAGTGCCGAGTGACCAGCCGCGACGATGGAAATCGCGGCCACATTCGATCAGTTCACCAATCTGAAGGTCGATCTGGTCGGTGGGAGGTGGCGTGGAAGCTTCAGTCAGCATTTTGTATGATGATTCGGGCGGCTGCCGACATGTCAATTAGGGTGATGTGGCAGATTCTCCACATCCAAGTGTTTGTACTGCCAACTGGACTTCGTTAACGCCTTTGGTTATTTTTTCTCATGAATACCTCCAGCAGCGGCGAGCATGACGTGACCATTGAGAAAGTGAATCAGCGTTCGAAGGACATCGAGAACAAGCTACCGAAGCTGAAGCAGGTATTTGAGCAGGCGAAGATCATGCTGAGCATGGTGAAGGACTACTGGAACGGCGGCTACCGCGAGATTCCGTATTGGGCGATCAGTGCGGTTTCGCTGGCGCTGCTGTATGTGCTCAACCCTCTCGATGTGATCCCGGATGTGGTCATTGGCGTGGGCTATCTGGATGATGCGACGGTGGTGGCGTTTTGTTTGAAGCTGGTGCAGCGGGAACTGGAGAAATATCAGGAATGGCAGTCGGCGCAGGCCCAGAGGGGCAAAATTGTGGATGTGTAAAAACAAAACCGCCGTGCAGGAGCGCTGCACGGCGGTGTGATCAAAGAAGCTGTCGATTAAACTTACTTGGCAGGGGTGCCATAGACCTGAACTTCACAGTAGTGGTTCATGTCGTTGCTGGTGTTGCCATTGCTCCAGAGGCGCACGTAGCGGGCCTTGGTGCCTTTGGCGTCGATGACGCGGCCATGGTTGGTTTCGACGTAGGCTGGATCAGCGCCTTTGCCCATGGCGGAAGTATCGTCGTGGTCGGAGTTGAAGAGGGTGGTGACACCGGTCTTGAATTCAGGATCGTCGGAAACCTGCACGAGCACGTCGATGTAAGCCTGAGCTTGCTTGTGGTAATGCCACATGGCGATCTTGTAGATGGTGGCTGGGGCTTCGAGGTCGATCTGCACCCACTGCTTGCCGGGCATGAGTTCAACGAAGGAACCGTCAGCGCCATCGGCATCGCCGTCGGTGACGAGATTGAGGTCGCCAATGATCGGGGCGGCGTCGGAACTGGAGACTTTCTTGCCTTTGGCAAGGTTGGTGGTGCCCTTGGGGACCATGATGGACTTCACCACTTTGCTTGGGTCAGCCTTTTCAAGGTTCGGGAGCTCAGCTGGCACTGGAGTGCCGATAAACATGGGCTTGGGGAACTCGAGTTTGATTTCTTCGAGGTCACCAGCAGGGGCGGCGGCCGCAGGAGCAGCAGCGGAGCCACCGGCTTTGGCTTCTTCTTTCTTGCCGCAGGAGGCAAGGGTGATGGCGAGCGCGAGGCCCGTGAGGATGTGGAGGGTGTTTTTCATGGGGAGTGGTTGGATGCTCAGACTTGATCTTTAGGCTTGGAAGTCTTCGGGCTTGAAGATGTATTTGCCGCCCGCATCTTTGGCCTCATAAGCTTTGAGGACGGTGACGCAGGATTTGAAAGCTGCTTCGACGTTGCAGGTGAGATGTGCCGGATTTTTGGTCTGCACGGCTTCGATGAAGTTTTGCACATGCGGTGAGTGCGGCTTGCGGCTGAGTTTCACGCCTAGCTCCCATTGCGCGAGGGCCTTGCTCTCACGCACGTCGGCAACACTGACGGCACCGTAGGACGGCGGCTTGGGTTTTTCCCAGTCACGTGGGTGCTCCCAGAACTTGTTCTTGGCCTTGTCGGCAGCTTTGAGGATGGGTGGGTTTTCGCCACCAGCGTATTCGTCCCAAGCCTGTCCGGGCTCGGCGTAGAGTTGATTGCCGGCGGTGTCGAGTTCGGAGATGATGGCGGTTCCACCAATGCCCATGTGCTTTTCATAGGCACCCTGAGAGCCGGTGGTGGTGAGCACCTGATAGTAAGCGCGGAGAGCTCCGGCGGGCGTTTTGAATTCGTAGATGCACAACATGTTGTCAGGCAACTCGAATGCCGGACGGCCTTCGGTGCCATCGAAGTAATCAATACCACCGCTGGCGATGACGGAGACTGGTGTGGAGTCATACATCCAGTTGAACATGTCGATTTGATGCGCGCCTAGATCGGAGAGTGGACCACCGCCAAATTTCTTGAAGAAACGCCAGTTGCGGAACTCCTCAATGCTAGCGTAGCCATGCTTCGCGAGGACCTCGGCGGGGATGTCGTAACCTTTGACGGCACCCTGTGGAGCACTGCCGGAGACGCCACGATTCCATTGCGCATACGCGTGCGTGACGCGGCCGAGCATCTTGCCGGGCTTGATGACATTGTCGCGTAGGTTGATGTAGCGCGGATTCGAATGACGCTGATGGCCGATCTGGAAGATGCCGGGGTTCGACTTGCCTGCGCGCACCATGTCTTTCGCGCCTTCGATGGTATTGCTCATCATCTTCTCGCAGTACACGTGCTTGCCTTTTTCGAGGCAAATGCGCGAGTAGGGGGCGTGCAGGAAGTCAGGTGTGGCGATGAAGACGGCTTCAATCGAAGGCTCCTTGTCGAGCATCTCGTTGATATCTTCGTAGATTTTGATTTCGCCTTCGACCTGATGCTTGTTTTCACCGAGGAAGCCACCACGCGTCTTCGCGACGGAGAACTTCCAGATGTCACACATGGCCACCCATTGAATGCCAGGAACATCTTTGGAGGCAACACGCAACGCGTTGCCCTGCGCACCACAGCCGACGAGGGCGCACTTGATCGTGCGACCTGCTGCCGTTTCTTGTGCGATGGCAGTTTTGCTAGTGACAAGATAAAGTCCGCTGCTGGTCAAAGCACTGGTGCGGAGAAAGCCGCGACGGTCCATGAAGCGGGACAGCGGCGCTGCGGGGGAGGGGAGAGGCTGGGAATTCATAGGGCATTCAGGCGCGTGGTTTTGTTCACTGGCCGTTACGTCTGTGGGCGCTTATGCGGCCTTCTTTTTGGCGAGGAAGCCGTCGAGGGAAAAGGTCTTCGCCTTCGCGGTCACAAGAGCTGCCGCAACGATGAGAATGGAAAGGCCGATGTTGGTGACCATTTCCGTGTCGTCAGGGAGAGAGGCGAGGCCAAAACCAAGCATCAGGAACACCAGACCGGCGGCGAGCAGACCGAACTCGGTGCAAATGCCAATGGCGACCCAAATACCTACCGGAATGAGAATGTAGCCGATCGTCGCAGCGAATGCGTTGCATGCGGATTCCGGCAGAAAGCTGTTGTCCGACATCAGTTTGGCAAGCGGGCCAGTCTTTTTTGAATAGTTATCCAGACCAAAGGTGGTGGTGGCGCCGTTGCCCCAGCGGAACTTGTCCAAGCCTGCCATGAAGAGACGCATGCCGACCCAAAGGCGTAGGAGAAGATGGGCGAAATCGTAACTATAGCTGCCGCAGCACTTGGAGGAGGATGAGTCGGACATGAGGTTGGTCGGGTGTCGGGTTGTTAGAGAGGGGCGGATTTTGAACCGCTGGCCTTGGAAATCCAGCAGAATTTAGAACACACATACTTCGCAGATACGAATCACCGCAGTAGTTGAAAATGCTGGATATAATCATCGCGCTCATTCGGCGGCGTTCCTGCTGAAAGTTACGATTTTGGTGCCCTTTGCTCAGCGGGCTTGCCATTCCATGCATATCCGCTTAGAAAAGGGCGCTTAATTCACTCTCCATAACTCTCCATGAGCTCCCTCACTACACCCAAGCTTCCAGCCCAAGGCATCCTCGAACCCCTAGGTGAAGAAGATCGCGACATCCTTAGCGGTTACGGCGAATTCCTTCCCGTGCAGCCCGGCCAGCATCTCATTGAGGAAGGCCAGCAGCAGAATAGCCTCTTCTTCGTCGTCTCTGGCAAATTCCACGCAACTGCCATGCGCGGCGGTCACAAGGTACTGCTTGGCTCGATTCAAAAAGGCGAAACGATCGGCGAAATCAATCTGCTCGATCCTAACGTTGCTAGCGCGAGTGTTACCGCAGTCGAATTTTCCCAGGTCTGGCGCATCGACGGTGAAACCCTCGAAATCTACATCAACGAGTATCCACGTGCCGCCGCCTGGCTGCTCATCGGTGTCGGTCGCACCATCTCCCACCGTCTCCGTGCGGTGAATGAGAAGATCGCCGCCTTCTACAGCGCCTGATGCGGTGAAGGGTGTGAACGGACTTTGATGCGCATGAATGCCGCACTGGGAAGTCCGCAGCCAGCGAATAAGAAAATTACTCATGTCAGGTCTGTTGCCATTTCCTCCGCACACCTCCTTGGAGGTAATCCAAGTCTTGTTCCTGCTCTTCGCAGGACATGCGGTCATGGACTACCCCTTGCAGGGCGAGTTCCTCTCCACCTGCAAAAACCGCCACCTGCTCTACAAGCTGCAGGATCCCTCCCGCCCTCGGGCGATCTGGCCTTGGTGCATGACAGCGCACTGCCTCATCCACGCCGTTACCGTCTGGGCCATCACTGGCTGCTTTGTCCTCTGCGTCATCGAATTCGTCCTGCACTGGATCATCGACTTCGCCAAGTGCGAGAACTGGACCACCTTCAACCAGGATCAGGCGCTGCATTACCTCTGCAAGATCGCCTACGTCATCGCAGCGATGCTGTATTGAAGTTCCAAGTTTCAGGTTTCAAGTGAGTCCCTGCGCGACGATTCATGCCTGGCAGAACTTGAAACCTTGAACCTGTAACTTGAAACTCTGAGCGTATGCAACGCACCGCCATCCTGAACGTCGTCGGCCTCACCACGCGGCTCATTGGCGAGCACACCCCCGCGATCCGTGCATTCATCGAGCGCAACCGCTCCACGCTCATCGAGCCGGTGCTCCCCGCCGTCACCTGCACGGCTCAGGCGACTTATCTGACCGGCAGACTGCCGCGCGACCACGGTGCCGTCGCCAACGGCTGGTATGATCGTGAGTACGCCGAGCACCGCTTCTGGAAACAGCCCGAGCAGCTCATGCACGGCGAGAAACTGTGGGAGGCGCTCCGCCGCGTCGATCCGCAGTTCACCTGCGCGAAGCTCTTCTGGTGGTTCAACATGTATTCCACCGCGGACATCTCGATCACGCCACGTCCGCTGTATCCCGCCGATGGCCGCAAAGTCTTCGATATCCACACGCAGCCCATGCCGCTGCGGGATCGCATCAAAAAAGACCTCGGCCCCTTTCCCTTCCGCAGCTTCTGGGGCCCCGGCTCAGACATCAAATCCTCCATCTGGATCGCCGAAAGCGCCAAATGGATCGAGGAAAAGCACTGGCCCGGCCTCTCGCTCGTTTACCTCCCGCATCTCGACTACAACCTCCAGCGCGTCGGCCTCGACATGGAGAAAATCCGTTTCGACCTCCGTCAGATCGACAACGTCGTCGGCGATCTCATCCGCTTCTACGAGACACGGAACATCAAGGTCGTCCTCCTCTCCGAATACGGCATCACCAACGTCGAACAGCCCGTCCACCTGAACCGCGTCTTCCGCGAACGCGGCTGGCTCAGCATCAAAGACGAACTCGGGCGCGAAACTCTCGACCTCGGCGGCTCCAAGGCCTTCGCCATCGCCGATCATCAGATCGCCCACGTCTATGTGAACGATCAGAGCCTCCTCGCCAACGTGCGCGGCGCTCTCGAGGCCACGCCCGGCGTCGCCCAGGTGCTCGGCAAGATGGAAAAACATCTCCACGGCCTCAATCACGAGCGCAGCGGCGATCTCATCGCCATCGCCGACGCCAAAAGCTGGTTCACCTACTACTACTGGCAGGACGACCGCAAAGCCCCCGACTTCGCCCGCTGCGTCGATATCCACCGCAAATGCGGCTACGACCCCGTCGAACTCTTCCTCGATCCAAAGCTCAAGTGGCCTAAGCTCAAGATCGCCGGCAAGCTCGCGAAGAAAGCTCTCGGCCAGCGCATGCTCATGGACATCATCCCGCTCGACGCATCGCTCGTCAAAGGCTCCCACGGCCGCATCCCCGAAGACCGCAGCGACTGGCCCGTCCTCATCGGCGACTTCGACCAGCTCCCCCGCACCGGCATCCTCGCCGCCCACGAAGTCTGCAACCACCTCTTCCGCCTCTGCTCCAGCGGGCATGGGTATGGGAGTGTGGGGTTGTGATCTAATTAGCCAAGCCTAGCCAATCAAAAAATTGTTAGCCGCACTAACGTAAGATGGAAGCACGGGCATCATATCTACTTGAGCAGACCGACACGGTTCTCTTTAGAGCTGGCGGCTGTCATGTCTTCGCGTTGACGCTCCGTTCCCTATATGGATACCCACTGCTTTGGGTCAAAGAAGACGAAAATCGTCATGATCATTTGGCGTGTGATGCAGGCGGTGGATATGCATTGGATTTCTTTGGGGCCTTCACTCACGATGAGTATATCAAAGCAGCAAAACTCCATTCACGCCAAATTGAGTTCGAGCCAATCGAGGAAGCAGAAGTAAGAGGTCGGTTTGTCTTTGTACCTGGTCGCGGCTATTACGCACATCCAGATTTCATGCTGCCAGCCACGGAAAGGGCGAACACTTGGATCATGAAACACCACGAGTATTTTGACGGCGCAAAAAGGTGTGCGATTCCAGGGGTGAGCCGTGTGGAAGTGGCTAACCTTAATGAAATATTGTGATTTTAGATTTCCCAATTAACGGTATGGAACTAGGCCGGGGCGGAAGCCTAGGAACCAGTCCCGGTCGTTTGGGCTGCTGATGCTCCAGCTTGCTGAGCGGCAGTCGGCGGCGTCATAGTTCCAAGCGCCGCCGCGAAACACGCGAGCAAAACCAGTGACAGGCCCGGTGGGATCAATGCCGCCGATGCGATGAGAGCGAACGCCCAACCAATCAGCGCACCACTCCCATACATTGCCATGCATATCTTGCAGGCCCCAAGCATTGGGCGGGTAACTGCCAACGATGGTGGTCTGGTTCAAAAAAGGTCCCTTGATCTCGGTGCCGTAGGGAACGGCCCCATCACAGTTCGCCTCCAGGCCATTGAGCATGCTGCCGAAGTGGAAAGGCGTGGTTGTCCCCGCACGGCAGGCATATTCCCACTGCGCTTCCGTGGGCAGTGCATAGCGAAAGCCGCTGGGCAAATTTTCCTGTGCATTGAGTTTGTTGCAAAACTCTGCCGCATCATCCCAACTCACAGTCTCTACTGGCAGTTCCATGCTGCCTTTGAATTCGCTCGGATTGTTCCCCATCAGCGCCTGCCACTGCCCCTGAGTTACTGGCGTGCGTGCCAGCCAAAACCCCTGGCTGATCTGCACTTGGACTTGGTTTTCACATTCATCATGCCCTTCTTCATCTTCTGGGCAGCCCATGAGGAACTCGCCAGGTGGACACCAGATCATCTTCATGCCGAGACTGTTCGTGAAGCTGGCAGGTGCCAGGGTGTGTGCGGCATCCGCCTCGGCCAACAGGCGATCCACCAAGTCCAACTGCTGCTCCACTCGCCGCACCAGCGTCTGCGGCGAGCTGAGCTGGAGTTCGAGCTTGGACTGCTTGGAGTGACTCATGGCTTTGATCCCTCAATGGCATCAGCTAGCCGTTTGATCTCCTGATCGAGCTTCATGGCCTGGGTTTGGAAGTAAGCATCCCACTCGGGATGCTGAGACATGACACGGCAGGCGGCGGACTGCTGCACCGCTGCCAGCTCGGCACGGGCTTTTTCCAACGCGGCTCGAACGGCCTGAACGCGTGCCTGGAGACTGGCCTTTTGATCTGCCTCCGTGGCCTTGTCCGACGCGGTGAAGATGTCGGCCTCTGCCTGCGCTGCGATCTGCTGCACCCGCACCAAGTTCCCCTTCTCGTAAGCCTCGCTCAAGTCACGGAACATGGCCGCAGCGGCGGCTTGGTGCTCCAGAGGCACGACATCGGGGTGGCATTTCTTGGAGGCTTTGCGGAACAGACGTTTCAACTCCTGCCGCTCATCTTCGGACAGCTCCCACTTCGTGCGGGCATCCTCCTCCTCACGAAAGGCGCTATCCTGCTGAAAGCTGTCGTAGTCTTGTTGTGCCTGCGCGTAGTCAGCGGCCTTCGCCGGGTCTGCCGCAGCTTCACGCTCGCGCAACAGCACGCGGAGACGCAGCAACTTCTCCAGCCGCGCGCCGAGGGACTGATGATGCGCGGCATGAAAGCGGGCGATCTGATGCGCCAGCTCCGCCTGCTCGGCCTCAGCCTCGGCCAAATTGGAGGAGAGTCTCTCCAACTCGGCCTCCAGCAGCGTGATCTCGGGGTCCGTCCAACGAACGAGCCGGGTGCCCTCGGTAAGCGCAGTGGTAATGAGCCTGCCTGCCTCCGCATAACGGTGTGTGCTGAAACACTCGATGATATGCGCAATGCTGCCAATCTCCCGATGCGTCTGAAGCCTGGTAGCAGCAGATGAGGCCAGCTCGACATCGCCAAGATCAAGCAGCGCCTTCAGGGCTTGCAAGCGGGAGATGAGTTCGGAAGGAAGCGTCATGAATCGTTTGCTGGCTGCGTTTCGCCTCACCCGCCCGCCGTGATCTGCACGATCTCGATCACGTCGCCATCACTCACCGTGGCGGTCTCAATCTCACGCAGCAGCAGCGCGGCTTGATTCTGCTCCACCACCACCGGCTTCCCGGCCAGCCCGACGGCTGCGAGCAGCGACTTCACCGTCTGCGGGGCTTCAAACTCACGCTTCTCTCCGTTCAAAGTGATCTTCATGGGATTAGAAATTCGTCATTCCTCATTCTGATTTCATCATTGCGCCCTCAAGCCACCATCGTCGCGAGGATCGACGCATCCCAGTCCTTCCAAACGGGATCCAGGCCGCGCTGGCGCAGCATCTCGGCCACGCTTTGCGGCGAGCGTTGATCTGCGATGCCAAACTGGCCTTCGGCACGATTCGTCTCGGCCTTCGTCTCCACTTCGACGCGTTTGCCGCGTACGGTGAGATGTAGATCATCATTCCCAGCACCTGTGTAGCCGCCCGGCTCGGTATGACTGCCAGCGCTCATCACCGTGATGCCCAACGGTGCCAGCGCATCTCGCAACGGCGCGGACTCACGCGTGCTCAAAATGATGCCCACTTCTGGAAACGTGATGCGAAACGCGCAGATCGTCTGCACCAGCGCCCAATCGGGAAAATCCGTCATCGGCGTGAATCCGCCCGCCGCCGGACGCAGACGCGGAAACGCCACGGTGAAGGTCGATTTCCAGCAGTGTTTATAAAGATGCTCCAAATGCGCCGCCAATCGCAGCGCTTCAAGCCGCCAGTCGCTTAGGCCAAACAACGCCCCAATGCCGATACGACGAAAACCGCCCGCATAACCGCGTTCCGGGCACGCCAACCGCCAGTCGAAGTCTTTCTTCGGCCCCGCCGTGTGCATGTCCGCATAAATACCGCGATCATACGTCTCCTGATACACCACGAGTCCTTCTGCGCCCGCCTTGACCATGTGCTCATACTCCGGTGCCTCCATCGGCCCGACCTCGATGCCAATTGTCGGCACAAAGTCACGCAACGCCCGGATACACTCCTCCAGATAGCCATCACTCACAAAGCGGGGATGCTCACCCGCCACGAGCAGGATGTTCCGAAAGCCCTGCGCCACGAGATGCTTCGCCTCGGCCACGACTTGCTCCACCGTGAGCGTCACACGTAGGATGGCGTTGTTGTCCCGCGAGAAACCGCAGTAGCTGCAGTTGTTCACGCACTCGTTCGAAACATACAGCGGTGCAAACAGCCGCATCGTGCGCCCAAAGTTCCGCCGCGTGATCATCCGCGACTCCTTCGCCATCGCCTCGATCTGCGCCGGAGCCTTCGGCTCCAGCAACGCCGCAAACCGCTCCATCAGCAGCGATTTGCGCGCCGGGAGGGCATCAAGCGTGGGAATGAAGGTGGTTTGCATCAGGACTGCTTTGCATAGTCCGCAATCCGGCATCTGCAATCCACAATCACCCGACATACTGCGTGATGAACACCTCATTCCCCTCCGCATCGCGGAAGACGCCGAGTAAAATCGGCTCGCCTTCTCGCTGTTCGGGCGATTGCAGGATCTTCGCGCCCGACTTCGCGATTTTCTCCGCAATCGCCAACACGTCCTCGTATTGAAAGCTAAGCCCGGTTGGATTGCGCGAGCTATCATGGCCACCGTGCAACGCGATGATCGCGTCGCCGTGACGCAGTTCGGTCCAGAACTCGCTCACGAACACTTCTTCTAGGCCGATCACATCGCGGTAAAAAGCCACGGCGCGTTTCATATCGACCGCCATGAGCATGAACTTCACTTTTTCGGGCTTCATGGCGGCGAAACTGCCCGTGCCTGGCAAAACCGCAAGCACCTCGCTTGGCGGCAGACGGATTCACGCTACCATCGGCCCATGCTGAAAAACATCGTCATACTTCTGCTCGCCTCGGCTTTGGCAGCTGTGCTGCTGATTCGCCATGGAGACGAACATACCCACATGGTGGAATCTGCGCCCGTGGTGCCAGTCCCAATGCCGCCTGCACCTGTGCTTCCGGCTCCCCAGCCTGTGACGGTGCTGCCTGAACCGACGCCACCGCCTCACCCGATCACAACCTTGCTGCGCGAAGCGCATGCCAACACCGCACTGGCTGGGGCCGCGATTGGTTTCTGCCTGATCAATGCCAAGGGCGAGATCGTGCTGGCTGAGGATGCAGACACCGCCTTCATCCCCGCTTCCAGTCTCAAAACGCTCACCACCGCCACCGCCCTCGAAATCCTCGGGCCCGACTTTCGTTTTAACACAGAACTAAAATCCACCACGCCGATCAAGGACGGCATCATTCAGGGAGCGCTCGTCATCAGTGGTGGAGGTGATCCGATGCTTGCCGTGGGCGATTTAAACTCATGGGCCGCTGATTTGAAGCAGCGCGGGCTCACACGAGTCACGGGCGGCATTCGTGGGGATGGCAGTCTGTTTCAAGGCAGCCTCTACGGCGATTTTTGGAACTGGGGCGACATTGGCAACGGTTACGGTAGCGGTGTGAGCGGCTTAAATCTCAACCACAACCGCTACATCGTCATGTTTCGCGCTGGAGTATCCGTGGGATCACCTGCGGAGCTTCTCGGTATCAATCTCGACATTCCTGACACCAATTGGAAAAATGAAGTCACGACCGGCTCCGCTGAGTCAGGTGATGGCGTGGTCATTCATGGTGGTGAAAGCACCTCGGCGATTCATCTGCGCGGCACCGTGCCGCTTGGAGTCGCCAAATTTCAGGTCGCTGGAGCTGTACCAGATCCTGTGAGTCTCGCCGCGTATCTATTTCGCAAAGCATTGCAATCGGCGGGCATTCAAGTGGGAGCCAGCAAAGCCAGCGCTGGGCAGGCGACTCATTCGCTGCTGCAGCACTCCTCTCCACCGCTGATCGAAATCGTGAAAAGCATCCACACCACCTCCGATAATCACGAAACCGAATGCGTCTTCCGCATGCTTGGCGTGAAGGCGGGCAAACCGTCCGCCGAGGTCATTCGTGAACACTGGAAAACTCGGGGTCTCGATTTCATCGGCCTGCGCATGGAAGACGGCTGCGGCCTGGCACGTGCTGATTTCATCCGCCCGCAAGATCTCGCCCGTTTGCAGTTTCTTGCCGGTCAAGGTCCGCAGGGAGTTGCCTACAAAGCCTCGCTGCTATCCAAGGATGGCCTCAAATGGAAAGGCGGCGCGATGTCCGGTGTCCGCAGCTTCACCGGCTATGTCACGGGCAAGTCTGGCGAAGAATTCTGCTTCGCTTTCATGGTCAACCACTACACCGATGGCAAAGCCGTCTCCGAACTCAGTCAGCGCGTGATGGATGCGATGCTGGGGCTGTGAACTACTTCAGCTCCTGAATCCGCAGATTGCGGAACTTGTAGGTCTGCCCCTTCTCACCGTGATGCTGGATGGCGATCACGCCGCTGGCGTCCTTGTCATCTTCCACGTCGGTGGTCAGCACGCCGTTGACGAAAATCTTGAGGCTCTTGCCTCTGCACTCGATGCGGTAGGTGTTCCAGTCGTTGCGCTTGAAGGCCTCGACTGCACGAGCGCGGAACGCGGCTTCACTTTCGGCATTGCCCTTGATTGGGCTGATGAACCACATCCGGCGTCCTTCATCATACAAGCCACCGCTCCACTTGCGTTTTGCATCGCCATCGACTTCGGCCTGGTAGCCGAAGACTTTGTTCTTCTCCACGTGAGCGCGAAACATGAAGCCGCTGTTCGCTTGGCCTTCCGGCAGCAGGATGTCGCCTTCAAAAATGAAGTCGCCGTAGGTTTTCTCGGTCACGACGAAGAATTTCTTGTCGCCGGTGAGATGAACTTCCCCATTCACGACTTCGATCTTCCCCCAGTCATACGCATTCTTCCATCCGGTCATCGTCTTGCCGTCGAAGAGCGAGACCCAGTCTTCTGCGGCGGCAGGAATGGCGATGGCGAGAGCGGCGAGGATAAGATGCTTTTTCATGGTGGAGGTCCGAATCTGGCAGAATTGGCTTAAGAGGCAATCCAAGCTTGATGTTATAACATCCGTGCCTACACTCCTTCCATGGACCTCAAGCTCCGCAAAATTGGCAACTCTGTTGGCATCGTCTTGCCCAAAGAAGCACTCGCTCACCTCAAAGCCGAGGAGGGAGACACCATCGCACTTACCGAGACTCCCGATGGTTATCGGGTCAGCCAAAGCCAATCCGACTTTGCCAAAACAATGGCGGTGATGAAAAGTCTCTCCCAGCGCTATCGCAACACGCTTCGTGAACTTGCCAAATGAAGGAGCCCTACTGGCTGACGCGCGAGGAGTGCCTGGCTCTGCACGAAATGATGGTAGCCCAATACGGCGGTGCGCTTGGCTTGCGGGATGAGTTTCTGCTCGAGTCAGCGCTCGCCAAACCGAAAAATGTATTTGCCTACGGCCATCCAACAATGGCGGACCTTGCCGCCGGTTATGCGACAGGGATCGTCAAGAACCACCCTTTCCTGGATGGAAACAAGCGAACCGGATTCATGATGGGGGCCGGTTTTCTGGAGCGAAACGGCTTTGAATTCTTTGCTAGCGAAGCGGATGCCGCCATTCGCACTCTAGCTCTCGCTGCCGGAGAAATGACCGAGTCTGCTTACGCGGCATGGCTTGAGACGAACTCGAGGCGGTTGAAATAATCTGCTTCAGGCCCGCCACACGGCCTCCATCAGCACGAGCCACTCTTTGACAGTGTGGCCACCATCGTCACATGCCCGCGACTCCAGGAGAGCAGCGGCGAAAGATTGCAGCCGGAAATACTTATATCCCCTATCAAAACAGGCCTTCCAGCCCCCTTGTCACCGAGGCCTCCGGAATGGCAGGTTGGACGGTTGTTACCGTAAAATACAACCAATGATTGCATTCAGGGCATCTTCTCGTTTAAAAGGGCTAACCACCCATGAAAATCGCACTTCTTGTTTCTATTTTTGCCCTCACGACTGCCGCTTACGCGCAGCCGAAGTGGATCGAAGCCGAATCCTTTGCGAATCCCGGCGGGTGGGTGCTGGAGACTCAGTTCATTGATGTGATGGGCTCGCCCTACCTGATGGCGCACGGCATGGGTAAAGTGGTCAAAGATGCCAGCACCGACGTCAAGGTGCCAGCGGGCGAGTACACGCTTTGGGCACGCACGAAGAACTGGGTTGGTCCATGGGATGCGCCGGGAGCACCGGGACGCTTTGAGATCAGCGTGAATGGCGAGAAACTGAAGCATGAGTTCGGCGTCTCAGGCAAGGATTGGCAGTGGGAGAAGGCGGGGCCGGTCAAGATCACGGACGCAGGTGCCAAGATCGCGCTGCATGACCTCACGGGCTTCGATGGTCGTGTGGATGCGATTGTGTTGAGCGCTGACGCAGCCTTCACGCCGACAACTGAGATAAGAAGGAAAATGCTGGGCCTGCCAGAGAAAGCGCCGGAGACAAGCGAGTATGACCTCGTCGTCGTCGGTGGTGGTTATTCTGGCATGGGTGCTGCGATTTCCGGCGCACGCCAGGGTTTGAAGGTGGCGTTCATTCAGAATCGTCCGGTGCTTGGCGGCAATGGATCGAGCGAAATCCAAGTTTGGGCCATGGGCGGCACACGTCGCGGTTTGTATCCGCATTTGGGCGAGATCGTCGAGGAGTTCGCGGATCGTGCGAGCAACAGCCCGGCGGCATCGCCGGATGAGTTCAATGACAAGCTCAAGGAAGAGACGGTGAAAGCGGAAAAGAGCATCGACCTCTTCCTCAACACGCACGTTTATGGCGTCGAGATGAACGCGGATAAAAAGAACATCCGCAGCGTCACCGGCCTCGATACCAAGACGGGCAAAGAAACTCGCTTTGTGGGCAAGTTGTTCGTCGATTGCACCGGTCACGGCAGCGTGGGTGCGCTGTCAGGTGCGGAGTTCATGATGGAAGAAAAAGGCCGCATGGGCATGAGCAACATGTGGGTGATGCAGAACATGAAAAAGCCCGTCACGTGGCCCGCCACACCTTGGGCGCTGCCTCTCAAGCTGGAAGACTTCCCTGAACCGCGTGCCATGGAACCCGTCGGCAAAAAGAATGCCGCAAACATGGCCGGGTTCGATCTAGGTTACACGCCGGTAAAAAATCCCGAAGAATTTCTTCATGGTGAGTGGTTCTGGGAGAGCGGCTTCAATAAGCACCCGATCAACGACCTCGAACTCATCCGCGATCACAACTTCCGTGCCGTCTATGGTGCCGTCTCCGCTTTGAAGACGCTATCGGCTGATAAATACGCCAACTACGATCTCAGCTGGCTCGCCTACATCGGCGGACCACGTGAGAGCCGACGCATCGTTGGTGACATGATCCTCAATGGCGAAGACATGGTGAAGGGCACCATTTATCCGGATGGCTGCGTGCCGACGACCTGGGATCAGGACCTGCACTACCCGAAAGAGCAGTATGCGAAGAATTTTCCTGACAATCCCTTCATCAGCCGCGCCGAATTCGGCAAGCATACCGACCGCAAAAACGGTTACCCCGTGCCCTACCGCTGCTTCTACAGCAAGGACATCGGCAACCTCTTCATGGCTGGCCGCACTATCAGCGTGGAGCGTCATGCGCTCGGATCGACCCGCGTCATGCGCACCTGCGGTATGATGGGCGAAGTCGTCGGCAAAGCCGCCTGGATCTGCGTCCGCCACCACACCACACCGCGCGGCGTGTATGAGCAGTATCTCGATATTTTGAAGGATCTCATGAACCAACCCGGCGCGATGCGTCGCGACACGCTCGAAGCCGATCTCAAGCTGCCCGCCAATGCAAAGAAACTTCCGCCCGTTGCCGATGTCGGCATCGACGTGAAGAAGCTCGAAGGCATCGTCATCGACGACACCGAGGCCGAACTGAACGGCAAATGGTCCCATGGCGAAGGCTTGAAGCCTTTCATCGGCAAGCACTACAGCTTCAGCAGCGACAAGGCCGCCAGCGCTCGCTTTGCCTTCAGCGTGAAGCAGACCGGCAACTACGAAGTCCGCATCTTCTTCCAACCTCACGAAAACCGCGCCAAGACTGCTCCCGTGAGCGTGCTGAGCGCCGATGGCGAAAAAACGATCACCGTGAACCAGACGAAGCCCGCGCCGCTGCCGCAGGGAGCTTACAGCTTAGGAACCTTCAAGTTCACCGCCGGTGAAGAAGCCGCTGTGATCTTCCGCACTGCGGGTGCTGGTGGAAACGTGCATCTCGACGCCGTGCAGGTGCTGCCAGCGAAATAATTTAAGCCGCGTCGGTGGGTTGTTGAAACATCTTGGCAATAGCAGAATCGTAATGTTTTCTCATTACAGCGTCTGTGACCATCTTCATCTTAACCACATCTTCTTGCTGAAGATCGGCCTGCTGTTTTTGCGCATGTGCGACTTGGTTCCCTCGAAGAAGATACAGTTCCTCAGCAAACATATCGATAATTGCGGCCGGCATCGCCAGGTCAGCGAATGCTTTTTTGAAGCATTTTAGCTCATTGTTCAGAGTTTTTGTTTTCAGGACGCGCCGAGTAACAAAAAACTCAAGAGATCGGTAAAAATTAAAAAACGCCTCTTTGCGAAAATTTAGGTCATAAAACTTGAGTCCTAGATGATAAATCCCTTTCAGATATTCTCGCTGAACTTCCACCTCAGGCTCTTCCATGAGGACAGGGCAAAGAGTGAACGCTGATCTAACGTCAACTTGAGACAGTTGACTCTTAGTGTCTGGGTATATCTCTGGCTTTGTTCCAAAGTGCGTTGCTTGACGTTGATTATGATCTACAAAAGCGAAAGCATCGGATGCAGTATGCTGGCAGTCCCAGTCAAAATGACCTAGAGTGGCTATGTTGAGCGCCATTAAAAAGCGGCTCAACATATGATAAGCCTCGCTTGTGAACAGCTTTGCTGGCTTGTCGCTTTTGAATTCATCCACAACCAAAAAGAAAGTTTCCGACTCAACATCGAGCACTTTAAATGGGCATCTCGGATGATTGAAACATTCGAATGCCGCCGCTTGAACAATATGCGAGTGGCTTCGGATTTTTGTCGAAACACTAAATGTCGGCTTCATTGGTTCTGGCAGACGATTATGGGGAGGTCACGCCACGCCTCTTCGCTTGCTGAACAGCCCGTATTTTGGACTGAAGATGTAGGCGAGGAGGAAGAAGGTGCCGAGGACGACGATGATGGTGGCGCTGACGCTCCAGCCGAGGGGGTAGGAGAGGAAGAAGGCGATCATGGAGCCGAGGGCACCGAGCAGGCCGCCGCCCCAGAAGAGCGTGCGGGCGTTGTTGGTGAGCAGATAGATCGTGGCGGCGGGAGCGACCATGAGGCCGACACTGAGGATGCAGCCGACGGCCTGCAGCGAAGACACGAGCACGAGGATGGTGACGGCGAAGGTGGCGTAGTTCAGCAGACGCACGGGCACGCCTAGACTGGCAGCGATGTTCGGCTCAAACAAATAGATGAGCAGCGGTCGTTGCAGCGTGGTGAGGGTGATGACGGCGATGGCGCTGATGCCAAAGGCGATCCACAAATCGGAGTCGGCCATGCCGATGATGCTGCCGAAGAGCCATTCATCGAGTTTTTGCCGCACATCGAGGTTTTTGAGGATCAGCAGGCCGGCGGCGAAGGCGGTGGTGTAAAGCACGCCCATGGCAGTGTCTTGATCGAGCCGGGAGGTGCGGGAAAGGAAGATGGAACCGAGGCCGACAATGAGCGCGGCGAAGATGGCTCCGATGAGGGCGCTCCATTGCGAAAGGCCGGCGATCAAAACGGCGACGGCGAGTCCAGGCAGCAATGAATGCGAGATGGTGCCGATCTTGAGCGCGGATTTCCGCAGCACGACGAAGGCGCTGACGAAGCCGTTGGAGAAGCCAATCAGCAAACAGGCCAGCAAGGCGCGTTTGGCGATGGGTTCGGCGAGGAAATCGGTGATCGTGGGCAGCGGCATGCTCGTGGCTAGTTGCTGGATGCTTGATCCTGGTTGTCGTAGGCGCGTGACACGTTCGCAGGCGTGAAGGAATCGGCGACTGGGCCGAAGGCGATTTGATGGCGGCGGATGAGGAGGACGTCGTCGAAGTTGCCAGTGACGGTTTGCAGATCGTGATGGCTGGCGATGAGGAGGCGGCCTTCGGCGGTGAGTTCTTTGAACAGACGGCTCAGATTTTCCTGCGCGGGTTTGTCGAGGCCGGTGAAGGGTTCGTCGAGCAGCAAAACGTGTGCTTCTTGTGCCAGCGCACGAGCGATGAAGGCACGCTGCTGTTGACCGCCGGAGAGGGCGCTGATCTGGCGGTCTTCGAGATCGCGCAATTCCATGCTGGTGAGCGCGCGTTCGACGATCTCAGCATCGTGGCGCGAATACTGCCGCCACCAGCCGAGATTCGGGTAGCGGCCCATTTCGACGAGGCCGCGCACGGTGATGGGGAAGTTCCAGTCGATGTCGCCGCGTTGCGGCAGGTAGGCGATTTCGTGGCTGCTGCGGGTGAGCGGTTTGCCGCGCCAGAGAATCTTGCCGGTGTCGCCAGGTATGAGTCCGGCGAGCGATTTGAGCAGCGTGCTCTTGCCCGCGCCATTGGGGCCGATGAGGGCCATGCTGCGGCCGCATTCGGTGGCGAAATTGATTTTTTCGAGCGCCCGCACTTCCTGATACTGCACGCTGAGATCGACGACTTCGAGGCGGTGTTGCTGCGTGTGCTCACAACCGCCGCCCCAGCAGACGTGCTCCTTGGTTTTGTCATGCGTGGCAACGGCGCTCATTTCCAAATGAAGGTGATGACTTCATCGAGACTGCCTGCGGAGGACCAGCGTGTCTCGCTGCGGGCTTCGAGGCCGTCGGGCTCGATTTCGAGTGTGACGGCGGTGTTGGGCGTGTTTTCCGGCCAGGTGGCACTCAGGAAGACATCCACGCCATCCTTGGTGGAAGACAACACGGCATCGAGTTCGAGCGGCGAAGCATCAGCAGAGGCGATCAGCTCTTTGTCGGCCAGCTTGAGGCTGAGCGTGGTTGGTTTGTGCGCGAAACGCAGACGCAGCAGCGCTTTCACGCTTTTGGCCTCTTTGGCGGCGACTTTGACGACCTTGGCGTTGCTGGTATTCCCAGTCAGATGACTCATGGGCACCGCCAGCACGATGAACGCGAGGCAGAGCAGGAAGATCTGGATGGGCGGGAATCCACGCATGGCCTATTTCGTTTCGCTCAAAGCGGCCACGAGGGCGCGGACGTTGTGCGCGAGCATCGTTTCAAAGGTGTGGGCGATTTTGGCGGTGCCGTCGGCGATGAGCGGATCGCCAATCTTCACGCCGGTGCTGCGAGCGATCTCGGCGAGGACTTTGGGATTGGCCTGATCTTCGGGGAAGACGGCCTTGATGCCATGCTCGCGGATTTCGGCGATGGTTTCGGCGACGTGCTTCGAGTCGGCATCATCATTGCGGCCGATGCCGAGCAGCGAGATGGGTTCAAAGCCATACTCCTTGCAGAAGTAACCGAAAGCAGCGTGCGCGGTGACGAGTTTGCGGTCTGCGCGGGAAATTTTGGCGATCTCTTTCTGCGCCCAGACTTTGAGTTCGCCGAAGCGCTTGGCGGCGGCCTTGGCACCGTCTTCGTAAGCGGCGGCATTCGCGGGATCGGCGGCGCTGAATTCATCGGACACGATGCGTGCGGCACGCTTCATGTTTTCGGCGCTGTGCCACCAGTGTGGGTCAAACTGGCCGTGATGGTGATCATTGTCGCCATCGCCATGGTCGTGATTGCAGACGAAAGGGATGGAGGGAATTTTTTCGCCTACTTCGACGAGCTTGATGCTCGCGCCGAGGCTGTCGCGGAGCTTGTCGAGGTAGGTTTCGAGTTCTTTGCCAGAAGCGAGCAACAGCTTTGCCCCACGCATGGCAGCGATGTCCTTCGGCGCTGGCTCGAAATGATGGATGTCTCCACCGGGCTTGAGGATTTCGATGACTTCGACATTCGCACCGCCCACCTGACGTGCCAAATCGGCGACGAGAGGATGCAACGAGGCGACTTTGAGCGGAGCGGCCTGACCGATGGCGAGAGACAGCGCAAAAGCTGCGAGAAAGGTTTTCATGGCGGTGGCTGGTTGGGTTACCAGTAGTCGCCATGCATCGTTGTTGCAACTTGATTGCGAATTAGGCTTTGCGTTTGGCGGCCTCATGCTTCGCGATTTGCAATCCCGCTTCGACGATCTGGCTGCGCAGTTTTTCGAGGCAGGCTTTCCAGGTGGCGGGGCTGATGGGGAGGTAGCGTTCGGTGCCGTCTGGGAAGCGTTTGGTTTCGAAGATGTTGCTGGGCTGCTGGATGAGGTCGTCGTAGAGGCCGTGGATGAAGAAGGTGCGTGCGTCGGCGCCGTCGGGCCAAGGGCTGGGCTTGCCTTCGGCCTCGCGGATGGCAGCTTCGATGGCGCTGAGGATTTCGACGGGGTTGAGCGTGATCTTGAGGGGAGCGCCGGACTTCAGGTAGTCGGCGATGGCGATCTGCACTTTGCCGAGCACGGCCTGGATTTGCCGTAGGTCGGCGGGTGCTTCCTGCGGGTTGAGAGATTTCAACTCAAGCTCGGTGTGTTTGGCTTTTTTGGGGCGTTTCGTGGCCATTTGGCGGCACTTTGCATAAAATGATCGCCTGGCCAAGCGGGGGAAAGCTTTTCGCGAAAAATTGGCAACCGTCAGGATGGCAACGGCGCATCTGTCTGGTAAGTGATCGCTTCCTGCATGCCTGACTCTCTTGAATCCACTTCTTCGACCGCCGGTTGGCGGCTTGACCACTCGTATGCGCGGCTACCGCAGTCGTTTCATTCGCGGGTCGATCCAACGCCAGTGCGTGAACCAAAGATGGTGGTGCTGAATCGACCGCTGGCGGAGGCCTTGGGACTGAAGGCGGACGAATTGAACGATGCAGCAGTTTTTGCGGGCAATGCGCTGCCGCAGGGGGCGGAGCCGCTGGCGCAGGCGTATGCGGGGCATCAATACGCGCATTTCACCATGCTTGGAGATGGGCGGGCGATTCTGCTCGGCGAGCAGATCACGCCCAGCGGCGAGCGGTTTGATATTCAGCTCAAAGGACCGGGGCCGACACCGTTTTCGCGTCGTGGCGATGGGCGTGCGGCATTGGGGCCGATGCTGCGCGAATACATCATCAGCGAGGCGATGCAGGCGCTGGGCATTCAAACGACGCGAAGCCTGGCGGTGGTGACGACGGGTGAGAAAGTCTGGCGGCAGGATGGCGGACTGCCAGGTGCTGTGCTGACACGCGTGGCGGCCAGCCACATCCGCGTTGGCACCTTTGAGTATGCGGCGGCACGAGGAGAGAAGGCAGACCTACAAGCGCTGGCAGACTATACTCGGCGGCGGCATTACCCCGAGGTCGAAGGCGGCTACGCAGCGCTGTTTGATGCGATTTTGGAGCGGCAGGCGGAGTTGATCGCGAAGTGGATGCACGTCGGCTTCATTCACGGCGTGATGAACACGGACAACATGGCTCTCAGTGGCGAGACGATCGACTATGGGCCGTGTGCATTCATGGATGCGTATGATTCAGCCACGGTGTTCAGTTCGATTGATCGCAATGGTCGCTATGCGTATGGCAACCAACCGCACATCGCGCAATGGAATCTCGCGCGGTTGGCGGAGGCGATGCTGCCGTTGTTTCACGACGATGAAAAGCAGGCCATCGAGATCGCAAACGGCCTGATCTCGCGCTTTGAAGAGCGTTTCCAGCATCATTGGCTCATGGGCATGCGGGCGAAGCTGGGACTCTTCAATGAGGAGAGCGAGGACAGAGCTTTGATTCAATCGCTGCTTGATTGGATGCGTGACACGAAGGCTGATTTCACGAACACCTTTCGCGATCTGACTCATGGCTCTCTGAAGCCGATGGAATGGCATCAGCGCTGGTCCGAACGGCTCAAACGGCAGCCGCAATCAGCCAGTGACGTGGCTGATCTGATGCGCCGCAGCAATCCGGCCTTCATTCCCCGCAATCACAAGGTCGAGGAAGCGCTGTCCGCCGCCTCGGACCATGGCGATCTGAATCCGCTGCAGCGCCTGCTAACGGTGCTAGCCGCGCCCTTTGATCACACGCAGGATTTGGCGGAGTTCAGCGAGCCTTCGGACTTGGAATCGTATCAGACGTTTTGTGGTACTTGAGGAACTCAGGGTTCACTCTAATACAAATTGATTGCACATGCAATTCTATTGCATTAGACGGTTGGCGCTCACGAGACCCTCATCATGCGTGCCTCTTATTCATATTCTATTTGGGCCATTGTCGCCCTCAATGCGCTCACAGCTGCCGAGCCACCGATCCGTCACGATCCTGCGCACAATCACGAGGAAGAATTGATTCCGTTGGATGAAATCGTGGTTTCGGCACCTCTGGACCGGCCCCTTTATCAGCAGGCGCAGGCGGCTTCCATTTTGGGAGGCAAGGATCTGAATCTGGCAATCGAACCTACGCTCGGCCAAACGCTGGCGAGGATGCCGGGCGTCAGCAGTTCATATTTTGGCCCTGCGGCGAGCCGACCAATCATTCGCGGCATGGATGGTGATCGCGTGCGGATTTTGCAGAATGGCCTCAACTCCATGGATGCCTCGGCGACGAGTCCAGATCATGCCTTGGGTTTCGAACCATCTAATTTAAAGTCGGTCGAGGTGATTCGTGGGCCGGCGACATTGCTCTATGGATCGAATGCGATCGGCGGCATCGTGAACGCCATCGACGGACGCATTGTGGACGAAAAATTGGATGGTACGATCCGTGGTTCCATGGGTGGGAGGTTCTCCTCGGTGGATAACGGCTATCAGACTAACATGATGCTCGAAGGCGGCTGGAAGGGACTGGCCTTCCATGTGGAGGCATTCACGCGTGCGGCGGAGGATTTTCGCATTCCGGGCAATGCACGAACCGTGGGCGAACAAGAACGCAATCCTTTGCCACCAGGCACGCCTGAGTCCAATCGGATCGTGCCAAACAGTCATCTGCGGAACGAAGGCCTCTCTGCTGGCATGAGCTATGTGTGGGATGAGGGCTTTGTTGGCTTTTCCTGGACGGAGTTTCACAACATTTATGCCTCACCAGCCGAGAGTAGTGTCTTCATTGACATGTATCAGACGCGTCTGGATGTGCGCGGCGCATTCTACCGGCCGCTGCCACGCATCAAAGAAATTACCTACCGCATGGCTTGGTCGGACTATGAGCACACAGAGTATGAGGATGGCATGGACAACACGTCCTTCAAAAATGATGGCTACGACGCACGCGTCGAGGTGAAGCACGAAAAAATCGCCGGTATGGAAGGCGTGGTGGGCATCCAATCTGAACGCAGCGACTTCGTGGTGTCCGGCTCTGAGGCCTTTATGCCGCCAACGCTCACTGAATCAAACGCGCTCTTCTTTTTTGAAGATATCACTCGTGGCCCACTAAGCGTTCAGTTCGGTGGCCGCTATGACCGTATCGGCGTTGAATCGAGGGACAACGATACCTTCGGCGCGGCCCAATCACGGACGTTTAACAATCTCAGCGGCTCGGTCGGTTTTGTGTACATGCCGAATGACGAGTATTCCACGGCCTTCACGATCACCCATGCGGAGCGTGCGCCGACGAACCAGGAGCTCTTTGCCAATGGCAAACATGTGGCTACCGGAACATTTTTGGTGGGAGACGCCAGTCTGGGGGCGGAAAGCTCGCTTGGCTTCGATCTCAGCTTTCGCAAGCGCACCGGCTGGGTCACCGGCAGCGTGAGTGGCTACCACACGCGCTATCAGGATTTCATTGGCCAGTTTCCTACGGGTGTCATGATCGACACCGACTCCGACCTCATCGGCGACACACCTGAGCAACGCTATCAGGCGGTCCCAGCGCAGTTTTTGGGAGCAGAATTGGAGACGACGCTGCATTTGCTGCATCCCATCACCACGGAGCCTCAGCAGGCGGCCACCAATCTGCATCTACAATTCAAAGCCGACGCGGTGCGTGCCAGAGATGGCAGCACGGGTTTGTCTTTGCCCCGCATTCCTCCGTTCCACCTCTCCACGGCACTCATACTTGAGCGAGGTGCGTTTGGGGCACGGCTGGAGGGCATCTATGCAGCCCCCCAGCACCGACTGGCTGCGAATGAGTTACAGACCAGCAGCTATTTTCTGGTGAACCTGAGTCTGACCTATCGGCTCATTCAGGGGCCGACGACTGTGGATTTTTATGTCAAAGGCATGAACCTGACGAATGAATACGCTCGAGAGCACACCTCCTTCCTCAAGGACCGGGTTCCGCTCCCTGGACGTGGTTTGGTTGCGGGCATGAAGCTGGCATTTTGATCCTTGGACAGGTAAACGAGTTAGCAAGCTGAGGGCCAGAGTCATCATCTCTGTCTTTGCACGATTCCTCATGCGACTACTGATGCAGCCCATATTAGGAAACTCGTTTTATCACATTTGATATTCCAAATTGAATGAATTAACCAAATTTAAGATAAAAACCATATTATTGTCTTGCTCGTGACGTTTGAATTGTTATAATTACAATCATCAATCGTCTTTCAAGATATGGATTCCACAAATACCAGTACCAATCTCATGAGCGCCGGCTCTGCCCTTCATGCATTGGAGGCAAGGCGGGCATGGCGGGAGAATGAGCAGGTTTCGCCGCATTTATGGGTGCTCATTAGCATTTTGGGGGATCTGATCATGGCTGTGCTCGCAGGCTATTCGGCCTATTGGTTGCGCTTCCACTCCATCATTCGTGAAGTCGGCAATTTTGATGCCATGACCTTCCGTCAATACGGCGGTCACATGGCGTTGGGTAGTGTGACGCTGATCATCGTTCTAGGCTGGCAGGACATTTACCACAAGAACGTCCTGTTACGCTGCCGCTGGGTGGCATCGAAGGTCGCTAAAGGCATCCTCGTCTGGACGGCAGGCTTTCTTGCCATCACGCTGGCATTGAAACTCGAACCCAGTATCTCTCGCGTGTATGTCCTGCTCAATGGGGCCACCGCACTGTTGCTGATCCTTACGTGGCGCACGGTGTTCATGCGTTTTCTGCGAGCACCCGGCCACATCGAAGCGCTCCAGCAGCGCACCCTGTTTGTTGGCTGGAATGCCGAGGCCGTGAGCCTGTGGAAGACTCTCAAGCGCGATCAGGCCTGCGCTTATGACATCGTTGGCTGGGTGGACACTGGCAGCAGCGAGGATACCAAACTTGCGGATGAAGCTCTTCCCTGCCTCGGCGGCCTGCACGAAGTCGAGCATCTCGTTGCTTCGCACGCCTTGGACATGGTTGTCGTAGCGGATCTGCATGGCCCACGGGAGCAAATGGTCGCTCTGGCCAATCTCTGCGAGCGTGAAATGATTCAGTTCAAGGTCATCCCGTCCTGCTTCCGTGTGTTCGTCTCTGGCCTCACGCTTGAAACCATCGCTGGCACGCCAGTTCTGGGCGTCACGCGACTGCCGCTCGATGGAACGGTCAATGTGATTGCCAAGCGCACGCTCGACATCGTGGGTGCCACGTTTGGCTTGATTCTCAGTGCTCCGATCGTTGCAGTTTTTAGCGCCATCGTATGGCTCGAATCACCCGGCAGTGTGTTTTACCGTCAGCGTCGTTGGGGCTGTAACGGCGTCTCTTTTGACATCATCAAGATTCGCTCCATGAAGCTCAATGCGGAGCAGTCCTCCGGTGCCAAATGGTGCGTCAAAGATGATCCGCGACGTCTTAAGGTCGGAGCTTTCATGCGGCGGTGGAATATCGACGAACTGCCGCAGTTCTGGAACGTGCTCAAAGCTGAGATGAGCCTCGTTGGCCCACGTCCTGAGCGCCCCGAACTAATCGCCGGCTTCAAGCACCAGATTCCGCATTACAACGCTCGTCATCACTCCAAGCCTGGCATGACCGGCTGGGCGCAGGTGAACGGCTTGCGTGGCGACACCGACCTCAGTGAGCGCATCCAGTGCGATCTCTGGTATCTCGAAAACTGGAGCCTCTGGCTCGACCTGCAGATCATGTTGCTGACCTTCTTCAAACGCGATAACGCCTATTAATTCGGCGGATGCAACTGGTGCACAGCATGGCATGATGGCGTCCTTCGTCCTTTTATCCGATGCCGCTCTTCACGGTTTACACGCCTACCTACAATCGCGCCCACACACTCCATCGTGTGTTTGAAAGCCTCCAGGCTCAGACCTGCCGGGATTTCGAGTGGCTGGTGATCGATGATGGCTCGACCGACGGCACTGCGGAGTTGATGGCGCGTTATCAAAGCGAGGCCGACTTCCCGGTGCGCTACCTACAGCAGCGACATCGCGGCGCGCATCATGCGCACAATCTCTCGCTACGTGAATCGCACGGCCAGCTCTGGCTCAAACTCGATTCAGATGATGGTTGTGCCCCCCAGGCGCTCGAACGCTTGAAAAACGGCTGGGAGGGCATCCCGCTGGCCCAACGCGATTCATTTTCTGGCGTCACCGCGCTGTGCCGCAATCAGAACGGCCAAAGAGTAGGCACTCTCTTTCCAACCGATCCGCTCGACTGTACTGCCGCAGCACTCGAATACCGTTATAAAGTGCGAGGTGAGAAGTGGGGCTGCCTGCGCCTCGACGTTCTGCGGCAATTTCCCTTCCCTGAAGGTGTGCCAGGAAACTTCATTCCCGAGTCCTTCATCTGGTGCCAGGTTTCGCAGCTCTATTTGACACGTCACATCAATGAGGAACTGCGTATCTATTGGATGGATGCTCCTTCGCTTGTTCATGGCCGCTCTGATCCGCGTACCAATGCCGTCGGGCATCGTCTCATGTTCAAAGGTGTGCTCGATCTCGAAAGCAGCTGGTTCTTCATCGCACCGCTCCGTTTGCTACGCGCAGCGGCCCAATACAGCCGTTTTGCCTGGCTCAGTGGCGTGGGCATCATCCGTCAGTGGAATGAGCTAAAGTCGAATGGTGGCCGACTGCTGTGGCTGGCCACGTTACCCTTGGGGTTGGCTCTGTGGCTGCGAGATTGCCTTCAATTTTCAGGAAATTGAGTCGCCGCCCCGCAAGATTCGCACGATGAACCGCAATATCTGCAAGACATCCCCCCGTCGCCACGGTTAAAGCGCAGAATATCTGTCTTTCTAATTTCGCCACTCGCCCTTTCCCTCATGTCCACCGTCAAAGTTTCTTCTGTCGCTCTTCCACCGCCTATTCCCGGTTTGAACCGCCGCATCCGCCAGCCGAAGAAAAACATCCCGCAGACCAAGCAGGATCGTGATCAGATCCTCACGTGGGTGCGAAATTACGCAGAGGAGCAAAAACTCGTCCCCCCGGTGCCCTTGGCCGAACTGCAGGATCACACGGACAAAATCATCACCATTCACGCTATCGACAAAATTCATCGTGATTATGTCGGTGTGCTGCTGGCGAATGAGACCTGGCGCGAATCACTGGCCACCGTACCCTTTGAAAAGCGTCTGCTGCTGATGCCAAAATGCCTCCGCGTCGAAAGTAAATGCCCTGCGCCTTTCGATGAGTTCGGCCTGCTCTGCAAACAGTGCGGTCTGTGTTCCATCCAGGACTTCCAGAACGAGGCCGAAAAGCTCGGTTACGCCGTTCTCGTCGCCGAAGGCAGCGCCATCGTCATGTCGCTCATCCAGACCGGCAAAATCGAGGCCATCGTCGGCATTTCCTGTCTGCCCGTGCTGGAGCGCACTTTCCCTTACATCGAAGCCGCCGCCATTCCAGCCGTCGCTGTACCGCTGCTGCAAGACGACTGCATCGACACCCTCGTCGATATCGACTGGGTCTGGGATTACATCCATCTCACCAGCGACGACAAAACCCGCCGCCTGAACCTCAACGCTCTTCACGATGAAGTGAAGACCTGGTTCACCCGCGAATCCCTCGACGCGCTCATGGGCCCTTCACGCGGTCACAGTGATGACATCGCCCGTGAATGGCTCGCCCGCGCTGGCAAGCGCTGGCGCCCATTCCTTACCGTCGCTGCCTATCAGGCGCTGCGTGAAGACGCCGAAGGCCCAATCTCCGACACGGTCAAAAAAGCCGCCATCGCGGTCGAAATCTTCCACAAAGCCTCGCTCGTCCACGATGACATCGAAGATGGCGATGCCGAACGCTATGGCGAAACCACGCTACACACCGAACACGGCATTCCCGTTGCTCTGAACATCGGCGATCTGCTTATCGGCGAAGGTTATCGACTCCTCGCCGACAACGATGCCGCTGCACACATCCGCAGCGCCGCCATTCTCGTCGCCGCGGAAGGCCAGCGGGAGCTTTGCATCGGCCAAGGAGCCGAACTGCTCTGGACGCGGCATCCCGTCGCTCTCAGCAGCACTCAGGTGCTCGAAATCTTCCGCAGCAAGACCGCGCCTGCGTTTGAAGTCGCTCTTAAAGTCGGTGCCGCGCTTGCCGGCCAGCTCGACGAATGCGCCGACGTGCTGCACGCTTACAGCGAGAATCTCGGCATCGCCTACCAGATCCGTGACGACCTCGACGATCTCGGCGAGGACTCCGCCGCTGACAATGAATGGAACATGCGCCCCAGCATCGTCCTCTCTCTTCTCCGTGAAAAAGGCAAAGGCGAGGTCAAAGACCAGATGGAAGCCCTCTGGAACGGCGTCGCCACCACCAAGCCCGACCACGCCACCATTCGCCAATGGGCGCTCGACAGCGGTGCCCATGAAAAAGCGATGACGCTCCTCGAAAGCTACAAGGAAGTCGCGATCCGCTCCCTTCAAGAAGTCGAACTCCCTAATTTGAAAGGACTCCTGCGTCGCGTGATCGGCAAGATCTTCAACGAACTCGAAATCAAAGGCTGGTGCCGCGAATTTGAGCAAAAGAACCTCAATCCCGAACTCCGCGCCGAAGCCGCCAAAGCCGCCGCAGACCTCGTTCCGAACGTTGTGGTTTGAAATTCGCTTTCTTGACGGCCCTGACTCTTGACGATTCCAAAAACGTCACCAGCATCATGCGTGAATGACAGCCGCTCAGAACAAACCTTCTTCGACTTCCGCACCGGACGCGAAACTGCCCTCCAAGGCGCAGTCTTCGGTCTTGGCGAGCGATCAGCTTGCTCTGCCCTTAACCGACGACGAGCGCAAGGCATCCAGGAGGCAACTCGCGACTCTCCATCGCGGCAATCGTATGCGCCTGATGCTTGGGCAGCCCTTGTTGAAGCAAGATCCCGCCAGTGGGGTATCCCGTTGATTGATCTCGCTGCGCTGGGCATCACCCATGACGCGGATGACATGCTGCAATCCGCAACGCTACGTCCGCTCAAAACAGGTGCCGAGGCATGTCCCTTTGCGGATGATCAATGGCGGCTGGTGTACAAGTTGTTTCCGCTCTTTCGCAGCGGCGGTCTTGGCAAGACTTTTGAAATCGAGCCATCTGAGGATGGCGAAGGCTACGAGATGTCCACCCAGGACGCCACGTTGCTCCAGACGATGGAAAAACTCATGGTTCTTCATGATGCAGGTGCCTGCCCGACCGAAATCGTTGGCCTGGACTACATGTTCGACTATCTCGTCGTCAAACAGCCGCTCGCATCGGCATACCATGATTTTGAGGCAGATCGTCAGACTGCGGTGAGTGCCATTCAAGCGGTGCCGTGCAAGGCTCGTTTCAAACGTCAAACCTGGATTCTGTGGGAACACCAAACCGCCTGGATCATGAGTGATCTGCATTACGGCAACATCATGCGCGATGCGCAGGATCAACCCACCATCATCGACGCTCTCCTCGCACCGTTACCGCCCGAACTCATCAAAGGCAGCCGCCTGCTCACCGAGCATGTTGAGGACGCTCGTGCATTGCGACTGGGACTGCCGCTGGCGGGTCGAAAAGCCTTCGATGCTCTGAACGACGACGATTTGTGACAATCTTTAGGCTCTTGGCAGCGTTGATGGCGGTCTCATGAAATTCGCCGTCTTATTCCTCTCGCTCCAGTTCACGGCCATCACCCACGCCGCCGATTCTCGACCGAACATCCTGTTCATCGCCATCGATGACCAAAACGACTGGATCGGCTGCATGGGCGGGCATCCGCAGGTGAAATCGCCAGCGATTGATGCGTTGGCAAAGCGCGGCACGCTCTTTGCCAATGCGCACTGCCAGGCACCGCTGTGCAATCCTTCTCGCAGCTCGTTGCTCACCGGTCTGCGGCCTTCCAGCACGGGTATCTGTGGTCTTGCGCCGGGGATTCGTGAGGTGGAGCAGACGAAGCAGCACATCACACTGCCACAGACATTCACGACTGCCGGTTACTTCACGTCAACCTCCGGCAAGATCTACCACGACGGCTCCATGCGCGGTGGTGATCAGAAAGCAGAGTTCAATGAGTGGACCAAAGTCGCCGGCATGCCGAAGCCGAAGCAACCCATCGCCAAGCTGCCAGGCAAAGACCGTCATCCAGCGATGGACTGGGGCGTGTTTCCTGAGAAAGACGAAGACAACATCGACTGGAAGATCGCTGACGCAGCCATCGACGCCATGAAACGTGCGCCAGCCGACAAGCCCTTCTTCATCGCTGCTGGATTCCGTCTGCCGCACGTGCCGTGCTTTGCCTCACAGGCTTGGTTTGACCTCTATCCCGATGCCGAACTCAAAATGCCAGCCGTCAAAGAAGACGACCGCGCCGACCTGCCAAAGTTCGCCGATTTCCTTCACTGGAAGCTGCCGGAGCCACGCCTGAGCACCTTGCGCGCGATGGGCGAGTGGCGGCCACTTGTACGCGCCTACCTGGCCTGCGTCAGCTTCATGGACAGCCAAGTCGGGCGCTTGATCACCCAACTCGAAGCCAGTGGCCGTGCAGAAAACACCATCATCGTGCTGTGGGGCGATCACGGTTGGCATCTCGGCGAAAAAGGCATCACGGGCAAAAACACCTTGTGGGACCGCAGCACCAAAGTGCCGCTCATCTTCGCCGGTCCTGGTGTGAAAGCCGGACAAGTCTGCCACAGCCCTGCTGAACTGCTCGACATCTTCCCTACCCTGCTCGCGCTGACGAAAATGCCAGCACGCAGCGATCTCGAAGGCCACAGCCTCGTGCCGCAGCTTCAAGATGCCAAGGCACCGCGCGAATGGCCCGCCATCACCACGCACAACAAAGGCAACCACGGCATCCGCACCACCGACTGGCGCTACATTCAATACGCCGACGGCAGCGAGGAACTCTACGACATGAAAAACGATCCCAACGAGTGGACCAACCTCGCTGGCGATTCGAATCACGCCGCCAAAAAAGCCGAACTCGCGAAATGGCTGCCCAAGATCGACAAAGACCCCGTTCCCGGCAGCAAAAGCCGCGTGCTGACCTATGATCCAGTCACCAAGGAAGCCGTTTGGGAAGACAAACCGATTGATAAGACCGCTCCGCTGCCTGAGCCGTAAGGCGTGTCTTCCATGATCAAATCCTGGCGCTTCGGCCTCGGCTTCCTCGCGTTCATCGTCGTGGGATCGCTGCTGCTGTTGTCATGGCTGCGCCAACGCGAGCGTGATGAGTCGAACCGCTTGTTTCAGGCTTTGATTCAAGCGGATGCTGAATTCGTACGGCGCATGAATCTGCCGCGCAGTGAGAAGCTAGCGAAGGATCTGGAGCAACTGCTTGGCATGCAGATTGAGTTTCGTGAACCAGGTAAGCTCACGGAAAGCGAAAACACCGTGAGCATTCGCCTTGATGACAAGAACGACATGATATTCACCCGCAAACCCGTCGCCTCATCGCTCTCCATGCGCGATCCGGCCACGCGGAATGCCTTCATCGCCTTCTGGCTCGTTTCCGGCCTCATGGGATGGCTGCTGGCTCGTGAGCGACTCAAGCGTGCCCAATCCGAACGACTCGCAATGCTTGGCCGCGTGGCCACGAGTCTGGCGCATGACATCAAGAACCCGCTCGCCTCCATCCAACTGCATGCACAATTGATGACACCAAGCGATGACGAAGATGCCAAGACACTGAAGATGATCGAGAGCGAGTCTGAGGTGATCGCCGGACTCGTCAATCAATGGCTGCACCTCGCCAATCCGCTGCCGCCCAAATTGGTGAAGCTTGATGTGACTGAATGTGTGGCTGCTGTGGTGCGAAATCTAGAGGCACAAGCACGGCATACCGTGGTTGATATCGAAAACGGACTTGTTGGGCCTATTTGGGTTATGGGTGATGCGCAGCGGCTTTCGCAGGCGCTCCGCAATCTCATCGTGAACGCGATCCAGGCGATGCCACGAGGTGGTAAGCTGCAAATCAGCGCCGAGAGCCATGAAAACACCGTTTCGCTTCGTTTTGCCGACTCAGGCTCCGGTTTCTCCGAAACTGCTCTCGCTCGCGGCACCGAGCTATTTTTCACCGAGAAGGAAGGCGGCATGGGCGTGGGCCTCAATATTGTCGCGAGCATCATTGAGGCACATGGTGGCCGACTTGAATTGCAGAATGACCCCAAGGGCGGCGCGGTTATCATCGTATCGCTTCCCGCACTCGCCGCATGAACGCCAACATCCTCATCATCGAAGACGAATACGCCCTCGCCGCTGCGCTCTCGACTGTGGTGCGACGTTTGGATGCCACGCCCGTCATCGCAGCCAGCGGACAAGGAGGAATCGACAAACTCGGCTCGCAAAACTTCGCACTCATCATTCTCGATGTCGGATTGCCGGACATGAGTGGCCTCAAAGTGCTCAAGAAGATCCAAACACTTTCCAAGCCTCCCCCCGTGCTCGTCATCACCGCGCATGGCACGCTCGACACCGCACTGGAGGCACGCCGTCTCGGCGCACGCGAGTATTTCCTCAAACCGCTCAACTTGGCGGATCTCCAACGCACCATTCGCGGAGTTTTCATGCCTGCTAAAATGGAGTCCTCATCGCAGACAACGATGATCGGCAGTAGTGAACCCATGCAGCGTGCGTTCGCTGTCATTGCGCAAGCGAGTGGCAATGACGCGCCGGTGTTACTCATGGGACCACCAGGCAGTGGCAAAAGCATCGCTGCTGAAGTGATTCATCGTCACAGCGCACGCGCGAGTGAGCCGCTGATCGTTTATCGAGCCGATGAGTGGCCAGTTGATCGCGCTGAAGCCGCTTTGGACGAAGCAATCAGCAAAGTTGGCAAAGGAGTGCTTTTTCTTGATGAGATCAGCACGTGGTCCAAGCCGCTACAGGCTGCGCTGATGCATCGCCTCGGTGATTTGAAGGCAAGAGTCTTCAGCGCGTCGAGTCACGATTTGTCCGCCGTGCGTGAAGACCTGTTTTACTCGCTGGCCGTGCTGCAAGTCACGCTTCCGCCGCTGGCTGAGCGCACGGGCGATATTGCGGCGTTGGCGGCATCGTTTGTGGGGGAACACGTGCTTTCTGCGGAAGCCTTGGCGGTGCTCAAAGCCCACGACTGGCCAGGCAATGTCCGTGAACTGAAAGCCGCAATGATTCACGCCGCTGCGGTGTGCAACGGCAGCACAATCCTGCCGCATCATTTGCCTGTTAGCTTGGCGAAAGTCGAAGATTCCAATCATCTCGAGGAGGCTATGAAGCGCAGCCTTGGGACATGGCTGGATCAGAAGACCACAGGTGCAGACGAGAGGATGCCCGCTTATGATGATCTGCTCGAAACCGTCGAGACCGCTATGCTGGGGACGTTGTTGAAGCGCTTTGATGGCAAACCAACTCGCTTGGCCGCGGCGATGAAGATGAACCGAGCGACGCTTCGGCGAAAGCTGCGTGAAGAGTGACTAGTTGCCGTCGGCTTTGCCCGGTACGCGTGGATCGTTCGCCGGGAAGAACAGCTTTTTGTCCTGATCAAAGAAGATGGCTTGGCAGGCGCCGAAGGATGTCGTTTCGGCGAGTTTGTGACCCAGCGCTTTAACTCGGTTGAGTGTGCCCTCACCGAAGGCTTTTTCGATTTTGAGTTCTTCCGGATTCCACTGGTGGTGGAAGCGAGGTTCAGCGAGGGCAGCTTCGGGTAGCATGCCGTCGTCGATGATGTTGGTAAGCAGAAGGAGGGCTTGCGTGATGATGGTGGGTCCGCCGGCGGCACCGGTGACGATGACGGGCTTGCCGTCTTTGAGAACAATCGTCGGGCTCATGCTGGAAAGAGGACGTTTACCTGGGGCAACGGCGTTGGCTTCAGCGCCGACGAGTTTGAAGGCGTTGGGTATGCCGGGCTGCACGGCGAAGTCGTCCATTTCGTCATTGAGCAGGACGCCAGTGCCTGGGATAACGACTTTGCTGCCGAAGGCGGTGTTGATGGTTTGATTGAGCGCGACCCAGTTGCCCTCGGCGTCGGCAGTGCAAAGGAAGGTGGTGTGTTTGCCGAAGACATCGCCCTCCCAATGCGGCGGCATGTTGTGGCCGGGGACTTCGGTGGCGTGATCGAGGTCGATTTTCTTGGCGAGTTCGGCAGCGTAGTCTGGCGAGACAAGGCCACGTGGCACTTTAACGAAGTCGGGATCGCCAAGCCAATAAGCACGATCTGCGAAGGCGAGTTTCATGGCCTCGGTGATGACATGAATGCGGCTGCTGGCGCGGAAATGCTTCAGTGGAAAGTATTCGAGGATGTTGAGGATCTGCGCGACATGAACGCCGCCGGAACTGGGCGGCGGCATGGTGATGAGATCGTAACCGCGATACTTGGAGCGGATCGCCTCGCGCTCGGGCGCTCTATAGTTGGCGTAATCGGCGGCGGTGGTAATGCCGCCGTTGGTTTTCATCCATTCTTCGGTTTTTTTCGCAAATTCACCTTCGTAAAACCAAGCGATGCCTTTCTCAGCTATGGCGCGGTAAGTGGCCGCGAGGTCGGTTTGGACGAGGGTTTGGTCCTTTTCGAGGGGTTTGCCGTCTTTGAGGAAAATGGCGGCTGAAGCGGGGAATAGGGCCAGTTTGGCTGCTGTGGCGGCAAGTTTGCGCGCATAGACTTCATCGAGGGGAAAGCCCTTCTCGGCGATCTCAGCTGCGGGGAGTAGCACGTCGGTGAGTTTGAGCTTGCCGTGCTTCGTTTGCGCAGCGGCGCAGGCTTTGAGGTAGCCAGGGACGCCGCTGGCGAGAGCGCCGGTCTTGCTGGCTTCGTCGTCCAGCTTGCCGTTGATGACATACATGTCGCGAGAAGCCTTGGCGGGGGCCATTTCGCGGCCGTCGATACAGGTGACCGTGCCGTCGGCAGCATGAATGACAAAAAAACAGCCACCGCCGATGCCGGAGTTGTGACCATCGACGACACCGAGGGTCAGACCTGCGGCGATGGCCGCGTCGATAGCGTTGCCGCCTTTCTCAAAGGCCTGCATGCCCGCCGCTGTTGCCAGCGGATGCACGGTGGCGATGGCATGCTTCGGGAAGGAAGCGTCGGCAGCGTGGAGCAGATTCGTGGCGAGTACGAGCAGTGCGGAGAACGCTTTCATGCCGCGAGGCTAGCGACGAGTCATTATGCCGTCGATGAAAAAAGACTCACCAAAATCAGTGATTCTCAGTGGGATTACTCGGAGCGCTTCCAACTCAACCAAGCCTGGCGGTAGGTAAAGGCCATCGCCATGATACCGGCAAACAAGAGTAGGCCGCGATTGGTCTCTGGCACCGTCTGCACCATTCTGGCGACGTTGTCAGGCAGGGTAAATGAGAGTGTCCCAGCCACGTTGTGCTCAGCAGCACCGGCCGCGATGACGGCGGTGATGCTGCAAACGAGCCAGTAGGTAATGGAGCGCAAAGTCACTGAATTGAATATATCAATAGCCGATGAGGCCTGGCTAGGACAAGACTTTTTTGGTAACGAGATTGGCGCATTTTGTTCATTATCAGTGGTTGGCTTGGATGGACTTAGGGGAATCGCTGATGATGCTGGCGGATGCCTTCCTGCTTGCGAGATCACTGTGCCTCCGCCATGACTACGGCCCCTCAACCCCGGCAAATCATCCATCATGTCCATCGTCAGTTCTGCGCGCGTCATTAACATAGGCTTGGCCGGATTAGGCAACGTCGGGGCAGGAGTGTTCAAGAATCTTCAAGCCAATCGCTCTCTTATCAGTCAGCGCACTGGTGCAGACCTGCATATCACACGGGTGGCGGTGCGTGATCTGGTGCGTCCTCGCGATGTGGCTGTGCCTGCGGAACTTTTGACGACAGACTGGCGTGAACTGGTCAATGATCCGGCCATACCGGTGATCGTCGAACTGATCGGCGGCACGACGACAGCCTACGAAATGGTTGCTGCGGCGTTACGCGCCAAAAAAATCGTCGTCACGGGCAACAAGGCATTGCTGGCGGAGCGCGGGAAGGAATTATTCGCGCTGGCCGAGGAATGCGGCGTGCCGATTTACTTTGAGGCGGCTGTGGCAGGCGGTATCCCGATCATTCAGGTGCTGCAGGAGGGCCTAGTGGGAAATCACATCCGCTCCATTCACGGGATCATCAACGGCACCTGCAATTACATCCTCACGCGGATGTCGCAGGCTGGTTTGAGCTATGTGGACGCCTTGCGCGAGGCGCAGGAAAAAGGCTACGCTGAGGCCGATCCCACACTGGATGTCAGCGGGTGGGATGCGGCGCACAAGGCGATCATTCTTGCTTCGTTGAGTTATGGCTTCTGGATTCCGCAGGACAAAGTGCATGTGGAAGGGGTGGATCGCGTGAGCATCACCGACTTCAAGTTTGCCGAACGGTTGGGTTACACGATCAAGCTGCTCTCTGTGATCCGTGCGGATGAAAATGGTCTCGTGGAAGTGCGCACACAGCCGACCCTGGTGCCGCTGTCACATGTGCTGGCAAGTGTGAGCGGTGCGTTCAACGCGGTGCTGGTGAATGGCGACATCGTCGGTGAAACGCTGTTCTACGGCCGTGGTGCTGGACAAGACCCGACAAGCAGCAGCGTCATCAGCGATCTCTGTGAAGCCGCCGCAGTGCTGATGCATGGCGCACGCCACAGCGGCTTCGTGCCGCATGGTCTCTACGGGAAGTCGAAGCCCATCGACGATACGGTGTCGCGTTATTATCTCCGTCTCACGGTTGATGACGTGCCCGGTGTTCTGGCACAAGTGGCGGCGGTGCTTGGCCTGCGTGGCATCGGCATTTCATCAATGATTCAGCCGGAAGATCTTGAAGACACCAGTGGCGCGACCTCGCTGGTGCTCATGATCCATGATGCCCCCTTGGGAGATATGAAATCAGCGCTCGCAGCCATTCGTCAGCTTGGCTGTGTGCGTGGCGAACCGAGTTGGATGCGGGTGGAGACATTGCAGGGATGACCACCATGGTGACAAAAATCAGGCGGATTAACTTTGGCGTGGAATGCGGCATGGAATGATGAGAGCATGTCGTTCATGAAAATCGTTATCGCCGATCTCACCACCCTTGTTAGGGGAACCCTGCTGTGTGGAGATCCTGCGGAACAGATCACGGGGTTTGCTTCCCTGAAGGAAGCTATCACTGGCGATTTGAGCTTCTTCCATGACGCCCGCTACAATGAGCGGTTGGTGAATACCCATGCCAGTGCGATCCTTGTGCCCTTGGGCTGGACGGAATTCCCGCAGCATGCCGCCTGCATTGCGGTGGCGGACCCTTCCCGCTCTTTCGAGCAAATCGTCGAGAAATATGGCTTTCAGCCCGAACCTTTCGCGGCCGGAGTTCATGCTTCCGCAGTCATTGCTCCCACAGCCAAATTTGATCCAGCACGAGTCTCCATTGGTCCAAATTCAGTAATCGAATCCGGGGTGGAACTTGGCGACGAAGTTGAAATCGGTGCCGGCTGCTTCGTCGGGCGCAATGTGAAGATTGGCAGAGGATCAAAGCTTTATCCGAACGCGACCGTGCATGCCGAATGCATGCTGGGTGAACGAGTCTTTTTGCACTCTAACGCAGTCATCGGCGCTGATGGTTTTGGTTATGAATTTGGTGAAGGTCGGCATCGCAAAGTGCGCCAAGCTGGCATCGTCCAAATCGACAACGATGTCGAAGTCGGTGCTGGCACGACCGTGGATCGTGCGCGCTTTGGCCGCACCTGGATCGGCGAAGGCACCAAGATCGACAATCTCGTGCAGATCGGGCACAATGTCGTAATCGGAAAGCACTGCATCATCGTCGCATGCACTGCTATCGCGGGTAGCGCGATGATTGGTGACTTTGTGGTCATTGCTGCACAGGTGGGCATCGCCGGACATGTCACCATCGGTTCAAATGCCACGCTAGCCGCACGCTGTGGTGTCACGCGTGATCTAGCCGGCGGACAGACCTATCTCGGCTTTCCGGCGATTCCGGCCTCCGAGGAGAAGCGCCGCCTTGCCAGCATCAACCGCCTGCCGCAACTGGTCGCTCGTGTGAAGGAATTGGAGTCGGAAAAAGTCGGTGCCGCTTCCTGATCTCACCAAAAGCCCCACTGCTGGTTTTTCATCACATAGAGACCGAGGGCGAGATTGCCGATGGCATGCATGAACACGCACGCACCGAGACTCTTGGTGCGCACTGCCACGAAATACATCAATGATCCCCATACAAACGCGCCGAGGTAGTCCTCGGTATTGTGAATCAGCATCACGCCCAACGTAACAATCCAGAAAGTTTTCCAGCGATGCGTGCCGAAGGCGATGCGCTCAAATCGGCCGTCTTCCGTCTGTAGAAAACGCATCAAAAAGCCGCGCCAAAATAATTCCTCAACAAACGGCACCACCAGTACCATGCGCACGAAGCGCATCCCCACGACCACGCTGAACCACAGTGTTGAATCCTTCGCGATCATCGGATCAAAGCCTTCTTTGCGTTCAGCAAGTCCCAGCCATTCCCACCATGAGGCGGGCTTGATGCCACGCTGAATCAATTCCTCGCGCAGCAGCGCAGGTGCAATCCAAACGGCGATGCCGACGATTCCAAGCACAAACGCCATCCCTAGACCACGCCACGGTGCCAGAGTGTAATTTTTGCGAAACAACAGGAGCACTGCCGCGCAGAGCACCGTTTGCAGTGGATAGACCCAGTGCTCCGGCGCACGCAGATGCCACGGCAGTTCGGAGTTCTCGATGCGGAACAGGCCAGGAACGGCATTCAGCAATGTGAACAGCACGAGCGGCAGCACATGGGCGATCGCGGGTGAGACACGTGACATCATTGAGCGGATAATGGCAATGGACCGCCAATGCACAAGCAACATGCCGTGCTCACGGATACTCGTGGCCTAAATTGTCATCGGTGATGATCTTGGCGTGGCCCCAGGCTTTTTCCATCGCCTCACGGCGGCACCAGCGGGACATGTGGCCGGGTTCGGGCAGGGCTTCTTGGGTGAGGAAATCGAGCGTGGCTTCGATTTGATCGGCGGTGATGATGGGCTGGCCGTCGATGCGGTAATCGGCGAGGATTTTCTGCCAGCGGTCGCGGTTTGGCTCCAGCGGTGCGTTGCTGGCGAGGCAGTGGTTCATGACCATCAGCGTGTGAGAAAACACCTCCATGCCGGTGCGGGCGGCGCGTGGTGACTCGGTACAGTTCCAGAAGGCGATGCCGTCGGGTGTGAGGTGGGCTTTGACCTCGGTCAAAAACTCGCGGGAGAGCAGCGCGGAGGCGAACTCGCGCCAGTGGTGCGTGGTGTTCATCACGATGGCGTCAAACTTCGCGTTGGGATGCTGGCGCAGCCAGCGGCGGCCATCGTCGATGACAAGTTCGAGCTTCGGATTCGTGAGCAGGCTGGCGACTTCGGGCCGGGCGCGAATCAAATCGAGATAGCCGTGGCTGAGTTCGATGGCGGTGACGTGCTTCACCTGCGGATGATTGACGAGAATCTGCGTCCACGACCCGCTGGCCACGCCAATGACGAGCACGTTTTCGATACGATCCCGCACCGCGGAGAGAAAGTAAGGTCGCACGAGCCAGGACTTCGGCTCCAGCTTCGTGCCGATCATGCCGTCGTAAGCGCCGTTGCCATAAACGGCGTTGCTGGTGTCCACCGTGACGACGCCGTGGCGTGATTCGATGGTCTGAGCGAATCGCATGCTGCCTTGGAATTCATGCTTGTACTGCAAGTGTTCGTAGAGCCAGAAGAACGAGCCCACGAACAGCCCTGTGGCGGTTACTACTTTCGCTGCCAGAACCTTGTACTCGCGAGCCGGTGCGATGTTTTTAATCCACAGCAACGAAACGATAAGAAGCAGATAGCTGAGTGCGTGCAGGCTCATCCACTCCATGAAGAGAAAACCGGTGAGCAGGCTGCCTGCGCCGGAGCCAATGATGTTGGCGAGGTAGAGCCGGGAAAGCTGGCTGCCTGTGTCATTGCCGGGAGGTATGGCCGCATGGCACAGCAGCGGAAAGGTGAGGCCGATCAATGCCCCGGCAAGGATGACAAAAAGATACCCCAACTCCCAGGAGAGAAAGCATGCCGCCTCAGCAGTCAGTGGAGCAACTAGGAAGCCACCGACACTTGAAATTGCCACCCAACGCGCGAGTTTGCTGCGCAGATCGCCCTTTTGCTTCAACAAACGTGGACTCAAAAGCGAACCGAGCGCAAGCCCTAGCAGGTAGCTGCCGAGCATGTAGCCGAACACGGGCGCACGGGAGGCGCTGGCAAAATTGAAAACACGCGACCACACGATTTCCCAGGACAGCGCCAGAAAGCCTGAGAGCGCAGACCAACGCAAGGCGGTGCGAAAAGGAATCTCGCAGGGCGGGCTGACAGCAGGATATGCAACGGCCTCTACTGACTCGGCAGCTGGCTTTCTCAAGACCAGCAGCACAATGAGAGCCGCAGCGGCATTCAAACACGCGGCGATGCGTGTGGTGCCGCTCATGCCGAAACTGCCGAGGAGCCACTTCGCGGCAATGAAGGCCCCGAGAGCCGCACCGAGCGTGTTCACGAAATAGAGGCGGCTCACGGTTTGGCCAACATGCGCGGTGTCGCGCACCTGATGCGCCACGAGCATCGGCAGCGTGGCGCCCATGAGCAGTGTGGGCAGGAAGACGAGGAGGAAGACCAGAGCGCCGATGGTGAGGCCGTGCGCTTGCGCGAAGGTGATCGCTCCAACGGCATCGAACAGTTTGAGCGAGATGAGGCCGTAGGCACCGACGCCGAGTTCGGCGAGACCGAATAGCAGCACGAGCGGTGCGCGTGTGGATTTCGAAATCCAGCCGCCCACGAGACTGCCAATGCCGAGTCCGGCGAGGAAGGCCGCCACGACCATCGCCACGGATTCGACGTTGCTGCCGTAGATCGTGAGCAGCGCACGCTGCCACACGAGCTGGTAGATCAGCGCCGAGATGCCGGAGAGAATGAAAACGCCATGCAGGATGCTGGCGTGGAGGCGGCGTGACATGAGATCACTCGAAGCCGTTCGTGCGCAGGAATGTCAGGCTGTTTGGGATCTGATCGAGCGACGTGGGAGATTCGTCCTCGATAAAGTAGTGCTGCACGCCGTTCTTGCGGGCGGCGGCGAAGATGGAGGTCCAGTCCATTTGGCCGGTGCCGAGCGTGACATCGTTGGCGACATCGGTCTTGCCGGTGAGGAAGCCGGTTTGCACGCCTTTCTTGAGATCCTTGAGGTGCATGAGCTTCCAGCGACCGCTGTATTTCTCTAGGAGCTTCGCGGGATCTTGGCCGGGAAAGACAATCCACAGCACGTCCATCTGCACGGAGACGAACTCGGGCTTGGTCTCCTGCATGAATAAATCGAACAAGGTGCCATCGCCGTGAGGCTCGAACTCGAAGCCGTGAGCATGGTAGAACATCGTGATACCTTCCTTGGCGAGTGCTTCTCCCGCTTTGTTGAAGACAGCGGCGGACTCGCGGCACTCGGTTTCATCGAAAGCGTCCTTGTGGTTGATCCAAGCGCAACCGGCATATTTTATGCCGAGGGTCTTCGCTTCCTTCACGACGTTGTCGAGGTCGTTCTTGTAACGTTCATACGGGAAGTGGCTGCTGATGGCCTTCAGGCCACGTTGTTCAAGCTCGGCCTTGAACTGCTCGGCGTTGAGATTGTAGGTGCCAGCGAGTTCGACCTCCTTGATGCCAAACTCCTTCACGCGGTCGAGGGTCCAAGGCACGCCACGCAGGGTGAATTGGCTGCGCAGGCTGTAGAGTTGAAGACCGGCGGCGTTCGGGGCATCAGCGGCCTGAATTTGAACGGCTAGGCCGAAGGCGAGGAGGAGCGAGGTGAGTTTCATGGTGGGTGGCACAAAGTGTGAAGATGTGGGTGAGATGCGAGGATTTTCTGGCTTGTGAAGCGGCCTTACATGAGGATGTTCCGTCATGTCCGCCGCACTGCTCCAGCCTGTCAAACCGAAGGTGTTCCCGAGGAACGGTGGCGGCATGCTCAGTTCCGAGCAGTTTCTCGACTGGTTGCAGCCGGGAGTTTTCGCCGATCTCATTGGAGGACAGATTTCCATGCACTCGCCCGTCAATCTCCGCCACGCCACGCTCGTGAACTTTCTAGATCACCTGCTGCGCTCGTATCTCGAAGAAACCGATCTCGGCGGCGTGCTGCACCGCGAATCGGTGGCGGTGCGTCTCAGTGCGCGGGAAACGTTCATGCCCGACCTCGGCTACTTCACCGCACGTCAGGCGGAGCGGCTGGGGGAATCGCACGCGGCCTTCGCACCGATGTTCGTGGCGGAGGCGTTGTCACCTTCGACCGCAAAGAACGACCTGGGGCCAAAGTTCGCCTCTTATGAGCTGCACGAGGTGCAGGAATACTGGATTCTCGATCCTCAAAAGCTCCAGCACCGCTTTTTCCGCAGGGCTGGTGACATGCTGGAAGAATTCGCGGCTAGCAGCGAAAAAATCGCTTCCACTAGCATTCAGGGCTTTTGGGTGAAGCGGGCGTGGCTTGATCCTGACAAGACGCCGAAAGTGAGCGCCTGCTTGAAGGAAATCATGCGCAGTGTGAAGCGTCAGTAACGCCACTGTCGGTGGCTGGGATGAGAGTGCGCAGCAGTCTGGTGATGGGCGGTTTCCAGCAGATTCAGGCAGGCCAGCAGATTGCCTTTTTGATCACATCTGCTGATCTGCTGCAGAAAAAATGATGACGCGAAGCATGCCTGCGGCAACGGAGGAACTCTGCCCTTTGTTTTCTTCGTTAGGCCTCGAGTTACGAGGTTTTGTGAAACCAGATTCATGCCTTCTGAAGGTTGGCAAAGGAATGGGTGGCAAGGGAATGACTAGCAGAGGAATAAGAGGCAGGGGAATGCGGCCATTCCTTTGCCATCCATTCCCTTGCCTATATTGCCGGACTTTTCATCAAACCTGATGACGGGGAGCATGTCTCCTGTGCAAATCAGTCAGAGAAGAATAACGCGATGATTTTCTTTGCCTCATGGCGATCAAATTCAGAACCATGGTTTCGTTTACGGGTCGATTAAATGCCTAAGGATGCAGAAAATTGGAGGGAATAACCCATTGAGAATGAATCCTTTCGGGGAAACAGAGAGCGGCAGCTGGAATAATTTTCTTGTAGGATTTCGAGGCAGTCGATAAAAACGTGCCCATGTTGCCCCTCGTTTCCAGGCTCCACGGCTCCACGGCTCCACGGCTCCACGGCTCCACGGCTCCACGGCTCCACGGCTCCACGGCTCCACGGCTCCACGGCTCCACGGCTCC
>CANIBP010000021.1 GCA_947466075.1 Verrucomicrobiaceae bacterium
GCCACCAGCGGCATTTTGAACGGAGCCACAAGGCGTTCAGCCGCGAGATGATTTTCCCGCTGGGCAGAAGTCAGGTCGTTGTTGGAGGATTTACCTTCCTGAATCTTACGGGCCATCAACTGAGCCTCAGCTTTGGCCTTTTCGAGACTGCCGAAGTTTCGCCGCACGCGCTTGCCGTTCATGTGATAAGCCACAGTGTAGCAATCCCACTTGCGGACACGGCCTTTGTAGATCGGCACCACTGCGCTGCCATGCTTGATCTTGAGAAAAGGCCGCCCCCGTTTCCGAGTGCCTTCAACCTTTGTCATAATTGTGTCCTGCATACCACCGGATGGGCTGTCAACCTCCAGCGATACGGCCTCTATAAGTCCTTGATTATGCGGGCCTTGAGAAGCTTGTCCTTCGAGAAAAAAAGGCTCTATGGCATAAGATTGGCAATCGAAGCCCAAGGGCCGCTCTTATTCGACTGCCAGTCGAATCTACATCCCGATCACTTCAAACTTCTCAGCCACGCCACGAGATCGAGCAGCTCCGGCTCCGGCAGCGTTTGATCAAGGCCAAGGGGCATGAGACTTGTCGTCAGCGTCGTGTCTCCCGTGATGGTTTGATGCGCGACGTTTTTTTCCTGACCGGCGATGTCCACAACGAGCAAACCTTCGGCGGTATGCGATTTAATGACGCCCATGGTCTGCTGACCGTCGCTGGTTTCGATGACATGAGCCTCATAATCGCGGGCCAGCGTGTTGCTGGGGAAGAGAATGCTTTCGAGCAGATCACGCTCAGTACGTATGGCACCGATGTGCGAAAGGTCGGGGCCGATGGCGCGCCCGACGTCGCCGATCTTGTGGCAGGCGATACAGGTACCTTTGCCGGTGTCGAAATGCTTCCTGCCATTCGCCGCGTTGCCACTGGCGATGACTTTGTCGGCCAGCGGACCGAGTTGGCGTTTTTTAGGCTCACTGGCGGCCGCAGCGGTGTTGTAGGCAGGCAGGATGATCGTTTCAAAGATCTCCGGCGGTAGATCGGCGAGCGCGGTACGGTATAAACTCTCCTGCTGGCTGGCAATGGCCGGATTCTTCGCGATCTCGCGGCAGAGCAGCTTGACGACCTCGACTTCTCTGTGGCGTTTGAGCAGCGGCAGCAGCGTTTTCAACTCCACCGGGCCAACAGTGGCCAACAGCGGGGCGATTTGCGGCATTTGCTCCTTCGTCATCGGCGCGGTGGCGAGCATACCCGCCGCCTGAATCTTCGCCGCAGAGGATGACGCGGCATTGGCGAGGACGTTTTTGACCATGTCGAACGTTTCGCCGGTGAGTTTCACCGTCTTGGCCGAGTCGAGGGCTTTAAGGCGAATGGCAAGAGGCCGCTTCGTGTCATTCGCGATGGCCTGGAGCTTGGTGTCGAAATGTGGGGTCTTGAGTTTCTTGATCGCATCGAGAACGAGCGGCGTGGGAGAATCCGCAAGTTGCAGCTTGAGAAGCGGCAACCAATCAGTGTTCAACACGCCATTCGTGTTATGCGTGGCGAGAATATGCAGTGCGCACTGCTGTGAGGACCGGCGCTGATGACGGAGCATGCGCTCAAGCGCACCTTGCGCCTCCGGCGTCTCCATGATCCTTGAAATAAGCACTTCCAGTCTTCTGCCATAGTCGGCATAGACATATGAATCCATAATTTGCTCCTCAGCAAGATCCCTCTCGGAGACGCCGCCCTTGTATCGGGAGAGAAAGGTCTTCTCTAGCTTTTTCAACACCACCGTTGCGGTCCCGACATCGCTAGAGGCGAATGAAATGGCGGTGAGCGCCAACTTGGGATCACGCGCATCAGCCAGATAAACCAAAATCTCGGAGAACTCGGGTGCAAGCCGCGTGCGTCCCGAGACTGCCCGCAACACTCTGGCCATGAACTCATCGCCAAGCTGGTCGTGCTGTTTCAGCGCAGCTCCCAAAAACTCACCTGCCTCTGCTGGACCAACTGCCTTCGCACAGGCATGAACAGCCGTGTGCTCCAAGGTCGGATCCAGTTTGTCGGCAAGCACCTTGAACCAGTCTGCGTGTGTCACTCCAGTGGCGGCAGTGCTGGCGATCCATTCCAGCGCGTGGCGACGAACATGAGGGGACTTTGATTTGAGATCTGTGATGGCGGATTCCTGAGTTGGGATGCGGACGGGGGCATCCGCACTCCTAGAGGCAAGCGGCGCTGTTCGTGGCTTCGTTGGCTTGATGCGATACACTGCTCCCAACAGATCCGACTTCGCCATCAAACTGCTCGGGCAGCCGATGCGGAACCAGCCGCCGGTGTCGATGAGGAGGAGGGAGCCGTCTGCGTCTTCCATGACGTCGGTGAGGTGGATGTCGGGGTTGTGGAGTTTGAGGAATTCGTTTTCGACGGCCTTGTAGGTGCTGCCTTCGGGCGTGAGTTCCATGCGGACGAGGCGCTGGGTGTTGAAGTGGGTGACCATGAAGTTCTCGGCGCCTTTGTTGCGGACAGGAGTGTCCGCGTTCCCGTAGCTGCGCCAGAAGCAACTGCCGCTGACGGCGACGTGGCCGAAGTTGTACATGACGGGCATCGTCTCGAGAGTGCGAGGCAAATGCGCGATGGCCTTGAGCTGATCGCTGCGCTCATAGACGCCGCCGTAGAGCCAGTGGATGATGGTGTCACCACGCGGCTGAGTGTAGTAGAGGTTCTGCACGCCGATGATGTCGCCGCTGCGGGTGAAATCGACTTCGACGGGGTTATCACCGCAGCCGAGGGAGTGCCAGGCGACGTCGCTGCCGTCAGGTTGGCAGCTCCAAATGCCGCAGGCGAGCGAGGCATCGACGGGCGTGCCGTCTTTCTGCTTCACGTCGTGGCCTTTGCGGCCGTGGCACCAGTAGAGGCGGCCGTTGGGATGCAAGAAGGGACCGTGGATATCGGCGGCGTTGCCAGTGTAGTCGAAGCCGCCGACGATCATCTCCCGCTGGTCGGCGACGCCGTCGTTATTGGTATCGGTGAGTTTCCAGATGCCGGGCGGTGAACCGACGTAGAGGCTGCCGTTCAACCAGCAGGCACCTTGCGGGAAGGTCATCTTGTCGGCGAAGATGGTGCTTTTGTCGAAGATGCCGTCCTTGTCGGTGTCCTCGAGCATGAGGACGCGGTTGGGCGGATTCTCTTCGAGCTGCTTTTTGTTCCAGTTAAAACCGGTAGCATCGCCGACGAAGAGGCGGCCCTTGTCATCGAGGCAGCCCATGATCGGATGCGTGACCAGCGGCGACGCGGCGGCAACGCTGAGCGTGTAGCCTTCGGGCAGATCGTGTTTCGGCAAAGCGAGTGATGCTCTGCCATTAACAACGACAGGACGTTTGCCGCTTTCGGGGATGGTATTGCCTTTGTCCGGTGGGAGGTCTGCGGCAAAGGCGGGAACGGCGAAGAGGAAGAGAAAGCGGCGCATGATCATGGTCATACGCTGGTGGAAGGCTGGCTTTATTACACGAAGGCGTAATCGTTTTACAAACGCCGCACTTCCTGCACCTCAAGGCCAGTGAGCTTCCACTCGCCTTTGGCGGGCGCGATGGTGATGCGGGCGTTGTAGATGTTCACACGCGGATGACTGTGTCCCCAGTGGCCAACGATGCCGCGTGCCATCCAGTTGCAGTCAGCCACAAAGCCAGCGCCCTTGGGGTTTTCCGCCACTTTGTCCACGGTGGCGGAGAATTCGGCGATAGTAACACGTGTTCCTTCGCGACCATCAAGCGTGAGCGCCTGAATCGTTTCGAGATAAAGTTTGCGCAGCAACTCTCCATCAACACTGCGAGCGAGCACGTCATAGACATCGGACTCGGCATGATGATCGAAGGCGCGGTACACATTGCGCAGCAGCGGTGAGACAATTTTTTGTGCCTCATCGACCTGCGAAACTAAAGGACTGGATGAACCATTTTGATATGGAATGACCAGCAACTGGCTCATGAGCACGGCCCCCAGCAGCCAGACGGCTATATATGGCAGACTGCCACCGGGAAGCTTGTGATTCGTGATCTTGAGGTGGGTGTAGAAAACAATGCCGCCGAGAAGCCAGAGAATGCCACCGAGTGGGACGCGCGTCGGTTGCGGCACCTCAAACTGCGGCACAGCGGCCAAGGGTGCAGGTCGCGTCATACGCCCTTGATTGCGCCAGCGATAGGTTTTGACGCTTGAGTGAATCTCACCCGTTTCACTCAACGGACCAAAGAAGACACGCACAGGCAACTTTGTGGTGCCTTGAATCCAGCCTTTCCAGGTGACACTCAACTCATCTGGCCCTGGTGGCGTGGCAAACTCCCAGATAAACCCGATCATCGCCTGGTTCAGCGCCACATCCTCATCTTCCTTGAGCGGCAGCGTGTTCCCCGGCAACCCCTTGATCACATTAATCAGCGGTTGCGGGATGGGCAGCGTTTCATCTCCTGTTCTGAGGGCGCACCATTCGGCGGCACGCGAGCCTGCTTTATCACACAACTGTTTCTGCTGCTGCGGGGTTAGCGATTTTGGCACCACCACATCGGGCTCAAGCCATGTCATCATCGTAGCAGCATCAAACAACACCTCAAACCGGGTCTGATACGGTTCCACATAGAGATAAGCCTGCAGGATCGGACCCGTGATGATGAGAGACTCATTCGTGGGCAAGGGTGGTGGTGCTGGCTTGATGACAGGCACCTCCGGTTTTACTTCTACCTTCTGTGCCGCAGGCAGATTGAGCGGAGGTAATGTCGGTGAAAGCGAAGGCAGCGTCTCCAGCGGTTTTTGCCCTCCAATTTTGATCGTCTCAGGTTCCTGCGCGCATGCCAAGCACTGCCAGCAGATCACCGCACTGGCAACCATGCTGGCAAGAAATGAACATTGGTGAGGCATAGGATAGGAGATGCTCAAATCATCACAGCGCCCATGGCTTGCGCCATTCCTTCGAGAGCAGTTTCGACGCAGCGCTGTTGTCGGCGATGGTCTCGGTCTTGGGATCCCACTTCAACGAAGCACTGCCACTGCGGATGGCGATGTTCGCCAGGTGTGAAATACTGATGCTGCGATGCGAGACTTCGATCGCCGCAGCAGTCGGTTTGCCGTCGTAGATGCAGGAGAGGAAGTTGTCAGTGTGCTCCTTGCTCTCGTAGAGGTGAACTTCACCTTCTCGGGCCTTGTCGCGCAGGATGTCGGGATTGCTGGCTTGGATCTTACCACGGTTCACGTAGATCCATTTGCCGTCCTCGCCCTCGAAGAAGACGCCGACTTGATCGAAGGGCTTTTTCGGGTCCTTCTGCGTCGCGGCAACTTCAGGCATGAGGTTATGCTCGGGACTGGCCACATGCATGACCACGCCGCTTTCATACACGCACTCGAAGGAGAACTCGCTGGCGGTGTTGTAGAGCGCTTTGGCGTCCATCTTGCCGCTGACGTTTTTGATTTCGACGGGACCGGTCAAATCGGTTCCCATGCCCCATTGCGCGATGTCGATGTGGTGCGCTCCGAAGTCGGTGATCATGCCGCCTGAGAAGTTGAAGTTATGCCGCCAGTTCAGCGGCAGCAGCGCCGGACGATAGTCCATCTGCTCTGCAGGGCCGAGCCACATTTCATAATCGAAGTCAGGAGGCAGCGGTGCGGGATTGATCTGATCGGCCATGCCATTCCAGTTTTTGTGTCCACCAGGCAGGCCAACGCGCACTTTCTTGAGCTTACCGATACGGCCATTGCGCACCTGCTCGCAGGCAAGGCGGAAATAGACATCGCTACGCTGCTGGCTCCCGGTCTGCCAGGTGATTCCAGCCTTAGCAACCTCGTCACTCATGCGGCGACCTTCGGCGATATTGAGCGCCAGCGGTTTCTGGCCGTAGATGTGCTTGCCTTTGCGGGCGGCATAAATGGCCATGTAAGCGTGCCAGTGATCCGGCGTAGAGATCTGCACAGCGTCAAGATCCTCCTGCTCCATCATCTCGCGGAAATCGGCGTAGGCGGTGCAGACTTTTGTCGGCTTATGCTCTGCTTTTGAGTAGGCCTCGTCGATGATCTTGCGCCCAGCCTCGCGTCCGCCAGCTTCCTTGCCATCGTAGCCGTAGTGGTTGTATTCTTTCATCGGATCGGCCACGGCGATGACCTGGCACTTCGGATTGCTCAAAAAGGAAGGCGTCCAATCACCCGCGATGGTTCCCCAGCCGATGGCGCCCACAGTGATGCGCTCCGAAGGCGCCGGCCGTCCACCTTTGCCAAGCGCTGTGGCCGGAATGATTGTAGGAAAACCCAACGCGGCGGCGCTGGTGGTCAGGAAACGACGACGGGAGAAGGAAGTCTGGCTGGATTGCATGGTGGGGATGTTTATAGCGAGAGGCGGAACCGAGGCCAATAAAGATTTCGTCATGAAGTTGCGGCGACCGTCCTGCTTCGCACTCTCTCCCCATGTCGCGCATCCCGGAGGAAACCATCCAGCAGGTGATTGCCGCCACGGACATCGTGGCGCTGGTGGGGCGTGCCGTGAAACTGCGCAAGGCGGGCACAAACTACCTCGGTCTTTGCCCGTTTCACAACGAGCGCACACCATCCTTCAACGTCAGCCCATCGCGTGGCACCTATCACTGCTTTGGCTGTGGTGCGGGCGGCACAGCCATCCGTTTTGTGATGGAGCATGACGGTCTTTCCTTTGTGGAGGCCGTGAAACGTCTCGCTGATGCCGCAGGCATCCGCATTGTCGAAGAAGTCTGGGACGCGAACGCCGAGGCAGAGGCAAAGCACCGCTCGTTGCTGCTGCGCGCCAATCGTGAGGCGGCAGAGTGGTTTCATCTGCTGCTCATGAAGCATCAATTGGCCGCACCGGCTCGTGACTACCTCAAAGCCCGCGGGATCAACGCGGACATGGCGAAACGCTGGCAGATGGGCTATGCGCCGGAGAACAAGGCTTTTTACCGCGAATGGATGGCACAGCAGCAAATCTCCGAACAGGCGATGATCGACGCTGGCATCTTCAGCGTGGCAGATCAGGACGAGCACGGACAGGGTGGCCGTGCTTACCCGCGCTGGCGGCACCGCCTGATGTTTCCCATCCGCAATGACAACGGGGACGTGATCGCCTTCAGCGGCCGTTTACTCGAAAAAAAGGAAAACACCGGCAAGTACGTCAATTCGCCAGAGACGCCGGTGTTCAGCAAAAGCCGCGTGCTGTTCGGTTTCGACAAATCGAAGCGTTTCATCGCGAAAGCCGACCAAGCCATCATCTGCGAAGGCCAGATCGACATGATTATGGTCTTCGAGGCCGGGTTGCAAAACGTTGTCGCGGGACAAGGCACCGCCTTCACCGAGCACCATGCGAAGATGCTCAAGCGTGTCTGCAACGAGGTCATTCTTTGCTATGACAGCGACAATGCGGGCCGCGATGCCACGGAAAAAGCCTTCCGCATTCTCTCGCCCCAGGGAATCAATGTCCGCGTCGCCGCGCTGCCGCAAGGCGAGGATCCGGACTCGCTCATTCGCAAAGATGGCGCGGACGCACTGCGCACCATCATCACGGACGCTCCGGAGTTTTTGGAGCATCAGATTCGCCACATGCGTGCCAGCGCCAAGGGTGACGGCATGGCCGAGCGCGTGCGCATGGCTGAACAGGTGGCCAGTGCGATCAGCATCTTCACTGGCGTGGCTCAGCGCATCGCCGCCGTGAACAAAGTAGCCAAACTGCTCGAAATTTCCGAAGAACAACTCAACGCCATGGTCAAGCGAGCTGGCAATGAGCAGAAAAACGGCTCTAACGCTCAGCGCGCCGCGAATTCGTCTGGCAATGTTATCGACGACGCGAAAAAGCTGCTCGCCTCACAAAACAAGACGGCCGTATTACTCTGCCAGATGGTGTTGGGTGACGCCCAGGTACTCCACTGGCTGCGGGAAACGGACTGCGCGGACATGCTACGCGAAGTGCCGGGCACAGAGCTACTTTCATTGCTATGGCGCAGTCGTTACGATCCAATCGAGGAAACGTCGCAGCTCGCCTTCCTTGCCGGGCTGGAGCGGCACCAGGAATCTGCGTTTGCCCAGCTTCAGGCGCGACCACACCCGCCCGGCGGGCTAAATGAGGCACAGCAGGCCCTCTACTCGCTCGAAATCGTGCGACTGCAGAGCCTGATACAAAGCACCCAGGCGAAACTGCGCCAGCCAAACCTGTCGAACGAGCAGATGGAGCAGTTGCAACAACAGGTCGTCGAGTTAAGTGCACTGCGCAAAGAATGCCTTGACCGTGCGAAAGGCTCCCCAGATAGTCGCCTTCCCTGACCGACGCTCCCGGAACCCCCGAGGCATGTATGGCCGTCTCTAAAAGCTCACAAAACGGAACTCGTTCTAACGCCGCCAGAAAAGCGACTGCAGCCATGGCTACGGGAGGCACTGATGTACCGTTGAAACGCGGTCGCGGCAGGCCACGCATTCATCCGCCCAAAGAGAAGCCTGTCATCGCCGTCGGTCCTGATGGCCAGCCGCTCAAGCGCCGTCGCGGTCGTCCGCCGAAGAATGGCTATGCCGGCAGCCTCGCCCAGCTCGCCAATGTCACACACGACGACATCCACTCGCCCGACGTGCAGGCGCGTTTGCGCGATCTCATCCGCACCGCCCGCGAGCATGATCACCTGACCTGGGATGACATCAATGAGGCCCTGCCATCCGGTTTCGTCACGCCGGACCTGATGGACGCCCTCATCACACGACTGCGTGCGATGGAGATCAAGATCACCGATGATGTCGATGGCGTCGCAGCACGCCACACCGCCGCCCGCGAACGCGTTTCCGCCGAACGCGACGCCGCATCGGCCAAACTCGCTGTCTTCGATGATCCCGTCCGCATGTACCTGCGCCAGATGGGCCAGGTGCCACTGCTCACTCGCGAACAGGAAATCCATATCTCCAAGCGCATCGAAAAGGCAGATCTGAGTCTGCGTCAGTGCCTACATACGATCGGTTTCATTGGCCAGGCCTATCTCCAGTTTGCCGAGGCGCTAAGCAATGGTGTTGAGCGTTTTGACCGCTTAGTGAGTGACCGTAAGGCCGACGAACGCGAGGCCTACTTCAAGAAACTGAAGCCTCTGCTCGAACAATGCCGCAAGACACACGAAAAGACCGCCAAATTGTTTACCACCCTCAACAGCATTGGCCCACGCAAGCGTGCCGCCGCCTTGGAAGAGTTTGGAGAGTTGCGTGCTTCATTTTTCCGCCAGTGTGAGAAGTTTTACTTCAAAGCAAAGATCACTGAGGAGTTCGTCACCCTGCTACAGCAGCGACTGCTGGACTTGGGTGCCTTGGAGCGCAATCTCAAGGAACATCCACGCAGCGAGGCCACAAAAGAGGCCGTGCATGCTTTTGAACTCGAATCATGGATGACCGCGGCTGACTACCGCGCGCTCATCACCGACACCCTCAAGCACGTCAGTGATTCCACGAAGGCTAAGACTGAAATGATCGAGGCGAATTTACGACTCGTCATTTCCATCGCCAAAAAATACACCAACCGTGGTCTGTCCTTCCTCGATTTGATTCAAGAAGGCAACATGGGCCTCATGCGCGCGGTTGAAAAGTTTGAGTATCAGCGCGGCTACAAGTTCAGCACCTATGCCACTTGGTGGATTCGGCAAGCCATCACCCGCAGCATCGCCGATCAGGCGCGCACCATCCGCATTCCGGTGCACATGATCGAGACGATCAACAAGCTCATGCGCGTGCATAAGCAACTGCTGCAAGAGCTTGGCCGTGATCCGACGCCGGAAGAAATTTCCGAGGAGATTCATCTCCCCGTCGAACGCGTTAACGCCGTGCTGCGGCTCTCGCAGCAGCCGGTGTCAATGCAGGCCAAGGTCGGCGAAAGCGAAGGCGACACCGAGTTCGGCGACTTCATCGAAGATAAAGAAGCCAGCAATCCGATGGAACTCACCGCCATGCACTTGCTGCGCGACAAACTCCGCGACGTGCTCGATACCCTCAATCCTCGCGAACGTGAGGTGCTGGAGCAGCGCTTCGGTCTCGGCGATGGTGCCGGCCGCACGCTCGAAGAAGTCGGCAAGCAGTTCAGCGTCACCCGCGAGCGCATTCGCCAGATTGAAGCCAAGGCACTGCGCAAACTCCGCCATCCTACGCGCATTCGGAAGCTCGGTGGATTCTTCGGCGCAGGCTGATTACCAGCACGCACCCGCATCGGGCCTGCCGCTGACATCGTGAAGAAAGAGATAGCCTTCGACACGATCACCCTCGAGTTCGAGCATCACGCGTTCGTATTCACCACCTTCGATGTCCTCCAGCACATCAAGCCGCGCCAAGCCGCCTGCATCGACCTCCCAGATCTCACCTTCAACGGCCACACCGTTGTCATCGCGGATCATGCCAGGATAGCCTCCCATGTCGTAGAGCCGATAAATTGGCTGCGTGTGCGCTTCAGCGACGAATCGCTGGCCTTCGAGACAGTGGTGGTTGCTACGGCCACGCTTCAGCGTCCCATAGACAAAAATTCGCGTCATCCCAACTGGTCCTCCCGCTCGTTGAGCCACGAAGTCAGACTGTAGCGCTTCACGGTGAGTTCATTGGCGCGTTCGATCATGGATGGAGTCATCTCGGACTTCACGATCACATTTTTGGCCAACTGTGCGGCCCAGCCTTGCCAGAAATCATCCTTCAGCAACACCTGCTGCACACTGCCTTGATGCAGCAGCCCCAGCTTGCCACGCCGCTGCCCTGCTCCGGCAATTTTCTCCTTTCCACGCACCACATCGTGCAACGCAGGTGCCACGAAACAGAACGGTGCTTCAATCAAATCCTCCGGACCGGCGAGACGGCTACCATCAGCCAGCGCTGTCGCTAATGACTCATGAATGAGCCGGTAGCTGTCCAGCGGGTTCGTTTGGGACCACGGATGGCATGCGGGCACGATCACGGAATAGGTGAAGTCATTCTCATGCAGCACCACACCGCCGCCCGTCCATCGTCGCACCACGGGCCATGCTGGCAAAGCATCGGCGAGCTTCGTTAAATTCTGCGCATAGCCAATCGTCACGGTCGGCTGATCCCAGCGATACACGCGCAGCACCGGCAACTCACTCTGTTCCAACCAAGCCTGATCCGCCGCCATATTCCAAGCACCGTCATGCGGTGCTGGATCGAGATGAAGGATGAGTGTGTCGAACAGAAGATGCATGAGCTGCCCTGTTTTCACATGCAGAGCGCCAAGGTCAACTTCCTTTCTAAACAGTCTGCTGGTGGCGTGTTACTTCGGTAGCTTGGCAAGATACTTGGCCGGATTGGCTTCGAACTTCTTGATGCAGGGCTTGCAGCAGAGTTTGATCTCCTGGCCTTCATAGACCTTGGTGATCGGCTTGCCCCATGCTGCCGAGTTCATTGCCGCTGACGAGGCAGGTTTTGAGCGAGTAGGCAGCGGGAGCAGCTGAGAGGGTGCAAGCGCAGAAGAGGAGAGCGAGGGTCAGTCTCATGGGGGTGTTGGTTTGAGTTGAGTGACCGAACCATTCAGCCGGTCATGAGGTGCAACTCCACCGCCGCATCAACCCCTCGACATTTCTGTAGTAAATAAAAAAGCCGCCAGCGTTTTGACGCTGGCGGCTTGTGGCTCAGCTCAGATTAGTGGGTGGAGCAGTGGTGCAGTGTGCCGCCGCAGGTCTTGCAGGTGTGTTGCGTGATATTGCCCGTCTTCAGCATGGCAACCACCTTACTTTCACAATCCGCGCATGACATGCTATCGGCATGGCGCATCGTAACGATACCGCCCTTCGCTCCAGCAGCACCAACACCGGTGCCGGGTGCATTGAAGTGAATGGTATGACATTTGGAGCAGGTCACGGCGCTGGTTGGCATATGGCACTTGGCAGGCGCTTGACAGGAGACGAGGGCCAGTGTGCTGAGTGCAGCAATACCGAGGAGGGTGGAACGGATAAGTTTCGTTTTCATGGTTGTGTTTGGTTTGTGTGTTTTGGCAGATGGTTTGAGGGCCTTCACCTGTATCAACTCCGTAAAAGGATAAACCCCTCTACCATCGCAATATCCGCGCACAATAGATCAAGCCGCGCTCAAGCGCCGTAGTTCTTCAACGCATCCTTGAGCATCTGCCGAGCTCGGTAGATACGCACTTCCACGGCTTTTGCTGAACAGCCTAGCGTGGCGGCGATGTCGGCATGGCTCATGTCTTGAACGGTGAATAGCATCAGGGCCTCACGCAGGTCGGTGGGTAAAGCAGCAATGGCTTTGTTCACCATCGCGGTTTTTTCATGCAAGGTGGCTGCATCATCGGGAGAGAGCTGCGGATCAACAGGCTCGTGAACGAGGTCGCCCTGCTCATCCTCCATCGGCACGGTGGGATGGCGGCTTTTCCAGCGGGCGTGACTGCGGGCGAGATTGGCTGCGATGTGAAACAGATAAGTCGAGAAAGCGGCCATTGGCTTGTAGCTGTGGCGGCTGGTGTAGAGACGCACAAAGGTCTCCTGCGTGAGATCCATGGCTGTGGCGTGATCTCCTACCATGCGCAGGAGAAAGGCCGCGACACGCTCGCGCCAGCGGGACATGAGCTCGTTCAAGGCGAGATCCTCACCGCCAGCGAGTCGCTGCATGAGCACTACATCGGCATCGTGACTGAAATCCATGCTGGGAAGTGGTTCAGTGACCGCTGTGAGTGGTTCCAGGCTCCATGGCCATCTCGATGACCTGCGGCAGCATGGCATCGAGATAGCTGCGTGACTGCTCGGGCGTGAAGCACGCAGCAGTCTGGTAAAGATGGGTGAGCATGGCGGCCTGGCATTCCACATGCAGTTCCGCGTGCTCATGCAAAGCAGACGTGAGTTCCGGCGAAACCTGCGTGCCGCCATCGACGAGCTTTTTGATCTTCGCATGAGAGGCCATCACCTTCGCGCATAGAGCTTCGCAGGTCGGGCGATAGGCCAAGTGTAGCTCGGAGGCTTTGGCAAACTGCGCGTCGGTCAGTTTGAATTCATGGCGCAACCAGGCCAGTTCAGGCAGGAGTGAATGCTCTTCATGTTCAGCGCTGGAATCTGGCAAGGAGCAGCAGCATTGGCTGTGAGTAATCCAAAAACTCGCCAGACCGACGACCAATGCCACGATGATGATCCAGAGGCCTCTTTTCATGGCGCATGGCTAGCGTGAGCCGCAGATGCGGGATTGATGGAAGCCAAATAAGCAGTGCGCATGGCAGCGTGATTGTTGTCCGGCGTGATCATCCGGCCAAGACCAGCCCCTAAGATCAACATAGCCGTCACCGCAGCCAACGCGGGTGCTGGTTGAGCGATCCAGCGAAACAATGACTCGCTCAATCGCCGCCATTGCGCCGACCAAGATTGATTCTCGGCCACAGCGATGCGCGCCCAGATTTCACGCTGGAACGAAGGCTGGAAATCCAGCTTCGGTTGAGTCTGACGGATCAGATCATGGAGTTCGTTGTCATTCATGGCGGAGCAAGATTGGCGGATGATGGATGAAACACAACCCGCCAGATCATCCGATGCCTGACGGGTTGTGGGCTTGCGTAGCCATTACTTGTTGCAGCAGCTTTTGGTTTTCACCGGAGCAGCATCCTGGGCCGTCGCATTCGCGTGACAGCTCATGCCCGTTGTTGCAGGTGCGTCTTTGTCAGCAGTTGGAGCAGGAGCCGTCTGCATCTTGGCGCAGCAGTTCATGCCAGCGGGTTTTTCAGTCGCGGGAGCCGCTTTGTCGAGGCCAGCAAGAGCGACGGTGGAGCCGATGCCTGCAAGGATGACAGCCGCGAGGAGTGTGAGTTTTGTTTTCATGGTGGGGTTGTTTTGTTTTTTTGGTTCAGCGCCATGTCAGGCGTTCATCCAGTGCAACTCCACATCACCGCCAACCCCTCTCAGAATCTTCAACGAGGCGGGTGCTGAGCATTGTCTAGCCGATGACTGATGGTTATGCCGCGTTGCCAGCTTCTTCCCTCACGATCCGGCCGTCTTCGAGGGTGATGACACGGTCGGCCTGATGGCCGAGCGCTAGGTTGTGTGTGGTGAGAATGACGGTGAGGCCCTGGTCTTTGACGAGATTGCGCAGCAGGGCGAAAATCGCCTCGCCGGTGGCCTTGTCGAGATTGCCGGTGGGTTCGTCGGCAATCATCACTTTGGGTTTCGTGATGAGCGCACGCGCGACAGCAACGCGTTGCATCTCGCCACCGGAGAGTTCCTTCGGCAGATGATTGGCACGACTGGCGAGACCGACGCTCGTGAGCACGGCAATGGTGGCCTTGCGATCCGCAGGACGATTCAAAAACATTAGCGGCAGCTCGACGTTTTCGGCAACGGTGAGCGTGGGAATGAGGTGAAACTTTTGGAAGATGAAACCCAGCGTGCCACGCCGAGCACCCGCAAGCTAGTCTTCCGCAAGTCCCGCGACTTCTTTGCCATCGAGACTGAGTTCACCAGCGGAAGGAGCGTCCAGACAGGAGAGCAGATTCACGAGTGTGGTCTTGCCTGAGCCTGAAGGGCCAAGAATGGCGACCATCTCGCCGGTGTGAATGTCAATGTCCACGCCATCGAGCGCTTTCACGGTTTCAATGCCGCGCTGGTAGTGGCGCTTGAGGCCACGGCCGCGAATGATGAGAGTATGGGGGGCTGTGCTCATGCTTTTTATTCTCCTTCACGAATGGCTTCGATGGGGCGCATGGAGGCGGCACGCCACGCTGGATATAGCCCGGCGAAAAAGCCGAGCAAAATGGACACGATCAACGCGCCGCCGACCAAACCGGGCGTGATGCTGACGATGGAACCCTGCACGCCGAGATTGATCAACGCACGGATCGCTGCCTCGACGAGGCTAGCCCCCACAATGGCCATGAGGCAACCCAGAACGCCACCAGTGACACATACAGCGAGCGTTTCGAGCCAAATGAGCTTGAAGATGTCACTGCGATACGCGCCGATGGCTTTCATCACGCCGATCTCTCCAGTGCGTTCATAGACGCTCATCAAAATCGTATTCACCACACCGATGACTGCGACGATGACGGCGATGATGGCCACTGCGGCGATCATGACCTGTGCAGTGCCGACAAGACTGACGAGCGTGCCTTTTACCTGCTCTAGACTCACGACCTGCACCTCGGGAATCTTCAGCCAGCGGCCTTCAAACTCGCGTAGCTCGACTGCGCCGAACTTTTTGAGCTTAATGCCGATGATGGTTAGATCGGTGGGGCGACCAAAGATGGTCTGGGCATTTTTCAACGGCATGAAGACGGTGCCGTCGTCCTGCGTGCCAGTGCGGTCGAGGATGCCGGTAATTTTAAACTCGTGCGTCTTCGCTTCGGTCTGGCCATTGGGCGTGACGGTGGCATAGAAGGTGTCGCCGACTTTGCGCTGCTCGTATTGTGCGGCTTCAAAGCCCAGCACGATCTCGGTGGTCGAGTCCTGGGAAAACCAACGTCCGCCATCATAGCCTGTGCCGGTTTTGAATTGCAGCCACGGCTTCATCGTTACGAAGGAAGCGGTGTCGATGCCGGAGATAATGGAAAACGATTTGGTTCCTTCATCATCGCGGATGCTACTGCCCTCCTTGGCCGCGACGCCGACAAAAATCGGCGTGATGGAGAGAATAGACTCATCCGACTTCACCGTGCCGTAAATCTCGGCAGGCAAATAGAGTAGGCCGGTGCCTCCTTTGAGCATCATGGTGGCGGCCTCATACGGGCAACCTTTCGCCATGATCATCATCTGGAAGCCAAGACGCTCGATACTGTGGTCAAGCGCCTGGCGATAACCCAGATTGAAGCCGCCGAGGCTCACCGCGACGGCCACTGCAAGCGATACGCCTGCGACGGTGAGAAAGCTGCGCACTGGGCGACGCAGCAGATTTTTTGAGGCGAGGGTAATGTGATTCATTACTTGGGATCCTTTTCAAAGGTGACAGCGATGCCGATGAACTGGTAGGCGTCGCCATACTTGATGAGTTGGCCTTCGACGTGCGCGGTTTGCCCCACGCGTTTCGGCAGCTTGGGTGTGGTGTCACCCATCTCGATCTTCACCGTCTTCGCCTTGGCGTCAGCAGGATCGGCAAGGAAAAACCAGCAACCTTAAGCCGGGCACTGCTGCACCAACTTGCCACGGATGCTCACCGGCTTGCCGATGAAGTCAGCGGGCCGTGTGGCGAGATCTGTGATCGCCGCCGATGGCAGACCGGTGAAGGCTTGGCCATGGTGGTCTTCGCCGCCGGTGTATTTCCAAGCGAAAGCCGCAATCGCGGCGATGAGGATGACGGCACAAAGGGTGAGAATGGGTTTCATGAGTGTGTGTTTTGGGTTATTTACTTCGCTTTGGACTTCGCCAGCGACTCCTGCGAGCGCTGGTAATAAGCCTCGTATTTGAGGCCATAGACGAACATGTCGAGCAGGACGAGGTTCTTGCGGAGGCCACGCAGGGAGGCCTGGTAGTCCTGTTTGCCGGCCTCACCCACATCCGGCGCGGCGATGCGGCCCACTTTGTCTTTGTCGCTCGTGGGTTCGGCCACGGCGAAGTAGTCGTGCTTGTAGAAGTCGGCGAGCGTGAGGCCGTTGAACTGCTCACGGAATTCTTTTTTCTTCAGCGCCTTCGCCGCCGGGCTTTCGATGCGCTGGAAGAAAAAGCTTTTGATCTCACCAGAGCCAGGCTCGGCCGAGATGAACACTTGAATAACGCCGCCTTTGCCGGGCACGTTGACGCCATGGACGATGCCGATGAGGTCGCCGCCTTTGAAGATGGAATAGACCGTGTAAGGTGTCTCGTAGGATTCATAGACAGGATCGAGATCGCTACCGAGTCGTGCGCGCAGTTTTTTGAAAAGGTCCGCACCGTTCTTCATCTGGTCGAGTTGTCGCAGTTCCTCCTTGTAGGTGGTCATTTCGGGATAGAGGTATTTCAAATCCTGTGCGGGATTGCTGAGTGTACAGCCAATGGCGGCAAAGGTTCTGGCTGGCAGCAGAAGCAGCAGCAGCATGGGTAGGAGTAAGGCGATGTGTTTCATGTGCGTAGGGTGGGCGGGTTACCAGTAGTGATAGTATTGCAGGGTGAGAATGGTGTCCTGGCGACCTTGGATGGCTTCGGTTTTACGTTCGACGTTGAGTTTGATCCAATGAAGGTTGGAGTTGCCGAGATCGTTGCGGAAATACCATGACAATTCGCCGATGATCGACGCGTCCGTTCGCCCGCCATTCCAATCCATCCGGCTCATTGGAGCTGGTGTTCCTTGAATGCCCTGATTGAATTGGCGGTATTGCACGCTGGCACCGAACTTGCGGTTCACCGTCAGATAGTCGGCCTGATAGAGTTGCGAGATGACTTTGTCGCTCTCATCACGGCCAGCACTGAGTTCCGCCGTCAGCGTGATGGACCCGGTGGGAACGAGATGCCGCCAGCGCATGTCCGCACCATAGCGCATGGTGTTGATGACCTCACCGCCAGCGGCGGCCATCATGACTGAGGGGCTGCGCTCCAGTGCATGCTGGGACAAGCGCTGGCCAGCCATGGATGCCAGCCCGCCTTCGAGGCCGTATTCATTGAGATACTTGTTGGACAGACTCACCCGTGTGCCGAGCAGGCCACTCTGACCGTTGAACGCGACGTTGTAGCCGGAGCCAAGCAGGTAATACATGTCGTAATTGAGGTGAGGATTGATGGAGCCCCAGAAGCCCGCATACCAGTCACGCTCGAAACCAAAGTTGCGCTCGTTGGAGAGCTGAAGCACAGGGCCGTGCGTATCGGTCTGAAGATTGAGACCAAAGGGCAGGTAGAAGCGACCAACGCGCAGATTGAAACGGCCCACATTGCTGCTGCGGGCCTTGTCGCCAAGCAGCGGGTTGAAGACGTTGTAGAAATCCAAGTAAAAGTTGTGGTATTCGAGGAACCAGCCACTGCGGTTCGCGCCTTCCACGTCATTGAGCACCTCATGGAAGTCGTCTCGGCGCACAAAGCGCATCTGTAAATCGAAGGCGGCGACGGTAGCCGTTTTGGTGGAGAACTTCTTCAGGATCTCAAAGCCTACTGACTGGCGCGAATACAAACCATCGGCCGCTGCGCCCAAACTTGCCGCATCTGAACTACGCGAGATGAGTGACATGATCTCTTTGCGGAAAGCGAAGCCCTCGCCCAGCAAGTTGCCGAAAAAAGTCGGCTCCACATCCTGCTTCAATGTGCCTGCTGTGGCAGATGGCGAGGCTGCAAGCATTGAGCCGCCCGTGGCGAGCGGCGGCAAGGGCGTAAGTTTTTCGGTTGTGGTTACTTGTTCTTTGCTTGTTCTCAGTGGTGGCAGCAAAAGGTTTAGCGAACGGGATGCATCCGAGTCTGCAAACGGATCATTGGCCGCAGTCGGCAGCGGCTTTCCCGATGCCTTTGCGTCCAAATCAGCAAAGGGATCCTGCGCGGTAGCCCACGATGAAGATGCGGCCCATGCTAGCGCCAAAGCTAGCCTCGTTAGGGCTTTCTTATGGTTCATCGTGAGCTTGGATGGGTTCGCATTCAATGGATCAAACACCGCAGGTGACTGAAACCCTCTAAAAATATAACTTCATTAGAAGCATGGGATTCAAGGAAGATGGAATCACGGGTAATTTGCGCATGAGTTAGATCTTATTTTGGCAGCTTCATCAGATACTTGGCAGGATTGGCTTCGAATTTCTTGATGCAGGGCTTGCAGCAGAATTTGATCTCCTGGCCTTCATAGACCTTGGTAATCGGTGCACCCATGCTGCCGAGTTCGTTACCGCTGACGAGGCAGGTTTTGAGCGGATAGGGTTTCACATCCGCAGCGCTGAGGCTGAGGGCGAGTATGGCGGTGGTGATGAGGGTGGAGAGTTTCGTTTTCATGATGTGGGGTAGGGTTTGGGTTTGGATTAAAAGCGGTAGAGCAGACCGGCACCGAGGCCGTAGTCGCTGTGGTAGGAAAGGCTCAGTGAGGTGTTGCGCGTGAGGGTGTAGTCGGCTCCGGCGCTCCATTCCCACTGGCTACCGGTGTCATAGAAAGCGTAGCTTGAAACACCGAGGCGTGACGTGAGCTGAAAGCGCTTGGAGAGCTGAAAGCGGCCATTGCCTTCGCTATCGACACTGAGATCTGCCCAGATCATGAGCGGCAGACGGTAGTTGATGCCTGCGACGATGCGATTGCCCGCATTGTCGTGATTACTGAAGCGGTAGCCGGCGAAGGCTTGGAAGTTCATGTTGAAGTAGCGCTGGTAGAGCGCGTCGATCTCGTATTGCGGCTTCGTGAAACGTGCCCAGCCGACTTCCCAACCGAGTAGGAGATCGTTCTTCGGATTCATCCAGGTGAGCAGGCCGCTGCTCATGTTGGACTGAAGAGTGCCCGCGCCCCAGACATATGACATGTCGTGATTATGCTCTCCCAAGCCAGCGGCGTGATGGAGGCTGTGGTCTTCCGGCTTGTTTGATTGCTCCGGCTTCGGCGTGCCCTCGTCCTCATACCGAAACACACGAGCCATGCCGCTCATCATGTGATAAAGGATGTGGCAGTGGAACATCCAGTCCTTGGCCTCGTTCGCTTCGAACTCGACGGTTCGCCTGCTCATCGGCGGGACATCGACGGTGTGCTTCAGCGGTGAGTAGCGGCCGTTTCCCATCAGCAGGCGGAAGAAGTGGCCGTGGAGATGAATCGGGTGATGCATCATCGTGTCGTTCACCAACTCCAGTTCGATGATCTCCCCCTTCTTGATCATCACATAGGGCTCCTGCGCGATGGTCTTGCCATCAAAGCTCCAAATGTAGCGATTCATGTCACCGGTGAGGTGTAGCGTGATTTTTCGGCGTGGCAGCTTTGCGGGCAAAGTCGTATCCTTGACCGACTTCAGTAAGCGGTAGGGCGATCCGGGCCGTGGCAGCTTCAATGAGGCACGCACGTCGTCTTCCTGCTCTTCGAGCGCCAGCGTGAGCATGTCGTCCATTTGATAAAGATTGGGCTTCGGCGGATCGATGGCCGGTTTGAGATTGCCAGAGCCGAAAAAAGCCGAAACATGCCCGCTGCCGTCCTGCGCGGTGGCTCGGAACTCATATTGGCCGCTCGCCGGAATCGTGATGATCACGTCATAGGTCTCCGCGATCGCCATCAGGAAGCGATCCACCTTTACTGGCTGCACTGCAGGCCCATCCGCCGCCACGATGGTCATCGGCCCAGCGGATGAGTTCAGATAAAAATAGGATGCCGCTCCCGCATTGATGATGCGCAGCCGCACACGCTCGCCCGGCTTGCCTTCGATGCGTGTCTGGCGCTGTCCATTGATCAAAAAGCCGTGGTAGCCGACATCGGAGATGTCCATCGGCATCATGCGATCCCATTCACGCGCAAAGTAGTCCTTCAAATTGCCACGCTGCCATGCGCCGAGGATTGACTGCGAGTTCTTCCGCATCAGACCAAAATAGTCACTGCCTCGCATCAGCATGCGCAGCACCTCCATGGGGTCAGTATTCGTCCAGTCGGACAACACCAGCACCTGCTCGCGATCCGCCTTCACCGGTTCACCATCACGTGGCAGCACCACAATGCTGCCGAAGACGCCATTCTGCTTCTGCAAGTGTGTGTGCGAGTGATACCAATACGTGCCGCTGTTTCGCAGATCGAAACCAAAGCTGTGCGTCGTTCCCGGCTCAATAGGCGGCGTGGTCACATGCGGCACGCCGTCTTGTTCATTGGGTAAAAGCAATCCATGCCAATGCGTCGAGGTTGTTTCGTGCTTCAGTTTATTGTGAACTCGAATGCGCGCAAAATCTCCTTCGCGAAAGCGCAGCGTCGGGCCAGGAATGCCGCCATTGATGGTGAACCCATGCACCGCTTTGCCAGCAGGGCTCACCGTTTGCTCGGCAATGGTGAGATCATACTCCACCACACGCTGACCGGCAGCGGGCTTTGGGACTTTGCAATTGTCGCAGGCCAAAGTGGCAAGCGTAGGCCCAAGAAGGGCAAGAAGAATGTGTTTCATAAAAATCGAGTCGTTGAAGGTTTGAGGAACCACGCCCGTGCATGCTCATGGAGTTGCGTGGGCACAATGCGTCCGTCAGAGAAGCCGACTCAATTCAGAAACGAGCAGAACAGCACGGCCAACCGGACATGCGGCTGCTTTGACGCGCTGCGCTCCTTGGATGGCGATTTGACATCGCCTAAGCTCTTCGGTGGCCGCGTTGCGGGTGTTGCAAAATCATGTTCAGCCCAAACAAGTTGCGTCATCCACTCACGACTACTGGTTGGTGGTGCTTTGGCAGGTGAAACAGGCTCTGAAGTCTTCACGCATCCGCATTCACTGAGTCCCGCTTCCGCCAGCCAGGCGCAGCAACCCATGGCGCAGGACTCTGGAGCATCCACACGCATCATCGCCTGCACAGGCAAAGCCTGCGCGATCAGTGCGAGGAGTAGAACGATGGTGCGGAGTCGATTCATGGGTTCGTCGATGCAGATGCATCGTGTGCAGGGGTTATACGCCACAAAGTGCTCAAGCCCTCTCACTTTTTGTTCTCAATGCCGCGTGGAAGGTAGGATGGGTGTGGCGAAGCCCGCCCGTCTCCTGGCGGCAACGAACTGGCCAATGCGCACACAAGAGCCCGGCGGTGCTGCGAAAGAAGTTCTTGGCAAGACGAGATTTTCACCGCAGCACACACCCGGCCTACATTCGAAAAGTCGCTGTGAATAGGCCGCTCGTGTTGTCGTCAGAAGCCGGACTGTCAGCCGCCAATGCGGCGGACACGCATTCAACAACACCAACAGCACACCACATGAAATCATTCAACCAACTCAATCGTCCCACAAAATGGGCGGGTGCGGCACTCGCACTCGTCGCCACACTAGCTCTCACCATGCCGACTCAAGCGGCCACGTTATTCGAACAAGTCGCGACTCTTCACGAGCATCTCTGCACGCGTTTCTGCGGTCACCACTGCCACCATCACGGACATGAATGGTGTGGTGGCTACGAGCACTTCTGGTGCCCAGGGCATCATTAAGACTTGAGTTAAAGGTCTTGCTCAGTGCGCTGTCCGGCAGACATGCCGGGCAGCGATCACCGAACCATTTTACTTGGCCATTTTGCGGCACTCTTCCGCACACTTCTTGCAGGCTTCCGCGCATTGCTGACAATACTCCATTTTGTGCTTGGCGCATTCAGCACCGCATGCATCACAGATCGTTGCACAAAGGCCGCAAAGGTGGGCGGCATGGGCGGAGTCGCGCGCCATGAATTGTGCGGACAGGCTGCAAATGTCCGCGCAGTCACGGCATAGCTTGATGCACGGCACCATGGCTTTGACGTCCTCTTCATTCAGACAGCCGGTGACGCAGCTTTCGCAGGCGGCGGCACAGGCTTGGAGGGCGTTGTGGCCGTTGGCGTGTTCTTTGTGGGCCGGGGTATCGGCGGCTTGGGTGGTCATGGGGGCGAAGACGGCCAGGGCCATCGTAAGTGCCATTGTCGTGTGGGTGAGGATGTTCATCGGTATTGTTTTTTGGCTCCTGCCCGTTGGGGCCTTTGCCAATACCCATGCTGGTCCACCTGCCGCAGCATTGCCATGGGGTGAAACCCGTCCTTCCATACGCCTGCGCCGCCTGATGTTCCCAAGCTGGTGTGGTTGCCGCAATGAATAGGATGGGTGGCGTTAGACCGCCCGTCTCTTGGCGGGAACGAAATCGTAGCACAGCCGGTCGGTGCTGTGAAGGAAGCTGTTGGTGAAGCAAGGTCTTCACCACAGCACACACCCAGCCTACATTCCGATGAGTCGCCATGAACAGGCCGCTGCTGTCGTCGTCAGAAGCCGGACTGTCTGCTTCCTATGAGGCAGACACGCCTTCAACAACATCCAACACCATCCTGCATGAAAACATTCAACCAACTCAATCGTCCCACGAAATGAGCGGGTGCGACACTCGCACTCGTCGCTGTCATCGCCCTCACCTTGCCGACCCAAGCGGCAACTCAATTCGAAAAAGCAGCCTCCACCATACGTGAGCATGTGTGCGAGCGCTTCTGCGGCTGCCACCACGATCACCACTGCCATGAGTGGTGTGACGGCTACCGTTACTTCCATTGCCCTGGACATCATTGATCATGGAAACCGACACGAAAATGCCACCGATGCATATCGGTGGCATTTTTGCGCCTTGTTCACGGGCTTGCTCGGCCTCACTAGGCTGAGTGCGTGGTTTCAAGATCGCCGCGCATTCAAGAGCAGCCGCACGGAAGGTGGCATTTCACAGTTGTGAATCCCGTGTTTGAAACCTGCTTACGAAGCGCCACTACCAGGGCTCCTATTACCGGCTTTGATGGGCAACCTCGCGCGTCATCAACTCAACATTGCCCGCTAGGTCCGTGGCCTTGGCAAGGTAGCGGCTGTCGGCCGGCGGGTCGAGTGTGATGCTCCAGTCTGCCACGCCTGCTTGTTGCGTTGTGATCGTCGCTGGGAGGCCATTCACAGAAACAGTCACGATCTCACCATTGTCATGAGAGACACCGCGCACGGTGCATTTCGTGCCTTCGACATGGATGCTCGTGATCAAGGTCGCGGGTGGCAGATCATCCATGGGTGCGAGGAGTTGCGGAAACGCGCTGCTTTTGTCCGCATCCTTCACCTGCGCGCTCGCCACGCGGGGCACGGGGCTGTCGTGAAAGTAGTAGCTGACGGGATGCTCGGTCTTTTTCGTGCGCGGGCCGCCGCCGAAATCGACGACACTGCTTCCGCTGGTGCTGTTGGTGAGTTTGAGGCCGCGAAAATGCGCCACGAGGCCCGGCTTGGGGCCGATGGCAGTGAGTTGCACGAGCGGGTCATTTTTCAGCGTGCAGTCGGCGAAGATGAGTCCGTCATAAGTGAAGTCGCCATATGGGAGGCTCAATTCGTCGTGGCCGCCGTTGATCGGCTCGGAGGTGATGTTGTGAAAGGCGATGTCGCGATACACGTGCGCATCGTAGTCGGGGTGGTAGATGCCGAACGCGGCATCCTGCACCCGCAGGCCTTCGAGCAGAAAGAACTGCATGTTGGGCCGGATTGCGTAATGCGCGGCCCAGGCGCGCAGGTTGCGGACGATGAAGGGATACTCGCGGTCGCCATGCACGGAGCCGTGCTCCTCGTCGCCGAAACGGAATTCGAAAAGGCCGTTGCTGTGGGATTCGTTGTCTTCGAAGCGCATGAACGGCAGCGTGCGCACATCGCGCTCGGCGACCTTCCCATCGGGCGAGCGGACGCGCAGCACGGGGTTGAAGTCGGGCGTTTTCGCGATCTGGAAATGGAAGCCATAGTGATCGTTCTCACACGCGACGTTGCGGGTGAAAGTGTTCCGCCCATTGGCCCACCAAAAGCCTGCGCCGTCGTTGGGATCGAAAGAGAGAACCTGCTTTGGCAGCGCCACATTGCCAAAGGACTGCACGGCGAGATTGCGGTCTAGCACGTTCCATTGCTCGGTCGCGTCTTCGAGGAAAAAGCCGTGCCCGCGCGACTGGTAGCCGACGCAATCCCGGATGAGCAAATGGTCGGTGCCGTGGACGGTGACCCAGCGGTTGTGCGAATCCCAGATGCTCGCGCCGAGCACGCCGCTGCCACGCATGGTGTCGCGCACGAGATGGAAATGGATCGAGTATTTGCCCAGCACGCCTTCTTTGCCCAGATGCCTGAACTCCGCGTAACTGATGCCGCCGGAGGAGTCGCGGTGATACATCGTGTGGCCACGCGTGCCGGCCGGTTCGGCGGACTCGATGACGACATTGCGCGAGAGGTTGGCGACTTCACAACGCATCATGCCTTCGCTGCGGTGCGCCTTCTCCAATGGACGATCCAGCGTGAGTACCGAGGCTTCGACGGCGGTGATCACACGCTCCTCCGTGCCGATGGGTTTCTGTCTGCCACGCGACTTTATTTGAAACGTCGTCCCGGACTCAATGGCGGGTGCCTCGCTCGTCGTGATGATGATCCGGTCACCAACGTGCCAGTCGGACACTTGTTCATCCACCCTCACGCTGACATCACCCACCTTCGCAGGCGCGGCGAGCTTCAACCAGGTGCGCTTCATCGGCGCGCCATGCACGTCCCAACGCCCGCCGCAGGCGATGATGGCGGGGAGTGTTTCCGCATTCGTGCCTTTGAACTGACGCAAACGGATCGTCGCCTTCACCCCCGCCGGGATGGGTGACGCCAGCGTGCCGATTTCAAGCACCGGAATAGCAACACCGGCTTGTGGTGCGGGAGCCGCGTCGTGGCAGTCGAAACCGTCCTCTGTTGTCGTCTCGCCGGGCTCGACCTTGATGAGTCCCACATCTAGCAACGTGGACACTTCCCTCGAAAACGTGAGCTTGCCCGCGACGTGCAGCATCCGCAGCGCCACATCTGAATTCACATCATAGGTCACGACATGACCTGCACGAACTTGAACAAAGTCGCCCGCCTGAGGTTTGCGTCCACCTTCCCAAGTTTGAGCGTCCGACCACTTGCCGCCATGGGCGGTGCGTGCGTTGAAAACTACAGGATCGGCCGCGGAAATCGCCGTCGTGAGCAACAACGTGCAGAGGAGTGGTAGGATGAGATTCATTCTGATATACATGGCTTGTCTTAGTTTGAGTGGAGGAGCGGCGCGGCGGCATCTTGGTTGATTTTTACCGAATCAAACTCAGTCGTGGTGGACGACATAGGATTGCCAGAGCAGACGAAGAGGCCGGCCCGGCCTTTGTCGTCGAAGGCAGCAGTATGTGCCATCAGCGACTCGCCCCAGTTCTGACCATCGGCCGAGGTAAAGATTTGAATCTCCCTGCCTTTTTGAACGAGCTTGAGGTGGATCGGCAAAGTTGCCTTGCCCAGTTCTTTCTTTTTGCCGCCGTCTTGATCGCCGGACTTTTCCCGCCACCGGCAGACGAGATTGCCTGATGCCTCCACCTGGAGCAGCACATAGCGACTGCATGGCTCGGCGAGCGATTCCCGGATCATCACGCCCGAAGCTGTCGCTGGACGAGTGTCATGGGGATAGGCATTTGGGCCGCCGACGTTCGGGGCCAGACTCGTCAGACGAGCGGATATTTCCACGTCGCCCGTGACGGGCTTGCTGACGAAAACGCCCTGGTCTTTGACTCGCTGCCAAAACGCAGTCATCGCGTGCCCGCTCCCCGTGAGGGTGAACTTCCCTTCGGCCACAGAAACCGCGCCGGGAATGGGCGGTGTGTTGAGTTCATCGTAGCTCCAGCCGGGAGGCAGCGACGTGGGAGTCACAGTCACCATGCTAGTCTGCCGCACGGTGCCGATAGTCGCGGTAATCGTGCATCTGCCGGGCTGCTTGCCGACGACCATGGCGATTTGCTCGCCGATGCGCCGCACCTCGGCCACAGCCGGATCGCTGCTGTGCCAAACTACTTCGCGCTCGAAAGTGTCACGGGGTGCGATGATTGCATTGAGCGTCGCCCGACCATTGACGGGAAGCGTGAGTGCTTGGTGGTCGAGAGTCACGCTGGTGACGGCGACCTTTGGTCGGCAGTGGATCGCCTCGTTGAGTTCGATCGTGGAAATCTGAATGCCTTCATTCTCATTGGCGGCCGTCACATTGAGCCGGTAAATGTTCCACTTGGCTGGCTTGGCGATGGTGAACTCGCGGCGCGGTGCCTGCTCGGTAAACCCCGGAGCATTTTGCGTATCCAGCGTGGTCCAAGTCACCCCGCCATCATTGGACGCAACCAAATCCACCGTGTGCGGTAGGCGCTGTTTGTCCGCAGCAACGACTACATAGGAGGTCACCAAGTATTTCCGGCCATCGGCATGCTGATGTTGAATCCAAGTAGAGGGCTTCTTATCCAGCCAGACGCCTTTCTTGTCGCGCTCGCCTGCGCCCGTGATCGTGCCCATGCCCGCGTGAGCGTAATAGACGGTATCGAAAGTGAGATCGGCCGGGCGTGCTTTGCCAGCCACCATCAAATCCTCGAGAGCAGTCTCGACCTCGCTCTTCGGCCGTTTTTGATCCAGCACCAAATAAGAGTGTCCACGATCCTCCCCTGGCTGCCAGACATTCACCCCAGTCACAGGATCCGCGACGTTGGTCCCACCGCTGACGACCTTATACCAGGGCGCGGCTCCGCGAATGGCTACGAGACATGAAACAGGATCCCAACTCAAGCGATCACCCGCGAAACCCGTCGAGGCTGAAAGCTTGTAAGCAACGGTCAGCGGATTGTGTTCGGGCATCTCATAGGTGACGCGGCGACCGGAGCAGGTTGAGCCGCCTTCCCCGTTGAATAGCACGGGCGTCGGCCAGGTGGAGCAGACCAGCGCGGTGGATGCCGGATCTTGCATGAAGTTAAACTCGCCGTCTTTCGCGTTCCGGCTCGCGTCTGGCGGATATTTCCCGCCCATGACATCAAGCCGCTTTACCTTCTTCGCAACGAGCGCGGGACCATCGAGGTGGCTGGCTGCATCGGCGCGGGACTTGAGCAGGTTGGCTATATTGCGCAGTGGACCGACCGCCACAATAACAACGCTGCCGTCGGGCTGTTTTGCCAATACCTCACGGTATAAGGTCACCGCATCCGGGTAATCTTTGCTGCTGGGAAAGCGATGCGGAAACTTCGCTGCGATTTCGCTGGAGTAACCCGGACGAGGAAGCAGTCCGGCGTCTTTAAGTGTGCCCACCGGAATCTCGGAACGGCCAAACCAAGTGTTCACCGCATCAATACAAGGCGCGATGAAATCTGATGAAGTACATCCGATGGTGGCCAGTAGCTTAACCTCACCGCGCTCGATCGCCCCGTGCAGAATAAACAGCGCGCCCACGTCATCGCAGTCGGCACCCATGTCCGTGTCGAATATGACATTCAGCGGCGGCTGAACGGTCTCACGCACCTTGCCGCTAGGTGCGTTGCCTGCATTAAAGACGAGGGGTTCCGCTGCGAACATCGCGATCTTGAATAGCAACGTGCAAAAAATAGTCAGGATGGTTTTCATGGCGATAAACCTGATTCTGACGGCCGTGGTTACTTATTCTTCGGCACGCCAAGATCTATACGGGTGATGTTATCGTCGCCAGCACCGTGGATGGTGATGATGGCACCTTCCTTGACCGTGGGCAGAACCTTCACGGGGTTGCCGACAAACTCGAAGTCGCCGCCGTCGATGCTTTCATAGACGGGCACATCATCGGCAAATTTGTTCATGTGGAGCTGGTTGCCGTATTTCTTGGTGTAGGCCGGGCCGAGGTCTTTGCCGAGCATCAGCAGCCGCTCATTCTTGAACGAGATGGAGGTGCCAGTCGTGCTGCCCTTCCTCGCGCCGACTCGGACGAGCGCCTTGTTTCCGCCAACGATGATCCATGTCCCGGCTTCCACCTTGCTCAAGACTTCAGCGGTGCCTGAAGGGATGTAGGAGTTGGAGGCATCGTCCCAGCGAACGACCGGGGTCTTCGCAGGAACGTCCTTCCAAACCAAGCCGCTGTAATTGCCTTTGAGCGTCAGCGTGCCGTCCTTGAATGACACGAACTTGCCATAGCCGGACTTGTCCTTCTGGTCGGCAGTGTCCGCTGCTGGAGCTTGAGCTGCAATGGGTGTCCATGGCATGACGGCCATGCCCAGCATGAGGGCGAAGGTGATGATGAGATGACGCGATGCGTGTTTCATAAGAGGCATGGTGGTTGATACGGAGAGGGGTTACTTCTTCACACCGATCTCGATGCGGGTGAAGAATCCGTCCGACGGCCCGAAATAAACCGTGACCAGAGTTCCTTCCTTGATTTTGGGCAAAGCCACAGCCGGTGTGCCTGCCAGCGTGTAGTCACCGCCATCAATGCTTTCGAACACGGGGACGTGCTCGGCGAACTTGGGGTATTTGAGCTGGTTGCCGTATTTCTTGGTGAACTCGCTCACGGGCAAGTCTTTGCCGAGCAAGAGCATCGTGTCGTCCTTGAACGAGACGAAAGTGCCGGTCGTACGGCCCTCTTTTCCAGCGCCCACAACGACGTGGGCTTTGTTTTCGGCCACGAAGATCCACGTTCCGGCCTCCACTTTCTCGAGGATCGCTGCGGAGCTGGAGGTTTTATAATTTCGAGCGGGAGCGTCCCAATGAATGACTTTGGTTGGCTCAGGAATCTTCGCCCAGCCCAAGGCGCCGGCGTTGCCTTTGAGGATCAGCGCGCCGTTCTTGAATGAGACGAACGTGCCCCAGCCAGCGTTGTCCTTCTGGTCGATCATGTCCGGTATGGGTGCCTGGGCTGCCAAGGGGGTCCACGATGCGGTGCCTAGCAGAGTGACCATGCTGAGCAAGATGCTGCTGAAGATGTGACGAGATGCAGTTTTCATATTTTGTTGGGTAGATGACTTGAGGGTGGTTGATCTTGAAATCCTGACACTGTTTGAGTTTAATAGGGGTGATTTTGTCGTCTCCTTCGCCGGGAATACCACGCGAGGGCAACTCACGGTTAATGGCTATGCGGGTGAGACAGTCCCTGCCAGCCTTGCCAAGCCATGAACGCTGCCAGCAATACGAGTAGCACGCATGAGATGTAAGGCGCGCGGCGCATCCATTCGCCGAAGCCGCTGTAGCGACGCTGTGCATGCTGCACGCTCCATGCGGCGATGACGCCGACGACGACCATTGTTAAAGCCAGTCCAAAGCTGAATGCGGCGACGAGTGAGAAGCCAAGCGCTACTTTTTTCACCTGAAGACACACCAGCAAGATGGTGAAGGCCGCAGGACATGGCATGAGACCGCCGGTGATGCCAAATAGCACGATCTGCGGTGTGGTGACAGCGCGATTGGCGAAGCGCTTCGCGATATCCTGCGCATGCGCACGCTCATGCGCGTCTTGGTATTCGATACCGTCTTTTTCCGGTTCTTCGACGGCTACATCTGCATCCTTAGTGAAGCGCAGCCGATAGGTGTGAGCGTGATCACTGTGCCCCAAGCTCACGACGGCGAGGAACTCATGCGGCTCCGGCAACTCGCTCGTGGCTTCCCAAAAGGTGTCGCGTGCTTCAAAGACGAATTTTTGCGTGCGGCCATCGAGGCGTGCGGTTTCGATGCCGAGTTGTGTGCCTTTCGGCAATGGCACCGTTTCACCCGAAACCTTGCAGGGATAGATGCGGAAGCGTGGAGGCACGTTGGTTTCAAAAATGGATACTTCCAGCCAACCGTGACCCGTATCCAGCAACATGCCGCCATGCGGCCCCTGTTTGGCACTGCGAGTTGGTGCTGCCATGCCTGCGGGAAGGATGAGACCGCTTGGCGTCAGCGTTTCGCCCACAAGCAGTCGCGGTGAATCAGCGTGTGAGTGTGAATGGGCCTGCCATTGATCAGGCTCATCCGTTTTGGCGGCTGCAGGTGGTGCGGCGTGCTCATGCGCATGAGCTTCGGCGACTTCACGCCGCGTGCGCAGAAACATCCACACAGCCAGCGCCAGGATCATCAAAGCTGAGACGAGGTGAAAATACGGCTCTGTGTGGTCCACATTCCACTGCCCACCGTAATACAATGCCAGTCCCGCGAGTAGCCAGATGAGCAATGAGTGCGAAATGGCTGCCGAGAGACCCAGTAGCACCGCCTGCCACACCGTGCCGCGCACTGCGATGATGAAGGCTGCCATCATCGTCTTCGAGTGCCCCGGCTCCAGCCCATGCAAAGCGCCAAGCAAAATAGCCACGGGAATGTAGAGCCACACATGGGCGCTACCGCTTTGAATGAGCTGTGTGAAATCGGTCATGATGGTTGTTACTTCTTCTCGTCTGCTTTCTTACACTCGCAGACCCACTCAGCCTTTTTGCACTCATCACAGATCGCGGTGTTGTATTCGAGGCGTGCGGTGATGGCTTTGGCTTTAGCCGAGTCTTTATACTGAAGGATTAGCCACTCGCCGGATTTGACAACAGGAACGACGAATCCTTTGGCGTCCTTCTCGACGGTGAGTTTGGTGGGCTTGTCGCGCTCACCAGTGGTCGCGGTGAGCGTTTGCTCGGCCATGGCGACGGGTTTCATGTCTTTGTCGAGCAAGGCAATGTGAAACTTGTCACCTTTGACGGTAACTTCGCCGTGCATGGTCTCATTTTTACTGAATTCGAGGATGCGGCCTTTGTTGGGCCCGAGTTCGACACCTTCATGAGCGAAGGTGATGGAGGCGATGAGTGAGAGGAGGATGAGTTTGGTTTTCATGGTTTGGGTTGTGTGTGTTGGAGTGCGGCCTTGCGGCCAAAGAGGTAGAAGACAGCGGGTGTGACCATCAGGTCGAGAAAGGTGCTGCTTACGAGTCCGCCGACGATGACGACGGCGACGGGATGAAGAATTTCTTTTCCTGGTTGATGCGCAGCGAGCAGGAGCGGTATCAAGGCGATGCCAGCGCTCAGGGCGGTCATCAAAACTGGCACGAGTCGTTCCAGCGTGCCGCGCAGGATCATCTCGCGCGTGAATTTTTCGCCCTCATGCTTCATGAGGTGAAGGTAATGACTGATCATCATGATGCCGTTGCGAGCTGCCACACCGCCGACAGCGATGAAGCCGACGATGGTGGCGATGCTGATGTTATCGATGAGCACCCAGGTCAGCGCGAGGCCGCCCATGAGTGCGAGCGGGATGTTCAGCATCACCTGCAAGGCCAGCGAGATGCTGTGGAAGTAGCCATAAAGCAACACAGCCACCGCAAGCAGCACGAGGCTGAAGTAGAAGGCGATTCGTTTGGCTGCGGCCTGCTGCGCTTGGAATTCTCCTTCAAAACGGAGCGAGTAACCTTCAGGCAGCTTCACATTTTCACGCACAGCGGCCTCCCATTGGTTTACGAGTGATTCGAGGTCACGGACAGCGGTGTTCGCACCGATGACGATGCGGCGCATGGTGTTTTCGCGATTGATCACGTTTGGGCCTTTGCCTTCACGGATGTCGGCGACGAGTCGTAATGGGATGCGCTGGCCGCGATCGGTCTCGATGAGCAGTTCACCCAACTTCTCTGGTGAATCACGCCAGGACTCCGGTAGGCGCATCACAAGATCGACGGTGCGCTGGCCTTCACGCAGTTCCGCCAGCGTTTTACCGCCGAGTAACGTCGAAACTTGTTCATTGAGCCTTACAGGTTGCACGCCGTATGCGACGGCACGCTCCCGATTCACTTCAATCTTAATTTGAGGAATGGCCACCTGCGCTTCGAGGTTCACATCGGTCAAACCGGGAATCGTTTTGGCGAGATCACGGACTTGCGCACCTTTCTCGCGCAACACATCGAGATCAGGGCCAAAAATCTTCACTGCGATCTTGGCTGAGACGCCGCTGAGCATGTGTGAGAGTCGATGACCAATCGGTTGGCCAACATTGAGAAATGTGCCGGGGATGGCTTTGAGCTTGGTTCGAATATCCGCGAAGACGAGTTCGCGTGAGCGACCTGTCTCCTTAAACTCGACATCAAATTCATTCACGCTGACTGGCATGACGTGATCGTCCTTTTCAGCACGTCCCGCGCGGCGCCCCACGCTTTTGACTTCGTCGATGCTTTGCAGCAACCGCACGCCGACTTCACCGATCTCGTTCGATTGTGCTAGTGAGGTGCCCGGCGCATTCACCAGTGAAATGGTGGCGCTGCCTTCATTGAAGGCGGGCAGGAATTCTTTGCCCATCATCGGGTAAAGCATGAGCGAGGCGATGAGAAGCATGCCAGCCAGCGCAATGACGAGCAGTGGTGCACCAAGGGCAAAACGCAGAAAGGTGTGCTGGACGATGAATTTCATGCCGCGCACGAGAAAACCGTCACCGTGACCTCCTGCGGCCGGTTTGAGTAGCAAGGAACACAAAACGGGGATGACCGTGAGACTGACGACAAACGATGCCGCCATGCAGGTGATCGTGGCGATGGCGATTGGCGTGAAAAGTCGGCCCTCAATGCCTTCCAGCCCGAAAAGCGGCATGAACACCAAGATGATGAGCACCGTGGCATAGAGGATGGAATTGCGCACTTCGCTAGATGCGGCGGTGATGACTTCGAGCGCCGGCTTGGTGGGATTTTCGCGCAACCGTCTCCAAACATTCTCCACATCGACAATCGCATCATCGACGACCATGCCGATGGCCACCGCGAGGCCACCGAGCGTCATGGAGTTCACGCTGATGCCAAAGACTTTGAAAATGATGATCGTCACCGCAAACGAGAGCGGCATGGCCATGAGCGTGATGGCGGTGGTGCGGAAATTCAGCAGGAAGAGCAGCAGGATGATGGTGACCATGATGGCACCGTCGCGGATGGCTTCTTTGAGATTTCCAATGGCGTGCTCGATGAAGTCGCCCTGACGAAACATGATCTCTGCGGTAACTCCAGCCGGCAGAGTGGGCCGCAACTCTTCCAGCGCGGCCTCGATGCTACGAGAGAGCTTCAGCGTATCAAAACCAGGCGCTTTGTCGATGCTGAGCACCACGCCCATCGTGCCATTCACACTGGCGTCACCGCGCATCGGTTGCACCGCGTGTTTGACCTCCGCCACATCGCTGATGAGCACCGGACGGTCGCCCACGGTCTTGACGATGGTATGCGCGATGTCTTCCAGACGTGTCGTCATGCCGAGATTGCGCACCATGATCTCGCGCGGACCGGCTTGCAGATAACCGCTGGTCGCATTTCCCGCCGCAAGGCTCACCGCAGTCTCAACCTCTTCAAACGTGACGCCATAAGCCGCCAGACGATGCGGATTCGGCTGCACCTGAATCTGCTTCACGCCACCACCGATGGTGAGCACCTCCGCCACACCGCTGATGCTCTGAAGGCGACGCTTGATCGTCCAATCCGCGAGTGTGCGCAGTTCCACCGGCAAAACTTTGCCATCCTTGCTGCGCAGACCGACGAGCAAAATTTCACCCATCAGCGACGAAACGGGCGTCATGCCAGGCTTGGCACCTTTCGGCAATGAATTGAGCACCGACTGCATGCGCTCCTGCACGAGTTGCCGTGCGCGATAGATGTCCGTGCCCCAGCCGAACTCCGCAAAGACGAGCAAAAGACCGACATCCGAGTTCGAGCGCAATCGATCCAGGCCGCTGACGCCTTGCACCGCGCTTTCGAGCGGTTGCGTGACCAGCGCCTCCACCTCTTCAGGTGCCAAGCCTGGCGCTTCCGTCAAAATCGTGACCGTCGGCTTCGTCATGTCCGGTAAGACCTCCACCGGCAGTTGCGTGAGTGTTTGATAGCCAAACAGCAGCACCAACAAAGCCGCCATCAAGATGAAGGGCCGGTTGTGCAGTGAGAAGCGGATGAGGTGATTCAGCATGACTGCGCCTCCTTGCGCTTCAGCATCGCTACGATCAGGAGAATCAACAGAAGGCCGCTGCTCCCTGCGAAAAAGCTCGTCAGCATGTTCCAGCCTGCGGGGCTGCCCGTGTGATCGTGGTCGTTATGATTTTTGTCACGGGCGGCGATTTGCTCTTTGGTCATTTCGCTGCCGTCTTCGTTGTGAGGATGGCCGTGCGCGGCGTCCATGGCTTCCTTGAGACTGACACTGCCTTTGCCGGCAAAGCCAAGTGCATAGGCTCCACGTGTGACGACTTCATCACCGGGAAACAGACCTTTGATCACCTCGACAAAGCGATCGTTCTGCGTGCCAAGCACGACACTGGTTTTCACAAAGGCATTCTTGAGTTGGTAGTCTTTGATGTACACGAAACGCTCCGCCGCATCGCCCTGCACAGCGGCACGCGGGATAGACATCACACTTTCACGTGTGCTGACGACAATGCTGAACTCCGCCTTCATGCCGGGGCGCAGCAGTTTGTCTGGATTTGGCACATGGAAGGCGGCTTCGATGGTGCCAGTCGTTTCATCAGCCACGGCGGCGATGTGGGCGAGTTTGGCCTCGAACACGCGATCCGGCAGCGCATTGAGGCGAATATGAGCTTTGACGCCGGGAGTCAATTTGCCCGCGAGATGCTGCGGCACGCTGGCTGCGGCTTCGACCGTGCTCAAATCGAGAATTTCGATCAATTCCTGATCCGGCGTGACGGGTTGGCCTTGAGAAAGGTTTACTTTGGAAACGGTGCCGCTGATGGGTGCGTTGAGTTTGATCACCGGCGGTGGATCACCGGGTTGGCGGCTTTCAATCCAAGCGACTTCGGCATCGACATCGACTTCCTGATGAGGAATGACGAGCACCGAGAACGCTCGACCAGGAATGCGACTGCTGACGATGGCCTTTTTGCCTGGAAGCACCTCAATGTGGCCGAGCGAGAAGATGGTTTCTTCAAAGGTAGTCTCTTCGGCTTCGGTGAATTCAAGCTGAAGATTCGCCACCGCAGCCTCTTCAAGAATGACGGTGTTTTCCTTTCGCTTCGGATCAGCGGCGTGCAGTGCGCTGAAAGTGGCGAGTGCCGCAAGGAGCATCTTGACTGGTGATAGTTTCATAAGGGGGAAATAGAGGAGATTAGCGTTTCGTCGCGGCTGCGGAAGTGGTGGGCAAAGCGGGTGCATGTTTGCCGGTGGCAGCCTCGTAGCGGATGCGCGCGAGGTGAAAATCACGCACGGCGTCCAGCGCGGCGGCTTCAAGGTGCAGACGTTGCTCTCGGGCGCGTAACACCGTGAGGAGATCGGTTTGACCGCCCTCGTAAGCTTTTTCGAGCTTGTCTGTTTGCTCGATGACAAGTGGTAGGAGTTTGTTGCGCGTTTCGTCAGCGAGATCGGCGTTCGCCTGCATCTCACGGCGAGCCGTTTCAGCTTCGCTGATGATTTGATTGCCCAGTGCTTCGCTTTCCAAACGCGCACGTTCCGCACTCGCGGTCTTTTCGGCGATCTCACCCTGATTGCGGTTCCAAAACGGCAGTGGGATGGAGATGCGGAAGCCGAGGAATCCGGTGCGCTCGCGATGGATCGGCGTTACATCCTGCATTTCACGCGAAGCAAACAGCCCGGCAGTCACATCCGGCATGCGTCGAGCTTTGGCGAGATCTTTACCAGTAAGGGCCGCTGCAATTTTTGTCTGAGCAAGCTGATAGTCGGCACGCCGCATCCAGCCCGCTCCCATGCCAGGCACGGTAAGACTTGGAAGATCACCACTGAGAGTCAGCGAATCGGAAGGCTTTAAACCCAACATGGGCTTGAGCTGTCCCTGCAAACTGACGCTGCTCGTCTCCAGTTTCCGTGTCTCCAGCAACAACCGCTGGGCATCCACCTGTGCTTGAGCAGCGTCGAGAGGAGATATCTCTCCGACTTTGGCACGCCCACGCACAAACTCCGAGAGCTTTGATGCCAGCGCCGTCTGCTGCTGACGCAAGGCACGTTGTTGGGTGAGCGACAGCAGTTGCACGGCAAGGCTTTGTGCTTCTGCAATGAATCGGCGCTCGGCATCGCGAACCTCAAGTTCTGCCGCGCCCACCAGTTGCGATGTCAGTTGCTTTTCCAGGCTGAGCCTGCGTGTGATGGGAAAGGCTTGATCAATAGAGAAGACGCCAGTTTGTGGACTAACGTTGCTCTGATTCTGAAAGCCGTAGCCAAACTCAGGATTCGCAAGTCTGCCAGAACCAAGCTGACGACCGCGAGCTTCTTCAACGGCCATACGAGCCGCTTTGAGCATGGGATTGTGACTGCGCACACGGTTGATGATGTCTGAAAGTGTAAAATCTGCCGCGATGCTAAGTGCGGGCAGGCTGAGAAAAAGAAGAACGCGAAACATGAGTGGGGTAAGTTAAGGATTGAGACACGCGAACATGACGGGACGCCATGCGGGTAAATGCGTCAGCAGGGCCGGAGATCGTGTCCGGCGCTGAACGTGCCTCTCAAATCCTCAACGCGATGGTCTGCGCAAGTCTGCGCGGCCAATCCTGTGCCTGCCAACTTCGTTGCGGCGGCTTTTCTGTGACGAACTGAACGCCAGCAAAAGCTTGGCGACTGCTTTCCCAAAGATCCATCGAACTGCAGGTGCTCAGCGGCGCAATGAGTTGCGGCGCACTGTCATTCTGCTGCTTGGCAATGAGAGAATCGACCACGACGGCGTGCTGGTGAGTGTCGCCATCGTCTTCATCGTGCTGATGCGGCACGGAATGATCCTCGTCTTCGTGACATGCGGAGGAGTGCGGCCCGTGGCAGTGATCTACCTGAGTGATGTGCTCTGCGCCGCCGCAGTCACACATAAATCCACGGTGCAGTCCAAATGTCTGCACCCAGCCCACCGCGAGCAGCGCGATGAGGCCAAAAGTGAGGCGTTGAAGACGAAGAAGCGGCATAACGGTCAAATGATAACGTCGCTCTGACGTATCACGCAACCACGAATTCAATCCGCCGCAGTCTGGCGTTGTTTTAGCTCCACGAGTGCGTTGAGGATCTTCACACGGTTCATTTCGTGCACTTCGAGTTTGGTGCCAATCTCAGAAATGAGCGTGATGGTCAGTTCGCCGCCGAGGTGCTCACGAAATTCTTCGAGACCTTCGAGGACAGCGGGTTCGCCGCTGCGGCCGTTGTCGAGCAGGTGCGCGGAGTAGGTGGCGAAGCCAATACGCTCGATGAGTTTCAGTACACGTTCACAGGTTTCGGCATCCAAGAGATCCTGCATGCGAGAATAGACCAGATCGACAGCCATACCGATGGCCACTGCCTCACCATGGGTGACGGCGAAACGAGAAATTTGCTCTAACTTGTGCGCGGCCCAGTGGCCGAAGTCGAGCGGGCGGGCGGAACCGAGTTCAAAGGGATCACCACCGGTGGCGATGTGTTCGACGTGGAGTTCTGCGCTGCGCTGGATGACTTTTTCGAGTGCGTCCTGCTTCAATGCGGCGAGATCATCCGCCATGGCCTCGATTTGCTCAAAGAAGGCACGGTCACGAATGAGAGCCACTTTGATGGCCTCGATGATGCCGTTGCGACGCTCACGCTTGGGCAGGGATTCGAGAAAAGCGAAGTCGTTCACTACGGCATAGGGCACGGCAAAGCTGCCGATCCAGTTCTTTTTGCCAAAGTAGTTCACGCCATTCTTCACGCCGACGCCGCCATCGCCTTGAGACAGTGTGGTCGTGGGAAAACGCACATGACGGATGCCACGATGCGCTGTGGACGCTGCGAAACAGACGAGATCGAGAATGGCACCGCCGCCGATGACAAAAACGTAGCTGTGGCGGTCGAGCGCAGCCTCGTTGATGGCATCCCAGCAGCATTCGACGAGGCGGAGATCGTTTTTGCAGGATTCGCCACCGGGGATGACGATGGGAGTATCCGTCAGCGTGAAGGTCTCCGCATGGGCCTCTCCATAACCGACGATGTCGTCGATGAGATCGCGATTCGCGTTAGCGACGGCTTCATCGACGAAAACGAGAACGCGCGGCAGTTTGTGCGGCTGACCGAGTTTGAGCAGATCGCGAATGGTGTTGTTTCTGGGCGCAAAGACTTCTCTCGTGAACAAGATGCGGTGCGTGTGTTCTAGCCTGATTTGTTTCTCCAGCATTGGGGGCGGGTTCTTTGGCGGTGACCGGGGTTGAGGTCAAAGGGAAAGGGCAAACGGTCATCAAACGAGTTTTCTAACCCGCAGTGTTGATTTCGGAGCGACGTTTGAGCGGTTCATGTGCGGCTAAGCCAGCCATCATGTCTATCTGCATCTGCTGCATTGCGGCAAGGCGTTCCCACTGCCCGACGAGAAGATGATCAATTTTTTCGTGCAGGTGCCTGATCTCCAGCTCGGCTTTGAGATTAACTTGGTAATCATGCTCCGCACGCAGGCGGTCACGCTGCTCCTTGCGGTTCTGACTCATCATGATGACGGGTGCCTGCACAGCGGCGAGGCAGGAGAGCACCAAATTTAGCAGGATGAAGGGATAGGGATCAAAGGTTTCTCGCCCGGTGGAGTTGAGGAGCATCCAGATGGCCATGAACACGCCAAAGATGATGAGGAAGCTCCAGCTACCGCCGAAGGTGGCAATGTGGTCTGACAGCCGCTGGCCAAAGGTAGGCGGGTGCTCCTCGTCCTGCCGTTGCGGCAGTTGCGCCATGGTTTCATGACGACTGACAGCATCGATAACCTCCTGCTGAAGACGCGAGACCTCACCACGCTCTGTTTCGATCATGTGCTCCACATAGCGTGCGCGATAGCCCGTGAGGGCGGCACGCGAGACATGCGCATCCGGCCCTGCGTCAGGAAAATCGGCGCGAATCATGTCAGCAATGGCCGGGCGAAGAGCAGCGAGTGGAAAGGCGTCCTTGGCAAAGACGGGCTGTCCGGTGACAAGACAGGTTTGGCGTGATGTGGTGGCTGGCATGGCGTGTGGAGGTTGAATGAATCAATCGAATGCTGGATGAATGTCGAAGATCAAAACATCCTGTCCGCGTGCCTACTCAAATACCCCGCTGTAGGGATGGTAACGCGCATGCTGCCGGGGCCAGATTGGAAGGACCAAGTATGAACAATCGGCACCCGACGGATACGCCACTGGAGCGTGACATCGCCATCCACATCTTCACCGCGTCCTCCGCCTTGGTGGGCGTCTGCCTTACTGTCATCAGCATCGTGCGTTCGTTCACAGAAACGCACAAGATCCAGACGATGGTCGATGATGTGCTGGCGGTAAACGCATTGATCTTCCTTTGCGCATGCCTGCTCTCCTATTGCGCACTGCGCACGCGCAGCTCTAGGCGCATGCATCGCGTGGAATCAGCGGCGGATACGGCTTTTCTCGTCGGACTCGGCGGCATGGTGATGGCCTGTGGCATGATTGTATGGGCTGTGACCTCTTAAAAACAGTCTCAAAAACAGCGATCGCCTTCGTTATAAACACAGCCCATGAAGAAAGAAGTTCTCAACCACCTCTACAAACTGGTCGCGCCGCATCGCCGTCGGTTTCTCATGGTTGCGTTCATTACGTTGCTTAGCACCGGAGCGGGATTGGTGGAGCCTTTGATCTACCGTGAGGCGATCAATGACATCGCGGGATTGTTTGTCAAAAATGCCAATGATGCGGCAAAATTGGATGCGGGAGAAGAGGTGGAGACGGGAAGCGGGACACTGGAAACATTTCTGCATCAAACAATTCACGGTGAACCCGCACCAGCAAAAACGACGCATGAGAAAAAACCGCACAGCACGAGCGAGGTGGCTGAACGCACACCTGGCGAGGCGATCCACACTCTGCTTTACGCCGTGCTGCTCATGCTCGGCGTCAATGTGATTAGCTACATTCTATGGCTCTATGCCGAGAACAAAAAAGCGCAGCTCGACTGCGACATTGAGCAGGAATTCATTCAGGGGGCCTTTGCGCATGTGCTGCGGCTACCGCTGGGATTCTTCGGTAAACGTGCGCCGGCTGCGATCGCCAAACAGATCGATCAAAGCGAGCAAGTCAGCGCCATCGTAGGTGCGTTTTCGCAGCAGATCCTGCCAGAGATGATCAGCCTCACCGGCATCATGGCGATCATGTTTTATCAAAACACCACGCTGGCAATCATCGCCGTGTCTTTGATTCCGATCTATCTTCTGATCGCGTGGTGCTCCTCCCAGAAGCTCGAAACTGGACTCAATACTTACTACGAGCGTTGGGAAGATGTCAGCGCACGCATTTCCACCGCCCTCGAAGGCATCAAGACCGTGAAACTGAGCGGCGCGGAGAATCGTGAAGTGCAGGAATACAAGCGCATCTCCGGCGCAGCATATCAAAACTATGTCGAACGCACCCGACTCTCTAATAAATTCTCCTTCTGGGAGGGCATCCTGAGTCATCTGGCCACAGCGATGGTGCTGGGCTGTGGTGGCTATTTGGCACTAATCCACAAGCTCACGCCGGGCGATGTGGTGATGTTTGTCGCCTATCTGGATCGTTTGTATTCACCGATTGACGAACTTTGCAGCCTTTGGGTGAACACGCAGCAGCACATCGCCTCCATCTCGCGCGCGTTCCGCCTGCTCGAAAACAACACCGGCGAAAAGAGCGGCAAGCCATTGCAGATCGGAAACGGCCGGATCGAGTTCAAGGAAGTGTGCTTTGCCTATGTCGAAGATCATCAGGTCTTGAAGTCGATGTCGATGACATTCGAGCCGGGCAAGATCACTGCCATCGTCGGCGGCAGTGGCACGGGAAAAACCACTGCGGTGGACTTGCTGCTCAAACTTTATGAGCCACAGCAGGGCGAGATATTGATCCACGGGCAGTCAGTCAGCAAAATGGACGCCTCCAGCTTACGATCACATATCGGCATGGTGGCCGCAGATGGAGCGATTTTCCGTGGCACACTCGCCTATAACCTGCGCTACAAAAAGCCATCGGCGTCTGACGCCGAGGTGACAAAAGTAGTAGAGCAGGCCGGCTTAAAAAATCTGGTGGCAAGGCTGCCCAAGGGGCTGCAAACGCAGATCGGTCAGAACGGCATGGGCCTGAGCGTGGGCGAACGGCAGCGCGTGCAGATCGCCCGCGTACTGTTGAGCCGCCCGAAGATTCTCGTACTCGATGAGGCGACGGCAAACCTCGATTACAACACCGAAGCGGAAGTGCGGCATGCCATTCATCAACTGCGCGACCAATGCACCATCATCATCATCGCTCACCGCTTCAGCATGGTGAAGGATGCGGACCATGTCTATGTGCTCGGCGAAGGCGGTGTGATGGAACAAGGCACACCGGAGGCGTTGATTACCGCTGGGGGTTGGTTCGCCGCCTTCGCGCATGCCGTCGAAGAGGATGACGCATCCGACGAGATTGAAGAGGAAGAACCTGCCGAAGAAGCGGACGAAGAAGAAACAACCACCTGAAGGAGATCAACACCATGTCAGACAAACCCGTTTCGATTTCCAAGAAAGCTTGGCCCTATGTCGCCACAATTAGCAGCGCATCGGTCATGCTGCTGGCGTTTTTCATTCCCTCCATCCAGGACCAGTGGGACCGTTACCAGTCCCGCAAAGTCATCGGCCAATATCTATCCTTGGGCGACGAATTCATGGAAGAGGAACGCTACGACATGGCCGAGAGCGCCTATGAAAAGGCATTTGAGCTTTCCGTTCAGTCACGTCTGGAGATCGAGATGAAGCGGCTGAAGGCACGAGTGCATCGCATGAGCATGCTGACCGATTAGGGCGCCAAACCACCGAAGGATCTGGAGGAGGTCGATTTCCAACTGCTGCTGCACATGCAAAAAGGTGCGGAACACGATAAAGAACGTGCCTTCACGCTCAACAGCTACGCCTCCTTCCTCGCCGGGTCGAAAAAGCTCAAGGAAGCAGAAGCCGCGCTGCAAGAAGCGCTCGGCATCGATCCCAAGAGCGCGATGTTTCACCTCAATCTTGGCAACCTTCAGGATCAGGCCGGACGGAAAGACGATGCGCTCAAATCTTACCTCAAGACGCTCGAACTCGATCCCAAAAACGTGAACGCACTTTACAACTTGGGCTTGCTCCATGTCGAGATGGGCAAGCTGAACGAGGCTAAGTTATCCTTCACCGAAGCTCTTAAGCTCTCCCCCGACGACACCGACACTCAGAAGCAGCTCGACTTGGTGACGAAAAAAATCGGCGGTACACAGCCTTGATTAAGTCGCCGCCACCCAGCGCTGCCAGAAACGCAGCAGAGGAGCCAGCGCGACAAAGCCGAGGGCAATCGTGGTGGAGACCGAGGAAACGGCGAGGGCATCAACAATAGCGATGCCGGCGAGCAAAGTGCCAACGGCTTGACCGATGGCGGGACCACCTTTACGCAGCATTTGAGTGGCATAGGCGATGAGGATGGCAAAGGCGGCAAGGATGACGAGCTGCATCGGATATCCGCCCGCCGAGGCAAAGCGCATCGCAAAGACAATCCCGGGCGTGTAGAGCAGTGCGAGTGCCAGCAGGGAAGACGCAGCGGGCAACAGGCCACTTTTGTGCTCGAGACGTGCGGCGATGGTGATGCCGACAACGTAACAGCCAAGAGCGACAGCGGCAGGCAGAGCGGCGACGGGTGCTGCGCTGGCAGCCATCAAATAAAGCAGCATGCGGCATGCACCCATGATGATAACGGAACCGTCCCACTGCTTGTGATAGATGTCGTAGAACACGATGGCAGCCACGAGAATGGCGGTGATGCGGGGATTGGCTCCGAACCACGTCGCCAGAGTGGCGCCGATGAGAAGCATGGCGATGCCAACAGTCCATGCGGTTTGCAAACCGATCTGACCGCTGGGAATCGGACGCTCGCGACGATGTTCGCGGTCGAACTTCGCATCGGCAGCATCATTCAAGATCATGCCGCCGGTATAGAGCAGCGAACCGGCGAGAATGAGCCAGTAGAGACGTGGATCACCGAGTGCGCCCCCCGTGAGGAGCCAGGCGGCGGTGACGTTGGTCCAAACCGTGGGCAGGTTGGAGATGCGAGCGAGTTGGAGCCAGGGTTTCATCATTTGAGCATGCTGCGGACGAATGGAAGCATGCTGGAGTAGAGCGTGCTGCCATGGAAACGCGAGAGCTGTTCGCTGACGAGTTCGGCGTCGCTGTCCACGTCGGCAGGGAGAAGATCCTTGTGCTCATGCTGGCCGCAGGAGGTGCAAACATTGATGAAGGAAGAGTCACAGTCGCGGCGCACCTCACCACGGACACCGTCACCTTCAAGGACAAGGCTCTGAAGGGCGGGGCCGCTGTCTTTTTCGATCAATTCGAGCTGGAGGGAGGTTTTGAGCCGCTGATTGATCCACACCGCCAGTAGGAGAGCCGTAGTGCGCCGCCCCTTGAGATGAGTGATGCGGATGGTTTTGAGCGCGGCGAGTTTTTGCAGCGCGGCGGCATCCTGGAAGCAACTGGCGAGCGCGGTGCGCATGAAGTGCGAACGCGTCCACGCGAGGTCACGCACATCGAAGTCGGCCGTTTCAGCGCTCATCGCTTCACGCAGGGCATCAAACTGCTTCGCGGGATCGCTCCAGCGACTGCTGTCGATGATGAGCGTGTCGATGCGCGAGTAGAAGCGCTCCTCGAAATGCTGCGTTAGATCGGCCTGCCACCAAACAACTAGCGGTAGATCGCTATCGAGATGGGCAAAGACGATGTTTTGCACCTGAGCAGCATCACCGCCTTCGAGGACGAAGCTGATTTGCTCGCTGCACACGGCCTGTTTGCCCTGGTAAGGACGGCACAGCGCCTGAATCCAGGCACGTGCACGCGGAGGCTGTGACTCGGGCAAGGCGAGAATGAGCAATGCGCGGCAGGCGTGTTCAGCGGCGACGTGGTCGAGCAAATCGTTGTCGGAGGCAAGTAGGCTGCTGTCCTCGGTGTAAATCGCCAAATTGATCAGCGAGGCGCGAGTTTTGGCCTCGTCACCTTCCCAGAGCTGCTTCAAGGCACGATCAATGCGCGAGATGGGCGTTTCGAGACCAAGGCGGCCGAGGTCGGAGTCGTTAAGTGTGGAAGCAGACATGGTTGGAGTCCTCCCAAATCAAAGCAGCCGCCATTCGCGGCCATCGGCACGAAGCAGATCGTCCGCTTCCTTCGGCCCCCAGCTTCCGGCGGGATATTCGTGCATTGTCGGCGGGTTGTCGGATTTGTGCCATGCGTGCTCGATTTCGTCGATGAACTTCCAGGCGTTCTCGACTTCATCGCGACGAGCAAACAGGGTGGCGTCACCAGCCATCGCATCGAGCAGCAGACGCTCGTAAGCCTCGGGGCTGGCCTTGCCGAAGCTGGAGGAGTAGCGGAAGTCCATTTTCACCTGCTGCACATTCTGCGCCTGACCAGGCTGCTTGCAAAGGATGCGCAGGGCGATGCCCTCATCCGGCTGAATGCGGATGACGAGAGTGTTCTCACTGTTTCTGAGCATGGTGCTGGTGGCAAAGGGCACCTGCGGCGGCTTTTTGAAATGCACGCTGATCTCAGTGGCCTTCTTCGGCAGTTGCTTGCCGACACGAATGTAAAACGGCACGCCCTGCCAGCGCCAAGTGTCGATCATGAGCCGCAAAGCAACAAACGGCTCGGTCTTGGACTCGGGATTAACGCGATCTTCCTGCCGATAACCCACACGCGACACGCCATCGACACTGCCAGCGGTGTATTGGGCGCGGATCACGTTCTTGCCGACAGCTTCGGGGCCGACGAGCGGGCGTAGAGCGCGGATAACTTTCACTTTTTCATCGCGCACACTGTCGGCACTCAAATCAGTCGGCGGTTCCATCGCCACGAGCGTGAGCAATTGGAACAAATGGTTCTGCACCATGTCCCGCAGTGCGCCGGCGGTGTCGTAATAGCCGCCGCGACCGCCTTCCATGCCAAGATTCTCCGCGCAGGTGATCTGCACGTGATCGATGTAACGGCTATTCCAGTTTGGTTCGAAGATGGAGTTCGCGAAACGCAGCACCATGATGTTCTGCGCGGTTTCTTTGCCGAGGTAATGATCAATACGATAGGTGTCCTTTTCGGCAAAGGTATCGGCGACCACCGCATTCAAACCGCGTGCGGTGGCAAGATCTTTACCGAATGGCTTCTCGCAGACGACACGCGCCCACTTGTCACCGACGCCTTTGTTCAGGCCGGCTGCGCGAATCATCTCCAGAATGGGTTTGAACGCCTCCGGTGCGGCGGCGAGATAAAACAGCCGGTTCGCTGGTGCGCCGCGTTCGACATCGAACTGATCCAGCAGACAACCGAGCGCTTTGTAGCCTTCGAGGTCTTCAAATTCGCTGCGATGGTAGTGAATGCACTGCGCAAAACTGCCCCACAACTCGTCATTGTGGCCCTGGCGGCTGTTTTTGCGATTTCCTTCCTCCAACTCGGTGCGAAAGCCTTCGTCCGTCTTGTCACGACGCGCAAAGCCCACGACCTTGAACTGCGGCGGCAGATCGCCACATGCGGCGATGTTGTAGATGGCAGGGATCAGCTTGCGGTGCGTCAGGTCGCCGGTGGCGCCAAAGATGACCACGGTGCAAGGCTCGGCACGATGACGTGAGAGCAGCGTTTCTTGAAAGGGGTTTTCCAGTTCGGGCATGGTTTTAAAGCAAGGACTACGCCACAAAGACGACGCAGGACTGCCAGACTAGCCTGAGGCTCTCTGATGGCAACCCGCGATGCTTTGTCCGGGCCGCCGCATGGATGAAATGACTTCATGCAGGCCATGAACACAGATGATCGACCACTCGAACAACAACACCCCCGCCCCGGTTGTCGTTTGAGCGCTAGTCAGCGGCCTTTGCCCTTTACCTTCATGTAACGGGTGCCGACTTCGCGTTTGATGGTGCCGACGCCGTCCACGACGGTCACCTGCCACACGTATTTTTCCATCTCGATCTCATAACCGTCCCCTTTGACCTGCCATTTGCCGAATTGCGGGCCGGAGCCATCATCGATCTCGAAAACACCGTCGGGCTTCATCAAGATTTCTGCATCAGGCTTGCCGGTGAGTGTTTGGTGGTAGGTCCATTTTAACGGGATGGCCCCAAGGTTGGTGATCATGCCAGCTTCAATCTCCGCACGGGCCTTGGTGATGACCTGTAGGTCGTCGAGTTTGGCACCGGCGGCGATTTTAAGGAGCGAGTCGAGGCGGGCGAGAGCGGCGGCCTGGACGGGCTTGAGGGCGTCGCTGCGGGCGGTGCTGTATTGGGCGAAGAGCTTGGCTGCGGCGCTGTGCGGGGTAGGGATGGCGTCACCGGTGATGAGTTGTTTCAGTTGAGTGGTGACCACCTCCGCACCGGCGGTGTCACCGCTGCGCACGAGGCTGGTCACAATTTGCGCGCCCTGCTTTTCGAGCGTTTCGTCGAGGCGTTTCGTTGCCTCGGTGGCGCGTGTGCGGTAGTCCTTGAGGATGGCGGCTGGGGTGTCGGCGAGCGTGAGGGAGGCGATGGCAGCGAGGAAGAGGGTGTGAATACGTTTGTTCTTGACAGAGGGCACGTGAGGAGCAGCTTAGGAGTGGGCTGAATTTACAGACATTGAGGGTTGAGTGCAGTGTGTTTGTGCCAAAAACCAGCCGTCGATACAAGAAAAAAGAGGCATCACGGGGGTGAATCGCCCGAGATGTTTGCTTCCAAGCGCCACTTTTCTGACCCTGCCACGGCTGTGGCAGGGCTAAACGGCTCCCGTTTGGGGCAGCCACGAGAGCGAAATAAGGTGCAAAAGCGGTGGTGCCGACTGCAATGCCAGACCCATCAACTTCATAGCGGCATGATCTCGATCTGCGGCTCATAGCGGCGAAAGTCCGCCACGTTTTGCGTCAGCAGCCGGCGCACGCCAAAGGCGAGCATGGTCGCGACGATGTTGGCATCGTGGACTGGCTTGCCCTTAACCTGCTGCGTCTTGAGCAGTTCTTTCCAGTGCCGGGTCACATCGGCATCTTCATCAGCAACGAGGTACTCGCGCTCAAGCTGGTCGATCTCCTGGGCCAGCAGCTCAGCATCATAGGCATCCCGAGCCATCATCTGCTTCGACACGACGATAGCAAACTCGCGCAGCACCTGGCGGCTGATCCAAAGCTCGGCCCCTGCCTGTTCCAAGGCCGACAACCGGTTCACAGCGGCCTCATGGTCGGGCGAGTCGGCATTGCGCGCGTGGACGACCACGTTGGTGTCCACGAAGATGGCTTCACCTGCCGTCGTCGCCATAGGTATCCTCCCGGCGGAAGGTTTCACCCCTCAGCGCGCCCAGATGCAGCGAGCCAAAGGTGAGCGGCGTACGTAGTGCATGGGGACGCAACTGGTGGTTCACCTGAATGACCACGCTGTACTCGCCCTCAGCAAGTTCGGTCGGCAGGCGCACCTCAAGCTCGTGATCCGGGGAGACTTTGGCCTTGGTGTTGTAAGTCGGCATGGGATGATTGTAGTGGCGGCGATGTGAGTCGTCAACGCACACACCAACCGGCCATCAAGACCAAGGAGCCGAAGTGAACAAACCCGGCACTGCATGAGCTGATCACCGCGCTGCGTCGCTGATGCATGCCTGAAGCCGTCCCCCGCCACGCGGGGCATTTCTCTATCGTCGAATTTCTTTACCTATGAAGGGACTCAAAGGTTTGACACGGCGTTTCAGCCGTTGAGAATCAGCGACCAATGAGCAAACCGGAGCCAGACATTCCTATCCCGGAAGACGTCAAAAAAGAGAAAGGCCTGTGGGAGAAGACCCGCAAGAGCCTGATTGAGCGTCTAAATAACTGGGAGGACCAGAAGACGTGGAACGAGTTTTACCAGACCTACTGGCGGCTTATTTTTAGCGTTGGCTCTAAGGCAGGCCTCACCCGTGAAGAGGCTTTTGATGTGGTACAGGAAACCGTCATCGCCATCGCCCGTCAGGTGCAGAAGGGGCAGTATGACCCGCGTGCCGGCTCGTTCAAGGCCTGGCTGCTGCAAATGACGCGCTGGCGCATCCTGGACGTGTTTCGTGCCCGCAAGCGCCAGCCTTCGCTAGCAGATCAAGGCAACGCCGACAGCGAGGACACCAGCGGTCAGATCGTTGACCGCCTGTCCCAAGATAAGGACAACCTGCTGGAAAACATCTGGGATCGCGAGTGGCGTGACAACATCACCGCTGCGGCGCTTGAACGCGTCAAAGCCAAGGTTTCCCCACGGCAATTCCAGATTTTTGACTGCTATGTGATGAAGGGCTGGGGCGTGAAGAAGACCTCTGAAGCCCTCGGCATCAACGCCGCACAGGTTTATTTGGCCAAGCACCGGGTTGGAGCATTAGTGAAGAAAGAAGTTCAGGGGCTTGAGAATACGATGCTTTAGTGGGAGACTTCCGGGCGCTTGCAGCGGCTGATCAGGCCAATGCATGCTGCGTCCTCCTTTCACGCCAGCTTCATGAGCGATTCCGCCGTCCTGCCAGCAGACCTTGAGTCCCCGTCCGAGATCGCGGACGAGGAGGTCGTTGTGCCGTTGCAAGATGAAGCGCAGGAGGAAATCGACGCAGCACCAGAATCGGATGCCGACGAAGAAGAGTTACCCGCACCGCCGATTGCGCCACCCACTGCCCAGCAGAAGGTGAAAAATCGCGACAAGAACGGTCCCCCCTCGCATCGCGACGACATTGTCATTCCCGACTACACGCCGCTCAAGCGCATCGGCTCTGGTGCGTATGGCGAGGTCTGGCTGGCGCAAAGCGTGACCGGGGCGCTGCGTGCAGTGAAGATCGTCTGGCGCGAGGATTTTGAACTCACACGCACGTTTCATCGCGAGTTCCAGGGCATACAGCAGTTCGAGCCCATCTCACGCGGCCATCCCTGCCTCGTGCATATTTTGCACGTCGGCTGGAATGAGCCGCGCGGTTTTTACTACTGCGTGATGGAACTGGCGGACGACGCCGAGGAAGGCGCGAACATCAGCGATATGAAGTCCTATGTTCCACGTACGCTCACCACGGACATGAAGCGCCATGGGCGGCTTGACCCGTTCTTCTGCCGTGATGCGGGCGTGTACATGGCCGATGCGTTGCACTACATGCATAACCACGGCCTCACGCATCGTGACATCAAACCGTCGAACATCATCTTCGTCGGCGGCGTGTGCAAATTGGCGGACATCGGCCTCGTAGCTGCGTTTGGTGAGCGCACGTTCGTCGGCACCGAAGGCTTCGTGCCGCCCGAAGGCCCCGGCACGGCGCAGGCAGACATCTACAGCCTCGGCAAGGTGCTCTATGAGATGAGCAGCGGCAAAGACCGCATGGAGTTCCCCGAGGTGCCGGAAAATCTCTCCGATGAAGAATGGCCCTTTTGGCTGGACCTCAATCGCGTCATCTGCACGGCTTGCGAAAGCGATCTCACGCGTCGTTTTGCCAACGCCTCCGATTTCGCCGAGGCCTTGCAGCATGTGGGCGATAAGAAGCCTGAGAGCTTCGTGCGCCGCTTCAGCCGCGCAGCGATTCTCACCACACTCGGCTCGTTCCTCGTCGCCAGCGGTCTCGTGATGGCCAAACATCAGCGCGAATGGGCCTATGACATCCCGTTGCCAACGAAGCCTCCGCCGACGCTCCCGATACGCCCACAACCTCCCACATCGGGTAAACCGTGGCAGAACCGGCTCAAGCAATGGTTCACTTATAAACAAGATCGTCACGTCGCGGATCTGCCGCTTGATGCGCTGTTGTTCCGCAACTTTCTCGAAGCCACCTATGGAGCCGCTGAATACGAAGTGACTCCCGTCACGCTGCCGGACAAAACCACGCTCTATGCTGCCGTGATTCCCAAAGAAGAAGCGGATGCCTTCTGCGCCTGGATGACAGCGATGGATCGCCAGTCAGGCCGCCTCGATCCTGATCACGAGTATGTTTGGAAACCTGCGAACATCCCAGTCATGCCGGGCGCTTCCAAAGCGAAAACTGGCCACAGCGCCATCCGCACCGAAATCGTGGGTGTGAAGTTCGGCAGCCTCAACATCGCCAGCACACCTGCCGGAGCTGAGGTCTTTGAAGGCGAACGTGTCGTCGGGCGCACACCAATCGCGCTGCCCAAAGTGCGTGCTGATACCTTCAGCTACGAAGTGCGCCTGCCTGGCTACCAGCCTGAGATTGCCAGTGGCAAGCTCAAGGAAAAACAAAGCATCAGCTTCAATCTGCGCTTGAGAGCCACTGGCTCGGTCGTCTTCGGCAAGGCGTGGCAGAACAGCCTCGGCATCAAGTTCGTGCCGCTGGGCAAAGCGATGCTCGCCAGCACCGAGACACGCCGCAAAGACTTCGCCGAATTCGCCAAGGCCACCAATCAGCCACCGATCGACGGCCGTTTGCTCGATGCCGCTCGCGATCTCCCTGTGACGATGGTTAATCGTGCCGAAGCCGAGCAATTCTGCCGCTGGCTCACAGATCGCGAACGCGCATTGGGTCTGCTCGAACCCGATCAAGAATACCGTCTGCCCACCGATGATGAATGGAGCATGGCCGCCTATCTTTCGCGTGAGGTAGGCAATACACCCGCCGAACGCAGTCTGCGTATCGAAGGCATCTATCCCTGGGGCTTCATCTGGCCACCACCGGCCAAATCCGGCAACTACCTCGACAAAACAGCCGACAGCAGCGGCAAGCAATCGATCGCCAATTACAATGACGGTGCCGCCGAAACAGCGCCAGTCGGTTCCTTCCGTGCCGATGGCCGTGGCTTGTTCGATCTCTCTGGCAACGTCTGGGAATGGGTCTCCGATTCATGGAGCACCATGCCGGACCAGGGTGTTCTGCGTGGCGGAGCCTACACCACCGCTGAGCGCCAGGAGCTCCTCGCCTCCTTCCGCCGCCAGGCTGCTTCCGCCGAACGCCACCCCGACGCCGGTTTCCGTCTCCTGCTCTGGAACATCGGCCAGAACGCACGCGAGGATGAAGATTGAAACTGCGGACGTTTTCGGGAATAAGCAATCTTCCCCGCTTCTCTCACGTATTAGCATCCACACGCCATGAAATACCGTATCGCCTTCCTTTCCGCCCTTGCCGCCTCTTTCTGCATCGCCCAGGCCGAGGACAAACCCAAAACTGAAACACCTGCCATGCCCAAGCCCGAAGTTGTGAAGTCCGATGACGAATGGAAAAAGCTCCTTAGTGTCGAGCAATACGAAGTCACCCGTCAACGTGGCACCGAGCGCCCCAACGGCGCGATTTATCACGAGTTCGAGAAGCAAGGCGAGGGCACCTACTACTGCGTCTGCTGCGGTGCAGAACTCTTCACCTCCAAGGAAAAATTCCACTCCGGCTGTGGCTGGCCTTCCTTCTATGATTCTTCCAAAGCCAAAGGCGTCCTCGAAAAAGTGGACAACGGCCATGGGATGAAGCGCATCGAAACCGTCTGCAAACGCTGCGACGCACACCTTGGCCACGTCTTCGAAGGCGAAGGCTTCAAAACCCCCACCGACCGCCGCTTCTGCATCAACGGCGTCGCACTGAAATTTGTTCCTAAAGGCGGTGAGGCTCCCAAACTCCTCGATCTCGACTCAGCAGCCGTGCAGCAAAAGAAGGACGAAGTCGCCAAAGAAGGCGGTGTGGAGCCGAAGAAGTAAAGTACGACGGACACTCCTGTCCGTCATAGTTTCCCCTTCTTCACCCACTCGATGATCTTCCGGTCATCGTCCCCTGCCGCCCACGTCACGCGCAGAAAATCGGCAGGGTGAAGCCTGTGCTGCTCGAAGAACGCACGATCTCCGCCGCAGCAGAACATCGTGTCTGGGTCCATCTCACCCTTCAGCTTGGCCCGTGCCTTCACGATCAAACGCGGCAGCCACGGAATCCCGTCCACCGCCGCCGGTTTGGGCGGCAATTCACTCGGCAGCACAATTTTGCCGCTCCGTTTACCGTGCTGCATCACTTGGAAGTAATCCCGCCGCACCGCCGCGACGAGCAAACTCGTCTCCAACGTCGGCCCCTCGGCTCCGTAGCGACAGTGATCGTCCACAAAGTCGAAAAACTCCTGCGTTGTGTAGCCAATGCTGTTTAGAAAAGCCTTGTCAGCCGCCGTGAACCAGTTCGCACCTCGCGCATCGCCGCCGCGATGCAGTTTGGCGCAGCGTTCGAAGAGTTCGCGGAAAGTCGTGTCCCAAGTTTGATCGTTCATTGTGCGCGAAACTAGCGGCGGCCACGGCAGCGTCAAACTTTCGTGCGCAACCATTCCTCTGCGCCAGTGGTTTACATCGCGCATGACCCTCGCTAGCATGATGCTCACACTGCCCGCCTACCTCATGCCCGACCCGGAACGGAACGCTCCCATTGCCTCGCCGCAGGCCACCGCCGACGGTGTGGACGAGTCTTCCGATCAGGAAAGCGTCCGTCTCATGCTCCGCGTCAAAGAAGGCGATGTGAAAGCTTTCGAACGCCTCGTCGAGATGCACCAGAGCGCCATCATCGGCACCTGCGCCCGCATGTTGAACAACATCGACGACGCGCATGATATCGCACAGATGGTTTTCATCCGCGTCTGGCGCAGCGCCCCGCGTTACGAGGTCACCGCCAAGTTCACCACTTGGCTTTTCACCATCACCCGCAATCTCGTCTTCAACGAAACCCGCCGTCGCTCCCGCCGCAAAGAGGTCAGCATGGAGCAAGAGAACGAAGACGACGCTCCGAAGCACTTCGCCGATCACAGCACCCCCGGTGCTGATCACATCACGCAGCAGACCGAACTCGAACTCGCGCTCGACAAAGCCATCGCCGCACTCCCTGAAAAGCAGCGCCTCGCCGTCATCATGCGCCGTCACGAAGAGCGCCCATATGAAGATATCTGCGCCGCGTTGAAAATGTCACTCCCCGCCGTGAAGAGCCTCCTCTTCCGCGCCCGCACCGAATTAAGAAAGCACCTCGCCGCCTATCTCGGCGAAGACATCGAGTGAGCTGAGAACTCGGCTCACCGCAGCCTCATCAGCGCCTCTGATTCGCGATAGCGATCCCTTTATGCTCGCGTACTCTCCGCCCTCGCATGAAATCCATCCTGCTCGCCCTCCTCGTTCCCGCATTCGTCTTCGCCGCGCCCAAGCCGCTCTTTCAGTCCAAGCTCCTCACCCCGAGCACGCCAAACCACAGCGTTGAGATCGACGTCTCGCTCGAAGGAGCCAAGGAACTCTTCCTCGTCGTCAACGATGGTGGCAACGGCTTCACCGCCGATTGGGCGGACTGGGCGGAGCCGCGACTCATCCTCGCCGATGGCAGTGAGAAAAAGCTCACCGAGATCGAGTGGAAGTCCGCGCAGGCCGCCTGGGGCAATGTCAGCGTCAATGCCAGCGTCGCCGGGGGTGAACTCCGCAGTGCGGGCAAAGCCATCCCTTATGGCATCGGCACGCATGCGAATAGCGTCATCGCTTTTAATCTGCCCGCAGGCACGAAGCGCTTCAAAGCACGCGGCGCACTCGATGAAGGCGGCACGAAGCAAGGCAGCACGAGCGTCGAGTTCCGCGTTTACACCGAGAATCCCGGCCCCATGGCCGCCAGCGCCGTTGCGGGAGCCTCGCACGAGCCAGCGGCGGCCACCGAGCAGCTCGACGTGCATCCCGAGCTCAACGTGCAGCTCTTCGCCAGCGAGCCGATGATGCTTTCGCCATCCAGCATCGACATTGACCATCGCGGCCGCGTCTGGGTCTGCGAAGTCATCAACTACCGCAAGCACAACGGCGAACGCGCCGAGGGCGACCGCATCCTCATCCTCGAAGACACCGATGGCGACGCGAAGGCCGACAAATCCACCGTCTTCCATCAGGGTCGCGATGTGGACAGCGCCCATGGCATCTGCGTCCTCGGCAACAAAGCGCTCATCTCCTGCGGCGACGACGTGTTCTGGCTCATCGACGACAACGGCGACGACAAAGCCGACCGCAAAGAACTCATGTTCACGAAGACCGGCGGCGCGCAGCACGACCACGGCATCCACGCCTTCCACTTCGGCCCCGATGGCCGCCTCTACTTCAATTTCGGCAACGCCGGCAAACAACTCTGCGACAAAAACGGCAACCTCATCACCGACATCCACGGCGTGAAGTGCACCAATCAAAACAACCGCCCCTATCAGCAAGGCATGGTCTTCCGCTGCGAACTCGACGGCAGCAAAGTCGAGGTGCTCGCCTGGAACTTCCGCAACAACTGGGAAGTCGCCGTCGATAGCTTCGGCACGATGTGGCAGTCCGACAACGATGACGACGGCAACAAAGGCGTGCGCATCAACTACGTCATGGAGTTCGGCAACTACGGCTACTCCGACGAAATGACCGGCGCAGGCTGGCAGACCCCGCGCATCGGTTGGGAAAGCGAGATCCCGCTGCGTCACTGGCATCAAAACGACCCCGGCGTCATCCCGAACATGCTCATGACCGGCGCAGGCAGCCCCACCGGCATGCAGGTCTATGAAGGCGACCTTTTGCCCAGCATCTTCCACGGCCAGCCCCTCCACTGCGACGCCGGACCGAACGTTGTCCGCGCCTACATCACCCAGCCCGACGGCGCTGGCTACAAAGCCGAGATCGTCAACATCCTCGAAGGCACCAAGAACCGCTGGTTCCGCCCCAGCGACGTCGCCGTCGCTCCCGATGGCTCGCTCATCGTCGCCGACTGGTATGATCCCGGCGTCGGCGGGCATGGAATGGGCGACATCACACGTGGCCGCTTGTTCCGCGTGACGACGGAGGCGGCGGAGAAGTTTCAGGTTCCAAGTTTCAAGTTGGACACCGTCGAAGGCGCGGTGGCGGCTTTGAAGTCGCCGAATGAAGAAGCGCGGTATCTCGCATGGAAGAAGCTCGAAGAAATCGGCTCCGAAGCCGAGCCTGAGCTTCACAAGCTCTTCCACGACACGAAATCCGTCCCACAGCATCGCGCCCGTGCCTTGTGGCTGCTCGCTGGTCATGAGTGGGAGCGCATCAATCCCGGCGCCGACAAACCCAACCCTCACGACCTGACTCTGCCTGAGTGCCTCACCAAAGCCCTCACCGACACCGATCCCAACATCCGCATCACCGCCATCCGCGTCGCCCGTCGCCTCGTCCAGCAAGCGCATCCTGAGATGCTGCGTGAGGTGATCGCCAAGGTCGTGAAGGATGCTTCGCCTGAGATTCGCCGCGAAGCGGCGATTGCACTGAGGTTTGATGTCAGTGATCAGTCGAATGCACTTTGGGGACAGCTTGCACGAAAACATATTCGACCTGATCGCTTCATGTCAGAAGCCATGGGAATTGGAGCAGAGAAGTGCTGGCCTGAACGACTGGCCTCGACCTCCACAGGAGAAGCACCTGCAATTTCCGAAGCATTTGAATCAGCGATGGTTGATTTAATGCTTCGAGCCCGTGGAAACAGTATCCCGAACATCCTGGCTAGTGCATTAACAGATCCTGCGGATAGTGGATATAAATTGGCTAACCGGAATGGGTTAAGATTTCTTCGAAGCCTTCAGCTCCAACCTGCAACGGCCTCTAGTGAAGTAGCCAAGGCCGCTTTGACCATCTTCCTCAAAGCCGACGCCGAAACGGCCCTCGCTTCCACTGCGTTGCTCGACCGCAACGCCATCACCTCCAATCCCGAGGCCAAGGCGCGGCTGGATTCGCTGCTGAAGCCCGTCATCGGCAAACCGGAGTTCGTTGATCTCGTACAGCGGCTCAATTTGACCGGGTTTGAGCAGGAACTCGTCGATTACATCACCACGCATCCTGATGCGGGCGAATCCATCAACGCTGCACGCATTCTCGCCGCGAACACGGGCAAGACCGTGGCCTTCCTCACGAAGGCGGACGCCGCGTCGGCGAAGAAACTCGTCGCCGCGCTCGGCAAGGTCAGCGACCGGCCTAGCGTGGCCGTGTTGAACCAGGCCTTCTGGCCGGAGAAGCGCGACGACGTGCGCCGCAGCATCGTCGAGGCCCTCGCGCTCAGCGGCGAAGGCGGACGCGCCATCCTGAAATGGCAGAGCGAGAAAAAACTGCCCGACACCGTCAAAACCACCGCCGCGCTGGCCCTCAGCCGCAGCACCGATGCTGCCTTGCGCAATCAAGCCGCCACCGAACTCCCGCTGCCCGCCGCGCTCGGTGCTGAGAAATTCCCACCGCTCGCCGAACTCATGAAGCTCAAAGGCGATGCCGCTAAAGGCCAGCAGATGTTCATGCGGGCCGGTTGCGTGGCCTGCCATCAGGTCAAAGGCCAGTTCATCAACTTCGGCCCCGACCTCAGCCAAATCGGCAACAAGCTCAGCCAAGACGGACTCTTCACTGCGGTGCTGTATCCCAGCGCGGCCATCGAGCACAGCTTCAACGGCCTCACCGTCACCACGAAGGAAAATCAGCAGGTCCTCGGCTACGTCGTGAGTGAGACCGACACCGAACTGACGCTCAAGATGGCCGGTGGAGCCACGCAGGCGATCAAGAAGACGAACATCGTCAAGAAAGAGGAAATGAAGGACTCCCTCATGCCCCCCGGCCTCGCGGCGGCGATTGGGCCACAAGGTCTCGCTGACCTCGTCGCCTGGCTCATGACGCTGAAGTGATGGAGCGCGAGTATGGCTTTAGCCTACTCGCCACTTGTCAGTCCCAGCGCCAACGCATCGCCCAAAAAACAGGCGAGTAGGCTTCGCCATACTCGCGCTCCGCAACATCTGCGCCTCCCCGCCGTTTCAGCACCACCATGCGCTTCTTTCTACCCATCCTCCTCGCTCTCTCGCTTCCCGTCTTCGCCCAAAAGGCCGGCAAGACCAAGCCTACGATCAAACTGACCGATGTCGCAGTCGTCACGAAGGAGATCGTCTATAAAACCACGCCGCAGGGTGAGTTGAAGCTGCACGTCTTCTCACCCGCTGGCAAAATTCAAATCGCCGCGCTTCGCCCCTGCGTCGTGTTCTTCTTCGGCGGCGGTTGGAAGGCCGGATCATTCACGCAGTTCGTCCCGCAGGCCGAATACCTCGCCAGCCGTGGCATCATCGCCATCTGCGCCGATTACCGCATCCTCAGCATTCACAAAACCACACCGGACAAATGCGTCGAAGATGCCAAGAGCGCGATCCGCTGGGTGCGCGGCCATGCGAGCGAACTCGGCATTGATCCAACGAAAGTCATCGCTGCCGGTGGCTCCGCTGGCGGTCATCTTGCCGCCTGCACCGCCCTCGTCTCGGCCTACGACGCCGAATCCGATGACAAATCCATCTCCGCCAAGCCGAACGCGATGGTGCTGTTCAATCCGGCCATGAATATTGCCACGCTGTTCAAACAACGCGACACGGGCGACAGCCCGATCACGCTCGACGTGGCTGAAGCGATCACGCCAAACAACTTCGTCGCCAAAGACACGCCGCCCGCGATCCTGTTCTTCGGCACGGCGGACAAACTCAAAATCGGCGGCGATGAATACGTGAAGAAAGCCACCGCACTCGGCCTCCGCGCCGAAATGTGGTCCGCTGCCGATATGGGGCACGGTTTCTTCAACAAAGAGCCGTGGATGCAAGTCACCGCGAAGAAGATGGACGAGTTTCTCATCTCCCTCGGCTATCTCGGTGGCGAACCATTGATCAAGCTGCCGGACGGCGCACCTGAGTTGAAGCGGGATAACTGATCGCGAAAAAGCTGCCTGAGCAACGTTTCCTCCCCGCATGCTCACCGACACCTCCCGCGCCGCCGACTTTCCCAGCCTCAGGGGCATCCACTACCTCAACACCGCCGCTGAGAGCATCCCGCCACTCTGCGTGAATGAAGCGGTGGCCGAATACATGCACCACAAGTCGCTGGGCATGCGTGGGCGCGATTTCCACTTCCCACGCGTTGAGGAATGCCGCGAGATCACTGCGAAGCACCTCGGACTCGCCACGGATGAAGTCTCCTTCTGCTCCTGTAGCTCCGAAGCCTACAACCTGCTCGCCAATGCGCTGCAACTCACGCCGAAAGACGAAGTCGTCGTCACCGATCTCGATTTCCCCGCTGGTGCCACGCCCTGGCTTACCGCGCCAGCAGCTTCGCGTCCCGTCTCACGCCTCTGGAAGAATCGTGATGGCTCTTTGAGTCTCGGCGATCTCGCCCCGCTGCTCAATGAGCGCACCGCACTCGTGCAGGTCAGCCTCGTGAGCTTCTACAACGGCCACCGCATCGCCTTCGCCCCGCTGCGTGATCTCGTGCGCCGCCTCGCACCTCACGCCGTCCTCGCCGTCGATGTCACGCAGGCGCTCGGACGTGTCGCGCTCGATTGCCAGGACGCGGACATCATGATCTCCAGCACGCACAAATGGACGCTCGGCATCCACGGCGGCGGAGTCATCGGCATCCCGAAAAAATCCGCCGCACGCCTGACCACCAGTGCCGGTGGCTGGTATCACATCGCCAACGCCTTCGACGCCGACCGCTTCGAAAACGCCCGCATCAAGCCTGGCGCGCTCAGTTTCTCTGTCGGCATGCCCAGCTTCGCCGCCCTCTATGCCTTGAATGCCTCACTGCGTTATCTCGACGCCGTCGGCATGGCTAAAATCATCGCCCATGCCGATCCGCTCGTCGCAAGCGTGCATGCGGGCTTGAAGGAACTCGGCATCACACCACTGGCTCCCGCGCAACCCGACTGCTCCTCCGGCATCGTCGCCCTCCTTCACAAAAACACCGCAGCGATCAATGAGGCTCTGCTGGCTCAGAACATCCACGTCATGCATCAGGTCGGCCGCATCCGCATCGCCCTCCACGGCTACAACACATCGGAGGATATCGAGAAGCTACTGGCAACGTTGCGCAGTGCGCTCTAAATAGCGCTGCCTCCGAACCACACGCATCTCTTGGACTGGGAATCACCAAAACTCCTCCTGCTCATCCTGCCCGCAGTCGCATTGCTGCTGTGGATCGAATCGCGTTCATCGCACCCGATGTCTGGACTGCGGAAACGATTGCTGTTCGTCGTGCGTGCCATTGGCGTGATGCTCGCCCTTGCGGCGCTCGCGGGTCCGGCACGGGTCACTCAAACAGGACGCAAAGCACTGGGCATCGTCATTGATGCCAGCCAGAGCATGGGAACCGAGGGACTGGCCAAAGTAAATGCGGAGGCCAAACGCATGCGCCAGTCACTCGGCAGCGACATCGACTCATTTGTGGTGCAACTCGGCGCACAGCCAGAACTCTTGCCCGAAGCGAGCACACCCGCGATGCAAGCCGAGTGGCAGAAAAAAAACGGTGGCGACAGCCATTACGCCGATGCCATCGAGTATGCAGAGGCGCTGTTCCCGCCGGGAGCGAGCCGTAACATCCTGCTCATCGGCGATGGACATGAAACACGTGGCAGTTTGCTCGTTGCCGCACGCGAAGCCGCCGTTTCCGGCATCAAGCTGCATGCGCTGCCCATTTCGGGACCACGTCGTCCTGACGCGCGCATGATTGCGCTCTCGCCCAACCGCACGCGCTTGTTTGAAGGTGCGAGCCTGAGCCTGAAGGCCGTGTTTGAGAGCACCATCGAAGCCACCGGCACGCTGAAGCTCTATGAAAACGGCATCGAGGTCGAAAAGCGGCCCGTCAGCCTGAAGACCGGCGCGACGCAGGAAATCACCTTCACGCGCACGCCTTCAACGCGAAACACCTTTCAATATCGCGCCGTGCTTGAAGGCGTGGCGGGCGACTCGTTACCCGGCAATGACAGCGCACTCGCCATCGTCGATGTGCGGGGCCGTTTGCGGCTGCTCTACATCGAGTCCGATGCCAGCGAGGCGCGCTACTTGATGCAGGCGATGGAAAAGGAGGGCATCGAACTTGATCTGCGCCAGCCGGGCAATCTCGCGATCACGTTTGATCAGCTCGGTGGTTACGACGGCGTCATCCTCTCCGACGTTCCGGCGCATCAGCTCGGCGAGCCGCTCATGAATGCGCTGCGTGATTACGTCGATAAACTCGGTGGCGGCTTGATCATGCTCGGCGGGCCGGGTTCCTTCGGCGTGGGTGGCTATTATCGCACGCCCATCGAGGAAGTGTTGCCCGTCCGCTTGAAAGCACCTGATGAGGAGGAAAAGCAAAGCGCAGCTGTCGCCATCGTGCTCGACCGCTCTGGATCCATGGCCGGTGAAAAACTCGAAATGGCCAAGAGCGCGGCCATCGCGACGGCGGAAGTGCTCGGTCACAACGATTCACTCGGTGTGTGGGCCTTTGATTCGGAAGCACATGTCGTCGCACCGATGACACGACTGACTTCAACGAATGCGGTCTCGGGACAGATCGCCGCGATTGCCTCTGGCGGCGGCACGAATTTGCAGCCGGCGTTTCAGCTAGGCCGCGAAGCGCTGTTGCGCACGAAGGCACGCGTGAAGCACATGATCATCCTCACCGATGGGCAAACCGCAGGCGCGGGCTACGAACAACTCGCTTCGCAGTGCCGTGGCGAAGGTCTCACCATTTCCACTGTCGCCATCGGCGAAGGTTCGCATGTGGCGCTCCTGCAAGCCATCGCCTCCAGCGGCGGCGGGCAGTCTTACTCGACGATGGATGCCAGCAGCATCACGCGCATCTTCACGCAGGACACGCTCATGCACACCGGCCGCATGATTCGCGAGGAGCCGTTCATCCCTGAATTGAAGGAAAAGCATCCCATCCTGACCGGATTCGAAAAGTGGGACTCGCCCACGCTGCTTGGCTACGTCAAAACCACCCGCCGCACCTCAGCACAGGTGCCGCTTGTCACTGACACGGGCGATCCGCTGCTCGCGCACTGGCGTTTCGGTCTCGGCAAAGCCACCGCATTCACTTCCGATGCCAAAAGCCGCTGGGCGTCGCTGTGGATCACGCGTTGGAATGGTTTTGGCCGCTTCTGGTCGCAGGTGCTGCGTGAAACCGCACGCGCACCGCAAGGCAGGCTCATGGATCTATCCGCACGCATGGAAGGCGACGACGCACGCATCAGCGTCGATCTCCTCGCCGATGCGGGCACACGTGCCAACAACGCCATCGTTGAAGCCGAGGTGTTTCACGTCGCCGCCGACGCGCTCGGTGCGCCGATGAAAGCCGTGCAAAAACTCGCACTGCGCCAGGACGCGCCCGGCACCTACACCAGTGATTTCAAACCGATACAGGCCGGTGTGTATCTCATCCGCGCTCAATCCGGCGCGGAAATGGTCACCACCGGCCTCATTCACAATCCCTCCACCGAATCCAGTCTCGGCACCGTGAACGAAACGTTGCTCAAGGAAGCCGTGCGCATCACCGGCGGCGACTATCTGGCTGATTCATCGCGTTTGCCCAATCTCGAAACCACCAAAGCCGTGCAGCACGAAGAACTCTGGCCGCCTCTGCTGCTCGCACTACTCTTCATTTTCCTCATCGACACCGCCATTCGTCGCTGGGAGCATGTGGTGGGTCTGTGGCAACTCGTTCCAATTCGCAAGGCCGTTTAGGCCAGCAGCGGTTCGACGCGTTCACGAATCAGGATAATCAACTCCGGGGCCATGAAGGAGTATTCGTCAGGAATGTCGAGCACATCGATGCGCAGATCGTGAACGATGTCAGGGAACTGGTCACGCAGCCGCCGCTTGTGCTCGTGCTCCATCACCAGCACTCGATCCGCCCATAGCAGCAGCTTCTCCGTAACACGCTGCCGAGCGGAAGCACTGACTCCCGCACTGCGCACCTCGACACGCGGATCGTTTTGGTAAACTGCCTCCGCAGTCGGGCTGCGCCATTGATTGCGGGAGTAGAGGAAGAGCATGTTCATTTTGATCCGATCTCCGCTTCAAACGGACGCCAATTGAATTCGATGTCGTCTGCTTCGATCAACCAGCGACCTCCGTCTGCCCATTCGATTTCATGCAGAAGATGACCGTTATCCGAAAGACGAAACTCATCGTAAAGCCAGTCTCCCATTCCATGCTCACAGTCTAAAGAGTGGATGTTATAGCCTAACAACCGAGGATAGCGGAGGCAAATGATCCCATCCTGGAAACCGCCGCAGAGTTTCACTTCGAGACTGCAATGAAAAGGGATTGGGCCGCCCGGATCAGGATTAACCTCGATGATCCGGCATTCCTCCAGTCTTGAATCATGAGGACAGGTATGAACAGAGAAATCATACCACTCCAGCGAAAGCGCCAGCTTCAGCGCTCCCGGAGGCATGCGGTCACGAACTGATTCAAAATATTCCTCATATCGCTTCCAATACCCCCAAAGGTCGTTCTCTCGATTCTCTGAAAGCAGAAAGGACATAGGTACTCGGGTCACTTGCGAATGAGCAAACTCTTCCCAGTCATCTCCGCAGGCTGCTTCACGCCGAGCATGTCGAGCAGCGTCGGGGCGATGTCGGCGAGTTTGCCGCTGGCGACGGAGTAGTTCGCGGCATCGGCGGCGACGTAGATGCCGTGGACGAGGTTCGTGGTGTGGGCGGTGTTGGGGCTGCCGTCGGGGTTGCGCATGAGTTCACAGTTGCCGTGGTCGGCGGTGATGAAGAGCTTGCCGCCGAGCTCGAGGACTTTTTCGACGATCATGCGCACGCCGAGGTCGATGGTCTCGCAGGCATGAATGCCGGCTTCGACGACACCGGTGTGGCCGACCATGTCGGGGTTGGCGTAGTTCATGATGACGGCGTCATACTTTTCCAAACGACGCAGCACCTCGAAGGTGAGGTCGGGAGCGCTCATCTGCGGCTTTTTGTCGTAGGTTGGCACTTCCTTAGGCGAGATGGCGAGGTAGCGATCTTCGCCGGGATTGGGTTCTTCGACGCCGCTGTTAAAGAAGAAAGTGACGTGAGGGTATTTTTCCGTTTCAGCGGCACGAAGTTGCGTGAGGCCCGCAGCGGCGATGATCTGGCCGAGGTTGTTGTTCAAGCTCTCGGAGGCGAAGATGACGCGAGCACCGAGTTCGGTGTAGGTGGCATCGTATTCGGTGAGCGTGTAGTAGCCGGTCTTCGGCGTGGCTTCACGGTCGAAACCGGAGAAGCCTGATTTCAAGAAGGCATCGCTGAGCTGGCGGGCACGGTCGGCACGGAAGTTGAACCAGAGGATGACATCGCCATCGCGGATGCGTTGCTCGTTGGCGTTGCTGAAGATCATGGGCTGCATGAACTCATCGCCACGCGGGTCACTCGGATATGCGGCTTTGACGGCGGCACTGGGCGTGTCGGTGCGAACTTCGCCACGACCGAGAACAATGGCGTCCCAGGCGAGCTTGTTGCGCTCCCAGCGTGTATCGCGGTCCATGGCGTAGTAGCGGCCGATGACGGTGGCTATGTTGGCACCACTAGGTTTCAAATCGGCCTCAAGCTTGGCAAGATACGCAGCACCGCCTTTCGGCGAGGTATCACGGCCATCTGTGATGGCGTGGACCATGAGATCGGTGATACCTGCGGCCTTCGCGGCATTGCATAGTGCGGTGAGGTGGTCCTGATGCGAATGCACGCCGCCATCGCTGATGAGGCCGAGGAAGTGGAGGCGCTTGCCTTTAGCCTTTTCGAAGGCTTCGACGAGCACGGGCATCTTGGCGAGTTCGCCATCGCGAATGCTCTTGTTGATGCGGGTGAGGTCTTGATAGACGACGCGACCGGCACCGAGATTGAGGTGACCGACTTCGCTATTACCCATCTGGCCGTCAGGCAAGCCCACGTCCTCGCCACTGGCGCTGACGGTTCCACGTGGGAAGGTGGCATAGAGGTGATCGTGAAAAGGCGTCTTCGCGAGCAGGGTGGCGTCGCCATTGGCGACAGCTTGAGCTTTGCCGCCGGGGTTGATGCCCCAGCCGTCACGGATAATCAGTACAACAGGTTTTTTAGCCATAATAGGTATGTCAGCGCTCCTTGTGCCAAGTCCGGGCAGGAATCAAGGACGGGAAAGAACCGGGGCGTCAGAACGTTTGCGCTCGGGGCCGACTCGGACTATAAAAGGCCGCCGTTTCCACATTTTCGCTGTCATTCCCGTCATGACTCCCGGATTGCACTCCAAAATCACCCAGGCCGTCATCGCCACCTTCGTTTTCGCCCTAGCGTCTGCGTCTTTCGACGTGGCGCTTGCTGAGGACAAGCCGGGCTTCTTCAAAAAGCTCTTCGGCGGTGGCAGCAAGGAGACACCTCCCGAAGCTGAAACGAAACCGGCACCTGCGAACAAGCCGAAGTCGGAACCGCCCAAGACCACCTCGAAACCAGCTACTTCTGCGCCGACGACCGGCAAACCACCACGGGTCATCATCACCACGACCGGCGGCGGAACAAAGAAGAAGGTTGAGATTGGCAAGACCACAACGCCACCCAAGACGGCCAGCAAGACTGAAACGCCCAAGATTGAGCCGAAGCCGGAGCCCATCAAAGATGTGACGAAGTCCGTGGCAAAGGACAACGAGGCCCCGATGAAGGGTGAATTCAAAGAAGATGATGATGACAAGCCAGCTACGACGAAATCGGAAGCCGTGTCGGTGTTACCGTCCAAAGACGGCTGGGAGATCGTGAAGATCGAAGGCCGCGACTACGTGACGGCTGAGAGTATCCGCAATTTTTACAACCCGGTGTATGGCTTCACCACGTTCCGCTTACAGGGCAATCATTTCTGGCTCGGCTCTTCCAAGCTCATCCTAAAGGCGCAGATCGGATCGCAGGAAATGCTGATCAATAACATCAAGTTCATCCTGAGCTACCCGGTGCAGTCCTACAATGGCAAGGTGCTCTTTTCACGGCTCGACTTGTGCAAGCTGATCGATCCGGTGCTGTATCCGAGTCATATTCAAAATGCGGAGTACTTTGACACCGTGGTCGTCGATGCTGGCCACGGCGGCCATGATGCTGGTGCACGCGGTGTGTATGGTTATGAAAAAGACTTCGCCCTGAAAATGGCGATGTCAGTGCGCACAGCGCTCATGCAGCGCGGCTTCAAAGTCATCCTGACTCGGGCCAACGACACCTTCATCACCCTGGGAGGACGTGTCGCCATCGCCAACCAGACGCCGAAGAGCATTTTTCTCAGCTTCCATTTCAACTCCGGCGGTTCTGCCGCCACTGGCATTGAAACTTGGGCACTAACCCCACAGAACGCCTCCGCCACCATCAGCCGCGGCGGCGGTTACAACTTGAACGGCGTCACTGGCAACAAGCAGGACTCCGCCAACATCGCGCTGGCCACGGCTGTGCATGCCAGTGTTATCAGTCGCTTCAAATTCGTGGATCGTGGTGTCAAGCGTGCGCAGTGGAGCGTGCTCACCGGCTGCAAACGTCCCGGCATCCTGTTTGAAGGCGGCTTCCTCACCAATGGTCCAGAATGTCTGCTCGTGGCCTCCGACACCTATCGTCAGCAGGTTTCTGCCGCCGTCGCTGACGCGGTGGTGAACTACCGCAAAGCACTCGAATCCGCGATGGCGAAACGCTGAGCTTTTGTCATGAGGCAAATCAAGCAGCGTCTGGCAAGGATTTGCTGAGCAGTGCCAACAGCGGCGCAGTGTTTTCCAGCGTGAACTCCGCCCCCACCTGCGGCTCATCATGACTCAGAACGCGAATCGTGTGCGGCACACCGGCGTTGATCGCCATTTGGATGTCACGGTCGTGATCCCCAACAAGCCAGCTTCGTGTTAAATCGAGACCGTGCTCATTTTGGGCGCGCAAAATCATTTCCGGACTTGGTTTGCGACAGGTGCAGGTGCCGGAGAGGTGCGTGCAGGCATAAATGCCATCAAAAGCAGCGTCATGCTGAACTAGTTCGCTCTGCATGCGTGCATGCATGTCATCCAGCGTGGACTGTGGCATGAGACCTTTGCCCACGCCCTGCTGGCTGGTGACGAGAATCGTCGCATAACCACGTGACCTGCACAGTGCGAGCGCCGTGATGATTCCAGGCGAGAAGTAGAAATCTTCCCAGCGCAGGACATAGCCTGCACCTGGCGAGACATTGATGACGCCATCACGGTCGAAAAACACAGCGGGGCGGAGCGAAGAGGCGGCGGACATTCCGCACATGCTTAGCATGCTAAAGCGGCAGGGAAACTCGTCTTTGCAGGCGTGCAGCGAGGTTCAATCCCCTGCCCCAGTGTTCTCGTAGTCCACTTCCAAATTCAGACCCATGAGCACATAATCATGCGGCTGAGCCTGCATGTCCCGCAAGTAATCCGGCAGCCGCAGCAACTCCACGAAGCCACATTTCCAGAAGGACTGCACGGTGTTCTTACGCTCGCCATTGAACTCAGCCTCCAGGCGGGTCAGGCCAGCGTGAGCGGCGGCCTCCACCAGACCACCCAGCAAAGCCCGCAGCACGCCCGAGCCGCGAAAATCGGGATGAATCAACGCATCCACCATGCCGATATGCCGTTTCCAACCACCAGGTCGTTGATGCAGCGTCGCATGCCCTGCCACTTGACCATCAGCCAGCGCAAGCAGCGTCAGCCGTTTCTCGTAGTTGAGGTCATGACACCATGCCTCGATCTCATCCGTGCCATTCAGTCGATGCTTGATAAGAAAACGCTCATTACTTGGAATGGCGTCATGAAACCGCGTAAAAGCCGGTGAATCCTCCTCCTGCAATGGACGAATCATCACCTGCACGCCGTTGGTCAGCGTTTGGCGGAGAGGGTATTGCTCTAGGGCAAATTCAATCATGTTGAGTTAATTCAACATTAGACAAAGCACCATGCATGCCAGCCGCACAGAAGCTCACCAACCATTTTTCCAAAATGATTGCGTTTGGTTGGTTTTTGGCGACTCATCGCATCCATGCAATTTCTAGTCCACCTCTGCATGGCCAGCGTTTTTCTGGCCTCTTCGATCATCGCTACCGCTCAGAGTGACACCGCGCATCACCGGGCGATTTACAATGCGATCAACGCCAAGGAGGACTCTCTCAAAAAAGTCACTACCACGTACAATAATGAACCGACAATCTTTGCCCTGACCGGCTGGTTGGAAGGAGGCGAGGTGAAAAAGATCGTGGCAAAGTGCGGCGACGATGGTGATGGCGTCACGGAGTATTATCTGGAAGGCGAGAAGCCGCTTTTTGTCTTCAACACCTACAGCAAAGGCAGCGCGAGCAAGCCAGGTGCACGTGTGGAAGAACGCCTGTATTTTGAGGACGGCAGCATCTTTAAGTGGCTCACCACCGAAAAACCAACGCCTGTTCTTCATGGTGAAGACTATCAGGCCACCACGGAGATGTACACCACGAACTGCGCGGCCTTCATTGCTGCATTGAAGAACGGCAAGGGTGCTGGCGCTGCCAAAGCAGCGGCAAAACAGACGGATGGTGTGTTCCTCGGCATTGAAGAAGGCGATTACGCCCACTGGAATATGCGCACGGTGGATGGTGCCGAGGTTTCCTACTTCATTCTGAAGCCTGACGCCGCAGTGGACAAGGTGCTGGAAAATCCCAAGGTTTTCACTGGCAGAAAGTGTCGCGTGACATGGAAGAAATCGACCGAAAACATCCCTGAGGCCGGTGGCAAGATGGAGATCGAGCAGATTCTCAGCGTCGAGTGGCTTGGTAAAAAGTAGCGCCATGGCATCTCCTGAAAATGTGCAACTGGCCGCACGCTTCGGCATGTTCATGCTCGCTGCGGGTGGTTTCGGTTTGATCACTGGCGTCACATTGGCCCGCAGCGGCATCGTACGTCGCGCGGACAAGCCAGGCGATTTTTACAGCACCTGCCTCTGTCATTTGGCCCTCGGAGCTTTCTGTTATTTCGGGCAGTTCTTTGTGTAGACAGCGTAGTTGGGCGGACTCATGCAAAAGGCTCGTGCTTGAGACCGTAGGCTCACATCATGCTCCAATCACCCAGTTCACGACGTTCGTTTCTAAAAGCAGCCTCTGCATCCATGCTTGCACCGTTATGGGGAGCATGCGCGGCTGATGGTTCGGACAGGCTCATGGCCTACGTGGGCACTTACACCTCGCCGTTGAAAAATATGAAAGCCACTCAGGTGGATCTGCCACCGGGGAACGGACGCGGCATCCATCTCTTTGACGTAGATAGGTCCACCGGTGCGATGACACCCGCTGGGATTTATGAGATGGGCACGAGCCCAAGCTGTCTCGCCTTTAATGCGGATCAGACGCACCTTTATTCCGGCAATGAGACCGAGCGCGTAGGTGAGAGTGAATCTGGCACCGTCAGCGCCTTCACCATCGACCAAGACGGCTCGCTGAAGCTGCTAAATACCGTCAATTCCGGCGGCAAGGGCCCCGCGCATCTCAGCGTGCATCCCAGCGGGAAGTTCGTGCTAGTGGCAAACTACTTCGGTGGTTCCGTGACTGTGCTGCCAATCAAACCGGATGGCAGTCTCGGTGAAGCCACAGATGTGAAAAAAGACTCGGGCAAAATCGGCCCTACCAAAGCCACGAACGCTGCACCTGGCAGCTTTGCCATCAGTGGCCACGATCAAACTCATGTGCACATGATTGAAGCCGATCCTTCTGGCAGGTTTGTCATCCACGTCGATCTCGGTCTCGATCAAATCTTCGTGTGGAAGTTCGACGCGGAGAAAGGCACGCTCACCGCGAACGATCCACCCTTTGTCTCGCTGCCAGCGGGCGATGGCCCGCGTCACTTCGTGTTTCATCCAAATGGTCATTGGTTCTATTCCATTCAAGAAGAAGGCTCGACCGTCGTGCTGTTCGACTACGATGCGGAGAAAGGCCGTCTCACGCCGCGCCAGACGCTTCCCAGCCTGCCGCCGGGCTATGCAGGCAGCAATTTCTGCTCTGAGATCGCTGTCTCGGCCGATGGCAAGTTCGTCTATGCCGGCAATCGCCTACATGATAGCATCGCGATCTTCGCCGTAGGCAAAGATGGCGTACTCGCCTTCGTCGCCGAAGAATGGACACGGGGTGATTATCCCCGCAGCTTCACCTTCGATCCGAGCAACAGCTTTCTCTATTGCTGCAATCAGCGCGCTGATCATATCGCCGTCTTCCGCGTGGACAAGAGTAGCGGCAAACTGACTTTTACCGGCCACTACACACCGGTCGGCAATCCATCGCAGATCGTATTTCGCAATGTCCCAAAATAGCAGTGCTGAAATTCACATCGCCGTCTTCCGATGATAGACATCTGCTAGGCGGTCGTTCGTGATGTCCCCAATGAATTTTCTTGTTCGCGTCAGCGCCATTCTCTTGTCCACGTTCTGCCTACAGGCTGATGATGCCCCATTGGCGGATCCTGACCTGCCGCAGCCGCTTGATTTCAGTTTCGCGGACGAATTGGTAACACGCTCGCCCTTCACCCGTGCGGTGAATTTACAGGAGTCGCTGCAACTGACCGGCATCGCCTATGTCGATGGCCATCCCATTGCAACCGTGTTGAACAAAGAGACCAAGCAGCGCTACGTGGTTTCTGAGAATGCTAACGCGCAAGGCTGGCGACTCGTGACGGCCAGCCCCGGCGCCGAACTCTATGATACCCACATTGAAATGCAGGTCGGTGAAGAAATCGTCGCGATGCACTACCAAGGACAGCAGCTTTCCCCTGGTGGCAGCGGGAAGACTCAACTGGCCGTTACCACCAAGAAGAATAGCGACAAGGTGAAACCGACTTCCTTCCTGAGTGAGAAGGATCGCGATTTGTATGGCACTCTTTCGCCTGAGGCACGTGATAAATTCAAAGACATCATGAAGTCGCGCTTGGAAAAGCATCCCGAACTCACGCCAGAGAAAACTTCCGACTATGCGCAGAAGGTATTTGCCAAACTCAAAGCGTCAGATTCATCGTCCGCAGGTGGTAGTGGCAATACGCCCAAGCCGTCGAAAAAGAGGCAGGGTGCTTGAGGCTGGTAAAGCATGTGATTTTGCTCTATAGCACCAACACACGACAATGAGGAGTCAGAAACAAACCAACAAAGCGCCCCGGCCCTTCAAGAACAATTCATCCGCTGGCAAGTGGACCGGCGGCAGTGGCAGCAGTGGCTTCATTCCTGGACCCAAAGTCGTGCCGCGCGAGAAGAAAGCCGCAAGTGCCCCGCCGCCAGCACCGCCACCGCCTTAACGAACCATCATCCAAGTCGTGCTGGCTCCGTGTCCTTGGGGAAAATCCACCGCCCCTGCCATGCGTGTGTATTCCGTGGTGCGGCGCTTAATCTTGGCACAAGCGCGCGCCTGACGTTCCAACGAAGCCGGATCAATCTTCGAGCAGTTGGTAGAGAGCAAGATCGCGCACTTAGGTGCCGCGATTTCGAGCGCAGCGAGCATCAGATCCTCAAAATGCTGCTCCACCTGCCAAAGTCGGCCGTTGTTGCCACGCGAGAACGTCGGCGGATCTAGGACGATGGCATCAAAGTGCTCGCCGCGATGTCCCAGCCTTGGCAGGAGTTCCAACGCATCATCATTGATGAAGCGATGCCCTGCCGTTGCAATGCCATTGAGGGCGAGGTTTTGTTTACCACGATCCAACGACTTCCGAGATAGATCCACGCTCAGAGTCTCAGCTCCCGTGAGGCCGGCCACAACGCTGAAACTGCAAGTGTAGGCAAAGGTATTCAGTAGCCGCTTTGGCCGCAGCGCATGCAACTTGGCGCGGTTCGCGCGTTGATCCAGGAACAGGCCGTGACTGTAACCCGTACCGAAATCCAGCCCATAGCGAATTCCCGCCTCTGTCACAACCGTCGTAATGGGCAAAGTGGCATCTCCTGAACGCAAGATTGGCGAAACGCGCTCATGATTCTTCAATGGCAGGAACCGCGTGAATATCCGCACTGGAGTCCACTGCGCCAACGTGCTCCACGCTTCCAACCCAGCGACCAGTTCATTCAGCACCCCATCATTCTTATGCGAGATCATCGCATCATCACCTAGCCGCTCTACCCAACCCCCAGAACCCGAAGCCAACCGATGTGCCGTAGTGCCTGCCATTTCAAAGGCTGCACGTTCACTCGGAGCAATCCAAGTCGTGGGTTGGGTGGCGTGGCTGCGAGAAGAGTAGGAATTCACTCCTCTAGGCCTGTCGCAGGATCGTTGTTCGGGCAAGACATCCCTGCAATCTTCTCCGTTCAAGCGGTGCGAAATTCGTGTTTTGCAACGTTTCAAAGGAACCCATCCGCATGAAAACCATCGCATTTTCTCACCCGACCGCCATCCTCGCCGCCCTATGTCTCTCTGCGTTCGCCAGTCATGCGGAGGTCAACACCGTCGAAAAAATCGGCGAGGACATTTACTTCCATGAGGGCGAAATCAGGCCCTCTGGCCACTGCAACAATGGCTGGATCGTGTTTGAGGATTATGTGCTCGTGATTGATGCCAACTTTCCTTCCGGAGCGCGCGTCATCATCCCGAAGATCGCGGCGATCACCAACAAGCCGGTGCGCTTTGCCTTCGACACACATCACCACGGTGATCACGCCTATGGAAACCAAGTCTGGATCGAAAAAGGCGCGACGCCCATCGCGCATGTGGGTGCCCTCGAAGAGATGAAGAAATATGAGACTGGACTCTTCGGTGACAAGCCCGGTCGCTGGCAGGAAGCCGCAAAGGGGCGCAAAGATGTCGCAGAGAGCAAACTCAAAGCACCGACACTGCTCTACAAAAGCGAGATGATCTTCGACGATGGCAAGCATCGTGTCGAACTGCTTCACTTTGGCACCGCCCACACGCATGGCGATGGATGGGCTTGGCTTCCTAATGAAAAAATCCTGTTCAGCGGCGATGCCTGCGTCAACGGGCCCTACAACTTCACCGGCGATGGTAACATTGGCGAATGGATCCAAACACTCGAAGCCGTGAAGAAGCTTGGTGCCAAGGTTGTCTGCCCCGGACATGGTCCGCGTGGTGGTCCCGAGTTGCTGGATGACCAGCAAGCGTATTTCATCGCCTTGCAGGCCGAAGTGAAGCATTTCTTCGGCAAAGAACCCGCCGAGGTTGAGGCCGCTATGCCGAGCATCATGGCCGCACTCAAGAAAAACGAGCGCATCGCTCGTTACGCCGGGAATTTCCTTCCTGCTCAAGTGGAGAAAGCCTTCATCGAACAAGGTGGCAAAGCCTGGCCGAAGCCAACTATCCCCAAGAAGTGATACTTGTGCTTCAGCGTAGCAGATAGCTCGCGAACTCGTCCCATGCCGACGTCTTGGCACCCAAGGAGATGGCCACGCTGGACACCAGCAAGATCAAAAACGCGGCCACAAACCAGCGTTCACACGACTTCGAAACAGCGCATTTACAGACAAGCAGCAACGCACCCACGATCACTGTGACGAGATTGGCGCTGAACCATTGTTCGAGCCATGTGCCTGCATACCAATCATTCAGCACAGCAATGCGACCCAACGCCGCAGACACGATCGTGAGAGAAGCCATCAGCATCATTGGGCGATGAATGGCAGGCACGCGACGATTCCACACGCCGATGAACACGAATAATGCGAAAGTCAGAATGCCAACCAACGGCACAGCTAAGAACTGCTTCAAGCTCAAACCGAACAAATGCATGTCTGGCGGATTCACCCTTGTGGCTTCGATGCCCACACGCCAACCGGCAAAGACCATGCCGCAGGCCAGCAACACACCGAAGATGCCGAGTTTCATGTGCAGACGCTTTTGACGCGTAGCCACCAGCAAAGGCTGGACCACGGCCAGCAGCATCCACAGCGTCATCATAATGCCATGAGACATCAACAAGAGTCGGATCGGTGGTGTCAGTGGCCGACCTGGGTAGGCTTTGCCCTCTAGGTAGAAGAAACGAAAGCCAATGACGGTAAGCACCAGTAGCAAGACAGAAGAGAGGGTGTAAAACCAGCGTTCCGCAGATGGGTTTACCAATGCACGTGAAGACGAATGACTCATGAGATGATGAATATTGAGAGTGCTATCTGACCTAGGCCAAGACAGGAACAACCTATTCAGACCGCTTGAAGAGTGCGAGCATAAATTAATTGCAGACGAGGGATTGCGAAAATTTCCCAGCCGCGCAGGCTTTTGCATGCCCCACGTCCCCGGTCTCCGCAGTTGCTACGCCAAAGTTGGCCGCTTGATCTATTTCGGTCGCATGCTGGACAAGATCCGCCTGCATGCATCCGCCAAGCTCCCTGAAGATTATATTCGCTACTCGGTGATGCACAGTTCTACACACTAGATGGCCGCTGCTGTCGTTTCCTCGGTGTGCCGTATGTGGTGATCAATGAGCGTACGATGCAAGGTGGCTCAGATGATGACATCCTCGCCTGGGTGCATGCCCGCGGCACGGCGCGCACGGATGAAGAATGCCACATGTGTAACCGCTTCATCGCCAAGCTCGGCTGGCGTGATGAACGCTCTTCCGCACTACCTCAGCGCATCATCGACAGCGGACTCACAGGCAAACCGATTGAGACCCTTATCGACCACATTGAATATGACGAAGGTCGTGATCCCGTGGCGGAGCGAGCATGGGATAAGGTTTAATGAACGAGCAGAAGGTGAGACACCGCAACTCATCGCAAGACAGTGCCAGCGTTCACGTTTGCAAACCTTATGACACCTTTTTCACGCAGCTTCTGTTTCCATTTAGTTCTTCTAACCTTCTCACTGGCTCCCCGACTTCAAGCTGGCAGTCCAGACTACCAGCCAGAGTTGTTCAAAAGCACCAAGCTCATCTATGCCGACACCTTTGATAGCGTGTTGAACACCGAGTTCTGGGAAGTCCGCCAAAACACCACATGGGCGATTAAAGACGGCGTCTTGATGGGCAGCGAGTCATCCAAAGATTTTCAGGAAAAGAAGAAAGCCAGTGACGATCCCTCTCACGCTGGATTGAAGCCGGTGATCTGGCTCAAGAAGGTGCCGGAGAACTTCGTCTGCACCATGCGGGTTCGCTACGATGGTAAAGCCTATACCAAAGGTTCTCCGTTGCTCGACATTGGTCATCACATTCACACGATTTGTTTTAGCGAGAATGCGACGACTGTGACCATCAAGAAGGACGTCGAGACGCTTTCAATTGAGTCTCCACTCTTTTCGCTCAACGAATGGCACGATGTCGCCATTGAGTTGCAGAAAGGCACGCTGCTGCTCACCATCGACGGCAAGAAGCATCGCTTCGAAAGCAAGAACATCGACATGACCGGCCAAGCGCAGATCGACTTCAAGGCGCTCGATTTTGGCACCTGTCAGATTGACGACGTGAAGCTGTGGGAAGGAAAGTGACAGAATTATCCATACACGAAGAGGCCATAGAACCTGATCCGACCAGAAATCACGCTCGACTTTTTTCCCGATTCTTGAGAGCATGCGCTTATGACTACCTTTCAACAGCCCACTGATACGAGATTCGTCACTCGCCGCGAGATTCTACGCAGTTTTGGTGCCTCTGCGGCACTTGCCGCCTTCCCTAGCCTGCGTGCCGCCGCTGCGGAGAAGGATTCATTGCCGATGCAGTTCTACAAGAGCCTAAGCACGGAACAGCACGCCAAGATCGTCCTGCCGGTGGATCATCCAAAGCGCCAGTACGTCAGCAACTGGTGGTACATTTGCCCTGATCAACGCCTCCACGCATTCTATACCAAGGACCAGCAAGATCTTGTGAAGCAAATCTTTGAATCGCTGCACTCGGTGGAATATCGCGAGAAGATGGACTGGCAGGTGCAGAAGGACCTCATGGGGCAAATCAAGAACACGCCCTCCGTCGGCTTCTTTGGCACACCCGCGGATAAGGACTTCGAATTCATTTACACCGGGCATCACGTCACCCGCCGTTGCCACGCTATCACGGACAAAGGTCTCGGCTTTGGTGCGGCTCCCATTTTTTACGGTAACTTCGCCAAAGCCTTCCGCGAGACCAAGGATCACGAAGGGAATCCATTCTGGTATCAAGGGCTCCTCTTCAATGAATTCTACAGCGCTCTCGACGGCAAACAGCAGGAAAGTGCCCTCGTTGGTCGCGAACCCCGCGATGAGGATCCCGCTACTGTCATCCTCAAGAGCAAGACGGATCTCCCGGGCATCAGTGGTGCGGACCTCAGCAAAGACCAGCAGGCCAAACTCCTCGACACGATGCGCCGTATGCTCGCCTGCTTCCGGCCCGATGACGTCGCCGCCACGATGAAGACCATTGAGGATAAGAAAATCGTCGAACGGCTTTTCGTATCCTGTTACGGTGGCTCCTTCGATATCGGCAATGACAAAGTCTGGGACACCTGGCAGATCGAAGGCCCCGAGTTGGTTTGGTATTTCCGTGGTGTGCCTCACATCCACGGCTATTTCCATCTAGCCGTATAAGTGGCTTAAATTGCGATCATTCAATCGCCGTCCACTCAGATCTTCATCATCTCTGTGATCTGCTTCGTCGCGATGCCGATGGGGCGGTCGAGCGGTACGCCGCTGCAGGCGAGCAAGGTGGTGAGCAAATCACCTTGATTACCCTTCACGCTGTCGATGAAGCGGCCGGTGTTGATGGAGCCGCCGCCTTTGCCGGCAATGATGAAGGGGAGGTTCTCGCGTCCGTGCTTGTTACCGTCTTCCAGGCCGGAGCCCCACATCATGATGCAGTTGTCGAGTAGGGTGCCCTCGCCTTCTCTCAGGCTGGCCATCTTCTTCACCATGTAAGCGAATTGATCGATGTTGAACTTGGTGATGGCGGCGACTTTCGCGACCTGTTCGGGCCGGTTGTTGTGATGAGTCTGAGAGTGGTGCTCGTCTTTGAAGCCGAGTTCGGGATAAGAAACTCCATTCGGAGTGGAGCCGATGTAGGTGCTGACGCGAGTGGTATCGGTTTGGAAGGCCAGCACGTTGAGGTCACACATGACCTGCATGTATTCGCTGCGCTTGTCGCCGATGGGGATTTTGATTTCGATGGGTGGTGAGTCGCTGGCATTGCGCTTGCTGGTGCTGACACCCGCCTTTTCGAGTGCTGCTTCTTTTTGGCGATATTCGATGGCAGAGATGCGGCGCTCGACAGCACGCACGCTGTCGAGGTATTCGTCCAATTTGTGCTGATCGTTTTGCGGCAACTTCCGGCGCAGGTCCTTGGCACCATCGATGACCAAATCCAGCATCTGTCGATCCAGCGGGCCTGTTTGAGCCGTGTTCCCCGGTTTGTCAGACTTTCCAAAGAGTCGGTTCAAAACACTGCGCGGGTTTGTTTCGGCGGGGACGGCTTGTGTGGCCGAGCGGAAGCTGCAATGAGAGTAATAACCCTCGTTCAGACCTTCTTGGTTCTCTTTATGAGTCTGCGGCATCGTGGCCAATTCCAGCGATGGCAAGGAGGTGAGTCCACCGACGTAATTGGCCATGATCTGGTCGGCAGAAATGGCGATGTTGATTCGGTTGCGGGTGTCGGCATCGGGCAGTTGTGCGGTGAGCCAGGTCGAAAGTTCCAGCGCATGAGGTGCTCCGTTAAAAGGAGCGATCGGTGTGCCCGAGATGCCTTTAACGAGGAGGCACTGATTCAGCACAGGTCGTAACGCCTCCAAGGCCGCTGGCGGTGCGGATAAGAAACTCTCCGGCGTCGCCGGCCAGAACTGATCCATGATGACCCCATGTGGCATGTACATGAATCCGAGACGCACCGGTGGCTTCACCGCCTTGCCTTTGATAGCGTCTGCCCAACCCATGGTTTCAAGCAAAGGCAACGCCAGCGAGGCTCCAAGGCCACGCAGGCAGGTGCGGCGATCGATGAGGATATTGTTGCTCATGGTGCGGTGTTATTGGATGCGGTGATTGAGAAAGGGATAGCTCGTGAGGATCTCAGCGATGAGCGTCTGCATCTTATAACCGTCCTTCGCGATGCTTTCCATCAAGTGATCCACCACGATTTCGTCGTAGCCTTCGAGTTGACGACAGAGGGCATACGCCAAAAATTTCTCAGTGAGGTTCCGCGCCAAGTCGGTTTTACGTCCGGCGATGATGACTTTGAGTTCTTTGGGAGTGGAGAAGTGCTTGCCGCCTGGAAGCTCGCCAGCGGCGTCAATAGCACCACCGGTATCGTCCTGATCACGCCAGCGTCCGATGGCATCAAAGTTCTCGAGTCCAAAGCCGATGGGGTCGAGAATTTTGTGGCAGTTGGCGCATACGGCATTGGTGCGATGCAACTCGGTGCGCTGACGCAGGGTGAGATTGGCGACTTTCTTCTGATCCTGCTTTTCCAAGGCGGGGACATTGGGTGGTGCAGGTGGCACGTGGTCGCCCAGCACTTGCTCCAGCACCCACACGCCGCGTTTAACGGCGCTGGTGCGGTTTGGGAAAGAGGTGGTGGCCAGAATGCCGGGCATGCCGAGGATGCCACCGCGATTGGTGTCCTTCAGCTTCACCTTACGCATGTCTGGGCCAGTGACGGTTTTTTCGAGGCCATACAGCGAGGCAAGAGTGCCGTTGAGGAAGGTGTAGTCGCTATCCACGAAGCTGACGACACTGCGATTCTCTCTCACGATGCTGTCAAAAAAGAGCCGTGCTTCGTCATACATGGCGGAGCGCATCTCGCGGGTCATTTGAGGGAATTTGGCGGTATCAAAGACCTTGTCCTGAATGTCACCAAGGCCAAGCCACTGCGCACCAAAGCCATCAAACAAGGCGCGTGAACGTGAGTCAGATAGCAGACGCTTCACCTGCACTTTGAGCGCGGCGGGTTCATGAAGTTTGCCGCTATCCGCCAAAGCTGATAGCTCGGCATCAGGCATGGTGGCCCACAGCAGATAAGATAGGCGGGAGGCTAGCTGATGGTCATCCAATGGAACGATGGCCTTGCCCGCTTCAGGCTCTTTCGCCGGTGTGATGAAGAGGAACTGCGGCGAAACGAGAATAGCCTTCAGCATCAGGCGCAAAGCAGCCGGGTAGGCGAGTTTGTTTTTCACCGCCAGATCGAAGACCTTCAGCAAGACCTGGATTTCCGTCTCCGTCGGCGGACGACGATAGGTACTGCGGGCTAGCGATTGAGCGACGTTTCTAGCCGTTAAGCGTGGATCAGATCCAGCAGCTGGGGTTGCGCCAAACAAACGCTTTTGCAGCTCCGAAGGAGCATCTTTGGGCGCTAAAACACGATCTAGCACCTCATTGGCAATGCCGAGATACTGTTCCGATTGAAGTGGCGACAACGTATTCAGATACCCTTCGCCTGAGACTTCATCTGGCAGTTCATTGGCGATGGATGGATCGACGCCGAATAGATCATGCAGCGTGTTGCCATACTCCACCTTGGTCAGGCGACGGATCACAAACGGTCCCGGATCTTTGGGGCTGAAAAATTTAATCTTGCCGATCAAGTCCAAGAACTTCTGCCGCTCTTCCTCCGTCGGCTGATTGTCGGCATCATCCGGCGGCATGTCGTGGGCCTTCACATTCGCCAATGCCTGCTTCCACTTTCGACTCGTGGATGGGTCGCTAGGGTTTTTGAGCGCATCGAGATAATTGAGCCCGCTCTTCCTTTTCTTGCTCCCATGGCACTCCGCGCAGTAGGTTTTGACAAAGGGTGTGACTCCATCACTAAAAGACTTCTTCGCATCGGCCATCAATGCGGCGGCTTCTTTTTCATCGGCAGTCTGCGCTCGGCAAGGCATGCCGAGTGTGCTGGCAAGAGACCATAGTGTCATGGCCATCAAACCTTTGCGGGGAGATTTAAAAATTGTCATTCGTAACTTCAACGGCGCTGAGGGCTACGAATGAAGCTCTTTGCCTCTATCTGAAAGGAAGTCAGCTCTTGGATAATATTGGAATCAAATTCAAGGCGCTGTCGGCAGCGCAAAACATGCTGCCTCGCTACCATTGCGCACGAGCAACTTGTCGCCGACGAGCACGGGATGATTCCAGGTCTTGCCTTTGAGAGCAAAGAAGGACGTTAACTCCTTGTGCGCTGTGGGGTCGGCTTGTAGCAGCGCGACACTTCCATTTTCAGCCATGATCAAGATTTAATCGGACGACTCCAGAAGCACGGCTTCGCCTTTGCCATAGCGACCGCCTTTCCAAGCACGAACGCCGGTCTTGAGATCGACGCAACTGAACATGGAGCCGTCGATGCCGTAGAGGAAGCCTTTGTGAGCGAGGAGTTCGGTGAAGTCGGGCTTCATGTGCTTCGAGGTCCACAAGTCTTCAGCGGCGAGTTGATCGCCCTTTTTGCTGATGCGGATGGCGCGAGTTCCCTCGCTCATTGGCGTGGGCAGCAAAATGACATCATCGCCGATCACAGTCGGTTGCAGCGCGCGATAGCCTTCGAACTTCCAGGCGTAGTTCAGCCGCACCTTGCCTGTTGGGGGATCGAGCAGGAGCAGTCCATCGTTGGTGAGCATGAGCACGGTGTCTTCACCGAGCACCTTGCTGAGTTGCGGCGAGCTATAAGACTCGGGACCACAGGCCACGGACCACCGCGCTTGACCAGTCGCTGCATCAAAAGCCATCACGCCTTTGTCGCCCGCACCACCTGCAAACATGATGACCAATGATCCCGTCACCAGCGGCGATGACGAGTAGCCCCACATCGGCGGCTCGCGCCCGGCGATTTTCTTGAAGTCCTGCTGCCACACGACTTCGCCCGTGCTCGCCTTCAAGCGTTGCAAAACGCCCGATGCACTCGCGGTAAAGACGGCACCGTCAGCGAGCGTTGGCGTGGCACGTGGGCCAGGGCCACCCATGGGTTCGTCGAATCGGGCTTCGCGTTGCTGTGTTCAGACTTCGTTGCCTGTAGTTACTTCATAGCAGACCACGACTTCGTTGGCTCCTCGTTGTTCTTGCGTGAAAGCAAAATTGCCAGCGACTGCGAACGATGACCAACCAGCACCGACGGGTTTCTTCCAGAGCAGCTTCGGAGAATTCGCTTTCCAATCCGTCGCCAGCTTTGGTGTCTTCGCATGTCCCATGCGATCAGCCCCGCGGAAGCCTGGCCACTCGGCGGTGGCGATTGCGGCATCAATAGAAGCGCCAGTGCTTGGAGTGGCAGGGGGCGCAGTTTTTTTGTCGGCCCATAATTCACCGCTAGAGGCAGAGGACCAGCGTGATTGCAGATCAAAAACGTAATCACCCGTGATGCCTTCATTGCGCAGCAATAAGGTGATGCTCATTGCCACCACAGACCACAACATGATGCCCGAGACGCGCTGCTTTGGCTTTTTACTGCGATTGAAATAGGCCCCCAGTCCGAACCCGACCATCCCCAACGGCAGCGTGAGATAGCTGGTGATCAGCCCGCGCATGGACGCATGACTCAGCATCACGATCACCGTCAGCGCGACGATGACTCCGAAAAAAACCATGAGTTTCTCGCGACCCGTAGCGCGACTCCCCGCCAACCACCAGATCAGCATCAAAGCGCTGGCCAGCATAGGGAAGAAAATCGGAATGAACCAGAACTGACTGCTCGCGCCCTCGATGTAGCCGGGCACGTAGCGACATAGCACAATGATCGCAGCGAGAATCATGGCTGGCCAAATGCGTAGCGGTTTGATTTGCGTAGCTGAAGAGATCACTTCTGCATTCATGATTTGAGAGGGTAACGAGATGGGTGGGCTATGGGTAGAATGCCGCAATCCTATTCAGGGTCAATCCTGGCAGGGTTAGGTTAGAGGTTTGCGCTACTGAGAAAGGAACGCGGGCAGGAGTGCCCGCGCTCCCTTGAAACGCCTTCGCATTCTTCACGCTAAGCCCTAGCGTGCGCGCCCCCTTCATGCCTGCCTCTACCGCGCTCCCCATTTGGAAAATCCACGCTGACATCTTGCGCACGCTGCGGGGTGGCAATCGCTTGGTGCTCGTGGCTCCGACGGTGTCGGGGAAGACGACGCAGGTGCCGCAGATGCTGCTGGATGCTGGGATTGCGGGGGAGAAGATGATCGTGGTGTTGCAGCCTCGGCGCGTGGCGGCCCGCACTGTGGCGACGCGGGTGGCTTGGGAACGTGAGAGTCGGCTCGGCGCGGAAGTCGGCTATCAGATCCGCTTTGATGACCACACCAGCGTCGGCACTCGCATTTGTTTTGTCACGGAGGGCATCCTGCTGCGCTGGCTTCAGGATGATCGCTCGCTGTCGAATGTCGGTGCGGTGGTGTTTGATGAGTTCCATGAGCGGAACTTGCTCAGCGATGTGGCGCTGGCGTTGGTGAAGCACTTGCAGCAGACGCAGCGGCCGGATTTGGCGATGGTGGTGATGTCGGCCACGCTCGATGCGGAGCCGGTGGCGGCGTATTTGGATCAATCCCCGATCCTTGTCTCCGAAGGGCAAAGTTTCCCCGTGGAGGTGGGCTATCTTTCGATGCCTGATCAGCGTCCGATCACGGTGCAGGCAGCGGAGGCGGTGGAGCGCATCCTTCAAGACGAAGACCCCGGCGACATCCTCGTTTTCATGCCGGGACGTGGCGAGATCAATGGCACGCTGGATGCGTTGCGCGGCCTGAGAACGCGGGAGCGCGTGGCGTGCATCCCGTTGCATGGCGAACTGGAGCCGCAGGAGCAGGACCGCGCCTTTGCTCCGAACTCGCTGCGCAAAGTGATTGTCGCCACCAACGTCGCCGAGACCAGCATCACCATCGACGGCATTCGCCACGTCGTGGATATCGGCGTGGCCCGCGTGGCTCGTTACGATGCGGAGCGCGGCTGCGTGCCCGATGCGGCCTTGTGCGCCGCGTTGGTTAGTGGTCGCGATTTGCTCGCACGACTAGATCGCGATGATGCGCAAACCAAGGCCGCCCGCGAGATGTTCGAGGACAGCGCGGACTCCGATTTCATCACGCTGATGCGAGCCTACGACTTCGCCAAGGATAACGGCTTCAGCTTTGATCGCTGCCGCAGCTACGGCATCAATGCCCAGGTCGCCCGCCAGGTAGAGCAGACGTTTCAACAAATCATGCACGCCGCGAAGCAGGCGCTTCCCGGCCATGATGCTAAGCCAATATCAAGCGATGCCCTGCTGCGCTGCCTCATGGCCGGCTTCGTGGATCAAATCGCCAAACGCCGCGCTCCCGGCAAGCCCGAGTGCGACCTCACGGATCAACGCCAAGGCCAGCTCGTGCGCGAAAGCGTGGTGACCGACGCCGCCTACTTCGTCGCCGCCAATCTGCGCGAAACACCGTCGCGCCAGACCCTGCTCAGCCTCGCCACTGCCGTGCAGCCCGCGTGGATCGCCGAGATGTTTCCCCAGCATCTGAGCACCACCGTGGAGCACCTCTTCGATGCCCAGAACAAGCGCGTCGCCGCCATGAAGCTCGTGCGCTACCGCGATCTCGTCATTGAGCAGAAGGCGCAGCAGCGCGACCTCGATCCCGTCGCCAGCGGACGCTGCCTCGCCGAAGCCCACCGCGCCGGAGCCTTTGAATTGCCGCTGATGGATCATCGGCTGAAGCAGTTCATCGCCCGCGTGAACCTCGTCCACGCCACCCTGCCCGAACTTGAGTTCGCCCCCTTCGACGAAGCCGCAATCACCGCCAGCCTCGTCCGAACCTTCACCGGCCTCACCACCGTCAAAGAAGCCCAAGCCGCGCCCCTCATCCCCGCCTTCCATCTGCATCTGCAAAAAGGCCAGGTCAGTTGGCTCGATGAGTTAGCGCCCCTCTCCATTCCCTGGCCCAGTGGCGGCACGATCAAACTTAGCTACGTCAACGACACACCCGAAGCCCAAGTGAAGCTCCAGGAATGCTTCGCCCTCAAAGAACACCCGACGCTCTGCGAAGGCCGCTTGCCGGTGCTCCTTAGCCTCTGCACACCCGATGGCAAACGTTTGGCCACGACCTCGAACTGGCCAGCCTTCGTCACTCGCGAATGGCCGAAGCATCGGCAGGCCGTGGCGAAGAAGTTTCCGGGGGTTTTGTGGCGCTAGCGAAGGCCTTACTGCCGACGAAGACGCTCCAGCTCTAGCCTCAAGGGCTGCCAATAGGCGCGGTCTTCGAGTCGTTCCTGACGCTCCTCGTCTTCCAGAGACAGGGTGAGCGCCGGGACATCATCAGAGAGCGCGTATTGGATCAAGGCACGCGTCGCTACCGCGTCCTTCGCGAGCACAGGATTTGCTTGAGCAAGAACACGCAGCAGTTCGGGCGTGCGGAGTTCTTGAAACCAGAAGGTGAGTTGCTCGGGTGTCGGCGCAGCTCGGTTCGCGAAGTAGTTGGCTTCCACCAGACGGCGGATCATTGGCCAGTCTTTGTCACGCTGAGTTTTCTTGGCCTGCACGAGATCGCCCAAGGAAAGGAGATCGCACAGAGTGCCGTCGTCCATCACCAGCGTGGTGCGGCGTTCCCAGAGCGTGTGAAAGTCCGTCACGCCTCTCATGCGGGACATCACGTCCACTCTCATACCAGCGGCTTCGGGATGACGGCAGCGGAAATGCACGGCGTGGCCGGCATTGAGGTGCTGGAGCAGGAAAGGCGGCACGGCGATGACCTCGGCTTCGAGGGCTTGCATGGCCTTCGTGAGTCGTTCGGCGTTTTCTTCGCTGGCGAGGATCGCCAGATCGGTATCGCGGCTAAACTCCGCTGCGCCGTATAACACGCAGGCCTGGCCGCCCATTAGCAGGCACTGGACTTGGTGCTCGCCCATCGAAGAAAGGACTTTGCGTATCGGGTTCGGGATCAAGGGAGCCTCCAAGTGAAAGGTAAGTCTGCCAGAGACGCGAGGTCTCTGTCCAGCGTTGAGCCGGAGTCAGCCGATACCACTCGGCCCACTCTTCGCCCACCAGTTCTTCTGCGCTGATCATGGTTGAGTTTAGGCGTTGGCTCCAGCTTCTTCAACCTGTGACTTGTGGCGCTGACCACGCGAGTCGGAAACACGCCTCGGTAAATCATACCGCCTTGCGGCGGACCCGCTTCGGCTTCTCCGGAGCCAAGGTCATCTGCGGTGTGACTTTTATGCCCATGCGCTTGTAGTAGTCGAGCATCTTCTCCGTGGCCACTCGTCCAGCTTCGAGCACGATCTTCGACATCTCCGACATTTCTCGGGGAGTCGCTTCTTGAAGGCTGTTGGTAGTGAGCATGGGGCGGAGTTGGTCTGACGTGTGCGTCTCGCTGTCGGCAATCTGCGCTGCTGGTGGTGACTGATTGTCCCACAAACCCCACTCATCGGCAAGGGGCAGGTAATCCTCCAGGAAATGCCTGCGGCTGCGGTCAAATCGGCGGCGCACATCGTCCTCAGGCACATCATGACCGCCCAATAGCACACGCAAGGCCACACGGGCGATGGCCTGCGTGGCGGAGCCGATGACGATGTAATGCAGCACGATGCGATAGCCGCATGCTTTCGCCTCGCGGATCAGCGCGACGAGGGTTTTGCCGCTGAGCGTGGACTCGATGGCAAAGCTGGCCTTCGCCGTGATGAGCGAACGCGCCTCCTCTAGCAGCAACCGACCCGCTCGGAACGCACTCAATGACGGATCCAGAGGTGACAGCCCTCTTGCCATCTCATCCGCATTCAAAAACCGCATCAAGCCCAGTCGCGGCAGCAACTCGCGAGCGAGCGTCGTCTTACCAGCGCCATTACAGCCGCCGAGAATGCAGAGGACTGGGTTCATGTGGTTTTCTTGCCTCGATTCAGGCTCGTTTGCAACGCTGGATCACAACGCCGGAGAGGATCGCCAGCAAGGGAGCGCGAACACTTTTATCCGCCATCGTCATCAAGAGTGACGGCGAAACCGTGAAATTGCCGAAGAAGCGGGCAGGCTGCGAAGCCGCGAAGCGAATGCCCGCGCTCCTCTCCTCTCACTTCACCGGCTCCGCGTTCCAGATCTTGAGATCGTCGAAGAAGCCGTCTTTGCCCATGCAGCCGAACTCGACTTTGGACTTGGTCGAGTGGGCGATGCCGGGGGACTGGAGGAAGGCGACGGGCTTGCCGTCGATGGTGGCGCGCATGGTGTCGCCCATGGTTTCGAGCATGAAGGTGTGCCAGGTCTGGGGATCGAGGCTGAGGGGGAAGGCGATGTTCTTGCGGCCTTTGGGTGCGGGTGGTTCGCCGGTGGCACCTTCGGGGCGGGCGACGGCGAGGCCTTTCTGGTCGGTGAGGGTGATCTTGTCAGCGGCGATGCGCGCCATGCAGAGGTGGCCGTAGTGGGAGCCGTTGAACTTCCGGTCGTCAAACTCCGCCGTGACGGACTGCGCGCCGCCGAGCTTGAAGCGGAACTCGATGACGCTGTCCTTCGTTGGGATGTCGTTGCCGATGACGACCTGATGCCCTTTCACTGCGGGCTTGCCATCCTTCGCCGGGGAATCGAAGCGCATCTGCGTGCCCTTCAGCGTGCCGTTCTCGATGGAATACGTCGGCACCACGATGGCCCAGCCTTTGTCCTTGCCCAGCTCGGCGCGCTCGAAGTCATCGGAGAAGAGTAGTTCCTTCTTCTTCGCGATCGGCTCGGTGGGAATCGAGGGCAGCCTCGGCGCATCGGCGGCGAAGGTGGTGGCGGTGACAAGGCAGGCGAGCATGAGGAAGCGGAGGTTCATGGGAGATGGAACGCCGCGCTTGCGGGAGTTTGTCAGCCTATCAAGGCCATCCGTGGTAGCTGGCGAGATCGCAAATGATCCGATCAGTCTTCAAGACTTTGCAATTTGACGTCATTGTTCCGGCCGAGAATTACAATCGCACTCTCCTTGATGTCGATACCACCGCCTTTACCTATCGTCACTTCACTCTCTCGCCGAAATGAATCATCGGGATTGAGGGCTGACATTTCAATGCCCCAATTTGCTGCCACTGCATGAGCAACTGCTCCTGCTAAGGTGCCTGAAAGGTAGTTTCGCTTTTTCTCTGGTCTTACACAAGAATCAGGCCACTCAGAGTGCTGGCTGCTCCTGATGATGGACATGATCCCCATGCATTCGGTCTCCAAAACATTATCTGAAAGAACGAAATCGGGAAGCTTTGCATAGTTCCGAATCATAAAGGGACTAATCAGAAACATCTCGGCCGGAAGGTCCGAAAATTCAGCCAACTGTGAAAAGGTAAGCCACTGCGAACGGAATCGACAAATCGGCAGTTTTCCTGTGTCCCCACCACAGCGCCATACGATTTCGGCGCTTCCAATTTGGATGAGCGGGTCATCCACCCAAGTGGCGATCAAAGTTGCCTGTTCTGAAGCCCAGTTTTGCAGCTTTTCCGGTGAAACGACAGGGGTTGCAACATCTCGAGCAGCTCTTTCCGGCCTTCCCACTAGTATTCCGCCAACGCCTGATAAACCACAAGAACTCAGGCCACCGACAGAAATCGTGCCAGCAAGCTCTGGGTAAACTGTTTCTTCTCCCCAGCCGAAAGTGCGAGCATTTAAAATACAAGCTCGACCAATTACATCGCCACTCTCGTCGACAATATCTCTGATCAATTTTTCACTGATTGCGGTAAGCTTGCTAAGCATTTCAGCGTTGTGACGCTCCTCGAACTCAAAGCCTCCCCCCTTTCGAATAACTTCATCGGGCGAGCAAGTTTTCCAATCAGATGCTCGCAAAACAATTTCGGAGGATGTTGGTGTTTCGCATCTCAATGTGATGTCTAGATTTGGACAAAGGTCGTCACAAAGGTCCTTTAATGTTCGTGGTGGTTTATCGCCCCAAGTTCGGAGAAGGGAGGATTCCAGGGGTGAATTTGTCCAAATGCGCACACAAGTGCCACCGTCTCTGATGCGCTCGGACTCTGATGCAGGCCGCAGAATTGGTTTAACCGTTAAACCTGTATTGAATTCCAGCACCTGCGTTTCAGTCTGCGCAGCAGCAGATTGGCGTGTTCTGACTCGAACCGAACTTCCTAGCATGAAGACCGAGAAAAAGCCGATTCCATACTTGCCCGTTGCTTGAAATCCCTTTGCAAGCAAACCGGGATATTCCTCGAGCATCAGCATTGAGCCCCAATAACTGGTTCCAAAATCGAGGAGATAACGAACGAGAACCTCTTTTGACATTCCTACGCCTGAATCTTCGACTTCAACCCACTCACCCGTCTGATCGCTACCACATCTAACTATGATTTCGCCCCAGTCTTCAGGGCGGTCCTCTGCAAGTCGACGGGCTCGAACAGCATCTGCGCCATTCTGTATGAGCTCACGTAGAGCCACGGTAGTGTCGTTCCCGTATAATTCTTTGCCGCCAAGCGATTTCACCAGCTTCGGCAAATCGCTAACATGCACAAACGCATCAACAGGGGACCAACCCTCCGTCGGGACATAGTGAATCATTCGCTCGGGTGTTTCAATTCCCGCAACACGACGAGCCGCCAGACGCTGCAAACTCTTTTCCGCGAGGAGAGTGTCCACCTGTCGCAATTCTCTATCGGCTGCTGCTAGGGATTCCAGACACAACCACCAAGCGGCAGCATCTTGCAATGGGAATGCAAAACCAGAGGAAAACGCAAGTGCGTCATCGGAAAGATAAGGTTTTTGGAGCTTTTCCTGGAACTTCCAATGTTCTTCCGAATGTCCTGATGGTCTTCGAAGCGCCCTCAGGAAGTTTGGCGCTCTGCGTGCATCAAGATGACATGCGTCGGCGACTCTTAACAAAGAAGCTATCTTTAAAGCGTCCACGCACCAGTCGCCCAGGCACCAGTGCGGAGAGCCATGTGGGCGCACGAACTCTTTCTCAACACGGCTTATCGGCCACCAGTGGCTATGCGCTATCAATCCGATGATTCGGCCGAAGACTTGGCGGATTTCCGTGTCTTGAATCAAAAACTGCGATTCACCTCCCGGCTGTGGCTGCCATGAAATGTTGGGTAATTGTTCGGCGCGCTTGGCATCGAGATTACGGAGAAGCGAAGCTATAACTCGAGTGCGTATCGTTTCGGGCGGGTTTTGAATCTCCTTGGCAGAAGGGCGCTTTCCGTCTTGTTTTTGATACTCAAGCGTCACGGAATCTGCCCACAATGGGTCTTTTCTGAGTTCGTCTAAACCTCCTGGATAGGAAGCCAATGCCATTCCTAAATCGTGGAGGAGGACAGCGCCTCCGAAAAAAAGGCCTCAGCCGGGTTCAGAAACGTTTCTTGCCCCACAACCAGATCTCCCATTTCCCACAATGCATCAAGATGGGTTATATCGTGAACGGTGAGCTCGGGGAGCTGTCGATGAATCGCAGATGCCAAGTGCGCCACTCGCTCACGGAACCGAAGAAAAGTGCTTCGGAGTCTTTCTCTTTGAGATGCGTGTGGATCGTCCTTGCCTTGATCAGCCAACGAAGCAGACCAAAGGCGTGTATTGGCGATAATTGGGGAGAGGTCCATTCGAAGAGGATTAATGTCGCGTGGCGATGTTTTGCTGATGAGCTCGACTGAGCTGCATTGGATTACGCCTTTGCATAAACCTCCGCCCCCGTTTCCACAAACTCCTTCGACTTCTCCGCCATCCCTCTTTGGATCGCTTCTTCCTCGGAGATGGCTTGTTCGGCGTCGCATTTGCGGACGTTTTCGATGATCTTCATGGATGAGCTTTCGGTTGGCGGCTTTGAGTTTGCAAGCTGAGGCTCAGCGGGAAGCGGCGGCACTCCATTCATCGAGCTTCTGCTTCAGCAGTTCCTTGGAGGGCAGGTAGAGCTGATACTCTTTGGCGTGGATGTTGGCGTCTTTGGGCAGGGTGAGTTCGACGACGGTCTTTTTGGCGGACTTGCAGAGGAGGAGGCCGATGGTGGGGTTTTCCTCTGGGAGCTTCACCTCGCGGTCGTAGTAGTTCACATACATCTGCATCTGGCCGAGGTCCTGATGCGTGAGCTTGTCGAGCTTGAGGTCGATGATGACGTAGCAGCGGAGGAGGCGGTTGTAGAAGACGAGGTCCACGAAGTAGTGGTCCTCGTCGAAGGTGAAGCGCTTCTGGCGGGCCTCGAAGAGGAAGCCTTTGCCGAGTTCGAGGAGGAAGTGCTCGAGGCGATTGATGATGGCCTGCTCGAGGTCGGTCTCGGAGTAGCTGGCCTGCGCATCGAGGCCGAGGAACTCGAGCACGAGCGGCTCCTTCAGCAAGTCCTCTGGCCTCACGATGACCTGGCCTTCTTTGGCGAGCTTGCGGATGCCCTCTTTGTCCCGGCTGAGTGCGAGGCGCTCGTAGAGGCAGGAGGCTTTCTGGCGCTTGAGTTCCGGCACTGACCATCCGGCGTTGGTGGCCTCGATCTCGTAGAAGCTGCGTTCGTCGGGGTCTTTGATGGTGAGGAGCAGGACGTAATGGGTCCAACTGATCGTGAAGGGATATTTGCCAATAGCCTGTTGGCGAATTTGGGCCGGAACCAATTTTTCAGTAGCCTGCTGAAGAATCGCCAATTGCCCAGACGGCGTCTGGGCAATCTCGGTCGCGGCCAATTTTCCAGTAGGCTGCTGGAAAATCTTGGCAGCACTCGATTTCGCAATCGGCTGCTGCGAAATCGCCAATTGGTCAGCAGCCTGCTGACCTTTTGTGAGTGACTTCAATTTCCCAGCAGGGTGCTGGGAAATCTCGGGGCTTTCCAATTTTCCAGTAGTGATCTTTCTTCGAAAACGTGGACGCGAAAAGTTGGTTTAGTTGTTTTGGATGGAATGTTCGAAGGCGACAGGGGATTGGAAGCCCAGAGCGCTGTGGAGCCGCACGGGGTTGTAGAAGGTCTCGATGTAGTCGAAGACCATGGAGC
>CANIBP010000022.1 GCA_947466075.1 Verrucomicrobiaceae bacterium
CCGCGCCGAAATCTTCGCGTTCATCGACGGCTACTACAACACCCAACGCCTCCACTCCGCCCTCAACTACCGAACTCCCAACCACTTCGAGGCCGATCTCGCCCTCGCTAACTAAACCACTTTTGGTCCAATTATCCGTGGCATCTCAAAGATCACGGACGGGCGAGAGGTGCAGGAAATTTCCTGCGCCTACCCGCTGATCCACCGCAGCAACCGCTCGCCGCATCATTTCATCCACGGTTTCATCCAAGACCTAGGGGACAAGTTGGGGGTGAAGATCGAACCGACGGAGTTTAAGGGCGACATCCATCTCTCCGAGGACGAAAAGCGTTGGATGAGCCAGGTGCAGGAGATCACGAAGCTGCCGGCACCGTTCTGGATCATCGGAGCGGGAGGAAAGTTTGATTTCACCGCCAAGTGGTGGCCGGTGGAGCGCTATCAGCAGGTGGTGGATCATTTCGCGGGACGCATCCTGTTTGTGCAGGTGGGGGAGAAGCATCATCACCATCCGGCACTGAACGGTGTGCTGGATCTGCGAGGGAAGACCAACCTGCGGCAGTTGATCCGGCTGATGCACCATGCGCAGGGTGTGCTGTGCCCGGTGACGCTGCACATGCATCTCGCAGCGGCGGTGCCAGTGCGGAAGGGGATGCCGAAGAACCGCCCCTGCGTGGTCGTGGCAGGTGGGCGCGAACCGGCGCAGTGGGAAGCCTATCCACATCACCAATACCTGCACACGAACGGAGCCTTGAAATGCTGTGATCAAGGCGGCTGCTGGAAAAGCCGGGTGGTGCCACTGGGAGATAACGATCCCAAAAATGAACCAGGCAAGCTCTGCACGAATGTGGTGCATCTGCGTGATCCCGCACTGAGTTTCATCCGCCAGAGTGCCGATCCGCTGCCGGCCCATGCTTTGCCCAATCACGCAGGCCGAGAAGTGACTGACTATCTGCCATGCTGCTTGGACATGGTGACAGTTGCAGATGTGATCCGGGCGATTGAGCGCTACTTTGAAGGCGGCGTGGTGAAGTATCTCACGCCACAGCAGGCAGAATGTGTGTGCCATAAAATAGAACCGCGCGTCATGTCATCAATGCCGGACTTAATGACGAGTTGAATTGAAATACAACGATACCGCTTTCCAGTCTATGCACCCCCTTCTCTTCGCCATTGCCGCTGACCCAGGTTACTTCAGAGGGCTGATGGCTACGCTCAACAGCATCTATGCCTATCATGCCGCGGAGATTCCCGTTTTCATCTATCAGCGCAAGATGACAGGCGAGCATCTGGAAAAACTACACGCCCATCCGTTGCGGCCACAGGTTTGGCATATCAACGATCTGCCCACGCCACCCATCGGCATGTGGGAGTCAAAGCAACAGATATTTGCCCACTGTGTCGGTCGAGCACGTGTGGTGATGCTGCTGGATGCCGACCTAGTGCTGACGTCGGAAATGAGTGATGTTTTTCAACTCGCCACCGCAGGAAAGATCGTGGGTGGAACAGATGGTGGCGGGCCAAACTGTGGCGTGGAGTATGCTGCCTATGATCCGAAACTGGTCGGTTCCAAACACCCCTATATCAACACCGGAGCTGTTTGTCTCGACGTTCAACGCCATTGGGATTTGGTCGGTTTATGGGCTTTCACTGCGAACTATGGTGCCTACGGCCCCACCCGAGGCTGGCCGCTTGGTTTGCCAGGCCATGGGGATCAGGGTCTTTTCCATGGTATTGCCGCGCACCTTGGAAAAACAGCGCATTACCACATTATGCCCGAGCGCTTATGGGCTGATTGCACAACTCATTCCAAAGTGGAAGTGCGTGGAGAGGATGAGCGTGGCCGCCTCGAAGTCTGGAACCTGAACGCCGGTGCAAGGCAACGCCTCGTGCATTCACCACCGAAAAAATGGTGGGCTGATGATGCTGAGCCAAGTTATGCCCGTTATGGTGACAAACTTCGTTGCTTTCTACATTTCGATGCGTGGACTGCAATGTGATCGCAAGCTGCATTCATCTGCGGATTGGCAGCATGAAATGTATTGTCGGATTCCATATCGGAGAAAATCAGCCGTGTTCGTTCTTGCCAAAATCGCCACTGGCTGATAGCAACAATGCTACTTATGCGCTCGATCCTCTATTCCATCCTCGTTTTTGCCGTCGGCAGCCTGCAAGCGGCTGATAAACTTAAAGTCCTCATTGTGGACGGTCAGAATAATCACAAGTGGGACATCACCACGCCGGTGCTTAAGAATGCGCTGGAAAGCAGTGGTGCCTTCACGGTGGATGTGAGCACGACGCCGCCGAAAGGTGCGCCGAAAGAGGCGTGGCAGGCTTGGAATCCGGTGTTCAGCGACTACCAGGTGGTGATGAGCAATTACAACGGCGAACCGTGGCCGCAGAACGTGCGCGATGTGTTCACGAAGTTTGTGGCGGATGGCGGTGGCTTTGTTTCGATCCACGCGGCGAACAATTCGTTTCCGGATTGGAAGGAATACAACGATATGATTGGTGTCGGTGGCTGGGGCGGGCGCAATGAGAAGTCGGGGCCGTGGTTGTATGTGAAGGACGGCAAATTATTCCGCGACACGACTGCAGGGAATGGCGGCGCCCATGGAGCGCAGCATGAGTTTGTGGTGGAGATTCAGAATCCAGATCATCCCATCACCCGCGGGCTGCCGAAGCGCTGGCTGCATGCCAAGGACGAACTTTACAGCAAGCTCCGTGGTCCGGCAGAGAATGTGGACATCCTGAGCACATCCGTCTCCGATCTAACGGCGGTGAACGAGCCGAACAACATGGTGCTCGGTTATCATAAAGGCCGCGTGTTTCACACCACGCTCGGTCATGCGGACTACTCGATGTTGGACCGCGGTTTCTACACCATCCTGCAACGCGGCACGGAATGGGCCGCCACCGGCAATGTGGAGCGTACGGCGGCTGTACCAGCCGATTTTCCGACGGAAGCTGCGGTTAGTGTGGTTAAACTGGAAGGACATCCGAAGCAGGAGGCGCCGAAGCCGAAGAAGCCGTGAGGCTCAGGCTTTCGCGGCTGTGATGTCGCGTTGGATTTGCGTTTTGAGTTCGTCGAGGCCGGAGAATTTCATCTCAGGGCGCAAGAACTTCGTGAAGCGCACTTCCATGTCTTTGCCATAAAGATCGCCGCTCCAGTCGAGTAGATGCACTTCGAGTGATGGCTCGGCGTTTGTGGCGACGGTGGGGCGACGACCGAGATTTGCGACGGCGGCCAGCCAGGTATCGTCGATTTGTGCTTCGACGGCATAAACACCCAGCGGCGGCAGTTGTTCGTTTTCGACATCGACATTCGCGGTGGGAAAACCGAGCTGGCGGCCGAGTTGCTTGCCTTCGACGACGGTGCCGAAGGCAGAATAGTCACGGCCGAGCAGTTTGGCTGCTTTGGTGAGGTTGCCGCTGGCGATCGCTTCGCGAATGAGCGTGCTGCTGACGATTTCACCGTCGATTTTCAGCGGGGGCACACCATACACGGCAAAATCGTGCTCCTGACCCATTTCCATGAGCAGGTGGATATTGCCTTCCCGTTTATGGCCGAAATTCCACGTGTAGCCGACCGAAATGCAGCCGAGTGGGCGAGCGGCTTCAACGAGTTGCTGGATGAAATCGCGAGCCGGTGTTTTTGCCGTCTCGGGGGTGAATGGGCAGGCCAGCAGGCAGGGAATGCCGATTTGAACGAGAACCAACTGCTGATGACGCGAGCCGCAGAGCAGTTTGGGCGCTGATCCGGGGCGCAATACATGGGCCGGATGTGGATCAAAGGTGACGACAACGGCGGTGCCGTGATGCTGGGCAGCGTGCTCTTGGGCGGCTCTGATGACCTCTTGGTGGCCGAGGTGAATGCCATCGAAAACCCCCACGGCGAGTGCCAGTGGCCCGGTGAGAGTGGAGAGGGAGTCGATGGAGCGGAGAACCTGCATGCGGTGAAGCCTTCAGCCATACCTGTGTCGCCGCAGATGGCAAGATGAAGGGCGGGTGCCCGGTCTTGCTTACTTGAGATTGGTCAGTGTGCTCCAGAAGGACTCCACGAGGCTCTTCTTTTCGAGCTTCAGACTGCTGATGACGTCCGTGTGGGATGTGCCGATGAGCTTGTTCATCACTTCACCGTAAGCAGGCATTGAGGTCCAGCCGAGGGTGGTTTCGTTGTTGGAGGCGGAGCAGAGGGTGGTGTTTGTTTTCATATGATTCGTAGGTTTGAGAGGTTTGAGGTGTTTTTGGGCGGTGAGTTTCAGGTTTGAGCGGTCTGTTGTTTTCGTGAGTGAGAATCGAGTCACAAAAATGAGAATTACATGCCAAAGGGATGGCGAGGGCTGAAGCCGGCATAGCTACGGCCCTTGGTGCGCCAGCGGGGACCTTCGCCAGTGACTTGGCCGGAGGTGTCCATGCGAAGACCGCAGATGGTCATGAAAACATGTTCGCCAGGCTTCACCCAGATGGTGATGAAGCGGCCAGCACCAGCTTCGCCATAGGTGGCGAACTCCTTGCTGGACAGACAACGGTTCAGCAATCCTGCCTTGATGAGGATGTAAGAAGTGCTGCTGGAGCAGTCATAAGCGCTGTCTTCGATGTTGCGATGGCCGCCACCAAGCACGTAGGGCTTGTTCTGGAGGGTGTTGGCGGCATAAACGGCGAATTGGAGAGCCTGAGGAGCGGTCTGTCCGAGGGAAGCGAAGCGGCCGTCGAAGCGGATCTGAGAATTGCCACCGTTAGGAGCAGCAGCGGCAGCGCGTTGAGCGGCGGCGCGTTGGGCGGCAGCCTGCTGAGCGGCGGCTTGCTGGGCGTAGTAGTTGGACCAGGCCTGAGCGTTGGCTTGTTGGGCGTTGTAGGCAGCCCATGCTTGAGCGTTGGCCTGTTGCTGAGCGTAAGCGGCCTGGGCTTGTGGGGCGGCGTAGTAGCCGGCAGCGGAATAACCGTTCTGAGCGTTCGCGGCGGTAGCGACTGTGAGGAGGCTGACGGTGAGGGCGAGGCGTGTGAGTGTTTTCATGGCTGCGTAAGTGGTTCTTGTTTCTGCTAGTACTTATAGCAAAATCTGGAATCACTGCAACAACTATATCAGAAATAACTCATAAAATTGTAAAATTGATAATTTCCGTGGAAGTAAAAATGTATAAACCACTGGTTTACAATGATCTAATTTTATCGCTGAAATGAGCAAATATGCCCGTTTAGTTCGACCTATTTGGTTTTGGTGAGGTTTATCCTGCTTAAAAGCCTGATTGGTCACCGAAAATTTGGCAAAATTGCGATGATTATAGAGAAGGGAGAAATACCCCTTTTCTAATTCTTGCACATTCCACATCTGCTTATGAGAATGGGTGCCGATGAAATCATGCCTGAAATCGAATTTCGCCCGTCTGTCGTTTCTGTGTTTGGCTGGAGTGCTTGCTCAAGCTGCTGAACCAACGGCGTTGACCCATTATTTTGATGAGGTGGGGCAGCGCTATCTCACTCTGAACACATCAGGTAGCCGTGTAGAGGTCAGCGTGCGCATGGCGGCTGACCCAGGCTCGACCGGGCGTTGGTCGGGGCAGGGGACGCGTAAGGAAAACCAGATCGTGTTTGCTGCTATCGTCGATGAAGGACAGGACAGAGGCTCATATTTCATCGCCAAAGGCGGTGAGTCGAAAATGGAGATCAGTTTCAAGCCGGAACAAAAAATGCCTCAGGATCCGGGCATCCTGGGCATCTATCGCCGGGTCAATGATGAGAAACTCGTGCAACTGGCCCGCAAAGAGTTTCAAGCAGCTGAGGATCGTTTAGCGGCGGCCCTCAAGAATGCCTCGCGCACTTGGACAGCGGTGGACAAGCCGTTGGCCTCAGACTGGAAGTCGCGCTGGGCCGTGCTGCGAGAGCGCTGGATGAAGATTGCCTATCAAGCACCGGCACCAGCGCAGTCGAAGCCTGCACAACCATTCGCCTCAGGGAAGGAGCAGCCGCTTCAGGAGAAAGATGCCAATTACTGGCTCAAACTGGCTGAGTCCACGGCCTTGGGGTATTACTTCATGCAGCAGCCGCCTGACCCGAAAAGTGCTGGAGCTTGGGACGGCGAGTATGACGATGGTTTTGGCGGCCATGTAAGCATTCGTCGTGCGAAAGATGGCAAGCTACGCGTGAACCTCTCCTGTACGCGAGTGAATGAAAATCAGGGATCAGATATAGCGGGTCAAATTCCCGCTGAGGCGGTGAAATCGAAGAATGGCGAAGGCGCGGCGGAAACGGTATTCGTCGAGCCTGAAGTCCCGGATGTGTCAAAGGACATTAGCTTCACTTTCAAACGTAAAGGCGGATTCCTCTGGGTGGATACGAAGCGCAAAGTTATCCCACCTGGTAGTCTGTCTTGGTTCGACGGTATCTACCGTTGGTCACCGCCGCCTGTGGAATAGCTCAAGCCTGCTTTGGCTCCGGCGTTTCCAAGAACGAGGCCAACGCCAGTAAGATCGCCGCGCATACGACACAGGAATCGGCGACATTGAACGATGGCCATGGGTGAAACGGCGCGAAACCGAAGTCGAACTTCAAGAAATCGACGACGTAGCCATCGAGAAAGGTTCCAGAGAAAAGCTTCCCGCCATCATGGGTGCGGAATAACCGGTCAGTGAGATTGCCAAAGACGCCGGATACCAGCAGCGCCACTGCAAGGCGGCTCAATTTGCCAGGGAAGAGCCCCTTGCGATGCATCACGTAGATAAACGTGAGCGCGGCAAGCGAGACGGCGGTGAAGGCATAATTCGCATACTGCGTACCGTTAAACATGCCGAATGCCACGCCGGTGTTCGCGGCGTGATGCAGCCAGAAGATGCCAGGAATGATTTCCTGCTCGTTTTCATAGAGCCGGAAGTTCGCCACGATCCAGCTCTTGGTGAGTTGGTCGAGGATGTAGAGCGGCAGTGAAAGCAGAAGAAAAAGGCGAATCATGGCGGTCATGCGGGCTGCAGCACCACTTTGAGCAGGCCTTCCTTGTTATCGTAAAGACGCTTGAACCATCCGGCACCTTCAGCCAGCGGGGCCACGGCACTGAGTAACGGCTCGACTTGGATGCTGCCGTCTTGAATGCGGCGGATCGCCTCAGGGTATTCACCAGCACAGGAGCATGAGCCTTTGATCGTGATCTGACGTGTGACGACTTCCTGAAGCGGGAAGGGCGTGTTCGGCTGGAGATTACCAATAAGGACGACCTGCCCGCCCTTGCGAACGCTGCGGATCGCGAGATCGAGCGGTGCCGCAGCACCGACGACTTCAAAACTCGCATCGGCACCGTCACCGCCGCAAATTTTGCGGATGTGCATGGCCAAGCCTTCCTGCTTGGCGTTGAAAACTTCTGCCGCACCCAGCTTGAGAGCGAGTTCGAGGCGCTTGTCGTCGAGATCGACGGCGATCACTTTTTCCCAGCCGCGTGCCTTGAGTGCCTGAATGACCAGCAGGCCGATCAAACCGGCTCCCACGACCACAGCGGTGCCGCCATTGGCTTCGGGTTCGCAATCGCAACCGCCTTCATGGCAGTGACCTTCACTCGGGGCAAAAGCCTCACCGACTTCAACACCGTCCGCCAAATTCACTGCATGCAGCGCAATCGACACCGGCTCAGCAAACGCTGCCTTCTCATAGGAAAGCGCTTCTGGGATGCGATACAGGATGCGCGTTGGCAGTGCGATCTTCTCCGCAAAGCAGCCGTGGCGGCGATATTCGCCAGGAGACACTCCCAACACACGGCGATTCGGGCACAGGTTCACAAAGCCCTGTTTGCACTCATCACACTCACCGCAGTATTCGGTGGAGTCGAAAGTGACGCGATCACCGAGGTTCCAGCCGGTCACACCTTCGCCGAGGCCGATGATTTCGCCCGCAGCCTCATGGCCCATCACGATGGGCATCTGGCGGCGTCCGCTACGGCCATCCATGCCGTGAATGTCACTGCCGCAGATGCCGCAGGCCTGTACTTTGACCAAAACTTCGCCTGCGGCGGCAGTGGGTTCGGGGAAGTTGAGGTCGTAATTGAACTCGGAGGGGGCGGTGAGGACGAGCGCTTTCATGGGAACGCGGATCATGCCGCGAGTGCGCTCTCTAGCAAGGAAGTTTGCGGTTCAGTCATCACCACCCACTTTGCCGCGTCCTTGCTTGATGCCGGAACGATGGCGTTTACCGGCGACGAGACGCTTTTTCAGGCCACGAGGCCGAGCGCGGGTCTGGCGGCGCACTTTTTCGCGGTCGTTTTGGATTTCCATCTTGGCGGCTTTAAACGCAGCCTCAAGGCGCTCGCAGAGTTCCTGCCGTGCGATCAGGCGGTTCTGCGACTGCGAGCGTTCGCGCTGGCAGCGCACCTCGATGCCGCTGGGAATGTGCCGCAGCACGACGGTGGAGCTGGTTTTGTTGATCTTCTGGCCGCCAGCGCCCGAGCCGCGAATGAACGACTCCTCCAGATCCTCCTCGCGGACGCGGAGTTTCTGCATGCGGGTGCGTAGGGCGTTGTCTTCTGGCAGATCGGCCATGGGCGGAGCATCGGGGCAGGGCAGCGCTGCTGCAACTGCCGCGTTTGCATCCGCCGCATGCCCCGCTATGACTGGACGATGGAAGAATACCACCGCCTGCTGCGCAAAGTGCTCGAACACGGAAGCTACCGTGAGGACCGCACTGGCACAGGAGCGTACTCGATTTTCGGGGAGCAAAGCCGCTATGACCTCAGCACCACCTTTCCGCTCGTCACCACGAAAAAACTGCACCTGCGCTCTATCATTCACGAACTGCTGTGGTTTTTGAAGGGCGACACGAATGTGGCCTACCTACGCGACAATAAAGTGACCATCTGGGACGAGTGGGCGGATGAAAATGGCGACCTTGGCCCGGTTTACGGCGCCCAATGGCGTCGCTGGCAGGGGGCACCAGAAGCGGAGACCCACGATCAGATCGCCCGCCTCATTCATGGCATCAAAACGAATCCGTACAGCCGCAGGCACATCGTCAGTGCCTGGAACGTCCCGCACATCGAAAAAATGGCCCTACCACCCTGCCACTGCCTGTTTCAGTTCTTTGTTGATCGCGGCAGACTGAGCTGCCAGCTCTACCAGCGCAGCGCGGATCTGTTTCTCGGCGTGCCCTTCAACATCGCTAGCTATGCGTTGCTCGTGATGATGGCCGCGCAGGTCTGCAATCTCCAGCCCGGCGAGTTCGTCCATACCTTTGGCGATCTGCATCTTTATAAGAATCACCTCGATCAGGCGAAGCTCCAACTCACCCGTGAGCCGCGTCAGCTGCCGGTGATGAAGTTGAATCCCGCCGTCAAGGAAATCGATGCCTTCCGCTTCGAAGACTTCACGCTCGAAGGTTACGACCCACATCCGGCGATTAAAGCCGAGATCGCGGTATGATCGAAGGGAGCGCGGACACTCTTGTCCGCCTTCCTCCCATCATTTTCCCGTCTCAATCATCCGCGCAAACTCGGCGAAGAAATACTTCGCGTCATGCGGACCAGGCGCAGCTTCAGGATGGTATTGCACGCTCAGCACCGGCGCTTCGCGGTGGCGCATGCCTTCGACGGTGCCGTCGTTGAGGTTGATGTGTGTGACTTCGACGTTGCTAGGCAAAGACGAGGGATCAATGGCGAAGCCGTGGTTTTGGCTGGTGATGGACACCTTGCCATTGCGCAGGTCTTTGACGGGTTGATTGCCACCGCGATGTCCAAACTTCAGTTTGAAGGTCTTGCCGCCGTAGGCGTGGCCGAGGATCTGATGACCGAGGCAGATCGCAAAGATTGGCTTCACGCCGATGAGTTGCTTCACCTCTTTGTGGATGTAATCGAGCGCCGCAGGATCGCCGGGGCCATTGGAGAGAAAAATACCATCGGGATTTTTGGCGAGCACGTCTTTGGCGCTCGTGGTCGCAGGCACGACATCGACGCGGAAACCGTGCTGGCGCAAGCGGCGCAGGATGTTGCGCTTGATGCCGAAATCGTAGGCCACAATGTGATGCTTCGTTGCGGGCAGTGGATGCCGCACGATGCCATCGACTCCAGGTTCACGATTCTGCGAGGGACTGGGGATATCCCAGTCGCCACTTTCCTTGTCTTCCGGATCCCAAAGGTAAGGCGCCTTGGTGGTCACTTCCTTGACGTAGTCACTGCCTTCCATCGGTGGGCTGTTGGCGGCCATTTTCACGGCTTCTTCAGCGCTGGCAGCGGTCGTGGTGATCACAGCACGCATCGCTCCGCGAGTGCGCAGATGCTTTGTTAAGGCTCGCGTGTCGATGCCTTGGATGCCGGGGACGTTCCACTCTTTGAGATAGGAATCCAGGCTCTGCGTGCTGCGCCAGTTGCTCGGCACATCGCACAATTCTTCAATGACGAAACCGCGCACATGTGGCTGACTGCTTTCGGTATCGAGTGGGTTCACACCGTAGTTTCCGATCATCGGATACGTCATCGTCACGATCTGACCGCGATAGGAAGGATCGGTGAGAACCTCCTGATAACCGCTCATGGAGGTGTTAAAACAGATTTCGCCGGTGTGGGCGGCATCGGCGCCAAACGCCGTGCCTTCAAACACTCGGCCGTCTTCGAGGGCGAGGAGGGCTTTCTTCATCAAGGTGCGCCGCTGGTCATAGCCAGAAGGGCGGGGGGTGCAAGGAATGATCGTGTCGCCTTTTTTGAGGTTACTTTTCTTCGGCGATCTCCAAACGCGGGAACAACGGCACGGGGGCGCCGAGTTGGTGACCGCTTGGCAGCAGTCCCCACTTCAAATCGCTGACCTTGAAGCTCTGCGGCAGTTCCCTGCCGATTTGCGCCCGCGCGGTGACCATCGCGTTCGGCATGATCGGATTGAGCAGCACACTGACGTGTGTGAGTGCCTCGGCGAGGTGGTAGAGCACGCTGTCGAGACGCGCAGCCTGCGCGGGATCTTTGGCGAGCGAGAAGGGCTTCGTGCTGTCCACGAACGCATTCGCATGCGTGACGATCTTCCACGCGGCGGCGATGCCTTCGTGGATGTCCCAGCCGTTCATCTTTTCAAGATAGAGCGGCAGGGCCTCGGCGACGGTCTGACGCAGAGCTTGGTTGATTTCATCATCGTAGTCGCCGGGTGTGAGCACGCCGGCGCGATATTTTTGCGCCATGTTGATCGAGCGATTGAGCAGATTGCCCAGGCCACCGGCCAGTTCCTTGTTGTAGCTCATAATAATGCGTTCATCGCTGAAATCGGCATCGTAGCCGGTGGCGATGTCGCGCATGAGGTAATAACGCAGGCCGTCGGGCGTGAAGGTGTTCGAGAGCACGTTCGGGTCGATCACATTGCCGAGGCTCTTGCTCATCTTGGCCCCTTTCACATTCCACCAGCCGTGGACGATGAGTTTGGGGATTTGATCGTCGGGGAAACCGAGCGCGTGCAGCATGATCGGCCAGTAAACGGCATGTGCGGGCACCAGGATGTCCTTGCCGATCACATGTGCGTCAGCGGGCCAGATTTTTTCAAACTCCGGCAGACCTTCGTTGCCGACTTCATCGGCCAGATAGCCGGCGAAGCTGACATAGTTCACCAGCGCGTCGAACCAGACATAGTTCACGAATTTTTCGTCGAAGGGCAGGGGGATGCCCCAGCTCAGGCGCTCGAGCGGACGTGAGATGCAAAGGTCCTGCGCGTTACCATCGAGCGAATTGAGCACGTCATTGGCACGATGCGGTGGGTAGATGAAGTCGGGGTTACCTCGAATGTGGTTCTTGAGCCATTCGACATGGTCGCTGAGGCGAAAATACCAGTTCTCTTCCTGCAACTCGACCACTTCGCCCCATTCCTCGCCGTACTGGCCATCGGGGCCGCGTTCTTTGTCGGTGAGGAACTGCTCCTGGCGCACCGAGTAGAAGCCGCCGTAGCTCTTTTTGTAAAGCTGGCCGCAATCGTGTAGCTTTTGCAGCATGGCCTGCACCACCCGCTTGTGTTTGATGTCTGTCGTCGCCGCCCAGCCGTCGTAACGCACGTTTAGCTTGTCCCACAGCGCCGTGAAGTGTTGTGTGATGCCATCCACAAAGTCTTGCGGCGTCTGCCCGGCCTTCTCCGCGCTCTTCTGCACCTTCTGGCCGTGCTGATCCACGCCGGTGAGGAAATACACCTCGCGTCCGTTCAGCCGCTGAAACCGCGCCACGACATCTGCCAGCACCTTCTCATAAGCATGGCCAATGTGCGGCGGTGCGTTGGTGTAGTCGATGGCGGTGGTGATGTAGTAGGGTTTCACGGCGGTAATTGGGGCGCGAATGATGTCGCGGAATGCCACGGGGGCAAGGTGAAGGCTGAAGACAAAAAATGGGGGCCGTGTGGCCCCCCATTAGTAGTTAGAATGAAATCGAGGAAGGCGCGGGTTATTTCGGCAGCATCGTGAGATACTGATCGTTCATCTGCTTCACCTTGGTGCGCATCGGCTCAAGCTGGGGCTGGAGCTTGGCGAGTTCGGCGGTGATCTCGACGAGGGCCTTGTCCTTCTCGGGGATTTCTTTGGTGGCGGCGACGATGGTGGCTTCGGCGTCGGTCTTTTTCTTCTTGGTGCCTTCGACATCAGCGATGGACTTGGTGACTTCGGCTTTCTTGGCATCGACGATCTTCTGTTCGGCATCGAGCTTGCCATGCGCGGCGGCGAAAGTCTGTTCGAGTGGCGGCAGCGCGGTCTTGGCAGCGGCGATGGCGGCGTTGATCGGCGCGATCTTGGCAGCGTAATCTTTTTCGATGGCGGCAGGCGCGGCTTGTTTCTCGGCGAGAGCTTTGCCCTGCGCTTCGATTTCCTTCGCGATGCTGTCGCGCTGGCCGCGAATCGGGGCGGCATTTTTTTCCGCATTCGCGAGTTCGTTCTTGGCGGTGGCCTGCTGCTGCTCGGTCTGCTTGGCGGTGTTGGTGGCCTTGGTGACCAGACTTGCGGCAGTGCCGTTGGCATTCTTGGCGGCCTCAAATGCCTGTGAGACGGCTGCTTTGGCAGCTTTCTTGGCTTCAACGTCCTTCTGCGCGTTGGTTTGTGCTGCGGTGACATCGGCAACGGCTTTTTCAGCAGCGGCAAGCTTGGCCTTCGCATCGTTCAAAGCAGGTTCAGCAGGTGCGGTAGGCTGATTCTTGGCTTTGAGGTCGGCGATCTGCTTCTCAGCGACTGTCACGGCGTTCTTGGCCGGTTGCACCGCTTGATTGGCCTGATTCAGTTTCGCACGAGTTTCGGCGAGCGCTTTCTCAGCAGCCTGCGTGGCAGCAGTGGCGGGAGCGACGGCCGCTTCGGCGGTTTTGAAAGCGGCGGCCTTAGCTGCGGCATCTGCGGTGGCATCGGCGAGAGCTTTCTTGGCGGCGGTGAGAGCGGTGTCTTTTTGTGCGAGAGCGTCCTGCTTGGCTTTCACTGCCTTTTCAGGCGCATCAAGTTTACCAGCGACTTCAGCGAGTTTTTTCTTCAGCGGGTCGATGGCTTTGGCGATCTCCTCGGCGGATTTCTTCACAGCGGCGATGCCTTCGTCCTTCGCCTTGGTGGCGGCAGCGAGTTCGGCCTCTTTGGTGGTGAGAATTTGTTTTTGCTCGACCACTTTCTTCGCGGCTTCACCATCAGCGGTGCGAGTGGGCACGATGGCGGTTTCGAGCGCGGCGAGTTCGCCCTGGAGTTTCTTTAACGTGGCTTCGTGGCCGGGAAGGGCCGCGATGGATTCAGCGATGGCCTTATTCGATGCCTCAATGCGCGCTGAGGCGGAGACTTTTGCTTCTTCGGCATCTTTTTTGGCGGCAGAGAAACCATTGAATTCATCTTCAAGCTTGGCGAGTTTCTCCTTCTCAACGAGGACTCCGGTGTTGAACTGTGCTGCTTTCAGCGCGGTCGGGACCTTTTGGAGAATGCCAATTTCATCGCTGATGGCTTTGGTCGTGTTTTGGGCCGCTGCGAGGAGTTCTTTACCCTTTCCGGCTTCAGCTTCGGAACCCTTGATGCGATCCGGACCAGCTTTAACGAGAGCTGGCAGCTTGGGCAATTCGGCTTTCTTTGCAGCGATGCCATCCGTGGTAGTTTTGATCTTGGCGTTGGTGTCAGCGATCAATTTGTCGAGGTCAGCCGCGGGAGCGGGCGCGGCACCAAGTTCGGTCTTCGCTTTGGCAATGGCGGCGGCGAGTTGATCGGCCTTGGCCTTGTTCGGAGCGATCTTTTGTTGCTCAGCCTTTGCGGCGGCGATTTTGGTCTCGGCGTCCTTCACTTTGGCCGTGAGAGCGGCATCACCGGCCTTGGCGGCGAGTTCTTTCTTCGCGGCTTCGAGTGCCGCGTTGATGTCGGCGATGGCTTTGTCGGCAGCAGGCAGTTTGGCGGCCTCGGCGGCGGCAGGTGCGAGTTCTTTTTCCTGCGCGGCGATTTTGGCGGAGCGCTCGGTGAACTGCTTGATGGCAGCGGTGCGTGCTTCCTTGTCCTTGGCGGCTTTGGCGACGGCGGCCTTCAAATCGTTGAGCGCTTTTTCTTCGGCGGCGATTTCACCGGGCAGGTTTTTGCTGCGGGCTTCAGTGGCGGCAACTTCGGCACGCACTTTGGCGAGTGCTTCGTCACGTGTCTTGGCATCGGCCTCGGCTTTTTTGAGGGCTTCTTGAGTGGCGGGAAGTTTCGCGGTGAGTTCGGCGATGCGCTGCTCGGTCTGCACGATGCGTTGGGCGATGAGCGGTGGATTGCTGACGTAACGACCGGTTTCAGTGAGAGCGGCTGCGCTGGAGTTCCACTGGATGATTTCGCCGCGCCAGTTGGCGGAGATGGCGGTCTTGGAATCGTAGCCGGCGACGACTTTGGTGACGAGATCGCCCTGGCTTGGGGCTTCGCCGAGTTTGGTGCCATTGATGTCCCAGGTGCGGACGAGGCCGTCGTTGCCGGAGGAGACGATTTTGCCATCGGGCGTGAAGGAAACGGACTGCACGCCGCCGCCATGCGCGGCCCATTCCTTGACTTTTTTGCCTTCGTTCATCTCCCACACCATGATGGTGCCGTCCATGGCGCATGAGGCGAGGAGGTTGGAGTCGGAGCGCCAGGAGAGATCGACGCAGGAGCCTTTGTGCTGGCCGAGGATGTAGAATTCACCGCCGCTGTCGGCTTCCCAGACCATGACGTTGCCGTTGCGGTCGCTGGTGGCGAGTAGGACGCCATCGGGGCTGAAGGCGGTGCTCATGACCCACTCGGTGTGCTTGGCGATGACGTATTCTTCTTCTCCAGTGGCGGTGTTGTAGCACTTCACTTTCTTCGATGGGCTGCCAATGACGATGCGCTTGTGATCGGGGCTGATGTCGGCGGACATGACCTGGTCGAACTCCTTGCCGACTTCGGTGATGCGTTTGCCGGTCTTCACATCCCAGACAATGGCGTGGCCGTTTTTGCCAGCACGACCGCCGCCCATGATGAGCAGTGAGCCGTTGCGGCTGAAGCGCAGGCTGCGGGCGTAGCCCTCGGTATAGGGGAAGATGCCGGCGAGCTGCTTGGTGTCGGTGTCGTAAAGCAGGATCTGCTTCGGTGCGGCGAGCGCCATGAGCGGCGCCCACGGGCTGGCGGCCATGGCGGTGATGGCGGTGGTGCGCTGGGTGACGACGACGGGCTCAAGCAGGACGTTCTCCGGCTTGGCAATGGGGCCTGCGGGCTTGCCGCTGGTGATGGCGACGGCCATATCGACCTTCGGCTTGGCGGATTTTTTGGCGAGGCTGCTCTTGGTGTCGAGGATGCCGCCTTTGATCCATGCGGCGATGAGGTCGAGATCTTTGGGGCCGAGCGGTGCGCCTTCCGGCGGCATGAAGGGTTCTTCTTTTTTCGCGCAGGTGCTCCAGATGCGGCTGCTATCGACATTGCCGGGATCAACGATGGAGCCGCCACCACCGCCGGTCATCAGGGCACCAAAGCTGGTGAGATCGAGGTCGCCCTTCTTTTTGTCAGGGTTGTGGCAGGAGAAGCATTTGTTTTCCAGCAACGGACGAACGTGATCCTGATAGGTGATTTTTTCGGTAGCGTCCTGGGCATGCAGAGACGCTGCGGCAAGAGCTGCGCAAGTCAGCGAGAGGGTGGTTTTAGACATCATAGGGGGATGATGCCCGAAAATACGCACCAGAGAGGCGAAGACTTTCGCGCAGATCGAGTCTCGGGTAGTGCTGACTTCGGGCTACTTGCCCAGCTTGTAGATGGCACCGTTCCAGTCGAGCACAAGCATCTCTCCGGCGGCGTTGGCGCAGAAGGCGGTGGGCTTAACCAGCACGGTGGGTTTCTTCTTCGGGTCGTTGGCTGGGGTTTGCGGGCTGGTGTAGAGCAGGGTGTTGCTCAGTTCCTTGCCAGTGTCGTCGGTTTTGAGCGCCCAGACTTTGCCGAGGATGAAGTCGCCATAGACATAAGCGCCCATGAGTTCGGGCAGCGCTTTGCCGGTGTAAACGATGCCGCCGGTGACGCTGAGGCCGTCGGCGTGGTTGTAGGCGTGGATGGGTTCGATGAACTTGGCGTCGGCGGGGGGCGTGTCGGTGCTCAAAGGGAATGCAGCGGGGCCTTCGCGGAACTGCCAGCCGTAGTTGCCGCCGTTGGTGATCCAGTTGATCTCTTCCCAGATGTCCTGGCCGACATCGGCGCACCAGAGATGGCCTTTGGCGTCAAAGCTCAGGCCCCAGGGGTTGCGGATGCCGTTGGCGTAGATCTGCGGCAGCGCATTGACACCGCTGGCATACGGATTGTCGGCAGGAATGCCGTAGGCGCTGTGGTACTCGCGGCTGTTGACGTCGATGCGGAGGATTTTGCCGAAGAGCGTGGCGTTGAGCTGGGACATCTTGAGTTCGCCGTTGCGCTTCGAGTTGTCGCCGACGCCGATGTAGAGGAAGCCGTCGGGGCCGAAGAGGATGTTGCCGCCGTGGTGGTTCCAATTGATGAGCGGCACTTCAATGAGCACGCGCTCGGTGGATTCGTCCGCCTTGTCGCCGTTGGCCTTCATCTCGGTGACGATCAGGCGTTTTGGCTTCTGCATTGTGTAGCAGAGGTAAAACAGGCCGTTGTCTTTGAACTTTGGGTGGAAGGCCAAGCCATTGAGACCTTCTTCAAAGAAACCGTCTTTGGCCTCCATGCCGCGCGGGGAGAGATCGAGAAAGGTTTTGGCTTCGGTGCCTTGTTCGTCCTTCGGCAAGATAAGGATCTGGCCGCGCTGAAGGGCCAGAAACTCGCGACCACTGCCGCCCTCGGGGATCACGACGGCAATGGGCCGCTCGGTGGTGAGCTTTTCGTAAACGCGGGTGAGCTTGTGGGTGTCGGCGGCGAAGGCGGTGGACACGACGAGGGCGAGGCAAAGGAGAGAGCGCATAGGTTCGTGATAGTCAGTCTATGCGGGGCGAGTCTTGCAGGGCAATGAAGAATTTTGTTTCATCGAAGCAGATCACCGCCCCATTTGACCGCCCGCTGTTTGCTTCTATCCTGCTCACCCCATGAGCAACGCCACCGCCATCACTCCTACACGCGACAAAGATTTTCCCGAATGGTACCAGCAGGTCGTGCGTGCCGCCGACATGGCGGAGAACTCCGAGGTGCGCGGCTGCATGGTGATCAAGCCGTGGGGTTACGGCCTGTGGGAAAACATCCAGCGCCAGCTCGATGCGAAGTTCAAGGCCACCGGCCATGTGAACGCCTATTTCCCGCTGCTGATTCCGCTGAGTTATCTCGAAAAAGAGGCGCAGCATGCCGAAGGTTTCGCCACCGAGTGTGCGGTGGTCACGCATCATCGTCTCGAAGCGCAGAAGCAGCCGGATGGCACGATCAAGATGATCCCCACCGGCGAACTGGCCGAGCCGTTTGTGATTCGTCCAACTTCGGAGACGATCATCGGTGCTGCCTTCGCCCGCTGGGTGGAAAGCTACCGCGATTTGCCGCTGCTCATCAACCAATGGTGCAACGTCATGCGCTGGGAGATGCGCCCACGTCTTTTCCTCCGCACCGCTGAGTTCCTCTGGCAGGAAGGCCACACCGCGCACGAAACGGCTGAAGAGGCCATCGAAGAAACGCGCACGATGCACAAAGTGTATGAGGACTTCCTGCGTGATCATTTGGCCATCCCGGTGATCCCTGGCGAGAAAACCGAGCGCGAGCGCTTCCCTGGCGCGGTGCAGACCTTCACCGTCGAAGCGATGGTGCAGGACAAAAAGGCCATCCAGGCCGGCACGTCGCATTACCTCGGTCAAAACTTCGCCAAGGCCGCGAACATCCAGTTCCTGGGCCGCGACAACACACGCCAGCTCGCGCACACCACGAGTTGGGGTGTCAGCACACGTCTGATCGGCACGCTGATTATGGCGCATGGCGATGACGACGGTGTGATCATCCCACCACGCGTCGCGCCGAACCAGATCGTCATTTTGCCCGTGACGCCGAAGCCCGAAACGCGGCAGGAAGTCATCGACGCCTGCGAAGCGCTGGCTCAAACGCTGCGTGCTCAAAGTTTCGGCGGTGAACCGCTGCGAGTACATGTGGACAAGCGCGACCTGCAAGGCGGCACGAAAAACTGGGAGTGGATCAAAAAAGGCGTGCCCATGCGCCTCGAAATGGGGCCGCGTGACATCACCAGCCGCAGCGTGGCTGTGTGTCGTCGCGATCTGGGACCGAAGGCCAAGGAGTTTGTGCCCAAGGAAGAGTTCATTCAGTCCGTGCAGGAACGTCTGGGCGAAATCCAGGACGCGCTGCTTGCCCGTGCCAAGGCACTGCGCGATGCGAACATGAAGAAGCTCGAAACGCTCGAAGAATTCAAAGCCTACTTCGCCGAGAACTCCGAAGGCGGTTTCGCCCTCATGAATTGGGCTGGCAGCAGCGAGGACGAAGACGCTCTGAGCAAAGACCTCAAAGTGACCATCCGCTGCATCCCGCATGGCGATCAGTTTGCCGAGGAAGGGAAATGCTTCCTCACCGGCAAGCCGAGCAGCCGTCGCGTGATCTTTGCGCGGAGTTATTGATGCGGCATCATCCTCAACGGATGAAGTAGCTCAAATTCTCCAGCTCGACGGCGAGGTCCACGCTGTTCACCACGACGTGCTCCGGAACGTCGAGCACGGTGGGCGAGAAGTTTAGGATCGCCTGGATGCCGTACTGCACGAGATCATTAGTCACGGATTGGGCATTGGTGGCTGGCACGGTGAGGATGGCCATTTTGACGTGTTGGCGACTGATGAAGGCGGCTGCCTCTGACATGTTGAGCACCGGGACCTTGATGTTGGGCAGTTTCCTTGGGTTCAGATCGAACGCTGCGGCGATTTCAAAGCCTTCCTTGCGGAAGCCACCGTAATGCAGCAACGCCGAGCCCAGATTACCGACACCGACGAGAATCACTGGCTGTAGTTTGTTCTGCCCCAGCACATCACCAATGGTCGAACTCAATGCATCCACATTGTAGCCGAGGCCACGCGTGCCGAGTTGCCCAAAGTAAGCTAGATCTTTGCGTAGCTGCGTCGATTTCACTCCTGCGGCTTTCGCCAGCGCGGCGGATGACACGGTGTCCACCTGATTTTCGCGCAACCGATGCAGACAACGCTGGTAGATCGACAGGCGGTAAATCGACTTGCGCGGGATGTCTATTTTGGTCGGCATTGGTTGGGGTATGTGAAAATTCACTCGGATATGACATAAGTCAATCCTACCCCAAGGCCATCTGCGTCACCGCAGCGGCCCTTCTTCAGGTGGAGGCATCTGTCGCACTGGTGCCGCTTCTGGGATACGCTGCGCCGCCGGGATGTGCAGATGCTCTTCCAGCAACTTCATGTACTCGATCAGGCCCGGTGTGGCTTTCTTCGCATCGTAGAGCCGCTTCAAAATGGCGTAACCCTTCTGCCACGAGCCAGGATTGTTCGACTGTGCATAGGCGTAGGCCGCAAACCGCTCCGTGTAGTTCAGGCCACCGTTTTGAAACGAGTGCCAATACGCATCGCCCGCATCTTTGAACTGATAGGTTCTTTTGGCATGCACCTCCGCCAGCTTTTCCCACAAGCGTGGATTACGTGGCAAAAAGCGCAGGCCCTCTTCTAGGATCGCCACGCCGCGTTTTACATGATCATGATAAAGCTGCCCGCGTAATGCCGGTTTCAGCTCTTGGTTGTAGAGATAATACGAGGCTGCGTTGTAGGCCATGTGCCACGCTGCTTCTTCCCAATACCGTGAGTTGCGCGGCTGTAGGCGAGTCACCAGCTTGTAGAGGTTGTCCACCTTCGCCCAGTTCACGTAGGTGAATTCCACATGCGCGCGCAGTTGAAAAATGCACGCCGCCAGTCCACGCAGGCCACCGAGTGATGCTGCAATGCCCGCCTGTCCGAGATCTTCTCCCACGCCGAGACGTATCGGCTCCTGCAGCATTCCATGCGCTCGCAAATCGCGCGTCACATGCTGCTCCAGTGGCAGTTTCACCACGCCAAAGATCAGCAATACCGCGAGCGCCTGGAGTTTTCGATTCATAGCTCCTTCTCCGCGAACACCAGATGGGTGATGAACATGTACACCGTCACATAGATCGCCGCGAGGCTTGTCATGTTGAGCACCGCTGACCACGGCACAATCTCGCCGTTCACCACGCTGTCCACGATGTCGAACTGCGCCAGATCGGGGCAGATCGCAGCCAGCAGCAGTGCGGCCGCACGGCCAGTCATACCGGAAAGATTCGGCGTGAAGAAGAACTCGCGGATCAAAGCTTCGCCGTGGCCGATGATCGTGACGCAGAACGTGATGACGATGGTGAACAGCGTCGAACTCGCGATGCTCGATAGCAGCAGCGCCACGGTGGTCACCACCGTCGCTTTCAAAAAAATCGCCCATACCGCCCAGTGCAAGTTCCAGGTCAACCCCTGCCTTGCCACGATCTCACGCATCTGCGTCACCGCTTCTGCGGAATCCATTTTCTCCATCCGCAGATGGTTAACGGCTTCATCAAACAGCAGCGACTGCCTCATCCACAGAATCAGACTCAAAATAGCATCCATCACAATCAAGCCGCCGCCGATCAGCATCAGCACACCGATCAGCTTGCCGAGCAGGTAATCAAAGCGCGGCACCGGCTTCGACAGGATGGTGTAGAGCGTGCGATCCTCCAGATCCTTCGGCAGCAGCAACGCCGTGGAGACGACGCCAATCACGATGCTGAAAATCTGCAACGCTCCCAGTGTCACGCTTTTCAACAAGCTGAGCTGCTGCTCGGGATTGATGACGGAGAACGCAAAACCCGCACCGACCGCCAGCAGGCAGAATAGCACGAGAAACGCGAGAATCTTCATGCGGATGAGCTGCGTCACCGTCGCCATCGCCATGGTCCAGACACGCTGCGGCGAGAAGCGCACCTTGGGCGTTTTTGCAGCAGCAGAACTGGTTGTGGCGTCGCTCATGACTTTTTCGCTTCGTTCGTGGCTTCGAGGAACAGTCGTTCCAGCGTTGTGCGCGGATGGCCACTGCGAAGCAGGCGTGTGTCACTGCCGGCGGCCTTCACCAGCGCATCAATCTGCGCGAGCAGGGCAGGGGAGGCGTTCTCGATGACCATCTCGGTTTGATTCTCCACCGCGATCAAATCCTCCAACCGTCCCTCACGCACCATGCGGCCATGCGCCATGATGCCCACGCGGTCGCATACCTCCTGCATCTGCTCCAGCAGATGCGAAGTGACGAGCACCGTGATGCCACGCGAGCGGAACTCGATGATCAAATCACGAATCTTCCGCGAACCCGCGGGATCAACGCCTGCCGTAGGTTCATCGAGCACCAGCAGGCGTGGCTCATGAATCAATGCCTGCGCTAGGCCGAGCCGTTGCAGCATGCCTTTCGAATAACCGCCCACGCGTCGTGTCGCGGCGTCTTCGAGGCCGGTCAGCGCCAGCATCTCGGAGGCACGCTCTTTGAGCTTTGCACCACGCATGCCGCACAGGCTGCCATAAAAGTGCAGCGTCTCGCGGCCGTTGAGGTGCTTGTAGAAATACGGGTTCTCCGGCAGGAAGCCGACATCGCTGCGGCTGGCCACTTCGGTGCTCGGCACACCAAAGATGCTGGTGTCGCCTTCGGTCGGCTTTAGCAGGCCCAGGATGACCTTCATCGTGGTTGATTTGCCCGAGCCATTCGGCCCGATCAATCCATAAACCTCGCCCGCCTTCACGGTCAGCGACAGATCATGCACCGCACGAAACGCCCCTTTCACCAAGGTGCCTTTGAAGACCTTGGTCAGATGGTTGACGGAAACAGCGGGCGTGTCGGACATGGTGGTTGGGTGAAATTAATCACGCACAATGCTGAATCCGCGCAAGCCTGTCTCCGCAGGCACCACTTTCATTTCTCGTTCCTTGATGTGCGATCCCAGGCTGCTCTGCTGAATGTCTTCGAGAAAGGCATCCAGCTCATCGGCCTCAAAAGCCTGCGCCATGAGATGCACACGGCCATCCGGCAGATTTTTCACCCAGCCGGTCACATCGAAGCCGGAAGCGATTCGTTTGGTGCTGTAGCGAAATCCCACGCCCTGGACGTGGCCTTTATAAAAAACTTGTTTGGCGGTCATCATTTCATCAAAAGCTTCAACGCGGCGCGTGCCTGCTCGCTCGCCACATCAATTAACACCACGCCGGCATCATCGCGATTGCGCAGCAGGCTCACGAAGCGGCCTTGCGCGGTGAATTCGGCCTCGCCTTTCGTGTCGTAGCGTTGTTTGAGCGAGTTCAGCATCGCCTTGTAAAACGCATCAGCGGACGACTTGTCCATGAACAGCGTCTGCCATGCCGCGTGATCTCGTTTTGCGCCGCCATCCGCCGCCCAGGCGAGGAAACGATCTGCCACAAGACCGCGCGTGCCTGCACCAGCGGCTTCATCTTCGTTGTACATGCGCAGAGCCGTTGCACAGACGAATTTGCCAAGGCGGTCGTCGAGAATCGGCAGCACACCACTGAGCTTCACGTCATCCAGCTTGATCTCCACCGGCGCAGGCCGTTCGGGATTGATATACACCTCGGGTTCGATCACTTCCGCCGTGCTGATCGGCGGGCGGCTGTAGGCGGCGTTCAACTGCGCGAAATTTCCCGCGCTGTGCAGCGTCTGCGCGAAATCAAAGCCACGGCTGAACGGGAACAGTGCCATCTCACGCAGAAAAGCCGGCATCGGCACTTGGTTCAGCGGATGATCCGGGTCTTCGGACGGCAGATCGTCCTTGGGAGCCGATGCTGGATTTTGCAGCGAGTGGAGAAAGCGCGTGAGCCCTGCATCGCCGCAGATCAACGACTCGCGTGCCAGGCGCATGTCCGTCGTCAGCGGTCCGTGCTGCGGTTGAAACAACGTGCTGCCGTACTCGCGCAGCAACTGGCCGAAGGCGATGCCCATCGGCTCGTTCGAGGTCACCGACGGACCGGAGGCTGTCGAAGGATCAACCGTGAGCATCGTTTCCGACTCCGCGTCATACCAGCCGCCGAGCTGGCGTGCCAGCAGCGCCGCGCGCAGCGGCAGCGGATCAATTGCTTCGGGAATCCAGCCGAGTGCCGCCAGACCGCGCGTGAGCTTCTTCGCCTCATCATTCGGCTGCTGCTGTTTCAACCACGCGAGGATCGCCTTTTCGACCTCTTCCTGGCTCACCGTCGTCGTCACCATCGGCAGCGCATGCAGCTTGCGCATCTTCATCATCTCCAGGCCCATGCCGACAAAATCCGGGGCCACGCCATCGTCCTTCATGTCGATCTTCGGCACGTTTTTCATGCCCAGCGTGCCGAGCTTTTGCAGCAATTGCGCATTCTCATCCTTCAGCACGTCGTTCTGACCTTGCAGGTACTCGATCTGCCCTTGCAGCAGCACGATCTGCTTCTGCAAATCTTCCGCGCTGCCGTTGGTCACGTTGATGACATTGATCGGCGTCGCTTCCGGCTTGGCTGCCACCACCACCGGCTTTTCCGGCTTCACACCCGCCAGAAAAAACGCCACACCTCCTCCCAGGGCCAGGAGAATGACCAGCAATGCGGCGGGGTTGAGCTTCATGTGTCATTCATAGAACAGCCCGCCGATCATCTCCAGTTTTCTCGTTGGACGCGGTCAATTTCGCGCCACCATGCCGCATGCAGCACTGGCGCTTTGGTTCCCACGACCTCGATCTCACCGATCGCGGCCTCATCATGGGCATCGTCAATGTCACGCCCGACAGTTTTTCCGATGGCGGCCGCTATCTCGACACCGGCCGCGCCGTCGAGCATGCGCTCGCCTTGATCGCCGAAGGAGCCGACATCCTCGACATCGGCGGTGAATCCACCCGCCCCGGCGCTGAACCCGTCGAGGAAGCCGAGGAACTGCGCCGCGTGCTGCCCGTCATTCGTGCCGTGCGTTCACAAACACAGACGCTCATCTCCATCGACACCATGAAGGCCGCCGTCGCTCGTGCCGCGCTCGATGCCGGGGCCGACATCATCAACGACGTCACCGGCCTGCGTGGCGATGCCGCCATGCTGCGTGTCGCCGCCGCATCCAGCGCCGGCATCGTCGTCATGCACATGACCGGCACGCCGCAGACCATGCAGGCGAATCCGCATTACGACGACGTTGTCACCGAAGTGCGTTCATGGTTTGAAAACCGCCTGCAACTGCTCGAAAAAGAAGGTGTCGCCCCCGAACGCGTTGTGCTCGACCCCGGCTTCGGCTTCGGCAAGACCCTGGAACACAACCTCACCCTCATGCGCGAGTTGCCGCAGATCTCCGTGTCAGACCGGCCGCTCCTCGTCGGCGTCTCCCGCAAATCCATGATCGCCAAAGTGCTTCATTCCGATGCCATGGAAGACCGCTTCTGGCCCACCATCGCCCTCAGCGCCTACGCCTGCGAACACGGTGCCCGCATCGTGCGTGTGCATGACGTGAAGCCGAACCGCGAAGCGCTGCGGATGATGGAGGCGATTTTAGCCGGCGCGTGAAACAGGCTGCTAGCCTGTTCAGAATACCGAACCACAGCCTAGCAGCAGGAGAAGACTCATGGAACAATAGCCTTGGTCAGCGTAATTTTATGCTGTTTGCCCTCTGCATCGAGAAACAAAAAGGTGTTTGCCCCCTTTAGCCCGGCCAGCAGGGCGCAAAGCTTTGGGTAACCCAGCACGATCACGTTCGAGGCGTTGATCTCCAAAAGCTTCCAAGACTTCCGGACGGCTTTCAAAGGCGCGTCTGAGTTAATGACTATTTTATCGACTACGATGTCCTGGTTGACCTCTTGTAGAGAAAATCCAAACATTTCTCGATTCGTTTTGAACTCCACCATTTCAGCAGCCTTCCAAGCTTCGCGGATTCGTTCTTTGTCCGCAGCGGCCAGTTCTTGCTTCAGCGTCTCTTCATCAGGCATTGTGAAACCTTCAGTTTGAAGTACATAAAGATAGGTCAGTCCGCCTTCATCGTATTGTTTGATGCCGTTTATTATAGAATCATCATCCCACGAGATAAGCACAGTGGACTTTGGGTCTTTTTCGACAAATGGATAGAGTGTATATCCAGAGATCTCCAATTGTGTCGGCTGTCTTTTCAAGACCTGAGAAAACTCGGCATCAGCACTGGCAGCTTCTGCGAGTTTTCCATTTTTCAAATAGTTCTCCACCTGCGCAGTGTACCTCCCATTCAGTCTGTCCAGAGGTTCAAAACGGGCCAATGTCGTAACCACTCTGTGCAGCAGCCTGTCATGGGTGACTCCTGATGTTGGGTGCCAGCCATCACTCCTTAATAGAAGCACCGGCTTGCCAGCCAATGCCCGCATATAGGAGATGAGCTTGGCCCCTTGGCTTCGAAGGTCGTTGATGTTTTTACCCGGCAGGTGAGCATAACCATCTCCATTCAGGCGGTGCCTCAGGATCGTTATCTCCTCCGATTGATTGTCGAAGATTGTGTTATCCACAAAAACACGTCCTTGGGAAATTTCATACCGCACTGAGCACATCTTTGTGGTGGCACCCCGGGCCAAAGCCTGCGCAAAGCACACGAAGACAACTGCAAACCAAAGAGGTGGGAAGAAGAATTTAATCACGCAGAACTTAACGGGCTGTGCTGACCCCACTTGTCATCCAATAAGCGGAGAAAAAGCGATGGGCCGGCAGTTCGCCACATCGTGCCCTAACTCGCGCTGAAAAATGGAATCCCCAGCTTCTTCGCGAGACGCTTCGGCCTTCTCATCGCTTCTTCCATGCGCTGGGCTTCGTCGGCTTCGCGAACACGGTGCCCGCATTGTCCGTGTGCATGATGTGAAGCCGTACCGCGAAGCGCTGCTGATGAGGGAGGCGATTCTGCAAGCTGCGTAAAACAGTCTGCCAGACTGTTTTACGAAGGCATCATCGATGACTATCGAATAATCTCCAGCATCCCTGACGCGCCTGAAGGCCATGATGCACCTTCTTTGACCCACTTCGTGAGAATGGCGTACTCGTCCTTGGTCAGCCTCTCGCCCACGGCAGGCATGACGCTGACGTTTTGATGGGTGGAAGCCGTATTGGCAACGAGCAGGCTCTTCTCCGGGTGCCCCGGCACAATGTAAGCACCCAAGGCTCCCGAACGCATCGCCTGCGTGCGGTTTTCGAGGCTCATGTGGCCTTTGAGTGCCTTGCGGTTGTGGCACATGACGCACTTTGCTTCCAACACCGGCTTTACATGCACCACGAAATCCACTGGGCCTGTCTTGGCCGCATGGATCGCTTCCTTGCTCAGCACGTTTTCGCCCAGCGGTTTTGTCTCGGGATCAGGCGGTGTAGCGCATGCGGCTATGAATAGGATGCAGAGTAGGTATAAAAAAACTGATTTCATGGCGCGACAGAACAACAAATGATCGGGCATGCAATGTGTCTGTTTGTGCATTTTTTAAGTCATCGCATTCCCAGCTGGAAATTAGTGTCCAATATCGGCGATCTAGAAGCTTGTGCTTGGGCTCCAACCTATCCTAGAATTCATCAATGAACCGCCGCCACTTTATCCACTCCGCTGCCGCATTGCCATTCATCTCCGCCATTGCTGCGGAAAAACCAAAGCGGCTCATCCTACGATCTTCCTGGCAGACGGTGAATATTGGTGACATCGCGCACACACCGGGAGTGCTGGCCTTATTGGAGAAACATCTGCCAGACGTCGAAGTGCGACTCTGGCCGAGCAAGGTGGACAATGGCGTGGAAGAAATGCTCCGCGCACGCTTTCCAAAGGTGAAGATCATCCAGGGCGAGGAAGTAAAAACTGCTTTCGATGAGTGTGACTTCCTGCTGCATGGCTCCGGGCCATCGCTGGTAGCTGAAAAGGATGTGATCAAATGGAGCAAGGCCACTGGCAAGCCTTACGGCGTGTATGGCATCACGTTCTCGTCGCAGGGTTCTACGGCGACAAAGCCGTCGTCGGACAAATTCATCTTATCGACGATCGACGTGTTCAATGGCGCGAAGTTTGTTTATTTCCGCGATTCAGTGTCGCTGGAACTGGCGAAGAAAAAGGGCTGCACCTGTCCGCTGATGGAGTTCGGACCGGATGGCGCTTTTGCCGTCGATTTGAAGAACGATGCGAAGGCTGATGCCTTCCTGAAGGCCAACAACCTCCATGATGGCAAGTTTCTGTGTTGCATCCCCCGCTTGCGATTCACGCCTTATTGGTCAATCCCCGAAAAAAAGGCGGAGAAAGACGAGGTGAAGCACGCCCGCAACGAAGCGATGAAGGAGCACGATTGCAAACCGCTACGTGATGCGATTGTGAGCGTTATTCAAAACACGGACATGAAAATCCTGCTCTGCCCCGAAGATAAAACGCAGATGGCCGTGAACAAAGAGATGCTCTACGACAAGCTACCCGAAAACGTGAAGGCAAAGGTCGTCTGGCGCGAGACTTACTGGCTCTCGGATGAGGCTCTCAGCACTTACCGCCGCAGCGCGGGTCTCTTTGGCCACGAAATGCACAGCCCGATCATGTGCATCGGCAACGGTATCCCCGCCATCGTCTGTCGCTGGGCCGAACAAACGAGCAAGGGCTACATGTGGCGCGACATCGGCCTGAACGAGTGGCTGTTCGACCTCGACAAGGAGGACGAACTCGCCCGCGTTGCCGAAACAGTGCTGGCGATGGCGAAAGATCCTGTCGGATCGAAAGCGAAGGCTGCGAAGGCCCGTAACTTCGTGATGAACAGGTTCGCAGCGAGCATGGGCCTGGTGAAAAACCATCTTTCCAAGTGATTTTGGCGTCATTACCGCCCGTATAACCTCATCAATAATCACACCGACGCAGTTCATGCGATCCCTGCACTCTGGCGAGGAGCAATGATCCCCGCCAAAATCGGCCAAATCTTCATCATCAAAGCCACGACTGGCGGTCAAGAACTGCAACGCCGCACAATCAGCAAGAAGCTGGAAGTGCTGAAACTGGGTGGAGCGCAGCAGTGAGGCGATCAGGCGTGACGTCCTTTGAACGTCAGCTCGGCGACGCCTGATTTATCGAGACCGCCGAGGCCTAGCGTGACCATCTTTTCATATTGCGACTTCGTGGCTTTGTTGAGTGGCAGATTTAAGCCAACGGTTTCCGCGACATCGGCGGCGATGCCGCTGTCTTTGGCAGCGTGCTCGGCGGAGAACCAGCAGTCGTGTTCGCGGGCGACCATGTCGCCACTGTCGGTTTCCAAGACGCGGGAATTGGCTCCAGTTTGGCTGAAAACTTCGCGGATCATGTTCAAATCGTGACCAAGAGCTGCAGCGAGGCCTAAACCTTCGGCAAGACCGGCAGTGTTGATGTTCATGACCAAGTTCACCAGAGCTTTCACTTCGGCGGCACGGCCTGGGCCGCCGATGAAGCGGCGGTTCACGCTCATCTGCTCGATCATCGGTTGGACTTGATGGTAAATGGCTTCATCACCGGCGAGCATGAGGTAAAGCTTACCTTCGCGTGCGTGACTGATGCTGGAGGCCATGCAGGCTTCCAGGCTGTGTGCACCAGCTTTTTCCGCCGCTGTATAGACCTCGCGATGGATTGCGGGCGAAAGCGTGGCGCAGTTGATGAAGATCTTGCCTTTGGCATTTGTGAGTAAGCTGTCTCCGCTGCCAAAAAAGATGCCGCGCATGGAGGCGTCGTTGGTTACGACGGTGAAAATGACATCTGCGGCGGATGTGACATCGGCCAGCTTTGTGCAGGCTTTGCAGCCGAGTTCGGCGGCCAGATCAGCAGCGGCCTGCGTGTTCACATCAAGCACAGCGGTGACGCTGTAGCCGACCACTTTGAGACGACGGGCCATATTGGCCCCCATTTTACCGACTCCGACGAAAGCAACGGTTTGAGACATGGTTAGGTTGCGATTTGGTTATTTGAATTCAGGGTAGAACGGATTGCGCGCCTTTTCCTCACCGACGGTTGTCAGCGGACCGTGTCCGGGGCAGAGCGCGGTGTTATCGGGCAAAGAGAAGATTTCTTTGCGATTGGTGGCAAGGGCATCGGCGAAGGAAACCATGCCGCCTCCCATGCTGGAGGCGAAGAGGGCATCGCCGACGATGGCGACTGGCTTGGACAAGCCACTGACAATATATGAAATTCCGCCCTTCGAGTGACCCCAGGTGCTGCGGGGTTCGATCTTCAGTCCGCCGCTCTGCCAGCAATCTGTTTCGTTCAGTTCAAAGGTTTTAGCGCCAGCACAAGCTTCACGCGCATGCACAAAGGCAGTCACGGCACCATCAGCGGAGAGTTTGGCCAAGTCCATGATGTGATCTGGATGCGTGTGAGTGAGGAAGATGAGGCTGAGGTTAAGATCGTTGTTCTGGATGAAATTGATCATCGGTCCAGCATCGGCACCAGTGTCAAAGGCGACAGCGTTCTTCGTTTCGGCATCCCACACGAGGTAGGCATTCACAGTCATGTCGTGATACGTTGTATTGAACTGCGCTAGGCCTGGCAGTTTCACCTCTAATGGGCGCCAAGCGTTGTGAGACATCGTTACGAGCGAAGGGCCATGCAGGTTCAGATGCGGGGCCAGTTTGAGGAGCAGGGCGTAGTCAGCGGAGCCTACTCGAGCATTTAGGATTTCATCCACCGTCAAACCGGACTGGGCGGCAAGCCGGGAATCGCTCAGGCCAAGTCCGCGCTGGGCCTTGGCGATGACATCACTGAATAGATCTTCGAGAGGAATTGACATGGGCGGCGATTCAATGCGGTCTGGCGGCGAAGGCAAGAGTTTATCGCAGATGGCCGATGCTACTGCTCAGCTAGCATCGCACGCAGACCGGAAAAGAAGTTGGTGTTTTCCTCCTGCGTGACGGTTTCATTCATGTGGCGGGTATAGTCGAGTTCTTCGACGTGCTTGCGATCCAGTTCCTTGAGGAAGAGACTGGGCATGCTGGTCTGCTTCTGGCCCCATTTCACGCGAGTTCGCGTGTAGCTGATGGTGAGTTTCTGTTTGGCACGGGTGATGCCGACGTAGAACAATCGACGTTCTTCATCGACACGACCTTCATCGAAACTGCGCTTGTGGGGGAGAATACCTTGTTCAAGGCCGGGTAGATAAACGATTGGAAATTCGAGGCCTTTGGAGGCGTGCATGGTGATCAAGCACACACCTTTTTTCTTTTCGATATCGTCTTTCTCCTCTCGCTCATCATTGAGGCTGATTTCGTCGAGGAATCCGCCAAGGCCGTCGGCGCGATTGCGTTCTTCGTAGGCCGCAAGGCTTTTGAGGAGCTCCTTGAGCCCGTTTTCCCAGCCTGCGAAGTCTTCAGGCTCCTTAGCGGCTTTTTTGAGATGATCCATGTAGCCGATATCGAGGATGAGCGCTTCGGTCATTTGCTCGAGTTGAGTGCCGTTGGTGTTCGCCGGGCCAGAAAATTTGGTGATGAGTCGTGTGAAGGTTCGGATGGCGTTGCGTGCTTTCTCTGGAATCTGGCGAAGGAAGTCTTCATCACAAAGGGCAACCCAGACGCTATGGTGTTTCTCCATGCTGCGTTCTCGGGCGAGTTCGGCAGTGGCGCTGCCAATGCCGCGGGTGGGCGTATTCAAAACTCGTAGCAGGCTGATGTCGTCATGAGGATTGTGCAGAACGCTGAGGTAGCAGAGAATGTCCTTCACTTCGCGACGATCAAAGAAGCTGCGGGCGCCGACGACACGATAAGGAATTTTGCGCTGACGGAAGGCTTGTTCCAGCACGCGTGATTGATCGTTGGTGCGGAAGAGCACAGCGAAATCCTCCAGCGGCTGTTTGTTCGAAAAATGGGCAGTTTCGACCTCTTTCGCGATCATATCGGCCTCTTCTTTTTCATCCTGCGTTGCGATGAGACGCACGGGTTCAGAACCGTTGTTGCGGCTCCAGAGCGATTTAGGACGGCGGCCAGCGTTGTTTTTAATGAGGCTGTTCGCGGTGTGAAGGATGGCCGTGGTGCTGCGATAATTTTCCTCCAGTTTGACGACGTGCGGATTGGGAAAGAAGTTTTCGAACTCGGTGATGTTGGTGATCTCGGCACCACGCCAGCCGTAGATGCTCTGGTCATCATCGCCTACGACGCAGACGTTGTAAGGCGCTGGCACGAGTGCTCGCAGGAGGCGCATCTGGAGAGAGTTGGTGTCCTGAAACTCGTCCACCATGACGTAGTGATGCCGACTCTGCACGGTAGCGCGGACATCAGCGTGATCTTCAAGTAAACGCACACCGAGGACGAGCAGATCGTCGAAGTCCATGACGTTGAGGCCGCGCATTTCATCCATGTATTTCTCCATGACGGCGGCATCGAGGCTGTGCTGCGGGTCGCCAAGGCTTTTGCCGTCGTTCTTTGATTTACTGATGCGCGACAGGGCGAGCGATGGATCAAGCGTTTCGTCTTTGACGAGGAGACCTTTGAGAACTTTTTTGAGCAAGCTTTCCTGCTCGCCCTGACTGTAGATGACGAAGTTATTTTTATAGCCGACCTGCGAGGCGAATTCGCGCAGCAGTCGTGCGCAAAAGGCGTGGAAAGTGCCGAGCACGACTTTTTTGCCGAGTCCATCGCGAACCATGCCTTTGACGCGTTCGCGCATTTCAGTGGCGGCTTTGTTAGTGAAGGTGACGGAGAGGATGTTTTTCGGATCGATGCCTTCATTCACCATATAACTGATGCGCGCGGTGAGTACACGCGTCTTGCCCGTTCCTGCTCCAGCAAGAATAAGCAACGGGCCATGAATGTGTGTGGCCGCTTCACGTTGTTGGGCATTGAGGGTGCCGGTGAAGGCGCTCATGATGCTTCCGCACCTCGCACGGGCAATCCACGCTCACGCCATTCGTTCAATACCATAGGCAGGAGCTTGTGTTCTTCGATCTTGATGCGCGCGTGCAGAATTTCCGCAGTGTCTCCAGCAAGCACGGGAACCGTCGCTTGTGCGAGGATGCGTCCGGCATCGATTTCTGCGGTGACGAGATGCACTGTGCAGCCGGTTTCGCTGTCGCCAGCTTGAAGTGCGAGTTGCGGAGCATTAGCTCCTTTGTGTTTAGGAAGCAGGGAGGGGTGGACATTCACGATGCGACCGGCATAAGCGCTAATTACTGGCTCTTTGAGGATGCGCATGAAACCGGCGAGCACGACGACATCCACTCGCGCACGTTCGAGATGCTCGAATATCTCCTTTTGCGCGGCTTCGCTAAGTTTGCGAGGATTGTCGCCTCCATTGACGAATTGTGCAGGCGATCCAGCATCACTAGCAATCTTGAGGAAATTGGAGTCAGCTTGATCACTGAGAGTGATGACGATTTCGGCATTGAGAGTGCCTGACTGGACTGCATGGATGATAGCAAGAAGGTTGGAGCCTTCACCCGATCCTAGTACGGCAATACGGAGGCGGTTTGCATCGTTACTGCCGAGCATCCTATTAATCGTCTTGGTGGTCGATTTACCAGGGACGAGCGGCAGAATGCGAATTTCCGTTCCTGCGTTTTCCAGTGCCCTGCGCTCCTCACGATTCAAAGAGTCGACAGTGTAATCGCCACCTTTAGCGTAAACGTGTGGACGAATGGCGTCGATAAGTGCGGTGGCACGTTCATCGTGAAACACCACGACCGCATCCACAGCGCGCAAGGCGGACATCACTTCAGCGCGGTCATTTTCGTTGTTGAGCGGACGATCCGAGCCTTTAAGAGCGCGCACCGATTGATCTGAATTCAAAGCAACGACTAAGGCATCTCCCAGAGCTCGCGCTTGGTCTAGATACCGCACATGACCAGCATGCAGCAGGTCGAAGCAACCATTGGTGAACACCAATTTGCGGCCCTGCTGGTCCAGATCGGCACGCAGACGCTGAACGTCGGCGATGCTCATGGGGGTGTAGTCAGCGGGCATGCCTTGCTATTGGCGTGAACCAGCGCGGATGCAAGAAACGAGCGCTCTGAATTCAATGTGGCGAACGCTGCCAAAGAAAAAGCGGAAAGCTCACGCCTTCCGCTTCGAGTGGAAATTTGAATGAAAGGATCAGTTCTGTTTAACGACCACTTTGTCAGCAGTGTTTTCGAGAACAACGGCACCAGGATCACGAGTGAGCGGCCAATAAGCGTCCATATTGAGCTTCGTTGGCGGTTTCATTTGAAACTGTGTTCCGTCTTTGGCGGCGAAACCTTGGTAGGCCAGAGGCATGAGGGTCACACATACTCGCTCCTGGTCAAATTTTTGTACATGCAGGGCGGCGGCGAAGGTGCTTTTTTGGTCTAGCACCAGTGTGTCACCCACTTGATAAGGATCGGCTTCGTCTTTGTTGCCAGGAAGCACAATTTCAATATCGACATCTTCAATGTCTGAGGAACGGGCGCGCACTACCCAACCTTCTGTGATAACATCACCTGAGGTGAGAGGACGAGCGTTGATCACCTGGAAGCTGCCTTTGACGTAGAGCGGTTGTTCCTGTTTGTAATTACGAATGTAGGAGCGCTTGAGAAGATCATTCTTCACAGCGAGTTGATCATGCGAGAATGCGTAGAACTCTGCGAGCAGATCACGTGCAGGAACAAATTTACCCTGTGGCACAGTGTAGTTGGTGAATTTGCGAAGCGGATCAAGTTTATCGAAGCGTGCGAGGACGCGATAGTTGAAAGGCTTTTCAGGATGCGCGAACACCATGATGCTGAAGAACCAGCAGAAGGTGGCGAAGCCCATGAGCAGCGTAATCAAGATCGTCCACCAAAAAATACCCCCAGAGTCTTTCTTCTTGGAAAAACTCCCACCACCGTAAGAACGGTACTCGTTTCCATCGCTCAAAAATCGGATTTGCATGGCATTATTGCGAAAATTTTAATTTTTATAATTAAGAATGTTCAAATTCTACAAGATTGGCTGAATTTGAAAAGTAAATTTTGTGAATAAGTTGGCAGCATCGCTGCTGCATGAATTAGGCGGTTTGGGGCTCAAAAGAGGTTCCGCACCCGCAGCTTCGAGCAGCGTTAGGGTTGGTAAGTTTGAAACCGGTATCAGAAAGAGCATCCACGTAATCAAGCTGGCAACCGCGCAGATAGCCGATGCTTTCACGATCAATGATGATCGAAACGCCGTTTTGGGTCTGGATGGAGTCTTCAGTTTCAGATTCGTCCAGAGCCATCACATACTGCATGCCTGCACAGCCGCCTTTCTCCACGCGCAGACGTAATCCAGTGCCTGCTGCGGCATTTTTCTCTGCAATCAGAGATTTGAGATGTTCGATGGCGCTGGAAGTGAGGGAAATCATGCTTGAAAAGTATGTGTTTGTTTTGAGGAACAGTGCTTGAGGAGTGCGGGTATTGCAATTCCTCGCGCGGCGTCCAATGTGACATTTCCTTGGAGCAAAAGAGCTACGTCTGTTGTAGCGCACTTTATCGAAGTTCATGTCCAAAATTCGCATTCTTCCAGACGCACTCGCCAGCCAGGTGGCAGCGGGAGAGGTTGTCGAGCGCCCGGCGGCTTTGGTCCGTGAACTGGTGGAAAACAGCCTGGATGCGGGGGCAAGGCACATCGAAGTCCACGCGCAGCGCGGCGGCATTGCCATGATTCGCATCGTTGATGACGGCAGTGGTATGGATCGTGAGGATGCCATGTTGTGTCTCGAAAGACACGCGACCAGCAAGATTCGGACCAAGGAGGACCTCGGGGCCATTTGCACCTTTGGCTTTCGTGGCGAGGCGCTGCCCAGCATCGCCAGCGTCTCACGCTTTCGCCTCGCTACGCGTGAGAAGGAGGCGCTCGTAGGCACCGAAATCGAGGTGAACGGCGGTAAACTCATGGCGGTGCGCGATCATGGTGGTGCTCCCGGCACGGTGATCGAGGCTCGTTCGTTGTTCTTCAACGTGCCAGCTCGCCGTAAATTCCTGCGCACCGAAAACACCGAGTTCGCTCACGTGGAGCAGCAACTTCGCCTACATGCCATCGCCAATCCTCAGGCGGCATTCACTTTGACGCACAATGGCGAACTCATACTGCATCTTCCGGCTACTCGTGATATGCTGGAGCGCATTCGCGGGCTAGTGGGCGATGAACTCGCCTCACGTCTGCTCAAAATCGAAGAAACGACACTGCATGGCGTGACAGTGACCGGTTACATTGGTGGTCCAGGCATGAGCCGCTCCAATCGTCAGATGCAGACGACCTATCTCAATGGGCGCCCCATCGAAAGCCCCAGCATTTCGTATGGCCTGCGTGAGGGCTATCACACCGCGTTGATGAAGGGGCAATATCCCGTCACATTCCTGTTCATCCAGATGGATCCCACGGCCTTCGATGTGAATGTGCATCCAGCAAAGAAGGAGGTGCGGTTTCACGATGGCAATGGTGTGCGCGATGCCATCGCTCGTTGCGTGAGTCGCACGCTCGAAAACGCCGCCAAGCTTCCCAGCGGACATGCGCCAGCACGCTCTGTTCCTGTTGTTCCAGCGGTGGAAACCACACGGCAGGAGCAGTTTGCCATGCCAATGGCGATTTCTTCCGCACCTTTACGACTGGTTGAATCTACCGTTCCGGCAACAGTGGCGCTTCAGAAAATCCTTCCGAATGTAGAACGGCCATCAGTTGAAATTGCTTCCCCGAGGCAAGTCGAGAAGCCCCAGCCAGAATCCCAAGGGCAGCCCACAGCGTCCGACTTCCGCATCATCGGTGTTTTGCAGAAACTCTATGTGCTCATGGAGGGCAAAGAGGGGTTGGTGATGATGGACCAGCACGCAGCGCATGAACGCGTGAACTTTGAAAAATTCCGCCGCGCTCTCGAAACTGGTGGGGTGCCATGCCAGCGCCTGCTGATGCCCATCAATCTGCAAACCACACCGCGTGATGCCGATCTGCTGAAGCAAAATCAGACTGTGCTTAGCCGTTTGGGCATCGAGATCGAACCCTTCGGCCCGAACATCTTCAAGGTCGAGGCGCTGCCAGCTTTTTTAAAAACCGACGACCCCGCAGCATGGCTTGATCAGGTCATCGAGGAACTGAGCAGCCTGAGCGCGAAATCATCCTCGCTGCGCCTCAGCGAAGACGCCATAGCCACCACTGCCTGCCGTGCTTCTGTGAAAAGCAACGACGTGCTTTCCATTCCCGAGTTGCAGGCGCTGCTCAAAGACCTCCTCGCCTGCGAAATGCCCTACTGCTGCCCACATGGCCGTCCCACGCTCGTGCAAATCTCCACCGCCGAAATGGAGCGTAAATTCGGCCGCAGAGCGCCAGGGTAGGGGAGTGCGGTAGATTTGAAATCTCGTGATAAGTCCGAAGGGCAGCAACGTTAAAGGGCGAACCTCCCCCAAACCCACTCTGCTCATGAATCCCTTCCGCAACGATCTTTCCCGCCGTGCCTTCGTTTCCGGCGCAGCCAAGACATTTCTCGGCGTCAGTGCCGCCTCCCGTGTCATTGCCGCGCCTGGCATCGGCACCTCGCCACTCAAGCAGGCTGCCACGGCACGCAACGTCATCTATTTGTATATGACCGGCGGCATGAGCCACCTAGACACCTTTGATCCGAAGCCTGGAAAGACCGATATCATGGGTCTTACTAAAGTGATCAACACCAACGTCGATGGTGTTCGCGTTTCAGATAGCATTCCACTCATTGCCCGGCAGATGGACAAGCTTGCCGTCGTTCGCAGTATGATGACCACGCAGGGAGCCCACGAGCAGGGGCAGTATTATCAGCACACCAGCTACACGCAGCGCAGCAGCATACGCCATCCCACCATGGGTGCATGGCTACAAAAGTTCCAGGACCGTGGCAATCCCACGCTTCCGGGTAGCGTCATGATAGGCAACGACAGCCGTCATCCTGGTGCGGGTTTCTTCGAAAGTCGCTTCGCGCCGCTCATGATCAGCGACCCCGAGAACGGCATCAACAACGTCAAAACCAACTCATGGTTCACCGAAGAGCGCTTTAACAGTCGCCTTGCCACGGCCAAGCAACTCGACCGCCAGTTTGCTGAAACCTATAACGTCAAAAACGTCCGCGCCTATGCCGACATGTATGACGATGCGCTCAAGATGATGAAGAGCGAAGAATTGAAAGCATTCGATCTCAGTGACGAACCTGAGGCTCTGCGTGCCAAATACGGCAAAGACACGTTTGGCCAAGGTTGCCTGCTTGCTCGGCGCCTCGTTGAGCATGGTGTGCGCTTTGCCGAGGTTTCCTTCGGTAGTTGGGACACACACAATGCCAACTTCACTCGTGTGCCTGAGCTTTGTGACGAACTCGACTCCGCACTCAGCACCCTGTTACAGGATCTCGAATCCCGCGGATTGTTGCAGGAGACGCTCGTCGTTCTCGCCACTGAATTTGGCCGCACGCCTGAGATCAACGCCAATGATGGCCGCGACCACCACGCAACTGGCTTCACCTGCCTCATGGCGGGCGGCGGCGTTCGCGGTGGACAGGTTTATGGTGCCACCGACGAAATCGGCAAAAAAGCCGTCGAAAATGTGGTCACCATCCCTGACTTCAACGCCACCATTGCCTATGCCCTCGGCATCCCGCTTGATCAGGTGCTATACAGCCCCAGCAAGCGTCCGTTCACAGTTGCTGACAAAGGGAAACCGATTACTGCGCTGTTTGGGTGATTGATCGGTGATTTCGTGAAGTCTTAGATTCGGCATGGTGGTAGCTTCTGCGCTCCAACATGGCGCATGTCCTGCTTTGGTCGTAAAACTACCGTTTGAGCGGCTGCTGCATCCGTGTATGAAGCCCGCTCCCCCGGAAATTTCTGGAAACCTTCTTGAAAAATCCCAATTAATTAGCAAAACTTAAATAATCTACTCACATGGACGAACTCAACATCGCACGCATCATCGGACGCGAAATCATCGACTCACGCGGAAACCCCACTGTTGAAGTGGATGTTTACATTGAAGGCGGTGCCATGGGCCGTGCGGCAGTCCCCAGTGGTGCTAGCACCGGCGAACACGAGGCCCTTGAACTGCGCGATGGTGACAAGAAGCGTTTCCTCGGCAAAGGCGTGCTCAAGGCCGTCGATGCCGTGAACAACGAACTCGCTGACGCTCTCATTGGTGCAGACGCCGCTGATCAGGTCGGCATCGACAAGGCCATGCTCGAAGTCGATGGCACGAAGACGAAGTCCAAGTGCGGTGCGAACGCCATCCTCGGCGTTTCCCTGGCGGTTGCCAAAGCCGCTGCCGCGACGCTCGGCATGCCCTTCTACAAATACATCGGCGGCCCGAACGCCAAGGTGCTGCCAGTGCCGATGATGAACATCATCAATGGTGGCGCGCATTCCGATGCCCCGATCGACTTCCAGGAGTTCATGATCATGCCGAAAGGTGCCCCGTCCTTCTCCGAGGCGCTGCGTTATGGCGCGGAAATCTTCCACTCGCTGAAGAAAATCCTGCACGATCTCGGTCTCAGCACCGCCGTCGGTGACGAAGGTGGCTTTGCTCCGACGCTGAAGAGCGCCGACCACGCCCTCGAAGTCATCGCCCAGGCCGTGGACAAGGCCGGCTACAAGCTCGGTGAAGACATTTTCATCGCCCTCGACGTCGCCTCCTCCGAATTCTTCGATAAAGCCAAGAACAAATACGTCTTCAAGAAGTCCGACAAGTCCGAGCGAACCGCTGCTGAACTCGTCTCCTACTATGCCGGGCTGAAGAAGAAGTTCCCCATCATTTCCATCGAAGACGGTTGTGCCGAAGGCGACTGGGCCGGCTGGGACATCATCACGAAGGAAATGGGTGCCACCACTCAGCTCGTCGGCGACGACCTCTTCGTCACCAACGTCGAATTCCTCCAAAAGGGCATCGATCTGGGCGTGGCGAACTCCATCCTCGTCAAAGTGAACCAAATCGGCTCCCTGACCGAGACCCTCGACGCCGTCGATCTCGCCCATCGTCATGGTTACACCGCCGTCATGAGCCATCGCTCAGGTGAAACCGAAGATTACACCATCGCCGACCTCGCTGTCGCCACGAACTGCGGCCAGATCAAGACCGGCTCCATGAGCCGCAGCGACCGTATCGCCAAATACAACCAGCTCCTGCGCATCGAGCAGGAACTCGGTGAAAACGCCATCTTTGGTGGCCGCATGAAAGTCTAAGACCCGATGAACTACCGAGAAGTGCGCGCATCCGAACCCCAGACCCCCTGGGAATTCTGGATGCGCGCCCTCCTTAAGGTCGCCAAGTTCATCCTCCTGCTGCTCGTTGTCCCCGTAATCTATGTCCTGTGTGACAACCCGATGGACACGCAGATGGCCATGCGTACGAAGCTTGATCAACTCAAAGTGCAGCGTGACACGCTCAAAACTGATCGCGATAAACTCCTGCGCCGCATGGAGTGGATCAAAAACGACAACGCCTACCTCGAAATGGCCGCCCGCGACCGCCTGCACCTCCAGAAGGAAGGCGAGTACGTCCTGCGGTTTGAGTAAGTCACCATCTTCGTGATGTTTAACCGAATAGGGGCAGCAATGCGCCGATCATAAAAATGATCAGCAGCGCCAGGGCCACCCACCACCAGAGATTCGCTGTCAGCGGCTGCTTCGAGCTTTTGCCGCCGAATTCACGGGCGATGAAGTCGTCGTAATCGAACTCGTCATCGGGAAGGTCGAGGCCATCGGCATGCGTGTCACCGCTCCAGCCGGAATTGGCACAGGCGCCGCAATCATCACAGGCGGCGGCTCCGCGTGGCACCCATTCGCCGCAGGCCGGGCATTGGCCGGGAGGTTTGAAGGCCACGCTCATTCGGCGGGCTGCGAGATCGTTTGGATCTGCGGCTTACGGCTCAGCGGGGCAGTGCTCGCTGCATGTGCCGCAGGAGAAACACTCAAACGGTGAAAAGCCGCCGTGTCAGCCACACCACTGGTATTGAGGAGCGGTGCTAATCCTGCTTGTCGCGAGTGTGAGCCCACTGGCCCCGGACGCAGTGGTGCGAGCATCACCAGCACGGCCATGGCGATAACACCGGTGGCTAGAAGTTGGCTGGTGGTGATGGGTTGCTGCCTTCTCATGGCATGGAGAAAATAGTTAACATAACTAAAATAATACGATCAACGCCTCTATCCAAGCCTTTTTGCTTGTTTTGCTGCTTTTTTCCGCCAGCGGTGCGCCGCGTGATTTTGCTCCTAACGGCTGGCTTTGGCGATGGACACAACACCGCCGCGCGTTCCGTGGCGGAGGCGCTTGAACGTCTGTGTCCCGGTGAAACCATCGAGGTGAGTGATCTCATCAGCGAGGCGATGCCGCGGCTCTCGGACGTCAGCAAGGCGCTCTACCAGCTTGCCATCACCCACTGGCCCGCTGCTTGGCGTGTCACGTATGAGTTGATGGGCAAACGCAGCGTCACTGGCCCGGACTCCAAATGGCAGACTGGCCTGATCAATGCCCTGAAGCAGCGCATCGCTGAGAAGCAGCCGCGACTCATCATCAGCACGTATCCGCTTTACGCCGTGCTCTTGGAGACACTCGGACATACGCAGAAGGTGCCGCCGCTTGCCACGATCATCACCGACTCCATCAGCGTGAACCGCATCTGGGTCATGTCTGGCAGTGATCTGTTTTGCGTCGCCGATGAGGAGACGAAGAAAGTCGTCATCGGTTTCGGCGTGCCGGAGTCAAAGATACGCGTCACGGGCTTCCCAGTCAGTCTTGCCTTCACTGAGCCGCTGGCAGAGACACCTGCGCATGTCGGCGCACGCATTCTGTATCTGCCATCGACCACCGGCCGTCGTGTGGCCGCCACACTGGAGGCTTTGAAGCCGATCCTGCTTGCTGGAGCCAAGCTCACGCTGCCTGTCGGTAAGCATGCTTCGCGTCTCCATCATGTTTTGCGCCGCTTCACCGATGCGCTCCCGCCCGACACGGTGGACATCATTGGCTGGACGAAGCGCATTCCCGAGTTTCTCCGCACGCACGATGTCGTCATCTGCAAAGCCGGTGGTGCCATCCTGCATGAGGTGCTCGCGGCGAAGATCCCCGCTGTCATTGATTACGTCGTCCCTGGCCAGGAGGAGGGCAATGCCGAGGTGCTGACCAAGTGCGGCGGTGGCATTGTCACCCACACAGCCCAGCAAACCGCCGACGCCGTTGCCAGCATCCTTACCAACGACGGTGCCGTTGGCCGCCGCATGCGTGCCAGCATGGCGAAGCTCAGCGTGCCTGATGCCGCCCTGCGCACCGCCAAGGCGTCACTTGCCGTCGCGGATGGAAAGTAATCCGCCAGTTCCCGTCGTCTGCGCCATCATCGTGCGTGATGACTTGGTCATGCTCGCGCAGCGTCCACCGGACAAAAAACTGGGCGGCCTGTGGGAATTTCCCGGCGGCAAAGTTGAAGCGAATGAGTCTGCCGAAGCCGCCTTGCATCGTGAACTTCACGAAGAACTCGGCTGCACCGTGCGCATCACCCGCACGCTGCCATCCTTCGTTCACGCTTACTCGTGGGGCAGCATCGAACTCATTCCGTTTCTTTGTGAACTTACCGCTGATGGCCCCGAACCGCATCCGCATGAGCACACCGCCCTCGTCTGGGTTGAACGTGAACAACTGCGTGCCTACGAACTCGCGCCCGCCGATGTGCCACTGCTCACGGCTTTACTTTAGACGGGGCACGCTTCGGTTTGCCCCACGCACCGCATTTAGCGGCCTTAGCATCACGCTCCAATGAGCGTAGGCGGTTCTCGAAGTCGAATTCACGCTGTCCATCTGGCATCACCGTGCCCTTGGTATGAATCCGGCACAGGCCAGCCTTCACCAATTTCTCCGACAATTCCTCGCCATCGTCAAAGAACACCAGCGCATACGAGCGTGCACTGTCATACACACGCTCCCAGCGTGTTTGGATCGTGAATCGCTGCTCACGCAGTAGTTTTTCCGTGAACGCCTTTGCCTCCATGCCCGTGGCCACGGTTTGCGGAATGCTCAAGCCGCCGAAATAGCCTGCCTGATCCTTCAACCGGTCATTCACCAGCGAATACTGCCGTTTCTCCGGGCAATCGACGAAATACAGCCGCAGCACCTGCTCGCCGCCGTCATGCGTAATCTTGAAACTATCGCCATCGTTGTTCGCATCATCCACCAAACGCGCATGTTTCAGCACCACGAAGCTGCCATCATGTTCCGGCCTCGGTGGCGCTGGTTTGTCGCGAAAATGCTGCCACGCCTGCAGCAGCGCGACACTCAGCCACACCAGCAGCCACAGATTGCGCGAGAGCTTCGACCGCGTCTTCATGTCCCGCGCTTGTTGCCAAACAAATCAATGTGCAGCCGCGGTGAATAGCGCCAACCGGTCTGCTTGCAGACTTCCACCAGCCAAGCCTGCCGCAAGCGCAGCACCTCGGGTTGTATGCCCTCCGGCATGAGCAGAATTTGTTCCGGTCTCACCGGCACACCGATCGAATCCACCACCGCGCGCACCTCTTCGACATCCGCCTCGCTCGCGACGACGAATTTGAGCTGAAACTCATACGCCGAGCACCACGCTCGCAACACCTCCGGCTGCAAGCGAAGCCGCTCATGCTTCTCCACCCACGCTTTGCCCGCCAAGACTTCATCTGGCGTCGAATGCGCCAGTTTCGGACTGATCGAGGCCAGATCACACGCCACACCCTCCGGCGCAATCGTTCCTGCCGTTTCAATCGTGATATGCTTCCCAGCCTCACGTAGTTTGGATAACAACACCGCCATCTCCTTCGCAATCATCGGCTCCCCACCCGTCACGACGACAAAACGCGTCGGATGCTGGTTCACCGCAGCGAGAATGGCCGCCACGCTCATCTCATCGCCTTCCGGCTTCCACGACGCATAGGGTGTGTCACACCATCCGCAACGCAGGTTGCACCCCGAAGTCCGCACAAACACCGACGGTGTCCCAATGAGCGATCCCTCGCCCTGCACGGAATAAAAGATCTCGGAGATCAGCATGGAGCTTTCCATTCCGCCGCGTGGCGGGCAAAAGCAAGTGAAGCAAGCTTCAGTGTTTCGTCGATGTCGGCCTGCGTATGAGCGAGGCTGATGAACCACAGGCCACGTTCGATGGCGCGGACGCCTTCTTCGAGGAGGCAGCGGCGCAAGTGCGCCCAGCGTGGGGCGTCGTGGCGCTGAACGTAGTCGCGGTAGTCCAGAATGGGGCCTTCCTCGACATCGGGCTTGAGCATGGTGCAGTGGAAGACGAGGCCGAAGCCCTGCGGCAGGACGGGAACCTCATGCTGCTGGGCGAGCTGGCAGAGGCCGGCCATCAACTGCTCGCCGAGGTGAATCATGCCTGCCGGATGCGTGTCGCCGAGGGCGATGACTTGATCGAGGCACCATTTCGCAGCAGCGAGGCAGAGCGGATTGGCGTTCAAGGTGCCGGCATGCACGACCTGGCCGCTGATGATCTTGGCGAAGAACTTTTCTTTGCCGACGAGCGCGGCGAAGGGGACACCGCCGCCGACGGCCTTGCCGAGAATGGTCAGATCGGGAACGAAGCCGAGGAATTTTTGGGCGCAACCGGCTCCGAAGCGGAAGCCGGTGATGGTTTCATCGGCGATCATGACGATGCCGTTTTCGTCGCACAATTCGCGGATGGTGTCGATCATGCCGGGCACGGGCGGCATGCAGCCGGTGTTGCAGAGCACGGGTTCAAAGATGATCGCGGCGATCTGGCCGTGATGTTCCTTCACTCGCTGACGCAGATGCTCAGGATCGTTCCAGCGGGCAACCACAAAAGTGTTCAGCACCTCGGGGATCACGCCTTGGCTCGGATGCAGCCGCGTGGGGTCGTCCTCGCTGCCCCATTGGTCTGGCGGCGGAGCAAAACCGACGAGTCCTTCATCGCTCCAGCCGTGATAATGGCCTTCAAACTTCAACACCAGCGGTCTGCCAGTATGCGCCCGCGCCAGACGCAGCGCGGAGAGCACGACCTCGGTGGCGGAATTGTTGAAGCGCACCCGTTCGGCACCGGGGATCATCTTTTGCAGCCGTTCCGCCACTTCAATCTCCAATTCGCTCTGCGCCGCCCAGTGCGTGCCTTTGTGAGCCTGCTCGGCGATGGCATCGGCCATGCCTTTCGGCGCATGACCATAAAGGATCGCGCCCTGGCCGATCTGGAAGTCGATGTACTCGTTGCCATCGACATCAAAGAGCCGCGAGCCGCTGCCGTGGTCGAAATACAGCGGCACGGGGGCCTCCATCTTGCGGATGCCGCTGTTCACGCCAGCGGCGATGCTGCGCTGGGCTCGGGCGAAGAGTTCGACGGACTTCGGGAAGACGTAAGACATGGCGGTTGGATGGGAATCAATGCAGCGGCGAGCTGTCATAGATCACCACGCGATCCCAGAACGTCTTGCACGCAGCAACGAAGCGTAAATGCTTGGGGCACTCTTTCTGGTAGAACACATGATCCGCCATGTTTTTGAAGTGCAGCGTCAGCGAGTAAGTGAACGAGTGGTCGCAGACGGGCCGCCTCTCCGTATCCGCTGGCTTGCCGACGAAGGCGTGAACGAGATAATCAATTTCAAGCAGGTGCATCAGCTCGGCTTCGAAAGTGGCACGTTGTTCGGAGGTGAGGTCGGCTTTGAGCCAGAAATAGACGTTATGAATCATGGTGGCGGAATGGGTAAGTCGCAGAAATCTCATGTGCAATGCTAATGATGACGGTTTCGATGCGTTTAGTTGCCTGAAGATGTGGTGCCCATGAGGCATCCGCCTCTTCACTCAACGGACGATGGCCCCACTGGGAACGACTGAAAGTCCGCGTTGCACGTCAACACTAACAATGCAAACCTAGTACCATCATGACCACCCCCACCATCCTCGCCATCGGTCCCCTCGGCACGCCCGAGATGATCATCATTGGAATCCTCATCCTCGTGCTGTTTGGCGCGAAAAAACTGCCCACCTTTGCCCGCAGTCTCGGCAAAAGCATGGGTGAGTTCAAAAAGGCCCGCACGGAGTTCGAAGCCGAACTTCACAACGCTCAGGAAGAAGTCGAGCGTCCGAAAATCTCGTCCCCGCAGGAAAAGCGCCAGCCGGTCTCCAGCGTCGAGGATTCCTAACTCAAACGGCATGTCTCTCTGGCATTTCATCACGCGGCGGGTCATTGGACCCGCCGTTTTCGTTCTCACGGCGGCGCTGTTGTCTGCCGCCGAGCCGGAGCGTCTCACGTTCTGCTCCTACAACCTCAAGAACTGGCTCACGATGGACCGGTTCGACATGCAGACTTATAAAACGCTGCCTTCGGCCCCCAAACCCGAGGACGAACGCGTGCGCGTGGTGAAGATCCTCGCTGCCATCAAGCCCGACATCCTCGGTGTCTGCGAAATTGGCACCGCTGATGATCTCGCGGATCTGCAAAAGCGCCTCAAGGCGGCTGGAATCGACCTGCCGCACACGGAACTCGCCCATGGTGGCGATCCGGTGCGCCGCCTCGCGTTGCTGTCGCGTCTGCCCATCAAGGCGCGCAATTCGCAGACGGATCTCAAATATCAGCTCGGCGATCAAACGCTGCCGTTTCAACGTGGTATTCTCGATGCCACCATCGCCATCACGCCCACCTTCGATCTGCATCTCGTGGGCGTGCATTTGAAGTCGAAACGCGAAGTCACCGAGTCCGACCAAGCCCAGATGCGCCGCAATGAGGCCCGGCTGCTGCGCAAGCACCTCGACTCCATCTTCACCAAGGAACCCGGCGCGCGCATTCTCGCCTACGGCGACTTCAACGAGCACCGCAACGAACCTGCCATTGGCGACATCATGGGCAGTCCGCGCACCAGCGACACCGCAATGCAGGATGTCTGGCTGAAGGATGTGGACGGCGAGGTCTGGACCCACTTCTGGGACGCGGCAGACACCTACTCACGCCTCGACTACTGCTTCGCCAGCCGCCTGCTGCGCCCGCATCTTGACTATCGAAGCTGCTTCATCTACTCCGCACGTGACTTCGACAAAGCGAGCGATCATCGCCCGCTGGTCATCAAGATCAGCCCGGAGCCGATCTTGAAGAAGGAAGAGTAGGCTCAGAGCACGTTCACCGCTGCGCCGCCATCGACGACGATGGTCTGGCCGGTGATGTAGCTGCCGGCTTCGCTGGCGAGCATGAGTGCGGGACCGGCGAGTTCGCGTGGTGCGGCCCAGCGTTTCACCGCGGTGCGGTCAGCGAAGTATTGCTTCTCCTCGTCGTTGAGGAGCTTGCCGGGCATGTCGGTGAGGAAAGGACCGGGGCAGAGGCAGTTCACGGTGATGCCGTAAGGGCCGAGATCGAGCGCACTGGCACGCGCGAGACCGATGAGCGCGGCTTTGCAGGCGCAATAGACGTTGCGCTTCAAACGACCACCAACGCCGAGCACGCTGGAGATGTGAATGACGCGGCCCCACTTGCGCGCCTTCATGCCGGGCACCACAGCGCGGGTCAGGCTCATCACGGCCGTGAGATCGACCTCGACATTGCGATCCCAGACCTCATCGGTGATCTCATCGATCGCCTGCGGGTTGTTGATGCCGGCGTTGTTGACCAGAATGTCGATCTTGCCGAGGCGTTTCTCGGCTTCGACCGCCAACGCTTTGACAGCGGCACGGTCCGCCATGTCCGCGACCATCCATTCCACTTTGACGCTCAACCCCTCACCGATTTCAGCAGCGGCGGCCTTGAGTTCATCCGCATTGCGGCTGGAGATGAAGACATCAGCGCCTGCTTCCGCGAAACCGCGTGCCATCGCTTTACCGAGACCTTTGCTACCGCCAGTGACGAGTGCTGCTTTGCCGGAGAGATTGAAGAGGGGTGAGGACATGCGCGCGGTTTAGCATGTGTCCATGAACTGCGCGAGCAGAAAGCGCATCAAGCCACCCGGTGTGGCACGTTGCTGATGCCGTCGTTGTCAGTGCCTCGTGGGTTAGTTAAAAACAGGCCTGCATACCGCTGTGGCTGATCTCAGGTTATTCGGCCAACCCACAATGGAAAACCTGCCTGCTCGGGTTCTTCGCGATTTAGTTTGTCAGCCAGTTGCAGCCTGACATTTTCCAAAGCAGCAGTCGCAAAGCACTGCTGACCAGGATGGCAGCAGGCCTACGGCATCAGCTCTGGCGGGCCACCCACAGGAACATCGGAGATGCCACCGGAGCCGGGCGGCCATTCACAGTCCTGCTTGTAAAGCAGACGCCAGAGCTTCTGCTGCACACGGCCTTGTTCGCCGTCAGGACGTGTGAAGGGCTGCGGCCAGGACTTGAGATAGAGGTAGTGTGGAGTGTCGCGCTTCTCGATGAAGAAATCAGCGGCCAGTACTTCCTCTTTGGTGCAAGGCGCATACGTCCAGAAGTGAGGACCGATCCACATCTCCGAAGAAATGCTATGGGGCTGGTTCTGTGTGCCGCGTCGGGAGCCGGGATTCAAACTCGTGTCTAGCACATGCACATCATCTAAAGGGGGGGGCTTCGATTGTTTTGTCTCTAAACCCGTCAATCGAGCCGTATTTCCGAGCATACGACTTCTTGTCTGTCGTGACCTGCCATCCGACATAAAGAGGACAACTAACAGATGCTAGGCACAGACGACCTATGCTTGCCATGTGTGCAACAAACTCGCCATAATCAAGCGATGCAGGCATCCGGTCACTGGTCAATCCAAGTGAACCCAGGCCACCCGTGGGTGGAAGTCCTGGGACGGAGGAATCGGGGACTTCACTGTAATGGATCATTGGCAGCTTGTAATTGCAGTCCAGCCAAAAGCTCATGGCATTGTCTTGTATTAGCAGCTTCCCGATATCTGCAAGAGCCAGCAATTCTGTCCACTCCCTGTCTTCGCCGTATTCGTTGAAAACCTTTCGAAACAGCCGGTAACGATCTGCACCCAGTCCGAGCTTCTCCCAAAACTGAGTCGAGGACCGGAACATTTCCAGCGCACTGATGGAAACTGAGGCCCAGAAAATACCAATTCCAAAACTTGGTGGTGGTTTCATGATCATGGCATAAAGACAAAGGGAAAACGGGGTCAGGCTGCAACTCCATGACAAAATTCTGGCGTTCATTTTTTACAGAATCGCGGAAGCATAAATGAGTTTTAAGGTGCAACTAAATGACAAAAAACGCTATCATCATTACGGCATACAACATTTGTTACCTAGCTACACACTGGCCCTTCTTCGTTTGCCCGTATCAACTTCGCGCGCGGAAAACGCATCACGTCACTCGGCGTGGCGCTTGCGGTATTTTGGAGGGATAAAAAAACGGAGTGATGCGAGGCACCACTCCGTTCGTTGATTGGATGGAAGCGAGATTACTTTTTCGCGTCTGCTGCTGGCTTGGCCGGTTCCGCTGGCTTCTCGCCGGTGACGGGGTTGGCATTGGCCGCAGGAGCGGGTTTGATCTCGGTCTTGGGAGTTTCGGGCAGCGGAGATGAAGGGGCGGAGAGTGCAGGTGCAGTGGGAGCGGGCTTCAGGCCTTGGAGCATTTTTTGCACGTTGGGCAGGCCGCCCGTGGTGGCATCTCCAGGGGCTGCGGTGGGTTCTTTCTTCTCGGGTTCGGCGAGGATTTCGCTGCGCTTCTTGAGGAGGCTGCTGATGGTGTATTCCGTGACTTCATAGACCCAGCCGTTGAGCTTCTGCTCGGCGGCGAGCTTCTCGGCGAGCTTCTTCTTTTCCTCGGCGAAGGCGTCGTCGTTTTTCTTTTTGTCTTCGGGTTTCTCATCCTTCACGGCAGCGCGCTCCTTGGGCAGTTCGGCGCTGACGGCGACGGTGAGGTAGTATTTGTCACCGCTGCCATCCTTGCCGGCCTGTTTCACGGCCTGCACGGCGTAGGTGAAGCCATCGAAGGTGGTGATCTTGGCCTTCACGGCGTCTTTCATGAGTTCGGCCGCTTTGTCTTTGCCCAGCACGTCATTGAAGGTGGGGCTGGAGAGCAGGGTGGCGATGGAGACCTTGGCGGTGTCGATGCGTTCGCCGGGTTTGGCACCTTCGAGTGGAAACTCGGGTGCTTCGGCATCTGCACGGGCAGCTTTCCAGGAGTCTTCGGGCTTGGGGGCGGTGACTTCGATGGCTTTGATCTTCTGCACGTCGAAGAAGGCCTTTTCGATCCAACTGTCGGCTTTGGTGTCGAGGTCCTCGAAAGTGTTGCCGATGGTCCAGATGGTGTCGCCATCTTCGGGAATGCGCACGAGGCGCTCGCTGCTGCCGCTCATGGGCGAGGCGTTGGGATTGCCGGAGCTGGTGATGCTGCCGCCGAGGACGAGGGACTTCTTGATGTTGCCTTTGCCATCGAGCAATTCGACGAGGGTGCCGATGCCGTAGGCGTTGGGTTCGCCGGGAGGCTGGACACCGATCTTGCCCCAGGATTCTTTACCGACGCGCTGCTTGCGGGCGATTTTCTGCTCTTTCAGGGCCAGCAGGGCACGGCTGATCTTCTCGAAGCTGGCTTCGTAGCCGCCACGTTCCGCGAGGGTCCAAACGGTGCCGTTGAGAGCGACGTTGACCTCGTTTTTCTCGTCTTTGAGGCGGATTTTCTGCACGCTGTTCACGTCGAGGTCTGGCAGGAGCATCTCGCGCGAGGGAGCGCCGATGCGGGAGCCGGAGCTGAGGCGGGAACTGCGGTCTTTCTGCTGATAAAGAGCGGCTCCGACGAGTGCGACGAGCACGGCGGTCAGGATGATGATCTTTTTCATGGGTGGTCGATGAGGTTGGAAATGGAGGGAAGGTTAGACGGCGGCGGTGGCGGCACGACGGCGGATGGCGAGGAGCATGCCGACGCAACTGACAAGCAGAGGGACGCCAAGGAAGTTCAACCACTTGAGGGTGGTTTTGGTGAACTCGATTTCTTTGTTTTGCTCTTTCTTGATGTCACGCACTTTGCGGGAGAGATCGACATCGTTCTGCATCATGGCTTCGAGGTCTTTCTGCTGCTGTGGATCGACGATGAAGCCCTTACCTTTGGCATCACGCTTCAAACGCAGCGCGCCCATTTTCTCGGCGATTTTTTGGCGTTCGGTTTCGAGCGACATGAGCTGAGGGCGGAAGCGGTTTTCCACTTTCTCGCGCATTTCCTTGAGGGTGGAGAAGGGGCGGACGGCGGACTTGCGGTTGCGAACCTGGAGGAGATCGCCGCCGCCGGAGAGGACTTCGATGGCGTTGAGGATCATGGGTAGATTGCCGGTGCGGGAAACGAGCATGCCGGTCATGGGGTCCTGCTGCACGCAGAAGGCATCATAGGCCATGTCCACATCCGAGAAGAGAATGACGGCACCTTCATTGTTGCTGGATTCCTTGAGTGAGCCGTCATCCTTTGGCGCTGGAGGTGCCGCTGGGGCGGGTGCGGAAGCCGCAGTGAGTGTTGGTGCTGCCGGTGTGGTCGCGGGAGCGGTGGCGGCAGGCACTGATACCGGAGGTGTCGTGACCGAAATGGGTGGAGTGGTTACGGTCGTGGGAGCAGGCGCTGCGGCGGGTGGGGATGCAGCCGTAGCAGCAGCGGTGGGTTTGGCTTCATCCTGCGCACCACCGGTGTCAGGTTTGCCGGCTGCCTTGACGGGTTTGCCACCGGGGAAGGCGGTTTTGAATTTGCCGGTGAGGCGCAGGCCGAGGATTTGCTTGCGACCGCTTGAATGGAAGCCGCTCATGCCCTGTGGCGAACGAGCTTTTTCCGCCTCTGCTTGATCGATCAACTCGGACTCCTCTGAACTGCTGGCGAGCGTGTTGGCATCAATGCCTTCACGCTTGTCGATGCTGAAGGCACCGGCGGTGACCATGGTGAGCGAGTTGAGGCCGGAGGTAATGCGGTCTTCACGGTTGATGGCAGCGGCCGGCAGTTGCAGCGCGGTGGGATTGTTGCGGCCCTGCAGCATGCCACGGTAGTTCATGTCGGCGACGATTTGGTCGCCCTTGTAACCGACACCCCATGCCTTAAAGAGGTTCTTCAGATCAGAGACGGTGTTGATCGCGCCGCCGGGCTGACCAGTCATGGGGTTCTGCTGGCCGCTGAAGGCCTGCGCGACGACGCTGTTGGGATCAACAAAGGCGATGACCTTGCCACCACCGAGCAAGAACTGGTCGATGGCATATTCGGCGCTCTCGCTGATGTCGGCGGCATGCAGGACGAGGAGCACCTTGATGTTGGTGTCGATTTTATCGGTGCTCAGCGGGACTTCGACGACTTCATAGTCGGCACGAAGCTGTTGAATGATCACCCATGGCCCCTGACCTTGCTGCTTTTGGAAAGGATACATCGGTGATCCCATGACCGGGATGGAACTCATGACGCCGACGACGTTTTTGGCGGGTTTGCTGACCTTGGAAATGGCGCGAGCGATGTCGTATTCGACTGCGGAGCCTTCATTGGGTGCAGGCGGATTCAGGAAGGGAATGACTTCCTTCTGACCCAGGCACTCAATGGCGAGACCGAGGTAGATTTTGTCGCCCTCTTGATTCACGGGGCCCATGTCCTGAATTTCATCAGCGCGGGCCTTGTCTTCGTCCTCGGTGTTTGGATTGGGGTTGATGGTTTCGAGGATGATCTTGTCGCCGGAGGCTTTGACCAATTCCAGCAGCAGGTCTTCGACGGCACGCACATGCGGTTTGAGCACGTTCGGCATCACGCGGTCATCCGTGGTATAATAGTAACGGATTGTGACGGGTTCATCCGCATTGAGGCGGCTGAGGATAGTCTTGGTGCCCGGTGAGAGGGTGTAGATTTTATCCTGTGTGAGGTCGATGCGGAAGTTGCCGAAGCCGAGACCGCCGACAAGGAAGTTCAGGACGACGACAATGGCGATCACCAGGATGGCGGTGATGCCGGTGGCGGCTTGTTTGCTGTTTAGATTTACGCTCATGGTGTCAAAGCAGGTTGGAAGGTTGATTTGAGGCCAGGATCAAGCGCGCTTGGCACGCAGCGCCAGATTGGTGATGATGAGGGTCACGATGATGACGGAGAGGAAATAGAACACGTCACGGAAGACGAAAATGCCTTTGGTTAGCTCAAAGAAGTGATCCATGAAGCTGAAGTAGCTGACAAAGCGGACGAAGCCCGCCGCCCAGTCCGGTGTGGTGCTGACGATGGTGTGCGTGACGCCGGGGTCACCGATGAGGGCGATGACAATGCAGAAGGCCACACTGACAATGAAACACACCACCTGACTGCGCGTGATGGCGCTGATGGCGGAGGTGAGTGCGAGGCAGGCCAGCGCGTAAAGATAGCTGGCGATGTAACCGCTCATGATCGGCCCCATATCGGGATAACCGAGATAGCACACGGTCCAAACGATGGGGAAGGTCAGCGTGAGGCCGATGAGCCAGACACAAGAGGCGGCGAAGAATTTACCCAGAATCGCCTGCCAGGGTGACACGGGCATCGTCAGCAGCAGCTCAATGGTGCCGAGGCGATGCTCTTCCGACCATAGACGCATGCCGACAGCGGGTGCGAGCACGGTATAGATCCACGGATGCCAGACAAAGAAGCGTTCCGTGAGCGAAACGTCTTCGCTGTCGAGAATGCGCGAGAAGAAGAAGGGGAAACCCATCGCGGCCAGCAGGAAGATGACGACGATGACGTAGAGTACTGGCGAATTGAAGTAGGCCAGGAACTCGCGCTTGAAGACGGCCTTGGTGTTCTGGATGTCTCGGTTGCTCATGTTGTTTGGAATTGGGGTTGGGAAATGAAATGCGGTTTAAGCAGCATGCTTGTGCGCCGTATCGGGCTTGGTGATGCTGCGGAAGACCTCGTCGAGTGACTTTGCGCCGGGAACGAGCTTCTTGAGGCTTTCTGGAGTGCCGTCAGCCACGACTTTGCCACGATCAATGATGATGGCGCGTGAACAGGCGGCCTCGACTTCTTCAAGAATGTGCGTGGAGAAGATGATGGCCTTGTTCTGGCCCATGCGCTTGATCATGCCACGCACTTCATGTTTCTGATTGGGATCAAGGCCGTCGGTCGGTTCGTCGAGAATGAGCACATCGGGATCGTGAATGATGCTTTGTGCGAAGCAGGTGCGGTGACGGTAGCCTTTGGAGAGCGTGTCCACACTCTGATTGCGCACGCTGTCGAGGAAGCAGAGGTCGAGCACGCGGTCGATGGCGCGGGTGCGGTCGGCACCATGGAGGCCGCGCAATTCGGCGCAGAAACCGAGGAAGCTGGCCACCGTCATGTCGGAATAGAGCGGAGCGTTTTCGGGCAGGTAGCCGAGGCGTTGCTTCGCCTGTTCGGGTTCTTCCAGCATGTTGATGCCGCACAGACTCACGCTGCCGCTGGTGGGGCGGAAGTAGCCCGTGACCATGCGCATGGTGGTGGATTTGCCGGCGCCGTTGGGGCCGAGGAAGCCTAGCACTTCACCTTTTTCCACGGAGAAGGAGACATCATCGACTGCCACCTTGGTGCCGAACACTTTGATGAGGTTCTTAACTTGGATCATAACGTCGTTGGATCAGATGGGTTGGGGGAGAAAGACGCCAGATGGGGACGGGTCTGGTTGTTCGCCCCCTCCGGACGTTCAATCGCGGGTCGCTAATTTAGGAGGTATGAATGACTTTTCAACTGAATTTTCTGCCAGAGACAAGCCGCATTAACGCAGTGGTTAACAATCAGGCGGTGAGAAAATTTTCAACGTGACGGGGCATCCCGATCACCTACACTCCGCACTCCCAGTCGCCGAACTCCATGCTTTGGAATCAAAACATCGACCCCAACAAGGATCCGTCGCAGAAGCCTTTCATTCTGTGGCGGCCCTTTATCATGGCCTGGGAGTGGCTGGTGCCCCCGACGGTAGCGCACCGCGACCGCCAGTCACCGCTGGCGCGTTGGATCGCCTCTTTCGTCATCATCAGCATCTCCACCGCGCTACTCATCCTTGGCATTGTTTATGCCCGGCCGCTGAAGAACTCCTACAAGAACATGCGCGCAGAGAGCATGGTAAAAGAAGCGCGGCGCATGGCGGAAAATGGCCAGGTCGTCAATGCGGTGATGAAAGCCCAGGAGGCCTACACGAATGCACCCGAAAGCGTCGAGGCAATCCGTCTGAACTTTGAATACTTCACGCAGATGAAGCGTGATACGGCACTCTATTTCTATGACAAGCTGAAGCAGTTAGAAGTGCTCACTCCAGCAGACGAGCAGATGCATGTGCGCTGTCTGATGAACCTTGGCAGACCGAAGGAAGCCTCCGTGATGTTGGAAAAACTGATGCGGGTGGAGCAGCCCAGTGAAGCGCTCATGAAATTGGCCGAGGATGTCTGGGGCCAGCGAGAGCAGAACAAACCGCTGCTCAATGTGCTGCGTAATTACACAAAGGCGCATCCGGAGGACAAGGTCGGCGCCTTGCGCTTTGCCAAAGTGCAGATGGCATCCAGCAATCCATCGGAAGTCGGTCTGGGCATGGAGTTACTCTGGAAGTTGGCTGCTCAGGACGACGGTTTGGGACTGCAAGCATTGGAGTTTATCAACGGCCTGCCAACATTATCTCCGGCGGATGCGGCCAAACTGATTCAGCGCCTGAAGACGCATCCCAAGGCGGGAGAATCCCATTACGTTGCAGCCTTGAAACGCGAGGTGCTGCTGGCACCGGAACGCAAAAAAGAAATCGTGATGGATGCCACGGCGAAGTATCGGGACAAAAAGCGCGACCAACTGCTGCCCTTTGTACGCTGGTTGGTCGAGCAGGGTGAATTCCTTCAGGTGCTGACGATCCTATCGGAGGAAGATGCCAAGACCCATCAGGGCTTGTTAGAGAACTACCTGAACGCGCTCACGATGCTTCAGCGCTTCAGCGATGTGGAGCGCTTAGTGTATGACCCGAAGGTCGCGGATATTCTGGACCCCACTACGGTGGCGATGTTTCGGGCGCACTTGGCCTATGTATTAAAGAAACCTTCCGAGGAGTTACGTTCCAAGCTGATCGCAGCCAAGGATGCCGCTCAGGCCAATGGCCGCTATGCTGCCTTGCTGCGCATCGCTCAGTATGGCGAAGAGCGCGGTCACTTCGACATTGCCGAAGATGCCTATCGTCTTGCCATCAAGGCGGCGCAGCGTGCCTCGGCCTCGGCTAACATCGAGCGTGAGGCTTTTACGGGCCTCATCAAGGCATGCGAGTCCAATCAAAACACTGAATCCATGCTCGTGGCCACGCTGAATGCGATGCAGCGCTGGCCAGATGACAACACATTCATCGAGCGGCATCTCTATGCCAGCTTGTTAGCGGGTCGAAATATGGAGTTGTCTCTGTCCAACTCCCAAAAACTCTTGCGCGTCCAACCGAAGGACAATGTGCGCAAACTCACCGTCGCGTTGGCACATTGGCGCTTACAGGATCTCCAGCAGGCGGTTTCCTACCTTCAGTACATTGATTTGAATCCGCTCACCGAAGGACAACGCGCCGTGTTTGCCGCCATTGCAAATAGCGGCGGATTTCACAATGAAGCTGTTGGCGTGGTCAAGGCCATCAATCCCAAAGCGAGCATGCTGCCGGAGGAACGGCGCTGCTTTGAACTTGTCATGAGCACGCCCGGCTCAGTCGTCCGGCCATAGCCGTGAGGGGTCTGTTAGCTTGCCGTCCGTGAATTCCACGCCTTCGGCTTTTAGAAGCGCGATCTTTTCACGCACCTTTGCCCCCGAGGTCTTGCCGAAATAGCCGCCGAAAGTCAGGTCCGCACGGATCACGCGATGGCAAGGCACCTCGGGAGATAGCGGATTGCGTTTGAGTGCCTGTCCGATGGCCTGTGCTGAGCGGCAGTGCAACGCGTTGCCGATACGAGCATACGTCGTCACACGACCGCGTGGGATTTCGCGGATGAACTCATAGACGCGCTGTTGGAAGGGTGTCATGCCACATGAAAAAAGCCGCCTGAAACAGGCGGCTTTGGAATTCATGGCGGAACGGACGGGACTTGAACCCGCAACCTCCAACGTGACAGGCTGGCGCTCTAACCAATTGAGCTACCGCTCCCTAACCAAGAATTGGGCCGCGATACTAAACGCATGCCTTGCGCTGGCAAACGGAAACTTCTTTGTGCGCCTATTTTATCAGCCATCGCGCAAGACCTTGATAACAGCATTCACGGCACTTCTTCGCCGGAACCGATAAAAAACCAGCCTTGCACACGGCCATTGACCACGAGCGCTTGTGCCTCTGCTGGCTGTGGCCCGAAGACCGTCTTGGCATTGAAACTTACCTTCACGGCCCAGCCGTTTTTGCCCAGCAATGTGGCCGGCTGCGCTTCCTGCCAGCCGGTGACGTTGTCGGGTTTGATTTCGGTGACCTGACCACGCTTCATGCTGGCAATAAGCAGCGGGAAACTGCCATCAGCGGCACGCACTGGTTTACCACTCGAATCTACTTCGCTGCTGGAAGGTGCAGATGCGGTAGAGGCAGAAGGCGACGCCGTTTGCTGCTGTTTCTTGGCCGCGATGGCCTTGAGTTCCTCGGCTCGCACGATCTTCCATTTCTCATAGGATTCATTCAGCTGTGCTTTCAAGTCGGTGCCGTCGACGGGCAATTGTGCCCGTGCCGGTGAGGTGGCTGTAGGAGCGAGAGTGAGCATGCCATTCTCAGCACCAAGGGCGATTACTTTAGCACCTGCGCTGATCTTGCTCGCACCCACGCTCATCTTAAACATGGCGTCCTGCGTCAACTTCACCTCACGCGGGAAGGCGGATGGCGGGATGTTGAGCCAGTTTCCGGTGAGCGCCTCGATCGGATCGAACTTTGGGCCGGATGACGCTGCCACAGCTGCCGGCGCTGCGGGTTTGGGAGTTGCCACCACAGCTGGCATGATCGGAGCTGGTGGCGGCGTTGCTTCGACGACAGTAGGCTTCTCTTCTATGGTCGTTTTTAATGGCGCGGTCTTTACCTGCTTGGGCGGGTTCAGGCTTTTAAAGATGATTTTTCTTCCCGGTGGATTGAGGAAGTAATCGTAACCGGCAACGATGCTGCCGAGAATGAGGAGGGTGTAGAAGAGGGATTTCATGGGAGTGTTTTTGATGAAACATGCATCACTGCATAGGTAAGCGATGATGTATTGAGACTTCTTGGGCTAACAGTTACACTTTTCTGTAAAGATTACGCAAAAAGCGCGCCAAGACACGCCGCTTGCGGGCTGGTTTGAGTTCGCTACATAACGCCCATGCCCCAACCCAACCTGCTCCTCGGAGTGAACATCGACCATGTCGTTACCCTACGTCAGGCACGGTATCGTACGATGCTGGCGTCGCCGAATGCCGAGCCGTCCGTGCTGGCTGCGGCACTGGAGGCTGAAAAGGCTGGGGCTCATTCGATTACGGTCCATCTGCGTGCTGATCGCCGCCACATTCAGGACGCAGACGTGTGGCTGCTGCGAAAGCACATTGGCACGAAGTTGAATTTGGAAATGGGCAACACGCAGGAGATCCTCGCTATCGCCCTGGACGTACGGCCCGATTTCGTCTGTATGGTGCCGGAGAACCGAGAGGAAGTGACGACCGAAGGCGGCCTCGATGTTGCGGGCCAGCGTGAAGCTTTGCAAAGCACGGTGAAGGCACTCAGCGCCAATGGCTCCCGTGTCAGCATGTTTATTGACCCCGACCTCAATCAGGTGCGTGCCAGCGCTGAAATTGGTGCGGCGATGATCGAACTGCACACCGGCACCTTTGCCAATCACACCGGTGTGGAGCTAGAAGCCGAAGTGCGGCGCTTGTCTGCGGCCGCAGAATTGGGGCATGCATTAGGACTTCAAATCAATGCCGGGCATGGATTGACGACGAAAAATCTGCCCGATCTCTGGACTGTGCCGCATCTGGCCGAGTTAAACATCGGCCACCACATCGTCTCTCGGTCCCTATTTGTGGGTCTGCGGACAGCGGTGCAGGAAATGCTGGCGGTCATGGCCTCCTACCGCGATTGATTCGCCATGAAACTAACTGGCATCGGCATTGATCTTGTGGAAGTGCCGCGTATCCGCGAGATGCTGGAGAAGCACGGGCAGCGTTTCAAAGAACGCACCTTCACGGCAGCGGAAATCGCTTACTGCGACGCCTGCGCTGAGCCTGCGATGCATTACGCAGCCCGCTTTGCCGCCAAGGAGGCTGTCGCCAAGGCCCTCGGCACTGGAATCTGGGCTGAAGGTGTGAGTTGGACGGATATCGAGGTTGGGCGTGAGGCCAGTGGCAAACCGGTGATCATCCTGCATGGCATGGCCAAAGAGCATGCCGGGGAGGCCGCCTGTCTTGTCAGTCTGACGCACACACGAGATCTTGCCATGGCTCAGGTATTTCTAGCGTGAGCTTTTGCTTTTCACGTGTTCCCCCAACCGCTAGACTTAGGTCCATTAAATCATGCGACGCGCGATCTATCCCGGCAGCTTCGATCCCATCACCAACGGCCACCTTGACGTGCTCCAGCGGGCGGCGGGTATTTTTGACAATCTCATCATCGCGGTAGCCCGCGATAACGCGAAACAGAGTCTTTTTAGCGTCGAAGAACGTGTCGAACTCATCCGCAACGCCACCGCCGATATCGAAGGCATCGAAGTCATGCCCTTCGACGGCCTATTGGTCAATTTCGCCCGCCAGCACAACGCCATCGCTCTCGTGCGCGGCCTACGTGCCGTGTCTGACTTCGAATTTGAGTTCCAACTCGCCCTCATGAATCGTAAGTTAGAACCGAACTTAGAAACCTTGTTTCTTATGCCCCGCGAAGAGTACACCTACATCAGCAGTCGCTTGGTAAAGGAAATTTGCCGTCTCGGCGGTCACATTGAGCAATTTGTCCCGCCCAACGTCGCCGATGCCCTGCGGTCAAAGCTTCAGCACTCCTGACCACCACCCCTATGCATCGCCCCCTGCACATTGATATGCGTTCCCTGCCAGACAGCGGCAAGGATATCGCTGGTCACGAACCAGCCGCCATCTTCGGTTTGGCGGAAAAAGACCCTGTCCGGGCCATCTCCCCACTGGATTATGACCTCCACATTGAGCGAGACGACGGCGAACTTATCGTCACCGGCACCCTGGCGGCTACTTTTAGCCTCGAATGTGGCCGTTGCCTGGAGCGTTTCGAGCACCGCCTCGAGATTGCCGATTACGCCACCGAATTGGAGTTTGAGAAGGATGCTACGATCAACTTGACGGATACCATCCGGGAAGATACTCTCCTAGCCCTTCCGAGCTACCCACGCTGTGAGGACGGCAATGTCCGGCCTCGTCAGTGTCCCGCCGAAGGTAGGTTTGAAACCGTGCTGGAAACAGCCGCAGACGAGCCTCAAAGTGCGGGTCAGGGTGTGTGGGAAGCATTGAACAAGTTGAACTAGACCAGACCCCCCCACCCGATACTCTCATGGCCAATCCGAAGCGCAGACAATCCAAGAGCCGCCAACGCATGCGTCAAGGCGCTAACCGCTGGAAAGCGCCCACACTCAAGAGCTGCCCAGAATGCGGCACTACCGTCCCCGGCCACGTCGCCTGCCCCTCCTGCGGTTACTACCGTGGTCGTCAGGTGATCAGCAAGGTCGCTGGCGAAAGCTAAGCTCTCCGATTCGTCCCTTTTCAATCACCCCGCTGTGTCTCACGACGCGGCGGGGTTTTTGTTTAACCAGTCGGATGGACCTTCAAAACGACAGAAATCGCCATACAGGACGCTTCATTTAGCAAACCGTTGGTTCGATCTCATCACAGCAGCCTGCGATGAGAGTCAGGCAGACGATGCTGGGGTCCTGCAGCGGGTAGGTTTGGGTGCCAGTGAACTGCGCAGCTTTACCAGATGGGAAGGATGGGTTCAGGCTCGTGTCAAAGGTGAGCTGCCAGCGAGTACTTTGTGTTCCTGGAAGTACAAATGCATGCGGCTCCAAGCCGTTGTTGAATAACAGCAAGAGCGGCTTGGTTGAATCTTCGTCTGCACCCAGCAGCGCACCGAAGTGGCGGCGATTGGGATTGTGCCACTCTTCATGGCAAAGCAGGGTGCCATCGCCTTCGAGCCAGGAGACATCAGGTAGGCCGGTGGCGTGGTTGGGGTTGCCGTCAAAGTAGGTGCTACGTCGCAGGATAGGATGGCTGCGGCGGAAGGCGGTTATCCGCCGCGTGAAGTCGAGCATGTCCACATCACAGCTGCTCCAATCTAGCCAAGTGAGGGCGTTGTCGTGACAGTAGGCGTTGTTGTTGCCCTGTTGGGTGCGGCCACGTTCATCTCCCGCAGTGAGAAACGGCACGCCGAGTGAGCACATCATGGTAGCGATCATGCCACGGCGTAGTTTGGCCCGTGTTTCGAGGACTTTTAGGTCCGTAGTGGGACCTTCGACGCCGCAGTTGGTGCTGTGATTGCTGTCGTCGCCGTCACGATTGCCCTCGCCGTTGGCCTCGTTGTGTTTGTGCTCGTAGCTGACGAGATCCAGCAGCGTGAAACCGTCGTGCGAAGTGAGGAAATTGATACTCGTCTGCGGTGAGCGTTGATTCCAGGCATAGATGTCCTGACTGCCGCATAAACGCTTGGAAAACTCAGCAGTACTGCCTGAGTCAGCTCGCCACCAACTGCGCACAGTGTCGCGATATTTGCCATTCAGCTCACGCCACGGCTTGGGGAACTGGCCCACCTGATAGCTGTCCATGCGCGAGATGTCCCAAGCTTCGGCGATGAGTTTCACCCGCGACAGCACGGGGTCCTGCGATACGGCGCTAAGGAACTGCGATTGTGAGTGAAAGCTGTGCGTCTCATTGCGTGCCACTGTCACGGCAAGGTCAAAACGGAAGCCATCCACGTGCATTTCCGTGACCCAGTAGCGCAGGCTGTCCATGATCAAGCGCAGGCCGCAGACGCTGGCGGAATCCACCGAGTTGCCGCAGCCAGTGACGTTGATGTAGCTCGCGCCGCTGGCCCCGTAGTAATGGCGGTAGTAGCCGTAGTCGTCGAGACCACGAAACATCAGCATGGGACCGCGCTCATCACCCTCGGCCGTGTGATTGTAAACGACGTCGAGGATGACCTCGATCCCGGCAGCGTGCAGTGCTTTCACCATCGCCTTAAACTCACGTACCTGCTCCTGCGGTGAACTGGCGGCGGCGTAGGTGTTGTGCGGTGCAAAGAAACTGATGGTGTTGTAGCCCCAGTAATTCGTGAGTTTTTTGTCCAGCAAGAAGCTGTCATCGAGATGCTGATGCACTGGCAGCAGTTGCACGCTGGTGATGCCGAGATCGCGCAGGTAGCCAGTGACAGCCGGGTGGGCGAGGCCCGCATAGGTTCCACGTAGATTGGCAGGCACATCGGGATGCGCCTGTGTAAAGCCCTTCACATGCATTTCGCAGATTACTGTGTCGCGCCAAGGCACCTGCGGGGCGTCGTCGTCGGACCAGTCGAAAGACTCGTCGATCACGACGCTCTTCAAAGCCGTCGTGCCATTGTCGATGCTACCCGGCGGGTGCTGCGGATCAGGCACGATCCGCATGTTTTCCGCTGCATCGGGCGTGCCGTGGATCGCCCGCGCATAAGGATCGAGCAGCAGTTTGTACGGATTGAATCGCATCGTGTGCTCCGGGACCCATGGGCCGTGTGCTCGGTAGCCATAGAGTGTGCCGGGACCGGCGTTGCGCACTGTGACGTGCCAGAGGTCGTTTTCACTACGCTGCAGGCGCACGCGAGCGGTCTCGCGAGTAGCGTCTTGCGGATCGTAGAGGCAAAGATCAATGGCGGTCGCATGCCTTGAATGCACTGCGAAACGCGTGCCATCAGGACCTAGGCTGACACCAGGAATCGATGGCAGATCACGTTCATCCAAGGAAACAGCGGCGGCCGACACCACCGGCTTGGCGGACTTGGGCGTTGAAGGGGCAAATTTTCGTTTCCAGCTTCGGAGCAATGGTTGCATGCGAACTATCACGCACAACGTTTGCCATGCCGCCATGAATTATCGTTCACAAGCCTGCCTTTTTTTACTGCTCTCAACCATGCTGAAGGCCCAGCGCATGTGCCATTGCCTGAATCAGGCTGTAAAACACCCAAGCGTAGAACGCCCAGCCGATGAGTAGCAGTAACGCGATCAATGCTAGAAGGATGAAGATGCCGAGGTAGTAGTGCAGAGTGCTACGCTTCACCTTGTCTTGATGTCCGGCCTGCCAAGCGGTGAGGAGCTTCAGATTGCGGGTGTTGGACTTGAAAAAAACTGAGGCAACAGCACCAGCACCGGGGATGAGGCCGATGAGGAAATTGAGGCCCATGTTTACCGCCATGCGCAGAAACGTCGGGATTGGAATGCCGCTACGCAGTGCATCGAGCAGGATGATGACACCGGCACCTGAGGCCACGGTATCGCCCACGCCGGGAATCAGTGCGAGGATGGGATCGAGCCCGACACGGACGTTTGTGCCAGGAACGCGCATCAATTCATCGAGATACCTCGCGAGGATGCGTGCACTGGCGCGGTCGGTGGGATCTTTGCTCACGGCGAGTTGTGCAGCGATAGGATTGATCGCAGGCGGTGCCACGACCGCATCCACTTTGAGTTCTGGCGTTGGAAGCGACATGGCGCAGGTTCGTCATTCTGATTTTGTCATTCCAGCAAAACACGTCAGGTCTTGCTGGGCAGATCGACGAGCATCTGGGCGTTGCTGGGATAGCGTTCGAGCAGGGAAATAACGCGTTGGATGGCTTCGATAGGTTTGTGACCGGCGAGACCACGACGCAGCATGTGAATTTTGTCGAGTTGGAAGGTCTGGAGCAGCAGTTCCTCACGACGGGTGCCGGATTTGAAGATGTTCACGGCTGGGAAGACGAACTGCTCGGCGATGCGGCGGTCGAGCACGAGTTCCATGTTGCCAGTGCCTTTGAACTCTTGGAAAATGAGGTCGTCCATACGGCTGCCGGTTTCGACCAGTGCGGTGCCCAGGATGGTGAGCGAACCGGCAGTGCGCGTGTTGCGTGCAGCAGCAAATAGACGACGTGGAATCTCCAGCGCACCGACACCGACGCCACCGCTCATGGTGGCACCACTTTTGGCGGTGTTATTGAAGGCGCGGGCCATGCGGGTGATGGAATCCATGAGCATGAAGACGTGATCACCGCACTCAACGAGGCGCTTGGCACGCTCAATGGCGAACGCGGCGATGCGTGTGTGGTTTTTGACGTCCTGGTCGTTGTTACTGGCGAAGATTTCGGCCTGCGGCAGGATGCGTTTGAACTCAGTGACTTCTTCCGGCCGTTCATCGACGAGCAAGATCATGAGATGCGTGCCAGGATGATTTTCGACAATGGCCTCAGCGATATGCTGGAGGATGGTGGTCTTACCAGCACGTGGTGGGGCGACAATCAAACCACGCTGACCGCGGCCGACGGGCGTCATCATGTCGATGACGCGGGTGGTGAGGCGATCCTTGGTGGTTTCAAGCTGGTAGCGCTTGTTGGGATTGATCGCCTTGAGTTCTTCAAACAATGGCAAATCACGCATGGCTTGCGGATTGCGCGCATTGACCTCGGTAATTTCGGTGACCTGTGGGCCGCGGCCACCTTTGCACTGCACGCCGGCAATGTGCATGCCCTCACGCAGGCCGTATTTGCGGATGAATTCAGGCGGAATGAAGGCATCGAGCGGATGCTGCGCATAGGAACGATCTTTTTGGCGCAGAAAGCCATAACCCTTCGGCGACATTTCGAGAATGCCATTTGCAGGTTCCGGCGGGCCGAGCGGCACTTCCTGCACGGGTTCATGGCGTTGACCATGTCCAGCATTGCTGGCGGGATGTTCGCCATTGCCGTTTTGCTGCTGTTGATTCGGATCACGCTCGCCACGTTCACCGCCGCCGCGACGTTCGGCCCGGCGCTGCTTCCAACGCTCAAACTTCATCTTACGGCGTTCTTTGGCTGTCATCGACCGTGGCTGTCCGTTTTCATCGAGAATGACGTGACGGGGAGCGCCAGAATCGTTACTGGAAGTCTGCGGCGCTTGATTTTCGCTGCGTGGCGCAGATGCGGGAGCTTCTGCGGTCGTGGCAGCTTCAGTAGGCTGGATATCAACGACAGTGGGGGCTATTTCAGCCACAGGCGTCGGTATCTCCACGACAGGTGCGACTTCAGCCTCTGCCTCAGAAATTGTTTCGGCTTCAGGTGCTTCAGCGATCTGCTTCTTCGTGGTCTTGCGTGCCACTTTGGTAGCAGGCTTTTTCACGGCAGCTTTTTTAGCGACAGCTTTCTTGGCCGGGGCTTTGCGTTTGGGCTTGGGCTCTTCAACCTCGGCGATGAGTTCTTCGGACATAAATGGGAAAGGGGAAGGGGATTAGTCGAGTTGCTCGGCGATGGCGTCGTCGATTTCGAAATTGGCGTGGATGTGCTGTGAGTCGTCGTAATCGTCGAGCAAGTCGTAAAGGCGAATCAGTGACTTGGCTGTGTCCAGATCACTGACGGTGACGGTGGTCTGTGGCTGGTAAATGAGGTTCTGCGTGCGTGAGGCGAGATTCTTCTCGCGCAGGGCACCGGCCACTTGGAAGAGCTGATCCGTGGCGGTATAGACGACCCAATCGTCACCTTCTTCCTGAATGTCTTCGGCACCAGCGTCGAGCGCGATTTCCATGATCTGGTCCTCGGTGGCGCTGGTTTTATCAAGGCGGATTTCACCACGACGTTTAAAGAGGTAAGACACGCTGCCTGAATCTGCGAAAGTGCCCTGGTTCTTGCCGAGGAGGACGCGGATGTCGTTGGCGCTGCGGTTGCGGTTGTCGGTGACGATTTCGATCATCATGGCGACGCCACCGGGTGCATAGGCTTCATACAGGATTTCTTCGAGCTGTGCTCCCGCGAGTTCACCGGTGCCTTTTTTGATGGCGCGGTCGATGTTGTCGTTTGGCACATTGGCGGCGCGTGCGGCGAGAATGGCACTACGCAGGCGGGCATTGGAGTCGGGGCTACCGCCGCCTTGCTTGGCAGCAAGGGTGATTTCTTTGGCAAGTTTGCTGAAAGCGTTGCCGCGTTTGGCGTCAACGATTGCTTTACCACGCTTGATCTTGGACCATTTGTTGTGGCCGGCCATGATTGAGGTGCGATGTCGGGTGAAAACAGCGTACGGAAAGGCCAATGACGGCGGGCATCCGTGCGGTTGTGATTTGGAAGATGTGGGTGGGAAAGCGGCCTTGCCGCGGTGTGTTCCAGAAGGATTGACGGCCACGCAACGAGTGCGGGGGCGCGTTTCATCAGCACGAAAGGCTGGGGAAACATCGGCAAACCTGCCGGGGACAACACCAAGTGTTCACCAAGTTGAGAGAACTTGGAACGGTGCAGAGTGTGCGGGAGAGGAGGCGCTCTTGCAAGATGTTTTTCATGCGCCGGTTCAAGAATGCGACCGCGAGGGCGTATTGGGGAAGTGATTTCGCGCCGCATAGCCTGGTTCTGCCTGCCCGTACTGGCGACGGCTGCCGTGCCGTCGGCGGAACCGCTGTGGTCGCTGCAGCCCTTCGCGCTTCAGCCATTGCCGATGGTGAAGCAGCAGAACTGGCCGCGCTCGCGTGTGGATCATTTCATTCTGGCACGGTTGGAGAAGGAAAGTCTCACGCCGAATGGCGATGCGGATGCAGCCACTTTGTTGCGGCGGGTGTACTTTGATTTGATCGGCCTGCCGCCATTGCTGGAGGAGATCGAGAGTTTTGATATGTCCAAATTCGCCGCCGTGGTGGACAAGCTGCTCGCCTCGCCCGAGTTCGGTGCCCGCTGGGGCCGCCACTGGCTGGATGTGGCGCGCTACGCGGAGACCAGCGGCAACACCCGCAACATGGCCTACGTGCTGGCTTGGCGTTACCGGAACTATGTCGTTCGTGCCTTCAACCGCGACACGCCCTTTGATGAATTCATCCGTGAGCAGATCGCAGGCGATCTGCTGCCACCGGCGGACGAGTTGGTGCGGCGAGACGATCAACTCCTCGCCACCGGCTTTCTCAATATCGGCGTGAAGTCGCTCGGCGAGCAGGACAAGGATCTCTATGACATGAACGTAGCCGACGACCAGATCGACGCGACCTGCCACGCGTTTCTGGCCTTGAGTGCGAATTGCGCGCGCTGTCATGACCATAAGTTCGATCCCATTCCCACCACCGATTACCACGCGCTGGCGGGCATCTTCCGCAGCACGCAAAACCTCTCCGGCGTCGAAACGAATAACGTGCTCAAAGAGGCGGAGGCGATGCCGTTGGGCAAAAACGGCATGCAGCGCATGGCGGTGGTGAAGCAGCATGAGAAAGATGTCGCTGACATGCAGAAGGACTACCTGGAGGTGGCGAAGAAGTGCAGCACGGTGCGTGAAGAGCTGATCAAAGCGGGCATTGATCCCACCAAGAAGTCTGGGGCGATGCCGAAGGAGATGGTGGAGAAGATGACCACGCTCGGCGTGCTCGAACAAGACGTGACAACGTGGCAGAAGAAGCTCGCGGAGAAGCAAAAGAGCGCGCCAACTCCACCGCCGCTCGGCATGTCCGTGCGTGATGGCGAAACGCCCATCGACTGTCCGGTCTATGACAAGGGCGAGATCAAAAAACCTCTCGCACCCGTGAAACGCGGCGCGCTGTCGGCCATTCCAGTCAAGCTGGCCGCGATTGGACCGAAGGAGAGCGGACGCCGTCAACTCGCCGACTGGATTGCGAGTCCGCAGAATCCGCTGACGGCCCGCGTCATCGTGAACCGCGTGTGGCTGCATGTGTTTGGCCGTGGCTTGGTCGAATCACCCGATGATTTTGGCAAGATGGGCATGAATCCTTCGCATCCTGAGTTGCTGGATGATTTCGCCGCGAGATTTGTGAAGGATGGTTGGTCGATCAAGAGCCTGATTCGCGAGTTGGTGATGAGTCGAGCTTATCAGATGAGTTCAGCAACGCCGGCGCAGTCGAGTGATCCCGCCAACATCCTGCTATGGCGGGCGAATCGGAAGCGCCTCGAAGCAGAGCCGCTGCGTGATGCGGTTCTTTATCTCGGCGGCACCCTCGATTACACGCCGCGTGAAGGTTCGCCGGTTGCCGACAAGGCGCAGGCGATCAAGCCAGCGGGACGTGAGGTGGGAAGGAAGCATTTCCTCAATGACCTCAAGGACGACACCACCCATCGCAGCATCTACCTGCCCATCGTGCGCGGGGCGCAGTTGCCGATGATGCAGTGCTTCAACGCCGCCGATCCCGGCCTCGTCATCGGCAATCGCTCCGCCAGCATCACGCCCATGCAGTCGCTGCTGCTGATGAACAGCGATCAAATCATGGCGCAGGCACAAAACTTCTCGAAACGGCTGACCGGGACGACTCTTGATGCGCGCATCATGCATGCCTGGCAGATGGCCTGCTGTCGTCTGCCCACCACGCAGGAGCTTGAAGCCTTGCGTGGCTTCATCTCGGCTGCGGGTGACACTGACGAAGGCTGGACGCAGCTCTGCCACGCGGTGCTGCAAAGCGGGGAGTTTCAAACCGTTTACTAAATCAGTGATGAACACGCACTTTAATCGCCGCCAACTGCTCAGCGCCTCCAGCGCAGGGTTTGGCATACTGGCGCTGAAAGGATTGTTCGCCAGCAACGCGCAGGCGGCGCTGGTGAATCCGCTGGTGCCGACGAAGACGCATTTTCCGGCGCGGGCGAAGCGGGTGATCTTTTTGTTCATGCAGGGCGGGCCGTCGCAGGTGGACACGTTTGATTTCAAGCCGGCGCTGACCAAGCAGCACAATGTGCCAAACGCAAAGGGCAGCCCGAACGTGTTTTATCAGTCGCCGTGGGAGTTCAAGCCGCGTGGCAAGAGCGGCTTGCTCGTTTCCGATCTGCTGCCGAACATCGCGCGGCATGCGGATGATCTGTGTGTGATCAATTCGATGCACACGGACCACAGCGCACATCCACAGGCGATTTTGCAGATGAACACGGGCAGTTTTGCCTTCACGCGGCCCAGCGTGGGGTCGTGGTGTGTGTATGGGCTCGGCACGGAGAATCAAAACCTGCCGGGCTTTGTGACGATCAATCCGTCGTTCTCCGGCGGAGGGCCGTTGAAGTATGGCAGTGCGTTTTTGCCATCAGTTTGTGCGGGAACGCCGATTGGGCAGGACAGTGGCAATGGCTCGAGCCCCGATTCTCCCGCGACTTCACTCAAAGACATCCAACTGCCGTTCATGAAGAATGCGCGCATGGATGCGGCGGCGCAACGGAGGCAGCTTGATCTGGTGCAGTCACTGAACCGGCATAAACTGGCGCAGGATGGCAGCAACGAGGCGCTGGAAGGTTTGATCACATCTGCCGAACTCGCCTTCAACATGCAGCGCGAGATGCCGGACGTGATGAACTTGAAGACGGAGAGCGCCGCGACGCAGGAGATGTATGGCATCGGCGATGGGAAAGCGACGGATCAGATCGGCCGTGCGTGTTTGATGGCGCGGCGCTTTGCGGAGGCCGGTGTGCGGTTCATCCAGGTGAATCATGAGTTCTGGGATGATCACAGTGATATTTTCAAAGGTCACCCACAGCATGCGCTCGAAACGGATCAGCCGGTGGCGGCGCTACTGACCGATTTGAAACAGCGCGGCCTGCTGGAAGACACGCTGGTACTCTGGGGCGGCGAATTTGGTCGCCCGCCATTCCTGAACAAGAACAAGGGCCGTGATCACGACAACCTGGGTTTCACGATGTGGATGGCCGGCGGCGGCGCGAAGCCGGGCATCCGCTACGGCAGCACCGATGAAACGGGCTTCAAAGCAGAGCAGAACAAAGTTCATCTGCACGACTTGCATGCGACCATGCTGCATCTGCTCGGGCTCGATCACGAAAAGCTCACTTATCGCTACGCCGGCCGCGATTTCCGCCTCACCGATGTGTTTGGCGACGTGAAACGCGGGTTGATCGCTTAACGCGATTTTTTCTTCGTGCTCTTGGTTGCTGGCTTGTCAGACGGGACTGGCTTCTCTTCGATTTTTCCATCGAATTTCAGCACCTTGGGCGGCGTGGGGGGCGGACCATTCCAGAGGAAGTGTTCGAGGCGAATTTTGGTCGCACGTTCGCGTGCTTCCACTGCGCGATCACCAGGGCGCTGGGCGATTTGTTCCGCGAGACGTGCCGCAGGCTCCCATTGACGCGATGCTTCGAGGAGATCGATGCCGAAGAAGCCTGCCTTGGAGAACCACACGTAATCTGCCGGACCCGAAGGCGGCGTCATGTCGGCGGCACGCAGCACATTGTAGCAGGCTTCGAGCGCCTCAGTGTCACGTTTCGCGTCATGATGCGCGGAAGCGAGCGTGAAGCCGGCGCGAGCCTGCCACAGGAAGGGCAGGGTCTTGTCGGCGAGGAATGCATCGAGCAGATCGGCGGCGGCATCGAGACGTGCGGCATCGTTTTTACCCAGCAGCAGCAGCACCTCCGCTTTTTCGCATAGGGTGAGACGGCGCTGTTCAGGATCGAGTGATTTCATGGCCAGCACCTTGTCCAAGGCCGTGAGGGCGGGGACGTGGTTGCCTTGCAGGCGTTCAGACAAGGCTTGCTGCCGACGTGCGGCCACCGCGAGCGGGCCATTCTTTTGCGCGAGTTCCTCCCAGATCGCGAGTGCGCGGGTGCGGCCTTCCAGGCTCATCACTGAGGAGGCGGACATGGCGGCGAAGTAGAGCGCAGTCTCTGCATGCGGCGTGTCAGGATAATCGCGGGCGATGATCTCGAACTCAGTGCGGGCATTGGCAAAGTCCTCAAGCCGGAAATACGCGCTGGCGATTTTCATGCGCACCTCTGGCAGCAAGTTGCTTTGCGGCCAGGCTTTGAGGAACGCTGCGCCGTCAGTGACGAGAGTCTTCAAATCTCCTGCCACATCGCGCAGCCAGAGCCGCGTGTAGTCGATGCGCTGCCGTTGTGCGAGAGTGAGTTCGGCGGCGGTGGCGCTGTCGAGGGTTGTTAGCGCATCCTGAATGCGTGGTGGCACCGCCATGAGCATCCACTCGGTCAGGGCGATGCAGGCATCGGCGAAGCGCGGATGTGCTGGATGCGCGCGGATGAAGGCACGCAGGCTGGCTTCCGCCTCGGGCTTGCGGCCAGCGGCCAGGAACAGCGCTTTTTCGAGTTCCAGTGTGGCGGCGGAGTCGTTGCTTTCTTTGCCAATGGCGGCGGCGTTCGACACGATCTCGAGCTGGCCGAGGAGGCTGGTGTAGAGCGTGAAATCACTGGCGAGGATGGCCGCGACTGCCGCATTGAACAGCGCACGGCGGCGTTCCGTGAGCGTGGTGGCAATGTTGGCGGCGTTTTGAAACAACTGCAGCGCCTGCCGATGATCTCCCCGGCGGAACAAAATGCTGCCGGCGGCGAAATCGACTGTTGCAGAGGCATTGCTGAACTGTTTGCGCCAAGCCTCGGCAAGCGCGAGCACGCGGGCATCGATCTTGTGCTCTGCATAGATTTCCATCGCCAGACGCATCGCATCGCTGAGGCGCGGATGGCCGGGATGAAGCTGGAGCAGGGCTTCGAGCAGGCTGACGGCTTCGTCATCACGTTTTTCAGCAGCCAGCCACTTCGCGGTGAGATAGATCGCATGGCCGCGAAAATCAGCAGCGGCAGCAGCGAGAACGGGGGACGGCTCCGGCTGCTGCTGGGCGGTGTTGCCGGCGGAAATCCAGCGCAGCACAGTTTCAGGCAGAGTGCGCGGTTCTTTAAGGCTTTGATGCGCGCGATCCAGCAGATCAAAGGCCTCCAGCCACAAACTGCTGTCAGCGGTGGCATCGAGAAACTTCAGCAGATGGGCATGCGCCAGGAGGGGCTGCTGCTCTTGCAGCAATGCCCCGGCTTCCAGCAGGATGGCGGCGTGATGCACGCGTTCGCCGCCGCTGGCGGAAGCCATGACGGTTTTCAATGCCTCTTGAGCGGCAGGAGTCTGACCGTTTTGCAGCAAGGCGCGGGCGCGTAGAAACTGGGTGACGGTATCATCGGTTGCTGCTGGCATTGCCGCCGCAGTTTTGCCTTCGTTGATGGCGATTTCGTGTTGCAGCAGTTGCGCCCGGGTGCGCAAAGCTGCGTCGGTCGAGGCCGGCAACAATGCGAGCTCGGCTTGTGCGGCGGTAGTTTCACCGAGATCGGCCAGCACCTGGGCCAGCAGTAGATGCGTGCGCGGCTGGCGCGGGGATTGATCATCCTCCGTCAGAACTTTGCGTGCCGCATGTAGATCACCGTTCAAGGCCAGCGCCTGACCGCGCCAGAACACTTCGTCATCGAGGTCATGTGCGTCCGCGAGTGCCAGCACACGCTCACCATCCTGAGATCGGGTCCAGGCTTCGGCGGCAAAGGTGGCGAGCTGGCGTGTCTCCGTGCGGTTCCAGCCTTTCTGCTTCAGCAGCCGCTCCGCTTTCACGCCGGCCACGCCCGGCAGTCCATCCGCGAGCGCCTGTCGTGCCGAGACAAATTCCGCCGCATCATCCAAACCCGCCGCGAGGAGTACGGCAGGGGTCAGTAGGGCGGCGGTGAAAAGGAACAGGCGGCGAAGCGAAGGCATGCGCCCGCAGCTTATCGCAGCCTTCATGGAGAATCCAGAAGCAGATGCATCAGTGAACCATGCCGGCTTTCATGGCGGCGGACGCACCGAAAGCGACGAAACCGATGATGAGAATTATGTAGGCACATTTCATGACGATCACCAAAATGCCAAAAAACTTCCAAAACTGCCGCTGCTGGTTCAATGCAGCGTCGAGATCGGCAACAGAGCGTGTCGAAGCCAGAGAGCCGATGCGGTTGGCAAACGACCAGAGTTTCACTGCTGGGTAAACATAGAGCAAGGACATCACGGCATAAATGATGGCGATGCCGATAAGCGGAATGCCACCAAAGGCCCCTGATTTCTTAATTGCAGCATCAACCTCACCGCCCATGGACCCCACAATTCCGATGCCCGTAGCAACGAGAAGCATGAGGCCGACTACGATCCACATCATGACCGACAAGTAACGTACCCAGGGCTTGGTGCCGGCGAGCTGGGCGAGCGTTCCGGGCGAGACGGCCTCAGTGCTCGTGCCGGAGGCGGCACCGTAGAGATTGGCGGCAGGAGCAGAGTAGGGATTGGCTTCCATGATGGGGTGGTGTTTTTTTGGGGGGGAATGCAGGCCGGAAGGAATTCCCGGTGATTAATGGAGGCTACGAAATAAATTCGGTGGTTGTCAAAACCAAACGCACCCGCTTCATTGATCAGAATGCTGGCAGCACGCGCGGATACCTTGCAATCAGTCGAACTCGCGGACGGCGTGGAGATCCAACTCCGCGTCGCTGGGCCGGCGGTGCGCAGCATGGCCTACACGATTGATCTGCTCATTCGCGTCGGCATCGACATCGGTTCCGCACTGCTCGCCTACTGGTTCCTGCCTGGTATGATCGGCGAGGAGATGACGAATGGATTGCTGCTGCTGTTCATCTTCTTCATGGAGTGGTTTTACAATGTGCTCTTCGAAGCCGGGCCGCGTGGCGCCACGCCGGGACAGAAGTCGATGGGACTGCGTGTGATGAGCGTGACCGGCGGGCCGGTGACACTGGCGCAGGCGGTCATGCGCAATTTTCTGCGCGTGGTCGATTTCATGCCCGCGTTCTACCTCACCGGCATTGTGTGCATGCTGTTCACGAAACGTTTCCAGCGTCTCGGTGATCTGGTGGCCAACACGGTCGTGACCTATGCCGATCCGCCGCCTGCCATCACACCGAATGTCGAGGTGCGTGCGCCACGCCGCGCGCCGCCGCAGGTGCTCACCCGCGAGGAGCAGTCGGCGCTGCTGCAGTTCATGGAACGTGCGCCGCTGTGGGCGGATGAGCGCCGCATTGAGCTGGCAACGCTGGCGGAGCCGCTGACGCAGGCACCGGGCATGGAAGGGCTGCGCCGTCTCTGCGGCATGGCGCTGTGGCTGCAGGAGCCGGAAGAAAAACGCGGCACGCCGCCACCGGTGAAGGGAGCGCCGCTGTTCCGCTCATGACTCCGGCCCAGTTTGAAAAGCACATCGAGCCGCGCTGGCAGAAGCTGGAGAAGCTGCTGACCGATGTGGAGAAATCGCAGCCCGCTGCGGATGTGGATGAACTGCCCGCCACCTTCCGCCAGGTCTGCCATGACCTCAGCGTGGCGCAGCATCGCATGAGCCCGCAGCGGCTCACACAGCGGCTCAATGCGCTGGCGATTCGCGGTTATCGCGTACTGGAGCGCCGGAGTTCAGGTGGCTGGGAGTCGTTTGTGCGTCTGCTGCTGGTGGAGTTTCCACAAGGCGTGCGCGCAGAAGCAAAACTGTTTTGGTGGTGTACGGCCTTGTTCTATGTGCCTGCGGTGGTGATGGCCGCACTCACGCCGTCGCATCCAGAGTGGGCGATGGCGCTGCTCGGGCCGGACGGCATGGCGCAGATCGAGGGCATGTATGGCGAGGACAGCTCCCCTGGTGAGTTCATGCGCGACAAATTTGGCTCCAACTTCGCGATGTTCTGCTTCTACATCTGGAACAACGTCAGCATCAATTTCAAAACCTTCGCCGGGGGCATGCTGGGCGGTGTGGGTTCGCTTGCGGCACTGCTGTTCAACTCGCTCTTCCTCGGTGCCGTGGCGGGCTACGTTCACTACTCGGGTAATCCACCGACGTTGTATTCATTCGTGGCCGGTCATTCCGCACCAGAGCTGACGGGCCTCGTGATCTCGGCGATGGCGGGCATGCGGCTGGGCCTGTCAGTGCTGCGTCCGGGCAGGCTGGAGCGTCGTGCGGCGCTCGTGCTCGCAGGACGCAAGGCGCTGCCGCTGCTCATCGGCGCTGCCACGTTGACCTGCATCGCGGCGGTGATCGAAGGCTTTTGGTCCGCGCAAAATTTTGCACCAGCGATCAAATACACGTTTGGCGCGATCAACTGGCTGCTGCTGGCGGCGTTCCTGTTTTTCAGCGGAAGGGGGCAGGCGCATGCGGCTTGAGGACATGACCGTCACACTGCGTCCGCGTCAGCCGTGGGAAGCTGTCGATCTCGGCTGTGCGATGGTGCGGCGTGATTTTGGCCGGCTCATGGCCTTGTGGGCGAGCACGGTGCTGCCGCTGTGGATCGTGGTGTGTGTGATCTTCCGCGACATGCCGGTGTGGATTCCGCTCGTCGTGTGGTGGTTGAAGCCGCTGTATGATCGCGTGCCGTTGTTTTTCCTCAGCCGTGCCGCGTTTGGCGTGCGTCCTGGCTTTGCTGAAACGTGGCGGGCCTGGCCGCGGCTGATGTTCACGAATTTCCTGCCTGCATTGCTGTGGCGGCGTTTTTCCTTCATTCGCAGCTTCGCGTTGCCGGCACAGTTGCTGGAAGGTCTGCGTGGTGCGGCGGCGAATCAGCGTGTCAAAACGCTCGCGATGGAAGGCGGCGGCTCCGGTGCATCGCTGACGTTTGCGTTTTCCAGCATCGAGTTGTTTCTCTGGCTCGGTCTGATGTCGGGAACGTATGACCTGCTGCCTGAAGCGGCCACGCCCGACTGGTTTGGCATTTTCCAGGCATTCGATTTTGAAAATACCATTCCTGCCGGCTTCCTCTGGTGGGGCGCGGGCTGCCACATGGTCATCATCACGTTGATCGAGCCGTTTTATGTTGGTGCGGGCTTCGCTTTGTATCTGAACAGCCGAACGCACCTCGAAGGCTGGGATGTGGAACTGGCTTTCCGCCGCATGGCCACACGACTGACCGCCGCTGCGGCGCTATTGATAGCCGTGTTGTTTGTCTTCGGCATACAGTCTCCCGCGCAGGCGGTAGCGGGTGATGGTGCCGCCAAAGTTGTGCGTGAGGTGCTCAAGGATCCTGAGTTTGAGATTCACAAGGTCAAGACTCAGCGTTGGAAGCCGGACTTCCCCGAGAAAAAAGAAGATGATAAAAGCGACACTCCGTATCTCACCGCAGTGGGAGACATCAGCCAAGTGTTGTTCTGGATGATTGTTGTCGGACTCGTGACGTGGCTGGTTGTTTATCTGGTGAAGAATCGCCATCTTTTCATCTCGCGTGGCGTCAGCAAGGCGAAGGTGCAGGCACCGAAGGTGCTCATGGGCATGAACATCACGCGCGAGAGCCTGCCTGATGACATTGTCGCCGCTGCGCGTGCCGCTTGGGCTGCGGGTGATGTCAAAGAAGCGCTCAGCCTGCTTTATCGCGGTTCGTTGTCATGGCTGGTCACACGCCGTCGTGTTCCCATCACCGACAGCGACACGGAAGAAGACTGCCTCATGCATGTCGTTGGTGCCGGGCAACAAGTGGAAGCCGATTACTTCCGCCATCTCACCGGAGCCTGGGTTCAAGTCGCGTATGCCTGCCTGCCCACGTCAGATGCCGAGATGAACGTGCTGTGCGATCAATGGCCCTTCGTGGAGAAAGGAGGCGCGGCATGAATGAGTTTGTAGCTCGAGCTTCAGCCCGCTTCCTCATGCTCAGCGCGGCTGCTCTCGTCCTTTGCGGCTGCGACGGGCACTGGGAGGATTATGAAAAGACCCTCGGCTATCGCGGCAAAGCGCGGGTGAATCCGTTTCTCGCCGCCGAGCTGCTGCTCAAAGAGCTCGGCCACAACGCGCACGCTGTAAAGTCGCTCACCAAGCTGCCATCGCATGACAGCATCATCCTCATCTCTGGTGAAAACGGCCTGCCCGATGGCCGTGCGAAGCAACTGCTGCGCTGGAGCTTCAGCGGCGGCCATCTCATCTACTGCCTCGATGGTGCGCGAGCCTACAATGATTTCGAAACTCAGTTCGGCACGTTCATTTCCTCGTTGCTGCTGGAGGAAGAAAAGGATCCGATCCTCGATCAGCTCGGCGTGAGCGCGGTGAAACGTCTGCCCAAAGAAGAGCTGGCGGAACTCGCCAAGGATATGCTGAACGATCCTGCGCCAGACGGTGAGAAAAAGGCTGAGCCGAAGAAGAAACAGAAGAAAAAGACTGACGACGAGGAAGACGATGATTCCTGGCTCGAATCAGTGCAGGAAGTGAAATGGAACAGCAAAACCTATCAGCTCAGCCTCGGTGGCTACCAGCATTTGATTCTCAAGCGTTCACTGCGTGTGGGTGAATTCGCCGCCGGGCCGAAGGATGCGGCGCTGGCGCTGCATTTGCAGCATGGCATGGGCAAGGTCACGCTGCTGGCGCATGCACGGCCGTTTCGCAATCGCTGGATTGGTGAGCGCGATCACGCGCGCTGGTTGTCGGCGCTGGTCGGTGAGCATGGTTCCAAAGAAGTGCTGTTTGTCGCCAGTTCAGCGGGCAGTTTCCTGGCCTTGCTGTGGCAGCATGGCTGGATGGCGCTTGTCGCATTGGCGGTATACCTGATTTTCTGGCTCTGGCAGCAGATGCCGCGCTTTGGTCCGCTGGCCGAGGTGGAACTCGATTCCACGCGGCACTTCTCCAGCCACATCGGCGCGCTGGGCGAATTCTTCTGGCGCATGCGGCGTGGCGGCATGCTGGTGACTGCCGCACGTGAAGCTGTGTGGGAGCGCGTGCGCGAACGCCATCGCTCACTCGATGATGGCAGCCGCCACATGAATGATCATCTCGCCGCCGAAATCGCCCGCCGTACCGGACTGACCGAGAAACGCATCTCCGCCGCCTTCGACGTGGCTCCACCTGAAACTGGACACAACTTTGTCACCCTCATGCGTGATCTTCAGTCCATCCGTCGTGCACTTTAAATTATCATCCACACATCCATGAACCCGATCCCACCTCAAACTCCCAGTGTTTACGCACCACCCGCGGCCCCCAAAAGCACGGCGATCTTCCAGCAGATTCATGCGGCCGTCTCGCAAGTTTTCGTCGGACAGCCGGAAGTGCTGCATCAAGTGCTCGCAGCGTTGCTGGCCGGTGGGCATGTGCTGCTCGAAGGCAAGCCCGGTCTCGGTAAAACCCATCTCGTGCTCGCGCTCTCGCACACGTTCGGCGGCACCTTCCGCCGCATCCAATTCACGCCCGATTTGATGCCCTCCGATGTCTGCGGCCACACGCTCTTTGACATGAGCAGCAGCACCTTCCGCGTGCGCCGTGGCCCGGTGTTTGCCAATCTGCTGCTGGCGGATGAAATCAACCGCGCTCCGGCCAAAACGCAGTCTGCGTTGCTCGAAGTGATGCAGGAAACGCAGGTCACGATTGATGGCGAGAGCCACAAGCTCGCGCCGCCGTTCATGACATTCGCCACGCAGAATCCTATCGAGCAGGAAGGCACTTATCCGCTCCCCGAAGCGCAGCTCGACCGCTTCCTGCTCAAGGTGCTCATCGACTACCCTGATGTGGCGAATGAAACCTGGATTGTGAAGGCCGTGTCCTCGCGTGCGTCAGGCGGTGGCCTTTCGACAGCTTCTGTACCGCAAATTTGCAGCCCCGAAGACATTCTAGCCGCTCAAGAAGAAGCGGCGGCGGTGCAGGCGGTCGAGCAGGTCGTTGATTACGCCGTGAGCATCGTGCGTGCGACCCGCCAGCACAGCGCCATCTCGCTCGGTGCCGGCACGCGCGGTGCCATCAGCCTCGTGCGTGTCGCGAAGTCGTATGCGCTGCTCGAAGGCCGCAGCTACATCACGCCTGCGGATGTAAAACGCGCCGTGCTGCCCGTGCTGCGTCATCGTGTGCAGCTTGCACCCGAGATCGCCATCAGCGGACAAACCGTGGATGACATGCTGACCTCGTTGCTCAAGACCGTCGAAGCCCCTCGCGTCTGATTTTCATGCGCCCGACCGCCCTGCTGCTCAAACTGCTCACCGCCTGGCTCGTGCTGGCGGTGGCGGCGTGTGTGTGGACTTCGTTTGTCATACTGTGGCAGATCACCGGCGGCTTGCTGCTGTTCGTAATGCTCGTGGACATGTTCACGCTACCGCGTCGCGGACGCATCACGGGGAAACGCTCAGTTCCGGGACGCTTTGCCCTCGGTGTCAAATCGCAGGTGACGGTGACCATCACGCATGCGGCGAGTCGGCCGCTCTCGCTGGAAGTATTCGACGGCATTCCTACTGCTGCGGAGGCCGAAGGACTGCCGCATCAGGTCAGCGTGCCACCGGGTGAGTTCGCAGCGATCACGTATGAAGCGCGCTTCGTGCGTCGCGGTGAGCATGCGTTCACTCCTGCACATGTGCTGGCGGATTCGCTGCTTGGACTGTGGCGCAATCGCCATTTCGTCGCGGGCGAGAGCCAGACGAAGGCCTATCCGAACTACGAACCCGTCGTGCGCTTCGCCATGCTGGCGATGGCGAACCGCGTTGAGACGATGGGCATCGTCAAACGCCGCCGCATGGGCGCTTCGCTCGATTTCCATCAACTGCGCGACTACCAGGACGGCGATGTGCTCTCACGCATCGACTGGAAGGCCACATCGCGCCGCTCCACGCTCGTGAGCCGTGATTACGAGGAGACACGCAATCAAACCATCCTCCTCGTGCCCGACTGCGGCCGCCGCATGCGTGCGCTGGATGGCGGTCTCAGTCAGTTCGACCACTGCTTGAACGCGATGCTCTTGATTGCCTTCATTGCACTGCGTCAGGGCGATGAAGTCGGCGTGGTAGGCTTTGGTGGCGTGCAACGCTGGCTGCCGCCGGTCAAAGGCGCGCATAGCATGCCGAAGATCCTCAACCATCTCTACAACTACGAGGCGAGTGGCGAACCAAGCGATTTCATCGAAGCCGCCGAACGCGTGATGACGCTGCAACGCCGTCGCGCACTCGTGATCCTGCTGACCAACCTGCGCAGCGAGGACGGCGCGACGCTTGCATCCGCCGTCAGCGCCATGCAGCGCCGTCATCTCGTGCTGGCCGCCACCTTGCGCGAGCAGGAGCTCGAACAGCGTGCTGAGGCACCCATTGATCATCTCCACGACGCCCTGCAATACGGCGCGCTCACCCATTATTTCACCGAGCGCCGCCGTCTGCTGGAATCTCTGCGCTCAAAGCGTGTGCTGACCGTTGATGAATCCGCTCAAATGCTGCCCGTGGCGCTGGCGAACAAGTATCTCGATGTGAAAGCCGGCGGATTGCTCTGAGCAGCACTCACGCCTCAAACAAATGCAGCGGCGAGGTGTTGGTCTTGTACTGACCGTCCTTGCCCAGTGATTTGCCGTTGCCGTTGCTGTCGCGATTGGTGGAGGTGACGACGAAGTGTTTGCCGTCAGGATGAAGCGCGAGGCTGTGGCAGTTCGCCATTTTGGTGTTCACATGGAACGGCTCTTTGTCCGCCGGATTCAGCAGGAAAAGCATGCCGCTGCCAGGTGTTCCTGAACTCACGGCCATCAGGCAGCCGCTCGGATGCTGCACGAGGTCATGGATGTAGCCTTCCTTGTTCGTGCCATGCGTCACGGTCTTGGTGAGTTTACCGCTGGCGGTGTCGAAGAACAAGATCGTTGGAATGCTTTGCGGCGTCGCACCATTCTGCGGCGTCGTGCCGGCGGCGAGCAGCGTCTTGCCTCCGTCGATGAACAGCAGCACGCGCAAGCCGCCGAGATCTTGAATGCGATCCAGTTTGTAGAGAACGGTGGCGTCGAAAGAGCGCTGCTTCTTCTTCAATTCGAGATCCCATGTCTCAATGCGACCCCGCATGTCACCGAAGGTGATGGTCGTGTCCATCGTCAGCGCATAGATATCCTCGCCAGCATCGCGCTCGGCCAGGTTCTTGCCACTCGCCGAATCCCAGACGCGAATAAAGTGATCTTTGCCACAAGTCGCGATGCGCTTGCCATCGGGTGAAACTGCAATCTGCCGCAGCCAGCCATCATGCGCCGTTTCATGCTGCCAGATGGACTTTTCGCCTTCGCAGCAGCGGAGCTGGCCCCAGGAGTCGGCGCAGAACAGATGCGGCTGCTGTGAATGAAACGCTAGCGCCGTGCTGTAGCCGTGAAATCCGTTCAGCGAGGGCAGGGGAGCCAGTGTTTTGCCATCAAACTGCCACCGCCGCACCGCAGGCTCGTATCCGGCCGCCGCAAGGATGCTGCCGTCATGATTGAAGCGCGCCGCCGTGATCTGACGCTCCGATGGGAACTCAGTGAGTTGTTTGGGTTCCAGTTTCATCACGCCAGCGCCTCCTTGATGGGCAGCATGTCATCGTGGGCGATGGGCAGCGGTTGTCCGGCGTTGTCGAACTCGGTCTTCATCGGATCAATGCCCAGCGCGCGATACCAGGTGTGAAACGCCGCGCCGATGTCATGCGGCTGCGATTTTACTTCGGTGCCGCGCTCATTTGTCTCGCCCACAACCGTGCCGTGCTTCACGCCGTGGCCCGCCATCGCGATGCTCCAGGCCTCCGGCCAATGATCGCGGCCCACATGGCCGTTGATGCGTGGTGTGCGGCCAAATTCGCTCAGGCAGATCACCAGCGTGGTTTTGAGCAGTCCGCTCGCTTCGAGATCTTCCAGCATGGCGCTGAATGCCTGGTCAAACTTCGGCACCATCGTGGCGTGCGCGTTGAAGTTGTCGCCATGCGTGTCCCAGCCGTAGCTTGTCACTTTGACGAAACGCACCCCTGCTTCGAGCATCTGCCGCGCCACGAGCATGTGCTGGCCGAAATCGTGCCTTCCGTAGCGGTCGCGATCACGCTCCGGCAGTTTCGAAGTGTCGAAAATGTCCGCGCGAGCCATCAACTTCTCCGCCATGTCGAACACGGAGGCGTTCGCTTCCACCACACGCTTCTCGCGCTGTTTCGCAAAGCGTTGATCAAGCATCTGGCGCAGTTCATTGCGCGCGGCGTCCTGCTCCGCGCTGATGTCGGGATGGCGCAGCAGATTCTCCGGCGGCTTGCCATCGCCAAAGGCCAGCGAGCCGTATTTCGGCCCGAGAAAGCCCGCATCCTCGGCTCTGAAACCACCACTGCCCGGTTTGATCCACACATAGGGCGGCAGTCCGCTTGATCCCGGCCCCAGCAGCTTCGCCACGCCCGCACCGAAGTGCGGATACGGCACGCCGCGATTCTTTGGATCACCGCGCTGAATGCGATCCACGCCAGACGAATGCGCGTTGTCCTTGGTACACATGCTCCGCACGACGCAGAGCTTGTGCATCTGCTTTGCGAGCTTCGGCATCAGCTCACAGAAATGCACGCCTGGCACCGAAGTCGGAATGCTGCGAAACGGCCCGCCAAATTCCGTGTTCGGCTTCGGATCCCACGTTTCGAGCTGCGACATCCCGCCATCCAGCCACACGAACAGCACCTGCTTGTCCCGCTGCTTCATCGCCTCCGCGAACAGCGGCGACGTCAGCAGGCCTAGTCCGCCGCCGAGGAAGGCGCGGCGCGAGAAGGTGTGATCGCGTGGGGTGCAGAGTGGGTTCATGATGTTAGTGATTCACAAAAAACTCGGTCGAACTGAGCAAGGCCCAGGCATAGTCGGCAATTGCCTGCGTTTTGTCGGCAGCATGAGCCTTGAGCCATGACTGTAGCTCGGTTTTTTCTTCGTTGGTCGGGAGGCGTGTCAGTGTCGTGAGATACAGTTCTTCGGTGGGATCGGGCAGCTTCGTGAGATGGTCGATCAGGTTGCCTGCGCGCGGTTTCAGCGCCCATTGGACATGATCGCTGTTGCGGAAGAACAAGGCGCTGCGCAGCGAGGGATTGGCGGCGAGTTCAGGTTCCTTGGCGGGATTGGCCAGCGCGGCGGCAAAGGCTTTTTCGAAGTCGGCGAGGCTGTATTTGAGCGCATCGACCTTCACATCGGGTTTGGAGTTCTTTTCAAGGCGCTCTCGCTCGCCAGTGGCGATGAGGAAGGCGCGGAGCTGCTGCTCGGCGGTGAGATGGCGCTGATGAGCACCGGACTGCTGATAAGCCTGCGTGTGGGCGATTTCGCGAATCAGCCAGCGCAGGTCGAAATGATGTGCGGTGAGTTCTTTGGCGAGCAGATCAAGCAACGCGGGATGCGCGGGCGGATTCTCGGTGTGATGCAGGTCCAGCGGCTCGACGATGCCTTTGCCGATGAGCAGAAACCACACGCGGTTGGCGATATTCTTGGCAAACAATGCGTTCTCCGGCGCTGGCACCCGTTGCGCGATCTCGTGCAGCGGACTGAAATTCGGCTGACCGACTTCCTTGGTTTTGCGGTCGGGTTTGACCAGCCAGCCGTCATCGGTGGTGGAGACGGGAATCATGACTTCTTCGCCAAACGGAATGCGCGGCGCGGTCTGCGCCTTCTTGCTGGTGAGCACGGAGGCAAACTCATATTTCGCCGTGACCAGTCCCTCGCTGACCCACGGCGTCTTGTGTTTCTCGTCGGCGGGCTGGAGCTTGAGGTTCTGATAGACGGTGTAGAGGCCGCTGAAGTCGATCTGCTTATAATCATTCACGCTGAGATGCCGGTGGCACTGGCAGCACTGCAAGTCGATGCCCATGAACATGCGTCCCACATCGCGGGTGAGGCCCGGGTAGTCCGTGTCCTGCTGCCCCACCTTCTCCAGCCGTCGGGTGATGAAATAACCGGCCCCGCGCTGCTTCTCGTTGAGGAAATCTGGTGCCAGCATCTCCCGCACCATCGCATCCCACGGCTTGTTCGTTTTGAAACATTCCACCAGCCACGCCTTCCACGCCTCATTCTCGCCCCGGCGCTCCATCAGCATCACGTTAAACGCATCCGCCGCCCGCACCGCAAAGCGTGGAGCCGCGATAAGCTTGTTGATCAACTTCGCACGCTTGTCCGGCGTCTTGTCGGCCAGGAAAGCCCGCGCTTCCTCTGCCGAGGGAATGCCACCGTCGAAGTCGAGCCACACACGGCGCAGAAACTCCGCGTCATCGGCATGAGCTGGCTTTGCGACCTTCGCGAACAGCAATGCGTCGATCTTCGGCGCAAGCGCTGCCTCCTCCGCCCAAGCGGTGGCAGTCAGAGCCAGAAGACAAACGATCATGTGTTGTATTTAGCCTATACGGGAGGCGGGGCGGCGGTATTGCAAACTAAAGTGGGCAGGACTCGGGCTAGCTATGCCGATGAAAAAGTGGCAGACCATTTTCCGACTCGTGCTATGGGTGCGCATGATTGCCACTTTCGATGACCTCATTGACGCCGTACTGCACCTGCCCAAGGGGGACCAGATGCGCATTCTCTCGGTGGTGGCGATGGAGGTGGCGGATGCGCATCCGGGGATTGATTTTCAAGACAACGTTTGCGGCGGCGCGGCCCGCATCATTCGCACGCGCATTCCCGTCTGGCTGCTGGAGGCGCTGCGTCGCCAGGGAAAGACGGATGCCGAGCTGCTGGCGGCCTATCCGACACTGAACGCGGAAGACCTTGCCAATGCCTGGAACTACGCCCGTTCCCATCGCGAGGAGATGGACCGCGAGATCGCGGCCAATGGTGATGAGTCATGATCGCACGGCTGTATTCCAACGAGAACTTTCCTCTGCTCGTGGTCGAGGAACTTCGCCGCTTGGGGCATGACGTGCTCACCACCCGCGATGCGGGCAAATCGAATGAGGGCATCCCGGATGAAGAGGTGCTGCGTTTCGCCGCAGAGAGTGGCCGCGCTGTCATCACCCACAACCGTCAGGATTTTATCCGTCTGCATCGCCAGAGTCCCGACCATGCCGGGATCATCGTCTGCACCGACAATCCCGACTTTCCCGCACTCGCCGCCAAGGTGCATGCGCAGCTTGAAGCGCTGGAATCGCTTCAAGGCCAGTTGGTGCGGGTCAATCGTGGTGCCTGAGTCGATTCAAGGCTTCCCATCGCAGGAGACGAAACCGCGATAGAGGGACAAACTGCGATAGAGGGACAGACATGAATGGCACTCGGTTAAGCAGCAGCACGGTAGCGTTCACGATGGGGGATTTCTTGGAACTTGTGGCGCGGGGCAGTTAGTAATTGATAGGACTTCGGCCTTCGTTTTTTGGCGCGCGGTTCGCGTCGATCAGGACGTAA
>CANIBP010000023.1 GCA_947466075.1 Verrucomicrobiaceae bacterium
ATGTCGATGTCCGAGGCACTCTGCGCTTCGGTCCCGGAATTGGAATTGAAGGACAGGCCACGACCGACCACAAAGCTCAAGCCCGTACCCGTGGCGATGGCGGGCAGGGTGAGGACAATCGTGGTCGAATTCGTGACGCTGGCCACGCGCGTCCCTGGGGTCAGGTTGGCATGGACGAGCAGCATCCCGGCGGCAAGGCCTGTGGTGGAAGTCATCGTGGCCGTAGTGCTCGTGTTTGTGGTGGCACCCCCAGAAAACACACTTGAGATGAGTCCCTTGTACTCGCAGTCGAGAGCCCACACATTGCCTCCCAGGCACGAGGGCTTCGCACCGGTCAGCCAGAACTGTTCAGATCCGAAGCGGGAACCGATGGGGAAGACGCCCGCGACTTCAGCAGCGGTTTTGACCGTGCCGCGAAAGTCACACACCCAGCGCGCCGTCAGGCTGTCCCAGCCCTGCTCACCTTTGGAGGGCATGCTCGACAGCAGCACCCAGGTCGAGGCCGGGAGGGAGCTGAGAACGGCGGTTTTGGCACGGTGCGTAATGGACATACGGTGAATTAGGCGACAGCGATTTTGCCGAGCTTGTCATCGAGTGACTTGATGAGCGCGGCCAGCGGGTGACTGCCCTTTTGTGAGACAGCCGCCGCCACGGCGGCAGCTTGACGCGCTTGGGTGTTTTTGGCGGCACCGGGGGGCGCGACCTTGGGGGCGATGATGGGCGGACGTTTGACCCCATTGAAAAAGTCATCGTTGCCACCCATCATGCGTTTTTTCATGCCGCCTGGCACGGTCACTTCGCCAGATGTTTTGGCATCGGTAATCTCCTTGGGCATCTTGAACGCTCCATCAGCGAAGGCTTTGTTGACGTAGGCTCCGCCGTAATGTCTCCCATTGTCCAGCTTGCCGCTGTGCTGTTGTAGCCGGTCATACTCGGCAAGGCCACCAAAGCCCGCGTTTGCACCACTGGCCTTGTAGCTGAAACCCTTGACCTTTTTGCGGCCGTTTTTTTCATCGGCAGCGCTGCCGCTGCTCGCCGTTTTTTTCTCAGGCGTGTCAGCCGCCTTGGCTGTCGCGTCGAGCTTCTCAGCCCAGCCCACGGCATCCTTCATGCCTTCGGCTGCCTTCGCGCCACCTTTCGCAATACTGTCGGTTAATTCGGTCCACTTTCGGGTGTCAACGGTGGTGTCGAACTTGAGCGCATCATGCGCCTCTGCGCTGAGAGCTGTCAGTTTTTCAAAATTCAATGTTAAGGCAGCTTTGCCCCACTCGGCGATCTTTTGGAACACCGGCCAGACAATCTCAGGCAGCCGCGTCACGCCCGAAATGAAGGCATTAAGCGCACCCTTCCAGCCAATATTAAGCGCACCCTTCATGCTTTCGCCGATGCTCTTAAACGCCCCAGCAACCGAGTCGCGGACTGATGCCAGCATGCTGTTTCGCCAGGACACGAGCTGTTGATCAAAATCAAGAATGGCATTCCAGGCCAGCTTCATTCCAAGCTTGAAGCCCGCCTCAAGAGTCTCGCCAACTTTGCCCTGTTCGATCGCGCCCGTGATGAGAGAGGCGGCCTGGCCCGAGATACCAACGAGGCTCTGTAGAAACGACTTCATCGGCCCATCATTCAAGGGCTGACCGAGCGCGCGAAAAATCTGGCCGATGTTATCCTTCAGCGTCGAAAACAGGCCAATGGTGGTTTGGCTTTGTTTCTGCATGCTCTCGAACCATTTGCCCGAGGTGCCAGCTAGCCCTTGAAGAGCTTTTTGCATGTCGGAAAAGCCGACCTTGCCGTCAGTCATGAGATCATTCAGGCCAGCGGTCGAGACCTTCAGGGACTCCGCCAGGCTTTGCTTGATCTCGCCCGCGCCAGCTTCGACGAACTGCTGTAGATCTTCCGCGTAGATTTTGCCCTTACCGGCCATCTGGCCATACACCGTCGCCAGCATGCCCAAGTCAGCGCCAGTCGCCGAGGAAACATTGCCCAGGGCGGTGAGTTCGCTTTTGAGGGCAGTCGTCGGCACACGGGCGGCGAGGAGCTTCTTGGCCGCTTCAGTGAGCTGAGGCAGCTCAAAGGGTGTGGAGGCACCGAGCGCGGTCAACTCTGCCAACGTGGCCTTGGCCTGCTCCATGCTGCCCGTAAGCGTCTCAAATTGGATCAGGCTTTGTTCGGCGGCTGCAGCTGTTTTGACAGCAAAAGCAGCACCGAGGCCAGTCGCGGTCGCGAGAGCGGCCCCGGCTCCTACAATCAATGGCACAAGCCGCGCAAACGACCCGCCAAGGATGTTGACTTGGCCAGCGTTGTTGCCGATGCCTTTGCCTTGCGCAATGAAACGGCCCTGCTCATCCCGCGCCTGGCGCAGGGGATTGATGAAGCCCCCATTGGAGAGCTTGAGGAGGTATTCCAGCGTGTTGCCCATGACTCACGATGGCGGGCCGGTGAGGTGACTCGACCTGACGGGCGGCAGTTACCCAAGCACGCGGCTATTCGGGCCGCCGAGGGAGCTGTCAAAGATGACAATGCCCGCCGCTTCAGCGGGCTGGGCAGCGACGGCGGCAGCGGTGGCGTTGAGCTTCAGCTCGCCAGCGGTGATGGCCGAGAGGATTTTGCGGAAGCTGTCAGCCACGCCCTTCCAGGGGTTGTCTTTGTCCGGTGTGGAGCGGCGGCGGTAGCACAACTCGCAGGCGAAGGCCACGGCGGCGCGCTTGATGATCTTGGGCAGCGGATTGAGGGTCAGCGGCACGGTGAACCGGCCTTCCAGGAGCGAATCAATGGCCTCCTGCACGCTGGCTTGCACGAGTGACCACGCATCAACCACGCCATCATTGTCGTCGTCGAGCGCTTGAATCAGGAACGGCGCTGGGATCTCGCCTTTGAGATCGTTGAGGGTGACGTAGTCGGCCATGAGGTTAGACGCTCTTCAGGATCTCGGGCGGTGCTGGCAGCACGTAGCGACCGCCGGGGTGCGCACGGCCGCCAGAGCCAGTGCGGGCGCGCTGTGCGATGGCAATGGCGGGATGGTCGGAGTCGAGACTTGGAGACTCGGAGGCCGGAAGACTGGGAGCGCCATGCTCAATCAGCACGGGCGGTTCGATCACAATGGGAGCATCAATGCTGTGCTCAATCAAAGAGGGTGCCGCCGGAGGGAAAAACCCCAAAACCTCCGGCGGCGTTTCGACTGGAGGGGGAACAACTACCTCCGGTGAAAGGGTGGGCGCAGATTCCTTGGCAGGCTTGGTGGTTTGTTTCTTGGCCATGATTCGTGTTAGAAAACGGGCCGCGCCACCTAGGATGACGCGGCCCTCTTTTCGATGGTTGAGATGGATTACAGCGCGGCGTCAGCACCGGTGGAGCCGATGGCGAGCTGAGGCAGGCCAAAGCCAACGGCGGCGCGCTGGTAGGCCTGATAGTTGAAGACGTGCTGCTTGAATGCGTCCGTGTGCGTGTTCGGATCGTCCTGCGCGTAGAAACGCGGCTGCGTCTCGGTCTGATTGATGAAGGCGCGCACGGGCTCGCCGACGTTGAGGAGGAACCATTTGTCCTGACGGGCAGCGGTGTTGAGGTGCTTGAACTCGATCAAGTCGGCATCGCCGCGATAGATGTTACTCACCGCTGCGTCGCTGGTTGGTCCGGCTTCGAGGATGGTCTCCGCATTGAGGATCTTCTTGAACGTGCTAGCCCACTTCGTGGAGCAGACGACGACGAGCTTGCTCGCGAGGTTCATCGGCTCGCCATTCGGGTCGAGGATGTAGCCGAGGAGCTGCTTGGCCTTTTCCCAGGAGGCCGCGCTGGGCTTCTCGGTCATGAGGTTGGTGAAGGTGCCAGCATCGACCACGCCAGGCAGGTGCGCCTTGTCAGCAGCAAAGAAGGCTTTGCCGGTGTAATCGTTGACCGTGAAGGCATCAATGAGCAGCGGAGCCAGGAAGCGGTCAGCACGGCGACGAGTGGCGATGCCGAGCATCTCAAACTTGTTGTTGAACTGGGCAGCCTCGCCCCGCTCAATGCTGGCCTGTGGCACGGAGATCGTGGCCTCCAGCTCCTCATTGGTGATGCGGTGTTGGGCGCGGCCCGTGGGCTGGATGACCACTTGGTCAACGAACCGGCGCATGACCGGCAGTTGAACCACGAGGTCATAGACGTTGACGGCGGCTTTGCTGTCCTGCTGTTCGCAGATGAGGTCAGCGACGGACGGCGGAGCGGTGTCGAAGGCCTTGAGAGTGACGGTTTTCCAGTCTTCGCGAAGGCGAAGGCGGGCGGCGGCTGAATTGATGTCGATCATAACGAGGAAGAAGGGTTGACTAGGTTGGCGGTGGATTAAGCAGCAGGAGCGATGAGACCGAGGGTGACGAGAGCGGCATGCACGGCGCGGATGTCATCGCCGGACTTCTCGGTTTCCGCTTTGAGAGCGGCCAGGTCAGCGGCAGCACCGGCGGTGCCGTTGGTGCTCGTGAGAGTCACCGTGATGGGAGCGCGCTGGGCCGTGAGAGGCGAGACGAGCACGAAGGCATAGTCACCATCCAAACCGACGAGAACGCCAGCAGGGCGGTCAGCATCGGTGCCAGCAGGCAGACCCACGGTGTGGTCATCAATCACGCGGCACATTTTGAAGAGGTGCGCAGCGGTCAGATTGCCGTCCGACTTCACGCGGCCAATGGCAGCGAAAGGCTTGATCTTGAGATCGCCTTTGGCTCCGAGCTGGTTGTCGATGGTCTCCGGCGCAAAGCCGATGACGCGAGCCGTGGCAGGCATGGCGGGGTCGGCGCTCTGGGCCTGCGAGTTCGCAGGATCATAAGCGACCATGACCCCCTGATAAATGATTTCAGCCGCCTTGACGGCAAGGCCAGGGGCGGAGGTCTGCGGGTTGTGCTGCGAGCACAGAGCAGGGAGACCGGTGAGAGTTTGAAGGGCGAAGATGCCAGCTTTGGAAGCCATAATGAAAAAGAGTTAAAGGTTGACGGTGGTGGACGTGGTTGACGGTGGATTAGCGACCGGCGTATTTCTTGCGATCGTCGTCGGAGACACCAGTCATCTTCGAGACGGCGGCGGCTTCAGGGGCGGCGGCGTCGAGGCCGCTGGAAAGCATGAGCGTCTCTTCCGAGACGGTGCGTTTCTCCATCGGGATCGTGACGGGCAGCTCGGCACAGAGCTTGATGAGATCGTCAATGGGCATCGTCTGGCCGATGCTGGGCACCTGCTTACCTTGGCGGGCAGCTTCACGCAGCACGGTGTTGCGTTTGTCGCCATCCAGGGCGGCGGAAAGGGTCTTGATCGTCGCATCTTGGGCGTCGATTTTTTCTTCGAGACCCTTGAAGAGAGGCGAGGCGGAAAGCATTTTGTCGGCAGCGGTCGCATCCGGCTCTTTGAGCTCTTCAGCGGCAAGCCTGTCTTTCAGGGCTGCCATGATGTCGGCAGGAGATGTGGCGGCGTCGAGGCCGAGCGCTTCGATGAGAGCGGCGGCAAGTTCGTCATTAGAGGTGGGCGGTTGCTTCATGGGTGTCGTGGTGGTGGTCGTGGTGGCAGAGAGAAACAGGACGCCCGGTGTGGCCCCGTGGCGGCAGAGAGAGACCGAATGCAGGCCGATGATTTCGTTTTTGGCGTTGACCTTCACGGTCGGAGACAAGTCGCCATAATGGCCACCGGCGGCGTAGTCTTTGCCCTCCTGAGTCCACGAGGACATGAGGAGATAGATGCCTTCATTCGGCACCACTTCGAGCGTGCCGTAACCAGCCACCTTCACCGGCTCGCCTTGATAAGTCGCGGAGCCAGGCACGCTGGAATGTTCAAAGTCGAGTGCGGGCCGGTCCCAGTTTTTGCCAGCGTTGAACGCAGCCAAAGTCTTGACGGTGGTCTCGTTGCAAATCACCTGACCCATCGCCGTCTGTTGGGAGCCCCAAGGGAAGACGAGGAAACGCGCGGGCAGTCCTTCGACGCCCTTGCTCGCATCGAATGCGGGCGCGGGAGCCTTGAGGGCTAGGAGTTGCAGGGGCGACATGCAGCGATGATGCACGCAGCCAATGCAGTGGTGGAGCTTTGCGCCGTGAGTTGCGGCCCAAGACTTGCCCTGTTCAATTTCCGGCAGCTTTGCCAATCAGTGCTTCGAGCACATCGGTGATCTCCGCCGAGGCATTGCCGGTTAGCTTGTCCTCAATCACGGGAAAGAATGGCCGGGCCGGAATGTTCCGCTTCGTGCTGCCGAGCTGATGCGCTGCCGCGTAGGCCGTAGGGCTGCCGACTTTGGCGGCGTCGCCTTGCACCTGGCTGTGAATGCCCTGGCGCAGATCGCCGGACTTGATGAGCAGCGGATGGCTCGCGGCTTTCTTGCGGGCAGGCCAGCTCGTCGGCCGCAAGCCAGGCTCGTCAAAGGCGCGGACGGCCATGCTCTCGACCACCGTCGCCATGCCTTGCAGCATGCGGCGTTTGAGGTCATCGCTCGCCAGCGCGTCGAGAGACGGCGTGATGTCGTCGAGCTTGAGTGTGAAGGCGATGGCGTCGGGCATGGCCGAGACTCGGAGACGAGGAGACGCGGAGACAGGGAGACGGCGGCAGTTAGACCACCGGGTCAGTCATGACTTTTTGACCTTATTTTCCAGCGCTGGTTTGGCGGTGGGTCGGGACCGTTGAGAGGCGCGCATGCGGCTCTCAAAGCCCTGCCAGAACTCGCGCTTTTCAACGCGTTCATTGAACACAACGGGAGGTGTGGCGGCAGTCTGTTTCATCGGGGTTCGCGGGCGTAATGGATGATACCTTGTTCTGCCAGCCATTCAAGCATGCCCTGCTGTACCATGTCGGTCTCCATGTCACGGCTCCAGCCGTTTTGTTTGCCCAGGCGGGTGGCGATTATATCGAGAGCGTTCACCTGGCGGTCGAAGCCTGGGATTCTCTGCACGTCCAGCAGCTCGCCAGCACCAGCCAGGTGTGTTCGCGGCCCTGGGCGCAAGCGATGCACCACAGTCGGAGTGGCGATGCGCACCTCTAGAGGCTGATGTCTGGCGGTCAAGTTTACGTCCCGCATACTCGGCGGCGTGCCATCAGGATGGTTGTGGGCAGTGACGTTGTCCGGCAACAAATGCGGTGGCACCTCCACTTCATTCTTACGGTTGAGTGTGAAGCGGCCAAGCTCATCACCCGTGGGTGACCATACAGCGGCGTGCTCAACCTTGGCAGCGACTACCTCGGCTTCAAAGGCTTGGACCTTCGTCATCAGAACTGCTGGCAGGTCCGGCACCTGGCCGATAGCCTTGCGTCCTACGGCGCTCATAGCAGCGCTAAGCGCGGCTTCTTCGCCCAGCTCAAAGGCCACATCAAAACCAAAGCGGCTTTTGTTGCGGGACGGCTGCTTGAATCTCGCCCCTTTGCCCTTCATCTTTTGCAGCTCCGCATCCAGCGGCGCGAAGATGCGTTTCTTGTAGGCGCGGACCATGCGGCGGGTGTCGGCACCCTCGGCACCGATCCATTCATCGACGGTCATGTCGAGATCCGGGATCTCGGTGTCCTTGGCCCAGTTCTCGAAGGCCTTGAGCACTTCGGGTTGATCCACGTAGCGCTTGCGGATGAGACGCCAGTCATGTTTCACATTGCCGGGTTCTGACCAGGGCGAGTCCGCCCACGTCGGCGTACGGTTGAGCGGGATGCCATTCGGCAGGCGGCCATTTTTAGCGATGAGTTCGGCCTCGCGGGCGGTGAACATTTCCGGCTTGGCGATTTGCGTTGGCAGCAAATGCGCTTCTTTGGCGTCGGAGGCGGAAGGCTTGCCACGCTCCATCACCAGCCCGGCGGCACGCTGGGTGAGTGGCACGACCAAACAACGGCAACCCCAGTCCCATGGGGGAAAAATTGTCTGCCAAATCTCATGGCCAGCGGGGAAGATTTTACCATTCAAGGCCGCGTGCGAGGGCCGCACATTGCCGTCGCCATGCGTCTTGTACTGCCAGAACGGAAACACATCGACTTGGGCAATGAGATTGCGATACCGGGCCGCCGCGTAGCCGCGAAAGACATGCGTGCGCAGCAGTAGCTCGGCGCGGCGTTGCGCCACCTTGCCGCCGAGGGCGTCGTCGAGTTCAGCGGCGATTTCCTTGCGTGCCTTGTCCCAGGTCTTGTCACCCAGCGGCACGGCCTTGAGCGTGTCACGCACGCGCGCCATTTGATCGCCCACATCGAGACCGGTGATCGTGAATGCATAGGCGCGGGCAGCAAGCCCTCCATCACCTCCCGCGACACGAGCGGCAGCGACGCGATGCGCGCGGCGGCGGCCTCATGGGGCATGGGAGAGAAGACGAACATGACGAGGAGACTAGGAGACAGGGGGACGCGGAGAAAGCCGGGCAGTGGGACTTCCAGTGCCCGGTGATGTTTCAGCGCAGATATAGACTCACCGCTGGTGTGGCAGGGTTGAGCCGATGACCGGACGGCAGCAGGACACGCATGGCTTCCAGCAAACGTTCAGCTTCAGGTGCCTCATGATCATAGCCGATACCTCGCAGCTCCACAGTGATGTGTCCCGGCGGGAACGTTGCCACGAGGTGCCAGCCGAAGCGGCAATGCCCCGCGCTGAGTTTTGCCGTGCGTCCACGCCGCTGCTGCAGCTTGCCCACGGCGTGGCCCGTCACACGGCAGCGGTAATTGCAGCGCGCCCCGAGGCGCATGCAATCCTTGGGTGCCAGCATGACGCCCGCTGCATGCAGGTAGGCTTTTAGGCTGACGTTGCCTTCCACCTCTTGCACCTTCCATAGATGTGCCATTTGAACCGCCAGCTTTTTCCGCGTGCTCTCCACTCCGGCCTTCACCTCGCACACGCGCTGCTGATCGAGATGACGCATACGATATTCGCCTTCACGGCGCAGGGCTGGCAGCACCTCGCCCGTGACCCAGCGCCGGAAGGCTTTCGCCTCCGGCTTGCGGCTTTGGAAGATGAGCGCATAGAGGCTGGATTCGGAGACGATGACCATGTCTTGTTTTCCGCCAAGGGTGTCGGCTTTTACCGACCCCCTTTCATCGTCGTCAAGGGATCGGAGATTGTCAGACCCCTTGTTCCCTTGGAAGCCGAGCATTTGGCACACATCTTTAGCGACGAACCAAGGTTCGCCGTCGATGTGAACGGAGCGGAGTTTGAACTCCGTATTTTGGTATTCGATGATGGTCATGGCAGTGTAGCTTGGTGGAGGTTGCGGGCGGCCTGATGACTGATGCTGATGAGGCCGCAGGCGATGAACTCGCCAAAGGATTCATCCGACCAGGATTCTCCGCGCTCAGTGAGGCGGACCAGTTCATTACCCATGAGGAGCAGCAATGCCGCCGCCGCTTGAGCTTGTTCGTCGCGGCGATTGATGCCGCGCATGAGTTCCATTTCTTTGTCAGCGCTGGCATCATGGCCGGCGCTTGGTGTGTTCTTCATTTGCTTGGTAGAAAAAGAAGCCAGCCACCCAAGAGGTGAGACTCTTGTCAGCTCCCAGCACGACCTGGGTTGCCTATGGATGACTGGCTTCGATCTTCTGTTGTGTGAATCCCGCTCGGCTCGTGACGCCTTGCTTGAAGGATGGGGCCACGATCTCACTCGTGACATTGTCAGAGTGAGATGGGGCGGGTTCACTGGCAAGAAGAAATTCATTGAGCATTGTCTCGGCCTCACATTCCGTGCTTGTATCGTTCGAGGCGGTCATCCGTCCAGAAGTCGGGGTCTTCGGCGGTCTCTTCGATGTGGCGAAGGAGATCCAGCATGTTGATGATGGTCGAATGAGGCGCGGGTGTGCTGCCCTGCACAAAGCCGCCTTTGATGAGCTTCACCATGACCTCAGCGGATAAGCCGACTGGCAGCTTCTCGGCCTCGCTGACGCGGAGCCAGGCTTCACGAATGCGCGTGAGTGGAATGTAAGCCGTGCCCTCGCCACCACTGGAGATGGCCGAACATCCTGGGCGGCTCATCACCTTTGCCACGGCATCGCTCAACCTCGGGGCCGAGATGCCCGAAAAAGAAGCGCATGTATGGCAGCAATTCCTCCGCGACATGACGGCCTGGGCGGACCAACGCAAGCTTCAGCTCGTCGCGGGCGAACGGCGGCACGAGCACGATGCCGACTCATGGCGCAAGCTGCCTGACGACATCGACATTCCGGCGATTGCCGACCTGTTGGAGCATTCCAAATTTGAGGTGCGACTGCGGCACACGAACACGGTTTCAAGCCGCCTCAAAGTCATCGCTGCGAACGTGCAGACTGCCCGTGGTTTCAGCGGCACGGTGAAGCTGGACGAGTGCGCCTTTGTGGATGACCTGCAAACGCTGCTCGCCGAGCTGGAGCCCATTTTCTCGACCGACCCCACGTTCAATTTCCTGATGGCGACGACGCCACCGCCGGACTACGCGCACTACGCCTACGAACTTTTGACGCCGGAGGATGGCAACGAGGACTTCGAGCCAAGCGCGGAGGGAACGTGGTTCAAGAATCGTGTCGGACTCTGGGTGCATCGCGTGACGATTGATGACGCAGCACTGGCGGGCCGGAAGAATTTTCACCCCGACTCCGGCGCAGAAATCAGCCCCGACGAAGCACGGGAGCTATCCATCGACAAGCAGGGCTGGGATCGCAGCAATCGCCTCACCCGGCCCAAAGTGGGCACGAGCGCGGTGTCACCTCTCGCGCTCGACCAGGCGCAGCGGAAAGGCCTGGGAAAGGCAGCGGCGGCCTACTGGGACGAAGGCCAGGAGCTTTTGCCCGCCGGGGCGCTCGATTTCGTGAGCGGCACAGTCGCCCTGGGCTTTGACCAGGCCACGACCACCAACAAGAAGAGCAACCCATCGGCCCTGGCCATCGGCACCGAAAACGGCGACGTGTTTGAGGTGCCTCTCTGTTTGTGGTGGAAAACGGCCAATCCCAACATCACGACGATGCGCGTCGTCGGCATCATCAAGGCGCTGCTGGCGATGGACGTGAAGATCAAGAGCCTGTGCATCGACGCCACGAACGAGCGTTTTTATGCCAAACTGCTCAAGGAGGCCGTGGGCGCGCTGTGTGACGTGCAGCTCATCGTTTCCAGCGAGACCATTGAGACGCCCGAGGGTAAAATCAGTCTCAAAGCCCAGCTCGGCAACGATCTGGCGAACTGCATCGAAAGCGGCAAGGCCCTGCTGCCTTTTTCGACCTACATGTACAAGGACTTCATGCGCGTCGTGAAGGACCGGGGCAGCTTTGATGCGACAGTCGGCCCGAACGGTGAGCATGGTGATACGTTTGACGGGTGCAAGCTCGCCAAGCACGGCCTCAAGGCCGGTGGTGGCGCAGTCGAGATGCTCGACATCCAGCGCGGCGACTGGAACGGCGAAGGCCGACGCTCGCCACATCCAAGATGGCGTCCTGACCGCCACGAGGAGGGGCTGCGTTGCTGCTAGCAAGTCCAGCCTGCCCGGTATTTACACGCTCGTCCTTCATCCACTTTGACCCATGGCTAAACGACCCACCAACAAAGAGCTGCTCGCCCGTCTGGACCTCATGGAACGTGAGTGGGCTCCGCGTAACCTAGCGACGATCAACGATCCGCGCAACGAGCCGCCGAGCACCCTTGTCGGCCTGACCGCCGAGCGTGTGCATGCAGCCATCACGGCTGCCGAGCAGGGCGACACGCGGCTGTTGTTCTCGATCTATCGCGACGTTTTGATTGCCGACACTCATTTGCAGGGTGTGATTGAAACGCGGCTGCTCGCGGTCATCGGCGATGACCCGCTGATTTCACCGGCGAACAAAGACAAAGCCGAGGACATCGCCGCCGCTGATGCCATCAAGGGGGCGATTGACAGGCTGCCCGATTTTCTCGGCGTGTGCCGCGACCTGCTCTGGGGCACCATTTGGCCGCTGGCAGTCGTCGAGCGCACCTACAAACCAGCCGACGTACCCGGCCTAGCACTCGACTGGGACAGCCTGGCCGCCGTGCCGGACCATCTCTTCCGCTGGACAGAGGGAGTACTGCAAATTGAGGAGACCGACGCAAAAACCGGACGCCTAACGGGCTCCTTTGTGCGGCCTGACCCAGCTCGATACATCACGCATCGCGGGCATTTGCTGCGAACCGCTGACAACTGGGGCGGCCCGATGCGTGCGCTCTCGTGGTGGTTTTTCCTCAAGGTCATGGACCGTGAGTGGTGGGTGCGCTTCCTCGACAAGTTCGGCACGCCGTTCATGGTCGGCAAGTTCGACAAGGCCGATGAGAAGAGTCGGCAGATTTTGGAGCGGGCCTTCCAGCTTTCGAGCAAGATTGGTGGTCTAGCTGTCAACAAGGAGACGACCATTGAGCTGCTCAAGGCCGGGACTGGAGACAGCTCGGCGAGCTTCGAGAATTTCTACCGGATCTGCGATGAGGCCATTTCGCGCCGGGTGCTCGGCCAAACGCAATCCAGCATTGCAAGCCCAACGGGCATCGGCAGCGGGTCGAGCGATCTGCAAGGACAGGTGCGGGGGGACATTTCGAGCCACGACAAGAAGCGCCTGGCGCAGACATTGCGGCAGCAGCTCTTCAAGCCCTTTTTGCGGCTGAACGGCTTCACGGGCGCGCCGCCCAAAATCACCTTTGGCGGCGAGGAATCCGAGGAGAACACGACGACTGCCACGGTGCTGAAGGATCTCAAGACGGCGGGCATCCGGCTCGCTGACAAGAGCCTCGCGCTGCTGAGTCAGCGTGTCGGGCTGGAATTGGAGCGCGACCCATCGCCGGACACAGGAGCCACGCCTAGCCCAGCAACTACGCGGACCCTTTCAGTGCTGCCAGGCGTCCTGACCCCAGGCGTGGCGGTCGATTCGATCTCTCGGCGGGCGGCGGCGATACTGACTCAGACCTACCGTGGCAGTCTGGCTCCCGTGCGCGACATCTTGCTGTCTAGCTCGAATCCCGATGAGGCGACAACACGACTCATGGCCGCGTACGCCGACTGGGACGCCTCGAAGGCTGCCGAGGTTGTTGAGTCAGCTTTCGCCGCTGGAGCATGGAATGGCTTGCAGTAGGAGGGAAGCCACAGACCCTTTGCTGTTAAGCGCACTCAGGAACGTTTGACCCTTTTCACACCTTCTTGAGGTTGTTTAAAGTGTTTCAAACCTGTACTCTGTTTCGCCCGGCATCACCACAGGGACACCACCCTAACGCGCTGAACACAGGCACGCATCCAGCACACGCTGGATTTGCAGGGCGATCTGCGGCCAATGCGGGTCTATCTGACCTGACAGCACCCGTTTGGAGAAAGCTTGGAACAAACCCGCCTCCTAGGAACCCGGCGCGTTGCTGCTCGGTTCATCTAGGGATTCGGTTTGAAGACCGGCATGCATCTCAAAGCGGCAGCCGTTGATGGCAAAGTCGGAACGCGTCAGGTTGTAATGCGTTTGCGCCCCGGAAAACGGCAGCACGAAGTCAGACACCTGCAAAAGACCCTGGTTCCCGCTGACAACGGCCCGTGGAGCATTCGTGGTGGTAAAGGAGCAGTAGAAAGAGGCGGAAGTGCCGCTGGCAAAGACAAGTGTACCGGAGAATTCGAGCGGAACCGGCGGGGTATCCGGCGATTGCCGCGTTTCGGCATGAATGCGGCCGGTCACCTGCACCGGCGTGCTGTAGCGCATGGCCCACAAGGTGAAACGCAGGCAATACCAGCCAAGATCACCCAGACAACCGAGCGGTTCCAGCGCGCCATGCGTGCGGAAGTTCGTGCGCTAAAAATCCGCATCGCTCATGAAGCTGAATTGCGAGGCAATGTGACGAATGTTGCCCACCTTTAGGTCCAACACATCGCGCATCCGCTGCAGACGCCGCCCGTGCATGAACATCACGCCGTCCATAAACTGCACGCGATGCTGTTCACATGCGGCGATGATTTCCTCCACCTCGGCGGCATGGCAACCCACTGGTTTTTCCACCAGTACATGCTTCCCGGCCTGCGCCGCGCGAATGACCCACTCCTTCCGCAATCCCGTCGGCAGTGGAATATAAACCGCGTCGATATCCGGCCGCGCAAGTAGCGCCTCATAACTCCCCATCGCCTCGGGCACTACCGCATGAGGTGCGCTGGCCTGACATTCGTCGATGAATGCCTGCGCCCGCACCAATTCACGACTGGCGACAGCCACAAGTGTCGCGTTTCCGGCTTCGCGGATCGCCTGCCAGTTTTTCCGTGCAATGAATGCGGCACCCAGAATGCCCCAGCGACAGTGCTTGTTTGTCATATGCGTTCAGAAAAGCAGATTCACTTCCGCCACAGCCACTTCATCGCCTCGGGAAATATGCTCCCGCCATGTTTGCTGTTATGTGATCCATCACCAAACGTGAAGGTGTAATCGTAGTTCTGGTAGGCCAGCGCCTTGGCCATCTGCTGATTCGCCAGCGGCCATAGGAATTGTCGAGATCGCTACTACCGTCTTGCAGATAAACACGCAGCGGCTTGCGTTCCGCTAGACGAATAATTGATGGATACACATGCCCGCCTGCGAGATCGACATAGCTGCCGATGGTGGAGAATACCTTCCGGAACTTGTCCGGGCGTTCCCACGCCACCCGTGAAGGCGCAGATCGCCCCGCTGCTCGCTCCGGCGATGGCCCAACCTTCTGGATTCTCCGTGAGCTTATAATCCTTCTGCACCTGCGGGAGGATTTCTTCGAGCAGGAAGCGGACATATGTGTCGCCAAGCGTGTTGTATTCCTTGCCGCGGTTGTTGTTCTTCCACACACTCGGTGGCTTTGTGTCGCCACTGTGACCGGGATTGATGAAAATCGCGATCGTGGGCTGCATCTCGCCGCTGGCGATGAGATTGTCGAACACCACCGGCACCCGCCATGCGCCCTTCGAGCCGACGTAATCATGCTCATCTTGAAAAACAATTAGATTCGCCGGTTGTGCTGGTTTGTACTGCAAAGGCACATAGACCCACCAGTCACGCTTCGCGCCCGCATAGATCTTCGAATCGTGCATCGGCATCGAGATCACCTTCCCTTTCGGCACGTCCGGTTTTTCCTGGGATAACTGTCCCAGCCTGTAATCATCCACTGCCAGGGATGGAAGAGTGGTGATAGCGATCAGCTGGGCAAATAGAAATCGTGGGAGCATGGCCGCGCATCATGGGAATTGGGCTCATGAGCGTCAAGAAAGATAGCAACCTGGGGCGGCTTAACTTGGAGACGCCTCTGAGCACTTTGCGACCAACCCAGCGAAGAGGCTATAACCTGCCATGAACAACAACGCTGCCCCAAACACCTTGGACGGATCCGCAGAGTCAGCGCGAAATAGAGCAGCTCGCAAACAAGCTCAGTGATCTGACCAAGTCGCTGAGGGACTGGCAAAACAAATGGGATGCAAGGTTTCCTTTGCTCAAACCCCGTCACCGTCTAGTCTGAACGTCCCATGAATCCAGAGGTGCAAAACATTGTGGCCGCAGGCAAACTCCCTGCCGCCGACGGCGAAAAACTTTCCAAACTCGAAGCCGGCACCATCGCGGTGCATAAAAGCTGGGGGGTCGGCAAGATCGCCGCATGGGATTTGCTGGGAGACCGACTCATCATCGACTTTGAAGGTAAGCCCGGTCATCCGCTGAAACTCTCCTTTGCCATCACCTCCTTGGAGATCATTCCTGCCGATCACCTCCTGGCCCGTCGTCTGACCGATCTCGATACGCTCAAGGAGATGGCTGCCAAGAACGCTCCCGGACTCGTCGAACTCGCGCTCAAGAGCAGCGGCAATTCTCTGCATCTCGACGCATTGGAACGCCTGCTCAAAGGCCGGATCATTGCCGACGCGGATTACAAGAAGTGGTGGGAAGGTGCCAAGCGTGCCCTCAAAACTCACCGCCACATCGTCGTCCCTGCCAAGCGCACCGAAAACCTCGTACTGCGTGACCAGGCGGAAAACGCCGGCACACAGATGGTGAAGGCCTTCCTCGCCGCACGTGATTTGAAGACCAAGCTCGCCACGCTGGCCAGCATCCAGAAGGACATCGACCTTTTCAGCGATCCCAAGACCGAACTCATCCCCGTCTTCCAAGACATCTCCGACTCCGCCCGCAAGAGCGTGAAGCTCAATCTCAAAGAGTGCCTGCAACTCCTGCTCGCCCGTGACGAACTCGTCGAGAATCTAGTGGCCACGGCCCCGATGGGTTCCATGAAGATTTCCGACCTCATCGTGGAGACCAAAGAAGTGCTTGCCGATGCCATCAAGAGCCTCTCCGCCAGCCTGCTCGGCCGGATTTACCGCGCCTTCCCGGAAGCCTTCCCAAATCGTGCCTGGGTGCCTGAAATCCTGCATCACCTCACCAAGACCGGCGGTCGTGCCGTCGCAGAGATCGCCGCCGTGCTCGATGCCAATGATGAGCTCGACGTTCTCGCCGAGGCGCTGAAAAAATCCCTGCGCAACCGCATGCTTTCCGCCGATCTGCTCATCTGGATGGCCCGTGAGCGCAAAGGCCTCGCTGAGTCCGTTTTCGACATCGATCTCGGTCATGCCATCCTCGGCGTCATCGAAAGCGACCACATGGAAGGCGGCCCGAAACGCACCGGACGCCTTCAGGACATCCTCTCAGATGACAAAACCCTGCTGGGTGAAATGGTCGCCGACGCCGAAGAAGAAGACGTGCGCCTCCTCGCCAAGCGCCTCATCAACGGCTCCCTCTTTGACGAACTCACCCGCCGTTCACTGATGGCTCGCATCATTAAAGTACGTCCTGAAATGGAAGCCATGATGGATGAAAACGCCGGCCCACGTCAGGACGACTCCCTCATTGTTTCCTGGGCCAGCCTGGAAAAGAAAAAAGCCGAGCTCGAAGACCTCGTGAACGTCAAGATTCCCGACAACAAGCGGGAAATTCAGATCGCCCGAGACGAAGGTGACTTGCGCGAAAACGGCGGCTACAAGGCCGCCCGCGACCAGCAGTCCGTGCTGCTGCGTATGCAAGGCAAGCTGGAGCGCGAACTACGCAATGCCCGCGGCACCGATTTCGCCAACGTGCCCACCGATAAGGTCGGTATCGGCACCGTTGTTGATGTCCTGGACCTTGCCAGCGGCGCCACAGAATCCACCACCATTCTTGGTGCTTGGGATGGCGATCTCGACAAAAATATCATCAGCTACCTTTCCGAATCCGCCAAAGCCCTCATCGGCAAAACGGTCGGCGATGAACTCGATCTCCCTACCGAAGCGCTGCACGGCACTCGTAAGGTGAAGATTGCTGCGATTCGTGCCTTCCAATAGGACACACGAGACGTATCCCGATTAAATCGGATGTTCGGTTGGCTATATAACTCATCCGAATAGTCGATTTTATTACTTGTAATATATAATCATCATATTAGATTTCTATTACACACACGCTAAATCCCCCTAGCTTAAAAGCCTTGAACCACCTACTGCTTTTCGACAAGCCCTGTCTCCTTAACCAACATCGAAATTCGCCACTGACTGCTATGCTCGCCGTTTCATTCGTGCTGTCCATGTTCTGGCCGGTGAACGGCTTGGGACAAATCACCAGTGCTGAGAATCTAGGCATCCATTTGGGAGAAGACCAAGGAACTATGCCGGATTCAAAGGGCATAACACTTGGGAGTACGTTGCTGGGCTTACCTACACCAACTCAGTCCCTGCGGGTGTTTACCGCCAATCCTAAGCCATGGGGAAAGCTCCGCTGCACGTATGTGTTTCTTGAGGCGCCGAATTCTCTCCTGGAAGATTTCCCCCTTCCCAGTCCGATCCCCCGCTGGACCTTTCCTGAAAGCTCACTTTCGAGTCTGACTCAACTATTTGCCAGGGCAGGTCTGCAGACCCCTTTGATCGATCAATTGCTATCGACGGATTCGATGGTGAGAGATGGAAAATCCATTCATCTCTTCCCGCAACGTCATGTCATCGAAGGCCTTTCACCAGAAAATCGAGCCTTGATTTACGCCGAACTGGCGAACCAACCCGAGAATGAGTATCACGTGGATCCGGTGCTGATTATTGGCACCTCGATTGATGAATGGTATCGCCACAGCAAGCTCCGACCGGAGATCATTTCACTCATCAAGAAACTCAGCTACAAGCGGGGTGAGACCATCGCGTTCAGTGACATTCCCACCCTACTAAATTACGCGCAGTCCGATGACGAAGCACGCACCATTTTCAAAGCCTGCACGCGCACGAGAACGCTGATGGTTCGCCTCATTCTCGACAAGGATTCGAACATCGATGATCTCGTCAACTACTGGTCTCTCGGAGTTGGCATCCGTCGCAAAGATCTGGAACCGCTGCTACAGTCCATCATTCAGCTTGATGGCGTCAATGAACTGGGCCTTGCTCACATTCTTCCTGCCCTGGCTCGCAAGCTCATGTACACCTATCCGGGCGTGGACATGGCAAAGCAGGGCATCCTGCCGGACTGCCACTGGACTTCGCTGAACTTCTTTAATTATGAACCGCAAGGCTACCTTCTAGATTCCCGACTGGCTACAAGCCAGGTGCTGGAGCAGTTCAGCGCGGTCGAGCCTCCCTATCAGTATGGTGATGTACTATTCTTCCTCAATAGTGGGGGGGATGCCTTCCACTCCTGCGTCCATCTGGCAGACAATATCGTCTTCACTAAGAACGGCAGAAACGTTCTCTCGCCTTGGGTGATCATGACTCTGGAAGATGTCAAAAAGGTCTATCTCTACAAAGGTAACGGTCACGTCCAAGGCTACCGCCGCAAAGACAGCCCTTCTGAGTTGCTTCATCACGTTTCCAAATAACGGTTTTTTCCAGCCTCCGTAATTCGAGGATCATGCAATGAACGGTTTACGGGAACCGTTAGCGTGGGCAACATCGACACCTTATGTCCTCACGCCGCCATTTCATTCACACCGTCCTCGGAGCCAGTGCCGCTTCAGCCTTCGCCGCTGATGCCAAACTCACTTACAAGGGTGAAAACATCCAATTCGGACTCGTCACCTACCAGTGGGGCAAGGACTGGGATCTGCCCACGCTCATCAAGAACTGCGAAACCACGAAGGTGCTCGGTGTGGAACTGCGCGTCGAGCATGCCCATAAAGTCGATATTTCACTCACTCCCGCTCAGCGCAAAGAAGTGCGCAGTCGCTTTGAGGATTCACCCGTCGATGTCCTCGGTATGGGCACTAACTTTGAGTTCCACTCTCCCAATGCAGATGAAGTGCGGAAAAACATCGAAGGAGCCAAGGCATTCATCAAACTCAGCCACGACATCGGTGCTAGCGGCGTGAAAGTGAAACCCAACGCGCTGCCGAAGGATGTGCCAGTCGAAAAGACCTTGGTGCAAATCGGCAAGGCGCTCGCGGAACTCGGCGATCACGCCATCGGCTTCGGTCAAGAAATTCGTCTCGAAGTGCATGGCAAGGACACTTCCGAACTGCCGCACATCAAGACCATCATGGACGCCGCCGAGCGTGACAATGTGCGCGTCTGCTGGAACTCCAACGACACCGATCTCATCGGCGCTGGATTGGAAGCCAACTTCGCCCTCGTCCAAGATCGTCTCGGCCACACCGTGCACATTCGCGGTGTCAATCTCAGCACCTACCCACTCGACAAACTCGCCAAATTGCTCGTCGAGATCGACTACGAAGGCCATGTCTGCCTCGAAGCCGGCAAAATGCCCGATGGTGATCCCGTGGCGGCGCTCGCTGAGCAGCGCGAATTGTTCATGAATCTCGTCACGGCGGCACGCCAAGCAGTCAAAGACTAGGCGGCGAACGTTTTGAAATAGATGTCTCTCCATCTCCAATTCGATCAAACCGGCAATCCTGCCGAGGTCCTCCAACTCAAAGAGCACACGCTAACGCCCCCCGAAGGCCATGAAGTCCGCGTGCGCATGCGTTACACACCCGTCAATCCGGCGGACATTAATTTCATCGAAGGCACTTATGGCCGCGCCGCGCATCCGCCTTGCATTCCCGGTCATGAAGGCTGCGGTGAAGTCGAAGCGGTTGGTGATGCCGTCACATCACTGGCGAAAGGCGATGTCGTCATCCCGCTGATCGGCACCGGCTGTTGGACACAGCATCTCACCGCTGCTGAGCATCATTTCGCCAAACTACCGCCGCAGATCGACGCCGTGCAGGCCAGCATGCTGCGCATCAATCCCGTCACCGCTTGGGCATTGCTCAAACATTACGCCGACCTCGAGAAAGGCTCCTGGGTCGCGCAAAACGCCGCCAACTCTGGTGTCGGTCGCGCTTTGATCCAGCTCGCCCATCACTTCGGTCTGCGCACGATGAATTTCGTCCGCCGGATCGAGTTGTTTGATGAATTGAAAGCACTCGGTGCGGATGCTGTCGTGCTCGACACCGCTGAAGGTGTTACCGAAGCAAAAGAAATCATCGGCAGCGATCCCGTGCGGCTCGCCACCAACGCCGTCGGTGGCGACAGCGCCATCCACCTCATGGATCTGCTCAGCCCCGAAGGTATCCACGTCACCTATGGCGCGATGAGCCGCCGCAGTCTCAAGGTGCCGAACAAATTCCTCATCTTCAAAAACCTCCAGCTTCACGGTCTGTGGATCACCAAATGGTTTGAGAAAGCCAGCACTCCCGAACTTTACGAAGTGCTCGATCCGCTCACCGCGCTCATCGAAACCGGCGAACTCGTCACCGCCATCGACGAAATCGTGCCGCTCGCTGATTTCAAACACGCCATTACTCGCGCCCAGGAAGGCTCACGCGGCGGCAAAGTCATCCTCGACCTCGCCTGATGCACGTTCTCATCACCAATGACGATGGCATCCACGCGCCCGGATTGCAGGCCTTGGCTGACGCCGTGTCACAACTCGGTTGGGACTACACCATCGTCGCACCTGCCACAGAGCAAAGCATGTGCGGTCATCGCGTCACCACGCACCAGCATCTCAAAGTGGAGACACCGGAAGAACGCCGCTACGCCGTGCATGGCACACCGGCTGATTGCGTGCGCCTTGCTTTGTTCGCTCTCAATGTGAAGCCCGACCTCGTGCTATCCGGCATCAATGCCGGTGGCAACCTGGGCCAGGACATCGTCATCTCCGGCACCGTCGCCGCTGCCCGCGAAGCCGCTTATCACGGTATTCGTGCCATGGCGCTCTCCCATTACATGATTCGTGAGCTCACCGTCGATTGGCAACGCACCGCACGCTGGGTCACTGAAATTTTAGCCGAAACTCATGCCCAAGTGCAGCCCCATGGAAGTTTCTGGAACATCAATCTGCCCCATCTCCCTGCCACGCATGCCGCTTTGCCGCCACGCATTCGCAGCACCCCTGCCCGCTCACCGTTGAACGTCGCCTACACCCAAAGTGAGCATGGCTACGCCTACAGCGCCTCCTACGCCTCCCGCCCACAAGACCCCGGCTCCGATGTCGCCGCCTGCTTCGACGGTAACGTCGCCATCTCGCTGCTGTGCGTATGATTGAACGGTAGGCGACTTTCATGGCTCCAAACGCGCCCGCCTTGACATCGGGGCCGAAAGCATCCCCTAAGTAGCTCCCTTTTTCCCTACCATCCCTGTTCACACGCACATGCCCAAAGCCCTGATCATTGCCGAAAAGCCCAGTGTTGCCGCCGATCTTGCCCGCGCACTCGCCAAAGCCCCCGGCATGAAGCCCTTCGCCAAAGAAAAAGACTGGTACGAGAACGAAACGCACGTCATCTCCTCCGCCGTCGGCCATCTGCTCGAACTCGGCATGCCCATGGTGGACGGCAAGAAAGTCGGTTGGGGCTTCACCAGTCTGCCCATCATGCCGGAGCAGTTTGAGCTGAATCCCATCGAGCAAAGTGCGGACCGCTACAAGCTCCTCGCCAAGCTGATGAAGCGCAAGGATATCGATTCTCTCATCAATGCCTGCGATGCCGGGCGCGAGGGCGAACTCATTTTCCGCTACATCGTTGATGCCAGTGGCACCAAAAAGCCCATCAAGCGCCTCTGGATGCAATCCATGACTCAGGGTTCCATTTTGGATGCCTACAAGAAGCTGCGCACCGATGAAGAGATGAAGCCTCTGGCCGATGCCGCGAAATGCCGCAGTGAAAGTGACTGGCTCATCGGCATCAACGGCACGCGTGCGCTCACCGCGCTAAATTCACGCCACGGCGGCTTCCGCCTCACGCCTGTGGGTCGCGTGCAAACGCCGACGCTCTCGATTCTCGCCCAGCGCGAACGTGACATCGCCGCCTTCGTGCCGCGCACCTATTTTGAAGCCATCGCGCTCTTTGAAGTGACCGCAGGCCGTTATTCCGGTCGCTGGATCGACGAAAGCTACAAGAAGGACGAAAATGACGAGCACAAGAAGGCCGAGCGTCTTTGGGACCAAGGCACCGCACAGGCCATTGCGGATCGTTGCAACGGCAAGCCCGGCAAGGTCGAACAGACCACCAAACCTGCCCGCCAGGCTGCTCCCCTGCTCTACGATCTGACCAGCCTGCAACGTGAAGCCAGCAACCGCTTTGGGTTCTCCGCCCGCCGCACGCTACAAATCGCGCAAGCGCTGTATGAGAAGTTCAAGGTGCTGACCTATCCACGAACGGATTCACGCCATCTGCCTGAGGATTATCTCGACACCGTCACCGACACGCTCAAAACTTTTGCTAGTCACGACAGCCGCAAGCATGACGCGCTGCCCCATGAACTCGGCACACACGCCGCCACCGCGCTCGACAACAAGTGGGTGAAGCTCAACAAGCGCATCTTTGACAGCACCAAGGTTAGCGACCACTTCGCCATCATCCCCACCGGTTTGATTCCGCCGAAGGAACTGCCCGAGGCCGAGCAAAAGCTGTTCGACATGGTGGCACGTCGCTTTGTCGCCGTGTTTTTCCCTGCTGCAGAGTTTGAAGTAACCACTCGCATCACGCGTGTTGGCAAAGATGCGTTCAAAAGCGATGGCAAAGTGCTCAAGGAACCCGGCTGGCTGAGCGTCTATGGCAAAAAAGCCGCCGAAGAAGCCGCCGAAGGTGGCGAGGATGCCGCCAAACTGCTCGTGGCGGCGAACGATGGCGACACTGCCAGCACGCTGGATGTCGAAGTGAACGAACATCAGACCAAGCCGCCGCCGCGCTTCACGGAAGCGACGCTGCTTTCCATCATGGAAGGTGCCGGCAAACTCGTCGAAGATGAAGAACTCGCCGAAGCGATGAGCGAACGTGGTCTCGGCACGCCCGCCACGCGTGCGGCAATCATCGAAGGTCTAATCATGGACCGCTACATCGAACGCGTGCAACGTGACATGCATGTGACCGCGAAGGGCCTCGCTCTCATTGATCAGATCAGTGCCATCGGCATCGACACGCTGAGTTCGCCTGAAATGACGGGCCAGTGGGAATACAAGCTGCGCCAGATGGAGCATCGCGAACTCGACCGCGAGAGTTTCATGAAGGACATCCGCCGCGTCACCAAGCAGGTCGTGGACAAAACCAAGGAGTTCTCCAAAGCCGCCAAGGAGAAGGTGTATCCCGAATTCAAAGCCACCTGCGGCGTCTGTGGCAGCACGGAAGGCTACAAGCAGACCGAGGAGTTCTACGGCTGCAAAAATCCCAAGTGCAAAGTGCGGGTCTTCAAAGCCGTGGCCAGCCGTCCTCTCAGCGAGGATGAAATCCGCACGCTCATCGAGAAGCGCTTCATCGGCCCGCTCGAAGGTTTCCGCAGCAAGAAGGGCAAGGACTTCAGCGCCGCACTCCAGATCAAAGACGACATGAAGATCGCCTTTGTCTTTGGCGACGGCACCGATCCCGATAGCATCAATTGGGATGAGTGCCCCGTAATCACTGACTGCCCTGTCTGCGCCAAGAAAGGCCGCAAGGGCGAAAAAATCCACGAAACTGCCGACGCTTATCAGTGCAAAATCAACGCCACTGAGTCCTCCAAGTGCAATGCCCGCCTGCCGAAAAAACTCTGCCAGAAGGATATCACACCCGAGAACGCCCGCGAGTTCTTCGCCGATGGCAAGACCTCGCTGATCGCCGGTATGATCTCCAAACGCGGCCGCCCCTTCAGCACCTTCCTCGTCTGCACCCCCGGCGAAAAACGCATCATGAGCTGGGAGTTCCCGCCGCGTGAAGCGAAGCCCAAGGCCGAGAAGAAACCGAAGAAGCCAGCAGGCGTCAGCGGACGGAATTAAACCTGCTACTGCTTTGATTTGAGCAGATGCGCATACTTCACCTTCCAGTCTTCTGGAAGACGTGATGGCTTGCCTTCCGGCATCTGCACCAGCGCCAGAGACTGGCGGCACGTGATGAGCAAGGCGTTGTCTTCGGCCCTGCGCATTTCAAACGCGCACCAGAAACGCACGCGTTCGACGCTTTCAAGTTTACCGTGAATGACAAGTTCATCACCGAGCTTCGCGGGCTTTTTGTAGTCAATCTCAGTGCGCACCACGACGGGATAAAGATGCGTTTGGGCCATTTCACGCAGCTTCATGCCCATCAAACCGGCAAGACGGGTGCGCGCAGTTTCGATCATCCGCAGGTAGGCGATGTTGTGGACCACGCCACCGCAGTCGGTGTCGAAAAACATCACCTCTTCGCGAGTTTCGATGGTCGGCGTAAGCTGCATGTCAGTTCAAGGCGGCCTGCACGGCGGCCTCATCGACACCACGCAGCTTAAACACGCGTAGCACGGTGTCTTCGATGAGATTATTCGGACACGACGCTCCAGCGGTGATCCCGAGCGTCACCGGACCATCGTTAGCTAACTTGGTTGAATAGCTTTCCTTCTCTGCTTTGAGATGAAGGTCGAAATGCACAATCTGTTCCAATGATTTGAGGCAGTCGGCGGTGCGAATAAAGAAAGTGGGAAGCTGCTGCTCGCCGATTTCAACGAGATGCGTCGTGTTGGAGCTATTGTAGCCGCCGACAACGAGCAGTACATCCAGCGGCTGCTGCAACAGGCCGAACAGGGAGTCCTGCCGCTCCTGCGTAGCACCACAGATGGTGTCAAAGACCTGGAAGTTCGTGACACCGGCCTCGGGACCATGGCGGTCCAGCACGGCCTGCCGCAAACGGCGTTGCACTTCTTCCGTCTCCGATTTGAGCATCGTGGTCTGATTCGCTACGCCTATGCGTGTGAGATGAAGATCAGGATCAAAGCCATCGGAATGCGCTCCGGCTGGGAAACGCTTCAGGAAGGCTTCACGGTCACCGTCATGGCGGATGTAGTCGCAGACGTAATCCACGTCGGCCAGCGTCAGCACCACAAGATAGTTGCCCATACCGTCATCACCCATCGCACGCGAAGAGGTGGCGCGGGTTTCTTCATGTGAAGCCTTGCCGTGAATGATCGAGGTGAAACCGGTCTTCGCATACTGGCGCACACGTTTCCAAACGCTCATCACATCACCGCAGGTCGTATCGACCACCATGCAGCCACGATCACCAATCAGCTTCATCAGTCGCGTTTCTGCCCCGAAAGCAGGGACAATAACGACATCCTCGTTGGTCATAGTAGCGACCATCGCTTCATGATCGACATTGGGAATGCTGACCACACCCATTTCGGTGAGCTGACGATTCACCTCTTGATTGTGGATGATCTCGCCTAGCAGGAAGACACGACGGTCGGCAAACACCTTCCGCGCCGCGTAGGCGAGGTCGATGGCACGCTCCACGCCATAGCAAAAGCCAAAATCACGGGCAAGACGAACGGTGGTGTTGCCCACGCTGAGCACACTGCCACGCGCGCGGATATTTTCGACAATGTGGCTGCGGTAATGTGTCTCCACCTCCGCCTGCACACGCTCCATGACCTCGGGTGTGCGTACATTCACACGACGGGCGGCTGGAGCGGGTGCTGGAGCGGACATTGAGGGAAAATTCAGGTCGTCAGACGGCTCAGTAGTACATTTTACCCTTCGCGGCGTCTTCAAAGACCTTATTGCTCATCATATAGGAGTCTGGTGGGTCAGCGAGGCTGCTATCATCGAGCACCGGCAAGGTCTTACCAATGGTGGCGTCCTCAGGCTGAGATTCGGCGATGTTGAGAGGCGTTCCAGACCTGATCATACTGAAAATCTTCTGCGCAGATTTGATCGGCAGACGCACACAGCCATGAGTGCAGGGATAAGGCTTCACCCAGCCCCAGTGCATGCCGTAGGCGGATTGGAATTCCATCCAGAAAGTCATCGGATAACCGGCTCCAGGAGAGCTGGCACGACGACGATTGGCCACCTTGCTATAAATGGTGAAATTGCCTTTCGGAGTCGGGCTGCTGGCAGTGCCCACCGAGCAAGGGGTGGCGAGCAGCACTTCGTTTCCTTCCATCACATAGACGCGCTGAGCGCTGGTGCTGAGTTTCAGCCGCACATTGGCAGGATTTTTCACCGCCTTGGCAGGTGGATCGAAGTTGAGCGAGTAGTTACCTTTTTTAACAACGGCGCAATTGCTCAAAGCAAGAGCGAGGCCGGCGAAAGCGAACGCTTTTATGGAACGGGCAAGAATGGAGAGGTTCATATTCATGGAGGAGTTCGATGTAACACACGATTGCGGTGGCTCCACAGATTTTCTTCGCCGATGAAGGCTCTTGCAGCAAAGACGAAACTTTGCCTTCATGCCTGCGTTGTATCGCCCACACATGCCCGCCACCACTCTGATCGATGTTCTCGTCCGCACCGCCGCAAGCGCCGGATGCGCTGAACCCACCCGCCTGCGTCACACCCTCGAAATCGCCGCCGACAAGCGCCAGCCGCTCATGGATGCGCTGGTGGACAGCAGCATGGTGGATGAAGACCGCTTTTTTGCTCAACTCGCGACGGGATTGGGCATTCCGTTCGCTGAAAACGGTGTTGTCGATGCGGCGGAAGGCCTGCATAGCCGTTTTCCGGCCAAACTTGCGCTTCGCCATCGCATCTGCCCTTCCCAACTGGCCGGCAGCGAGATGACGATCCTGACCTACAATCCCTTCGACCTCAACGCTCGTCAGGCCGTGGGTCAAGAACTACGCAAACGCGTCCACTGGCAGATCGCACCGCGTCACCGTATTCTAGAAGCACTGCATCAGGGTTACGGCGTCGGTGCGGAAAATTTCGAGGAACTACTCGAAGGCCGCGAAGGTGATGATGAGCACGATGATCTCAAACAGGAGGTCAACGTACTCGATGAGGCCGACGAGGAAGCCACGGTGATGAATTTCGTGAATCAAGTCTTCCGCGAAGCACTCAAGGAACGCGCTACGGATATTCACGTCGAGCCGCTGGAGCGCGACCTGCGCATTCGCTACCGAGTCGATGGCAAGCTTCTTGAAGTTCCTGTGCCGCCGAACATGCGGGTATTGCAGGCCTCGCTCATCTCGCGCCTCAAAATCATGGCGCACCTCGACATCGCCGAGCGCCGCATGCCGCAAGACGGCCGCATCAACCTCGAACTCGATGGCGAACCCATCGACGTGCGTGTCGCGACGATTCCAAGCGTAAACGGTGAATCCGTCGCGCTTCGCTTGCTCACGCGTAAAAAATTCGATCTCATGGCGCTCGGGCTCGATCCCGCCACCGAGGCGACGATTCGCAAGCTGCTCGCCGCACCGAACGGCATCATCCTCGTCACCGGCCCCACCGGCTCCGGCAAATCGTCCACGCTTTATACTTTCCTCAAGGAGCTGAACACGAAGGAGCGCCGAATCGTCACCATTGAAGATCCGGTCGAAAACAAACTCGACGGCATCATCCAGATCGCGGTGAAACCGGAAATCGACCTCACCTTCGCCGCCGGACTGCGCAGCATTTTGCGTGGTGATCCCAACGTCATCATGGTCGGGGAAATGCGCGACCAGGAAACGGTCGAAATCGCCATTCGTGGCGCTTTAACCGGCCACTTGGTGTTTTCCACGCTCCACACCAATGACGCCGTCGGCGGCATCTCACGTTTGCTCGACATGGGTATTGAACCCTTCATGATTTCGTCCTCCGTGCGTGCCTTCCAGGCCCAGCGCCTCGTGCGCACGCTCTGCGGTTTCTGCAAGCAGCCCGCGCATCACGAAGACAGTCACCTGCGCACCGTCGGCTTCCCGCTGGAATGGAAAAACAAGCTGTTCAAACCCGTCGGCTGTCGTTCTTGCCGTAACACCGGCTTCACTGGCCGTCTCGCCATCATGGAGATCTGTCTCATGACCGAAGCCTTGCAGGACAAGATCAACAACCGCGCCAACAGCATGGAACTTAAAGCCCAAGCGCTCAAAGACGGCATGGTCCCGATGCGCCAGTACGGTTTCCGCAAGGCATCAGAAGGCATCACCACGCTCGAAGAAGTCATGACCGTGACGGCGGCCAGTGAGTAGCGTTGCAAATCATCCCCTGATTGAGTAATCTCCGCCCATGACTCTCGCCGCCAATCCCCCCATCGAACTGCCGCTGGAAAAACTTACCGCCAAACAGAAATGGCAGGTCGTAGAGTTTCTTTGTGCAGACCTCAGCAGCAACCACGCTACAGAAATTGAGCCACCGGCATGGCACGCCGATGTTTTGCGTGAGCGCGAAGAACGCGAAGCGCGTGGTGAAGCCGTCTGGCGGGATGTTGACGAAGCGTTCGCAGCCATTCGCCGCCGCGTGTCATGATCGTCAGACTTGAAGAATGGGCATCCGAAGACTTGATCGACGGCTTTGCCTTCTATCAGAAATGCGAGCCGGGTGCGGGCTACTATTTTCTTGATCGCATCCAGCCTGAGATCATGGAACTCGCGGTGACGGGCGGTGTTCACCGCAAGCGGCATGGCTACCATTTTTGCGCCTCCAAACGTTTCCCTCATGGTTTCTACTACAAGGTTCAGGACGACATCGTGAAAGTATATGCTGTGCTAGACTGTCGCCTCGATCCACGCACCATCCGCAATATTCTCCGCACGCGCTAAACCATGCCCGCCTTTGCCTATACCGCCCTCACCGCCACCGGACAGACCGTCACGGGTTCTGTCACCGTCGGATCGCGTGCTGAAGCTTTTCGGAAGATCGAGGCGCAGGCGCTGACGCCGGTAAAAGTCACCCAGGAAGAAAAATCGGATGCAGCAAAAGCTAAAGCGGTGGCGGATGAAGGACCGGTGAAATTGAAGCGGGCGCAGCTCATTTCGTTCACAGAAGAACTCGCGGATTTGCTCGATGGCGGCTTACAGATTGATCAAGCGTTTCGCGTGATGCAGGAGCGGCAAGAAGCACCTGCCCTGCGCCGCATTGCCACCACGATGCGTAATGAACTGCGCGAAGGTTCCACCGTGGCGAAGGCGCTGCGGAAAGCTTCACCGAGCTTTGATGATCTATACTGCAATCTCGCCGCTGCCGGCGAAGTCAGCGGCTCGTTACCGAGTATTTTGCGCCGTCTTTCCACGAATCTCTCTGTGATGGCCGATCTACAGGCCAAAGTGACGCAGGCGATGATCTATCCTGCTTTCCTGATCGGTGCATGTATCGTGCTCATGGTCGTGTTCATGACGTTCATGGTGCCACAGATCATGGATTTGATGGGCAAGAACGGCCAGAAACTCCCGGCTGCGACCCAATTGCTCATCAGCTTCAATCATTTCATGGGCCAATGGTGGTGGGCCATTCTAGCGGCGCTCACGGCCATTTTTCTGACCTTTCGCGGCTACATTGCCAGTCCTGTAGGCCGCCTGTGGTGGGATGATACAAAACTCAAGTTGCCACTGTTTGGCGCGATTCAATCCATGCGCTTTTACGCGCAGTTTGCCCACTCACTGGGCAATCTCATCACCAATGGCGTGCCGCTGCTGAACAGCATCCGGTTGGTGTCTAAGATTTCCGCCAACGTCTTCATCCAGTCACTACTCGCAAAGGTCACCAGCCTCGTTTCCGAAGGTGCGCCGCTTTCCACGGCCTTGCGCAAGGTCGGCAGCTTCCCGCTGTTGCTCGCCGACATGATCGCCGTGGGCGAGCAGACCGGCCAACTCGGCAAATCGATGGAAAAATGTGCCGTGCGTTACGATAAGGAGCTCGACCGCCGTATCAAGCGCATGACTGCGATGATCACGCCTATCATCCTCGTCGTCATGGCCGTCATGGTTGGCACCGTGGCCTACTCCATTGTTGCCGCCATCGCCCAAAGCGTTACTGGCATACGTGGTGGCGGCTAATGCAACGCAACCAACCCGATTTCTTTCTGTTCATCTCTCTCAAAATCCTGTTCAATCCTGACACCATGAAAATCCGCAAACAGCACTCAGCAACACGCCAAGCCGCCGCCTTCACGCTCATCGAAATCGTGATCACACTGACTATCATCGCCATCTTGGCCTCCGGCTCGATATACCTGCTCAAAGGCCAGATCGACTCTGCCAAGGACACACGTGTGGACAGCGATCTGCAAGCCATCGCGCTCGCCCTGCAATCGTATGAATCGCGTGCGCTGCGCATGCCAACGACAGAACAAGGTCTGCAAGCACTCGTGGAAAAACCGACCATCGAGCCGATCCCTGAAAACTATCGTGCCTTCATGGAGGAGATGCCGAAGGACCCATGGGGTCAGGCATACAAGTACCGCTTCCCCGCCCAGAAATCGAAGAAGCCTTATGACATCTATACCGCCGGGCCAGACGGACAGGAAGGCACAGAGGATGACATCGGGAATTGGAAGAAGACGGCGACAAAGTGAATGACGAATGAAATCCGAATGCCGAAGCACGAAAAACAGCCATGACGTGAGTGATACCATCACCTTTCGTCATCGCTCCTTCCTTCGTCATTCTTCGGGTTTCACTTTAGTCGAGATCGTCATCGCCCTAACTATCGTCGCTGTGCTGGCTGCGGCGACCGTGCCGATGTTAAAAGGGTTTCAAGATGAGCGACTGGCGCGCGAGCCAGTCACGGCACTGGTTAAACTGGCGCGTGAGGCACGCATGCGGGCGATGACCGAGAAGCGGCCGTATCAGGTGGCGTTTCATGGCGGCGGCTTTACGGCCTCGCGTTACTTCAATCCCTATCTGCAGCTTGCCGAACTTCAGGAATTCATGGCAACAGGCGAAAATCCGCCGGTGGAGCAGCCAACGTTCGACAAGAACGACCTCGATAGCGGCGGCAGCGTCACAAAGACCACCGAACTGCCGCTGGCACCGCCTGCACCGAAGTACGATGAGCACTGGACGGAAAAGTACCAGATGCCGCAGGACATGAAGTACTCCCTTCAATTCTGGTATGACACAGAATCGACCTACCTCGAAGGCGATTTGGTGCGGCTTTGGGTGTTTCAGCCCAGCGGCATCTGCCAACCGCTCAAAATCCACATCGAACGCGATTCCGTCACGTTCGATGTAGAATTCGCGGCAATGACAGCGGACATAGTGAAGGAGAGCGTCGATCTCCGATGAAAACCGCATCCCCCAAGCGCCCACGCGGCTACATCCTCTTCGAACTGGTGATCGCGCTGACGATTTTCGCCCTCGCGGTACTGGGACTGGCAAAGGCGCTGAATCAAGCCCTGGAGACAGCCAATTTACTCAAGCGCGACCAGATCATCCGCATCGGTATGCGTAATCATCTGGAGGAGATCCGGCGCAAGCCGATCTCTGAGATGAGCATCACCAAGATGGACACCACGTATGGCGTCACCTACACCAGCAGCACGGAACCAGTTTCGCTCAAAACGACCAACGGCGGCACCTTAAGTGACATCTACAACCTCACCATCAAAGCTACTTCCTCATTCGATGGTGTGCCGCAGGAAGACACCCTGAACGTCTATGTTTACAAACCTGCAAAACCCTAGACGCCAGGCCGCGTTCACGCTGATCGAGGTTGTGATTGGTATCACCATCCTATCGATGATCACGGCCACGCTGTTCGCGATTATTCGCGGTTCGGTGCGCGGTGCCGCAGAGATTGAGCACATCCAACGTGAAAGCGATTCCGTGAACCGCTTCATTGATCTGAGCCGCAGAGCCTTCACCACGCTGCCGAGCACCGCCACACTGACACTCAAGATGGTGCAAAACACGGAACCGATCATTCAAGAACTGACTTTAGCCGGAGCGCCCGACTGTTTTCCTTTCGGCATGAATCCCATCAGTCTCAAGGACACGACGCTGCGACTGCGGGCGCACCCTGATGCCCTGAAGGACACAAATGGCATGCCGCTGCATTACCTGAGCCTTTCGCGGGAAGATATCATTCCTAAAACAGATGACCGGCAGAGCAGCAGCCGCCAGTCCACAACAGGATTGTATGCCCCTGATGAAGAAGGCCGCTACTGGATGCCGCTGCTGCCGGATGTGATTTCGCTCAAATGGCGTTTTTACGTCGAGAAGGAAGACACATGGTATGAGGAATGGAGCAAATCTGCATGGCCGGATTTGATTGAATCCCAACTCGTGCTCAAGGACCGCACGTTGCCAATTCGCATGGTGTATAGCGTTCCTGTCATTACACTCGTCGCAGGCAAGGCACCAGCGGCGAACAGCAATGCGACGGGCGCTGGCGGCGGTAACAATAATCAAGGCGGCGGCGGTGGGGGCGGCGGTCAAGGAGGTGGCCCACAGGGTGGAGGTGGTGGTCCTGGTGGCGGAGGCGGACGTGGTGGCCCGGGACGTGGTGGTTTTGGTCCTCCCGGTGGCGGTCCACCTGGTGGTGGCTTTCCTGGCGGCGGGGGCGGCCCGCCTGGAGGCGGCGGCGGTGGATTCACGCCCGGTGGTGGCGGAGGAGGAGCACCGCCATGAAATTTCATCAATCCTCACCCACTCAGTGTTCACATTCACGTCGTGAACGCGGCTCTGCTCTCATGCTGATGATCTGGGCCATATTGCTCATGTCCGTCACCGTCATGGGCGTGGTCGAGTACGTCACCTACAGCGCGGAGGAATCGAAACTGGCGGCGTATGAGTTTCGCGCACTGCATCTGGCGGAAAGCGGTCTCGCCGTGGGTTTACATCCAAATACGCGGCGCGGTGACCTCGTGATGAAACAAAAGATCGGCCCTGATAGCGGTTTTGACGTCGTCATCAACTACGAAGGCGCACGCATCCCGATCAACTACGCCACGGACGAACGCCTACGCGAAGCCATCTACAATCTCTTCATTTACTGGCAACTCAACGCCGAAGATGCTGGCATCGCCGCCGATTCATTGGCCGACTGGGTCGATAACGATAGCAACCAGCGTGCGAACGGCGCGGAGGCGGAGTATTACAAGCAACTCGGCATTTACGATGCCCCGCGCAACCAAGGCTTTGCCCGCGTGGATGAAATGCTGCTGGTGCGTGGCATGGATGCGGTTGATCGCAAGAAGCCCACTTGGCGCGAATTCTTCAGCATTTACGGCGAAGGTCAGATCGATCTGCGCACTGTTTTTAAAGACGTGCTGCTGGCCGTCACTGGTGCCTCAGAGGGGGATGTGACTCGCTTCATCTCTCAACGCGATGGCGCAGATGGCATTCCTGGCACGGAAGACGATCGTCGGATCAGCGATGATGAGGCCTATCAAATTCTTAGCCTCAGCGGAGACCGCCTTCAGTCCCTGAGGGGTATTGTGAATGATGACGATACCAGTTTGCGGCGCATTACCAGCATCGGCTGGGTCGGCACAAAACGTTCCAAAATCATCGTCGTCACCCGGCGCAATCAGGAAACTGGTGAGGTTAAATATCTGGGCCGTATGGAGGAATGAGAAATGACGGATTATTTATATGACTAATGCCGAAAACACCGCGATTTCGGTGTCATTATCCCTCAATTCGTCATTGGTCATTCTCCTTCGCAACTAATCCAATTTGCACACGTTCTAAATGCCCCGCCAAACCATGTCCCTTTCCGCTGCCACATTGCTACTTCCCGCCCCTGATGCCGCTTGGCGTGTGTGGAAGCCGCGTGCGAGCGCTAGCGCCGAGGCAGTGGACAGCCCTTCGCAGGCCTCACACCTTTCCAAACCGCTCGTCATCGGCCTACCCGCCGCTGCTTGCCGCACTATCGGCCTAATCCTGCCGCAAGCAGAAAGCGATTTGCTGGAGCAGATCATCGTCACCCAACTGGAACGTCGCGGTTTCAAGCTCGAGCAGGACGCGGCTGGAAAAAATTACCGCTGGCATCTGCTTGGCAATCTCGGCGGCCAAGCCGTCGTTAGTGTCGATCTTCTTGCTGACCCTTTCCCCGAAGCACTCGCCGCTGCCCATGCGAGTGATTACACCGCTGCGTTGCGCCTAGCGCAGCTTCCAGTGGGGCATATTGTGATCATTGAGGAGCAAGGCGACCTCGTATTGGCCGCTAGTCATCAAGGCAAACTCTACCACAGCCACATTTTCGCACAGACACCTGCCGCCGAAGATGCATTGGCCTTGGAAATCACTCTAGCACGTCTCACACTGGAGTCAGACCTGGGCACCGACAGCATCACCGGTGTGGCGCTCATCGGTGCCAGCTTTGACCGTGGCCTGGTGACACGCCTCAGTTCCGTGCTCGACCTACCAGTGCGCATCGTTGCTGATCTCCCGCCAAACACTGCGCTCGACACACGCACCTGGAGCAAACTGCTCCCAAGAGGCATCCGCAGCGTGCAGACCGCCAATGTGCGCCGTGGCAAACTCACACGTGCAATCGTTCTCGGTGGCATGCTTTATCTCTCGCTCGCTTTCCTGGCCTTCGCCTACCTGCATTTCCAAGAACAGCGTGCCGCGAAGCTCAATGAAGAGGTCGAAGCCACCAGCGAACCTGCCGCCGCCGCACGCAAGGCTAATGAGCGCTGGAAGGTGCTCGCGCCAGCCATCGAGCCGAAACGTTATCCGCTTTTCCTGCTCGCTGAAATCAACCGCATCATGCCCGGCAGCGGCATCGTCATTCGTGATTTCGAGGTCAAAGGCACCGAGATCGACATCAAGGGTGAGGCACGCGACGCCCAACTGGCCTTCCAGTTCATCGAAGATTTCAAAAAGAATCGCATCCTCAGCCGCTACGAGTGGACGAACCCCCGCCCCGAAGTCAAAGGCACCACCGCCACCTTCCGCGCTCAAGGAAAGCTGCCACAGTAATTTATTTTCCCGACTATGGCCCTCGCCCTCACCCAACGAGAACGAAAACTGCTCACCGCATGCATCAGCGCATTGGTGCTCATGGCCACGTTCATCATCCTCAAGCAATTCCTTGACCGACGCACCGCGGCGCTGGCAAAAATCACCGCCTTGGAAAGTGAGAAGCGCGAAAACGAAGGTTATCTCGCTGATCGTGACTTTTGGGAAAAGCGTGCCTCGTGGTTGAGCCAAAACATGCCTACCACTGAAAGCCTTGGCACCGCACAGGCCCAGTTGCTTGAGGAAATTCAAAACGTCGCGCTCGATTACCAGTTACAAGTGCAGAAGCAGCAACTCCTGCCCGATTCTGCCGATGCCAAGACCAACGCTGCCGTCTATCGCGAAGTCGCCGTCGAAGTGCGTCTGCGTGGTGACCAAGCCACAGTCCTCGGGTGGCTGGCTACGCTGCAATCCCCGGAGAAATTCCAAGCGATTAAGCAGCTCGAACTTGAGATCGACTCCAAAGCCAAGGAAAAGACCCCGCAGGTACTGTGCAACCTCGTTCTTGCACGCTGGTTCAAACCCGAATCCGGACTCTGACCATGAAACATCTTTTTCTACCTCTGCTCTTATGCGTTTTGACGCTGAAGCCTCTCGTAGCGCAAGAATCCCCCGCGGCCGATGCTTTGCCACTCACCACGGCAGATTTGATTCCCTTGCCCTCGGATGGACTCGATCCTTCACTGCCCGTGGCACCCACGGTGGCGGCTCCTACGGGTCCGATCGATCCCGATCTGCCACAGCCCTTTGATCCAGCCAGCCTGACGGCCATCGTGGAGAATTCACCTTTCACCCGCATCGTCAGCATCTCTGACTCACTTGTGCTCACTGGCATGGCCTATGTCGATGGCAAACCTGTGGTCACCATCTTCGACAAGACCGCCAAGCAGTCTCTTGTTGTATCCGATGAGCCAAACCTCAAAGGTTGGAAGCTCGTTAGCGCCCAGCCATCTGAAAAAATCGACTTTGCACAGGCCAAGATTGCCATCGGTGGGGAAACCTTTAGCATCCGCCACACCACGCTGGACAAGGACGACATGAAGAAAGACAAGGGCGAACGCCGCTCTGAAGGTGGCACTGCCGGACCGCCTGGAGGCGGTGAGCGCTTTAACCGCAGCAAAGGTCCCAGTGAAGAAGATCGTAAACGTTACGAATCACTTTCCGATAAAGCCCGCGAGAAATTCCGCGATGTGTTACGCGAAAAATTCAGTGATGAAAAATTCCGCAACGCCCCCGAAGAGGAACGGCGCAACATGATGAAAAGCGCCTTCGAGAAAATCGAGAAGGAAGACAAAGGCGGACGTTAACAGTTCCCACACTCACCCTTCGGCCAATCCCGTTTCCAACTCATTTATTCATGCATCGCCGTCTCACTGCCCTCACCTGTTCGTTTTTAGTCATCACCCATTTTGCCTACGGCCAGACCGCTCCGGCTCCCGCTGCTCCAGAACCTCCTATTCCGGCAACCACACCGGCTGCACCTCTTTCCATCGTGCCGGCACAACCTGCCGCAGCAGCTACCACACCAGCATCACCAGCCGACCCCGTAGCTCCTCCGACAACGGTACAACCAGCAACAGCACCACCAGCCGCAGGTGGTGCCACACCAGCAGTTCCTGCTGAGGGTATGCGCCCGCCCGTAGTACCAGGAGGTGGCTTTCCCGCTGGCGGCCGTGGCGGTTTTGGTGGCAGACGCGGCGGCGGCTTCGGCGGCGCAGGTGAAGGCGCTCCCGGCGCGACTCTAGGCGAAGGTGAAACCTTCACGATCACGGGTGATTTGGTCATGATGCAATTCGCCGCGAATCCCGTGGCTGACATCCTCGCGATCTACGAAAAACTGACTGGGCTGACCCTCATCAAGGACTCCAACATCTTCGAAGGAGCACAGATCAGTCTCGTCACGCCCAAGCCCGTGGCCAAAGATGAAGCCATCAAACTCATCGAAGCCTCGCTCCTGACCAACGGTTATGCCATCGTCACTGAACCCGGCGGCAAAAGTGCAAAAATTCTACCTGCACGGAATCAAAGTGCCAACGCCGTTCAGTTTTCCCACGGCGTGACATTCTACACCAGTGCGAAGGACATTCCCGCGAATGAAAGCATTGTGTCCTACTTCATGAAGTTGGACTTCCTGACGCCTGAGGACGCCGCCACCATGTTCTCCGGCCATGTCGGTCTCGGTGCCTATGGCCGCATCACCCCAGTCACCACGCCCCCCGGCCTCCTCATCACCGAAAGTGCCACGGTTGTGAAGCAACTCATCGGCATCCGTGATGCCATCGATGTCGGTGACTCCGGCTCGTCGCTCGTTACCAAATTTATCCCGATCAAATTCGGCGACGCTGCTACCATCGCACAAATCATTCAGGCCACGATTACCGCCCAAGCAAAGGAAAAAGAAACCAAGGGTGTCAATACGATCCGCGGCAGTGCCGTAAGTGATGGTCGTGACAAAAATGGCAAGGATAACGGCGGTAATGACAACAATCAGCAGCAGCGCTCGCCTTCCAACAATAGCTCGCCGCAGAAACAGAATGCGCAGATGCCTGAGCCGAGCGCTCAAGTCGTTGCCGACACACGTCTGAACCAAATCCTCGTCGTTTCCTCTCCGGCAGATTACACCTATGTAGCCAGCCTCATTGCCGAGTTCGACAAGCCGCTCGAAGTTGCCGAACCTTTTGAGCGCAAACTCAAATACGCCGCCGCACTCGACGTGCTCAGTGCGGTGGTTGATCTGCTACAGGAGGTCAGTTCTGGCACCACTCAGCTCCCAGGCGGTGGCACCGTGCAGCAGCAGCGCCAGCAGGCGCTCGCTTCCAACAGCAGCCAACTCCTCGGTGGCCGAAGCACCACCGGCACCCGTGGCGGCACCTTTGGCAATACCGCATCCGCTGCGGCATCTGATACTGCTAGTGCTACCACGACTGCGACCACTTCATCTTCGGGTGGAGCCAGTTCCCGACCCGACTTGATCTCTGGCCCCACGGAAAACAACGCTCCAGTCTCAGTCCTCGTCGGTAAAACCCGTGTCGTCGCTGACCCCATGTCAAATTGCATCCTCGTCATGGGGCGTAAGGAGGACATCGACAAAACCAACGGTCTGCTCGACAAACTCGATCGCAAGCCTGCTCAAGTCTATCTCGCCACCGTCATTGGTGAACTCACCCTGACCGACACCATGGTCACCGGGATCGACTATGTCTCTGCCTTGATGAATAAGAATGGCACCAACTTTAGCGCCAGCAGCATCACGGCGCGTCAGGACATTCTTGCCCCCAATACTGCCCAAGGTATTGCCTCCCGTGCCATCGGTGACATGCGTAACAATGTCATCACTTCCGCCTTCGGACCTGCGGCCGGCCTGAACCTTTATGGTGCCGCGGGCGACAGCCTCGACATCTTCCTCAATGCGCTTCAGACCAACGTCAATTTCAAGGTGCTTTCCCGTCCCTCTGTCTTTGCGCTGAACAACAAGAAAGCCGTCATTTCCTCCGGCCAGAGCACCCCGTATGCCGCATCGACGCTCACCAACGCCTCCGGTGCTAACAATAATGGCAGTGTTACCTCCACCACTGGTTTCGTTGATGCCTTCCTGAAACTCGAAGTCGTTCCTCTCATCAATGCGGATGGCGAAGTCACCCTAACCATCTCGCAAAGTAACGATACCGTCGTTGGTACTCAACTTGTCTCAACCAACTCAGTTCCCGTCCTCAACAAGGAATTGCTGGTTACCTCCGTCACAATCCCCGACCGCAACACGATTGTTCTCGGTGGTCTCATCTCAGAATCGAAGAACCTTAAAAAGCAGGGCATCCCCATTTTGGGCCAAATCCCCGGACTCGGTAAACTTTTCCGAACAGACACCAATTCCGTCATTCGCAAAGAGCTCATTGTCTTTATCCAGCCCCAGGTCGTCACGAGCACTGACTCCCTCAGAACGACCTCCTATCAGGAAGACATCCGCACCGAGACTGGCGCTGATTCCGCTAAACGTTTCCCGCAAATCCCAACGCCCCCCGCTCCGCAAACGGCTCCTGAAAAGAAGAAAAATTTCTTCCAGCGCCTCTTCAGCCGCGATCCCAAGCCGCAGTGAGCCAAAAAGCGAAGTTCAGGCCATCCAAGCAGGCCAACACTTGACTCAGCGGCCTTCTTGACGCTCCCTGCGTGACATGCATGCGGCGATCAAGACCCTGACACTCAACGAGCCATTCCGCATCGCCCACGGCACCTCCGCCACGCGGCAGGTGCTGCGCATCAGCGAAGGTCAGCACACCACCGAGGCACCCTTCGTGCCGTATTACGGTGAAGACCCACAGCTAACATTGGCGATTCTGAACCAGGCCGTGCTGCCAGAGCAACTTCCACGCACCGCCGCCCTCGCCCTCAATCTTCTGCGCCATGACATCATCGGTCATGCCACCAGCAAGCCCTTGGCGGCACACGCACGTGCCAAGCTGGGGGCACCTCTGCATTCTTCACCGCCACCGGGCTGTCGTTCGTTCAGCATCCCCGACGATCTCGATGTTTTCGCCGAAAAAATCCGCCTCATCTCCAAACAGTTTCGCGTCCTCAAACTCAAGCTTGGCTCCGGCGATCTCAGCCTCGACCTCGCCACCGTCTCCGTCGCACGTCACACCGCGCCACATGCTGAACTCTTGCTCGACGTCAATGGCGGCTGGGAACTCAGTGAAGCGGCGCTGATGATCACTAAGCTCGCCGATTACCGCCCCGCACTCATTGAGCAGCCCATTCATCATCGCCATGGCGTGGAAGCTTGGGAAGAACTCCGTGCCAGCCTTCCAGGCAACGCTCCGCCTATCTTTGCCGATGAAAGTGTGCAAACCGGCGCCGACATCCCCGCTCTCGCCGATTTCATCGACGGCGTGAACATCAAGCTCCTCAAATGCGGCAGCTTTGACGCCGCCATCGTCATGATCGCCGCTGCACGCGAGCACAGCCTGCAAATCCTCCTTGGTTGCATGATCGAAACCAGTCTCGGTACCACCGCCGCTGCACATCTCGCCCCATGGGCTGACTGGATCGACCTAGACGGCCACTTCCACCTCTCTAACGACGACTTCACCGGCATTGAGTATGATGCCAGCGGCACTCTGCTCATGCCTGATCGTCCCGGCATCGGAGCCATCCCACGATGAACGCATCTCTTCTGCAAGTATCCGCCGAAAAACATCTTCCAGCCGCGCTCGATCTGCTGCGTCGTCTCGTCGCCATCAATAGCTTCACCACAAACGCCAGTGGCGTCGATGCGGTTGCTCAATTGACTGCTGAAGCCTTCGCACCGCTCGGTTTCACCGCCGAACTCGTGCGCTGCGCCACACCTGGCACCGGCCACCATCTCTTTCTCTCTCACCATAGTGCTGGCGCTGATCCTATCGTCCTCGTCACGCATTCCGACACCGTGTTTCCGCCCGAGGAAGAACAGAGTAACGATTTCAAGTGGGATGAACGCCCCACTGAAGGCCGCATCTATGGTCCCGGCACCGTCGATAACAAAGGTGGCACCGCTTTGATCTGGCTCATGCTGCAAATCCTCCACGACTGCGCCCCTGAAGCTTACGCACAAACAAATTGGCTCGTCGCAGCCAACGCTGCCGAGGAAATTACCGGAGATGACTTCGGTCGAGCCACAATTCAACACTGTGGCGGCAAAGCGCGTGCCGTGCTCGTGTTTGAAGGCGGTCCCGTCGATGCCCAAGGCTGGCACATCGTCACCTCACGCAAAGGACGCAACACTTGGCGGCTCACCGCCGAAGGCAAAGCTTCGCATGCCGGCAGCAAGCATCACGAAGGCATCAACGCCATCGACGCCCTTGCGCTTGTGCTGCCAGACATCGCCGCACAGTCGAACGCCACTGAAGAACGCACCGTGAATATCGGCATGATTCAAGGCGGCACCGTCGTCAATCGCGTTCCGCATGCAGCCAGCGCCGAATGGGAATGTAGAGCTACGGATCCCGCTGCATTGCAACGTGCCGATGACTTTTTCGTCTCACTCAGCGGCACCGCTACCAATGGCACCAAGCTTATCACCGAACGCACTGGCCACACTTCCGCCTGGCCCGGTAGTGTTGCCTCGGAAGCCCTCTTCCATCTTTGGCACGAAGCCGCAGCCGCCATGAACCTTTCCGCCGTCTCCGTGCCGCGCGGCGGTTTGAGCGATGCCAATCACCTCTGGCACCTCGCGCCCACTCTCGACGGCCTCGGTCCCCACGGCGGTAACGCCCATTGCTCTGAACGAACCGCCGACTGCAGCAAACTGCCCGAATACGTCGAACCAAATTCCTTCGTCCCTAAGGCCGTCATGAATGTGCTCGCACTCCTCAAAGTAATTTCGAGTTAGGTAGTAATCGAAACACGAGCTGAGGATCGTGTTACCTCGGCCTCCGAAGTTCAAACATGTCTTGAGTGCGGCAGTACCAATGCGGACTCTGCATGCGGCCAATCGGATGATAGGTGCCGGGTTTCACGAGCCAAGTTTCAGCATCGAAGATGTCGTCGCGCACATGGATGCGGAGGACTTCGCCGATGATGAGGCGGTTGTCGCCGATCTCGACGATGCTGTGGCTGCGGCATTCGAGGCTGGCGGGGGATTCAGCGATGCGTGGCGGCTTAACAACACTGCTGGCCACGGCGGTGAGGCCGGCATGCAGCAGTTCGTTCTCACCAGCCGGCAATGATGCGGAGCAGAGGTTCATTTTCTCGGCAATCGCCTCATCGACGAGGTTCACGACGAACTCATGCGTCAGGCGGATGTTCCGTGCTGTGTCCTTAGGCACGCCGGGAGAGCGATCACCAGGACATAAGCCGACTATGGGCGGCGAATCGCCCAACACGTTGAAAAAGCTAAACGGTGCCGCGTTCACGCGGCCTTCGAGATCGACGGTGGTCGTCAGCGCAATCGGACGCGGCGTGACGAGTCCAGCGAGGATCATGTAGGCGTCATCGCGCAGCGGGTCGGTGAGATCGAGTTCCATGACAATCAGCTACGTTCAGAACGATAAGCACGTGCCAGCAAAGTCACAGGCTGCGTGACTTCCTGACACGGATGATCGCCGCAAGAGCGCAGGCCGTTGGCAATTTGCAGATGGCAGCCAGGATTGCTGGTGGCAACGATGGGAGCTTTCGTGAGCTTCAAATTGGCAACTTTGCGGTCCAGCAGCTTCTGGCTCTGCTCGGGTTGGGTGATGTTGTAAATGCCAGCGCTGCCGCAGCACCAGTTCGACTCCGGCAATTCCTTCAATACGAGGCCGGGGATGCTGGCGAGCACCTGACGTGGCTGACTGACTACTTTCTGTCCATGGCAGAGATGGCAGCTTTCGTGATACGTCACTTCGCTCACGCCCGCACCAGCCGTCGGCTTGCGGAAGCGGATCTGCACGAGCCATTCGTGGATGTCCTTCACCTTGCTGTCCCAAACCTTCGCCTTGGCAGCGTAGAGCGGATCATCGTGCAGCAAGTGGCCGTAGGTTTTCAAATGCGAGCCGCAGCCGCCCGCATTGGTGATGATGGCATCGAGTGAATCGAGATCAAAGCTGTCGATCTGCCTGCGGGCGAGTTCGCGGGCGAGCTCGAGTTCGCCATTGTGCGCATGCAAGGAGCCGCAACAGCTCTGCGAACGCGGCGTAATGACTTCGCAGCCATTCGCGATCAGCACATCGACCGTGTCGCGATTGATGTTCGAGAACGCGAGATCCTGAATGCAGCCCGTAAGTAGTCCCACACGGCTACCCTGCCCTGCGATAGGAGATTCCTGCGGCAAGATGATGTCATCGGAGAATTGCGCCGCGATTTGCGGTGTCTGTGGCTCCAATTTTGCCAATGATCGCGGCATGAGGCCAAAGAAGCGTAGCTTGCGCATCAGTTTGTCGAGGCCGGTGCTTTGATACATCCGCAAAACGCGTCCGATGAGCCGCAATAGCCACGGGTGCATGAAGATGACGTTCAGTGTAATCCAGCGCCAGAAACCGCGCTGCATGCCGTCATTCACGTTCGCTTGCTCCACTTCGGCACGAGCCGTCTCAAACAATTCCGCATAGTTCACACCCGCCGGACAGGCGGTCTGGCACGCGAGACAGCCAAGGCAGTAATACATCTCGTCTGACAGAGCCTTCGAGACTTCGAGATCGCCATCGGCCACCGCACGCAGAAGCGCGATGCGGCCACGTGGACTATTTTTCTCCATTTTTGTCTCCACATACGTCGGGCATGTCGGCAGGCACATGCCGCAGTGCATGCACTGCTGAAGCACGGAGTAATCGAGGGATTGTAGGAGTAAGGCTTGGGGCATGATCAGTTCCTCAAATCGAAGATCTTCCCGGGGTTCAGCAGCCCTTGCGGATCAAGGGCCTGTTTGATGCTGCGCATGAGTTCGTAGCTGCCCTCGCCGAGTTGGCGTTTGAGAAAGGCTTTTTTAGCAAGGCCGACGCCATGCTCGCCGGTGACAGTGCCGCCGAGACGAATGGTTTCTTCGACAATCTCCTCCAGTGCGACTTCAACACGATGCATCTCCTCGTGATCGAGCTCGTTGGTGAGGAAGGTTGGATGCAGGTTGCCATCTCCCAGATGGCCGAAGGTGCCGATCTGGAGCTTGTGCTTCTTTGCAACACTGTCGATGAATGCCACCATCGTAGCGAGTTCGCTACGCGGCACGGTCACATCTTCGAGAATCGTCGTGGGCCGCACACGAGCGAGTGCAGAAAAGGCATTGCGGCGTGCGGCGGCAAGCTTCGCTCCTTCGGCCTCGTCAGCAGCGGCACGGACATCGCGGGCACCGTTGGCTTTGGCCAGCGCCATCATTTGCGCGGCTTCTTCTTCGACGACGACGGGATGGCCGTCGGTCTCCATGAGCACGAGCGCCTCGACATCCGTGGGCAGGCCGATCTTGGCATAATCTTCAACACATTGCACGGTGACACGATCAAGAAACTCGAGCGTGCAGGGAATGATCTTGGCGGCGATGATCGCCGAAATCGTCTTCGCAGCAGCATCCATCGAATCGTAGAGCGCTAGCATCGTTTTGCGGGCTTTGGGACGCGGCAGCACCTTCAAAATGACCTCGGTGATGATGCCGAGCGTGCCTTCGCTACCGATGAACAGATCCTTCATCGAGTAACCGGCCACATCTTTGACGCATTTGTTGCCAAGGAAGGTCAGTGTGCCGTCCGGCAGCACGACTTCGAGGCCCATGACGTAATCACGTGTCACGCCATACTTGAGACCACGCAGACCACCGGAGTTTTCGGCCACGTTACCGCCGATAGTGGAGATTTTCATCGAACCGGGGTCCGGTGGATAAAACAAGCCGACCTTGGCCGCCGCATCGTCGATTTCCTTGGTGATCACGCCGCTCTGCGCACGCAGGGTGAGGTTTTTCTCATCGACTTCGATGAGTTTGTCCATCTTCACGAGGCATATCACGAGACAACCGGCCAGAGGCACGCTACCGCCACTCAAGCCGGTGCCAGAACCACGCGTAACGACAGGAACGCTGCGTTTGCAGGCCAGTCTTACGCAATCAGCGACTTCTTCTGATGTGAGTGGAAAGACGACGGCACCAGGACGTTGCTTCAAGACCGCCGTGCCATCGAAACCGTAGGGGATGATGTCTTCGACAGACGTAAGCACGCGTTCCGGGCTGAGGAGGGCTTGGAGCGATTGGATGAAGTTGGCATCAACGGTGTTCACGAGGCGCATTCTGGCGAGTTCGTTGTAGAGCGTCAACGAAGGCTGTGTTTGATTGTTCGTCATGAACTTCAACCAGCCCATTCGTTTCACTCCCATATACCAAAGCCGCGTGTGGGGCGGCCGACGCATGGAAACCCTGCTTGGAGCCGCTTTGCCGGATGCCACAACGCCGTTTGGCGAAGCGTGGGCCATTTCAGACCGTCCCGAGGCGCAAAGCGTGACGGCGGCTGGCCTGTCGCTACATGAACTGTGGACGAACCATCGCGAGGCGATATTTGGCAAAGCGCTGCTGGATGCCAAGAACCCTACGTTCCCGTTGCTGATGAAAATTCTCGATGCCTGTGATGATCTTTCAATCCAGGTGCACCCACCGGCAAGCATGGCGGCGGCGTTGAAGGGCGAACCAAAGACGGAGATGTGGTTCATCGCGCATTCCGATCCCGGCGCGAAGATTTATGCCGGTTTGAAGCCCGGCGTAACACGGGAGCGTTTTGAAACGGCGCTGCAAAACGGCACCGTGGCTGAGGTGGTGCATGTGATCGAAGCACGCACCGGGGACTGCCTGTTCATTCCCAGCGGGCGTGTGCATGCTATCGGTGCGGGGTTGCTGATTTATGAGATTCAGCAGAACAGCGACACGACGTATCGCGTCTTCGACTGGAACCGCGTGGGCTTGGATGGCAAGCCGCGAGCACTGCATGTGCAGGAGTCGATGCAGAGCATCGACTTCGCGGACTTTGAGCCGCAAGTGCAGCAGATCGAAGCAGATGGCACGCTGGTGAAGTGCGATTACTTCGATGTGCGACTGTGTGATCAAGCCGGAGTCGTGGGTGAGACCGGTGAATGTGTAACTCTGGCCGTGGTAAACGGCCAGATCAGCGTAAGCGGCACGATTTTGAAAGCGAGCGACTTTGCGCTGCTGCCTGCCTGCATGGATGCTAAATCACGCCAAGTGACGCCAGCAAACGCTGCGAGTCAGTGGTTGGAAATCAGAATTCCAGCGTGAGTGCACGTCTTACTTTTTGGCTTCCACTGCGGGCTTTTCGGCCTTTTTGACCTCGGCATCTTTGGGCGTGTTTGGCACGGCGATGAACTTGGCTTTCTCCGGGTCCATCTGCGGCAACTTGCCTTGAGGCACGGGCGGCTGCGCGTTCTTTTCGGAAATTGCTTTCGATGCTGCCGGCTTGGGCTCTTCTTTTTTGCCGCAGGAAGCTAGCAGCAGAGCAATGAGAGAGCTGAAGACGAAAAGTTTCATAAGCAGCGGATGGCAACAGAACGACCATGCGCATCGAGGCCTTCGACTTGGCTGAAAGCGCGGACAATAGGCTCGGATTTGACGCAACTCTCGCGATCGAGGCGGATGATGCTGGTGCGTCGCTGAAACATGTCAGCAGTGATACCGGGGAAGGATTTGCCAGAGCCGCCGGTTGGCAGCGTATGGCTGGGTCCAGCAAGAAAATCGCCGACGGCGACGGGTGAATGATTACCGAGGAAAATGGCGCCAGCGGTTCGGATGAGCGGCAAGATGGCATTTTCTCGCGTGGTGATGAGCGTGAGATGTTCGGGCGCGAAATCGTTCACGAGGCGTGCGCCTTCCTCCAAACTCGGCACGAGCATGCAGAAGACGCCTTTTTCGAGCACAGGGGCGAGTTGAGCCTGACGATTGAGGGTTTTGGCCTGCGTTTCAACTTCAGCGACAACGGCATCGAGCAACGCAGCGTCATCGGTAATGAATCCGGCCATGCTGTCTTTGCCGTGTTCAGCTTGGGCGAGGATGTCAGCGGCGATGAAAGCAGGATTGCCGGATTTATCGGCTAGGATGAGGACTTCGCTGGGTCCTGGGAGTAGATCGATGGAAACGACTCCGAAGGCCTGGCGCTTGGCTTCAACGACGTAGCTATTGCCGGGACCAAAGATTTTCGTGACTGGGCGAATCGTCTGCGTGCCAAAGGCGAGCGCAGCAATGGCCTGCGAACCGCCGATTTTATACACCTCGGTGGCTCCGGCGAGTTTGAGCGCTGCGAGCAAACCGGGATTGACGCTGCCGTCGCGACCACAAGGCGTGCAAACAACAATTTCAGGCACTCCGGCGGCGGCAGCAAAAGTCACGGTCATGATCGAGGTCGAAACAAGCGGTGCTGTGCCACCGGGGACATAGCAACCGACACGCTCAAAGGGATGGAAGACCTCGCCGACATCGGCTCCCTGTTCGTTCTTGTAGCTCCAGTTCTGGCGCATGCTGCGTTTGGCGAAGGCCATGACGTTGCGGTGCGATGCTTCAAGAGCGCTTTTCAGCGTAGCGTCAGCAGCATTCCATGCGGCATCGAGTTCGGCCTGCGGGACGCGCATTTGCGTGGCGCTGAGCTTCGCGCCATCGAATTTCTCGGTGAGTTCGAGGACGGCGCAATCACCGCGTTCACGCACGGCCTTAATCACGCCAGCCACGACTTCACGAACGGCATCACTGGCCTCCGCACGGCGGTTGAGAGCGGCGGTTGCAGTAGCGTAGTCGAGATCGGTTGGGCGGATGACTTTCATTCAATGGTTTTACGTGCCAAGCGAGGCGATGGCGTCAAGGAAGGATCATGTGCGATGAATCAACAAAAAATGCGGGCATTGCTGCCCGCATCGCTCAGTGGGATCAGAATGATCCCACTTTAGACAAAGTGTTAAGGCACCACTTCACCAGAACCGGTATAAACCCACTTCTCGACGCGACCGTTTTTGATACGGGCCTGTGCTTCGGTCTCAAACTTGCCGAACATGGTCTGTGTTTCGTATTTCACGTTCACAGTCCAGTAATCGGTGCCATCGATTTTTTCCTGCGCAGGATCACCCCAGGATTTGATGTTATCGGTTTTGATCTCGGTGACTTCGCCCGCCTTCATGCTGGCAACGAGCAGAGGATAGCTGCCATCAGCATCTTTGGCGGGCTTGTCGTTGCTGCTGCTAGCACCGCCACCGGCAGCAGAAGCTGGAGCATTTTGGGCGCGTTCGGCAGCGGCAAGCCGGTAAGCATGCGCTTTACGGGCGTTCTCAGTCTGGACGATTTTCACCTGCTCATACGCAGCAGCAAAAACTTCTTTGAAATCGGTGTCATCCATCGCCACCTGACCACGCATTGGCGAACCTGCTGATGCTCCGACGACCAAGTTCGTGCCTTCTTGGCCCATGACGTAAATTTTGGCCCCGCTTTTGAAATTGGTAGCGGCAGTGGCCTTGCCCATCTGCATCTTGAGTTCGAGGTCTTTCTTCATCGTGACCTGCTTCGGTGTAGTGAAGAAGCCTTTCGGCACGACAGCCCAGTTTTGCGTGACTTCGTCCACCGGTGGGAAGACGGGAGCAACGAAGGCATTCGGGTCAACCGGCGCTGGCTCGGGAATCTTCGGCATCTCGGGCTTCGGCTCGGGAGCCATCTCAGGCTTTAGCTCAGGCTTTGGTGCCTCCATCACGACCTTTGGCTCCTTTTTGACGACCGGTTTTGGCACCGGGGCAACGGCGATTTCCTTCTTCGGTTCCACCTTGGGCACATGCTTGGTGAACTTCATGGCATCGGCGAAGGTCGGATACACATACTCGTAGGAGACGTAGCCGACGGCGATGGCAAGGATGATGACGATGATCGGTTTCATGGTAGGGGGAGTTTAGGGGAGAGGCGGGGGAAATCAACAGCCCTAATGCATCAATCTACCAACGGGCCTACTGTGGCATTTCTTGGGCTTGATCTCCCCGCCCCCACGCGGCTTGTGTGGCGCATGCCAGAAAACGTGATCCGCGTGCGTGGCGCACGGCAGCACAACCTCCAGAATATCGACGTGGACATCCCACGGCACAAACTCGTGGTGCTCACCGGCGTGAGCGGCAGCGGCAAGTCATCCCTGGCCTTCGACACGCTCTTCGCGGAAGGCCAGCGGCGCTACGTGCAGAGCCTTTCCGCCTACGCCCGGCAGTTTCTCGACCAGATGCAGAAGCCGGACGTGGATTTCATCGAAGGGCTGTCGCCGGCGGTGGCCATCGAGCAGGTTCACTCGAATCCGAACCCGCGCAGCACCATCGCGACGGTGACGGAGATCTACGACTACCTCCGCGTGCTCTACGCCGTGGCCGGACAGCCGCACGATCCGCAAACCGGCGAAAAACTCCTGCGCAGCACGCCACCAGAGATCGCGGACAAGGTGCTGGCCCTCGGTGAAGGCACGCGCGTCATGGTGCTCTCCCCGCAACCTCCGGCGAGCGGCGAGGACACGCGCACGCTGTTTGAAAAGCTCAAACGCCAGGGCCTCGTGCGCGTGCGGCTGAATGGCGAGATCGTGGAACTGGAAGACACGCTCAAACTGGCCGCCGAAGAGCAGCAGCAGGTGCAGATCGTCATCGACCGCCTCGTGGTTCGTGCGGACTCACGCCAGCGGCTCATGGAGGCCATCGAAAGCTCGCTGCACTGGAACGAGCGCGAGGTGCAATTCCTTGTAAACCTCGACGGCAGCGACGAAATCCTCAGCTACACCACCGAGTTCGCCAATCCGCGCACTGGCTACGTCATCGAGCGCCTCACGCCGCAGCATTTCTCCTTCAACACCCATCTCGGCGCCTGCCCCACCTGCGAAGGCACCGGCATGACGCCGACACCAGATGCGACGCTGCTGGTGCCGGACGAGTCCAAATCGCTCGCCGATGGCGCGATCAAGGCGTGGTGGGCGCGGCATCCGAAAGTGCGCCTCATTTTCAATCAAAGCGTGGAAACGCTGGCGAAGCACTTCGGCGCTGCGATGGACGTTCCCTTCCAAACTCTGCCACAAGCCTTCAAAGACGCCCTGTTTCATGGCACCGGCGACGTCGCCATCGCCACGGGTTGGAAGAAATCCGACCACACCCGCAGCGTCGCGAAGCCCTTTGAAGGCCTGCTGCCCGAAATCGCCCGTCTTTATCAAAGCGCCGAGAGCGACGCGCTGCGATCCACCCTCACGCGGCTCATGAATCCCCATGCGTGTGCGACCTGCGAAGGCAAGCGGCTCAACCCGCAATCGCTGGCGGTCAGATTGAGTTCGCAGGCGAAAGATCTCAATATCCACGAGTTCACCTCGCTGCAAATTCGCGATGCACTTGGCTGGATGCGTGACTTGGAAGTCACCGAGCAGCAGAAAGCGTATGTCGGCGAGTTGCAGCGCGAGATCGTGAAGCGCATCGAGTTTCTGGAGCAGGTGGGACTCGGTTATCTCGCGTTGAATCGCGAGAGCGGCACGCTTTCCGGCGGTGAGATGCAGCGCATTCGTCTTGCCTCGCAAATCGGAGCCGGACTGGCGGGTGTGCTTTACGTCTTGGACGAGCCGAGCATCGGCCTGCATCCCTCCGACAACGAGCGTTTGATCCAGACGCTGCTGCGTCTGCGAGATCTCGGCAACACCGTGCTCGTGGTCGAACACGACGAAGCCACGATGCGTGCTGCCGATCACATCATCGAGCTCGGCCCCGCCGCCGGCCCGCACGGCGGCAAGCTCATCGCCCAAGGGACGCCCGCTGAGATAGCCGCGAATCCGAATTCGATCACCGGTGCTTATTTGAGCGGCAAAATGCGCATCCAGGCCACCGCACTGCCGCAAACCCTCTTAACCGAGAATCAAGGCCCCAGAACCCAGAACTCGTTAACGATTCACGGTGCCACCGAGCACAACTTGCGAAACGTCACCGCCGCCTTCCCACTCGGCAGCTTCACCTGCGTCACCGGGCCGTCTGGCAGTGGCAAATCGACCTTGGTTGATGACATCCTCATGCGGGCGCTGCGCCGCCATTTTTACGACGCCAAGGACATTCCCGGCAAGCACGAGCGCATCACCGGCCTCGAACACCTCGACAAAGTCGTCGTCATTGACCAATCACCCATCGGCCGCAGTCCGCGCTCGAATCCCGCCACTTACACCGGCGCGTTTGGGCCCATCCGCGAACTGTTCGCACAACTCCCACTCGCCCGTGTGCGCGGTTACGATGCCGGGCGCTTCAGCTTCAACACCCCCGGCGGTCGTTGCGAAAAATGCGAAGGCGACGGCGTCATCAAGATCGACATGCACTTCCTCGCCGATGTCTATGTCACCTGCGAGTCCTGCAAAGGCCGCCGCTACGGTGCCGAGACACTCGAAGTCACCTTCAAAGGCAAAAACATCGCCGACGTGCTCGAAATGACCGTCAGCGAAGCCGCACGCTTCTTTGACCGCAACAACGCCATCGCCCCGAAACTGCGCACGCTCGAAGACACCGGCCTTGGCTACATCAAACTTGGCCAAAGCGGTGCCTCACTCTCCGGCGGTGAGGCCCAGCGCATCAAGCTCAGCGCCGAACTCGCCAAACGCAGCACCGGCCGCACACTCTACGTCCTCGACGAACCCACCACCGGCCTGCACAGCGCCGATATCCAGACGCTGCTCGGCGTCCTGCTGCGCCTGCGTGATGCCGGCAACACCCTCATCGTCATCGAGCACCACCTCGACGTCATCCGCTGCGCCGACTGGATCATCGACCTCGGCCCCGGCGGCGGCACCGAAGGCGGCCACATCCTCGCCACCGGCACACCGAAAGAGATCGCGAGGAACAAGGACAGCGTGACGGGACGGTTTCTACAAGCAGCATTCACAAACCAATGAACCCAAAAAGCATCATCAGTTGCCTCATCTGCGCTTGGGGCGTTCCGCTGGCTATCGTCATCGTTGTCAGAATGTTCACTCCCGACCCTAATCGACCCAAAGACACATTCCTCGCAGTGGTGCTAACGCCGAACGACATTCGTATGGAGGAGAAGCGTGGCAGGAAGAACTCAAATCACTTCGAGGTTTGGCTACACAGCCCAAATGGCGACAAGTACTTTCACCGCGACCCCAACCCAGAACCGGTCACTGATCTTTATCATCGCATCCCTCAAGGCGTTCCATTGAATGTCATTTACAACCCAACCAACGAAGGAAACGTCATCATGGAAATCTCCCTACCTGAATCGAAGGATAAGCCGTTGTTGGCCTTCGCGGACGTGATGGCCGAATATTCAACGCGCCGTCGAGTTGTTTACATTGTTGCTGGATTGTGGTTCACGCTGGGAACTCTTGTCCTCGGTGGTCTGTGGAAGGTGTCTGTAAAGACCGCCTCTTGATCAAACGGCGCTCCATGTCCCCTTCCCGTCTCCAGTTTCAGCTCGAAGCGCAAGCCGCCGGCTCCAAGGCCCGTGCGGCGACGTTTCGCACGCTGCATGGCGTGGTGCAGACGCCGTTGTTCATGCCGGTGGGCACGCAGGCGACGGTGAAGGCGCAGACGCCGGAGTCGTTGCATGCCTCTGGCTCGCAAATCCTGCTGGCGAACACGTATCATCTGCTGCTGCGGCCCGGACCGGAGGTGTTTCAGAAGCTGGGTGGCATTCATCGTTTCATGGACTGGCCGGGATCGGTGCTCACGGACTCGGGTGGTTATCAGATCTTCTCGTTGCCGCATTCGCGCTCGATGACGGAGGAAGGGGCGGTGTTTCAAAGCTATGTGGATGGCCAGCGCATCCTGCTGAGCCCCGAATTGAGCATTCAAACACAAAGGGCCATCGGCAGTGACATCATGATGGTGCTGGATCAATGCATCCCGTCCACCGCCGATGAGAAAGCCGCACGCGCCGCGCTGCAAGTCACGCAACGCTGGGCCGTGCGCAGTCTCGCCGCGCGCGAGGACTCACCGCAGTCGATGTTTGGCATCGTGCAGGGCGCACTGTATCCGCATCTGCGTCGCGAAAGCGCGGAAGGGCTGATGCAGATCGACTTCGACGGCTTTGCCATCGGCGGACTGGCCGTGGGCGAGGAAAAGAACGAGCGCGAGGACGTGTGTGAGCTGACTGCCGCGCTGCTGCCGCAGGATCGACCACGATACCTCATGGGCGTAGGCACGCCGCTGGATGTGCTGGAGGCCGTGCATCGCGGCGTGGACATGTTTGACTGCATTATTCCCACCCAGGTGGCCAAGCGCGGCTCCTGCTTCACCTCACGCGGCATCGTCGAGCTGCGGCGCTCGGTTTATAAATTCAGCGAGGAGCAGCTCGATCCCGCCTGCACCTGCCCGGTGTGTGCGAAATACTCGCGGGCGTATCTGCATCACCTCACCAAGACGCAGGAACCGCTCGGCTGGCAGCTCATGGGCCAGCACAACATCCACTTCTACCACCAGCTCATGCGCGAGATCCGCCAGAGCATTCTGGAAGATCGCTTTCTGCCGCTCTACCGCGAGAAGCGTGAGATTTTGCAGATCGAAGATGTCGATCATCCGGTGAAGGGCCCAAAAGCCGGTGCCGCCAAGCCGCTACTCCTCGGCGACTACGAACTGCGGCTCGATCCCATCGCAATTCATCACCGCAACGGCCAGATCGTCCCCACGCAGATCGATTCCAAGTGGCCTGAGCAAATCCAACTCGCCCAACGCCTCCGCCTTCCCGCCGGAGTCGCCGCAGAAGACGCTGCGCCACTCATCATCTGGGATCTCGACCTCGGTGCCGCTGCTCCAGCGCTCTCGCTCATCCTCGCCTACGAAGAAGAGGTGCAGAAAGGCCCTGTGCGGTCGCTGCACCTCGTCAGCTTCACCGCTGACCTCTCGCCTCTTCGCCTCGCCCTCAGCCACAAACGCCACTTCCCATATCTGCGCCACGGTGCAGCGGACACGCTCGTGCTGCGAGACGTGTGGGAGTCCCGCTACTGCCCCGGCTTGAAGTGGATGTTGATCCATGGATGCAGCGAGGAGATGCGCGCTCAGGCTCCAGGACCGGCGGAAGTGGTGTTGGGCGAACGGTAATCCCCTTCACGACTAGCATTCGCTGCGTTTTTGTTCCTTGTGCAAAGACACGTCCCGTCCAAGCGTGACGGGATGCTCATCGCCTATTACCTGCACGACCTCAGCCCTCACTTGATCAAAATCACGGACAAGATCGCCGTGCATTGGTATGGGTTGTCCTATGTTCTGGGTTTCTACCTGACCTACGTTGTTATGCGCTTTCTGGCGAAGCGGGGCCTCTCAGAGATCAAGGAAGAGGCGGTGGCAGATTTCATCACGATGGTATCGTTGTTCGGTCTGGTTCTGGGTGGTCGCCTCGGCTATCTGCTGCTCTACAATTTCGATGAGTTCATCCATGCGCCGTGGATTTTCTTCCTGCTGAATCAAGGCGGCATGGCAAGTCATGGCGGCATCGCAGGCACCACGCTGTTTTGCGGCTGGTATGCGTGGAAACACAAGATTTCATGGGCTGGCATCGGCGACTCGATCGTGTGCGGTGCACCACTGGGCGTGTTCCTCGGGCGTATCGCCAACTTCATCAATGGCGAACTGTTTGGCCGCGTAACGAACGTGCCATGGGCGGTGAAATTTCCCACCGAACTACTGCATGAAGACTTTTACAAGCAAGGCGGCCAACCAGGGCTGGTTCCCGAAGGTTTGCAGCACAGTCCGGACATCATCGCATATTTCGAGAAGGATCGCGGTGGGCGTGCCGAACTTGAGGCCGTGCTGCATCCACGCCACCCCTCGCAACTTTATGAAGCGCTCGGCGAAGGCCTGCTGCTGAGTGCCGTTCTCATTTTCATCCGTCTTAAGTTCCCACGACTGCGCCAAGGCATCGTCACCGGACTGTTTTTCATTCTCTACGCCGGTGTCCGCATCGCACTGGAATTTGTGCGGCAGCCGGACAGCGGCTCGGCGATGATCCTGGGCCTGACGAAGGGACAGTTCTTCTCGACCTTCATGTTCATCGTCGGCGGACTGTTCATCGGTTACGGCCTGAAATGGGGCAAGCGCCCACCAGGACTGGCACAGGCCTGAGTCACTTCAAATCGAGACCAAGATCGAGATTGAAACTGCCATCCGCCGCAGGTGCGCTGGCGTTGAGATCCAGGGAAATGCCGCTGACCATCTGACCATCGGATCCTTCTCTTCCGATCATGATGCTGGCTTTTTGTTCGGCACGCGTGACTACGGTAGGCATGGAAAGCATATCAGCGCCCTTGGATTCATTAAGATGGGCAAGAGCGGCCTTCACTTCGGCAGGCTTCATCGCGCCTGACTGCTCGACATCAAACGGGGCAGGAAACAAGTCGCGCACGGCTTTGTCGGCAGCCACGGCATCGCTGACTTTCAGCAAGCGAGCAGCCAGTTTGACCGTGCCGTCTGGCAGGCTCTCTGGCGTGATTATTGCGAGACCATTCGTATCCTTGCTTATCTGCCAGAAGCCGATGATGGCGGATTCACCCGGCTTCAAATGCACACGGCGCTTGGTCTTGAAAGGCAGCGGTTTCTGGCCCTCTGGCGCGGCCGAGAGGATTTCATGGTAAAGATCATCCAAGTCATCTGACTGCGGCAAGGCTGATGGCTTGGGAGACGCAGAAGATGAATTCGAACTGTGTGGCGCGAATGTGGGACTGACCGTCTTCTGTTGCGAGCGTGAGAACCAGAACAGAGCAGCCAGTAGCAAAAGAGTGCAGACAATGGGCGAACGACGTGGCAACAGGCGCATGAAAGCCAGATTGGAGGTCTTTTGAGGCCTTACAACCCGTGCTTTTTCGCGATAAAGCACACAAAAGGCGAACCCGGAGGCGTTAGGCTGGTCGAACACTTGCCCCCGCATGCAACCCTCCTTCGACTGGAAACGAACCTTTGAACAGCTCGCCCCGCAGCTTGTGCTGTATGCGCGTCAGCTTGTGGATTCGAAGTCCGATGCCGAAGACGTGGTGCAAATGGCTTTCGTGCGCTGGTGGCGGCGCTTTCCTGAAGGCGATAACAATCACATTCCCCTGATCTATGCCGCCGTGCGCACCATCGCCCTGGATCAGCGCCGCTCTGACCTCCGCCGGGTGAACCGCGAGGCCAGGTCAGACCTCGTGGTGGCAGGTGAAAACGCGCCCACCTTTGATCCGCTCCCCGAACAGAAAGAGACCGCCGCCATCGTCGAAAAGGCGCTGCAAGCCCTGCCCGAAGATCAGCGCGAAGTCATCACGCTCAAGCTTTGGGGCGACCTGACCTTCAATGAAATCGCCGCGCTGACTGGCAGTTCGATCAACACCATCGCCGGACGTTATCGCTACGCCATTCAGGCGCTGCACCGAAAGCTCGGACACCTGCGAGCCGATCTCCTCGGCGAATCCACCTCTCCCGCCATCAACATCCTGCCATTTGCACCCACCACCGAGGCCCTATCATGAACAACAACCTGAATGAACAAGAACTCGAAAACCTGCTGCGCGGCCTTGCCCCGGCAGCGGCATCCCCTGCCCTGGCGCAACGCGTCGATGATGAGCTGAAGCTCGACATGAGCTGGCTGAGCACCAGCCGCCGCAAACCCCGGCCCCTGCCGCGCTGGCTCATGTCAGCAGGCTGGGCCGCCATGGGCGCCGCCGCCGCGATTGCGGTGATGAGCTATCTTCCGCAGCCGCATGGCCAAGGTGGCGCAGCCACTCTGGCCACCACGTCCGCCCCCACCATTCGTGAATGGGATGACTCGAATGACAGCGCCATCCTCCACGGTCGCATGGCCGAGAAGCGCGCCCTCATCATCTCCCGTGAGCTCCAAACGTGGGTTGATCCCCGCTACGCGCAGGTAACCGTGGAAATCCCCAGCCAGAACAGACTCTTGCAGCCCGTCTCCCATAGGTAAGCAAGGCCCCGACCAGCCCTGCCACCCCCAAACCATGAAACTTCCACACACGCTCCTCATCGCCTGCCTCGGTGCCGCAACCTTGTGTGCCCAGCAGGTGGACCCCAAAACCGAGGTCAAGCCGGCTGAAAAATCCGCCTCTACCTCCGGTGAAGCCAGCGCATCTGCCACTGTCACCACCAACTCCAATGGCAACGTGAAAACGGAGACGCGGACCGCGGATTCACGGTCGAATCGCCGCCCGCAGCAGCCGAATCAACCGCCTCCCGGTGCGCAGCAGAAACCCGTAGCCTACATCGGCGTGCTCACCCGCGAGGTGCCGCCGGAACTGCGCTCACAGCTCTCCCTGCCGGAAGGCTTTGGCCTGCTGGTGGAGGAAGTGATGCCCGACTCTCCTGCCCAGCATGCCGGATTAAAGGTCTACGACCTGCTGGTGAAGTTCGAAGATCAGCAGCTTGTGAGCATGGAGCAACTCATGCTCTTGGTGCGTGTCAAAAAGAAAGGCGATGTCGTCAACCTGACCGTCATCAGCGGCGGCAAAGAGTCCCAGGTGCCCGTGACGTTCGGTGAAAAACAGATGCCGGTGATGCAACCACACCAGCAGCACGGCTTCTCCGGCTGGCCGCAGAACGGAGCGCCGATGTTCAATGGCGGCGATTTCCGCGGCTCCCCAAAGCAAGGCAATGAGATGGCGGAGCAGATGCAACGTTTCCAACAAGAGATGCGCGAGTATCAGCAGCGCATCCAGGACTGGTCGAAAGCCGGTGGCACCACACCCATGCCGCAGATGCCGATGTGGAAACCACAAGACACCAATCCACGACGGGAACCTTCGCGCCAGTCACCACAGTCTCCTCATGATGGCAATGTGCAGCGCTACAACTTCAGCGAATCCCATGCGGCGATGAACATGACCCGGCGTGATGATGCGGGCGAATACTCCATCATGCGCGAGGACGACAAAACCATCTTCACGGTCCGTCCCAAGGACGGCAAGGAGCAAAGCTGGCCGGTGAACAACGAAGAGGAACGCAAAGCCGTGCCAGAAGAATTCCGCGACAAACTGCGTATGATGGACGGCGTTGGTAATGGCATCCACATCGAATTGCGCCCCGGCCCCGGTGGCGAAGGCCCACGCGGAGGCGACAACAAGCCAGCCCCACCTCGTTCTCAAGGCCGCACCACTTCTACCTAGCCAGAGATTGATTCACAACAATGCGGCGATGTCTCTCTCTGAGCCATCGCCGCTTTCGTTTTAGGGATTTGCTTCCCGTCCTGTAAAACCACCAGCAGCACAATACTCGCGCTCCTTGGTTGCCATGGCCGTTGCTCCGGTCTATCTCGGTACGTGGAAGATACCGACTACAAAGTTAAACTGGAGATTTTTGAAGGCCCGCTGGACCTGTTGCTCTACCTCATCAAAAAAGAGGAGATCGACATTTATAGCGTGTCCTTGGAGCGCATCACGCGGCAGTACCTCGATTATATTGATACGTTCAAGGCGCTGAACATCGAACTCGCGAGCGAATTCATCGTGATGGCGGCCAATTTGATGTACATCAAGAGCCGCGAACTGCTGCCGAAGGATGTGCAGCCACCGGAAGAGGACGCGGAGGAAAATGACCCGCGCTGGGAATTGATCCGTCAGCTTGTCGAGTACAAGAAATTCAAGGAAGCTGCCCAGTTCCTCGGCGTGCAGGAGGTGAAGGGCGATGAATTGTTCGTCACAACGCCAGAACTACCCGATCTGGACGCTCCCGAGGAGACCTTGGGCCAGGTGGGCATCTTCGACCTGATCCGTGCCTTCCAGCGCATCCTGAAGCGTTTCGAAAACGCGAGCGACTTCCGCGAGATCGTTAATGACCGCTACACGGTGGCCGATAAGATCGAGTACCTGCTCAACATCATGCCCGTAGGCGGCAAAATGAAGTTTGAGGAATTGTTCACCGACGCCGCTAGCCGTGGCGAAGTCATTGTTACCTTCCTAGCGATGCTGGAGTTGATCAAACTCAACCACCTGCAAGTGGAGCAGGAGCAGTTGCTGGGCGAAATTGTCGTAGTGCGGCCGGCGACGTGAGCTACTTCCCCTTTGCCACCACGGGAGTAGGTGGAGGAGTAACACGCGTGAACTGCGTGCTTTTGCCAAGCATCCAATAAAAGCCGCCAATGCACCCGATCAGGGCAAACGCCGCCATCACGGTCCAGAGGCCCGGGAGAAGCGGTTTGCGGAAGCGGCGGCGTCTTGCCATCAGTAAATGTGACACGGCTTGCCGCACTGTGCCAGTGCGGCTATGATCGAATATGCTCCCCTGGCTCAACAATGACCACTTTCCCCTCTATCTGGCCCCCATGGCCGGGGTGACGGACGTGATCTTCCGCCGATTGTGCAAAGAACAGGGTGCCGATGTGATGGTGACGGAGTTCGTCAGTGCAGAGGGCATCCTCCAGCGTGACGACCGCACGCGGCATTATACGGACTTCGATGACGAGCAGCACCCCATCGGCGTGCAGCTTTTCGGTTCCGATGGCGTACGCATGGGCGAAGCAGCACGTAAAATCATCGACTGGAAGCAGCCAGACTTCATTGACATCAACTTTGGTTGCCCGGTGAACAAAGTCGTCGCCAAAAACGGTGGTTCGTCTTTGCTCAAAGACTGCCCACTGCTAGCCAGCGTCGCACGTGAAGTCGCAACAGCGGTCCCGATTCCTGTGACAGCCAAGATGCGTATCGGCTGGGACGCGGATCATGTGAACGCCGTCGAAGTTGCCCGCATTCTCGAAGACTGCGGTATGCAAGCCATCGCCGTGCATGGTCGCACCCGGGCGCAGGGCTACACGGGTCTTGCCGACTGGGACATCATCGGCCAGGTGGCCGACGCGGTGAAGATTCCGGTGATTGGCAACGGCGACATCGCCAGCGGTCTTGACGTGGAGATTCGGCGTGCTCAAACCAACGTGAAGGGCATCATGATAGGTCGTGCGGCAATGGCGAACCCGTGGGTGTTTAAAGAGGCGAAGCATTACCTCGCCACCGGCACACATGCTCCGCACGCCAGCGTCGAAGAACGCTTCAACTTCATGCGGCGACACTGCAAAATGGCCATCGAACGAAATGTGCGCATGGAAGAGATGCAAACGATGCGCTCCATGCGCAATCGGCTCATGAACTACACAAAGTCGATCCCTGGCGGCAAATGGTTGCGCCAGCACTTTTCTCAAATCGGTAGCTTGATGCAGTTGGAGGACATCTTTGCCTTGTATCTCGTCCATCAGGCCACTCACAGCCACGACCACTCTTCCCAAGATTCCCCTTCCCTCGCATGACGTTTTCCAACCCTTGGTTTATCGCCGCCCTCATAGGCGTTCTCGGTCTGTTTCATCTCGAAATCATCGCCACATTTTTGAACCTCGCGCAGTTCCGCCATGCGCTGCCGCAGCGTCTGAAGGACATCTTTTCGGACGAAACGGTGCAGAAGGCCGGTGCGTATGCGAGCCAGTCGGCCAAGCTCGATTTGCTGCGCAGCACGGCTTCGCTAGCGGTGATGATCGCGTTCTGGTGGTGTGGTGGTTTCGGCTGGCTGGAGCACTGGAGCGCCGGCTGGGGCTGGACTGCGATCCAAACCGGTGTCGGCGTGATCGGACTGCTCATGCTAGTGCAAAATATTCTATCCCTACCCTTCGATGCCTGGGACACGTTCAAGATCGAGGCTGAATATGGTTTCAACCGCACCACGGTGGGCACCTTCATCAAAGATCGTCTCAAAGGACTGCTGCTCACAGCCTTGCTCGGCGGACCGCTTCTAGCGCTGATCCTGTGGTTTTTCCAGACGCAGGAGCACGCGGTGCTCTATACGTGGCTAACTGTGGCTGGATTTAGCATCGTGATGGCTTGGGTTTCGCCACGGCTGCTCATGCCGCTGTTTTTGAAGTTCCAGCCGCTTAAAGATGGCCCGCTGCGCGAGGCGCTGCTTGCGTTGGCGGCCCGTTTGAAGTTTCCGGTGGTGGACGTGTCCGTGGTGGACGGTTCACGTCGTTCCAGCAAGGCAAACGCGTTCCTCTCCGGCTTCGGCAAGAACAAGCGCATCGCGCTGTTCGACACGTTAATCGAAAAACACACGCAGGCGGAATTGGAGGTGATCCTCGCGCATGAGATCGGCCATCACAAATGCCGCCATGTGCCGCAGCAGCTTGTGCTTGGCCTATTGGAAAGTGGCTTGATGTTTTACCTGCTACATGCGGCGCTGAAATCGCCCGCCTTCTTCCATGCTTTTGGCGTCACGAGCATGCCTTTGGGCCTTGGATTGGTGCTGTTCAGCATCGTTTATTCACCTGCCAGTCTGCTGCTCGGCATGCTAAGCAGTGCTTTGAGCCGAAGACACGAGTTTCAGGCCGATGCCTTTGCCAAAGCTGCCTGCGGAGCCGAACCACTAATGGCTGGGCTAAAGAAACTGTCTTTCGATCACCTATCGCATCCGAACCCGCATGCGCTCACGGTGTGGTTACATTATTCCCACCCGCCTATCGGCCAGAGGCTGGCCGCGCTGGAAGGGTAAATTGCCATCATCCACATAGTTTTTTCGCACGTTTGATAAATGTGTCGTTTCTCTGGCGTAGCCTCCCACAACACCCCCTATCTATGAAAAGCACTCTGCGAGCTTCTCTCCTCACACTCGCCATCACCTCCTTCGGCATTGCCGCTCTGGCAAATCCAGTGCCTGGACCACCTGCGGCTGCCGCTGCTCCTGTTACACCGGTGACAACACCTGCCGCGCCCGTCGTTGCCGCTGGAGTGGATTTCATCCGTGATGTGCAGCCAATTTTCGAGAACAAATGTCTCGAATGCCACAACCCGAACAAGATCAAAGGCAAGCTGCTCATGGATACGGCTGCCGCTCTACTCAAAGGTGGAGAAGCAGGGCCTGTTCTCGTTGCCGGCCAGCCAGACAAAAGCGAGATCGTTAAACGCATCATCCTGCCAAAGGATCACGATGACATCATGCCGCCTAAAGGTGGACCTCTTGCTGCGAATGAAATCGATGTGCTTAAACGCTGGATCGCTGAAGGTGCCAAGTGGCCGCAGGAACTGACGCTGCAATACAAAACACTGGAGCAGCGCAAAGCGCTCGCGGAGTTGCAGAAGAAATTGCCCACCATCAAGCGTCTCGAAATTCTGCCCGAGAATTACTCGCTCGAAACCAAGCGCGACAGCCATCGCGTCATCGTTCTTGCCACGTTCCAAGATGCCACCACCAAGGACGTGACTTCGGTCTGCGACCTCAAAATTGCCGACAGCAAGATCGCTGCGCTTGAGGGTCTTACTTTGAAGCCAGTCGCAGACGCTGGTGTGACCGAACTCGTTGCTTCGATTGGCGGTCAAACCGTGAAAGCCGCAGTGACCGTCAAAGACGGCACTAAAGACCGTGCCATTTCCTTCCGCCTCGACTGCATGCCGGTGTTTATGCGCGGTGGTTGCAATCAAGGTGGCTGCCACGGTGCTGCCCGCGGCAAGGATGGCTTCCGCACGTCTCTTTTCGGCATGGATCCCGCTGGTGATTTCATCCGCATCACCCGTGAGATGCCCGGTCGCCGTATCAATCTCGCCATTCCAGAGGAAAGCTCCCTCATTGAAAAAGCCGTTGGTGCCGTGCCTCATTCGGGCAACCAGTGCTTTGAACCCGATTCCGCTTACAATAAAGTGTTGTTCGAATGGATTACCAACGGAGCGCAGGATGACAGCCCGGAAGTCGCCAAAGTTACCGGTATCGAGATGTTCCCAAAACAAATCGTCATGGAAGGCAAAGGCGGAACTCAGCAGTTCACCGTCCGCGCAACCTACTCCGATGGCACTGACCGTGACGTGACCAATCTCGCTTTGTTCATGTCGAACAACGACCCAACAGCCACGATCGACAAGCAAGGTTTCGTTACATCTGGTGACCGTGGAGCCGCCTTCATGTTGGCACGTTTCAGTGTTTATTCTGTGACTTCTCAGGTTCTCGTTATTCCTGCCCAACTTCAGTATGAGCGGCCAAAACTAGCTGAGACCAATTACATCGACACCCTCGTCGATGAAAACCTACATAAGCTACGCATCCTGCCTTCCGGTATCTGCACGGATGAAGAATTCGTCCGCCGTGCCTTCATCGACATCGCTGGCATCTATCCGCAGGTTTCCGAAATGCGTGCGTTCATTGCCGATGCCAATCCGAAGAAACGCGAAGCGCTGATCGATACACTGCTTGAGCGCAAAGAGTTCACCGAACTCTGGGTCATGAAGTGGGCCGAACTTTTGCAAATTCGCTCCTCGATCAACAACAACCAGCCGCCGTTCTACAAGAACGCCTTACTCTATTACAATTGGCTTTCCGAACGCATCGGTAAAAACATCCCGATCAATGAAATCGTGGTGGAACTCCTCGCTGCCACTGGCGGAACCGTCTCCAGCCCGGCGGTTAATTTCTACCAAACCGAACTCGATCAACTCAAGCTCACTGAAAACGTAGCCCAGGTCTTCATGGGCATGCGCATTCAGTGCGCCCAGTGCCACAACCATCCCTTCGATCGCTGGACGATGGATGACTACTACGGCTTTAAGGCCTTCTTCGCCCAGATCGGACGCAAGCAGACCGACGATCCGGCCGAGGTCATCGTTTACAACAGCAAAGGTGGTGAATCCCGCCACTTCCTGACCCAGGCGGTGATGAAGCCTAAGTTCCTCGGTGGCGACACTCCGGAACTCAAACCCACCGATGACCGCCGTAAGGTCCTCGCCGATTGGATGGCGTCGCCACGCAATCCATTCTTCGCACGCAACATCGCCAACATCACTTGGGCACATTTCAACGGTGTCGGCGTCGTGGAACCCGTGGATGACGTGCGCGTCTCCAATCCACCTTCCAATCCCGAGTTGATCGCAACGCTGGCCCAGCACCTGACTGACTACAAATACGACATGCGCAAATTCGTTCGCGATATCTGTAATTCGCAGACCTATCAGCGCAGTACGAAAATCAATGAAACCAACGCTGGTGACAAACGCAACTTCTCCCACGCTCAGGTCCGCCGCGTGCGCGCCGAAGTCCTACTCGATGCCATCTCACAGATCACCGACACGCCAAACAAGTTCCAAGGACTGCCGCTCGGTGCCCGTGCCGTGCAGATCGCCGACGGTGCCGTGACGAACTACTTCCTCACCACCTTTGGCCGTGCCAAACGTGAGTCCGTCTGCTCCTGCGAAGTCAAAATGGAACCCACTCTCTCCCAGGCGCTGCACTTGATGAATGGTGATGCTGTTAATGACCGCATCAAGCAGGGCCGCGTCGTCGCTAAAATGATCCAGGATAAAAAGAGCGACCGCGAGATCGTCGAAGACCTGTTCCTCCGCGTCTTCGGACGCATGCCCAACGACAAGGAATGGGCTTCCGTCCAACAAGCCATCGGCAGCGACACCGGCGCACGTCAGTCCGTGCATGAAGACTTATTCTGGGCGCTGTTGAACTCCAAGGAGTTCTACTTCAATCATTGATACTGCGAATCTCGCAGTCGGGTGCGTTGAGCCAGTCTCAACCACCCGCTTTTTTGGTTTCAACACGCGAGGCACTTGATCGAAAGTACGTCGGACACTCCTGTCCGACGGTTCATAGAGGAGCCACAGATTGCCGCATCTCACTTGATCCCCGGCATCAGCTTCGTGATCCAGCGGGCCAGCAGCAGTAACACCAACCCGGAAATTCCAGCCGTGACAGCTACGTCCATGAATCGAGCGGGCATTTGTGCCGTGGCGTCGCCAGTAACATTACCTGCAAGTATGCCCGCAAGAATATCTCCCAACGAACTGCCCAAAAACCAGACACCCATCATCTGACCCGTGAGTCGTGGCGGAGAAAGCTTCGTCACAGCACTCAATCCAACCGGACTGATGAAAAGCTCTCCCAACGTGTGCAGAACAACGACGGACAGCAGCCACGTCGGCCAAACCGGCCCAGTGCTCAACGCATATCGTGCTGCCATTGCCGCGACTACAAAACCCAGCGCTAGCATGAGCAGTGACCACGAAACCTTGGTCGTCAGCGAAGGAGAACGCCCTCGCTTTGACAGCCACGCCCACAGAAAAGCGATCACAGGAGCCAGCGCGATGACACAAAGTGGATTGAGCGCCTGAATCCAACTCGCCGGCATCTCCCACGAACCGAACTGCCGGACAGTGAATCGCTCTGCAAAGATGCTAAACGAAGACCCGACCTGTTCAAAGCCAGCCCAGAACAACGCTGATGCCAGAAACAGCACGAGAATAACCACCAGCCTTTTCTTCTCGACCAAATCGAGCCCAGCAAACAAGAACGCCCAAAGGAAATACAGTAGCGCCACACCGGCGATAAACCACGCAGTGCTGTGGGCAAACTTGAGTGCGTCGATTTGAATGATGCCGCTCACCGCAAACACGACCAGCACCACCACGACCGCCAGCGACACCCACAGCAGCATCCATTCACGCCGCACATTCTGACCTGCATGGACCACACGCTCGCCAATGTGCGACACATGTTTATTTGTGAGTTTGAACTGCACCAGACCGAGAAACATCCCCACAGCCGCCGCTGAAAAGCCCCAGCGCCAGCCAACTTCTTCACCCAGCCAGCCGCATAGCACCTGCCCGAGAAAGGCACCAAGATTGATACCCATATAGAACAGCGTGAAGCCCGCATCCCGCCGCGCACCACCTTCGGGATAAAGTTGGCCCACCAACGCACTCATGTTCGATTTCAGCAGTCCCGAACCGAATGCCACGAGAATCAATCCGACGAAAAACGCCTCTGTGCGGTGAATTCCGAGCACGACATGCCCAATGGCAATAACAACACCCCCCCACCACACCGCACCTTTTGCTCCCAGTAATCGGTCCCCCACCCACCCGCCTGGCAGTGCCGTCATATACACCAATGCAGTGTAGAGACCGTAGATGGCAGCGGCCATTTCATCCGTCAGTCCCATGCCGCCGCGTTGCACCTCCGCCACCATGTAAAGCACCAGCAGTGCCCGCATGCCGTAGTAGCTGAAGCGTTCCCACATTTCTGTGAAGAACAGCGTGTAGATGCCGCGTGGGTGGCCGGTGGGTTCGGAAGTCATAAGGTAAGAAGTCCGCCATCCAAGACGGCATTCCCCAAAACGCCAATGGTTCCTCAGCCAGTGGGCACTAGCTTCGCCTTGAACTTCACCATCGCACTTTGGATCAGCGGATCGTTGTAAAAGTCATCGTTCGCCTTGGCAGGCGCGGGTTCTTCCGGTGCCGCTGGTTTCTTCGCTTCGTCCTTCGGCGCTGCTTTAGCCTCCACCTTCGGTATGGGCACTGGCTTGGCAGCAGGTGGCGGCTCGTCCATTAATCCCAGCCCGATCTCGGAAAACGCAGGCGGCTTCAAATTCGCATCCAGCACGAACTCAAATTTCATCGCCTTGCCCATGAGTTCCTCGGCCAGTGATTCGAGAAAACTCACCTGCGCAGGCCGCAGCAAGCTATCGCGGGCAAAACTTTCCGTCGGCGGAAAGCCCACCTTGATCACGTTGCGCGTGATGCCGAGCATGGAGCCAACTTGCAGCCATGAAACCGCCAAAGGTCTGCGCTCCTGCATGGTGGCAATGAGTTGCGGCCAGAACTCCGCTTCGCTGACAGCTTCTCGCGTTTCAGGCACTGCTTCCTCCAATGGAGCGAGTACTTGAACTGTAGCCGCAGGCTCCGGCACCTTCTGCGCCACAGGAACCGGTGGTTCTTCACGCACCACGGCAGGCTGCGGCTTCGCGGGTTCAACGGTGCGGCGCACCAAAGCGGCAGGTTGCGGCCTCTGTGCCATTTTGGGCAGGGCCGCAGTGCTGCCGCCATCCAGTGCATCAATCACATCGCTGATCGAAACCTCATTCAAGCTCTGCACCGCAGCGATCACGCCGAGTTCAAAGTGCAGCCGCTTATTGCTGGCCCAGCGCATGCGCGCGTCCACCTCCGCCAGACCATCAACGATGCGCAGCAGTTGCTCCGTGCTTGCCGCCGCTGCTTGTGCCACGACTTCTTCAGCCACTTCAGGGCTCAAATCTTCCGCTGCGGCCTCAGGGTCAGCTTGCTGCACCAAGAGCGTGCGAAAATGCTGAATCAGATCCCCCAGGAAGCGCCCCAGTTCCTTACCGGCTTCGTTTTGCTCATAAACCGCACGCAACGCACCAACGGTGTCGCTTTCGAGAATGTGCCGCGCCAGTTGCGCGACCGCTTCGCCCGAAGTGAAACCAAACACGTCCAGCACGTCCTGCTCGGTGATGTGCTCGCCACAGAATGCCACGAGCTGGTCCAGCATCGACTGCGCATCGCGCATCCCGCCTTCAGCGCCTTTGCCGATCGCATAGGCTGCCTTCTCATCTAGATTTACCTTCTCCAGCTTCGCAATGTGCAGCAGGTGCTTAGCGATTACCGCATTCGGAATGCGGCGCAGGTCGAAGCGCTGACAGCGGCTGATGATCGTCGGCAGGATCTTGTTCGGCTCCGTCGTGGCAAAGATGAACTTCACATGCTCCGGTGGTTCTTCGAGCGTCTTGAGCAGCGCATTGAAGGCCCCCGTCGTCAGCATGTGGACCTCGTCGATGTAGTAGATTTTGTAGCGGCAGCGCGACGGGGCATACTTCACGTTGTCTCGCAGCTCGCGCACCTGCTCTACACCGTTATTGCTCGCACCGTCGATCTCCAGCACGTCCATGCAGCGCCCTTCGGCGATCTCGATGCACAGCTCGTCATTCGGATCGAAATCAATGCTCGGCCCTTCCTTGCAGCACAGCGCCTTGGCAAAAATACGCGCCGTGGAGGTTTTCCCCGTGCCACGCGGTCCCACGAACAAATAGGCATGTGCCAGCCGCTTCTTCTCGATGGCGTTTCTCAACGTTCGCACGACATGATCCTGTCCGAGCACGTCTGCGAAAGTCTGGGGGCGGTATTTGCGGGCAAAAACTTGGTAACTCACCCGTTCAGACTAACGAAGCGTATTCTGGAAGCCACCGGAACTTTGAACTTGCCGCTTTAAACTCGAAACTTTACCCCCATCATGCCACCATGCTCTTTTCCCTGACCTCCCGCATCCTCCAAACCGTCGATCCGCTCTGTCTAGCGAAGATCGGCTGGAATTTCGGCTACAAAGGGGCGCGTTCGGTCATGCTGCACAAGCAGCGCATGAAGCAGGGCCAGTATTTTCCGCCATTCTTCTACATTTCCATCCTCAACTCCTGCAACCTCCGCTGCCAAGGCTGCTGGGTGGATGTGGATAAGCCGCGTGAGTCGCTCAATCTCGATGAGCTCAACAAGATCGTGAACGACGCCAAACGGCGCGGAAACTCTTTCTTCGGCATCCTCGGCGGCGAACCCTTCATGCATCCCGAGCTGTTCGATTTTCTCTCGATGCACCCGGATGCTTTCTTCCAGGTCTTCACCAACGGCCAGATGATCACTGAGAAAGCCGCTACCACCATGCGCAAGCTCGGCAACATCACGCCGCTCGTCAGCATCGAAGGCACCGAGATCGTCAGCAACGAGCGTCGCGGCAATAAAGACGTGCTCACCCGCACGTTGCGCGGCCTGCAAAACTGCATTGATGCCAAAGTGCTCACCGGCGTGGCCACAAGCCTTTGCAAAACGAACATCGACGACCTCCTCACCGAGTCCTGGCTGCGTAAACTCATCGACATGGGCGTGCATTACGCCTGGTATCACACCTACCGCCCAGTGGGACCGAAGATCAGCGCCGATCTCGCTCTCACGCCCGATCAAATCACTCAGGTGCGCAAATTCGTCGTCAACATGCGCGCCAAGATGCCCATCGCCATCGTCGATGCCTACTACGACCACAACGGCCAGGCCCTCTGCCCCATGGCCAACGGCATCAGCCATCACATCAGCCCCACCGGCGCCATCGAGCCCTGCCCAATCATCCAGTTCGCCAAAGAAAGCGTCCGCACCAACGAAGATCTCTTCGATGTCTTTACCAAGAGCGAGTTCCTCCGCGACTTCCGCAACATCGCTTCATCCAACACGCGTGGCTGCATCGTTCTCGAACGTCCCGACCTCGTCAAAGCCGTCGTCACCAAGCACACCGCCAAAGACTCCACCATCCGCCAAACCGCCATGGCCGAGATCGAAAGCATGACCCCGCGCACCAGCCAATGGCGCGAAGGCGAGGAGATCCCCGAGAAGCACTGGATGTACTGGCTCGCTAAGAAATTTTTCTTCAACGACTTTGGGGTGTACCAAAATTTGAAGGCTAAGTAGTCGCTCAGCGCACGATCTTCGGCGCGATCTGGAGACAGCGCAGTCTACCATCCTGCAACCAGCCGCTATCGTTGCGCACGATGACGCGCAGTGTCTTCGGCGGTTTATCTCCAAGGTAGGCATCAGCTTTCGTCAGCGTGATCATGAGACTGCCGTCATCGTGGCGCTGAATGAGTTGCGGCTTGTCAGTGTCGAACCAACCGTCTTCCGTGAAGACGATGATCTTGTCGGCCTCACGCTGACTTTTGCTGAGGCGTGCCTCAGCGGTGGCAGCTTTGAGCATCAGCGTGATGATTTGGCCTGTTTCGCTCGCGGTGGCAGTCCAGGCATCGCTGGATAATTCGACACGTGCACGTTCTTCGTCGAGCAGCTTGTGCCACCTGCTGTTCAGTTCAGCGGTTTCAGCGACAGGCAAAGTGAGGCTGAGTTCCATCGACCCGGGATGGCAGGAATTGCCGCAGCACATCCATGAAGCGGTGCCGGTGAGGGTGAGGGATTCGCCGACCTTCAGATTTGCAGGCGGAGTCAGTTCGGTGCGCAGCATCACATCGCGATCAAAGCCCTGCGCTTTGATCTTAAACATCAGAGTGCGCTCGGGCTCGGGATAAACAAGTTCGCCGACCTTCCAGCCTTTCGGTAAACTCCACTTCATCTGCGTCGGCACGCCGACGATGCCGGGGAAACGCCAGTAGGTGTGTGCGCCGCGATCATGCTGGAGATAGAGGCCGACGGTGAAGGGTTTACCGGGAACGATGGCGGTTTGTTCGGAGACGAGTTGGAGTTTGAGACCGGTTTGGGCCTTCGTCGCGAAGGGCAGAGAGCAAAGAGTGAAGAGAAACAGTCTGAGCAGTAAACGGACATGCATACATTGTAAAAGAGACACGAGAGGAGGCTCAGGCAAACGATTCCAAAGATCGGAGGCAAAGTTGCCAACTCAGGCACTGCGAAGGTGGCGGATTTTCATTTCACCGCCTCAAGAATCTCTTTCTTGGCGTCTTCCCACTCGATGAACTTGGCCGTTCCAGCCGCCACGGCCTCCTCACGCACATCCAGCACCTCTTTCTGCCATGCCGGCACATCGAGATCAGCCTCGGCGGCGGAGATGTCGTCCCACAATGCTTCCATGACAAAAAGCTTCTCCCGCAAAGGCATTTGATGCAGGGCTTGGAGCGAGATCATGGGCGGATGGTATTGGAAAACTGCTCAGAGGTCAATACGCCGCATGCCCCGGTGTGCGGGCAAAGGGAATGACGTCGCGGATGTTGGGAACTCCTGTGACAAACATGAGCAGGCGTTCGAAGCCGAGACCGTAACCGGCGTGCGGGACGGTGCCGTAGCGGCGGAGGTCGGCGTACCAGGAGTAGTTCGCGGGATCGAGGTTCTGTTTGGCCATCAAGCCTTCGAGCACATCGAGCCGCTCCTCGCGCTGGCTCCCACCGACGATTTCGCCGATGCCGGGGACGAGAAGGTCCATGGCGGCTGCGGTCTTACCGTCGTCGTTCTGGCGCATGTAGAAGGGTTTGATGTCCTTCGGGTAGTTGAAGATGGTGACGGGGCCTTTGACGTGTTCTTCGGCGAGGTAACGCTCGTGCTCGGTTTGCAGGCCTTCGCCCCACAAGACGGGGTTTTCGAATCTGCGTCCGCTCTTGAGCAGGATCTCGACGGCGTCTGTGTAGCTGATGCGCTCGAAAGGCTTGGCGAGCGTTTGCTTGAGTCGCTCGATGAGGCCTTTGTCGATGAACTTGTTGAAGAACTCGAGTTCGTCGGGGCACTCGTCAAACATGGCCTGCACGAGGTAGCGCACCTGTTCTTCGGCCAGCGCCATGTCGGCAAAGAGATCGTAGAAGGCCATCTCGGGCTCGATCATCCAGAACTCGGCGGCGTGGCGCGTGGTGTTGCTGTTCTCGGCGCGGAAGGTGGGGCCAAAGGTGTAGATGTTGCCGAGAGCGCAGGCAAAGGCTTCGCCTTGAAGCTGGCCGCTGACGGTGAGGTAGGTAGGGCGGCCAAAGAAGTCCTGCTCAGGCTTCGTCGGTGTGTTGGGCTTCAAGGTCGTGACCTGAAACATCTCCCCTGCCCCCTCGCAGTCGCTGCTGGTGATGATGGGCGTCTGCACATAGAAGAAGCCGCGCTCCTGGAAGAAGCGGTGCACCGCAAAGGCCATCTTGCTGCGCACACGGAACACGCTGCCGAACAGATTCGTGCGCGGACGCAGATGCGCGATGGTGCGGAGGAATTCCGGTGTGTGGCCCTTCTTTTGCAGCGGATACGTCGCATCCGCTTCGCCGACGATGCGCAGTTCCTTCGCCTGCATCTCCCACTTCTGCCCGGCGGCGGGTGATGAGATCAAATCTCCCGTCACTTCGACTGACGCGCCGGTCAAAATGCGCGGCAGCAATTCAGCGGAGGCCAATCCGGCATCGACAACGACCTGCAGGCCTTTGAAGCACGAGCCGTCCGTGATTTCGAGGAAAGAGCAGGCTTTAGAGTCACGCTTCGTGCGCACCCAGCCGCGTGCGATGATGTCGGAACGAGGCGAGGCGGAGTTTAGGAGGGTTTGGATGGTGTCGAGGGACATGAATTGAAAGCTACAAGCTGTGAGCGATGCATCAAGTGGCCCCAACCACTTTAAACATCACAAACCATCGCGGCATGCCGCAGCGCGAGGATGGGATCGTCCCAGGTGGGGATGAATTCGTGGGCGACGAAGTCGTGGTAGCCGATTTCGAGGAGGGCCTGCATGACGGCGGGGTAGTTGATCTCCTGGTGCTCGTCGAGTTCGCAGCGGCCGGGATTGCCGGCGGTGTGGATGTGGCCGATGTAGTCTTTGTGAATGCGCAGGCGGCGAATGATGTCGCCGTTCATGATGCTGACGTGGTAGATGTCGAACAGGAGCTTGAAGTTGGGGCTGCCGATCTGCTTGATGAGATCGACGCAAAAGTCCACATCGTCGCCAAAGTAGCCGGGATGGCCTTTCATCGGGTGGGAGCTGTCGCGGGAGTTGAGGTGTTCGAGGACGAGGGTGATGCCTTTCTTCTCAGCATGCGGCACGACGACTTTCCAGGTGTCGAGGCAATCTTTGATGGCCTGCTCGCGATCCATGCCGTCGAACTTCATGCCGGTGAAGGTGATGACCTTTTTGCAGCCGACATCGGCGGCGACGTCGATGCCTTCGGTGAGCTTGGCGATGACTTCATCGCGAAACTTGGGGTTGCAGGGGCCGTTGGTAAAGCCGTGGCCGCTGACGAGGGAGATGTCGAGGCCGAGCGCCTTCACATCGGGGTAGTATTTGCGTTCGATGCCTTCGATGCCGACGAGACCAATTTCTTTGGCGTGCTTGGCGAGCACGAGGGTGTCCATGGGCTTCCAGCACCAGCCCATGAGGGTGTGCCGGATGCCTTTGTTTTTGATGACGTAGGCGGGATCAGCGGCGGCTTTGGCGATGGTTTGGGCGCTGAGGCGTGAGGCTGCGGTGGCGGCGAGTGCGGTGGTGAGGAAGTGGCGGCGGTTCATGGACTGAGTTTCAAGTTTAAGGTTTCATGTTTCAAGTTGAGCCGCGGGAGAGAACGTGGTGAAGGCTCACTTTCCTATGCAGAAGGTGGAAAAGATGACGTCGAGGATGCGTTCGACATCGACCTGGCCGATGACGTCGCCGATGGCCTGGAGGGCGTCGCGGATTTCGAGGGCGATGAATTCGGGGGCTTCGCCGCGTTCGAGGGCGGCCTTGGCGGCGAGCAGGCGCTCGGCGGCACGCTCGAAGGCTGCTTTGTGACGGGCGTTGATGGCGATGGGATGATCGGCGGCAAGGGGTCCGGCATGAGCGATGACGTCGCGAATGGCATCTCGCAGAGTTTCGATTCCTCTTCCGGTAAGGCAGGAGAGCGGGATAGACTTCGGTTCGGCGGGCCAGCTTGGGTGGAGGCCGAGATCGGCCTTGTTGAGGATGAGGATGCGGCGATTGGCGATGGAATCGGGCAACGTGAGGCGCGAAGCAGCGGCTGCGGGCTGGCTGGCATCGACGACTTCGATGACGAGGTCGGCGCGGTCGAGTTCGCGTTCGGTGCGCTGGATGCCGACGCGCTCGATGTCGTCCCCAGCTTCGCGCAGACCTGCGGTATCGACGAGACGCAGTGGAATGCCATGCACCTGAATGATTTCCTCGATGGTATCGCGTGTGGTGCCCGCCGTGGGGCTGACGATGGCACGCTCGAAGCCGAGCAGGACATTGAGCAGACTGCTTTTGCCGACATTCGGTGCGCCTGAAATCACGGTGCGCGCCCCGTGTCGCAAGATGCGCCCCTGCTCGGAGGTGGCGATGAGTTTTTGCGCTCGTTCGAGTACGGCGTCGAGGCGCTGCATCAAGGCGGCGCCGGTTTCGGGTGAGATGTCTTCATCTGGGAAGTCGATGAAGGCCTCGATATGCGCGAGCACGGGAATGATCTCCTGCTGCATGGCGGTGGCCTCGCGGCCGATGGCGCCGCCGAGTTGCTCGTTCGCAGCGCGGAGAGCGAGGGTGCTTTGCGCGTGGATCAAATCCATCACGGCCTCGGCCTGCGTGAGATCCATTTTGCCGTTCAAGAAGGCTCGCTGGGTAAATTCGCCAGGTTCTGCGGCACGCACACCGCAGGCAAGGAGACGATCTAGGACACGCTGCGTGACGAGAACGCCGCCGTGGCCGTGGAACTCGATGACATCCTCGCCAGTGTAGCTGGCAGGGCCTTTGAAATGGAGCAGCAGGCCATGATCAAGCACGTTTCCGCTAGCATCGACGACTTGAACGAGGTGCGCCTGCCGTGGTGTGAGTTTGGCAGGCAGTTTGAAAACTTGGGTGGCAAATTGCAACGCCTGCGGCCCAGAAACGCGTACGACACTGATGGCGGCCTCACCGAGGGCGGTGGAGATGGCGGCGATGGTGTCGTAAAGCATCGTCGATGGTGAAAGCGGCAGGGTGAAAGTTCAAGAAGCGATATGGAAAGATGCAACCAACGAGTTCTTCCGCGCTGATTTGTTGAACGTTGATTTTGCAAGGTCTATGCTGCTTAACTTTCGAACCAGATCAACCACAACGCATGATTCCCCCAGCACCCGAAAACCTGCCAATGGGCCCTTGGGCTCCACGCGATGTCTCGTGGGTAGAAATGGGCTGCTATTTTGGCAGTGCCATGTTGGTGGCTGCATTGGGAGTATGGTGGATTGTGAAGCGCGGCGGCCATATCGGTTTAGATGAGCCTGACAATAGACGCAAACTGCACGACAAGGCGATTCCACGACTCGGTGGTGCACCAATTTTCCTTGCCGTAGGACTTGCCTCGCTGGTGGCGGGTTACATCGGTGGTCTCGGGTGGAGCCGCTGGCTGCCGGTGGCTCTCTGCAACGCCATGATTTTTAGCGTAGGCTTTGCGGATGATTTGAAGCCGCTAGGAGCCAAGGTGAAACTCGTGGGGCAGATCGGTACGGCGTTGATCTTGTTTGCGCTAGGTGTTTCGATCGACATGCTGAGTAATCCGTTCGGCGAGGGGTCCATTGCGTTGGGTTGGTGGGGGCTACCGCTGACTTTGATTTGGCTGGTGAGCATTCCCAACATCGTCAACTTAATCGACGGCATGGATGGTTTAGCCGGGGGTTTCGGTCTATTCTTGTGCCTGACGCTGGCGTTCATTGGCTATTATGGTCACCAGCCAGATGTGGTGGTAGTCTCTCTTTCCATGGCCGGAGCGCTGGCGGGATTTCTAATTTTCAATTTACCCCCCGCAAAAATTTTTCTGGGAGATGGCGGCGCTTACCTGATTGGCTTTTTTATCGCCTCAGTGTCTTTATTCACCTCGAACAAAGGATCGGTCATCGGGGCACTGCTGGTGATCATCATCGCACTAGGAGTGCCGATTCTGGACACACTGTTTGCGATCATCCGCAGAGGCATTCGTGGTGTTTCGATCTTCAATGCAGATGCCGAGCACATCCATCACCGATTGATTCTGCTAGGCTATAGCAAGGGCCGTGCACTGGTTGCTATGTACTCAGTATGCTTGGCCTTGAGTCTCGTGGGTCTCAGTATTCTGCTAAACAAAGGATTCACCCTGCCGGTGGTTGGAGCATTTTTGTTTCTGCTGGCACTGGGTGCAGCGCGATACCTCGGTTATGTGCGAAACTGGGCTAACTTTCGCGTGCAAATCAGCGATGCGATGGAACGACGGCGGCAGCGGGAGTTCTTCCGTGCTTATGGCCGCGTGCTGGATTTCGAGGTAGAGCGTTGCGATGATCTAGAGGATTTCGCCACACTACTTTGCCATGGATTGGAACGCATGGGTTTAAGTCTTTGCGCTCAGGACAACAACAGGCCCGAGGTATTAAAACTGGGAAACGGAAAGCAGTATATAATTTTTCACCCCCATGATGACGAAGATATCAGCGAATGGAATCTCCGCCTCGATGCTCTGGTGCCTGCCCTCGAGCGTTGCCTAGAGAAATGGAGAACACTCCCTCCGAGCATTAAGGAAGACAATTCTGCAACTCCTTGTCAGCCTAAAACTACGGCATGAAACACAACAAAGATCAGATTCACGAGACATCGAAAAAGATGCCTTTACTTGTGGGTGACGAAGCAGAAGAGGATGTCCCGCTTCTTGAGACGAACGAAACTGCGGAAGAACTGCAAGACGAAGATTCAGAAGATATCGATAACGGCAAATTAGAGCAAGGTTACGAGATGTCTGGGCCGGCATGGCATGGCTACATCTTTGCTGCATTACCTATCTTAGCCTGTCTATTCGGTGCCGGACGTGAAACTTGGTCCAAAGGACTAATAACGATCTTTATAGCCCTCGTGCTGATCTGCTTTGCCTCAAGGCGCAGACTACCTCTGACTGCAGCAATAGGTTTGGCAGGTGCCATGCTTGCTCCGCTATTGTCGTTTTTGCCAGCTGCGTGGCTATCTCAGACACCTGGTGGATGGCGAAGCGTTTTGGTCACTGATTGGGGAGTCGAACTTTCAAAAACACTCACCCCTCAAGCAGCCGTTACGTTTGAAGCATGGCTATTTTTTTCCATCTGCTGCATCTGGCTGGGTTGGTGTCTTACACGTGGTTTTTCCGACCACCAAAGACGAGCAATCGTTTATACACTGACCTTCGGCGGCATTCTACTTTGCCTGCTCTCCATTCTGGAAGGTAGCAAGTGGATCAGCATTCCATGGTGGCCACGCAATGAAATCGCATGGGGACATGGTTTCGGCCCCTTTGCCAATCGCAATCACATCAGTAGCCTAGCGGCGATGACCTGCGTCTTATGCGCAGCGTCTGGTTACGATTCCCAGAGGCGCAAATCGCATGTATGGATTCTTTTCGTCCTCGGCATCATCGTCCCCATTATTTGTATTTTTATGAACAGTTCCCGGGCCGGATTGGTTATGCTATTTCTAGGGATGACGGCTTGGTTTGGCACCATTGCCATGCGCCGTGGTTTTTTTCAAAAACTAGCGGTCTCGTCTTCGTTAATCTTTATCATTGCAACGTTGTTGGTCATGTCGGGAGGTGATATTTCAAAACGATTTTCGGATGCAAGCATTGCCGAATTTACGATAGATCAAGGACGGGGAACCATATATGGCGAGTGCCTCAAAATGACGCTGGATTCACCATGGAGCGGAATCGGACTGGGTAACTTTGATGCGGTATTCCCTCAATTCTCCGCGCCCCTCAATCCCATGTACCGCTCCATTCATCCTGAAAGCGACCTGCTATGGCTTCTGGCTGAAGGTGGTCTGCTGACTCTTTTCCCCAGCACTTTGCTGCTAGTCTGGATGTTCCTTTCTACAGGCCCTTGGTTCGGCAAGAAGAAGCTGAACAAAGCCGGCATGCATGATCGCCGATTGCGTAACGCCGCCGCCATCGTGTTCGGGCTTGGAGCCATCCACGGCTTGGGAGACGTGCCTAATCATGGCCTAGGATATGCCTTGTTTATGGCCTTGCTCGTCGGCGTTGCAATCAGGCCTCGTAGGCTGCCGCTCCCGGCAGCGGCACCTCAACGTCTCGTTTTTCGTATTGGTGGTCTGGCGGCGCTTCTGCTTGGTTTCGCATGGACAGCCATTGCAATGGGACATGCCGTAATGCCCGGTGCAAGTGCAGCTGAGGCACTTCGAGATCGGGCGGTCAAACTTGTGGATGCCGGCTCCCCTTCGGGCGCACTCCTTCTCATGGATCAGGCCATCGCCATGAAGCCCATGGATTTTCGCTACTATTTTGAACGTGCGCGCATCCGCCTCATACTTGGACAGTCAGCCAATGAGGCTTTGACAGACTTTTCTCGTTCACGCATGCTGGAACCACATTTTGCACTATACTGCTATTTAGAGGGAGTTTTTTGGCTCGATTATGACCCAAAATATTCCGTTATCGGATGGCGTGAGCTATTGCGTAGAAATCCAGCAAGTGCACCAGGAGCATATGGCTATTTTCGTCAGATGATGAACTATGTCAGCCGACATCCTGAACTCCGCGAGCCTCTCTGGAATTTAGCAACTACAGTAGAATTGAAGCTCGATTTCCTTGATGGAGTTCAAACGACTGAAGAATTCAATTCGTGCCTCCGCAGCCTACTGGCCCAGCAGCCGGAACTCGCAGGTTTGGATACAACGCAAAGGGAGAAACTTTTTAACCTTTGGTATCAGTATGGCGACCAACATAATCTGATCTCAACCCTCGAAACTAACCGCAAGTGGCGAGATGATGGCTGGAGGATTTTGGCGGAGCACTACGCGCGCAATTCTGACTTCCAGCGTGCATGCCAGACTGTCGTCCCTTATCTCCCCTCCATCATACGTTCCGCACCAGGAACTAGCAGTGATATTCCTGCGCTGGAGCGAGCACTACTCTATAACCCGACCGATGCTCGGCGTGGAATAGAACTATTTCAGGCGCAGAAAAGCCAAGGCGACGTTGATGGAGCCCTCCGCACGCTGGAAAAGGTAGCCGCGATCCCCAACGCTCCAGCGTATATCCGCCAGGAAATCGCCGCGCTCTACATGCTGAAGCAGGACTTCAGGCGTGCTTGGGAGCAGTTGCGGGAGGCTATGCAGAAGCGCTAAACGCCCGCAAAATCGACGTGCAGGCTTAGAATTCTCTTTTTTGAGAATACGGGATTGACGCAAACCTGCGAAACGTTTAGCTTATTTAACAATCAATCGTGCCACTCACTTAACGAAATCAATATGGCTAAACTAGTAATCATAGACGACGAAGCCGCTATTCTCGAGCTAATGACCAAGCTTTGCAAAGCTGCGGGTCATCAAGTCTTTGGCTGCACCACCGGAATCGATGGCATCTCCGCCATTCGCTCCAATCAGCCTGATCTAGTCATTGTCGATTTGCGAATCGGCGATGTGAACGGCCTCGACCTCGTCAGCATGTGCCGGGATCAGTTTCCAAATACAGCTGTGATCATGGTCACCGGCCATGGCAGCGTTGAAACGGCGGTCGAAGCCATGCGCCTTGGTGCCTTCGATTACCTCACCAAGCCTTTCGATCTCGGTGATCTTATCAAAACCGTGAATCAGGCGCTGCAACGCCATGGTGTCGCCGCCACGACACCGGCTGCTATGCCAAGCAGCACATTGCGCTCCGCCGCTTCCTCGAAACTCATCGGACATAGCGACGCCTTGCAACGCATCTTCGACATCGTCAGGCGTGTCGCGAACAACGACAGCCCTGTGCTTCTCGAAGGCGAGTTTGGTGTCGGTAAGCACATGGTCGCCCGCGCCCTGCATGAGGCCAGCCGCCGCAGCAATGCTTCCTTCAAGGAACTGCAATGCAGCGCGATGCCTGAGGACGCTTTGGAAACCGAACTCTTCGGTCAGACCGCTATTTTTAACCGCGCTTCCGGCGGCACCATCCATCTGGCCGAGGTCAATCAGCTTCCGGCTCGTATTCAGGCCCAGTTGAACACCTTCCTCGACGAAGTACAGGCCAAAAAAGGCTGGGGTAATGGCGCCGGCGGTCCGGATTTCCGCCTCATTGTCTCCAGTACCGTCTCGCTCGAAGACGCCGTCAAAGCCGGCAAGTTCCGCGAAGACCTTTACTATAAGCTCTCGGTTGTCCCGCTGAAAATCCCTCCGTTGCGTAACCGCCGTGAAGACGTGAAGCCTCTCGTCGAGCATTTCCTCAAAGAACTCGCCGAACGCACCGAATCAAAGGCCAAAACGATTGACGCTACGGCCATCGAATTCCTCGAGAAATACAACTGGCCTGGCAACGTCAGTGAACTTCGCAACGCCATTGAGCGTGCCTGTGCTTTTGCTGAAAATGACCGTATGCGCCCCTCTGACCTGCCCGCCAAGGTCACGCAACAGATCGAAGTCCCCACCCCTTCCACCAGCGAAGGCATCACCAAGCTCCCGATCGGCTCCACGCTGGACGATTTCATCAAGGGCCAAGAACGCGCTTTCATCCAGGAAACGCTCAAATACAACAGCGGCTCACGTGAAAAGACCGCCAGCATGCTCGGTGTGTCCATCGCCACGCTTTACCGCAAAATGGGCCTCAACGTCGAGCGCAAGACCACGACCTAGTCGTGAACAGGCTGCCAGCCTGTTTCATTTACTGGCGTCACGGTTGCGCTTGCTCGCCAACCGTTCAAACTACTGCGTTACCACCCCAACGCGCCCTTTTGAGTTCTCCCGCCACCATTCTTTACTGCCGCTGTGCCTATGCCCAAGTGGTGCCCACCGGTGTCAAAAACGACGTCCTGCAACAGCTATGCGCTTCTGAAGCAAGCTTCGAGACCGTCTCTGATCTCTGTGAAATGGCCGCGCACCGCGATCCGCGTCTGCAGGCGATCGCAGCGTGTAGCAAACTGCGAATCGCCGCCTGTTATCCGCGTGCTGTGAAAGGATTGTTCCAGCAAGCCGGTTTCCCACTGCCCGCCGAAACTGAAATCCTCAATATGCGCACCCAGACCGCCGCCGAGATCACCGAGTCTCTCCTCCGCTCCGATTCTTGACCTCAAGCCCATGATCACCCACACCCACCGCCCCCTCCGCGTCGTCCTTTACGAAGGCAGCGGCAGCATCGCGCTCCCTGCGGAATCCCGTGCCAAAGTGATGATGGCATTGCTCGACCAAGGCTACACCGTCACTCGCAGCGGCCACGGTGCCAGCGCCGTGCCGCACGATGATCGCAGCCTGCTCGTTCTCGGTGCCTTTGAAGGTAGAGCCCCCGCGCTCGAAGACGCCACCGGCCTCGTCAGCATCGACACCCGCGACATCACCGGCCTCGCCCCCGATGCCATTGTCGCCCTCGTCAGCAAATCGCGCGGCGACAAGCCCATGAACGAACCCGGCAAATGGAAGCCCTGGTTTCCCGTCATCGACTACTCGCGCTGCACCAACTGCATGCAGTGCCTTAGCTTCTGCCTCTTCGATGTCTATGGCGTCAGCGAGGACAACAAGATCCAGGTGCAGAACAACGACAACTGCAAGACTAACTGCCCCGCCTGCTCCCGCGTCTGCCCCGAAGTCGCCATCATGTTCCCGAAGTATCAGGCGGGACCGATCAACGGCGATGAGATCAACGAATCCGAATCCGGCCGCGAGAAGATCAAGGTGGACATATCCTCGCTGCTCGGCGGCGACATCTACTCCGCGCTCAAAGACCGCAGCGCCGCCGCCAAATCTCGATTCAGCAAGGAACGCAGCCCCGACAAGGCCCTCGATGAGCGCAAAAAATGCCTCACCAAACTCGTCGGCGACGGCTTCATCCCAGCCGACGTCCTCGCCAGCCTTCCCAGCACCGAGGAGATTCTCAAAAAGGCCGAGATCGCCAAGGCGAAGGCTGCTGCGGCCCTAGCGGCACAGTAAGAAGTGATTCGCTGTCACTTCACTCCACTCGCCCAACTCCAGCCCAAGGCTACGACGCAGGCGAGGATCAGCGCGATGCTCACCCAGCCCATCACTCGCGACCACGGGCCTTGTCGGGCAGCACCCATGATGGATGCATTGCCTGCCAGACATTGTAGGGCAATCACATGCAGTGGTAAAAGCACTGCGTTCACCACCTGGCTTGTGTAGATCAATGGAATCAGCGGCAGCCCCGGCAGTGACACCACGCTCACGGATGCAATCGTCAGCCCGATGAACGCCGCGTAGAACCACTGAAAGTGATGTGAATCGAGATCAAGCGATGCCGGTTCGCCCACGCCCTCGGCGATGGAATAAGCGGTCGCGATCGGCACGATGGCCGCCGCGAGTAAGGAAGCTCCGAGCAGGCCTGCGCCGAAGAGCACCGTGGCAAAGCGGCCTGCCAGCGGTTGCAACGCCTTCGCCGCATCACCCGCGTCTTCAATGTGCACGCCCGCCTTGTTCAGCGTCGCCGCGCAGGCCACCGCGATGGCCAGTCCGATCACGCCGGTGAGCACCGAGCCGATCACCACATCCCATCGCGCCCAGCGCAGCGACTCCAGCGTGATCTTCTTGTCCACCGCATAGGATTGGATGAAGGCCAGTCCCCACGGTGCCAGCGTCGTGCCCAGCGCTGCCGCGATGGCGATCCAGCCCGCCGCATTCGTCGGCATGTGCGGCACTATCGAGTGATGCCACACCTTGTCCCAATCCGGCGCGGCAAGGAAACCATCGACAATATACAGCGCCAGTGTCGCTGAGATCACCAGCAGCACCCGCTCCACACGATGGAACGATCCCAGCACCACCATGAGCGAGATCAGCACGCCAGCCACCGGTGCACTGATCCACGATGGCAGGCCCACCAGTCCTCCCGCTGCGGAGATGCCCGCATACTCCGCGCAGATCGTGCCGAAGTTCGCAAAGAGCAGCCCGCCGACCGCGAAGTAGCCCGCACCGCGCCCCCACTTCTCGCGAATGATGCCCGCAAAGCCTTTGCCTGTCGCGGCGCCGATCCGCACCGCCATCAGATGAAATTGCACCAGCAGCACCGTCGAGGCCGGGATGATCCACAGCAGCTTGTAACCAAAATCCGCGCCCAGCACCGAATAGGTCGTGATGCCCGCTGGATCATCGTCTGAGAGCCCCGCCAGCAGCCCCGGCCCCAGCACCGCCAGAAACGCCACCCAGGCACCGCGCCCCGATTTCAGCATCCCGGCAAACCGCAGGCTGATCCCCCGCTGAAGATGTGCCACCGCATGCGGCGGCGCATGCTTCTGCCGCCGCCTCTGCTGCGCGGCATGTCGCGCCGCCTTAGACAGCATGGTCATCCCTCCTTGAACTGGGTGGTCTGCGTTCAATGAACCTGATCATGAGTAATAGCATCGGTGTGAAAGGCCCTGCTGTCAGGTGATTGATCGTGCCAGCCTTGCGAAGCGTGCGCGCACCTTGCCGCATAGCCATCGCCCTTCGGGCAGCCTGCGGCTGGCTATCTCAGCTTCGCTCCGGTTCTTGCCCGCCATCGAAAAATAAGGCGGTTTAGCCTCGGAGAAAGAAGTGGAGCCGATGACAGCGTGAAGATCCTGGTTCAGTGCTGCCTATGCACCGGCGGTCTATACATTTTGCATCCCTCGGTGGGAGCGACTCCGATGGCAGAGTCGTCTAAGCGGGCCGAAGCAGGACACACCGCAGTGATTAGAAGACCGCAGAGAATGGCCGTTGGTTTCTTGCCCATTTTTCCTCTTGGTCATGTTTTGCCTTGTGTTAGCCTATATCCATGACTTTGACCCTACCTGATGAACCTGGACTCGCCTTGTTCCGCGAGGATCAACTGCGGCTGGAGCTTGCCTGTGCCCTCTATGCCTCGCGTGGCATTTCACGTGGACTCGGCGCTCGACTTGCGGACATGGAGGCTGATGCGTTTGAAGCTGAGTTGCATTCACGCGGCATCTCGAATGGTGTCGGACCGGCAGATCTCGATGCTGATCTGGCGGTGCTGGATCAACTCCTCAAGTCGTGATCGTTGTCGCTGACACGTCGGTGCTGCTGAATCTGGCCTTTCTCGGGCTGGATCATCTGCTGCCAGGCTGGTTTGGAGAGGTGCACATCCCTGAAGCGGTCGCCCGTGAGTTCACCCGTCTTACAGCAAGCCCTGGAAGGTTTGGCGGCTTCAAGCTACCTGCGTGCTGCTTGGTGACAGCGGTGGCCAGCATCCCAAGGCAGATCGCCTCATCACCCCGCCTAGACGCCGGCGAGGCCGAGGCGCTGGCCCTCGCTCTTGCATCCCCATCCAGCGTGCTGCTCTTTGATGAAGTGGCGGCGAGAGCTGTGGCGGTGTCTCTTGGCATTCGGGTGGTCGGTACACTTGGCTTGCTGCTTCGGGCCAAGAACGATGGTCTCATTCCACAAGTCGCTCCATTGCTGCGCCGCCTGATGGTCGAGGGTCGATTCAGGGTGTCCCCCGCTGTGGTTCACGCGACCTTTGAGCTTGTGCCGAAAAGGCGGACACGAAAACCAACCTGAACTAAGAACAGTGTCCCATGAACCGAACGATAGAACCTACTGAGAACCGAGTGCGCCCTGCGCAGTATGACGCCGCCTTCAGAGAACAGGCGGTCAGCCTGCAGGAAGAAGGCACGCGTAGTATCACTGCGCTGGCCCGCGAGCTTGGCATAAG
>CANIBP010000024.1 GCA_947466075.1 Verrucomicrobiaceae bacterium
AGGTTTGAAGTGCCATGCGAATTGAACCCGCTGCACGGCACGCCGTTGTACCAAAGTTGAATTATCAATGCTCGCGATGAACGGTGCTTTTGGAGGTCCTCCCGAACATTCAAAATCCACGATGAATGGTCTTAACCGAGTGCCATTCTGGTCAGGCCTATCTTGCGCTGGCAGAAAGAGCCAAAGATGATGCCGACCACACAACCAGCCAGCACGGCCCATTGCAGCCAGCCGAGGAGAGGAATTAGGCCTGGCACCAACAACACGGCGCAGACGAGACCAATGAGAACAGAGAGGATTTGCATAGCGGTGGCAAAGACCGCCAGCCGGACTCGAACTCAACTGAAATTCCGGGACATCATTGTAAGCCCCGCCTTGCGTTCCTCCGCAGACGCGGTACTCTCCGGCCTCGCTGAACTGAAGGAGAGGTGGCTGAGTGGTTGAAGGCACCTGACTCGAAATCAGACGTTGTCGAAAGGCAACCGAGGGTTCGAATCCCTCCCTCTCCGCCATTCTTCGCCGACTTAAGTAGGCGAAGAATGCCCTCCGAAGCTCGCAGAGCGAAGGACGGGCCACCGTTCTCTCCCCGGCTACGAATGGCAGGCCATCGGCACAGCAGACTGCTTGGTTTCCGTGGTATTCGAAGGCTTGCCCTCTTCGGCTCGTAGCACAAAGATTGGACATGTATTACGTTTATCTTCTCCGCAGCCAATCTGCGCCTGCGCAGGTCTATACTGGGTTCAGTGAAAATCTTCGACAGCGCCTCGCAGAACACAATGCGGGAAAGTCCACTCATACCAAGCGGCATTTACCCTGGACACTGGAAACCTATCTGACCTTCTCGGACCGATCTCAGGCGCTTGCCTTTGAAAAATACCTCAAAACAGCGTCAGGAACTGCTTTTGCGCGAAAGCGGCTTCGCCCGGCCAAAGTTTAAATTCTTGCGACCTGGATGGCGATCACCTCAACGAGTCACCACCGGAAACGTGTCCGGTGTGTCCACCGCAAAGAACTCACTCGTCTCAGGGTCTGGCATGCCGTGGCTGCGAATGCCTTCCAGCCTGCGGCGGCTGCCACGCTCGCTGCTTGGACGATTCGCCGTGCGCTGCACCAACTCGGTGATGACAGGCGCAGCGATCGCGGCGCTGGCGGCCAACAGAGTCAGCGCAATCACATTGGACGAGCCACGCCGCATGCCACGGCCAAACAAAATGCCAAGCGCACAACCGGCGGCAGCGGGGGCAATGAGCGAGGCATAGGATTCGTAGTTCGGGGCAGGCGGGTTTTCTTGCATGCTTTCATCATAACCGAACACGTGAGAATCGCCAAAGAGGAATTTGCCCGTGTGGTGCTTTCCGGCTAATGAAGCCCTTGATCACTAAACCCAACGCATGACCCAAGCCGCATCCCCCAAACGTTATGCCCTCATCCTTGCCGGCGGCAGCGGCCAGCGCTTCTGGCCCATCAGTCGTGATGCCCAGCCAAAGCAATTGCTTAAGCTATTTGGCGACAAAACTCTGCTCGAACTGACCATTGAGCGCCTTGACGGCTTCGTGCCCAAGGAAAACATCCTCATCCTTACCAACAAGCAGCAGGAGGCTTCTGTCCGCGCTCTCATCAAAGACTTGCCGGCTGAAAACATCGTCGCCGAACCTGAAAAACGTGACACTGCCCCCGCTATCGCCCTAGCCGTCGGCTGGGTCGTTGCCCGTGATCCTCAGGCCACCATGATAGTGCTGCCCGCCGATCATCTCATTCAAAACCACGCCGAATTCCAGCGCGTGCTCTCCAACGCCGCGATCGCTGCCGAAAACAGCGGCAGTCTCGTCACCATCGGCATCAAACCGACTTGGGCCTGTCCTAGCTATGGTTATGTCGAGCGTGGTCGCCGTGCGAACATTGGCGGACTTGATGATCTGCCCGTATGGGAGGTCGCGCGCTTCCGTGAAAAGCCCAATCCCGACCTCGCTGAGCATTTCATCAGTCAGGGAAACTTCCTCTGGAATGCTGGCATGTTCATCTGGACCATTCCCGCCATCTTCAGCGAACTCAGCCGCCACTGTCCTGTGCTCGCGGATTTCATTTCCGAACTGCGCGGCTCCAAAGATTTCAGCGCCACGGTCGCCAAGCAGTTCGGCAAGTTGCCGAAACTTTCCATCGACTACGCTCTCATGGAGCGCGCTTCTCGCGCACTCAACATCGAAGCCACCTTTGACTGGGATGACGTCGGCAACTGGACCAGTGTGGGCCGCTACTTGAAGGCCGACGACGACGGCAATCAACACAACTGCGCCCTCTCACAGCAGGACGCAGCGAACAACATCGTTTTCACTCAAACCGGCCAGCACGTGGCGCTCATTGGTGTGCAGGACCTCATCGTCGTCGCTGCCAAAGATGGTCTGCTCGTCACCAGTCGCAGCAAGGCCGAGAGCATTAAAAAACTAGTCGATGGCCTGCCCATAGAGCTGCGTTGACGCGTTTATCTTTGTCCTATGCCGCGCATCCTCGCCATCGATCACGGCACCGTGCGCATCGGCCTTGCTCTGAGCGATGAGACCGAGATCGTAGCGAGTCCTTTTAAAACGATCGACGCGAACCACGAACCCGAGCGCGCCATCGCCCGCATCGTCAAGGAGAAGCATATCGGCAAAATCGTCATCGGGATGCCTTTTCGCATGAGCGGAGAGAAAGGTAGCGCTGCTGAACGCGTCGAAAAGTTCGCCACCAATCTCGGTAAGGAGCTGCAACACGCCATTCCAATCGACTTCGTCGATGAACGACTCTCCTCCGTCGAAGCTGAGGCCGCCATGTCACGTGCTGGCATCACTGGCAAACACGAGCGCAACGAGATCGTCGATCAACTCGCGGCCGTGGTCATCTTGCAGGAGTATTTGAACCAGCAGCGCGGCCCTGAGGGCTATCTGCTGCCCGACGCCACCTACGAACTCCCATGGACCCATGAGCCGAAGCGACGTCGAAAGTAAGGCTGGTATGCAGCACGGGCCCGAGCCTGGCTACAAACGCTTGCGTCTCACCATCGCCTACTGCGGCACACCTTGGCGTGGTTGGCAGAGTCAGGATGGCGGTGGTGGCGTGCAGGATGAACTCAACGCAGCCATTCGTAAAGCGACCCGCATCGAGACCCGCGTGCAAGGCAGCGGCCGCACCGACGCCGGCGTGCATGCGCTTGCGCAAACTGCGCACTGCGACGTGCCCGAAACCGCACGCATGAGCGGTGAATCGTGGGCGAACGCGCTCAATGCCTGCCTGCCGCTCACCATTCGCATTTTGAGTGTGGAAGACACCGCTCCGAGCTTCCACGCCCGCTTTAACGCCACCGGAAAAACCTATCGCTACCGCATCTGGCGTCCGCGCATGCTCTCGCCCTTCGAGGCAGATCGCGCTTGGCATGTCTATGGCCCGCTCGACATTGTTGCGCTGCGCTGGTGCTGCGAAAAACTCGTCGGCACGCACAACTTCATCCGCCTCAGCGCCAATCGTGGCGACATGCCAGAAACCGAACGCCGCACGCTGCCGGACAAAACCACCCGTACCATCCATCGCGTCGATCTCCGCGAAAACGGCGACGTGCTGGAACTCGAATTCGAAGGCGACGGCTTCCTCTATAAAATGGTGCGCCTCATTGTCGGCAGCCTTCTCCACGTCGCCCGTGGCCGTGAACCAAAGGAATGGTTCGCCAGTCTGTTGTATGATCCCACCGGTATGCAGAGCAATCAAACCGCACCTGCCTGCGGCTTGTATCTGGTCAAGGTGAACTACCCTGCCGAGTGACGGCCGCTTGCATCTAGCCGCCCTTTGCGGCATGACAGCCGCCCTCATGTCACACGAAGCCCAAATCGCCCGCCGTCGCTCCTTCGCGATCATTTCGCACCCGGATGCCGGTAAAACGACGCTGACCGAAAAGCTCCTACTCTACGGCGGTGCCGTCGCGCTCGCAGGTTCCGTGACCGCTCGTAAAAATCAGCGCGCGACGACTTCCGACTGGATGGAGCTCGAAAAACAACGCGGCATCTCCGTCAGCTCCACCGTGTTGCAGTTCGAGTACAAAAACTGCGTCGTGAACCTGCTCGATACACCGGGTCACAAAGACTTCTCCGAAGACACCTACCGCGTCCTCACCGCCGTCGATGCCGCCATCATGGTCATCGACGCCGGTAAAGGTATCGAAGCCCAAACACGCAAACTTTTCGAAGTCTGCCGTCGCCGTGGCGTGCCCATCTTCACCTTCATGAACAAGCTCGACCGCCCTGCGCGCGAGCCCATGACACTACTCGACGATCTCGAAACCGTCCTCGGCATCGGCGCATGTGCCATCAACTGGCCCCTCGGTCTCGGTCAGCAGTTCCGTGGCGTCTATGATCGTCGTAAAAAGGATGTGCATCTCTTCGAGCGCACCGTGCATGGCGCTTACCGCGCGCCTGAAAAAGTCGGTGGCCTCGACGATGACTTCGTCGCGCAACACACCGTTCCCGAAGCACTGGAGCAGGCCAAAATGGAACTCGAAATGCTCGACGGAGCCGGTCACGAATACGACCGCGCCAAGATTGACCGTGGCGAGCTCACGCCCGTCTTCTTCGGCAGCGCCAGCAACAACTTCGGCGTGCAATTGCTCCTCGACGGCTTCCTTGAACTCGCTCCGCCGCCCGAAGCGCGCATGGCCGACGACGGCCGCATCATCGAACCGACCAACGACGGCTTCTCCGGCTTCGTCTTCAAAATCCAGGCCAACATGGACCCACGCCATCGCGACCGCATGAGCTTCGTGCGCATCGTCAGCGGCAAGTTCGAGCGCGACATGCAGGTCACCCACACGCGCACCGGAAAAATCGTCCGTCTCGCCAATTCGCAGAAGCTTTTCGCCCAAGATCGCGAAACCGTGAATGAAGCCTACGCGGGCGATGTCGTCGGCATCGTCGGCAATCACGGCTTCGGCATCGGCGACACCCTCGCCACCGATCCCAAGCTCAAGTTCGACGAAATCCCCCGCTTCGCGCCCGAAGTCTTCGCCTTCCTACACAACCCCAGCACCGCGCACTACAAACGCTTCCGCGACGGCCTCGAGCAACTCCTCAGCGAAGGCGTCGTGCAGCAGTTCACCCAGCCCCACGCCGGCCAGCGTGTCCCGCTTCTCGGTGCCGTCGGCCCCTTGCAGTTTGAAGTCGTGCAGTTCCGCCTGGAGAGCGAATACAACGCCCAAAGCCGCATCGAAAACGCCCCCTACACCGTCCTGCGCTGGGTCCGCACCAAGGACGGCGGCAGCATCGAAGACTTCGACATCCCCAGTGGCGTCACCACCGCCCAAGACAACCAGGACCGCTGGGTCGTCTTCTTCAGCGACCAATGGGCCATCAACTACTTCGAGCGGCGGAATCCCAACGCCGAGCTGTCGGAGATTCCGTGGGATGAGGTGGAGAAGGCGGCAGGTTAATGTAGCGCGAGTATGGCGAAGCCTACTCGCCTCGCTCTCCCACCACGTTGAAGTTCAAAGCCGCTACCGACATGCTCGACGATGAAAATGAAGAAGATTGGGTTAACAGCCAGCGCGTTGTGGTCACAACCTATCTGAAGCAAGAAAAAGTTCATCATGGGGAAATAGCCGAGTGACCAGCGTGGCATTACCAGCCACTATTGGCTGTCTGGGCCATCGAATCACGAACCGCACCAGGACGAGTTGGGTGGTGGGCAATCAGTGGTGATGTCCCCACCGACTACGTGAGTTTTGCCGACGCTGATCATCCGCGTGAAGTTGCACGGCATTTTGCCAAGCGTTGGGCCGAGCTTTCGGATTTCATGATTCGTGGCGAACGTCATTCTGAATCGAATATTGGAACGCCTGATCAGTGGCCTGAACTCGGCCTGCTTCTGCAACGTCGCTCGAACATGTTAAAGGATCTGGCAGAAGATGATTCGGTTTGGACTGAGATCGACAAATGAGATGCCTGTCGCGTGGCCGCCTGCTCGAAATACAACGGTGTGCCGGAGTTCGAGGCCGTACGTGCCGAGGTGGAAGCCGAACTGGCAAAATCGGAGTCTTGAGCTAATACTAGCCCCATGACACCGACGAAACTCATCATCAAACCGGAGCGCCGCTTCACTTGGGAGCAGTGGCAGGCGGGCCGTGCCGAGCGGCGGCGGCTGGGGAATCTCGTGGCTCCGAAAAACATCCGGCGCAAGAAGAGCGAGGGGGATGAGGACCTACGCGGGCCGAAGTTCAATAAGCCGTTTGATCCTTCGGCGGACGACGTCTGAGCATGAAGGGGAAAACCGTCGTCATCACCGGTTGCACGCGCGGACTTGGCCACGCGATGATTCCACGCTTCATCGCCGCGGGTTGGCAGATCGCCGGTTGTGGCCGCAATGAAGCTCAAATCGCCGACTTGAGCCGCCAGTTCCCTGCCCCGCATCTGTTCCAAGCCTGCGATGTCTCATGCGAAAGCGATATTGCTACGTTTTGCGCCTCGATTCTCGATCAATTCGGTCCGCCGGACCTCGTGTTGAACAACGCGGCGATCATCAATCCGAATGCACCGCTATGGGAGACGAGCGCGGAGGAATTCAGCCGCATCATCGACATCAACATCAAAGGCCCGGCTGCGATGATGCGTCATCTGCTGCCTGCGATGCTGAAGCGCGGCTCCGGCGTGATCGTGAATTTTTCCTCCGGCTGGGGCCGCTGCACGGCGGCTGATGTGGCGCCGTATTGCGCCACCAAATACGCCATTGAAGGTCTTTCGATGGCCACAGCGCAAGACACCGGCGGCAAAGTGGCGGTGATCCCGATGAATCCAGGCATCATCGACACCGACATGCTCCGCAGCACCTTCGGCAGCGAAGCGGGCGGTTTCCCGGATGCCGATGACTGGGCGAAGCGCGCCGTGCCGTTCTTCATCAAGCTCGGCCCCAAAGACAACGGCCAGCCACTCACGGTGCCGGGTGGCTGACAACTCCTTGACCGTTGACCTCCGACTCTGGACGTTCGGCGATGCGCCTCCTCATCACCGCCGGCCCGACGCGGGAGCCGATTGATCCGGTGCGGTTCCTTTCGAACCGCTCTTCGGGTCGCATGGGTTATGCGCTCGCCGAGGCCGCGTGTGAAGCCGGGCATGATGTGGTGCTGATTTCCGGTCCGGTGACGATCCCAGCACCTGAGGGCGTGACATTGGTTCATGCGGAAACGGCGCGAGAGATGTTCGACGCGGTGCAGATCTACCTCAGCGGCTGCGACGCGGCCATTTTCAGCGCTGCAGTGGCCGATTACCGGCCCGTGCATGTGGTGGCGCAGAAGATGAAGAAGACTTCGGACAAGCTCACGCTCGAACTCGAACGCACCGAGGACATCCTCGGCTCCGCACGCACCAAATTCGGCTTCCAGGGCCTCCTCGTCGGCTTTGCGGCGGAAACGGAGAACCTGATTGCCCAAGCGCAGGAAAAGCTGGTGCGCAAAGGTTGTGACATGATTGTGGCCAACGATGTGTCGCAGGCGGGCATCGGGTTTGACAGTGCGGAAAACGAAGTCACCCTCTGCCTTCCCGGCGGCCGGACGATTGCCCTCCCCAAGCAGTCCAAAACCGCACTCGCACGCGTATTGATCGCACACATCACCCAGCTCTCAGCCCCCAACGACCCGAAGTGAAAGAACTCCTCGCCACCGCCACCGAAGCCGCACACGCCGCAGGCAAAATGATCAAAGAAAACTTCGGCTCCGAGCTCACGGTGAACGAAATTCAGCGTCATGACATCAAGCTGGAACTCGACGTGCTCAGCCAGAAACTCATCACCGAGATGATCCTCGCGCGTTTCCCCGATCACGCGATCCTCGGCGAAGAAGGCGGCGAAATCGGCGGCAACGGCGAAGTCGAATGGATCGTCGATCCGATCGACGGCACGGTGAATTATTTCTTCGGCATCCCACACTTTTGCGTCTCCATCGCCGCACGGAAGCGCGAATCCAAAGAACTGCTCATCGGCGTGATCTTTGATCCCATGCAGAATGAAACATGGACCGTCGTGCGCGGCGAGAAGGCCCAGCTCAATGGCAAACCGATCGCCGTTAGCAATCGCGCTGAGATGGCCGAAGCCGTCGTCACCGTCGGCTTCTCGAAGAGCAAAGAGGCACTCGATCTCGGCTTCGCCCGCTACAAGCGCATCGCCTACGAAGTGCGCAAAACCCGCATGCTCGGCAGCGCCGCGCTCGCCATGGCTTACATTGCTTGCGGTCGCCTTGATGCCTATGTCGAAGAGCAAATCAGTCTGTGGGACATTGCTGCTGGACAGCTCATGGTCGAAATGGGTGGCGGCAAAGTGATGCTCAAACCCAGCACCACCAAGCCCGGCACCATGTTCATCTGCGCGTGGAACGGCAAACTGCCTATCGAAGCGTCTCTCTAAATCGCATGTCTGCCCCCGATACCCGCGAAGTCATTCTCGAAGCACGCGAACTCACGCGTGAGTTCGACGGCGTGAAAGCGCTCGACCGATTCAGCTTCAAGCTGCATCGCGGCGAGGTGCTGGGACTGCTCGGGGCAAATGGAGCGGGCAAAACCACCGCGATGAACTGCCTGCTCGGCCTCACACTGCCGACTTCGGGCGAACTGACCGCCTTCGGCCTGCCCTTGCAGGCGAACCGCATCAAAATCCTCCAGCGCTCGAATTTTTCCTCCGCCTACACCGCTTTGCCAGGCAATCTGCTCGTGTGGCAGAACCTGCTCGTGTTTGCACGCATCTACGGCGTGCCGAATCCGAAGAAGAAGATCGCCGAGCTGCTCGAACTCCTCGAAATCCCGCATCTGCAAAAGCGTGTCACCGGCCAGCTCTCCGCGGGTGAATCGACTCGCGTGAATCTTTGCAAAGCTTTCCTCAACGACCCCGAGCTACTGATGCTCGACGAGCCCACCGCCTCACTCGACCCCGACATCGCCGACAAGGTCCGCAAAGTCGTGCGCAAGGTGCAGCGCGAGCGCAGCATTGCCATCCTCTATACCTCCCACAACATGCGCGACATCGAGGAAGTCTGCGACCGCGTGATCTTCCTGCACAAAGGCAAGATCGTGCGTGAAGGCACCCCGTCGGATATCGTCGCGCAGTCCAGCAGCGATAACCTGGAGGATGTCTTCATCAAGATCGCCCGTGACGGCGAAATCCTCGACGAACCGAAAAAAGATTCCGCCGTATGAATTTCCGCATCATCAGCGCTCTCGTGATGCGCCACCTGTTTCTTTATTCCCGCACTCCCATGCGCATGGTGGAGCTCGTGTTCTGGCCGCTGGTTGATCTCGTGGTCTGGGGAAACGTCACTGTTTTCATCCAGAAGAACAGCGACGCCAAGTTCGGCGGTTTCATTCTCTTCTTCCTCGGCGCGATGATCCTGTGGGACATCCTGTTCCGTGCGCAGCAGGGTGTGGCGATCTCATTTCTTGAAGACGTCTGGACGCGCAATTTGCTCAACATCTTCGTCGCTCCGGTACGCACGGCGGAGTACTTGAGCTCCACCTTTGTGGTCGGGTTCCTGCGCATCCTCATCACTTGCGTCGTCATGAGTCTCGTCTCGTGGATCGGCTACTCGTTCAACATCTTCCAGCTGCAGTGGTGGCTGGTGCCCTTCTTTCTCAACCTCATGGTCTTCGGCTGGGCACTCGGCATGATCTCCACCGCCTTGATCCTGCGCTGGGGTCAGGCCGCTGAATCACTCGCCTGGGCCGTCCCCTTCTTTATTCAGCCGGTTGTCTGCGTGTTCTACCGTGTCGAGGACATGCCCGCTTGGTCACAGCCCATTGCTTGGCTGTTCCCCGCCACACCGATCTTTGAAGGCATGCGCGAAGTGATGAAAACAGGGTCGATGAGTTGGAACCATCTCTGGCTCGCCGCAGGCTTGAACGTGATCTACCTCAGCCTCGCCGGCTGGCTCTTCGTCTGGGTTCTCAATCTCACCCGCAAACGCGGCTTGCTGACGAAGTTCGCCACGCAGTAAAAGTACAGCGGTCACTCCTGCCTGCTGAGTGCGCCTTCAAGTCGGGCAGGAGTGCCCGACCTACTTCCACACCCCCGCCGCACGCAGCACCGTCTCATGCACAGCGATGTCATGCGCCGCGTCCCATGCCAGTTTCTTCTCACCACGAACGATCTTCGCCAGATCAACAAACTCCGCCGCATAACGATCCTTCGGCACGTCGAGTTGGAATGACTGCGTGCCATTCTTGTAAGCGCCACGCGCCTTGGTAATCGAGAGATTCACCATGCCGCTCTCCAGCGGCACGATCTCGAAGGCTCCTTCGGTTCCGGTGACATTGAAACGACGACGTGGGCCGCCAAACGGATCAGCGTGATTGCAGCGGATGACCGCCGTGGCTTTCGCATACTGCAACACGGCCATTTGATTGTCCTTCACTCCATCGGTGCCCACTGGGGTTGAAAAAGCCGTCACCGAGGCCGGTTTGCCGAGAATCGTCATCGCCGCATCAATGATGTGGCCAGCCAGTTCAAACAACCCGCCGCCTTCCAACTCGCCGATCTTCTGCCGAGTTCCCGGATCAGCCAGTTTGCCCATCGCGGCATCGATTTCCGTGATCTCACCGAGCCAGCCTTCGCGAACGGCTTGGAACAGCAGTTCAAACGCCGGATTGTAGCGCAGCATGTAGCCCATCTGCACCGTCAGGCCGCGTTTCTCGGCCTCCAGCCGCATCGTTCTGAATTCGTCATGCTGAAGCGCTCCTGGCTTGTCCAGATGCACATGCTTCCCGGCCTCAATGCAGCGCCGCGCCATTTCGCACGAGGCCTCAATCGTTGTCTCAACCGCTATCGCCTTCAAATCTGGCCCGGCGAGCAGTTCTTCCACGGTCATCGACTTCACGCCTTCATAGCCTTTGGGCCCCGTCACGCCCACGACTTCCCAGAGATCGGTCAAAGACCGCATCGCCGCCATCTTCCCACCCGCATGCGCATGCTCCGTGCCTATCTGACCGATTCTCAAACGTGAAGAAGCGCTGGCGGCAAAGGCCGTGGAACCACAGGCGAGGAGGAAGGTGCGTCGTTTCATGAGAATGCCTCAAACGCCGCTCGACAGCCATTCCTCACTCTGAAACTGCCACCGCTGCCAAAACCGGCACTTGGATAGGCAGCGTTACCAAATCAATCGCACCCGCGCCGATTCGTTTAAACTTTGAAGATGGACTGTCCGACCAGCCCTCACCCAAGCTGCAAGCATAGCTGACACAACTGGACTGGCTGAGGCTGACGAGAACGAGGAGAAGTGGGATGAGATTAATTTTCATGTCGGGTGCGCTGCTGAGCACGCCGAATCATGCGCTTTCGCACGTCAAAGGCATCATTGATGCTCTGTATGATTGAATCGGACCGATGTATGCTACCGCTTTTTGCCGCCGCGTTTCGGCTTGCCGTAAACGACGTTTTTGCGCTGTGGCAGCGTGCCGGTGTCGTCGGTGCTTAAACCCGCACGCTTCTTGAGTTCGCGAATCTGGTCACGGAGCAGGGCAGCGCGTTCGTATTCGAGCTTGCTGGCAGCTTCGGCCATTTCTTGTTCGAGTTCGCGGATTGTTTCGGTGATGGCGAAGTCGCCGCCGCCTTCACGCACGACGTTTTCTTCGATCTCACGGGCCTTGCCGAGGATGTGCAGGCTCTCCTGCACGGCACGCTGCACGGTTTGTGGCGTGATGCCGTGCTTCTCGTTGTGGTCGGTCTGCACCTGACGGCGATGACCGCTGACGCTGAGCAGAGCTCGAATGCTTTTGGTCTCGATGTCGGCAAAGAGCACGACTTCGCCGTTGATGTGGCGTGCGGCGCGGCCGGAGGTTTGAATGAGTGACGATTCACTGCGCAGGAAACCTTCTTTGTCGGCATCAAGGATGCAGACGAGGCTGACTTCAGGCAGGTCAAGACCCTCGCGTAGGAGATTGATGCCCACGAGCACGTCGCAATCACCTGAGCGCAGGCTGCGCAGGATTTCGACACGCTCGATGGCGTCAATGTCGCTGTGGAGGTAGCGGACTTTGAAGTCTAGATTGCGCAGGTAATCGGTGAGGTCTTCGGCGGTTCGCTTGGTGAGCGTGGTGACGAGCACGCGTTCGCCTTTTTCGATGCGCTGATTGCAGAGCTCGATGGTTTCATCAATCTGGCCTTTCAGTGGCTTGATGGTGATGACGGGGTCGAGCAGGCCGGTGGGGCGGATGATTTGTTCGACGACCAGTGAGCGGCCTTTGGCATTGACATCAAACTTTTCGACGGGTTCAGCACTGCCACTGAGGCGCACGGTTTTGGAGAAAGGCAGCGGATCAGCGATCTTGGCGATGTAACTCGTGTTTCCGACGACGCTGTTCTCGATCTCGAAACGTGCGGGCGTGGCGCTGACATAAACGAGCTGTCCAACTTTGCCCATGAACTCCTCGAAACGCAGCGGACGGTTGTCGAGGGCGCTTGGAAGGCGGAAGCCGTGCTCCACGAGCACCGTTTTGCGCGATTTGTCGCCCTCATACATGCCACCGATCTGCGGGATGGTGACGTGGCTTTCGTCGATGAACATCAGGGGCGGCTCCTTGAAGAAATCCAGCAGCGTGCCGGGCGTAGCTCCTGGTTCACGGCCCGTGAGATGGCGGCTGTAGTTCTCGATGCCCTGGCAGAAGCCCATCTCCTGCATCATCTCGATGTCATACTGCGTGCGCATCTTGATGCGTTGCGCTTCGAGCAGTTTGCCTTCCTTTTCGAACCACGCGACTCGCTCCTCCGCCTCCTCGCGGATTTTTACGATGGCTTTACGCAGCTTGTCGCCGGGCGTGACGAACTGTTTGGCCGGGAAGATCGTGTAGCTCGGCATATTGAGCGTCACGGTGCCGGTGAGCACGTCCACGGCGCTGATGCGGTCGATTTCGTCGCCGAAGAACTCGATGCGAATGGCTTCGTTTTCGAGATAAGCCGGTACGACTTCGATCACATCGCCACGCGCTCTGAACTTGCCGCGCGTGAGCTGGATGTCGTTCCGCTCGTAGAGCATATCGACCAGTTTGGTCAGCAAGGTCTCACGCGACATCTGCTGGCCCACGCTGAGCGGCAGCATCATGCCTTCGTAGTCTTCGGGCGATCCCAAGCCGTAGATGCAGCTCACACTTGCCACAATGATAGTGTCCTGCCGCGTGATCAGTGCGCCCATGCTGGAAAGCCGCAAGCGCTCGATCTCATCGTTGATTGCGGAATCCTTTTCAATGTAGGTGTCCGTGCGAGCGATGTAGGCCTCCGGCTGGTAGTAGTCGAAGTAGCTGACGAAGTACTCGACGGCGTTGTGCGGGAAGAAGTTTTTAAACTCCGAGTAAAGCTGCGCGGCGAGCGTCTTGTTGTGCGAAAATACGAGCGCCGGACGACCGATCTGCGCGATGACATTCGCCATCGTGAAGGTCTTGCCCGATCCCGTCACGCCGAGCAGCGTCTGATGCCGATTCCCGGCACTGACGGACTTCACCAGCTTCGCGATGGCCTGCTCTTGGTCGCCTTGAGGGCTGTACTCGGTGTTGAGCCGAAAGGCAGACATGGCAGGAGCCGCGACGGCTTAGGACATGCCCTGACCGGCTTCGCTAGGCGAAGGCAGGTCCGCAGGATCCACATCTTCAGCCTTGGCTGGAGCTTTTTGAGCGTAGCGCTGTCGGTATTCCTTCCAAGAAATGAGTTTGCGGTCGCTCTCATCCCAAAGGCGCAGATTGATGCACTTCAAGCTCGACCAGAATGTCAGCGGCTTCACCGAATGGAACATCGGATGAGAGTTATGGCAGTCCTCCAAGTAGTAGTTTGGAATACGGGAGCTGAGATGGTGAACGTGATGGAAGCCGATGTTGCCAGTGAACCACTGGAAGATTTTCGGCAGCTTGTAGAAGGAGCTGCCTTCCAGGGCGGCGGTGGTATAGTCCCAGTCCTCGCGATGCTCCCAGTAAACGTCTTCATACTGGTGCTGCACGTAGAACATCCAAATGCCCGCCATGCCGGCAAACATTGTGACGGGAAGCTGCATCAAGACATAGTTTTTGAAACCAAAGAGCCAGCTCAGGCCGATGATCATCAGCAGGAGGGCGACGTTCATGACCATGACCGAGGCGCGGTCCTTGCCCTTGGCCCGAGGTGAAGGGAAACGCTGGTGGATGAGAAACAAGAACAGCGGCCCGACGATGAAGAGGGTGATTGGATTGCGGACCAGACGGTACCAGAAACGCAACCTCGGCGTGGCTTCCTCGTACTCCTTCACTGTCATCGTCCAGATATCTCCGTCGCCGCGGCGGCTCAGGTCACCCGAGGTCTGGTGGTGCACCGAGTGCTGCCAAGTCCAGTGCAGGTAGGGCGTGAAGGTCAGCATCCCACAAATGAAGCCAATGATGTTGCTGGCGAGTTTCGATTTGAGGAATGAGCCGTGGCCACAGTCATGAAAGAAAATGAACACACGCACCAGCAGGAGACCGGCAATCAGAGCAAGTCCAAGGGTGAGCCAGTACGAAACCGCTAGGCTGCGATACATCGCATACCAAAGCAGCGCATAGGGGACAAAGGTGTTAATGATTTGCCAGGTGGCACGGGGAATCGAGGGAACTTGGAAGGGTGCGACAATTTTTTTCCATTCGGAAATCGTGGCCTGGGGCTTGGATGATGTCATCTCAGGGGCGCTGGTCATGGTTAGTAGAGCGAGCTATGTAGCAGGGTTTTGGGATTAGTCCCGTGCTCAATTTGCCAAAAACCTCTCATTTTTGAGCTGTGCGGGGAGACTTAGAACTACGTAACCTGATGGCGGCCAGACTCTTATCAAAAAAAACTTCACTCAATAGTCGCGAAATGGCCCTCGTGGCTCGCCGGCATCCATCTCAGACCGCCACTTTGCAAAACGCTCGCTCATCATCTTTGTGATCTCCGGTTTTTCCGCGCTCAAATCGTGCTTCTCACCGAGGTCGGCGCTCAAATCATAGAGCCCCGTGCCTTTCTCGGACTCCACCCACTTCCAGTTGTCAAACCGAGCCGCCTTATCTCCCCGACGTTGCCAGAACATCTCCTTTCGTGGAGATTTCACCTCGCCACGCAGCACGGGCAACATGTCAAAGCCATCCAGCTTCACGTCATCAGGAGCTTTGGCGCCGTTTGCAGCCAGCAAGGTCGGCACCAGTTCCAGCGAGGTCAAAAACTCATCCGTCACCTTCCCGGCTGGCAGTTTGCCCGGCCAGCGCATGATGAACGGCACTCGCAGACCACCCTCCCACATTGTGCCTTTGCTGCCCTTGAGCGGCGCGTTGCCGCCATTGCCGCTGCCGCCGTTGTCAGAGAGGAACAGGATGATCGTGTTGTCCTTCTGCCCGGCTTTTTCAATGGAATCCATCAGCGCACCGATGGCCTCGTCCATGCACGTCACTGCGCCGTAGTAGCGGGCCAGCCTCTCGTCCTTCATCTTGTCGCGATACATCGCGACGTATTTCTCCGGCGCTTGCACTCCTTCGGTCACTTTCTTCTCACCCTCGGTCGTGCCTTCGCCAAAACTGGACGCTCCATGCGGCGCATTAAACGGCAGATAAAGAAAGAAGGGCTTCTTCCCGGCCTGCTCGCCCACAAACCGCAGGGCCTCGCGGCGGAACACATCGGTCACATACGTTCCCTTGTCCGCCTGCGTGCGCTCATTGCCACGAAACAGCGATGGCACGCCGTAACGTTCGTGTGTGTAGTAGTCGATGCCGTTGTTGCCGTGCCCGTAGAAGAAATTGAAGCCGCGTTGCAGCGGCAGAAAACGTTTCGCCTGCCCCATGTCCCACTTGCCCACACAACCCGTCGCATATCCTGCCTTTTTGAGCATGTCGCCAATCGTCACCTCGCGCACATCCAGCCCAAGCGTCATCTCCGGTGACACCGCATACTCCTCGTCGGTAAATCGATGCCCAAAGTTCACCATGTCATTGCGCACCATGTCATACAGCCCGTTGCGCTGTGGATAGCGTCCCGTCAGCACACTGCCACGCGACGGCGTGCAGGCTGGCCAAGTCACATAAAAGCTCGTCCCACGCACACCTTCGGCAGCCAGTTTGTCCAAATTTGGCGTGATCAACGGCTTTGTGCCGATGCAGCCGAGATCAGGATAGCCTTGGTCATCACTGACGATAAGAATGATGTTCGGCTGCGCGGCGAAGCACGCAGCCGAGAGAATCAGGAAGAGGAAGGCTCGCATGCCCGTCTCAACGACAGCAAACGGCGCATTACTTCACTTTGATCAGCTCCACGTCGAAGATCAGCGCCTCATTCGGGCCGATGTCACGACCTGCGCCGCGTGCGCCGTAGGCGAGCTTTGAGGGGATGTAGAAGCGGAACTTCGCGCCTTCCTGCATGAGCTGCACGCCTTCGGTCCAGCCGGCGATCACGCCGTTCAGCGGGAACTCGATGGACTCCTTGCGGCGATACGAGCTGTCGAAAACGTTGCCATTGATCAGCGTGCCTTCGTAATGCACCTCCACCACGTCTGTAGCCTTCGGGCTCTTGCCGGTGCCGGGGGTGATGACTTTGTATTGAAGACCTGAGGCCGTGACGGTCACGCCTTCTTTGGTAGCGTTGTCTGCGAGAAATTTTTCACCTTTGGCGAGAGCGATGTCGGACATGGGATGTGGGGTTGGTTGAGTTGAGGAGCGGAGGCTAGCCAGTGGCTCCAAAATGTCGAATGACGAATGCAAAATGCCGCTACACTCACGCCATGAATCGTGAACGCCTGTTTTCGCAGCTCGCCTCGCACAGCGGCCCGTTCGACATCGCCATCATCGGCGGCGGAGCCACCGGACTCGGGGCGGCGGTGGATGCGGCATCACGGGGACATTCGGTGGTGCTCATTGAGCAGTCGGACTTTGCCAAAGGCACCTCCAGCCGCAGCACGAAGCTGGTGCATGGCGGCGTGCGCTATTTGAAGCAGGGCAATGTCTCTCTCGTGCTTGAGGCGTTGCGTGAACGCGGGCTGCTCTGCAAAAACGCGCCGCATCTCGTCCACAGCCTGCCGTTTGTCATTCCGAGCTACCACTGGTGGGAAGGGCCGTTCTACGGCATCGGTTTGAAGGTGTATGACACGCTCGCGGGCCAGCTCGGTCTCGAACCCTCGCGCTATCTCTCGCGGGAGGACATGATCGAGCTGCTGCCCACCTTGGAGACCGAGGGGCTTGATGGCGGTGTCATTTATCATGATGGTCAGTTCGATGACGCGCGCCTGGCGATTCATCTGGCACGCACGGCAGTGAATCATGGCGCGATCGTGCTCAATCACATGCGCTGCTGTGGGCTGATGAAGGAAAACGGCCACATCATCGGCGTTCAGGCCGAATGCGCCGAGACGGGCAGGCAGTATGAGATTCGTGCGAAGTGTGTGATCAATGCTACGGGCGTCTTCGTCGATGACGTGCGGCACATGGACGAGCCGAAGGCCGAAAAGATCGTCGCTGCGAGTCAGGGTGTGCATTTGGTGCTGCCGCGCGAGTTTTTGCCCGGCGACTCGGCGATCATGATTCCAAAGACCGACGATGGTCGCGTGCTCTTCGCTGTGCCGTGGCATGGTCGCGTCATCATCGGCACCACGGACACGCCCGTTGAGCATTTGAGCGTGGAGCCACGGGCACTGCCAGAAGAGATCGCCTTCCTCATGACACACGCAGCACGTTACCTCACACGTGATCCGAAGCCGAGCGATGTGCTGAGCATTTATGCCGGCCTGCGCCCTCTGGTGGCGATGAAGAACGCGGAGTCCACCGCCGCGCTCTCGCGTGATCACACGATCCTCATCGCCGATTCCGGCCTCATCACGATCACGGGCGGCAAATGGACGACGTATCGTCGCATGGCCGAGGATGTCATCGACCACGCCGAAATGATCGGCGGCATCGGCGTGAAACGATGCGTCACGCATGATTTGATGATCCATGGCAGCGCCACGGTGCTCGCTAAAGACGATCCGCTGGCGGTGTATGGCAGCGATGCGTCGGACATCCGCGCTCTGGCCGCCCACGAACCCGAATGGGCCGGGAAAGTGCATCCCAAACTCGATCTGACCTGCGCCGAAGTCGTCTTCAACACCCGCCACGAAATGGCCCGCACCGTGGGCGATGTCCTCGCTCGTCGCAGCCGCAGTTTGCTGCTCGATGCGCAGTCCAGCATGTCCGCCGCACCACGCGTTGCCGCCTTGATGGCTGCCGAACTCGGCTGGGATGCTAAGAAGACCGCGCATCAGGTGGAGCGCTATCAGCATCTCGCCTGCGGTTACATTTTGGAAGGTTGAACATGGCCCGGCCTTGTGACAAAATCAGTCCATGAGCCTCCAACAAATTGAGCAGCAAATTGCCCAGCTCTCCGCCGCAGAACTCAAAGAGTTCTCGGGTTGGTTCGACGCCTACATGGCCGATGGATGGGACAAGCGGATCGAAAGCGATGTCCAGGCTGGCAAGTTCGACAAACTCTTTTCTGAAATCGAGGCTGAAGCCGGACGTGGTGAGCTGCAGCCGCTATGAAGCACCACACCCGGCACTCGTTCTGGCAGCACTTTGAGCGACTGCCAGGAGAGGTTCAGGATTTGGCACGGAAGAATTTCGATCTTTTGAAACAGAATGAGCGCCATCCCTCCATCCAACTGAAGCGCGTCGGAAAGCTCTGGTCTGCCCGTGTTGGATCAGACTATCGCGCACTCGCCTACGACTCCTCTGTGGGTCTTGTTTGGTTTTGGATCGGACCGCATCACGAGTATGACAAGTTGCTGAGTTGAGCATCCGTTCTTGACCACGCGCATCACCGCATCTTCGCTGCGTGATCATGACCCCACTCCACCAGCTCCGCGCAGGCATCATCGGCACAGGCTTCATCGGCCCCGTTCACATCGAGGCGCTGAAACGGCTGGGAGTCACGGTGAACGGCATCTGCGGCTCCACCAAGAGCGCTCGCAAGGTTGGAGACCTCTGGGGCATTCCTGAGATCTACGGCGACTACGATCATGAAGCGATGTACGCCTCGCCGAACATCGACGTCGTCCACATCACCTCGCCGAACCGGGTTCACGTCGAGCAATGCCTCGGCGCACTCGCCATGGGCAAGCACGTCATCTGCGAGAAGCCGCTGGGCATGACGGCAAAGGAGACCCAACTCGTCGTCGATGCGGTTAAGAAGGGCGGCAAAAAAGGTCCGGTGTTCGCGGTGAACTACATGTGCCGCTTCTTCCCGGCCATCCTGCAAATGCGCGCGATGGTGGCGCGTGGCGATCTCGGCAAGATCATGCACGTCCAGGGCCATTTCTTCCAGGACTGGCTGATGTATGAAACCGACTACAACTGGCGCATCCTTTCCAGCGAAGGGGGCAAACTCCGTGCCGTGGGCGATGTCGGCACTCATTGGATTGATGCAGTCAGCTTCGTGCTCGGATCAAAGCCCAACAGCGTCTTTGCGCACATCGAGACCTTCCACAAGACCCGCAAACGTCCGAAAGGCGAGGTGCAAACCTTTGCGAAGATCGATCCGAAGAACATGATCGATTACAAGGTCGATACCGAGGACTTCGGCAGTGTGCTGTTGAAGTTCGGCAAGGCCAAGCACGGCTTCGCCGACGGCGTGCATGCCAACGCAAGCATCTCGCAGGTCGCCGCCGGTTGGAAATGCAGCCTCAGCTTTGGCATCTACGGCACCAAAGGCAGCGTGCGCTGGGATTTGCAGCAGCCGAACGAGATCCAGGTCGGCCATCGCGATGAGCCCAATCAAACGTTGAATCGCGGCACGCCCGGCTTCCTCGAAGACGTCGCCAACTTCACCGACTATCCGCCCGGCCACGCCGAAGGCTTCAGCGACGGCCACAAGATGCACTACCGCGCCATTTACGAGCACATCGCCAGCGGCAAGAAAACGCCCGCCCTCTTCGCCACCGCCGAAGACGGCCACCATGAGGTCAAACTCTGCGAAGCCATCCTGCAAAGCAGCAAGGCGAAGACGTGGGTGAAGGTGTGAGGTTTGCTCTGTCCTCCACTACCCTTCGATTTCTGGTTTTGGTCCCGATTGCACGAAACATCTGTGAGAAAATGAGCAGCAAATTGCCAGTCTATATTCAATTCCGTAATAACACGCCAATCCGTGAAGGTGCATCTGTAGAAGATGTTATTGCGGTCATGGGCTCACCATCGGAACAATGGGATGATGGAGTCGAGGCTTATCTGGGCTATCACTTCCTCACTCACGAGATTGCTTTTTCCTTCGCAGTAAGAGGTGTAAGCCCAAAAGAGACGTCGCTTATGGCCTGCGAGGTTAGCGTTCACCATAAGCAGCCTCGCATAAATGCCTATGATGTCGTCACAACCTCGGAAAACGGGAATCTTCGGAAGACCGATGTCGGGCTATCATTTTCTGAAGCGACAAAGCGGATGGCTGCCGCAAACCACTCGCGGGGAATTGCGAGTCATTGGATTTCACCTTCTAGCTCGTTAGTCTGATCCAATCCCCAACGCCTTGCGAATCGCGAGCGCATCTTTGAGCGCCTGGTCAATCGTGTCGCCGAGGACGGTGAAGTGGCCCATTTTGCGGCGGGGGCGGGCTTCGCGTTTGCCGTAGAGGTGGAGTTTGGCGCGTGGGTGATTGAGCACAGGCGACCAGTTGGGATGGGTGAGTGGGGCGGGCCAGATGTCGCCGAGGAGATTGATCATGACGGCGGGCGTGTGCTGGGAGGCATCGCCAAGCGGAAGGCCGCAGACGGCGCGCTGCTGCTGCTGAAACTGGTTCGTGCGGCAGGCGTCGATGGTGTAGTGGCCGCTGTTGTGCGGGCGCGGGGCGATCTCGTTGACGATAACCTTGCCATCGCTAGTGACGAACATCTCGACGGCCATGGTGCCGACGTAATCGAGGCCTTCGGCGACGGCTTGCCAGAGTTCGACGGCCTGCGCGATGATCTGCGGCTCTAAGCGGGCGGGAGCGATGGTGACATCGAGGATGTGATGCGTGTGCTGGTTCTCAACGCAGCCGTGCGTGGCCATGCTGCCATTGATCGCGCGTGCGCCGACGACGGAGACCTCGCACACGAAGCTGATCCATTGCTCGACGACAGCGCGATGGCCGACGAAGCCGCTCCAGGCCTCGGCGAGATTCGTTTCGGCGGTGACTTTGCACTGGCCTTTGCCGTCGTAGCCGAAGGCGGCGGTTTTGATGACGCAGGGGCGGCCGAGTTCGGCCACGGCGGCTTCGAGGCCGCTCAAATCATCAACGACGCGAAACGGCGCGCAGGCGATGCCTTGATCGCGCAGGAAGTTTTTCTCACGCTCGCGATGCTGGGTGGTGAAAATGGCCTTCGAGCCGGGACGCAGCGGTTTGACGGCCTCGACGGCGGCCAGGCATGATGCGGGGATGTTTTCGAATTCGGCGGTGACGATATCGACCTGCTGCAAAAAGCGGTTCAGGGCGGCGGTGTCGTCGTAGGAGGCGTTGATCTCAATGTCGGCGAACTGACCGGCGGGGCAGCCCAGCGGTTCATCGGTGAAGATGGCGATGCGATGACCAGCGCGCCGTGCTTCAAGGGCGAGCATGCGCCCGAGCTGACCGCCGCCGAGGACTCCGATCGTCGAAGGAGGCGGGAACATCATGCCTTCGGTTCAGCTTCGAGTTCCTTCTGGCTTTCGAGCACCTTTTGTGTCTGCCGTTCGCGGAAGGTTTTCAATTTGGCGGCGAGATCGGGATTTTCATTCGCGAGCATGGAGACCGCGAACAGCGCGGCATTCAACGCACCGGCACTGCCGATGGCAAAAGTGGCGACGGGAATGCCGCCGGGCATTTGCACGATGGAGTAGAGACTGTCCACGCCGCTGAGCGCACGGCTGGTCACGGGCACGCCGAGAACGGGGATGGTCGTCATGCTGGCCGTCATGCCAGGCAGATGCGCGGCACCGCCGGCACCGGCGATGATGCATTTCAAACCGCGCGACGAGGCGGTGGTGGCGTAATCGTAGAGAAGCTGCGGCGTGCGGTGCGCACTGACGACTTTCTTTTCAAAGGGCACGCCGAAGTCACGCAGGACCTGGGCGGCGTTTTGCATGGTGGGCCAGTCGGAACTGGAGCCCATGATGATGCCCACGAGGGGCTTGATAGCGGCGTCTTGGCTCATCGGGAAGGCAGGTAGGATGGCGGGCGCTGCGGGCGGCACAAACTTTTTTTGGTCAGACTTGCCTCTCCCCCTTAAGCTGCCGGTTATGATTTCAGAATTCAACCGCAGTCAGATCATTTGGGGCGTGTTCGGTCTCGCGGGCAGTGTTGTGTGTTATGTCCTGGCGTGGCTGTTCTTCAGATATGGATCAGCGATGGTTCTAGACTCATGCTCCTTGACCACGGGGCCGCTCCTTGGATAGCCCTGTCGGCGTCGGCTTGCATCACTTTCAGCGGCTGGCGCACCTGGGAAAATGGCCAGGGATTCCAAAGCTACTCGGAGTCGGCGTTTTATCATGATTTTGGCGGAGGTGCAGAAACGGCAGGCGATCACCGCGGAGCCAAGATGACGGGGCTGGCTTATGCGCTGAGCCAGGCATTCCTAGCTGGACCGCTGTTGCTGCTTATGAGTCTGCATCGCTTGCGGAGTCTCATTCCGGATGAGGCCGGACTGGAACAGAAACTCGTGTTTTTGCTGGCAGCTCTGCACAAGGCAAATAAGTGGCAGGGGCTTTCGGATTACCCAGGGCAGGAACGGGAGGTTTTACTGCTTAACTTGATGAAAAAGATCGATTTCAGCCGCCACAAAGGCAATGTTCGTTTTAAGGCCGGTGCCTCCGATGGAATTTGATTTCGAATGGGCGGCACTCAGACTTGAACTCATCAAGCCGCCTGCTTTGGCCGAAGTGATCGTTTACTAAGGTCCTTGCCCGAGGCCGCAGGCTGTGCCAAGCAAAATGCCATGACTTTTCTCGACAAGCTGAATCAACGCATCGCCCAAACTGGCTCGAACCTCTGTGTGGGTCTCGATGTGCGGGCCGAAAACGCGGAGGAATCGACTAAGCGCTGGATCATTAACGTGATTGAGCAAACCGCGCCGTTTGCGGCCGCTTTCAAGCCAAATTCGGCTTACTTCGAAGCGCTAGGCTGGCGTGGGGTGAAGATGCTGGAGGAGATTTTGCAGGAGATCCCGAAGGAGATTCCGGTGGTGCTGGACGTGAAGCGCGGGGACATCGGTGAGACGCAGGGTTATTACGCGAAGGCCTGTTTCGACGTGATGAACGTGGATGCCGTGACACTGAACGCCTACATGGGCCGCGACACGCTGGAACCGTTTTTGAAATACACCGATAAAGGGCTGTATTTGCTGGGTGTGACCTCGAATCCGGGCGCGAAGGACATCGAACTGCAAAAGACCGGCGACCGGCAGGTGTATGAGATCGTGGCCGAGATGACGAAATGCCATCCGCAGGCCGGTTTGGTGGTGGGTTTGACGAATGCGGCCCCCGATGTGCTGGATCACATCCCCGACGTGCCGCTGCTGATTCCGGGCCTCGGGGCACAGGGTGGTGATCTGGCGGCGCTGAAGGGCTGTGGACGCAAGGCTCCGCTGCTGGTGAATGTTTCGCGGGGTGTGTTGTATCAAAAAGACGATATGAGCTTCGCGCAACGGGCGGAGCACTGGATGCGGCAGATTCAGCAGGCGGTAAACTGAGATTTTTCATTTTTAAGAATGACAAAATCGAAACGCGGAAGCTACTTGCTTGAGGCGAATTCAAGAGGATTAATGGCGTTGTTCATCCTTTCAAAATCCCATTGGCCGCCTCCATGGTTTTCGATCTCAGCGAGCACCTCAAAACCCCTTTCCAGCGACGCATTTACCGTTTGCTTGGCACTGCCGTGGAAAATGCGTTGGGATTACGTGGTTTTGAGGAGGTTTACCAGGAGTCCGCTCGTCTGTTTCGCTCTCACCCGCAGCATCCGAATGCGTTCGCGTGGTTCGACTCGGTAGCACATGCCTTCAAGCTGCAAGAAGATGTCGATCTGCCAGTAGAGTTTGTGTTTCCGAAGCAGGGACCGTTGATCATTGTGGCGAACCACCCGTTCGGTATCATTGACCCCATCATGCTCGCACGCTGGGCGGCACAGTTCCGGCCCGATTTAAAGGTGATGACGAATTCACTGATGCTGGCGATGAAGGAACTGGAGGATCATGTGATCCCCGTTGATCCCTTCGGTGGCAAAGGATCGGCGAAACGGAACATGGCGCCGATGAAGGAGGCGATCCGGCTGCTGCGCGGCGGTGGCACTCTAGTGATCTTTCCGGCGGGCGAGGTTGCTTCATACAAGCCAGGACGAGGCCTAGATGAGCCAGTCTGGAGCAATCATGTGGGATCATTGGTACGGCGCACGCAGGCGACGGTGCTGCCGGTGTATTTTCCTGGATCAAACAGCGCCCTGTTTCACGCCGCAGGGCTGATCCATCCACGTCTGCGCACCAGCCTGCTGCTGCGCGAGTTCTGCAACCGGGCCAACACGCCGGTGCCGATGCGTGTCGGGCAGCCGATTCCGTATTCGCGCCTGAAAAAGTTCGAGGATGATGAGTCGCTCACACGCTATCTGCGCATTCACACCTTTGTGCTGCACCAACGTGGCAAGGAAGAAGCCGCGAAGCTTACGGTTGAAGGCGAGAACATCACCATCACGCCGCCATCTGAAACGCAGCAGGCGCGCATGGCTGAAGAGATCGACCGCATCCGTGCACGTGGTGGAAAACTTGTGGGGCAGAGCAATCTGTCTGTTTATCAGGCGCATTCGCACGAAATTCCCACATTGCTGCCGGAGATCGGGCGTTTGCGTGAAGTAACCTTCCGTGAAGTCGGAGAAGGCACTGGTAACGACATCGATCTGGACAAATACGACCGCTATTACGAGCATCTGATTTTGTGGGACGAGGAGAAGGAGCAGGTTGCCGGTGCCTATCGACTTGGACGTGCAGATGTCATCTTGCGTGAGTATGGACCGAAGGGGCTCTACACCAACACGCTGTTCCGTTTTGAGAAGCCGTTCCTGGCAAACCTCGAAGCTGCTGTTGAGATGGGGCGCAGCTTCATCATCAAGGCGTATCAGCGGAATCTCGCCTCACTACCGCTGCTGTGGAAGGGCATCGCGCACTGGATCGCCCGCAATCCGCGCTACAAGAAGCTCTTTGGGCCGGTAAGCATCAGTAAAGATTACAGCAGCCTGTCGAGAAAGATGATCGTGGAGTTTCTCCAGGACAACCGGATGCATCCGAACCTTTCAAGCTTTGTGAAGGCGCGGAATCCCTTCCGCTACATGCGTACACGCCGCATGATGCGCGAGTTCATCAGTGCCGACCTGCAAAACGTGGACGACTGTTCTGCGCTCATCTCCAGTCTGGAAACAGACGGCAAGGGCATCCCCACACTGCTGAAGCATTACCTCAAGCTGAACGCCACGCTGTTAAGTTTCAACGTGGACAAAGATTTTTCCTCCGTTGTCGATGGCCTGATCATGGTCGATTTCACCGAAACCGATCCACGTTTACTCTCGAAATACATGGGTGAGGAAAACTGCCGCCAGTATCTCGCCAGCCACAAAAAAGAAGCGGCCTGAAACCAGGCCGCTCCGTGACAGAAGTTCTCAGGCTCTCATTTACTTCGTGTGAGCGACGCCGTTGGCATCGGTGCTGAACTCAGGCTCAATGAGGCCGTATTCACCGTCCTTGCGGCGGAACAGAATGGCAAGCCGGTGTGTCTGCTGATTGTGAAAGAGGACGAAGGGCTTGTCGCTGATTTCGATGTCCATGATGGCTTCATCTGCATAGAGTGGACGAATCTTATACTTCTCTTTGTGCACGTAGGAAGGCTCAATCTGCTCTTCATCCTTGTGCATCGAGTCTTCATGAAATACGTGCTCCTCAAGGTGACGGATGGAGCCATCTTTACGTGGGCGATGGCTTTTAAGCAGGCGAGTCTTGTACTTGCGCATGCGGCGGGCGATCTTGGCGATGCTCTCGTCGATGGAGGCGTAAATATCTTCCGTGATGGACTTCACCTCGATGACGATGTGGTCAGCGCAAAAGAGAATGATTTCGGCCATCTGAAGGCGATGATTCTGCACGTCGAGAATGACCTTAGCCTCAATGATGCGCGGATAATCAAGGTGGAGACCTTCGACTTTTTTATGCGCGTAGTCACGGATCGCGTCGGTGACGTCCATGTGACGGGCGGTGACAATGATGGGGAGGTTAACGTTGTTTTTTTGCATGGTGGGTTCTCCTTTAGGTTGGGAATGGTGGTGGATTGGGTTGAGCGTCACATGGTGAAATCTTCGCCTAGGTAAAGGCGGCGGGCTTCATCATCGTTGACGAGGAAATCTTTGCTGCCGTGGCGGCGCACTTTGCCCTCGAAGATGAGGTAGGCACGATCCACGATGTTGAGGGTTTCACGGACGTTGTGGTCAGTGATGAGAATGGCCAAACCAGCCTGGCGGAGCATACGAATGATGTCCTGAATTTCACTGACGGCGATGGGGTCGACACCGCTGAATGGCTCATCAAGCATGAGCAGTTTCGGCGAGGTGACAAGTGAACGGGCGATGGTAAGACGGCGTTTTTCGCCACCGCTGAGAGTGATGGCGAGATTTTCAGCCACATGATCAATGCCAAACTTTTCCATCAAAGACTGCGTTTGGTCCGCGCGCTCTTGCTTGGTGTAAGTCTGCGTTTCCATGACCGCCATGATGTTTTCGCGCACGCTGAGACGGCGGAAGATTGACTCCTCCTGGGGCAGGTAACCCATGCCAAGCCTGGCGCGCATGTACATGGGCTGATGAGTAGCATCTTTGCCATCAAACATGACCTTGCCGCCATTCGGCTGCACCAAACCGACGATCATGTAAAATGTGGTCGTTTTGCCAGCGCCATTGGGCCCGAGAAGACCGACGATCTCACCGCTTTTGACCTCAATATCGACACCGTTCACCACCGCACGGCCATCATAGACTTTTTTCAGGCCTTCGGTGTGCAGCAGGGTAGATGCTTCGGTCTTTCCAGAAGCGACCGACGTGGTAAATCTCTCAGGGGCATCAGTGGCTTCCCCGGAAAGTGCGAGTTCCTGGTTTGCGGTATTCTTTCTTGGTTGCTTGCGCGAAGCCATGGTCACTGCGGTGCGGGTGCGGAAGCTGGTGTCGTTGGAACGATGCTGCTACGACTTTGAGGTGTCGCTTCGTCGCCTTGAAGGATGATGGTGCGATGTCCGCCGGTGGTCGTGAGTTTGCCTCCTTTATCAATGATCATCACGCAGCCGGGTTCGGTGGCTTGGTGGAGCTTGTTGCCAGCCTGCACCTGAGGCCAGTCGCGCAGCGTGGTCGTATCGGTCTTGCCGTCATAAAACAAGTCTTTGCAACGGCCGACCTGTAGTTCGCCATCCTCGGCTATTTTTTCGATCGTCACCATCGGGCCGCGTGCATACGCCTTTTCAATCGGAGGAGGGCCATTTGCTTCTTTTTTAGCTGGAGCCAAGATGTCCGAATCTTTCACCATAGGGCTGACAGTTTTTGGCTTGGGCGTGCTGAGAACACCGCCTCCTTGCTTCGCCATGTAGAGTTCCAGTTCTTCGCACTCGATATACATCTGTGGGTGGCGTGCTTTGACGTCACCGGTGTACATGCCGTAGCCGAGGTTGGCGTCGAAGAAGGCACTCTTTTGCGCGGTGATAAGGATCTGGCCCTTCGTGGCTCTTGGAACTTCATCCAAATTCATGGGCTGAAGCGGTTTAGGCTGCGGCCCGACTGGCGGCGGTGGTGGCGCTTCAACCACGGGAATAGCGGGAGATGCAGCGGCAGGAGCTGGTGCGACGGTCTTTGGAGCGTCCGTGACGTTTTGCATCAGTGCTTGGGCGGCCTGAAGTGCTTTCTGTCGCATATCGGCGCTTTCGGGTGAAAGCATCAGTTCCTTGGCCTTGTCTTTAACTTCATCCGGCACAGCCTTGATGATGGTTTTGGCTGTATCGACTGCCTTGGCCTTCGTTTCCGCATCGACGTTCTTTTTGCGAAAATCGAACAGTGGTCGCTGGCCGCCTGGGCCTTGTGCCCATGCGCCAACACTGCTGACGAGCAGGGCAATGCATAAAATGGATGACTTTTTCATGTCACTTGGCGGGTTGGGATTCTGTAGAGGGCTTCCCCTCGCCGCTGAGGAAGCCGCTGTCAAAGATCACCATGCGGATGTTTCCAGTCATGCGTCCCTGATTTTTTGTGGTGTCGAAGATGAGGCTGTCGCCTTCGATCTCAAAGTCGGCCCGGCTAACGCGGCTGCGCTCTGTGCTGCGCAAGACACCGCCACCAGCCATGCGGTAAAAGGTGGTCTTCAAATCAATGCGCACATCATTTTTCGGATCTGTATTGAACATCTGTACGACCAGCTTCTCTGCCCACAGACGTTCGTCATCAATGCGGCGTATCACGGCGGCAGTGATGAGCGAGGTGCGGCGACCAGTGACATCAAAGGAGGGAATCACCGCCCCTTTGCTTTCGGCCCCGAGCGGTATCATCTGCATGAAAGCGCCCATTCCAGCGTCAACGGGTGCCGGCTGCTGTGCTGCAGCAAACATGACGAGTCCCGCCATCACACCGAGCACGATGGAAAACGCGAATCTGCGGCGACGCAGCAGTTCAAGTGATGTCGCGAACCAAGCCATGAATTTTCCGCAAGGTTTCCACCACTGACGCAATCTGCGAGAGCGGGATTTGATTGGGGCCATCAGAGAAGGCCTTCGCCGGATCAGGGTGCGTCTCCATAAACACACCGTCACAACCCGTCGCCACCGCAGCGCGCGCGAGCACGGGAGCCAGTTTGCCATCACCGCCGGTTGCAGTGCCAAGAGCTCCGGGACGCTGCACGCTGTGCGTGGCATCCATCACCACGCGGTAACCGAGTTCGCGCATCCAATAGAGTGAGCGCATGTCGGCCACGAGGTTGTTGTAGCCAAAGGTCGTGCCGCGCTCGGTGAACATGAAATTCTGACAGCCGAAACTCACCAGCTTGTCAGCAATGTTGCGCACATCCCATGGGGCGAGGAACTGGCCCTTCTTCACATTCACGGTGCGGCCTGTTTCACCCGCAGCGACGATCAAATCGGTCTGGCGGCACAGAAAGGCGGGGATCTGCAGCAGGTCGATGTGTTCCGCCGCCTGCTTTGCTTCCTCAGCAGTATGAATGTCCGTCGTCACCGGCACGCCGAGCTTTGCGCCGATTTGCGCCAGCAGCTTGCAGCCAGCCTCACAACCAAGGCCGCGATACGATGAAATCGCGCTACGATTGGCCTTGTCATAGGAAGCTTTGAAAATCCAGCGCCAGCCATGCTGGGTGGCCATGGCACCGAGCTTTTCGGCAACGTCCCAGATGAATTCCTCGCTCTCGATCACACATGGACCGAGAATCAGCACTGGTTCCGTGCCATCCATCGACACCGACCCTATTTTCACCACCGGAAGAGAGAACGTCCCCATAAATCTTAAAATTGATCCTATGAGCGCCGCTCCAGAATCGGTTTGAAGATCTCCAACCCCGTTGCGCTGCCCGCTGGCTCAAAGTGTAGCGGGAGGGCCGGAGATGACAACGGGAGATTCGAGGGAAAGACTCATCTATTCATGCGCCCCATTTTGAGTTCGACTTGCAGCACTGAGACGGTTTGCAGGAATATGGGTGTCTTTTCTGCTGCCATTGCTTCACAACGCTTGCCCAGAAGGCGGTTCTCTGAAACAGTGCGGTGGTATTTCCAATTCTAAGCCTGTGAAACCTGATCCGGCCAAGCCCGCACCCCCATCCGCCGAAGACGAGTCTTCGAAGTACATGCCCCCAGAGATGGCCACGGGGAACGTCACGCTAGGGCCCGAGGACATGACGATTGCGGTGCCCAATCTGAAACGTGGCGGACCGCCGAACAGACCAGCAACGCCGCCACCTGCATCGGAATTGAGCACGGGGAACGTCACGCTGGGACCGGAGGACATGACGATTGCCATTCCGAACACTAGCTGCGGCCTGCCTGCAGCGACGATGGGTTCCAAGCCGCCTACTTCCGACACGGGCAATTTTACACTGGGGCCGGATGATCAGACGATTGCCATCCCGACCAACAAGCAGGGTACGCTGCCGGGTGCAGCTACGATGCCAAGCCACGGCGGCCTACCGGCGGCCACCAGCAGCTCCATGGCTTCGATGGGCACTACCTCGAAGCCGAGGTCGCACATGGAGTCTCTTACTGGTAACGACGGCTGGATCGGCGACCGCTACCGCTTGTTGGATAAGCTGGGCGAAGGCGGTTTCGGCGTGGTTTATCGTGCGGAGCAGGTGAAGCCGATTCACCGCATCGTGGCAATCAAGATTGTAAAGGCAGGCGTGACTTCGGCGGACATTTTGGGCCGTTTCGCCATCGAACAGCGGACGCTGGCCATCATGGAGCATCCGAACATCGCGCGCATTCTGGATGCGGGCGAAACGGACATAGGCGCACCTTATTTCGTGATGGAGATGGTGAAAGGCCGCTCCATCACCAGCTACTGCAAGCAAAACGAGCTGGATCTGCGCCAGCGTTTAGCGCTTTTCATTCCGGTCTGTCGTGCGGTGAATCACGCGCATCAGAAAGGGATCATTCACCGCGACATTAAGCCCGGCAACATCATGGTGATGGATGAGGCTGGCAAGGCAGTGCCAAAGGTCATCGACTTCGGCATCGCGAAGGTTTTGGAAGGCGAAGGCTCCGGCCACACGATCGCCACGGGCGTCGATCAACTCGTTGGCACGCCGGGCTACATCAGTCCGGAGCAAATCGAGCACGGCAGTGCACAGGTGGACACACGTTCCGACGTCTATGCTTTGGGTGGTGTCTTCTTTGAACTGCTCTGCGGCAGAGCGCTCATCACGCCTTCAGACATCGCGCAAAAGCCGATCCATGTCCTGCTACGCGATTTGGCTGAAAACGATCCGCCTAAGCCCTCCACCATCGAGCCTTCCGTTCAGGGAGATCTCGACTGGATCACACTCAAGGCGCTCGAACGTGATCCAGACCGCCGCTACGGCAGCGCGGATGATCTCGCAGACGACATCACGCGCTTTTTGAAGTACGAGCCAATCGTCGCGCGCCCGCCGAGCCGAGGTTATCTCATTTCAAGATTTATACGTCGTCATCGCATCGGCGTTGCCGCAGCTGCGGCCATTGCACTCTCCGTCATCCTTGGCGGCATCATCAGCACCGCGATGTACTTCAAAGCAGAGCGTAACCGCCTCGAGGCCGAACGCGGCCGCGAGAACTTGCGCAAGTCCTACAGCCGCTCCGATGAGCAGATGGCCCGCCAATTCACCGACAACGGCCAGTACAACGACGCCGTGGCCTTCCTCACGCGTTCATTGCGCACCGATCCCGCCAACGATCTCTCCTCGACCAACTTGCTCTCATTGCTCGCGAATGTGCATCTCATCCGCCCGGAAATTGCACCGCTGGCGCTGCCGGAAGGCATGCCCGAGGCCTCCAAGGTCGCCGTGAGCCATCAGGCCGGTGTGGTGCTGGCGGTCAGTTCCACCGTGCCGAAGCTTCTGCCTGCACCGGTGCAGACACCGCCGCCACAGCGTGAAACCATCTCCATTTGGAAGATGAAAACGGGTGAGCGCACCGATCATCCCATGCCCTCCGGCATATCGGTCACTTGCCTTGAAGTTACGCCCGATGGCTTGCAGGCGGTGATTGCGCGTAGCGACGGTGCCGTGGAACTCTGGTCGCTTAAAGATGGCAAGCGCCGCAATCTCCTGCCACGTCTGCCTGAAATGGTCACCTGCGTCGCGTTTTCTGGCAACGGCGAGAAGTTGCTCGTCGGCAGTGAGATCGGTGCCGACGGCATGGGCGGCATCCATGCTTGGGATCTGCGCCAACCGCAGGATCCCGCCCGAGTGATGAAGCAGAAAGGCGTGGTGAGCGAAATAGCGACGGATGACCTGGGCATCTTCGCCGCGTCCATTTACGGCGGCGACCCGATCAATCCCGCTGGCGACGACAGCGCCGCCACAACCTGGGATCTGCGCAATGGCCAGCCTGTTGGAGCACCCGTCGAAGTGGACAAGGGTTTGCTGCACGTCGCCATTGAGCCCACCCATGAACTGGTCGCTCTCGGCATGAATGACGGCACGCTCTACGTCGGCAGCTTCCGCAACGGCGGCGAAGTTTTGAAGCCCATCACACACGCATCCGCGATCACCTCGCTGGCTTTCAGTGCCGATGGCAAATCCATCATCGTCGGTGACGCCGGCGGTTATGTTCACATCTGGAACGTCGGTGATGGCAAGCTGCGCTTCCCTACTCGCCGACATGACGGTGAAATCTTCAAAGCCATGGCCGCGATGGACACCAGCCTCATCTCCAGCGTCTCCAAACATGGCGAGGTCAGTGTGTTTGACATCAAGACCGGAGCGCTGCAGTCAGCACGGCTTCAACACACCGTTATCGACGCCAAGATCACGCCTGACGGCTCCACACTCGTTCTGGCTCCCGGCGGCATCCCCTTCGTGCAGGTTTGGAACATCCATGAACGCATGTCGGGGCGCAAATTCGTCGATGTCCTCAATAAGGACCTGATCACTCGCATCAAAGGCCCGGAAGGATCACCGCAGCAGTTGCGCGACTCTGAGGCTGGCGGTGCTAACCGGAAGAAATCCCTTTATGCGGCAGCAGATTCAGACGGCACGGTGTTCATTTATGATGCGAAGACGCTAAAATCCATCGGTGAGCCGTTTCATCATCCACCCGCAGTGGGTGCCGTCACACTCACTCAGGATGGAAAGTTGCTCATCACCTCCGGTCGTGACCGTGAAGTGCGCGTCTGGGACATCGCTTCGCGCAAGAATATCGTCAGCATGCGCCATACGTCTTTTGTGCCAGTCCTCGCGCTCAGTTCGGATGACGAACGCCTTGTTACTGTCACCGATGAAGGCGAGATGCGTGTCTGGAATGTGCGCAGCGGCGACTGCCTGACCCCCGCCATCTGCGACACACCGCGTGAACGCAGCGACCAAGAGGGCATCGTCGTCGCCCGTGTCGCAGAAGACGGTAAAAGCATCCTGTTCCGCGTTTCCGAGCATGGTTTCTTTAGCGCCCCCATGCCGCCGCAGAACACACTGCTGCCCGAGTGGTTCCTTAAATTCGCCGAAGGTCTCGCCCGGCGTCGGCTCGCACCTGAAGGCCGCATCGAAGCACTGCCTCCAGAAGATTTCGAGGCTGCTGTTGCTGCCATTCCCAAAACGCCCGCCAAAGGTGATGAAACCGCCGTCCGCTGGGCCAAGTGGCTGCTCGCCCCCGCCGCCACGCGCCCGCTTTCCCCACTCGAAGATCAGCCGTTTGACGCCTACCTCAGTTCCCTCAAAGAAGAGGGATCACCCGCCGCAGCTCGCGAACTACTTCGCTATCGCCCCAAAGATCGTGACGCCGTGGAAAAGGCCGCCAAGCTCGTTCCAACTCCGCCAAAATAAAAGTACGATGGACACTCTTGTCCTTCGGTTTGGGGCTGGGCGTGAGCGCTGAAAATCACGCTGACGTTGATCGGCAGACAGGAGTGTCTGTCGCACTCACGCCGCGATCACCGCCGCGCGCGCATTTTCCTCCGCACCGGTCTTTTGCAGGTAGTAGTCGTAATCGCCTGAGTACGTCGTGACCACGCCGTCACTGATGTGCAGCACCTTCGTCGCGAGACTGCGGATGAAATGCACGTCATGGCTGATGAAAACTAGCGTGCCTTCGAACTTTTGCAGCGCGAGGATCAGGCCTTCGATCGCCCAGATGTCCAAATGCGTCGTCGGTTCGTCCATCAGCAGCAAGTTAGGCGGATCGACGAGAAATTTGACCAGATTCACGCGGCTTTTCTCGCCCCCGCTCAACACGCGGCATTTTTTATGCACGTCCTCACGCTTGAACAAGAATGAACCGAGAATGCTGCGCGCTTCATCCTCGCGAATTTCCGGTGCGACGCGTTTCAACTCCTCCAGCACGCTGCAATCAGGATCGAGCGTGTCCGCACGATGCTGCGAGAAGTAACCGAGCTTCACATTCGTGCCCAGTTTGCGCTCGCCCTTCTGAAACGGCACTTCACCGGCCAAAATCTTGATCAACGTCGATTTGCCCGAGCCATTCGGCCCCACCAGCACCGTGCGCTCACCGCGCTCGATTTCGAGATCAAGACCGCGATAGACCTGCTTCGTGCCGTAAGCCTGATAAATGTCCGTCAGCGCGATCAGGCGCTGTCCGCTGCGCTGTGGCTGCGGGAAATTGAAGCGGAAAGGTTTCCGCAGCGGTCGCGGCTTGTCGAGTTTGTCCATCTTCGCGAGCTGCTTCTCGCGGCTCTGTGCCTGCGAAGCCTTCGATGCCACGGAGCGGAAGCGGTCGATGAACTCCTGAATCTGCTCGATTTCCTTCTGCTGGTTCTTGTACGCCTGATTCGCGCGCTCCCAGTTCGCCTCACGCTGTTCCAGATGCTCGCTGTAGTTGCCCTGGTAAGCAATGAACCGGCCTTCGTCGATCTCATAGACCGACTGCACCAGCTCATCCATGAAGTCACGGTCATGCGATATCATGAGGATCGCGCCGGGATAGTTCTTCAAATAATTGCGGAACCACATCAGCGAGAGCAGATCGAGATGATTCGTCGGCTCATCGAGCAGCAGCAGATCAGGCTCCATCACCAGCAGCCGCGTCATGTGCGCACGCATCACCCAGCCACCACTGAACTCGCGTGCTGGCCGCGCAAAGTCCTCCTCCTTGTAGCCCAGGCCCTTGAGAATGCGTTTCGCCTTCGCCTCGGCCTGCGGATTCTCCAGTGCATCATGCTTGGCGTGCGCTTCAAAATATTCTGGGCTCGAAACATCGCCGCTGGCCTCGAACTCGCACAAAACTTTCTCCAGCGCCTCGATTTCGCCCGCCTTGCCCGTCGCGATCTGCAACACCGTTTCTTCACCGACCGGTTCACTCTCCTGCGGCAGATAACCGACCGTCGTCCACTCATCACGGATGATCTCGCCGGCATCCGGCGTGTCCGTTTTGAGGATCAGCGAGAACAGCGTCGATTTCCCCGCTCCGTTCGGCCCCACCAGCGCCACGCGCTCGCCATAGTTGATGGTCATCGACGCAGCGCTGAACAGCGTGCGGGCATTGAAGGTCTTGGTGACGTCGCGAATGGTAAGCATGGGGGCGGATGAGGTAGGTCAGGGAGCGCCGGTTGCAAGAGGGATGCCGTCCTGAAATTCATTTGCCTGCCCGCTGACAGTGGGCCTAACTCAGAACCATGGTGCCGATGAGCAAGATTCAGCGTTATTGCCAGGAGATCGCGCGGATGTTCAAGCCGCGAAAGATCATTCTGTTCGGCTCACATGCTTACGGCAGACCGCACACCGACTCCGATGTGGATGTCATGGTGGTCATGCGTGACGCGAAAAAACTCGGCCGTCGGCCCGCCGTGACGATCCGTCTGGCGGTGAAAGCTGGCTTTCCCGTGGACATGCTGGTGCGTGAGGAACGTGAGGTGGCGCGGCGCGTCAGTCAAGGCGACTCCTTCATGCTGGATGTGACCGAACATGGCCGTGTGATGTATGAAGCCGTCCACGCTTGAATGGGTCAAGAAAGCCGAAGCGGACTTTGTCACCGCGCTGGTGCTGTCACGTCGGCGCAAAGTCACCCTGTACGACCAGGTTTGTTTTCACTGCCAGCAAAGTGCCGAGAAATACCTCAAGGCCCGTATTGATGAAGCAGGCATTCGCTGCCCTAGGACGCACGACCTCGACGACCTGCTGGACCTGACCCTGCCTGCCGAGCCGTTGTGGGCCGCAATGCGGCCCGCTCTGGTCAGCCTTTCGGACTACGCCGTGGAGTTTCGCTATCCGGGCAACGAGGCCATACAGCAGGATGCAAAATCTGCCTTGAAGGACGCCCGCATGGTCCGCAGAGAAGTGCGTGCCGCACTCGGACTGCCCATGAGCTGAATCACCGTGCCGCCATCACTGCACGCGGTTTGTGCTCGGTGAGAATTTTTGACATTGGCACTTCCACCGCATTTTCCCGGCCCAGGAACTCCAGCAGGATGCGCACACGATCAACGCCGCTCAGCATCGCGTTCACGATGCCCTTCAGCCCGCGCATCGGTCCCTCGGTCAGTTCCACGATGTCACCGACCTTCACGCCGACCTCCACCTCACAAATCTCCACGTCCTTCATCTCCGTTTTCAGCTCTGCAATCGCCTTGTCCGGCACGGAGGTGAGGTTGCCGCCGAAATCGACCACGCGGATGACGCTCTGCGAGTAGTTCACCGCCCGCATCGACTCGGCGGGGATGAAGCGCGCAAAAAAGTAGCTCGGAAACAGCGCCTCGATGAACCACACCTTCCCCCGCCGTGTGTTCTTCTGGAAGCGGATGCGCGGGCAGTAGGTCTCCACGCCCTCCAGGCCCGCCATCAGCCCTGCGGCGATGTGCTCGCACTTCGGACGGGTGTGGACGACGTACCATGCCGGGATGTTTTCTTTTTTCTCTTTCATGCGGGGCTGCCCCCAAACTGTCTCTTCACACCGCTTGGGCAACCTCAATCCTCCCGCAGGAACATCGCGTTTGCGCATTTGGGCGGTCTGCGCCACCTATGCGCCCGTTTTCCCCTGCTCACAGCGCATGTTTGCCGATCTCTACGACTATCTCTACCATCAGTCTCCCACCGGCGGCATTCCGCTCAAGGGAACCGGCATCGTCGTAGCGCTGGCACTCATCGTGGCCCACGGCTGGGCGCTGAAAAATTCCGCCAAGACCCAGGCCTTCCTCAAATCCTTTCCCCGCACCTACAAATGGGGCGTGATCCTGCTCTCGATTGATTTCCTCTGGAGCGTCTTCGCTCTCTCCAACATGGACATGGGAGAATTCTTCCACATGCGCAACACCTTCATCATGATCGTTGCCGGCGGATTCGTGGCCGTGTTGATCTATGTGAAGGAATTTCTCGCCGTGCGCGCGCTGGGTTCGCTCATGCTGCTGGTCGCCGGCCCAGTTTTGACGGCAGCCTTCCTTCAACCGCAAACCAGCCGTCTGCTGCTGCCCATCCTGGCCTACGCCTGGATCATTGTCGGCATGTACTTCATCGGCATGCCATTCCTGATGCGTGACTGGATCAATTGGCTCCTCGCCAAGCCGCAGCGCTGGAAACTGGCGGTGTATTCCGGCATCGCCTACGGCGCGGTGCTGCTCGCCGCCGCGATTCTGTTGTACTGATGAAGCCCCAGCCCCGCGTTCTCGTCATTCGTGGCGGTGCGATTGGCGATTTCATCCTCACGCTGCCCGCCATCCGCCTGCTGCGCGAAACCATCGCTGGCTGCCATCTTGAAGTCATCGGCTATCCTTCCATCGCCGAACTCGCACGCACTGCTGGACTCGCCGATTCCGTCCGCAGCCTCGAACATCGCACCATGGCTCCGCTGTTCGCCAAAACGGCACCTATCGACGAAGTGCTCGCCGAGCATGTGAGTAGCTTCAATCTCGTCGTCAGCTTCCTTTACGATCCCGACGGCCTCTTTCGCGCCAGCATGGAACGTGTCGGCGTCAAAACGCTCATCGAATGCTCACCGCTGGTGCAAAACGATGGCCTACACGCGTCAAAACAACTCGCAAAGGGCCTGGAGAAGCTCGCCATGTTCTTGGAAGATGATCTTCTTCAGAAGCCGCTCTTCCCTGCCAGCGCAGAACGATCGCCCAAAATCATCATCCATCCCGGCAGCGGCTCGGAGAAGAAAAACTGGCCGCTAGAACACTGGCTAAGGCTCGCCGATGAACTGATTGGCCATGAGTTCATTTTCATCACCGGCGAAGCCGAAGAAGCCCGTGGCGTGAAGATTCCAAAGCACACCCACTGGCATTCGCTGCCGCTTTCTGAACTCGCCTCTCGCCTCACCACTTGTTCAGCTTTTCTCGGTCACGACAGTGGTATTTCACATCTCGCCGCAGCGTGCGGTGTGCCTTCGCTGCTGCTCTTTGGCCCAACAGATCCGGCGATTTGGGCACCGCCGCAGCCTTGGGTGCAGATTTTACGTGAAGAAAGTCATGATTTGTCAGCGCTGTCTTATGAGCGGGTGAAATTGGCCGTCACACAAGTTGTGTCAAAATCGTAGCGTGTTAGCTTGCCCGCTCATGTCCGACGATAAACAGCCCGCAAAATTTCGCACGTTCCTCATCCTTGGCGCTCCTGGCAGCGGCAAAGGCACGCAGGGCAAGGTGCTAGGTTCCATCCCGCGCTTTCATCATCTCGCCTGCGGCGATGTGTTTCGCTCACTCGATACCCGCACCGCACTTGGACAGAAGTTCGTCGAATACTCCAGCCGTGGCGAACTCGTGCCTGATGATGTGACTGTGCAGCTCTGGCGTGCAAACATCAAACAGCGCGTCGATTCGCATCAGTTCAAACCCGAGATCGACTTTCTGGTGCTCGACGGTATTCCCCGCAACGTCGATCAGGCCAAATACATGGAAGATGACATCGAAGTATTGAAGGTCTTCCATCTTTCATGTCCTGACCGCACCGAACTGGCCCGTCGTTTGCGCAAACGTGCGCTCAAGGACAACCGCTTCGATGATGCGAACGAGATCGTCATTCAAAACCGCTTCGCCACTTACGAGGCCGAAACCAAGCCAATCCTTGATCACTACGCAGGCGATCGCATTGTCGATATCGATGCCAGCCAGTCTCCCGCCAAAGTGCTCTACGATATCATCGGCAGCGTCATGACGCTGGAAGCTTGGCGCGAACAGGAAAAGCTGCGGATCTAATGCGGCTATGCGCGTCCTCTTCATCGGCACCGGCGACATAGGCCTTCCTTCCTTGGAATGGCTGCTCAACACACCGAAACATGAGGTTGTTGGAGTTGTCACGCAGCCGGACAAACCCGTGGGCCGCAAACAGGTGCTCACCCCGCCGCAAATCAAAGTGCGTGCGCTCAGCGCAGGCATTCAAGTCATCCAGCCGCCCAAGATTCGTCACGCCGTCGAAGAACTGAAAGCGTTCAACGCCGATGTGGCTGTTGTCGTCGCCTATGGCCAGATTTTATCACGCTCCGTGCTCAACGTGCCAAAGTTCGGCTGCTTGAACATTCACGCGTCATTGCTGCCGCGTCATCGCGGTGCCGCACCCATCCAGGCCGCGATTCGTGATGGCGACGCTGAAACCGGCGTCACCATCATGTTCATGGATGAAGGCCTCGATACCGGCGACATCCTGCTCATGCAGCGCCTGCCCATCACCGCTGATGACACTGGCGGCAGTCTGCATGATAAACTCGCGCAGCAAGCCCCCGCCGCGCTCGAAGCCGCACTCGATCTCCTCGCCGCAGGCAATCCGCCGCGCGAGAAACAAGACGACGCGAAAGCAACGCACGTTCGCAAACTCACTCGTCAAGATGGCCGCATCGACTGGACTCGTCCCGCCATCGAACTCGACCGCCTCATCCGCGCCTTCACACCTTGGCCCGGCACTTCGTGTATGCTCAAGGAGGCACAGATGAAGATTCATCGCGCTCAAATCATCCCGAATGCCGATGCCTGCCCTACACCTGGCACCATCGTCAATGCGAATGCTGACGGCATCATCGTCAGTTGCGGCAGCGGCCTGCTAAACCTGCTCGAAGTCCAAATCGAAGGCGGCAGACGTTTGTCTGCCGCTGACTTCCTGCACGGGCACCCGCTTCAGGCGGGCGATGTGCTTTTGTGAGAAGGATTACTCCTGCAAGAAGACAAACACGCCCTTCTTGTTGCCGATGACGACGTCCATCTTGCCGTCTTTGTTCACGTCGCCGGGAGTCACCTGTGTACCGACGCCGCTGTTGTCGTCGATTTGATGCGGGATCAACTGCGTGTTATTGCCATCGCGTTTGATCTCAAACCAGTAGAGCACCGGCGCTGCATTTGGCTCATCGTCTTTCAATGGGCCATGTGCCCAGCGGCGCTTGCCAGTAACGACATCCATCACGCCGTCACCATTCATGTCAGCAAGTTGCATCGCGTGAAGCTGGCTGAACTTCACACCGACGGGGCTCTCTTCGACCGTGCTTCCCATTAATTTGTGCTCGGTGAAGGTGCCGTCTGCCGTCTGCTCGAACCAACCGAAACCGTAGCCATGTGCATCGTAGCCAGTGATCACATCATTGCGTCCGTCGCCATTCACATCATAGACAAGCAGGAATGAGCCGCCGCGGCCACCAGCTACGGTGAAGAGCTGCGGGTGAAACGCCCAGTCGCTGTCGGCCTTCGTGTCCGCTGGTTGCTCACGCCAGCCTTCCTTATCGAGAATGTCAGGACGACCGTCGCCATTCACATCACCGACGCCGTAGCCGTGAGTGTATTTGAAATACTTCTTGTCGTTTTCCGGTGACTTGGGCGTGATCGGACGAAAGCGGGCTTTGCCAAAGGGGTTCTTCCAGTCGATCTCCGCATAACCGAGCTGACCACCGGTGTGGCAGACGACTTCGGGCTTTCCATCACCGTTCACGTCTTTGAAATCGGGCGATTCATTGTCCGTGACATCAAAGATGGTGTGCCGCGTCCATTCACCGCCTTTGTTCTGCGGATTCTCAAACACCCACGTTTCCTTGCCCGGCCAAGAGTAAGCCAGGATGTCGCTCCAACCGTCGGCGTTGAAATCATACGTGTAGGTCAGGAAGAAGTCGCTGTAGCCCTTCGCCGGATCGTACGGCTCCTTTTCGAACTTCGGCGCGAACTCGACGCGTTCCTTGAACTCCGGCCCCTTCCAGATGAAACGGCCCGAGCAGATGTCGTTGTTCCCGTCGTGGTCGAAATCCGCAAAATGAGCACCTTCAGCGACGAATTCCTCGTTCAGCGTAAACTTTTTGAACTTCAAATCAGCGGCGCTCAGCGGTAGCGCAATCAAGAGAGTGGAAATGAGCAGTTTGGTCATGGTGGTTGGCAGGGAACAGCGCGAAGGCGAATGATCTTGCAAAGATCAAGCAAGCCGTGCCTTCAGAAGCCTCATTCCTACCTGTAAGGTGGCACGTTCACTGCGCGTTTGGTTTTGGAGCTTGTCATTTCAAATGCGAAGCTCCGAACCCCCACATGACCCTGCGTTTCCAGTTTCCCTTTCTCGTTTTGGGCGGCCTTGCCGTCGCCTGTCCGTTCGTCTCAGCGGCGGACACGTTTCCGCCGGATCAGATCGAGTTTTTTGAGAAGAACGTCCGCCCCGTGCTCGCGGAGCGCTGCTACGAGTGCCATGGCGCACACAAGCATCAAAACGGCCTGCGACTCGATTCACGTGCTGCTGTCATTCGCGGCAGTGATTACGGCAAAGTCGTTGAACCGGGCAATCCGAGCGCCAGCAAGCTGATCAAGGCCATCAATCACGTCGCTGGGGTCGAAGCGATGCCGAAGAAGGGCGACAAGCTGCCTGCACCGCAAATCGCTGCGCTGGAACAATGGATCAGCATGGGTGTGCCCTGGCCCGCCGAGAAAGAAGTGGCCGATCATTCCGCACCCAAAGCGGATCCCATGCAGCATTGGGCGTTCAAGCCAGTGCAAAAGCCTGCACTGGCCGCCGGCTTCAACGGCAATCCTATTGATGCTTTCGTCGGTGCGAAGCTGAAAGCCGCAGGACTTGATTTCGCTGCGCCAGCCGATCCATCTACGATCACACGTCGCCTTTACCTCACGCTGACTGGCCTTCCTCCAACTTTTGCGGACTTGCAAAAAAAACGCGACCCACAGTCCGTGATCAATGAACTCCTCGCCACATCCGCCTACGGCGAGCGCTGGGCACGCGTGTGGCTTGATGTCGTGCGTTATGCCGACACCAACGGCTATCAGGTGGCTGGCCGCAGCAATTTCTACCCTTACGCCTACACGTATCGCGATTGGATCGTGAAATCGCTCAATGAAGATATGCCGTATGATCAATTCGTGAGCTATCAGCTCGCTGCTGACCGCATTACTTCTGCCACACCGAATTCACCGCATCTCGCAGCGCTGGGTTTCTACAATGTCGGCGAGCGCTTCATCAATGATCGTGTGCTCATTACCGATGACCGCATTGATGTCGTGGGACGAGGCTTGCTGGGCCTCACCATCGGCTGCGCTCGTTGCCACGATCACAAGTTCGACCCGATTCCCAGCCGCGATTACTACGCGATGTATAGCATCTTCAACAGCACTGATGAGCCTGAGGAACCTGCGATGCCCATCATTGGCAAGACGGGCGATGCCAAGCAAGCCGCCGACTACGAAGTCAAGGTCGCTGAGATCACCAAGAAGGCGCTCGACTTCAAAAAGAAGGTGTATGACGAGCTGCGTTCTCCTGAGCAACTCGCCAGCTATCTCGCCTTCGCGCAGGAATCGCAAAACATGGATAAAGATGCTGCGTTTCGTGGTCGCGCCGGTCAACTCAAGCTGCGCGATAACGTCGCCTTCAAGTGGAAGAGCTTTTTGAAGCGCTATGCGCTGGCAGCGAAGCCGCATCCAGCCTTTGTCGCGTGGAAACGGTATGCTGAAGCCAAGCCCGAGCAATTCGCCGCCATCGCTCAAGAAATCGTGAAGCCGGAGGCAGGCAGCGATGCCATCATCGCTGCCGAGATTGCCAAAGCATCGCCCAAATCGCTCCAAGACGTTGCCACGTGCTACGGTCGCCTTTTTGCCGAAGGAAAAATCGACGCGAAGCTCATGCAGGACCCGCTCTGCCCGCTGTCAGTGCCTGCGGAACAAATGGACGGCTTCTTCACGCGCAAAGATCGCGATGTCGTCGTCAAAAACGAAAACGAGCGCACCAAGCTCGACAGCACGCATCCTGGAGCACCACCGCGTGCGATGGTCTTGCTCGACAAGCCGAAGCCGCAGGACGGTCGCATCTTCGTGCGCGGCAATCCCGCACGCCAAGGCGATCCGGCACCACGTGCATGGCTCACCATGTTCGGCGGCGAAAAATTCACCGATGGCAGCGGTCGCCTCGAACTTGCGCAGCACATCGCCAGCAAAAACAACCCGCTCACCGCACGCGTCATCGTGAACCGCGTGTGGATGCAGCACTTCGGCAGGCCGCTGGTTTCGCAGCCCAGCGACTTCGGCGTGCAGACACCCAAGCCCATACAGGCTGAGTTGCTCGACTATCTTGCCGCCACCTTCATGGAAAATGGCTGGAGCTTGAAGAAGCTCCACACGCTCATCCTCACCAGCCGCACCTATCAGCAAAGTAGCCACGCCACGCCGGACAAGCTCACGAAAGATGCTGAGAACGACCTGCTGAGCCGCTTCAATCGCCAGCGCCTCGATTATGAAACGATGCGCGATGCCATCCTTGCTGTCACCGGTGAATTGGATGCCGCCAAGCAAGGCGGACGAGCCATCGAATTAGACGCCAAGGACGTCGACACGCGCCGCACGCTTTACCTCAAAGTGGACCGCTACGATCAGGCCAGCGTGCCTGCGATGTTCGACTTCGCCAATCCCGACGGCCACAGCCCGCAGCGCTTCAACACCACCGTGCCGCAGCAGGCGCTGTTCCTGATGAACAGCCCCTTCATGCGCGCCCGTGCCGATGCTGTCGCCAAAGCCACGCCGCTCGCCGGCACCACACTCGATTCCGAGGCCATCCGCGCCATGTATCACCGCATTCTCGCGCGTGATCCGCGTCCTGATGAAGTCGAACTCGCCAATCGCTTCGCTGCGGCTGCCACCGCACTCAATGCAGAGAAGCCGTTTCGCTGGAGCTACGGCACATTGAAACTCTCGCTCATGCCCGATGGCAAACCGGCCTTCAGCGACTTCAAACCCTTCGAAAACCTCACGGAACGTGGCGGTGGCACGCAGAAAATGTGGAGCCACACCGGAAAAATTCCTGATCCCACATGGGCTTATGCAAACTGGGCCAATTACGGCGGACATGCAGGCTCCAAAGAAGTCATGGTGACCGCTCGCTGGCATGCGCCTGCGGATTTGCACATCCTGATCGACGGCGTCTTGAGTCGCGGAAGCGATCAAGGCAATGGCGTGCGTGGTTGGATTCACAGCAGCCGCACCGGCATTTTGGCCGAGCGCTTGGTCACTCCGAAAAATAAGAAGGAGAACATTCAAACCCACGCCGACGTGAAGCGCGGCGACATCATCAGCTTCATCGTTTCCAGCGAAAACGACACCAACAGCGACAGCTTCGACTGGCAGCCCACCATCAGCCGAGCTGACAACAGCGAACTACTTACCAACGCCAAAACCGACTTCTGCGGTTCCGACCGCTGGCCCCTTGGCCGTCAGAAATCGCAAAGCCCGCTCAGCCAGCTCGCGCAGGTGCTGCTGATGAGCAACGAGTTCATGTTCGTGGATTAAAGTCGTTGGTAACATTGGCTGCGTTTAGGCTTCATGTTTCCGATGAAATCGCTGCTCCGCGCCACAGCCATCGTTTCATCTCTCGGGTTTGCGCATGGGGCCTGAGTCGAATCTGCCACATAGAGAATCTTGATCCATCTCCCATGAGGCTTGAATCGGTGTGTCTATGTCAGAAGATTCAGCCAAGATTGAACTGCCCCAGCTCAGACGCCGTCGCAGGCAGAACAAATGGATCTGGGTGTTGTTTCCGCTCGTGACGATTATCGTCGCGTTCACTCTCTGGCAGGTGGTGCTGGTCATCCAGATCGCAATAAAGAAATCTGTTCATGAAGAAGTGGAGGGGATGCCTTCAAAAAAGGTTGGGGGGCAGTCTATGCCAGTTGAACCGGCCGCGTCCTCAGTCACGAAGCCTGCGACCACGCTTCTCAACGCCATGCCAGGAATTAAAACATACGCGCCTCCACCTGCCGCTCCAAAGAAGGAAACAGATGCAGCGAAAAAAGCGGCAGCGGCAGCGGCACTTAAAGCGGCGGCGGTTGAACTCGAAGGTAAAATGAAAAAGGACAGCGATGAAGCCAAAGCGGAGGTGACCGAGGCCACGGCGAAGGACATCGGCCTGCGCTCCGAGGTGAAAGAGAATTTTCGCATCGTGGCACGCATGATGAAGGAATTTCTCCTTGCCCGCAGTGAAAGTGAAATCGAGCCGCTCATCCGCCGTCCTTTTGAGGTGATGCCAAAATACCGGGAGTGGACGACGGCGGTGCCCGTCCAGCCAGCGGCGCAGTTCCAGATCAACCCCAAGTTCATCACCACTGACCGCTATTTTTTGGTCGGGGTGCCGATGGGGGATGGCTCCTCACGGTTGGCCGCGTTCGAAAAGCTGGGCAAGTCCACCTTCCGTCTCGACTGGGAGAGCTTTGCCGGGTGGTGCGAAAGCCGCTTTGTCGGCGTTTCCAAACTCGCATCAAACCGTCAGGTGCTCATGCGGGTGAATGCCCAGCGCTCGGCATCGATACCACCCTTTCCAGTCAAAGAGGGCGGACTGTCCTTCACGCTTTCGCACCCGGACGAGCAGGCCACCCTCAGCGCCTACCTACCCGCCGAGGTCTTGACCCAGGGTGACAAGGCGGCCCGCTACTTGGCAGGCATGCAGAAGCGCGGGATGGTGACGCTGAAAATCTATGTGGATGATGAATGCCGCACGCATGGCTGGGCCAAAATCGCCGCTGTGCCCAATGTCGGATGGGTGAGCGATCTGCAGATGGAAACCGGCAGCACCATTCTGTCGAAGTAACCCTGCCTGTTCTGGGGTGACCCGTCCGATCAGGAAAAATTGGCACGCGGGAGTCGGCACATTTTTGCAACAGCTTCGTCGCCTGCGGTGCCTTTGATCCGGTATGCCATGCAACAATATCGTTGCCATTCACCCGGTTTCCCTAGTGAAGCGTGGTCGGCGCAGCTTCCGTTCCGGTTTCGTTGCTTGGGAAATAACCACGCTGAAGCCATAGGCGACCCGTCATGAAACGCCGCCGCATTCCGAAGTGGCGGCGTTTCAAGCACTCCCACCCCAAACACTCCGCACTCTTGATTATGAAATCCAAGATCACACTCACCTCCCTTGCCGCAGCCCTGCTGCTGGCAGGTGCTGCGCATGCGCAGACCTACGTCACCGGATCCAGTTCGTCCGCCGCTCCTTACCTGATCGGTCTTCAACCCACCCTGACCACCTACTCGGTTCTCACCGCAGGCGACACCATCGGCGGCTATAGCATGGCCGGCATTCCCGACGGCCTCGGTGCCTTCCAGTCTGCCACCGACATCACCAACGGCACCTTCACGCTGCTGATGAACCACGAGCTGGGCAGCACAGTGGGTGCCACCCATGATCATGGTGCCATTGGCTCCTTCGCTTCCATCTGGACCATCAACAAGAATACGCTCACCGTCACCGCTGGCGACGACCTGATCAAAAGCGTTTATGGCTGGGACAAGGCCAATCAGCAGTTGAACACCACCGCTTCATCAAACGTGGCCTTCAACCGCTTCTGCTCGGCGGATCTTCCTGTCGAGACAGCGTTCTACAATGCCGCCACCGGTCTGGGCACGCAGGACCGCATTTTCATGCATGGTGAAGAAGGCGGCAGCACTGCCTGGCTGCAGGCCACCGCTGTCACCGGCACGGATGCAGGCAAGAGCTTCACGCTTGGCAAGTTCAATGTGAGCACCGCCAGCGCAGGTGCTGCAAATGGCACTGTGGGCGCATGGGAAAACGCCCTCGCCAACCCGTACGCCCAGGATAAAACCGTGGTGATTGGCACCAACGACGGCGGCACCAACATCATGGCCAACTCGGTTGGGGTTTACGTTGGCACCAAAACAAGCTCCGGCACCGCAGCCGACAGGGCTGGCCTTACCAATGGCACGCTTAAGTTCGTGAACGTTACTGGCTTTGCCGATAGCAGCGCGACAACCATTGACGAATTGTCCAGCACCACAACGCGTGCGAACGCCATGACCGGCGTCCGGAACTTTACCCTGAGCGATACCGCCTCCACAACGTTCTCCCGCCCCGAAGACGGTGCCTGGAACCCCAACAACCCCAACGAGTTTTATTTCGTCACCACGGATCGTCTCGACACCAATGATGGCGGTGCTGGTTATTCTAATGCTACAACCATCAATGTTGCTGCAAACTCCCAGACCGGCCAAACCCGCCTCTGGAAGATGACCTTTAGCGACATCACCAATCCTGATGCGGGTGGCACGATTGAAGCCGTCGTTGATGGCGACACGGTGGGCGGGGAGAAAGTGAACATGTTCGACAACATTTCCTTCGGCAGCGACGGCACCATCATGCTGGTGGAAGACGTGGGCAACGCTTCGCACAACGGCAAAGTGTGGTCCTACAATACCGCCACCGATACGCTCACCTTGGTGGCGAAACATGACCCCAATAAGAATGGCGATGTCGGCGTTAATCCTACCACCCCCTTCAGCCGAGACGAAGAATTCTCCGGTGTCATCGACATCACGGACATCATGTCCACCAGCACTCTCACTGACGCTAACAAAGGCCGCTGGTATGCCTTGGTGGACCAGCAGCATTACGCTGTCGCTGGTGATCAGGTGGAAGGTGGTCAGTTGCTCGTCGTGCATGCCGTTCCTGAGCCTTCCCGTGCACTCCTGGCTCTGATCGGCTTCAGCGCCCTGCTGTTCCGCCGCCGCCGCGCCTGAGTGGTGCGTTGACGTTTTAATGCTTTATTCCTAACGGGCCTCCCGCTTCACAGTCGGAGGCCCGTTTCATGAAAAAGCTGCACCACAGCATCCTCTCATGCGCTCTACTCTCCTCCTCTTGGTGCTGGCTTATTATGTTCTGCCAGCGCATTTGCAAGGTGCCACAGTGGTCCTATCAGCTTCTCGTGACACAGCCTTGTTTGAGCAAAACTCCAATTACAACCTCGGCAGCAATGATTTGATCGCAGGCGTCACGGCACGCTATGACCAGCGGGCTCGTTCGTTGATTCAATTTGACGTGACCGCGCTCATTCCTGCTGGAAGCGCGATCACTGGAGCCACCCTGGAGCTCAATCTCATATCACAAGCCGCATCTCACAGTCCGGGCAGCTACCAACTGCGCAGATTCCTGAAAGACTGGCAGGAGGGAGTCGTCACGGTAAAAAACGGCTCCACCGCTGCTGCTGGAGACAGCACCTGGAACAGTCAGTTCCAGGGTACAACATTGTGGAGCACACTAGGTGGGCAGGCTGGTGTTGAATACGCAGCAACGCCTAGCGCAGTGGGAACCAGCGTGGATGTCGGCGCGGGCCTTTACTCCTTTGCCACCAATTCCGCCCTGATCGCTGATGTGCAAGCCTGGCTGGACACCCCCTCTGCAAATTACGGCTGGTATCTGCTAACAAGCGACGAGTCCGTTTGGGGCAATGCGCGGCGTTTTGCGGCTTCTGAAAATGCCAATGCTACTCTCGCTCCGCGTTTGGTCATCAATTACACCGCCGCGCCGGAACCTTCCCACGGCCTGCTGCTGCTGGCAGGAATCGGTGGTCTGGTCTGCCGTCGCTCACGCCGCCGGTGCCAGGCTTGAGGTATTGCCCGATTCCCGTCCGCTACATGGACTTTCCTGCCCGCCGGGGCTGATCTTGCCCGAAACAGCAAGATCAGCCCTTCCTTGTCGTACATGCCGCTGAAATTGACATCCAACACTCACCCCTAGCACATCATGTTCCGCATCCCTGGCGTTCCCGGCAAAGACCTTTGTGACAAGCATCTCGGCTTCTCGCGTCGCGACATCCTGCGCGTCGGCGGCGGTTCGATGATGGGCCTCACGCTCAACAACATCCTCCGTGCTCAAAGCGCCAGCGCCGCCACCGCACCTGCGGGCGCAGGCCGTGCTGGCTGGGGCAAGGCCAAGCATGTGCTCATGATTTACCTCCAGGGCGGCCCGAGCCATCTAGATCTCTGGGATCCGAAAGAAAACGTGCCTGACAAGGTGCGCAGCGCCTTCAACACGATCCCGACGAAGGTTCCTGGCAAGCACTTCACCGAGATCCTGCCAAAACTCGCGCAGGTGAACGACAAGTTCACCATGATCAATTCGATGAGCTACACGCCGAACGGTCTCTTCAACCACACGGCGGCCATCTACCAGATCATGACCGGCTACACGACGGACAAGGTCAGCCCGTCCGGCCAGCTTGAACCGCCGAACGCAAAGGACTTCCCGAACTTCGGCAGCAACATCGTGCGCCTCAAGCCGCTGAAGGAACCAATGCTCCCATTCGTTCAGTTACCACGGCCGTTGCAGGAATCCAACGTCGTCGGCAAAGGCGGCGGTGCCGGTTTCCTCGGCAAGGCCTACGATCCTTACACGCTCTTCCCCGATGGCGATGATCTCGACATGGGCAAGATGGACCGCATCAAGATCGACGACCTTCAAATGCGTCCCGACCTCTTCAGCGTGCGTTTGGAGCGCCGCGCGAAGCTGCGTGATGCCATCGATCACCAAATGCCCGCCATTGAGGCCGCCACGAAGGATCTCAGTCTCGACAGCTACTACAGCCAGGCCTTGAACCTCATCTCCAGCGGCCGTGCGCGTGACGCTTTCGCGCTCGATCGCGAACCCGTGTCGATGCGCGACCGCTATGGCCGCAACACCTTCGGCCAGAGCTGCATGCTCGCCCGCCGCCTGCTCGAAGCCGGCACCCGCGTCGTCGAAGTCATCTGGCCCAAGGTCGCCAACTCCGACAACCACTCCTGGGACCATCACGTCGGCCTCACCACACGCATGAAGACCCAGAGCGGTCCCATGCTCGACCAGGGCCTCAGCGCGCTGTTTGCCGACCTCGACTCTAGCGGCCTGCTTGATGAGACCATGGTGGTCGTCCTCGGTGAATTCGGCCGCAGCCCCGAAAAAGGCGTGTCCACCTCCGGCAACGGCAACAGCGCCGACGGTCGCGACCACTGGCCATACTGCTACACCGCCATCGTCGGTGGTGCCGGCATCAAGCGCGGCTACATCCACGGCAAATCCGACGCCACCGGCTCCGCCCCGGCTGAAGACGCCGTGCATCCCACCGAACTCCTCGCCACCATGTACCACGCCGTCGGCATCGACCCCGAGACGATTGTTTACAATCATCTCAACCAGCCGCGTGAACTCGTGAAGGCCAAGCCGGTGACGAAGCTGTTTGCGTAATCGTTTTTAACTCATGCAAAAAGGCAGGGCGCATTAGCCCTGCCTTTTTGCGTTTAATCTGGCTTGTGACACTTACTTCGTTCTTTGCGGCACTTTAGCCAATAGTCGTGTGTCGTATCCCTGCTTCGCCATCCGCTCCAGAATGCCACGATATGTTGCTTCATCGATCACCGGCTTGCGACTAAGCACCCAGGCGAGTTTGCGTGAGGGATAGCCGATCACGCTCCATTCATAATCCTTGTCGAGATCAATGATGAGATACGGTACCCGCAGCGGCCAAATAAACTGCACGCGCCATTCGGCATTGGTCGATTTATTGTGCACCCGCGCCACGCCTTTCCACTGCTCCAGCGGCGCATCAAGGCTGCCACGGCGAAACAGGAAGATGTTGTCCATTTTGCCATCGGGACGCAGCGCGTAGCGGTCCAGTGTCCCGACCTTGCCTTTTTCCAATGAGTAAGGGATGTGCGCAAAGACAAACCAATCGCCCACATAGCGGGTCAGATCGACGTGAGACACAGTTTTCAGCGGAGCGGGTTTCATGGAGGTGCAAGAATTGAGCGTGAGCAGCGAAATGAGCAGTAAGCTCAGGATTCGTAATGGAAAGTGCATGCCAGATGAACGAATCCGGTTGGCACATAGGCGCGAATACCATCGTATCATCTGCACATGCCAGTCACGCCCACGCTCGAATCCCGCCTCGCTGTCCGCCAGCGCCCTACACGCGCCCATGTGATGCTGCAGCGCTGGGAAAGCCTGATCTTTCTCCACTGGCGCTGGGATGCGGCTGAAATCCAGCGCACGCTGCCGCCAGGCTTGTTCGTGGATACTTTTCAAGGCGACGCATGGCTTGCCATCGTGCCATTCTTCATGCGTGGCATTCGCCCGCGCTTCTGCCCGCCGGTGCCGGGCATCAGCGACTTCCTCGAACTCAACGTGCGCACCTACGTCCACGATGAACAAGGCCGCCCCGGTGTGTGGTTCTACTCCCTCGACTGCAATCAACCGCTCGCTGTCTGGACTGCACGCACCTTCTTCCACCTGCCGTATCAACACGCCCGCATGCAGGCGGCGGTGAACGAAAACGAGATCGACTACATCTGCCATCGTCGTGGTGAGTCAGCGCAATCAAGATATAACTACCAAGTTTCGCACGAAACACACGCCGCAGAGCCCGGCTCGCTCGAATTCTTCCTCGCTGAGCGCTACCTGCTCTTCTCCAAATCGCCTCGTGGCATCCGCTGCGGTCAGGTAAATCATGTTCCGTATCCCCTTGCGGAGGCCAAGCTGGAGGCGTGGGATGTGAAACCTCTGCTCCAGGCAGGCTTCACTGATCCAAGCCGTCCACCCGATCACATCATCGGCTCACCGGGCGTTGATGTGCGCGTATATCCGCTCACCGCATGAAGACCGTGATGCCTTCATCGACCAGAGGCTTCACAGCGCGCAGTTTTTTATCGCTCGATGAGAGTTGTTTGTCCCCTTGCAAGTAGTCCGGCACCTCGTCAGAAGAAGGACTGAAGCGAATGCTCGCTTTCGCATCGAGCTTGCCGCCTTTGAAGTTCGCGTAGCCACCGTAGTCCCAGCTAAAGCCAGCAATCTGGAACGGCTTGCCATTGATCTTCTCAACTTCTTCGACGGTCATCCCGCTCTTCAGGCCGTTGTCAAACTTCCAGGCTTTGCCGATAACACGGATGTCGAACACGACCTTGGTCTTCTCATTCTCAGGATCCCACACTATCTCCAGTTCGCGATCCGTCTCAGCAAACAGCTTCGCACCTTCGATCTCCTCGCCTTCGGCACCTGGGAGCTTCTGTAACTTCAGATTTTTCTTCCCATAGGCACGCTCGATATCCGTGCTCGTCATGCCGGGTTTGATCAAACCCACACGCTTGCCCAGCACGATGGTGTTGTCGGCAGGATCAAACTCATCCGCACTGAGGATAGTAGCGAACGAGGCCAGAAAAAGAAGCAGGAAGCGCATGGGCCAAATACATCGAAAACTGCCCGTGAGATCAAGCAATCATTTCCCGAGCCGTGCTTCGATCCAAAACATCAAATCATCAGCACACCGAGCTTTGCCCACATGTTGTAAACAAGCCCTTGCGGCGTTGGCAAACGCGGCATCATGCAGCAGGCGCTGCAACTCGTGTGCCACCCGCTTGGGCGTGAACTGCCGCACGCTGAGGCCCAGTCCTGCACCAAGACCTTCTACGCGATCCGCGTTGTCCGGTTGATCGTGCGCCATGTGCATGATGAGCTGCGGCACTCCGGTAGCGAAGGCCTGGGACATCGTGCCGATGCCGCCGTGATGCACAAACACACTCGCCTGCTTCAGCAGCGTGCTGAACGGCGCATAATCGACGGTCAGAATGTTTGCGGGCAAGTTGGGCGGCACCTGTTTCGGCTCACGGGTCACAAACACCGCTCGGCAGCCGATGCGCTGCACCGCTTCTGCCGCGACGGCGAAGAAACGTGAGGCCTGCACGTTCGCGCTGCCCGGTGTGAAGACGACGGGCTTTTCACCTGCGGCGAGAAACGCCTGCAACTCCGGCTGGAGTGCCTGCTCGGTGGCGAGATCTTCGAGTGGGAAGGTCCATTGCAGCAGATTCGCCGGCCAGTCGGGTTGTGGCTTAGCAAACCATTCGGGAAAAAGCGCCAGCACGCCATCCGGCGAGTCCCACCACTCTCGCCACAGGCTGCGAGGCGGTTTGACACCATTGGCTTCACAGATGCGCCTCACTTTGGGCAACGCAAAGAGATCGACTGGATTCGGCAGCGAAAACAGCAGGCGTTTGAACCACACTGGCATATGGCGGAGTATGCGCATCGCCGGATGCAGCAGCGGTGTCTCATGCACGCTCAGAAACACGGCAGGCTGCAAATGCACAGTAATCAGTGGCGTGCCGTGCTTTTCACGTGCGAGGCGCGCAGCGAATGCAGTAACCGGCGCGAGCATCAGATCGACCTTCCCACACTTCTCGATGGCAGCGAGATAAGGCCCCACAGAGTTCGCCGCGAATTCAAACACGACCTTCGTGCCAATTCCAAGCTTCCAGATGCGCGGATCGCGGATCATGGTCTCGAACTCGTCTTTCTCGCCCAGCGGGATGAAGTTCAGCCCCGCCTTGCGTGCCTGCTCTTCAAACAAACACGCCGTGATCATGGTCACACGATGCCCACGTGCCATGAGATGCCGCCCCAGCCAAATGAAGGGAAATACATCACCGGCGCTGCCGAAGGGAAGGAGGAGAATCTCAGCCATGATTGCCGTTCAGCCTGCCATGCGTCCAGCGTTTGAGCAACGCGGGTAGTGCTGTCGGGCGCGACATCGTCACATACACACCGCCGATGACCGCACAGGCTCCGCAGAACCAGAAGATGTCGCCGGGCGTCCAGCCGAGGCGGATGTTCAGCTCCTTTTGCAGCAAGGCCGCTGCGCTGATACCGACCCATGACAACCACGAGGCCGCGCCCTGCACCGATCCTTTGCGATCTGCTGGTGGACGATGCTGCAACACCGCAGCCAGTGGAACGATGAACATGCCGCCACCAATGCCCAACAGCGTGAGGCAGACGGTGAAAGCGTTCTTGGAAATGTCGTCAAAGCCGAGCGCGAAGCCCATCGCTGCCATGAGGAAGGCACCGAGTGGAATGAGGCCATATTCGACATGATCACCGCTCAATTTGCCTGCCAGCAGACTGCCTGCGGCCATGCCGATGGCGAGTGCGACCTGCAAAGCACTGTTTTCCATCGGCTTGATGTGCATGACCTGCTCCGCATACAAAACGAGGTTCATCTGCAACAGCACGGCGATGAAGAAGAAGCCGGTGTTGCCGAGGTTTGCCCGCCACAAATCGCGATCCGTGCGCATCCACTTAAACTCACGCCAAAGATCGCCGAGGAAGTTGAGGCGCAGCGGTTTGTCAGGACTCGCGGCAGGAACGCGCGTGATGCCCAGGCTCATGAGCCAGCCGATCATCGCGAGACCGAGCAGAATGCCGCCCGACCACGCTGGTTTACCCGCAAAGCTCTCCGCCAGCCATGCGGCGGCCAGCGTGCCGAAGATCGCCGCGAGGAACGTCAGCATCTCGATCACGCCATTGGCCCACGAGAGTTTTTTTGGCGGAACGACTTCAGGAAGCGATCCGTACTTCGATGCAGCGAAGAAGGCGCTGTGAACGCCCATGAGGCAGATACTGGCGAGCTGCAGGCCCATCTTGCCCGAAGCCAGCGCATACGTGGCAAAGATCATGATGCCGATCTCCATCGTCTTCACGCCGATCATCACATGCCGTTTGCTGAAACGATCTGCCATCCAGCCGCCGAACATCGAGAGCAGCAGGAAAGGAATGGCGAAATACATGCCAGAGTCGGATACCAGGCTGTCGAGCTGCTCCTTCGGCATCTTTTGCGCAATCACTAGGTAGATGACGAGCCACTTGAGCACGCTGTCAGAGAACGCGCCTTGGAATTGCGTGCCCATCAGGCACCAGAAGCCGCGCTGCCATTTTTTTTCGGTTATCGTGGGAGAAGGTGAGTTCATGCGCGTTTGGCGGCAGCTTGTTCAGGCGTGGGGCAGATTTTCTTCAGAACCAAGTGGGTGGGAATAAACACAAGAATGATCAACATCGCGATCCATGTCACGAGATAAAGTTCCGCGCTCATCCAGGTTTGCGGCTGCGTATCGTCCATGCCGAAGACGTAGTTGATGTTGCGCGGCAGATTCGGATCCGACAGCGTTTCGCCTGCTTTCGGAAAGAGGAAGAAGGCCGTAAGACACAAGCCTGATGCCGAGGCCGTCCAGCCCTTCAGCGCACGTTTATCATAGCCCAGCTTGAACACTAGATAGACCAACAGGAACGGCAGCCAGCCATGAAACAGCGACAGGCCGCGCAGGAACAGCGGCTTCGTGCTATCAAACATGTAGGCCGTCATGCCCGTCATTTTGTTGCCCGTAAGCTGAACGACGAAATCCACGCACCACAGCGCCTGCGGCATCAAAATGCCCACGGCAGGCAGCGAGATGAGTAGCGGACTTTCGATCCACACGCCGACGAGCGTGAGCAGCAGCGCGATATCGCAGAAATAGAGAAAGTTCGTCGGGCCGTAGTGATACCAGTAAACGGGAATCAAAACCACCATGAAGGCAGTGTAGGAGACTTTGAGCCACAGCGGGATCGCGTGTGAAGTGTGTGTTTTCATGCGAGAGGAGTCTTCAACCATGCGCTACTGCGGACAAATCGACCATTTGTGAGTTTGTATTGAGGGCGTCAATGACCACATGAGCTAGGGCGATGATGCTTTTGATCTAATCTCATCCAAATGTCGCGGCTGTTTCGATAAGCACAAATGTCTTCCTCACGCGGTCGTCATCCGCGTAATCCCAACCATCGAAATACTCACGAAATGCTACACTCGGATTGAGCTCATTACCTTGTGGCAAATAGCCAAGATCTTTCATGGTTCTGCCCAACTCTAAGACATTGATAGCTTCTGCTTCATAGCGGCCAGTCACATAAATTACAAACCATCTATTTGGATTTGAAATATTCAACGCATACAGGAACTGACCGAGTTCCAGATCAGAAACTTTTCCGGTACCGATTCTTTGATATAGATCACGCTTTGCCACCTTTAAGCACACCAAAAATGTTGCCATTGCTGATGCGCACCAAAACATCTGTCCGGTTAACCGTGGCGACTTAGCTGTCGCATGTCCGAGGATTCTAAATGCTTCTTGAATTTGCCGGGGTGTCATTCTCAGAGCAACCACCAAATCGACGATGTATTTGAGGGTAGTGTGGAGATTCGTGGCGTTCTCTCGCTTCCCAGCCAGATTTAGGAATCTGGCAGTATAGTGCTCGGCAAGTTTGCGCATGGCCCCGCTATCAGGTTCCGGCAGTGATAATGAGCGCTGAACAAACTTGCGGTAATACTCTTCGAAATTGAGGTCACGTCCAAACAAAGCGCGCGCAGAACAGCTTAACTGATCATAATCAACAGCGAGCACGAAGACCAAGCCATGAATATCAAAAACATGTTTGATCGTTTCGAGGTAGCTAATGGCATAATCTGGACGACAACGATCAAGCTCATCCACGAAGACGAAAGCTTGGGGGCGTTCGCTTCCAAATATTGCCCTTAATGTGTCCTTCAACTTCTTCAGCGATACGCTCCTTTTCTCATACAGTGACACAAAATCTGGCGGCGGTTCTTTTCTGGCTGCTTTCTTTTTTTCGGCGACGTCGCCAGCCGCTAGCGGATCAATGCCTGTAATCCTAGAGACCAGATTGTTTGCCAATCCAAGAGTGAACCATGCTGCATCTTTAGCAGCCTCTCGAATGCGTTTGCCTTCATCCGAATTGGAATTCAGCCCTTTTTCTTTCGCGGCCTGAATAAGCCCCGTGATGATGGCTAGAAGTGGGTCTCCACAGTAATCACTCTCCCAGGCATTTAACATGAGAACAACTGGAACAGCAGCGTCCTGCTGCCTTCGGGTTTTCATATCACCGGCCCACATGGAAAGGAATGTCGATTTCCCCGACCCAAAGGGCGCATTCAGACTGATGACCAAGCTTCCGTCTGTAAAGCCGTGCTCAATCATCAAGAATTCTTCCAGTCGTTGGCTGAAGGGTTCTAGAGACAGATGATCATTCTCGAATGCTTGTGATGCAGATTCATTCATGAGTGAGATTACCTTTTGTTGTCTTAAACGTGGTTATGAATTTGAGCACATCAATGCTGCCCCTGTGCGATCTGCGCGGCCAGTTCAGCAATCAATGATGTTAGCGTGTTGAGTTCGCCGCTGGGTTTTTGTTTAGGGAGCACCAGCAGGAGTTCTGATGTGGGCACAGGGGCGGCAAGTGGGACGAAGATGCAGCCGCCATGCGGCAGTTTGCTGGCATGAGCAGGCATGACGGCGACACCTTCGCCAGCAGTGACGGCTCCGAGCATCATGGAGAGTGAATCGACTTCGGTAGCTATGTTCGGCTCAAACCCGGCTCCTTGGCAGAGACTGCGCAAAAACTCGCGGCGGCCGGGAAAAAACGCATCAGAGAGTGAAACCCATGGCTCACCCTTCAATGCGCCAAGCTTAATTGATTTCTTTTTCGCCAGTGCATGATCTGCCGACAGCACCGCGGCCATTTTATGACGTGAGAGGCGACGGATGTCGAATTGGGTGCGGTCACGTTCATCAAGATTGCCGAGAATGGCAGCGTCGAGTTCGTGATTACGCAGGCGGTCGAGTTGAGCACGTGGTGGCAGCTCAAACAGGCTCACTTGGGCCTTCGGGTGCCGAAGGCGGAACTCACGCACGGCAGGAGCGACGAGATCATCGAGAAACGGCGTGAGGAAACCGAGGCGGAGCGTGCGGCGGGCCTTCCCAAACTGCTCGCGCAACTGCTGCGCGCCCGTTTCGGCATCGCAGACGATCTGGCGTGCTTTTGGCAGGAAAAAGCGGCCCGCATCAGTGAGGTGGATGCGTTTGCGGATGCGATCAAATAACGGTACGCCCAGCTCCGCCTCCAACACGGCGACCTGACGACTCAGCGCCGGCTGCGTGACGTGCAGCCGCTTCGCTGCAGCCGAAATCCTCAAATCTTCGGCGGCGGCGATGAAGTAACGAAGCTGGTGAAATTCCACGACGGATCAGACCACAGGCTAACGCTGTGTGCAAATCGTCCGCATCTTGGCAAGTCGGTCGATTCGCGAGCGTAGAAGCTTAACATCATGCCAATACCGCTGTTTCGCCCCTCCATGGACCGCCGAGCCTTTCTCACGGCTTCGACGATGGGATTGGCGTCGTTGCGCTTCGGGCCTGCGTTGAATGCATCGACTGGACCCGGCGTTACGTCACCGACTTTGGCAAAGCCCGCCAAATCGACGGTGCTGTTCTTCCTCTGCGGCGGCGCGTCGCACATCGATATGTGGGACATGAAGCCGGAGGCGCCGCTGGAGTTTCGCGGTGAGTTTAAGCCCATCCGCACCACCGGCGCGGACGTTCGTCTGTGCGAGCATTTGCCTCTGCTTGCCAAGCAGGCACATAACTTCGCCATGGTGCATGGCATCACGGATGGTGGTTTGGCGACTGGGGATCATCACGCCGGCTATTATTACAATCTGACTGGTCACGCGCCGGACATCACCTTCAAGCAGCAGGGCAATGACCGCAGGCCGTATCCCGAAGATTGGCCTTACATGGGCAGTGTCGTCGGCATGAAGCGCCCGCAGCATCCGACACTGCCGCAGATCATTTCTTTGCCCCATAAGCCGAGCAAACTGCCATACACACGCCCCGGACAGTTCGCCGGCCGCATCGGCATGGAGCATGATCCGTTTTATGTGAACGGGAGCTTTGATGAGCCGCTGAGATTCAACGCGCCAACGATTTCCATGGGAGGCGGCATGACGGCCGCCCGCATGCAGGACCGTCATGCGCTCCTGAACGCGATGAATCAAGCGCGGCGAGAGCTGGATCAAGAGGCGGCGATCCAAAACTATGTGAAGCAGCAGGAGCGCGCCTTTGAGCTGCTTTCCTCCAGCAGCACCACGAGTGCCTTCGACATCAAATCCGAACCGCAGAAGCTGCGTGAGCGCTATGGCAACACGATCAATGGCACCAGCCTGCTCATGGCGCGTCGCCTCGTCGAAGCGGGGGTGCCCTTTGTCACCGTTTTCTGGAAAGAGGACGAAAGCATCGCCAACCAATGCAAGAGCGCGGGAGGATGGGACACGCATGGCGATAACTTTAACTGCCTGCGCAAATACTTGCTGCCACAGTTTGATCAAGCCTTCTCCGCCTTCATGGAAGACATGTCGGGTCGAGGATTGCTCGATGAAACGCTCGTCATGGTGACGAGCGAGATGGGCCGCATGCCCAAGGTCGGAGATCGCCGTTCGGGTGGCACCATTGGCGCGGGTCGAGATCACTGGACCGCCTGCATGAGCGTTCTGATGGCAGGCGCAGGCATCCGCGGCGGCCAAGTCATCGGCGAAACGGATGCGCGTGCCGAACTGCCCAAAGATCGCCCCATTCGTCCTGAAGACATCACCAAGACCGTTTATTACGCGATGGGCATAAGTGATCTCGAAGCCAAAGACAAACTCGGTCGTCCATACAATCTGCTCGATGAAGGCAAGCCGCTAACGGAGTTGTTTGGTTGAGCGTCATTCTTTATGTTTCGCACCACCCTTGTCGTCTTCTGTCTCACCGCCACCCTTCAGGCCGAGGACTGGTCTCAGTTCCGCGGGGGTAATGGCAGTGGCGTTTCCTCTTCCAAGAACCTGCCGCAGGAATTCTCAGCAGAACAAAACATCGCCTGGAAGGCCAAGATCGGCGACGGCATCGGCTCGCCCATCGTGAATAGCGGCCGCGTATTCACCACGGCGATGTTGGGAGAGCAAAAACTTGGTGTGTTCAGCTTTGATTCCGCAAGCGGCAAGCAACTCTGGCGCAGCGACTTCGACACTGGCACGCTGCCGCGCATCACACCGCCGAACAGCCACGCTTCCTCGACTCCGGCAACGGATGGCGAGCGTGTGTACGTTTATTTTAGCACGATTGGGCTGCTGGCTTTTGATTTTACCACCGGCAAAGAAGTCTGGCGTCATACAATGACGCGACCTGCTTACTTGATGGACTGGGGCGCAGCATCGTCTCCCATCGTGCATGATGGTTTGGTCATCTTCTGTCAGGACGACGACCTAGCGCCCTTCGTTGTCGCCGTGGATGTCAAGACGGGACAGGAGAAGTGGAAGACGCTGCGCAAAGAAATGCTCGCTGGTTATTCACTGCCCGTCATGTGTGAGGCTAACGGTCGCACCGATCTCGTCGTTGCCGGAAGTGGAAAGATGAAAGGCTACGATCCTGCCACCGGCAAGGAACTGTGGACCTGCAATACACTGCTGCGCACCATCATGACCTCCCCTGTTGTGCATGACGGCGTTATTTACATCGCGGTGCAAAGCTACGGCGATGCCACGCGCACCTTGAAGCACGCTTTGCTCGAATGGCTGGACACGAATCAGGATAAGATCCTCTCGCGTGACGAAACGCCTAAGGAATTCCACGAACGCTTCGATGCCTCCGACAAAAACCACGACAAATTCATCGGCCCCGAGGAAATCGACACCGCGTTCCAATCACCCGACAACATGGCGGCAGGCGGTAACATCATCCAGGCCATCAAAGGCGGCGGTAATGGCGATGTGACGAAGACGCACGTCCTTTGGAACATTGATCCGAAGACACCCTCAAACCTCTCCTCACCGCTCTTCTTCAACAATCGTATCTATGTGGTCAAAAGCGGCGGCATGTCGAGTTGCTACGATGCGAAAGACGGCAAGACACTTTGGGATCGCAGCCGCCTCGGCAATTTTGGCGACTACTTCGCCTCACCCATCGCGGCGGATGGCAAAGTTTATATCGCTGCCAAGAATGGCTTCATCGTTGAGTTAGAGGACGGGCCGCAGCTCAAAGTCCTTGGTAAACATGACATGGGCGAGGAAATCATCGCCACGCCTGCCATCGCAGATGGCCGACTCTTTGTCCGCACTCGCGAAAGCCTTCTATGTGTGTCCGCCAGAGGTTCTCAGCCCGCTTTGGTGTCCGTCGAAAAAGCGCCATCCGCAGCGAATATGATCGAAACCACATCGCAGCCCGTCAGCGGCTCACGCGTGTGGAATGGCTACACTGGCAACGCCATGGGCCAGGAGGCATGGAGCGATGCCGAGCTTTTAACGCGGCTCGAACAACTCAAGAAGCTCAACTACACCGCCATTGCCATTCCAAAGGTCGTTTCACCCTTCACGCCGATTCGTGTCGATGGCGACACTCCAGGCCGCAAAGCCTTCCGTGGTGCGACCAGCTTTGAAAATCCTGACGTGGTCGCCATCACCGCAAGAATGCGCGAAAATGCCGCCAAGCTCGGCTTTGAGATTGTCACCGCTGAACCCGTGGAAACCTCAGTGCTGCCGAAAAACGAATTCAGCAGCGAAAAAGCCCTCAGTGATCTCATCACGCCGATCTGCGGCGAAGGTGTGGCCGAACGGCTTTGGCTTGGCTTTCAAGCCATCGACAAAGCCTCCCAAATCATCGCGCAAAACGATCCCAAGCTCGGTGTGCCTGCGCCAGAGATGCTGCTGCGTCATTTAAAATCGAAGGAAGCGCTGCCAGCCTGGCTCACCGAAGTCAAAACGCTCTACACCACCGCCATGAGTGAGATGTATCGTGCCAACACTCGCGCTCGCGAAGGATCGCGCAGTTTCACGCTCTACAACGCGAAGAGGCTGGAATTCACCTTCCACTTCATCAGTTGCATCGAGGCTCTCTACAAGTCCCACGATACCGCCACTCGCGCCGAATCCCTCGAAGCCGCCCTGGAGTCGATCTACAATGCTCTGAACTCCTATTCCGATGTGGCACGTGACTCCAGCGACCGTGGGGCCATCGCCCTGCTCAATGAATACGGTTACCGTGCGCTGCGGAAGGCGATCAAGGATGGTAAGTGATCTGTTTTGATTACCTGCCAGTATGAACTTGTGAAGCAGGAAGCATTGGAGGGATGACGGCGTATGCGCGAATACATCGCCGTTATGAAACTCAAACTTCGCCTCTCCAACGAACGCGGCCACGCCAACCACGGCTGGCTCGACAGCTGCCACACCTTTAGCTTTGCCGACTACTACGACCCTGCACACATGGGCTTCCGCAGCTTGCGTGTGATCAATCAGGATGTCATCGCAGCAGGGGCGGGGTTCCCCACCCATCCGCATCGTGATATGGAAATCTTCAGCTACATCCTTTACGGCGCACTGGCGCACAAAGACAGCATGGGCAATGGCCGCGTGCTTGAGCCTGGACAGATTCAACTCATGAGCGCTGGCAGTGGCGTGACGCACAGCGAGTTTAATCCTTCGAAGACTGAGCCCGGCAGCCTGCTGCAAATCTGGATTCGTCCGCGTCAGAATGGCCTCAAGCCCAGCTACACCGAATGGCATCCGCAGCCGGAGCATGAAACGGCTGAGAAAGTGCTCGTCATCTCCTCCGATGGACGCGATGGCTCCGCCACCATCCATCAGGACGCCGACATCTACCGTGTGCGCCTTGGCACTGGCAAGTCTGCCACGCACGAAGTTCGTGCTGGCAGAGGAGCATGGCTCCAACTCATCAAAGGCAGCATCAGCCTCAACGGCACCTCATTAAATCCCGGTGACGCCGTCAGCACCGACGACTCCGGCACGCTCACCCTCACCGCCAACGAAGACGCTGAAGCGCTGCTCTTTGATCTCGTCTGATTTTTACAACCACGTAAACCAACAACTGCAAACCACCGTAAACTCCCATTCCTATGAAACACATCCCCACCATCGCTCGCCTTCTCCTCGGACTCATCTTCACCGTCTTCGGTTCCAACATGTGGCTGCATTTTATCCCGATCCCACCGCCACCTGATGGCGCTGCGAAAGACTTCATGTTCGCTCTTTACGGCAGCGATTACCTCACCGTGGCGAAGGTGCTCGAAGTCGCAGGCAGGCTTCCTGCTTCTCAGCGGGCGCTTTGTGAATCTAGCACTGGCACTCATCGGCCCAGTGGTGGTGAACATCGCCCTCTATCACGTCTTTCTTGTCAAAGGCGGTTATCCAATGGCCATCGTGCTTGGGGTGTTGTCTCTTGTAGCTCTCGCAGGTCGCAAGAACTTCATGAGCGCCCTGCTAGCCGCTAATTAATGCATCTTGAAGCGAGCCGGATTCGTCACTGAATCCGGCTCGTTTTTTCTAATCTCATCGCTCATTCAATCACATGTCCCACGTCCCACTTTTCTCTCCTGTCAAAGCCGGTGCTCTCACTCTGCCAAACCGCATCCTCATGGCCCCGCTCACACGCTGCCGTGCAGATGCCGATCATGTCCCCACAGCGCTCATGGCCGAGTATTATGCCCAGCGTGCCAGTGCCGGGCTCATCATCGCCGAGGCCACGATGGCGATGGAGGGCAACTCCTCATTCTGGATGGAGCCGGGCATTTATTCAGAAGCACAGGTCAAAGGCTGGAAGCTCGTCACCGAAGCCGTGCATGCCAAAGGCGGCCAAATCGTGCTGCAAATCTGGCACGGCGGCCGCGCCTGCCATCCATTGCTTAATGGCGGCATCCAACCTGTGGCCCCTAGTGCCATTCCGATCACTGGCGATGAAGTTCACACTCCCGAAGGCAAGAAACCCTACGTTACGCCACGTGAACTGCGCGACGACGAGATCCCTGGCATCGTTGCTGGTTTCAAAAAGGCCGCTGAGAACGCCAAGGTGGCCGGATTCGACGGCGTCGAAGTCCACGGTGCCAATGGTTATCTCCTTGATGAATTCCTCCGCGATGGTGCCAACAAACGCACCGGCCCCTATGGCGGCTCCATCGAAAAACGTGCGCGTCTCATGCTCGAAGTGCTCGACGCCGTCATCAGCGTCTGGGGTGCGGATCGCGTCGGCCTGCGCATCTCGCCGCTGAACAGCTACAACAGCATGATCGACAGCGATCCAGTCGCCATCACCACCTACATCGCCGAGCAGACCAGCACTCGCGGTCTTGCTTACCTCCATGTGATGCGCAGTGACTTCTTCCAGGCGCAACAAGGCGATGTGATGACGCCTGCGCGTGCCGCTTTCAAAGGTGTGCTCGTCGGCAACATGGGCTACACCGCTGACGAAGCCGAGCAGGCCATCAGCGCAGGCCAGCTCGACGCCGTCGCCTTCGGCACTAGTTTCCTCGCCAATCCTGATCTCCCAGCCCGCATCGCCGCCAAGGCGGAACTCAATGCACCGAACGCTGCGAAGTTCTACTCGCCTGGACCTGCGGGTTACACGGACTATCCCACCATGGCCGCATGAAAACGATCACTGCCGCCGAGCTGAAGACGCTTCAAGAAAGCGTCAAACTCATCCACGTGCTGCCGGAGGAGCACTTCACGCAGCAACATCTGACGGGTGCGGAGAATGCTTGTGTGTATGAGATGGTCTTTCTCACGAAGGTGGCCGAACTCGTGCCAGACAAGTCGGCGGCGATTATTGTGTATGGCGCAGGCGCTCCCTCGCTCGATTCGGCCACAGCGGCGGAAAAGCTGGCGAAGGCGGGTTACACGAACGTGCGCGATTTTCGCGGTGGATTAACGGAGTGGCTGCAAAACGGCCTCGCCGTCGAAGGAACCGGTCTCATTGGCGATTCAATCAACCCCGACGGCCTTTACGAGGTCGATGTCGAAACCAGCGTCGTGCGTTGGACAGGCCGCAATCTCTTCAACCATCATCAAGGCACTCTCAAACTCGCCAGTGGCCGAATTGAAGTGCGAAATGACGCGTTGCAGGCCGCCCGCTTCACGCTCGACATGAACCGCATAGTTTGTGAAGACCTCGTGGACACGACTTACAACGCCCTGCTCATCCGCCATCTTCGCGATGACGATTTCTTTGCCGTGGACCGTTTTCCGACCGCCGAGTTCGTCTGCGAGCGTGCAGAGCCGTTGCCATCATGCACACCCGGCACGCCAAACTACACGCTGCATGGCGCGATGACCCTGTGCGGCGTTAAGAAACCGCTGTGCTTCCCCGCCGTCATCGCTGCCGCCGATGAGGACCATCTCACCGGTCAGGCGCAGTTTGAACTCGACCGCACGCAGTTTGGCAGCCACTACGGCTCCGGCAGGCTGTTTGCGTTTCTCGGCAAGCACGTCGTGAACGATCACATGCATCTGCATGTGAAGCTTCATGCCAATCGAGCCGAAGCAGGCAAATAGACCAATTCATCTCTTTCAAGTCCCAGTAAAGCGAATTGGTTTTCGTTACTCGACATGGATGCCCGCTGTTTGTTTGAGAGCGACTCCCACGAATTGAGGTATGGCAGACAAAGCAAAGATGCCTGGAAAGACAGCGCCCACTAACAGTGCTGTTTGACTCGAATAATTGGTGCGATCCCCAATCCAGCCAACGACAAATAGGCAGCCCCACAGAAAAAACAGTCCTGCTCCTGTGGCGATCAAGTAGCCCAAAGCCAATACAAGATTTTTGGGTCGCGTGAATGACCGTAACAATGCGACCAGAACATTGATGAGCATCCCAAGCGTGCAGCAGGCTCCAATGGCCATAACAAAACCAACAAACCAGTAAAGTGCGAAGAGCAGAATTTTCATGATCAGAGCCAGATTACGATGGATAGCCAAATGAAGAGTCCAAAGGTGGTGAAGCAGCATAAGCCCGTGCCAAGTTCTACGGTTAGAAACGTGTTCTTCCCCTGGCCTCTGGGATCAGCCATGATCTGGCGCTGAAGTGAGTAGAAAAAGCCAGTCGCAAATGTGGCAGCCAGAAACGACCAAAACAAAATCGTATGCTGGGAATATTGACCGGAGATGAAGGTCATAAGAATTCCGAGTCCGCCGATGATGTAGAGAAGACACATAGAAGGTGGCGGAGTATTGAGGCGGAAATGTATCTGTCGAGTAGATGTTGTGCTCGATGAGCGGACATCTGACTTGAAAAGCTTTGAAGCACACCAGCAAATTGATCGACCAAGATGTATGTGGCGCATTGCACTCAAGCAGCTTCTAGCCACCCTGCCGCACCCATGCCAACCTTCCCATCCATTGTCCTCGCATGAGCACCACGCCTCGTGCCTCACGATGGACCGCAGTCATTCCGTGGCTGTTTGTGCTGCTGTGGAGCAGCGGATTCATCGGGTCGAAGCTGGGGGTGCCGTATGCGGAGCCGTTCACGTTTCTGACGCTGCGGTATTGCATCGTGCTGGCGATCCTGGTGCCGATTGCGCTCGTTTCACGAGCACCGTGGCCGCAGGGGAAGGGGCAGATGATGCATGTGGCCTTTGCGGGGCTGCTGATTCATGCGCTGTATTTGAGCGGCTGTGTGTGGTCGCTGCGGCTGGGGCTGCCGGCGGGGATTTTGAGTTTGATCGTGTCCATGCAGCCGCTGTTCACGGCGGCGTTTGCCGGTGTGGCTCTCGGTGAGCGTGTGCTGCCGCGTCAATGGACCGGATTGGTGCTGGGATTCGTCGGCACGGCGCTGGTGGTGGCGCACAAGACGGGCAGCGGGCTGACATTCCTCATGACGGTGCCTGCCATCGCGGCACTGATCGGCATCACGGCGGGGACGATGTGGCAGAAGCGGCATTGCCCGCGTTTTGACCTGCGCACGAGCACGGTGGTGCAGTATGCGGCGAGTTTGCTCATCACGGCGGTGCTGGCTTTCACCACGGAGACGATGCAGGTCGAATGGAGCGGGCAGTTTGTGTTTGCGCTGCTGTGGGTGGCGCTGGTGCTGTCCATCGGCGCGATCAGCCTGCTGAATCATCTGATCCGCAGCGGCACGGCGGTGAATGTGGCGAGTCTGTTTTACACCGTGCCCGCTGTGACAGCGCTGATGGCCTGGGGCATCTTTGGCGAGACGCTGACGGGCTTGTCACTCATCGGCATGGTGTTGGCCGTTCTGGGCGTGTGGCTGGCTCGAGGGAGGTAAAACTCGTTTTACGTTGGCCCGATGCATGCGGTGCAGAGAGTCTCCATACCCATGACTGAATCCTCCTCTCGCCATTTCGACGTTGCCATAATCGGTGGAGGTTTTGCGGGTGTGTATTGCGCACAGCAGGTGCTGAAGCGACTGGGGGCCGAGCGGTTGCGCGTGGGAGTGATCGCGAGTGAAAACCACATGGTCTTCCAGCCGATGCTGCCGGAGGTGGTGGGAGGATCGCTGTCGCCACAGCATGTGGTGAATCCGATTCGCATGATCTGCGACGGTGCGGATGTGCTGAAGGCGCAGGTGACGAACCTAGACATGACGAATCGTGTGATGACGTTGGATGGAGGGCGCTTCACCCCGGCGGTGAAGGTGAGTTTTGACCACCTGATGCTCGCTCCGGGTGCAGGCGTGGATTTAAGCCGGATTCCGGGCATGTCAGAGCATGCGTATCTCATGCGCACCGTCGGTGATGCAATGAAGCTGCGTGCAGCCATCATCAGCCGCATGGAGGAGGCGAATCTCATCAACAAAGCACAACAGCGGAAGGAAATGCTGTCGTTTGTGGTGGTGGGCGGCGGTTACTCGGGTGTGGAAACGGCTGGGCAGATCCAGGATTTGATCGTGGGCGTGCGGCGCTACTACGACAACATCGAGGAAGGCGAGGCGAGCGTGACGCTAATCCACAGTGGTGATCGCCTGCTGAGCATGCTGGGCGAGCGATTGGGCGATTACACGGGCAGTTGTCTGGCGAAGATGGGCGTGAACATCGTCTTCAACAAGCGCGTGCGAGCTGTGACCGCACGCACTGTGCAGCTCAATGATGGGACGACGATCACCTCGCATCTCGTCGTCTGCACGGTGGGCAATGCGCCGCATCCGCTGATCAAGGCACTGGGTGAAAGCGGCGTGGTGCCGTTGGAACGCGGCAAGTTGGTGGTGGAGGCAACGGGACAGGTCAAAGGACTCGATAAAGTGTGGTCCGCTGGTGATTGCGCGGTGTTTCCGAAGGCCGATGGCGGTTGCTGCCCGGAGACAGCGCAGTTTGCCATGCGCCAGGGCGCTTTGATCGGTGACAACATCGTGGCGAGCCTGCGCCAAAAGCCGCTGAAGAATTTCAAGTTCACTGGTCTCGGCGAACTGGCGACCATCGGACATCGCAAAGCCGTGGCGATGGTCATGGGGCTACGATTCTCCGGCCTGTTGGCGTGGTTCATGTGGCGCAGCGTGTATTTGATGAAGCTGCCGGGTCTCGACCGCAAACTGCGCGTGATGACAGAGTGGACATTTGAGTTGTTCTTCCCTCGTGACATCAATCTGCTCACCCCGAGCTTTTCCTCTCCGCTGGGTGAGATGCATCTGGAGGCGGGCGATTCGCTGTTCCGCTGCGGAGAACCGGCACAGTCGCTTTATGCGGTCAAAAAAGGCTGCGTGGAGATCACGGATGCGCAGGGGCAAATCGTGAAATCTGCCGTGGCAGGCGAGCACTTCGGCGAACGCGCGCTAATGGGCGACGGCATCTGGCGCTTCGATGCCACCGCTAAAGAACCGAGCGAACTCGTCGCCATCGACGGTGACACGTTCAAGACACTGGTGCAGAGCATTGGGTCGCTGGAGGCGTTGTTCAAATCGACGGCGCAGCAGTATCACCTGCCGGAGGAAATTCAGAAAACTGTGGACGCGATCTCGGAATCCACACGTTTGGCCACAGCAGCGGATGTGATGACGAAGAACGTCGCATCACTCGATTCCTCTTTGTGCGTTCAAGATGCTGTGGAAGAATTTCAAAAGCACCCACACAGCACTTATCCGGTCACTGAGGCTGGAAAAGTCATCGGCCTGCTACGGCGCTCCGTGGCGTATGATTGGCTGAAAAATCACGGCCTCACCTGTCGCGATGGCTTGAAGGATCTGCCACTCGCCACGCCCTTCTGCGTGCGTGGCGACATGCTAGTGCCGGAACTCGTGCAAACCCTCATGCGTACCGGCGTGAGCAAAGCCGTGGTCGTGGACGCAGAGAATCACCTGCTCGGCATGGTAACGGTGTTTGATCTGCTCAAAGGAGCGCGGTAGAACAGTCTATAAGTCACATGCTACTTAACTAGCGTTTATTGTGACTTAAACCTGGAATGATGCGGGCGAATATTATGACTGCTGAAAGTGCACAGCCGTGTTGCTTTAGATCGAAGATCCGGGATCTTCAAAGTCTTCGCTATCACCGAGAGAATTAAGAATCATGCCGGCAGCGACGGTGTTGTTGGTTTGTTCATCGACGAGGACGAAACTGCCGGTAGTGCGGTTCTTGGTGTAGGAGTCGAAGAAGATCGGCGCGGCGGTGCGGATGCGGATGCAGCCGATGTCGTTGAGGGAGAATTCTTTGTTCTCGGCGCTCTTTTCGAGGGTGCTGATGTTGACCTTGTAAAGCACGTCGGTGACGACGGCACGCACGTCGTTGGTGGTGTGGCGCAGATGGAAGCGGCCACGCGGCTTGAGCGTCTTCTTGTCAGCGAACCAGCAGATCATGGCGTCGAATTCCTGACTCGTTTGCGCGGGTTCATTGGCCTTCACGATCATGCCACCACGGCTGGTGTCGATTTCATCGGCTACGGTGATGCTGTAGCTGAGTTGTGGCGTGGTTTCGGGCTGCGGGCCTTCATAAGTATGAATGCCGGTGATTTTCGACTTCATCGCTGATGGGTAAACGAGCACGTCATCGCCCATGCGGAAGGTGCCGCTGGCCATGCGACCGGCGAAGCCACGGTAGTCGTGCAGATTGCCGAGTTTGGAGTCGGTGCGGTCGGAAATGGGGCGAATCACCCACTGCACTGCGAAGCGCGCTTCATCGGCGGCGGTTTCGGCATGCACCTGCACGGTCTCAAGATGCTGCAACAGCGATGGGCCGGTGTACCACGGCGTGCTGTCGGATTTATCGACCACGTTGTCGCCGTTGAGCGCGCTCATGGGGATTGGCGTGACCTGCGGGAGATTGTCGAGGCCCTTGGCGAAGGCTTGGAAGTCGCCGACGATCTTGTCATAGACGGCTTGATCAAAATTGACGAGGTCCATCTTATTCACGGCCAAAACGATGTGCCCGATGCGCAGCAGCGATGCGAGGTAGGTGTGGCGCATCGTCTGCTCGATCACGCCGAGACGTGCGTCGATGAGAATGATCGCCAAGTCGGCTGTGGAGGCACCGGTGACCATGTTGCGCGTGTATTGAATGTGCCCCGGTGTGTCGGCGATGATGAACTTACGCTTCGGCGTGGCGAAGTAGCGATAGGCCACGTCAATCGTGATGCCTTGCTCGCGTTCAGCGCGCAGGCCGTCGGTGAGCAGCGCGAGATTCACATGCGCGTCGCCGCGTCGCTTGGAAGATTCTTCGACGGCGAGAAGCTGGTCTTCGAAGATGGACTTCGAGTCATACAGCAGGCGGCCAATGAGCGTGCTTTTGCCATCATCGACAGAACCGGCGGTGGTGAAGCGGAGAAGAGAGGATTCGGTGGGATTGACGAGAAGGTCCATGATCTGAGGAAAGTGTGTTTGAAGTGGCTGGGCTACGGTTCTCGCTGAAATCAGAAGTATCCTTCCTTCTTGCGGTCCTCCATGGCCGTCTCGCTGCGTTTGTCATCGGCGCGGGTGCCACGCTCGGTTTGGCGGGCGGCGGCGACTTCGGCGACGATTTCGTCGATGGTGCTGGCGGTGGATTCGACGGCGCCGGTGCAGGTGGCGTCGCCAACGGTGCGGAAGCGGATGGTCATTTCCTTCACCTTCGGCTTCTCTTCATCCAGCAACGGAATGATGCCGGTGCTGGCGTCGAGGAGCTGGCCGTGGCGCTCGATGATCTTGCGCTGGTGGCTGAAGTAGAGGCTTGGTAGAGGGATGTTTTCCTGGCGGATGTACTGCCAGATGTCCATCTCGGTCCAGTTGCTCAGCGGGAAGACGCGGAAGTGCTCGCCGAAGTGTTTGCGACCGTTGAAGATGTTCCAAAGCTCGGGGCGCTGGTTCTTCGGGTCCCATTGGCCGAATTCATCGCGATGGCTGAAGAAGCGTTCTTTGGCACGGGCTTTTTCTTCATCGCGACGACCACCGCCGAGGCAGGCGTCGTATTGATGTTCCTCGATGGTGTCGAGTAAGGTGACGGTTTGCAGCTTGTTGCGGCTGGCGTTGTGGCCCTTCTCTTCCTGCACGCGGCCATCGTCGATGGACTTCTGCACGAGGCCGACGGTCAAGGTCGCGCCGATCTCCTGCACGAACCAATCGCGGTATTCCATGGCCTCAGGGAAGTTGTGTCCGGTGTCCACGTGGAGCAGCGGGAAGGGCAGCTTGGAAGGATAGAAGGCTTTGCGCGCGAGCCAGGCCATGACGATGGAGTCTTTGCCACCGGAGAACAGCAGCGCGGGCTTCTGGAACTGCGCAGCGGTTTCGCGCAGGATGTAGATGGCTTCGGATTCGAGGAACTGGAGATGAGTGATCGCAGACATGGCTGAAGGATGATTCAAATGATCTTGAGAAGGCGGAGGAGGTTCACACTGATGATTAGGATGCCAACGAGAACCATGAAGGGCTTATGCGGGATGTGTTTGGCCGCCCAGGCGGCGAATGGTGCGGCGATGACGCCACCGATGGCCAGCGCGACGATGATGTTCCAATGGGTGAGGCCAATGGTGATCAGGAAGGTGATGCTGGCGGCGAGGGTGACGAAGAACTCGACGGCGTTCACGCTGCCGATGGTGATGCGAGAGTCATTGCCACGCAGGATGAGGTTGGAAGCAACAATGGGGCCCCAGCCGCCGCCGCACATGGCATCGACGAGTGCACCAAAGAAACCCAGCGGCGTGAGATGCGTGGTGACGTTGCGCGGTGGCACTTGGCGGAAGGCTTTGGCGATGATCAGCAGGCCCATGACGAGCAGGTAGCCGGAGATGTAGGGCTTGAAGGCCTTGCCATCGACCGAAGAAAGAATGTAGGCACCGATGATGGCACCGATCACCGCTGGGATGAGCAGTCGGCGAAACAAAAAGCGGTCCACATTGCCAAAGGCATGATGCGAGATGGCCGAGGCACCGGTGGTGAAGCACTCTGCGGCATGCACCGTGGCGCTGGTGGTCGCTGGCGGCACGCCGAAGGCCATGAGTAGTGATGAAGCGCTGACGCCATAGGCCATGCCGAGCGCTCCATCAATGAGCTGGGCGATGAAGCCTGCGGCGACGTAGAGGCTGAATTCAGGGGTGAGAAAGTCCATGGGCGCCTAGGCTTTGTCGGTAACGAGTTTCGCGTGCAGGCCGCATTCGTGTTTCTCGTCGCCCTTGGCTGGATCGTAGTAGGTGCGCTCGTTCGGCAGATCGTGCTCTAGCAGGTAGGCGTCCATTTCGACAGGAGTCCAGTCGAGGATGGGGTTTACTTTGAGGCAGTTAAACTTCGCGTCCCACATGAACGGCTGCAGAGTCGCCGCGCGCTGAGGATTCTGCTCTTTGCGCAGGGCCGTGATCCAAACTTTGGGAGCTAACTCACGCATACCACGTTCAAAGGGCTCCAGTTTCATGATGCGGCTGAAGGATTCGACTCGTTCGACTTCATCCGGCATCGGGACTTGGCCGCCATTCAGGGCCAGCCAGTGTGCGGCGGTCATGAGCGGCAGATAGGGCTTCAAATTGAGTTCCATGCGCGCACGGCTTTTTTCGGCGAAACGGTAGGTTTCTGGGAGATTGGTGCCGTGATCGACCCACAAGATGGGAATGCCCGATTCCTGCTCAGTGGCGAGATGCAGGATCACTGCTTCATAAGGACGAAAGTTCGTGGTGACGATGGCCTGACCGTCGGCATGAGCGAGTGCGGCTTGGATGATTTCCTGGGGCGATTTGCCTTTGAGATCGTCGTTGAGAGCTTGGATTTGTTCGGGATTCATGCGGGGCGCGGATTATTCACCTGATTCCCTATGTGTAAAGTGGGAAATAGAAGGTTTGGGCAAGAAAAAGGGCGCGGAGGTGATCCGCGCCCTTCGAAATTGTCTGTAACTGAGAATTACGCCTGAAGCGCTGCTTCGACGATGTTCACGCGACGACCGTCTTTGTCGAAACGCACATTGCCGTCCACGAGAGCGAAGATGGTGTGATCTCTGCCGATGCCGACATTGAGACCTGGAATCCACTTCGTGCCGCGCTGACGGAGGATGATGTTGCCTGCGATGACGGACTCACCGCCGAATTTTTTGACGCCAAGACGCTTGCTCTGGCTGTCGCGACCGTTCTTGACGGAACCTTGTCCTTTTTTATGGGCCATAAGAGGGGAGTGGTGAAGAGATTAGGCGTTGATGGCAGTGATCTGCACGAGCGTCTGCGGCTGACGATGACCACGGGTCTTGTGGAAGCCCTTGCGCTTGCGGAATTTGAAGGTGGTGACTTTGTCAGCTTTGTGCTGCTTGATCACTTTGGCGGAAACGCTAGCACCAGCGAGGGTGGGGGCGCCCACGGTGATGCTGCTACCTTCTCCTGCGGCGAGGACCTGATCAAAAGTTGCTGTTTCGCCTTCGGCGGAATCGAGCTTCTCCACGTCGAGCTTGTCGCCCACGGAGACCTTGTATTGTTTGCCGCCTGTTTTGATGATTGCGTATGCCATAACCTGAAAAGTGTTGCTGTCCCCGGAACAGGGGCGCGGAGATTTCCACAGATGACCCCGTTCGGCAAGGGAAAACTTGCCATGAATATTATCCGCGGGAAATCAGGCCACTGGGGCGGGCGCTCCGCCGAAAAAATGCGTCAATGCCTCCATCATGCCCTCACTGGCAAAACGGGAAGCGATGAAACCACCGCGGGAAAGAACAATTTGCTTCACGGGATCGACTGCATTGCCTGGGCAGGCGATCATCCGGGCGTGGCGCTGATCCAGCATGCTGAGGTCGTTGAAATTGTCTCCTGCGGCGAAACAGGCAGACGAATCGAGGCCAAGCAAACGTGCCAATTCACTCAGCGCAGTGCCTTTGCTGTAGCCGCTGTGGGAAAAACGCAGGTAGATGCCGTTGCGGTGATAGCCGATGTCCGGGAACTGCCGGGCGTGTGTATCGATGAATACGCAGATGCCATCGAGTTCAGCATCATTTGAGGCAACGATGCCTATTTCACCGGAATCACCGGTCAGGAAGGAGGCGTTGGTCTGCGTCTCGACCATCTGCTTGATGGCTTCAAGTGAGGACTGATGCTCTTTTACGAAACGTTCCTGCGCACGCCGTGCCTGACGATTCCAGGAGCCGTAATCGGTCCAGCGACTGAAGAAACCGGGTTTATAAATGTCGCTCTCCTTGGCAATGATGAAATCCGGCTCAGAATAGATGCCGTGCTGTGCCAACCCTTCGATCGTCTGGCTCAAACTACGACCGGTATTGATGACCCACGCGGCGCCTTGGCCGCGCAATACTTGAATCATCTGCCCAAGGCCGGGATGAAACACAGGATCGCTTTCTGGATGCACCAGAGTGCCATCGAAATCGAAGCAGAGGATGAAGCGATGTTTGGGGGCTGCCATGAATCAGGGCGCGCATTCATGCCGCGAAAGTCGTTGGCTGCAAGACCGCGATCACACGCAAGATAATGGCACCACACAATGCCCACAGCACTGTTTCGTAGATGATGAAAACTGGCAGCCGCATTTTTCGACGCCGCGCACGCTGCATCAGCGCCTCGCAGGCCCAGAGTAGGCTCAGCACTAGTGGAGGATAGAGTGCGAGATGACGGTTCCCCCAGGTTAGGACGGGCACATCCCAGCCAAAATCGAGCGTGCAGGCGACGAACGCCAGCACCGTGAACAAAATGAGCGGCGCCGTCTCGGGATGCAACGCCTGCCCGGCATGCGCAGCACGCGGAGCCACTAACCATACCACGAGCATAAGCAGCACCAGCACGATGGCCAGAGCGAGAACCAGCACGCCGTACTCATGCAGCGGGCGATCCACACGCCAAGGCCAACGCAATATCGACTGAATTATTTTTATGCCGCCCTGGCTCAAGCGCTCGCGCACCGCATCAGTCGCATGCGTGGCGATGTAGCTGGAGTAACCGGGCATTTGACCCGCGGGCAGGGCCTGTAAAGACTCACGCGTTTGATGCGCCGCAGTCCACTGCCGCATCGCGTCTGCATCATCAAACCAGCGCCAGAAAAACGGTGCGGCATCGCCCAACTTCTGGTGCGCATCAGAAAGCATCGGCCCCATGGTGAACAAGTGGCACACGACTAGCACGATCAGTCCCAACCAGTGATTACGCCGCACCCAGAGCGTCGTGCCGCCTTCGTGCGGCCAGTGCGCCATAAGCCAGCCCCATAGCCAGCGCAGGGTGCTGACACTGATGAAGACCATGACCAGTACGGTCGTCGTCGGCAGCGTTAGATTCGCCAGCGCAGAGAAAAAGCCGATCACGCCATAAAGCCACAGTGAATTGCGCTTCAACGCCGCCATGCAACAGACCCAGGTGAGTAGGAACAGCAGTTGAAACAGCACATCCGGTGCAAATGCCAACGCCGATGGCAATAGCACACCAAAGCCAATCGTCAGGATCGTGAGCAGTGCCGCCGGGATGGAAAACGCTCGCGCCGCCGCCAGGCCTAGCACGAGCAAAAAGCCCAAACTCAGGCCTGCGAGCCAGCGTTTGCCTGCACGCATCACGCGCTGATCCTCAGCGCTGATTGCGCCAGAGCTTTGCGAATGATCGGCGGCCACATTCCATGCCGCGAGCCACGGCCACAGCGGTCGCACCACACCATCGGTGCGGTGCGGCAGCCAGTCGTTGAGCGGCTGCGACACGCCTTTGGAAAAATCCGGTGTCAGATCATGCCGTGTCGCGATGGCGGCATTCAAATACATCTGCTCCTGCGCATGAATGCTCGTGTCGGCTTCACTCTGTCTTTGAAAACTTTGCAGGTAAGCCCAGGCAAACAGCACCAAGCTCGCGAACAGAACCACCCAACGACCGCCGCGCAGCCAAAGTCTGGTGAAATGCAGAAACACGGATTTGACCGACATGCGTGCTGCTTAGTTAACGTGAAGTGGATTATTTTTTCGGCCGCACCTTGATCTCCACGCGGCGGTTCAGGCCCTGCTGCTCCACGGTGCCAGCAACGCTCACAATCGGCTTCGATTTGCCCATGCCCATCGCCTGAATGCGATCACTGCCGAGTCCGAGCGACTCACGCAGCCAGCTTACGACGGCATTCGCACGGCGAATACTGAGTTCGAGGTTAAAATCCTCACCGCCGAAGCTGTCGGTGTGGCCTTCGATGATGAAGAGCGAGTTCGGATTCTTCTGAATCAGGAAACCCAGCTTCATGAGGCTAAGACGGGCCGCTTCGGCGAGTTGATCGCTGCCATATTCGAACAGCAAGTCCGTGGGCATCAGGATCGGAGCAGTGCTGCCGCCCATCGTGCCACCGCCACCGAGGAGATCGTCGAGATTGCTGAAGCCCTTCACGCGTGCGCCAGCGGCAGTCGCTGTGCCCTGGCTTTTCACGGCGTCGAGCAATCCGCTGTCCATTTTGCCACCTTCACCGGGATCGAGCGCTCCGGCATCGAGCAACATTTGCTTTTCTGATACCGGCTTCGACAACACATCACGTCGCACGCTGGCCATCTCGGCAGCGATGTCGGGCGCAGCCATGGTTTGAGGCGCGAGCAACTTCGCCATGTCCGTCGCTTTCGATGAACCTGGCGGACCATCGCCAGGATCGTTTGCACGAATGAAATTCGTGATCTCTTTCACATTCGGCGTGAGGTCGATCTCCTGGTTTTTCGGCAGCTCCTGTAGCTTGTCAAAATCATCCAGCTTCGGCTCAAAGGCCTTCATATCCGGCAGATTGCCAGGCACAATGGTTTCGGGGATCTGCTGCACCGCATTCAGCTCCTTCATCGCCTGCTCGCTCAGGAGGATGCGCTCCGGCACCTCGCGAGGTTTGGCCGGCGTCACCGCCGAAATGCCCAGTGAATCGAAACCAACCACGAGCACCATGTGAAACACCACGGACAGAATCAGCGCGAACATCATCCACCATTTCAGGCTCCAATCATCGCGAGAGCGAAAGGAGGACTGCGGAGTGGTCCACTCGGGGGGATGGGTAACTGAGGCCATGACTTCTGTAGGCTAGCATGGCGCTCAAAGGATTGCACGCATCACTTTAAGAGTGACATCGACCCTACGGATTTCGTATTCTGCCCTGCACTTTAATCCCAAATCACCACCATGAACCGCCGCTCCTTCCTCACCACCAGCACCACCGCCCTCGCAGGCTCCCTCATCGTCCCGACCAGCAGCCGGGCGCTCGATCTTACCCAGGCTCCCCTGCCCTACGCGCCCGAGGCGCTGGAGCCGCACATCGACGCACTGACGATGACCATTCACCACGGTAAACACCACGCTGCTTACATCACCAAGCTCAGCGATGCGCTCAAAGCCGCCAGCATCAGCAAAACCGACGCTTTGGAACTCATTTCCGACATCAAATCGCTCCCCGCCGCATCACAAGCCGCCATCCGCAACAACGGCGGCGGTCACGTGAACCACACTTGGTTCTGGAAATGGATGGCCCCCGCCGGCAGCGGCCCGAAAGGCCCCGAAGGCAAGCTCGGCGACGCGATCCAGAGCACCTTCACCAGCATCGACGACTTCAAGAAAGTCTTCGGCGAAGCCGGGGTGAAACGCTTCGGTTCCGGCTGGGCCTGGCTCATCGTCACCAAGGACGGCAAGCTCAAAGTCACCTCCACACCGAATCAGGACAACCCGCTCATGAAAGGCATCGTCGAAGAAGCCGATCTCGGCACTCCGATCCTCGGTCTCGACGTCTGGGAGCACGCCTACTACCTGAAGTATCAAAACAAACGCCCCGACTACATCACCGCATGGTGGAATGTCGTGAACTGGGCCGAAGTGGCGAAAGGCTACGCCGCCGCGACGAAGGCGTAAGCTTTCCATTCTACTGCGCTCATGACAGGTCTCATCGAGGTCAAGTTAACGGAGTTGAACCAGTTGTTCAACTCCATGGACCCCTCACCCTTCCATGAGCGCGATCTGGATCATGACGCCGAAGAATTTATCGTCAGTTGGGCACAGGAACATCCCAAGCAGCACGATTTAAAGCTCGTCGTGCATCTGGCAAAGCAGGCCGCTGATATTGCCGACGCGCAAAAGCTCGTCGCTGAGTCCGTCGCGCATTATTTCGAGTATCGCGCCGACATGACCTTGCATGAATTGAAACGACTCATGCGCGAGGGCCGTGCCTCATTGCTCATTGGCCTCGTATTCCTCGGCATCTGCCAGCTCACTGCCACGATTCTCATTCCGCCCGGCGCGAATTGGCAGACCGTTGCCCGCGAAGGACTCACCATCATCGGCTGGGTCGCCATGTGGAAGCCGCTAGAAATCTACCTCTACCGCTGGTGGCCCGTGCTCGCACTACGCAAACTCTACCAGCGTCTCTCCCATATGCCCGTCGAAGTCCACTGCCCAAACCCTTGATTATGCATCTCATGAAAACTCTCCTCACCACCCTCCTTCTCCTCATTCCCGCCTTCGCATTCGCCGCTGACCCAGCCAAACACGTTAAAGCCGACGAAGCCGCCAAAATCATCGCCGAAAGCAAAGTCGCCATCATCGATGTGCGCACCGCCGACGAGTTCAAAGACGGTCACATCAAAGGCGCGAAGAACATCGATATCATGTCGAGCGACTTCGAGGCCCAGCTCACCAAGCTCGACAAAACCCAGCCCACCCTCGTCCACTGCCAGGCTGGTGGACGCAGCATGCGCGCCCTCAAAGTCTTCGAAAAACTCGGCTTCGAGCACCTGATTCACCTCGACGAAGGCTTTGGCGGCTGGGAAGGCACGGGCAAGCCGGTGGAGAAGTAAATTCGCTCTCTCGGACAACAATAGTTAGCTGTCGGATGTTTTGTTAGAGTTCTGAACCCCAAAGGCTCCAAGAAAGTATCTCCCGAATTCGGAATTCAATTCTCTAGCCCACTTGGCTGCTTCCTTTTCTTCAATGAATCCTTGAAATCGTTGGTCGAAATAATTCTTTTGAAAATGGAATGCTCCATTTCGATATCGTTTAAGGAGATCAACCTTCGGATCAGCAATCAAGGAGTCAATCACTGGATCGGATAGGTGGAGTTCTTTCCATCCCTCAATCACGACAAAAAGTCCTCCATACCAGTAGCTCATGAAAACACCCGGGTCGTCACAGAAGAACGCTCGAGCCAAATCTTCCGAACTGAGCGCGCCGTTCTTTTTTGTGCGTTCGAGCCATTCCGGTTGAACGAGAGCATGATAAAAATGCTCTCGCATGTTGTTAGCCCAAATCCAATAACGGTGGAGGGCAAGAACTTCGATTTTAGTTTGGAGTTCTGATTTAGAGCTGGATGCTTTGTTTGGTTTCATCGCTTCAAATTTTACTCCCCCTCGTCCAAACAAGAGAAATTGACTTGGGTTTTAGTTCTGAAAATAAATCATATTAACGAAAGCCTCCGCACCACTTCCGCCACGAGCATGAAGCCAAACGTGCCGGTGACGAACGTGGCTGCACCGAAGCCCGCAGCGCAGTCGAGGCGGAGGCCGGTTTCTGCGCCTTGTTCGAGTTCGAGGGAGCAGGAGCCGTCGGCCAACGGGTAAATCGGACGCTCGGTGGAGAAGACGCAGGGGATGCCCATCGTCACGGGGCGGCCTTGCTCGCTTTTGGCGAAGCCGTGATCGCGGCGCAGGCTCTGGCGCACGCCTCGGAGCAGCGGATCGGCCCCGGCGTGGCCGAGATCGTTGATTTTGATGACGGTGGGATCACGACGACCACCAGCGGAGCCGGAGGTGATGACGCGCAGGCCACGGGCATGACATTTGGCGATGATGAGTGCCTTGATCGAAGTGCGATCGACAGCATCGACGACGAAATCGAAGCTCGGAGCGAGAAGACGATCCACATTCGATTCGGTAAGGAACTCGATGACACGATTCACGCTGCAGGCAGGATTGATTTCGGCCACGCGGGCGGCCAGGACATCGACTTTGGTCACGCCGATGGTGTGCGCGAGCGCAGGAAGCTGGCGGTTGGTGTTGGTGATGCAGACGTCGTCCATGTCGATTAACGTCAGCTCGCCAATGCCGCTGCGAGCGAGGGCTTCCACGACCCATGAGCCCACACCGCCGACACCAATGATGGCAACGTGCGCGGCGGCGAGACGTGGCAACGCTGCGGCTCCGTACAGCCGCCCAATACCGCCGAAGCGCTGGGTGTAGGATTCATCCATGCGCTCGTTTAGCGTCTGCGAGGCCGGAGATCAACCGCCTCAGCAATGATGCGCACCGCGAGTGTTCACGTAGAGCGTGTAGAGGCTCTGGGAGGCGGTGATGAAGAGGCGGTTTCGTTTTGGGCCGCCAAAGCAGAGGTTGCTGGCGGTTTCGGGGAGTTTGATGAAGCCGATGAGCTTGCCCTCGGGGTTGAAGACGTGGACGCCGTCGAAGCCGTCGCCGATCCAGCCGGCGCTGGCCCAGAGATTGCCTTCCACATCGCAGCGGATACCGTCGGAGCCTCCGGCCTTGCTTGGTTTATAGCCCCCATTGGGCTGGCGGAAATCTCCACGGACATGATCGGGATAAGCCATCTCCTGATAGTTGAAGCGATTCTTCGTGAACCAGCCTTTGTTCATCTCCGCAAAGACCTTGCCGTTTTTGACCATCTTGCCGTCCACGTCATAGACGCGGATGTTCTTCGGGCTGCCGGTATCGACGATGTACACCTTCTTGTAATCGGGAGAGAAGCAAAGGCCGTTCGGCTTTTCGAGATCCTCGGTGATTTTGGTGATCTCGCCGCCCGGGTCAATGCGATAGACGGACTCTTTGAGGAGCAGCTCGCCCTTGTTTCCCTCGTAGTCCATCATGCTGCCGTAGCCGGGATCGGTGAACCAGATGGATCCATCGGGATGCACCGCGCCGTCATTCGGGGCGTTGAGCGGCTTGCCGTCGAACTTGTCCGCCAGGACGGTGATTTTGCCGTCGAGCTCGTAGCGGACGACGCGGCGCGTGCCGTGCTCGAAGCTGATCTGGCGGCCTTGCAGGTCAAAGGTGTTGCCGTTGCTGTTGTTAGCGTTGTTGCGCATCACGCTGACGTGACCATCTTCGGGCAGGTAGCGCATCTGGGCGTTGTTGGGGATGTCGCTCCATACAAGGTAGTTGCCGGTTCCATTCCAGGCCGGGCCTTCGGCCCAGAGCATGCCGGTGTGGAGTCGGCGGATGGGCGCGTTCCCTTGAATGAGTTTTTCAAACTCGGGCTCGAGCACGATGACATCGGGATCAGGGTAACGCTCGGGCGTTTTGCCGGACCAGTCGCGTGCAAGAAGTGTGGTGGTGCCAGCGGAAACGGCGAAGCTGGTGAGGAAGGTGCGGCGGTTGGTGTTCATGACGGTGTGGTTGTAGCGAAGAGAACGCGGGATTGGCAAGAGATTTGGCTGATTTGGCCAACGGAATACGCGGAATGCACGGAAACCGGAGATTTGAGGGGCAGATTTGAAATCATGCCAAGCAGGCAGGTTTTGGAGTTGTTGGCGGATGGCTTCGATTGCCAATCTTATGCCGCCGAGCCTCCTTTTCTCGAAGAAGAAAACTCTCAAAGCACGCATAATCAAGGACTTATAGAGGGCGTATCGCCAGGGGTTGACACCTCACCCGGCGGTATGCAGGACACAATTATGACAAGCTCGGAGGGCGCTCGGAAACGGGGGCGGCCTTTCATGAAGATCAAGCATGGCAGCGCAGTGGTGCCGATCTACAAGGGCCGTGTCCGCAGATGGGATTGCTACACCGTGGCCTATCACATGAACGGCAAGCGCGTACGGCGAAACTTCGGCAGTCTTGAAAAGGCCAAGGCTGAGGCTCAATTGATGGCCCGCCAGATTCAGGAAGGTAAATCCTCCAACAACGACCTGACTTCTGCCCAGCGGGAAAATCATCTCGCGGCTGAACGCCTTGTGGCTCCGTTCAAAATGCCGCTGGTGGCCGCTGTGGAAGAATACACCCGCTGTCGACAGTTGTTGGGTGACGTGCCGTTGATGATGGCCATTCAGGAGTTCGTGCGGCGCAATCGGGGCGTGCAACTCGGGGTGAAAGTGCCGGACCTGATTGATGAGTTTGTGAAGGCCAAGGCGGAAGACAATCTCAGCCGCATCTATCGGTTCCAACTATCTGGAAGTGTGAAGCGCTTTGCAGCCGCCTTTCCTGGCGAGATTTTGACCCTCAAGTCTGGTGACATTGACCGCTGGCTTCGCAGCCTCAATCACCCTCCGGTGACGCGTAATTCTCTGCACCGCTGCATCAAGGTGTTCTTCTCTTTCGCGAAGTCACGCGGCTACTTGCCGCAATCGGAAGCCACCGCGGCAGAACTGGTGCCCATTGCCAAGGAGGGTGAGACGAAGACGGAAATCTTCCAACCCGCGGAGATGACCAAGCTTCTTGCCGCAGCTTCATCGGAGGAGTTGGCGCTTCTGGCCATTGGCGGATTTGCCGGGCTGCGCATGGCTGAGATCAAGCGTTTGGACTGGCAGGCGGTAGATCTGGACCGGCGAATCATCATGTTGAGGGCGGATCAGGCCAAGACGGCGTCCCGGCGAATTGTGCCAATCAGTGATAATCTGGCGGCATGGATTGAGCCGTTACCACGAGAGGGCAAGGTGGTTGGCAAGGTTGCGCCCGATCTCACCAAGTTCGCTGAAAAGCTTGGCATGGAGTGGCCTCGGAATGCGCTGCGTCACTCCTACATCAGCTACCGTCTCGCCATTGTTAAAGATGCAGCTAAGGTCGCTCTCGAAGCTGGCAACTCACCTGACATCATCTTCAAGCACTACCGTGAACTGGTGACTGAGCAGGATGCGAAGGCGTGGTTTGCAATCAATCCGCCTGGGGGATGGGCACCACCTGTGGTCAAGCTCCGCCGCCGCGAAATGCGGCACACGTCTTTGTCCGACAAGATTCTTGGCTGAGTTCGTTGCGCAACGAACTCAGAGCTCATCGCTTCTGACGATGGGTGGCAGTTGCGGGACCGCGAGGCTGCGTGACGAGTTGTAGTAGCGCCACCACGGCATAGCCACGCGGCGTGGCCCGCTCCTGCTCCCAGTTTTCCAGGGTGCGTTTGCTGATGCCGAGGAACTCTGCCGCATCCCGCTGGCTGAACGCCTTGCGTTCACGCCATTCTTGGAGAGCACGGG
>CANIBP010000025.1 GCA_947466075.1 Verrucomicrobiaceae bacterium
CAAAGTTTTGTGGCTTATGCCAAGCTCGCGGGCCAGCGCAGTGATACTACGCGTGCCTTCTTCCTGCAGGCTGACCGCCTGTTCTCTGAAGGCGGCGTCATGCTGCGCAGGGCGCACTCGGTTCTCAGTAGGTTCTATCCTTCGGTTCATGGGACACGGTTCCTAGTTCAGGTTGGTTTTCGTGTCCGCCTTTTCGGCACAAGCTCAATGGTTCATGGCGACGTGCAACAGGACACGAAACAAGCCGAATCTGGGCGCACCTTTCTCCGCAAGTATCTGCAATACGCCGAAACGGGTCATCTGCCTGATTCCGGCACAGCAGGTTTCAAGGGAGCCCCAGACTCAGGCTTCGAGGAATCAGTTGCCCGTTGCCTGCTTGGACTAGGCTACGAGTTTCACTATCAAGTCGGCGTCCAGGGCTTCTTCATCGACATCGGCGTGATTCACCCCGATCAACCCGGCCAATACCTCTGTGGTATCGAATGCGATGGAGCCGCTTATCATTCCCACCCCATTGCCCGAGACCGTGACCGTATCCGCCAAGAAATCCTGGAGAACCGTGGCTGGCAGATCTTCCGCATCTGGTCCACCGATTGGTATCGTAATCGAAACGAGGAAATTAAACGACTGCACGCTCATCTGGGAAACATTCGCTAACATGAAAGGGGCGGGAGGCGATTCTTGACAGAACAGACCTTGATCCTTCTCAGATCGTAAAGAACGCCAGCAGCCGGATTCAGCATGAAAGCCTGAACGAATGATCTGAGATCAGCCGCAACGGCATGCGAGCTGGCGCTAGGCAGCGGCGTGCTTCAGGGTTGCTGGAGCCATTCGAGATTGAAGCGGGCGAGCGTCAGACGGCCGCCCGCAAAGGCGGCGGTGCCTTTGCCATCCCCACTCCGGCCGTAGAAGCAGAGGATGGTGCCGCTGTGCGTGACGGCGAGGTCGGAGTACATGCTAGGGCCGGGCTCGATGCTTTTGCTGACGGGCCAGGTTTGGGCTTCATCGCGGCTGAGTTTGACGCTGACATTCTTGCGGGTGCGGCTCTTGCCGGGCTCGGGTTCGCCTTTGGTGACGTCGAGATTGTGAGGGTTGGAGAAGAGGATCAAACTCTGGCCATCGTGGTGGTAGCGCACGATGCCGCCCATGCAGATGGGTTCGAGCAGGGCGTCGTCAAACTTCGGCGTGCTCCACTGGGTGGCCCCATCGGGACTGATGGTGATGAGGCGTCGATGCGCTTTCGATTCACTGCGGACGTTGAGCATGACGCGGCCATCGTTGAGTTCAATGGCGACGGCTTCGTTGGGATTGATCCATTCGTCGGTGCAAGGAACGGCGATGTCGCCCGCGTGCCAGGTCTTGCCTTGGTCATCGCTGTAGATGGTGGCGGTGACACTGGGGCGATGCGCATTGCCGCCGGTGCCAGTGGAAAGCCACACGGGGACCACGAGACGCCCCGTCTTGAGCTGGATGCTGTGGTTCGGCCCGGTGGCCAGCACTTTCCGGTCGTAGTCTTTTTTGAAAGCATCAAACGCAGCGGTGATTTCGATGGGTGTGCTGAAGGTGAGGCCATCATCGTCGCTGCGCTGATAGAAGACGCGCTCGTATTCGAGGCAGAAGAGCATGTGAACGGTGCCGTCTTTGTCAGCGATGAGGACGGGGTTGTTGTAGGTCACGTCGTTGGGATCGACGTTCTTCATCTTCAGCGCGAAGGGGTTTTTCGTCTTAGGTCCTTCCACATTCGCGATGTTCTTCGCGGCGCTCCATGTTTTCCCATCATCGGTGCTGCGGCGGAGCAGGATGCGAATGTCATCCCAATCACTGACGCCAGCGGCACGCTTGCGAGCTTCACACCAAGTCAGCACAGTGCCTTTGGCCGTCACGACGACACCGGGGATGTGGTAGAGACTGTAGGCGGGATTGTCGCCCACGATAAAGAGGTCTTGTTTCTCGATAAATGGCTCGGCGGCATGGAGGAGGCCACTGAGGGTGATGATGAGGGCGGCGATGTGTTTCATGGTTACCATTCTCCTTGGCGTTGAAATTGGGCTTTGGCGTTCTTGCCGAACTGGGCACCTGCTTCGGCGAGGTTGGCGAGGACCTGCTCGCTGCTGAGTCCGGCGCTGCCACGCGCGGCGGGGATGACGGTCTGGCATTCGTTGGCGTCCATGAAGAGGGAGGCTTCGAGAATCTGCGGCTGCACTTCTGGCTCAATGACGATGAAACCATGCTTGTCGGCATGAATGAGATCACCTGGAGTCACCTTGCGGCCAAAGACCTCAACCTCGCAGTTCCAACGCACCGGATGCACATGCGCATGACCGACGCAGAGACTACGCGCGAGGGCTTTGAAACCCGCGTTGGTCATTTCATCGACATCGCGGATCGCTCCATCGACAATGGTGCCCACGCAACCGAGAGCTCGATGCATGTTGCTGTTCACCTCGCCCCAGAAGGAGCCAATCGTGCGCGGCTTATCCAAATCCTGCACACAGACGATCTTCGGGCCTGGAATGCTGGCGACATAGCGGCGGTAGTCGTTCCATGCGTTCGGATTGGTCTCGCGGTGCGCCTTGTTGCTCGGCTCGATGACGACGGTGACGGCGTAGCCGACCATCGGGCCCATCTGCGGCATGAAGTCGCGCGTTTCTTCGAGATTGAAGCCATCGGCAGCGGGATCACGCCTGGTGATTTGCTCCCAGCCATTGTAAATGGTGGGCGTGTTCCAGCGCTTGAGTTGGAGGAGGTCGGAATGAGGAAGCATAGCTGCGACTACAACGATACTTCTTGCCCAACCTTCTCGACTAGGCACCAAAGGCTTCAATAAAGCAGACTTCGAGAGCGAGGCCTTCGTTGACGTTGGTGTGCAGGTGGCTTTCGAGCTGACGAAGGACGCGGATGCGTTTGGCGACATCGCCAGGCTCCCATTTGGCGGCGAGGGCGGCGGTGGCTTCTTGAAACTTGGGAAGATCGAGATGCTCAGCGCCGGCCTGCTGACGGGCGACATCGCCCATCCACGAGAGGAGAAGTTCCATCAAAGAGGTGCGCTGCTGGAGATATTCGGCTTCGATCTGCGCTTCGACTTGTTCTTCACGCTGTTTGAGCCAGGCACCGTCGGTGGTTTTGCCATAGTGGTCCTGCTCGCGCTCGAAGTCGGCCTCCTGATCCTTTTTGATCGACTCGTGAAGGTCTTCGAGGATGTCCTCGAAGTCTTTTTTCAGAGCGAGCGCGGTGGAGATGCTGCCGCTTTGCCTAGAGGCCATCTGTTTGAGCACATAGAGCAGCTTGCCCTCATGCTCGGTGAAGATACGAGCGCCATCGGGTGCCATGAGACCGATCTCGATGACGCGGGACTGAATGGTGGGGAGAAGCTGCTGCGGCTGAGTGCTGAGGAGGAGGAGCAACGTGCGCGGCGGCGGTTCTTCGAGGGTTTTAAGAAATGCGTTTTGCGCCTGGGCATTCATGCGTTCGGCATCGACGATGACGGCAAGCTTCCAGCCGTTCGGAGCGGCGGTGCGGTGGATCATCTTCTCCAAGAAACGGATCGTACCGGGATCGTCGCCGTCGTCGCCAATGGTGATGCGGCGGGATTTGCTCTGCGGGCGAAGCACGATGGCCCCCTGCCCTTCCCAGGCTTCGAGCGTGCCGCATTTCGTGCCAACCATGAGATCGAGCACGCTGGCGGCGAATTGCTCATGCTGCGCGGCTTTGGGACCGGTGATGAGATAGGCGTGACCTAGGCGGCCATTGCGCTGCGCTTTGCCAAGGAGGCTGAGGGCGTGGTCGCTCTTAAACGGCATGCGGTTGCGCGGTGAGAAGCTGCCAGATGCTTTCGTGAACGGCCTCGGGTGTGGCGGAGGCGTCGATGATTTTCACGCGGGATGGCTCCGCGCGAGCGACTTCGAGATAACCCTGGCGGACTTTTTCGAAGAAGGACTGTGGCTGGCTTTCGATGCGGTCGAGCTCGCGGCCGGTTTGATGGATGCGCTGCCAGGCGGTGGCGCTGTCCATGTCGAGGACAAGCGTGAGCTGAGGCAATGTGCCGCCAATGGCGAAGGCGTTGATGGCGCGAACGCTGTCGAGTGGGAGGCCGCGAGCGATGCCCTGATAGACGGTGGTGGAGTCGAGGAAGCGGTCGAGGATGACGAAGACTCCTGTTTCTAAGAGCGGACGGATTCTTTCGCGGACGATTTGAGCACGGCTGGCGGCGAAGAGAAGCAGCTCGGTCTCTGGGGTCATGCTATGACCTTCTTTAGCGTGCTGCAGGAGGTGGCGGATGCTTTCGCCGATCTCGGTGCCGCCGGGTTCGCGTAGCACTTCGATTTGGCGGCCGGATTTTTCGAGACGTTCGCGCAGAAGGCGTATCTGCGTGGATTTGCCACAGCCTTCGGAGCCTTCGAACGAAAGAAGAAAACCGGTGCTCATGGCATCATTCCCACTCGATGCTCGCAGGCGGCTTGGTGCTGATGTCGTAGAGCACGCGGTTCACGCCTTTGACGCTGTTGAGGATCTTGTTGGAGGCGTTGCGGAGCACGCTGTAGGGCAACTCGACCCAGTCGGCGGTCATGGCGTCTTCGCTGATGACGGCACGCAATGAAATGGCCTGCTCGTAGCTGCGTTCGTCGCCTTTGACACCCACCGTTTTGACGGGGAGCAACGCGGCGTAGGCTTGCCAGGTCTGCTCATACCAGCCGCTGCGGCGGAGTTCGCCAATGAAGATGGCATCGGCCTGCTGGGTGATGGCGACGCGTTCGGGCGTGATCTCGCCGGGGATGCGCACGGCGAGGCCGGGGCCGGGGAATGGATGACGCCACAACGCACGATGCGGGATACCGAGGCTGGCTCCGAGGGCGCGTACTTCGTCTTTGAAGAGCTCGGCGAGCGGTTCGAGCACTTTGCCCTGCTCTTTGAGTTCCATGATGCGATCGACGCGGTTGTGGTGCGTCTTGATCTTGCTGGCGATGCTGCCGCTGGTGGCGCTTTCGATGACGTCGGGATAAAGTGTGCCTTGGGCGAGCAGTTCGACGTTGTCGGCGACCTTCCAGAATTCTTCGACGAAGAGCGTGCCGATGATGCGGCGCTTCTGCTCGGGATCGGTGACGCCTTTCAGCGCACCGAGGAAGATGGCGCTGGCGTCGATCTGCTCGATGGGCACGCCGACTTCGCCAAAGAGGGCTTTGACCTCGGCGGTTTCGTTCAGGCGCATGAGGCCGGTGTCGATGTAGATGCAGCGCACCTTCACGTCCGCACGAGCGAGTAGCACAGCGAGCACGGTGCTGTCCACGCCGCCAGAGACGCCGCAGATGACTTCGCGATTACCGACTTCGGTTTTGATGCGCTCGATCATCTGCGCTTTGAATTCCTGGATGTCGAACTTCGCGAGCTTGGCACCGCTTTTGGTGAGGAAGTTCTTCAGGATGGCGGTGCCTTCGTGTGAATGCGTGACCTCGGGGTGAAACTGGATACCCCAGCAGCGGTCGGACCATTTCAGGGCGACGGGAACGGCGTCTTCGTTGGTGGCGATGACCTGGGTGGTACTGGCGAGGTTCGCGCAGGTGTCGCTGTGGCTCATCCAGACCTGGGATTCGTGCGAGATACCGCTGAAGAGGTCTTCGTGGTCGGTAACGACGAGTTTGGCGGGGCCATACTCGCGGGTAACGCCGGGCTTCACTGTGCCGCCATGCTTGATGTTGAGGAGCTGCATGCCGTAGCACACGCCAAGCACCGGCCCGCCGAAGGACATGAGCTTGTCGTAATCGACATCTGGGGCGTCCTTGTCCGAAGTGCTGCGCGGACCGCCGGAAAGGATGATGGCTCCGGGATTCTGCAGCTTCGCGAGTTCAGCAGGCGGATACAGGTGCGAGACGAAGCCCAGCTCGCGGACGCGGCGGACGATGAGCTGGGAATACTGGGAGCCGTAATCGAGGACGGCGACTTCTTGGGCGGTCATGAGAAAAAATGACGAGTGCGGAATGACGAATGACGAAACCGATCAATGCGGCTCGTAGTTGACCGGTTCTTCGGTGATGACGACGTCGTGCGGGTGGCTTTCCTTGAGGCCACCGGCAGTGATGCGGACGAAGCGGGCCTTGGCGCGGAGTTCGTCGAGAGTGTTGGCTCCGACGTAACCCATGCCGGAGCGAAGGCCGCCGATGAGCTGGAAGACGACATCAGCGAGCGGGCCTTTGTAGGGCACGCGAGCCTCGACACCTTCGGGAACGAGTTTGCCGGAGCTGTTCTGGCCGTAGCGGTCGCCCGCGCCTTTGCGCATGGCTTTGAGGCTGCCCATGCCACGGTATTCTTTGAAGGTGCGGCCCTGCCATTTGACCATGTTGCCGGGGCTTTCACTGGTGCCAGCAAGTAGTGAACCGAGCATGACGAGATCGGCACCACCCGCGAGAGCTTTAACGATGTCACCAGAGTAACGGATGCCGCCATCGGCAATGACAGTGACGCCTGCGGGTCTGCATACCTCCGCGACTTCCTGCACGGCGCTGAATTGGGCCATACCGACGCCGGAGATGATGCGCGTGGTGCAAATGGAGCCAGGACCGACGCCGACCTTGATGGCGGAAGCGCCAGCCTTGATGAGATCGCGAGCGCCATCGGCTGTAACCACGTTACCAGCGACGATGGGGATGTTGGAGCCGAGTTTTTCGCGCAGGCGGGCGATGACCTGCATGACGCGGGTGGTGTGGCCGGTGGCGGCGTCGATGAAGATGGCATCAGCACCTGCAGCCAGCATGGCGAGGCCGCGATCGACGCAATCGTCGCCCACGCCAACGGCGGCACCGACGCGGAGTTGGCCGTTGGCATCCTTGGCGGCGCTTTTGAAGGTCTGGCGCTTGATGATGTCCTGCTTGGTGATGAGACCGGCAAGGATACCGTTGGCATCGACGAGCGGGAGTTTTTCGATGCGATGTGTGTAGAGAATTTTCAGTGCGTCCTCGAAACTGGTCTGCGGTGTGCCGGTGGCGAGACGTTCGCGTGGCGTCATGATGTCACGCACGGGTGTGCTGCCATCTTCGATGTACCACATGTCGCGGCTGGTGACCATGCCAGCGAGTTTGCCGCTGGAATCGACGACGGGGAAACCGCTGACGCCTTTTTCATGCATGAGGCGCTGGAGGACGCCAAGGAGTGTGTCCGGCGTGACGCAGTGCGGCTGCTGGATGACGGTGTTTTCGGAACGTTTCACGCGTGCAACGTGCTCGGCCTGCTGATCGATGGGACAGTTGCGATGGATGACGCCGAGACCACCTTCACGGGCGAGAGCGATGGCGAGATCGGCTTCCGTTACGGTGTCCATGGCCGAGGAAAGGATCGGCACATTGAGGCCGATGGCGGCCAGTTTGGTGGAAACATTGACGTCCCCAGGCAAAACCTGACTGTGCCCCGGAAGGACAAGAACGTCATCGAAACTTAAAGCGAGAGAAGGCAGATCACCCATACGCCATTCAAGCGGCGATCACGCGGCTGTCATGCAGAAAATTAACTCTCCTACAAAGTCGTCACCATCTGAAATATAACATTATCCACGCACAACTAGCTCCCCAAGAAGAAGATTAGAAGCCAGGACGATATGAACGCGACTTACCAGTGTATGGATCCACCTGTATAGTGAAGAAATTCTTGGGTAGCGTTTTCATCGTAATCGCCACACCTGAATCGTTAGCAAGCGTCATGAACGATATAGGCAGAGTTTGATACGACAAAGCTGCCAGTCCAGTCGATGCGGAATCAACTTTACGGCACGATCCATCTGGCATGAAGCGCAGAGCATTATAAATTGCGTCGGTGCCCGAATAACCGCCGGTCCCTCCTGACCCAGCAGACTGTTTCACGTCAGTAAACCCTTTCCCCATTAAAGCGGGGGAGAGTTCATCATCTTTAATTAGAGCCACCCCCTCAGGGATTCTCACCAAATTTCCAACAGGTTCGACTGACTCCGTATACGTCCCACCTTTTGAGGTACTGGATGCAACGGAGATTTTGAACAATTGATAGGCTCGGTAGGACGTATTTGTCCCTGAAGAGTCCATTTCACCTGCAAAAGCAAAAAATCTTACCTCGACGGGAGCATTATGAGTAAAAGCCAATTGCTGTGCTTCCGAAAGGGCCCCAATCAAAGTATCACCAGTTGAAGTAAGCCGACTCGCTTGCAGCGTTCTCGTCAACGCCGGAGTTGAGAATGCCAGAAGAAGAACAATGATCGTCACGACAACGAGCATTTCAATCAATGTAAAAGCTCGTGCCGCTTTATGTTTTCTTATCAGGTGCTTGTTCATGTGATAAAATTTATAAGCCGACCCAGTTCGGCTGGTGTAGAGCCTACAGGCTCCAACGGGACTGCTTGAGCGCTAGAGTCGTGGTGAAAACCCGAAAGTTTATTTTCTTGGAAGTCAGAAATTGTTTTAAAGTTCCAGGCTGATCTTGCGTGCCTTGCAGGTCTTTCGTGAATTCAGAGGCTTTTTTGAACAAGGTGTTGCACTGGGTCACGATTGAATCACGCAGTTGAGTGTTTCTTGATAGTTCTTCTCCGGACACTTGATCAATGGCCAGCATCGATATTTTTAAGAGTGGCGGCAGCAAATGCTGACTGCCCTGAGAGGAATTTGCCGTTGGCGGTGTCGCTCCTGACTGGGTGATTAATGTGGAATCATAGCTATAATTTGGCGCTATCGAATAAGGGGTTGTGCTAGTTGTTCCCGGAGGAACCTCCACCTGAGGCGAAATAATTAGGAGCAATATGTTTTCGGCAATCGGACGAGTGAATGCCCTGCTACCTTTGCTTTCGTTGTTTTTCACAATGCTAACTAACGCACCTGAAGAGTCATCAGTCTGTTGATACCACTGCTTTGAATTGCTGGTGACTGGTCGCAAGCTAGCTCTGTAGATTGGATTATTTTCAGCGGTCGGACTATATTCCAAAAGGCGGAAACGTGAACGGGTGGGCACAGTGTTAATCTGGTTCAAAAACGTGGGGCGAAATGGAGCATCATCCCCCCAAGCAACGAAATATCCGCGGCCACATAGAAGTCCGCTCATGTTCTCCGTATTAACAACTGTGGGTCCTGTCGCGGCCACCAAACTGGTCACTCCGAGAGGAGCTTGAAAAAATACGCCGTGCCCAGGATAGTCTTTGGCATTAGGCAGACTGGTGAATAAGAAATTTGCAGGTCCAGAGACAAATTGGAGTTCTGATTTGCGAACATAGCTTTTCGCTTTCTGCACGGTTTGGCCAGCACTATCGGTTGTTAGAACATCGAACTCATTTCCCCAATAGGCATTCAGCGTCGCCTGAGAAACATTGCGTGACAAGGCATCGAACGCGACGCGCGCTTCGCGGAACTGTGAAACCCTAGAATTAGAACGGACCCAAGTTCGTTGCACGATCGCTACCACTTCAGACACCACGAGCATCAAGATGACCAGAAAAGTCATTGAAACCAAAAGCTCAACGAGGGTGAACGCACTCTTGTTGTGCCGCAGGCGGGGAAAATACATTTGATTTGTTGGATGATAGTTCACAGCCGTTTCTTTACGAGCTAAGTGTTTCAACGAGTCTTTGCCACGCAATAGCTATTCGTCGTGTAGGTGAGTTGCTTCGTCGGTAGGAACTCAAATTTGGAGGTATTTGAATTGGCGATTCTGATGATCACCTGTTGCAGGTAATTTTGTTTGATCTTCGACTGCTGGGGGAGGTAGGAGGGTCCCATGAACTCAACTTCAGCTACAAACGTGAGTTCGTCAGATGAGTCTGCCACTTCCGCTGCTTCGTTGTTGTAGTAATAGCGTATTTTTTTTCCAATGGTGGGCAACTGCGACCATTGCGTATTCTCAAGGTTACGGATGACCTGCTCCGTGATGCTGCTGTTTGAGATGCTAAGGCTAGTCTTGCGGGACATTTCCAATCCTTGTGGCAAGAGTCCGAGGAGTGTAATGATGGCCAAAGCTGCAATCGCTACAGCTAGAGCCACCTCAACCAAGGAAAAGCCACACGCACACGCGGTTGGTGATTTTTTAAGCTCTAAGTTCATATAAATTATTTTACTGAAACGAAAACAATGCAGCTAGTTATGGGCTGAACCGCTTGCTCTCGAGTGTTCTGAATCGATAAAAACTCTCAAGCGGCGGTAAAGATAGTGGGTTTGAAGCTGTGGCGTAATCTGGAATAGGCACCGTCCTATCGTTAGGGTCGATGTAACGTTCTATGAGCGTGGATCCTCGGTACTCACTCAAAACGGCGTCTTTGATCGGATCAAAGATCGCAGCATTCGTGGATCGGGCCTTCTTGAGAACTTGGGCCCTCACATGAACACGGAATGTGTTCGTTCGCGTAGTAACACGGCTATAAAGATTGGAGTAGGGCCTTTCCCGCACGTTGTCACCAGTGACCGAATGAGTTTGCCAGAAATTATCCATGGCCCCCTGTCTACCACTAGCGCTCAGCCCCTTCAAACTGGTGTTGCTTTCCTGTGGGGTCACACGTCCCGTTGTATCAGGAATTAAATGGATCTCACAGATCTGACTGGCGGAACGGAACAAGCCGCGCACGCGAGTCAGTGAGTGGTTGGCTCCAGAGGCCTGATTGTTGAATTTTTCGTCGAACTGAACAAGAGTCTCCTTCACGTCGATGGGCCGGTGGTAGTAGATGCCGTCTGTCTTTTCGTCCCAGTAGGTGTCCCATGCTGTTCCAGATCCGGTAGAGGTCTTGAAAGTTTTGGATTTATAAGGATGGCCACCGAGAATCGGTATAGTGGTGATGTATTCCCCCTTCATGAGAGCATGCAGCGCGGTGGCACGCCGGATGTTGGTAAACGGCATAATCTGGTAGTTGAGATTAATTCTACCCGCGACCGAGAGTGGCTCACTGATGGCATACGGTTCCACTACTGGCATAAAGAACATGTCTAGCAGGAAGTGATCTCTGGGGTTGAAGTCTCCGGGATGACCTTGGCTAACCGGTACGCCACCCGCACCACTGTTAGACTGTGCATATGGCCTGAAAAGAAGCGTTTGCCATGGCTTGCCAGGAAGACTGGATACGACCCCGGCTGCAGGCTGGCCAGAAGAGCCTTCGTTCCATATTCCGGTAGATAACGAACCAAACATGACCGGGGAAGAAATGATGCGATTAGGCGTCATGAATACACCACTGCGCCAGTCATCACTGTTATTCCATGGGTTATAGAAATACCCAGAGCGATAGTACTTCGTGACATTGTTTCGCGTAAAATTTCCGGCAAAAAAGTTGCCTTCATCAGGCTTGTTCACATATGGACCTAGGCGGGCATTGGCGATACCAGTATCAAAATCACCGTATCTGTTCGCAGCCTTTCCCCAATCATCATGAGGAGGAAGGTCGGGAGTTCTATAACCATCCGTGGTCGAAGTGCCAAATTGCACGCCCGCCACCAGCAGTTGGTTGGAACCCGCAGTTGGGAGCTTGTAGCCTGCTTCATCATTGTAGCAGTTGCTAAAGCTGTGAATGAGCTTTTGATCTGTGGCTGATCCTGTCCACAAAGGGTGCCTCATCCACATAGTGGAAGGAACATCATAACGTGCGGCGATGAGGCGGTAATCCCCACAAGCGGGGACCATGGTGCGGATCACGTCGCTGCCTTGCCAACCACCAATACTAGCAGTCTCATCCGGAATAATGCTGGGAGAGTGCCACGCGCCCCCAATGCCGGTGTTAATTCCGACACCGGCTGCAGCGGTATCCAACCGCCCGCGCAACGTCTGCCTAAGGGCCGAATCAGGGGTGCCTGGTGGATATGGAGTGGGATTCTGCAGCCAGAAGGGTGGCTTAACGGGAGTATAATTCGGATTCACCTGACCATCCAAGCGCCCGAGGCAGCCCTGACTATTAAAGCACCACCAATGCGGCCCCTGAACCGATCGATAATAATTCATGCGACCAAAGGAATCCGGAATAGCGCGGTAATTCACTTCTGGCATGACTGGATTGCCTTTTTCAGAGCTGTAAACCAGTGAGGGAACGGGCAAGGCGGAATCTTGAAACTTAATCCGAATGATCTGAATTGGCTGGCGCGACTGCCCCGTATAATCGTGCTTGTCATAAATTTTGACGATCAACTCACCCGTGCCGAAGCTAAGCTGCATGGGTTGATTTCTTTTGACGGTGATGTAGTTGCTAGACAGCCCGTAATTGGTGAGGGCGTTATGCCCCGAGGTATTTCCAGTAATGAAGCCCGGGTCGCTGGGCATCAGCACTTGGCCGGTGCCACTGATGGGGCGACTATCACGTCCGCCACTCATGGCTGCAGGTCCAGCATGCCCGCCGAAGGAATACACATTCTGCGCTTCAAAAAGATTGCCGTTCGATTTGACCACAACGTCAGAGGTGGTGTCGAAAAGCGCCTGACCATTTAGCTTCATGCCAGCGATGAAATTTCCATCCAGAACGATAGCCCATTCTGGAAAAAACTTGGTCCAACCCAGCATGGGGCAGAAGCTTTCCATGGTAAATAGAGCCTGCACCCGTTTCTCATCCGCCAAAAGGGGCGTGTTGTTGGGTAAAGTCATGTTCCAATTGTTTGGATCATACCCTGGGTGCTTAGAGGGGTGAAATTGATTGGTGCCTGCCGGTGTGCTGGGATCTACACCATAGAGAATCGGAGGAGTGGCCGAACCCAAGAGAGGTGGAAAATTGGAATACCAACGTGCTTCACCCGCTGGTAGGTTGAATTTCGTCCCGTATGCTTGGGCATTGGTCTGAATCGACATACCTCCGCTCTGCCCGTCGATGGTGGGATTTGCACGAGGCGCTGTGCCCCCACCGCTAGTCTGGCCATTAAAGTTGACCGCATATGCGTCATTGAGACCATCTGCCGTGCAAATAAACTGCAAACCTACTTCCGAGAGAGTAAACATGCGCCCAAACCCACGGTAGCTGGTATTGCCTTTCTGCCAAACGGCAGGCGTCACCTGCCCATGGCCGGGCACCACACCTGAATTGTCTGAGTTTACGCGGTTGGTGCCAGTTTCCAGAGAACCTGTGGCGGCCGGGGTGATTCGTTGGTTGGTGTAGGTGAGGTAGGTATTGGCAAGGTTGTCGGCTTCCGCATAGAGCGCAGTGCTGCTCTTGCCATTGGCGCTCATGCCATTATTGCCACGAGCAAGGACACCATCGTACAAATTGGTGCAGCGAATGTAATCAAAGAACTGCACTGCAAGTTGTGCAACGTTGTTTGCCCCGTACTTAGTGACATAGTTCTGCGCACTGGATCCAAGGCTGGAGGTCTGCGGCCAAGTGAGGGTCGCCATCTGTGCATAGAGGAGGTTCAACAACGAACTGTTACGCTGTAGTCCCTGAGACGATGAATATTGAGTCGAAGCCCCAGTAACATCGTGAGTGGCATGATGGGCCTGTGCGCGGCGAAAAATATAGCTGTTTGGGATAGCGGCTCCAGCTGTGGTTCCACGGAGAGTGGCACAAAGAGCAATGGTTTGGTCATAACTGGTTCGGTATTTCGTGCCCATCGATTCATCCGCCACCGGCCAAACCGCTATCCGGGGAAGTCCGAACATGGTAAACTCAGGGGCACGGCTATGTGCAGTCAGGAAGAAGCGAGTGCGTTCCAGAGTGTCATGGTCAAAAATATCACGCCCGTTGGGCATGGTCCACTTGTTGGCCTGCCTACCTTTGGTGTTGTATGCGGAGTCCTGAAAAAGCAATTCATCCACGTTCGCAAAAAGCCGTTCAGCGGCCACGGTCGAAACGTTGAGTAATTGTGCGTTGGCGGTTTCCCCATTGGCGGACGAAAAGTCATCCAAGGCAAAAGGCAAGGTTCCCGCCTGCGAACCACCGGACGCGATTTTCGGCGCGACATCGTAGATGTAATTCTTGATCGCGAGAATGTTGTTCTTGGTCAAACCCGATGCCGGGTTAAAGGGATCCAAACTCAGGTTTGGTGCCAATACTGAGCTTAGCGCCACTGTGGCAGGGTGTCCGGGATAGCGCTGATACTCTCCAGTAGAGGGCGGGAAATTGGCCCAGTTATAATCCCGGGCGTGATAGTAAAACGGCGGTGCGCTGAAGGTGGGTTCGGCTGCCGTGTTGATGTTCACTTTACAGGACTCATCGTCTGTCCAAAAAGCCACCCGTCCCACGATAGGATTGCTGGTAGAAAGCACCACACCACTCGTGCTGGGGACAAATGTGTTTGAAGCGTCCAACGTTCCCATGCTACCATCTTGAAGTATGTATATCCATTCAACCGGCATCGGAAGTCTTAACTGTGTCGGATCCGAGACATCCGAAGGACGGAGCACTTCATTGTAAGTTACCGAATTTCCAGCTCCTGTAGGAGTGATTTTGTCATAGGAAAAACCTTCTACCTGTGTGGTTTGCTGCGTAGATGAAGGCGTCTGTGAACCAAGAAAGTTATAAGCCGCACGGGGATCAATAACAGGGAAAAAGACAGCAGGTGCCGCGGCTGAAGCAGTTGTAGCCAAAGAGGGTCTGATGACTGGGTCATTTAGATCCACGTAACGTGCTGTCAAAGTTTTCCAATTGGTCGGAACCTGCTCACTTGCGGCAAATAAGACGGTTTCAGCCGAGCCTGTCACCTTCATGTTTGAGCTCGAGAAAAGTTTGTAAGCAGATTTGAAGGAGCCATCTGCATTGTACACACGCACCATTCCTGGTTGGGTCACATGAAATGCTTTGTTGGTGTACGAATACTCGCTGTTGTTGTTTACCGGATCGTAATGCCCGTTCTGAATCTGGGCCTGCACGACGGAAGTTGCCGTATCCCCCAGTTGTTTGGCTGACCGCGCTGCGACGTAACCCAAAGTGGATTTATACTCGGTCCGGGTCACCGAAAAAATGGCCACCATGAGGATGGTGATGAGTGCCACGGAGGTGATCACCATGATGAGAGCCATGGCTTGCTTTTTTGCCTGAGAGGCCTTGTAGAGCGGGGTTTTCATGAGTGGCAGTTCCTGAAAGGTTGGGCTGAATTTAATGAATTTGACATCATTCTATAAATTTCCGCTCGATCGCGCAAGGTGTTTATAATGTAATGACAAAATGCGTGCCATTACCAACCTTAGAATTGCAATTTCTCCCATCCCTTCAGCAGAGACCGGGGCGACGGCGCCTTCTCCATGCCAGAGACATGAGGCCAAGCAGCAAGAGGACCAGACGGCCAGGCTCCGGCACGGCCACTGTGATCGTTCCTTGCGTGTAGAGGTTGTTCAAGTCCCAGAATTTGCCTGAGAGGGCACCCAAATCCGGCAGATCCGCAAAATTCTGCGAATAGGCACCCGTCAAGTTGCTGAAGGTGCTAGTCGGGGAGATGGTTGCCCAGTCGATGAGTTTCCAAGAGTCCCCAACGTTAAAGTTGGCTGGTACAAGTCCATTGACCGCCGAGACTTTCAAGATCGATCCGGTAAGATCTATCGATGAAGTCCCAATGCCTGATTTGGTAATGATAAGACGATCTGCCTCAGCGAATGTGTTGCCCCCCTGATTGAGTAACAAGTCTATCCTCAAAACTCCCGCCAATGTGATATCGGCTCCATTTTGAAGATTAATGGTTAGAGTTTGGGCAACGGCACTTCCAGATGTGCCAATACTCAACTCAGCTGCTGGTGCGGCAGGGAAAACTGAGGCGGCTTGGACATCCAGCTTATTGGCGTTTCCATCAATGGTGATACTACCAGTGCCACCGAGGCTCGCGCCAGCCATTACGGTGACAGACCCTGTGCCGGTTCCCGAACCTGAACTGTTATTCACTAGGAGCGTGCCGCCCAAGACCGTGGTGCCTCCATGGTATGTATTTGCACCCTCTAGTGAAGCTACGCCTGTGCCGGTTTTGAGCAAAGCGAGCATATCATCCGTGGGCCCCGATCCAGTGCCGCCCTGAGCCTCGGCGATGAGTCCTGAAAATTTCATTCCAGTTCCTGTCGTCGCAGTCGAGTCGAGAGTCAGTGTTTTAACCTCCTGCGTATTCGCGGATAGATTCTGTAAGGTGACATTACCGCTGAAGGTTACAGAACTTGTAGCGGAGATTTTCGTTGTGCCGAAACCATTCGCGTTAACATCAATGTTTTGCCCAACAGAGTTCACACCACTCGAAACTGAAAGGGTGACATCCGGATTGGCCTTGTCTTCAAGCCAATGAACCGGGTCCGTACCTTCAAAGGTCAGCAGCGTATTGGTGTATGAGGCGCCTGCGGGGTTGGTGATGGTGAAGCGAGTACCATCAATGATGCCTGATACGTACGTTCCATCCAGAATACCGTTGCCTGAAACTTTGGTGCCCACGCTCAGGCCCGCCGTGGAAGCAACGACAACTGTCTGACTGTTACCGGTCAAGTTACCGGAGGTCGTAGCATTGACCATGTTCACATTCGGCGATGCCATGAAAAGGGTGGATGTGCTGCTGTTCACATAAACCTGACTGCCATAAAGCATATTGGCGGATGTGCTAAAATCGCTGGTTCGCACCAAATTCATGGTGCCATCCGCATTCACCTGAGCTACGCGATAGATACCATTGCGCTCAGGGCTGCTAATCTCGTCCTTGACCAGAATGCGAGTGCTTAGACCGGTATATGAGAGATTAGTGGAACTGCCAGCGGCGGTCGAATTGGTGGAGATTTCGAACTGAGTTGAGCTATTGATTTTAGTAATGATCGTGCCGGCGGCAATACCTGCTCCACTCACCAAAGTACCGACGTAAAGCGAGGAAGTGTCTCCACTGTTGAGGGAAACAACATTGGAACCAGATCCCCAGGTTGAAGCCAATGTCGAAGTGCGGCCAAGGGCATCCGCCACAATGTTGGTTCCACCCAGGTTAGCGTTAACATTGTAGAAAGCACCTGGGCCAACATTCGCACCGCCAATTGAATCAACGGTTCCACTTCCATTTGCCAGAAAAAGCCCGCCAAGAGAACTAGTGTTGTCTGCGATGAAGGAGACCGCTCTCTCAACGCCTAGAACAGAACCACCTGCGGTGGCGAAATCCACATTAGTAAGGGTAAATGTAGCGTCCCCCAGTTCAATCGTGGTTCCGGAGATCGCCGTATTGTTGGCGACCTCAAGCGTCCCGTTGCGCACCACGGAAGCACCACTGATGGCCAATCCGGTGGTGCCGGACAAAGTCCCATAGTTATTGGTGGCGTTGGAAAGTTTCATGGTGCCGCCGCCCAGAAGGGTGAAGCCGCCTGTACCAGAAATCTGCCCGCTGTAGTCCACCGTGGAGCCACTGGGCATCGAGAACAGCACATTGTTATCCGCAGAACGCTGCAGCGAAACGGTGCCTGTAACCGATGTTAAAGCGCTGGATCCCTTGAAGACCGAAATACCTTCAAAATTCAGGCTGCCAAACGTTAATGGGTTGGCCATGGTAGACCCACGGAAGTCCAGCACCAACGCTTCCTGCGTGGAGCGCGTATCGGTAGTCGTGCCCACACCGACTGCGCCAGCAGCGGAGAAGGAGGTGTTGCTCGAGCCAATCAAAGAACCTTCTGCCAGAACAGTTCCTCCGGCATAAGTATTTGCGCCCGAAAGCTGCAGAACGCCATGTCCACCTTTGATCAAGGTGCCGTTAACACCCGAGATCACACCACTCAGAACCGCATCAACCGTCGTTGAGCTATTGCCACTGGTGACCTCAACAAGTCGTGACTTACGTCCCAAATCAACGCTATTGACCAGCGTTATCGTCTTGTCGGAATCCTGCGCACCGAGAAGGAGGGAATCATTGTCCGGCACGAAACTTGGTGCCCCCCATACCAGGGTAGCGCCGCTGCCGCCAAGGTTGACACTACGATTCGCTGTATAAGCGGCAAACCCGCCGCTGGAGGTCCAGTCAACCTGAGTGGCTCCATTGCCCAGAGTGCGCACAAAATCTCCAGAATTCAGGCCGAGAACACCCCCGTCCAAACGCAGGTGGCTGTTGGCAGGAAGAGCCGTTGGGGAATCGAGACGCAGCACCCCGTTCTGAACGTAGGTAGTGCCGGAGTAGGTGTTGGTCCCGGAAAGCGCCGTGGTCCCATCTCCTGCCTGAATCAAGTTCACCACACGATTGGCAGCCGTGTTGTTAGCGATGACGGAACTGATGGTAAGAGCCAACAGCGGATTCCAGTTGTGAATGATGAGATCCGCCGTTCCGCCATACGATAGACTGTTCGTTCCCGAAGCACTGGCCGGAGCGGAAAGCACATAGCGCGTGGCATCCGTGATACTAGCGATCGTTGCGCCCACCGGAATACCAATACCGACAACCTCCTCGCCGACACTCAGACCCGCTGTGGAAGCCACCGTGATCGTCGTGCTATTTAATACCCTGGTGGAACTTAAAGCTGCGAACTGGTCGCTATTGAGCAACCCGCTGGTCAGGGTGCCAACAACAATAGAATTGCGGTGATTGCCGGCATGGGTCGTCTGCAAGATCGCGCCGCCGTTCAGTGTCAATGTGCTGCCGATGGTAACAGTGCTGGAACTCAGAACATTTGAGGCCAGAGCATCCGAAAAGAGGGCCGCCCCTGTTTGAGTCGCTGTCGCAGGCGCACTTAGCGTGATCTCGCGCTGGCCTTGGTTAATTGAAGCAATCGTGGCACCAACTGGAATACCGGGACCTGAAATGGCCTGACCAACAGCAAGACGTGAATCATAAATATTGGAAACCGTAGTGCTGGCCGCAGTTGTATTACCGTTGATAGCTGCACTGAACGCATAGATATCCACTGGGTTAGGACTGGTGTAGTTAGACGGATTACTCAAAGTAATGGTGCGCGCCGTCGCATCCAATGCTGTGATGATGGTTCCATAAGGGATTCCGACCCCTTTTACCAATTGTCCTACCTGAAGATCTGCTGTGTCGATGTTTGTGACCACATTGCTGTCAGCGATGGTCTTACCTGAGGCCGAGAGGCTGCTATTGTAAAAGCGAATGGTGTTTACTGCGGCACCAGTGCCGGTCGTTCCCGCAAAAGCATCACCGCTCAGGGCACCGTCCATGACGTTCATGTATGAGACCCATGTGGCAGGATTACCCTGAATCGTATGTGCCTGCGCACCAAAGTCAGAGCCAACTATGTTATAGGCAGTTCCATCCGCTTTGGCGGTGCTGTCAATAAACGCAAAATAATTTACCCCGGGACGTTGAGCCTGATCATCCGAACTGATGTAAGTCGCACGCGGGAGAACTACCTGGACGTCCGTTCCGAAGATACCAGCCAGAGTAATATTACCACTACCCGTTCCACTGTTGTTCTCGACGAACAAAATCGTGCTGCCCTTGTTGAAGCCGACGGCGGTGGGGTTGTTCACATCCTGCAGATTCAACGTCGTATTTACGTTTGGCAGCGTCGTGACTCTTACGATGGATCCACCCTCGTTGGCCACAAAGTTTCCGGGCATATTCTGAATGGTGCTGCGTCCTGCGGTGCCCAGTAATTCCAACGTGCCGCCACCGACCGTCAGTGCGCCGACGTCATTGCGAACAAACTGATCCGTGAAGTAGGATTCGAGACGGAGTGTGCCGTCATTCACCAGAATACCATCGAATCCGTAGCTGCCGGAGTTTAGAGTGAGGGTGCCGAGCAAATTTAACATTCCCGCGCCGGATTTGACCATCGTATAGTGGTCCTGCGCTGTAGGTGTGCTGAAGTTTCCACCGAGCACAAGCTTCGTGTAAGCATTACCCACATCGAACAAGGCATCCGTATTGGCGAGGAAGCCACGGTCAGAATTGGCGCTGACACCGTTGTATTGTAATGTGCCGCCATTGAACACGAGATTCGTCGCGGCATTGAAGGAAGCACCCAGACCACTACCCATACCAGCAAACACCAGACTGCTGGTAGTCGTGCTACGAGCTGGCTGTGAGAGAACCACCGTCGTGGAGTCCAAAATACGAATAATTACCGCGCCAGCAGGGATGCCGGGACCGGATACGCTCTCACCCACACTCAGTCCACGCGTCGAAGGAACTGTCACCGTCGCACTGCCAATGGTGGTTCCTCCTGAAAGTGTCAGACCACCAATGGAGCCGCTAGAGCCATAGGTAAGATTGTTCGTGCCAGTGGCGGTGACTGCGACGTTCAACTCCACTGTGCTCTCGTCATAGATTCTAGCAATCGTGGCTCCCGCCGGGATGCCAGTTCCGCTGATTGTCTGGCCAACGGTCAGCCCCAGAGTGCTAGGGACCGTGACGATGGCACCACTTTGAGCGGTTGATGCCAAGGGACCCGCCAAGGCCGAGACACTGTTAGCGTTATACGCCAGAGCCGCAGGGTTGCCATTAGGAGTGGTAGCCGTAGCCGCTGCCGAGAGTGTGTATTGAGTCGAGTTAACGATGGTGGCGATCGTTGCGTTGGCGGGAATACCAGCACCTGTCACAGACTGCCCTGGTGAAAGACCTGCCGTTGATGATACCGTCACCGTGGTACTACCGCTCGTAGTCGCTGATAAGAGAGAGGCATTAGTCGCCACCAAGGGAGCGCTGATATAATTCAAGGACGCATTGTTCAAGCCAGTGGTTGCACCCGTTGTCAGCGTCACCTGCGTGCCACTATTGATCGCGGCAATCGAAGGAGCGTAGGTCACCGTACCGGTTCCATCACCCGTGGCCGAAAGGGTAAGTTGAATCTGCGTTCCATTGGTCACACTCGCAATCGTCGCGCCGAGAGGAATATTCGCACCGACGACGGCTTGACCGGCCACCAACCCCGAGGTGCTGGTCAGCGTGACATTTCGGCTGCCATTGGTCGTCGTTGAAGTCACGTCCAGGCTTACACCTGCCCCTGTGACGATCTGGCCGAAGGTGAGTCCAGTCGTGTTGGCGATGGTCACCGTCCGGCCGAGAGATTGATTGATGGAAGTCAACAGAGTACCTGATGCCAAACCGTTGATGGCCAGTTGATTCACTGTGAGGACACCGGCCGTCAGAGTTGTCACACCCGAATAAGTGTTAAGTCCAGACAGAATCAGATTGCCGACACCCACTTTGTCCAATCCGTTTACTTGATTGAAGGTCAGGTTTCCAGTGCCTGAATCGGAGTTCGCAGCTACATTCAAGGTAATGGAATTGGCTGCAACGGACGTCACCGTGGTACCGGGAAGAATGCCAGGACCGGAAACCTTCATCCCGGTGTAAATGCCGGTCGTGCTGGCGATACCGCTGACCGTAGCGCTACCGTTTGTAGTCGTGCCCGCTCGGTCGTGGTTGAATTGGAGCGTTCCGGCACCCGCACCGGTGGACGCACTGGCGCTCAATGTGATCGTGTTCGTCTGGAACTCACGGGCTGAGGATATGGTGATAGTTTCGTTGGCAAAGCCATCTAAGGTAATATTCAAGCCGATGATGTTTGTCACAGTGCGCCCCAGCAGGGTGGCTCCGATAAACAAATTCGCAGGAACACTTGCAACTGTCACAGCGGTGTTGCCGGTGTTGCTACTTGTCACACTAACATTTGCTACAGCGGAAAGAGAAGTGATGATGGTGTTTGCGGCAATACCAGGCCCAGTCACCAACATGCCCACGGCTAGGTCGGCAGAGTTAATTCCACGCACCAAGGTGCTGCCATTCACCGTCGTGCCAGCGTGGTCGGCACGGTTGATCGTGTTATCGATGATGGAAGCAGAGATCTCGAAGGCGGTCGTTGGATTGTTCTGAAGGATCAGCAGATCATTGATAGTGCCCACCGATGTCGTGCTACCTACCCGTCCCGTGGAGAGTGTTCCGGCGGCGCCGCCTAGGATGGCCGCCGATGAAGTGCCCATGTTAGGTGATACCAAAATGGCACCACCTTGCAGGAAGTTTGCTCCAATGAGGGTGATGGTGCGATTGTTGTCAGCTAGGTCAGGACTGAAGAAGCGCAGTGTGTTGGCAACACGATTGGTCTGAATATTATCCGCCGTGGTATCCATGTTTCCGGTGGTCGTGCTGATCACCCAGTCGTCGGTCACCGCATTGGGTGTGTAGGCTGTGTAGCCCCTGATCAGTAGGTCTGAGCCTAGGCTGCTGAAGGTATTGACCCCGAGTTCGTTGAAGGTGGTCTTACTCGCCCAGTTGGAAGTGCCTACTGTGGCCCATGATCCGAGAATCCCAGACACATTGTTGGTGTCTGTGCTGGCAATGTCATTCGCACTAAAATTAATAGTCGCACCTGCAGCGCGCCCAATACCATTCATGTGCAGAATAGATGCGCCGGAGGTCCGGCTGACGCTATTGGCACCGGAATTTAAGGTGGTTCCTGAAACGGTTTCCACATGCGTACCACCCACGAGCTCGATGGCACCGCCTAGGCGACTCCCACCGAGAACCAGAGCGCCCGTATCGGACAGCTTGCTGTTGTTGTTGGTCGTATAATCAAGCCTGAGAGTGCCCGCCTGCACAGTGTGATTCGGCACCACTGCAGCCGTCATGTTGTTTCTCGTCGTTGTATCCGCTTGGCCGCTCAGGATGAGAACGCCATCACCTAGTTGAGTGATGGATTGCCCGCCAACCAGTGTGCCTTTCAAATTAAGCGTAGAGTCAGCAACGACAAAGATATTGGAGTTGGCCACGATATGCACATCCCCCGCCCAACTGCTGCTACCCGTTGAGGTGGCGAGAGTGCCACCCGCGAGATAGATTTGATTCAACGTGTTGTAAGTCACATTGCGCAAATCCAAAGTGGCATTGGTTCCACCAAGAATGTTACTACCATTGGTGCCGCCGGAAATGATGATGCCACCATTGCCCTGCGATCCAAACGCAGCATCTACTGTGGCGGCAAGAATGCCAGCATTCACCACCGTCTCCCCGGTATAGGTGTTAGCAGTGCCGATAACCCAAGTTCCATTACCGATCTTGTTCAGTGTCGTTCTGCCGCCCGAGCCATCACCCAAGACCAACCCAAAAGCGTTGTCGCCTCGATTTGAGCCACCAAGCGTCAAAGTGCGGTTACCGCTGCCGAGGAACGCCACGGCAGGAGAGAGGCCGGAAAAACCAATGTTCACGGTTGCTGAAAGACGCGTGCCATCTGCCACAAGCGCCCCCGCACTGCTACCGGTGCCCAGAGTGAACGAACGGTCGGTGTAGGCAATCGCGCCACCATTGTAGCGAAGAGTGCCTTGATTCAGAACAAGATTTGCCGCTGCGTTAGTCGAAGCGCCAATGCTGCTCATGGAACCACCGAAGTCGAGCACCGTCGCCAAAATACCACCACCGTTGATCACTGTAGGGCCGGTGTAGCTGCTCAAAGGCGAGGACAAAGTCAATACTCCACTGCCGCTCTTGGTTAAGGACACCGATCCACCCAACTCACCGTTGATGAGAGAACCACCAAAGGCAAAGCTACTTGCGGAGTTCACCGTCAAGATTGAATTACCAAGGCCATCGTTGGTGATGTTTCCAGAACCCGAGAGCTGGGAAACGGTGGTGTTGAAACCATTCAGGTTAAACAGACCACCACTCAGAACCAAATTGTAGCCGGCAGCAGAATTGATACCGGTACTACTTTCAAACCTTGTCTCGCCTCCGCGCATCGTCAGGACACCTGAGAAGGTGTTGTCACCTCCAAGCCTCAAGAGGCCTGACGTGACGATAATATCGCTATTCAATGTGTTCGTGCCTTGGAGGCTGATTGAGGAGCCTAACAAGCGGATGAGACCAATGGTGTTGTTCCCGGTCAGTTTAATCGCATTGAAACCTTCATAGGTTAGATTTTGGTTCGTTCCGCTGGAGGTGGCCGATTTAGAGAGAACATAACGAGTGGCGTCGGTGATGCTCTGGATCGTCGTGCCTGAGGCAATACCAGAACCCGTTACTGCAACTCCCACCTCAAGGCCAGCTGTGCTGCCCACAGTCACCGTAGTCCCACCATTCGTGAAGGTCGAAGCTAGTGTACCCGTGATGGCCGTCTGAACGCCTTTGGTTTCCAAGCCGCCGGACAAGTTATTGTTGCCGCCAAGAACCATGACACCTCTACTCGTGCTATCTGCAATGAAAGTGAGTTTCCCGTTCGCTGCAGAGATCGGGTTGGCAGAGCTGAAGCTCAAAGTCTTATTATTGGCCACGCTAAAGATACCATCGGCTTCGCCCAAGGTGATGCCGCGATTGGAATCATTCAGCACTAAATCAGAAGCCGCTCGAAGCTTACCGCCATTGAGAAACAGTTGATCAGCCGTGAACACCGAAGGATTAGCTCCCAGATCAGACTCATTGTTGATCTGCAGGGTGCCTTCATTGACGTAAGTTTTACCGGTGTAGGTGTTGAATAACCCAAACGTGAGCGTGACGCTGGATGCGTTGCCACTCACTGGTGCCAGCGAGAGGACGATGTTGCTGCCATTGATACTCTGAATCGTCGTTCCGGCCTGAATACCAGTGCCGGAAACCGTGTTTCCTACGGCCATTCCAGTCGTCGTACCCGTACCCGTGACACTTACCGTGGTGTTATTGGCGGTCACGGTCGACGTGCGCGCCGTTGTGGGAGTCAAAATGAGAGTGGAGCCGCCAGATTTGATCAATGACACTGCAAGACCGTTATCTATAACCGTACTGTTCACGGTCAGCTGATTCGTTGGCAAATGGAAGGTCAGTTCAGGATTGCCACCGCTACCTCCTGTCAGGAAGCCATCTTTGATCACATGAGCGGCCTGGGTGGAAAGAATGCCACCACTGACTACATTCAGGGCAGCCGTAGGACTCAAAGTCAGTGTCCGAGCCGTGGTATCTTGAATATTGAGGGAGTAGATGGCTGTGCCTCCCAACGCCGCCGGCAAATTGGGACCATTGGTTGAATCGATCTTTACGTTGTTACCTGAATTCCAAGATGTACCACCGGTATAAGCGGCATAAGGCGTCACATTGTTGCCTGTCATGGTCGCAAACTCATAGAGCACAACCCCATTGCTGCTGGCAGTCCGAATCGCCCAGCCGCCAATGATGCCATTGATCGTTCCGGGAGAGGTTGCAAATGCGATGACCCCACCGCCATCAGCTGTTCCCACCATCGAATCAAAGGTCAACGTTGAGCCGTTGGTACGTCCCCCACTCATGTCACGGAAAGTCAGGGTATTGGATGTGGCTTTGGTCATGGAGGACACAATGTAATTGGCGCCGCCGCCAATCCTCAAAGCCCCCAATGTTTCGGAGTATACCTCGCTACCCGCCGTTCCAATACCGGTCAGCATCAAACGCCCGGAATTCATGAAGATCGGGGCACGATCACTCATTCGGTCCGTCAGGTTGTTTGATGCGTCATTCTTGAGTTCGAAACCCGTTCCTGTGGTGCCTAGAGTCGTGCTGCCCTGACCCGTAAGGTTTAGAAAGCCAGCAAACAGGGTTGCCACGCTGGTAGCCGTTCCAGTGGCCGCAGCAGAAAGAGTGAAATTGGTGGCGTCGATGATGCTGGCGACTGTGGCATTCCCCGGAATATTACCATTATTGCCCATTGGCATGCCAAAATAGAATCCGTTCGTTGTGCCACTATTAAGGGTGGCTAGTGTTTGGCCAGTCGTTGTCGTGACGTTCAACTGGCGCAACAGATTGAGCGTGCCGGCCCCGGAAACGCGCAGGTCACCAGCGAGCTGGTTCACATTCCCCCAGACGGTACTGGCAGAAGTCACATTCAGCACGGCACCGTCGATCGTATTGTCTCCCGTGCCACGCAGCGTCAGGCCGCCAGCCTGAATATTCACAGGTGAAGACCAATTGACCGTGGTGAGGTTTTGCTGTCCCTGAATGTAGAACCCACCAGAGCTAACCACGGTTGTAGCACCACCGGTTGCAGCGAAGTTCGTCGTGCCGCCTTCCAAGATTGATACACCCGCGGCGATGGTATTGCCGCGAGTGATCGTCACAATCGGATTCTTGAGGGCGCTGTCGAATGATCCCGCGCCACTATCGCGTGTCAGCCTGCCGATGCCCGAGATGCTTCTGGCAAAGGTGAAGGTTCCGGATCCCGTGTTACGCAATGTCAGGGTACCGTTGTTGAAGATATTTGCTGAGCCGATTCGACTGCTTCCGATGCCGTTGCCAAAGCTCGTGGTCGTATCCAGCACCAAGGTGGCTCCACTGTTGATGGTAGTCGTGCCACTATAGTTGATGTTCCCAAGGGCAAGAATTTGCGTGCCCGTACCAGCAATGACGAGATTGAGAATGCCGGTTGAATTGTTATTGGCACGGTCGCGCAGGAAACCGTTGAAGTACTGTGACCCGCTGGTATTGAGCCTCAGGGTGCTGTCGTTGAAGAACAGGCCAGACTCGCCCTCGGTGTTTTCAATGACCCCGCTGGCCGTAAAATCAGAAATGCCACCCACGGTTTCGCTGAAGCCGAGCATTTTAAAATAGGTATTGTTGCTGCCGAAATTCCCAGTGGCCGCCCCGCCTGATCCTGCATCAAAGCTGATGATGGAGGTATCGGCGATCTGGTTGTTGCCAGCTAGGTTTACGACGGCATTGCCAGAACCACCCAAGCTGATGTTGCCGATCCGCAGATCTCCCGCGATGGCACCATTCACCACGTTGGTGCCGAAACCAGTCACAATGTTGCTAGCGGCAACCGTAGCCGAACTGGAAACCGTAAAACGGGTGGAATCAATGATGTTGGTAATGACAGAGCCAGCAGGGATATTGGGATTACCCACAACAGGCATGCCAACATAGAAGCCCGCCGTGCTAGTGGTGGAGACCAACGACGCGACACCGGTGTAAGTGGTGTTAGCCGTTCCCGCCGTGACTCCCACACCCGAACTCAAAGTGAACTGTGTGGCGCTGACGATGCTAGCAACTGTGGCAGTCAAAGGGATATTCGGATTGCCGCTGCCTGTCAGCGGCATACCGACATAAAAGTTTGCTGTGCTCTGGCCTGTTGCCAAATTGACCGTAGCACTACCTGCCGTCGTGGTCGTTGAGGAAACCTGCGAAGCGAGAGTGCTTGTGACAAAGGAGCCAACATTGGTCGTCACGCCAGTGCCAGTTGCTGTCGCTGGGGCGGAGAGACTGAAGGAAGTGGCGCTATTGATACCAGTGATGGTAGCCCCGCCGGGGATATTGGCATTGCCGCTGATTCTCATCCCCACCGTCAGGCCTGTGGTCTGCCCAGCCGTCAGCGTCACCAAAGAGCTGCCCGTGGTGGTTGTCACGGCAAGCGGGGCAAAGGTCGTAGTAATGCCGCTTGCGGTAGCGGTGGCGGCCGAGGAAACTTGGAAGGTGGTGCCATCAAAAATATTGGTGATCACCGCACCATTAGGGATGTTGGCGTTGCCACTGATGGGCATGCCGATGTAGAAGCCGCTGGTGTTCCCACTGGTCAGCGTCACCGTATTGCTGCCAAATGTGGTGGCAGCAGTCAGAGAGCCGGTCTGTGTGGTCGTCAGGGAGAGGCTCTTACCGAGCACCAAATCTGGAGTTCCAGTATCATTTGCACCACGAGCGAAGACCGTGGTCAGACCGGTATAGGTGTTGGCCGCAGTGCCTGTTAAGCTAACCCTGCCCTGTCCCATAATGTTGACCCCCAAGCCGGCCGTGCTTTGAGAAATCGCACCGCTGATATCCAGACGTGCGGTGCTGCCACCCGAGCCGACATTGATGTTCAAATTAGAGTTCAACACCACCGGGGCGCTGATGACGTCAACGGCAGCGGTGGTGGAGTTTGACTGGGTCTTGCTAAGAATAGCAGCGCCATAGACACCGTTGTCAAAGATCAACCTGCCGCCGGTGCCCGGAGTGATATTGAAGAAGTTGGTACTATTCTGGTCACCTATAATGATGACCCCGACCTTGGTATCAGCATTCAGAGGAACAATCGCGTTGGACGTGATGTTCGTAGTGAGTGTTGCAATACCATTGGTAGTATTGGGGGCAAAGTTAGGACTCCAGTTCGCTGCACTGCTCCACGCTCCACTGCCGGCGAGGTTGTAATTGTTGATCAGAACCGGGATGATGGATGGCAGCGTGATGATGGTAAAGATGCCCTTGGTGGCGAACTGACTGACGTCATAGACAAGGTTGCCTCCCAGAGTGGGTAGAATGAGGTCCCCATTACCAGCCCCGCCGTTTCGATAATTATCTCCCACACTGAAGCTGGAAGAGCCTGACAAAGCCGTCCAATTGCCGAGGTTGAAAATCTGGCCACTGGCCGCACTGGCTAAAAAGCCCGCATCCGCAATGGTGATCTGGCTATGATTGAGCGTGAGCGTGCCATTGACGGTGAGCAGGTCGTGCCTGCCTGCCGTGATGGCGGTGGCGTCCCAAGTAGTGATGTTTGAATCACGATAGCCTCCGATCGTGTCATACTTGCCTAGAACTAGGGCGTTCAGGATGCCAGAATCCGACAGCGTAGCCAAGGCCACCTGAAGCGTCATGCTGGACGCATCCGAGATAGTCAGGTTACCATTGAAGGTGAGTGTACCTCTGTTAGCGCCGAAATTGTCTCCAGGCAAGAGTGCGGCACCACTGGCGATGAAATGGTTGGTGGTGCCGAGCACGCCATTGACCACACCTGAGCCTGAGAGCGTAGCACCCGAACTCACGGAGAGCGCTCCTGTTCCAGTCATGCCTATGTTATTGACGCCCACTTGGAAATTGCCCTGACTCACCGTGGTGGTCCCTGAGTAGCTGTTCCCCGTGACAGCAGAAATGCCCGCCCCTGTTCCCGGAGCCGTAGCTTTTTGGGAGAGCGTGATGGTGCCGGTGGTACCGGGCGTTGGTATCGCCGCAATCGTGGTTCCAGGTGCGATGCCAGCGCCATAAACCGCCTGCCCCACGGTCAGTGTGGTCGTATTAATACTGCTGACTGTGGTGCTGCCTGTTGCAGTGTTGCCGGTCAAGGCGGTGCGGTTGGCAAAAGAGAGAGCCACTCCGGAACCCGCCACTGTGGCTGCGGTGGACAAGGTGATCGTGCCAGTTCCAATACTGGCGACGGTAGTTCCTTGGGCAATTCCTGGACCCGTGACGACCTGACCGACGGACAAGCCAGCGGTATTGATACCTGTCACGGAGGTGGACAAAGCGGTGGTGCCGGTGGTGGTCAGTGCTGGCGAAGTCAGAACCCAGCTTCCAACTCCACTCTTCACCAGCGAGGTGGCGCCCGTGTTGTCACCGATGATATTGGCAAGCGTGTTGGCTCCCGTGTTGGTTCCAGTTAGCGTTAACGTGCGTGCCCCAGTCTGGGCGTTGAAACCCATAGCACCGACATTGCTGAAGTTCAGCGCTCCGGTGCCTGACGAATCAATCGTGCCACCGGATGTGCCCAAACTAAACAGACGATCGGTCGTCTGTGCGCCGCCGGTATAACTAAAAGTGCCGCCATTGAGCACAAGGTTAGTAGAGACATTCGTAGACGAGCCGATATTGCTGTTGGTTCCACCATTTGCCAGTGCGGAAACCTGCAATATGCCACCGTTCACCGAAGTAACACCTGTGTAGCTATTGGTCCCAGCGAGAACCCATGTGTTACCGCCACTCTTGGTCAACGAAGACGAACCACCTAGAACCGGCGTCAATGTGTTGAGCAAGCCAGCTGCGCTGCTGCCAGTCAGCGTCAGTGTGCCACTACCGCTGGTAACAATCGATCCTGCGTTGGAGAAAATCAACGCACCTGTACCTGAAGCGTCGATGGAACCACCGCCCGACTGAAGCGTGAACAGACGATCCGTTGAAGTTGCGACTCCCGTGTATTGCAGAATACCGCCATTGAAGACCAGATTGGCGGCTGCACTGCTCGAGGCACCGAGTGCGCTTGTAATGCCGCCATTCTTCATCTCCATGATTCTTAGCACCCCGCCAGAGATCGTTGTGACCCCTGAGTAGCCATTGCCATCTGCTGCATCGAACGTGATGTTTTGCGTGGCTGATCCCGGCTTGGTGATCACGTAATTGTCGGCGTCGGTAAGTGTGGACACCGTGTAGGCACCATTAGCGTCTGGATTCCCCAGCGCATCCGTCTTGGCACCAACAAAAATGACGCCGATATTATATGCCGGGCTGTTGATGTCGATCTGCTCAGGTGGTGCTGTAGTCGTCGCGTTATTAATGGTGAAGCTGTTGGCATCGATGATGTTCGTGATGAATGATCCAGCGACAATACCCTCGCCAATCACCAACTGATTCACGGTTAGACCAGCGGTGCTGGCTATAATGGTGGTGGTGCCATTGATGATGGCCGCAACTCCGTTAAGACCATTGTCTGGTGCCAGCAACCAAGTGCCAGAACCGGTCTTGGTGAGGGAGGTTGCTCCGCCATTGTCGCCGATGACTGGCACAAAGGTGTTAGTCTGCGCCGTCGAAGCGCTCAGCACCAAGGTGCGGGTGCCGCTGCCAATAGAGCCCAACGAACCCTTATTGGTAAAGCTCAACCCACCCGTGCCAGCGGCATCAATCGTGTTGGTTGAACGGCCCAGCGTGAACAGGCGGTCTGTGCTGGTGGTTGCGCCGGTAAACTGCAGCGTGCTGGAGTTGGCTCCAGCACTGTCACCGAGCACTAGATTCGCAGCACTGCTAGAACCGGCACCAATGCCACTTCCAACACTACCATTGGCCATAGTAGTAGTGGTCAAGGTGCCAGCAGTCACGTTAAGCACGCCGGTGAAGGTATTGGCTGCGGAAAGTTTCAGTGAACCTGTGCCTGCTTTGGTGAATGTGTAACCAAGGACGCTGTCGCTAATTACACCATTAACAGTGAGGAAATTTGCCGGTGCATTTGCGATTGTCCAGGTCTGGTTAGCCACCAGTCTCACGTTGGCGTTGATGGTATGAGCCGCCGAGCCCGAGGACACATTGAGACCGCCCGCGTTGATGCCTATTCTGTAGTTAAGCCCAGTCGGGTTGAGCGTGATTGAGCTGCTTGCCGCCGTGGTGCCTGTGCCGGTAAAGTTCAGGGTGCGGAACTGCTCATTGCGTCCCAGATCGACAGCCAGATTAAGTGTGTTGGCACTGTTTACCGTGAAGAAGACATCATCGACCAGATCAGGCACTCCAGTCGTACCGCCCGTGCCTGTCGACGTGCTGTACCAGTTGCCAGCAATGTCGGAGGCTTTGCTTGTAGTCCCTGTCCAGTACCATGAGTTCGTCAGGCTTGCGGCAAGCGTCAGAGTCGCCGCCGAGGCACCGCTGGCCAATGTCATGGTGTAGTTATTTGCAAACGTCAGAGCGTTGCCGGTGACGGTGCCACTCGCAGCTTGATTCAGCGTGACGGAATTCGCGCCAACGGATGAGATCGTGGTGTTTTGGGCAATACCTGTGCCGGTCACCTGCATGCCAGCCACCAGACCCGTGGTGCTGGCCAATCCTGAAATCGTCGTCGTGCCATTCGTGTTGCCAGTCAGTGCCTGGAACCCAACGATGAGGCCACCACTGGTCAGGCTAAGATTGCCCCCAGGATTGGTCACAGGAACTACTCCCGGATTGGTAAGGCTGCCACCAGAGAGAATGGTGTAAGTGCCCGACGTGAGACTTGTCGCTGTGGTAACCGTCGCAATGGCAATTTCAACCGGTCCCGCGATATTGATTCCGCCATTGACCACGATGCTGTCGATCTGAGTCGTGCCGCCCGAATTGATGTCCAAGGAGAGATTGGTCACGGTGCTGCCAGATCCCAAGGTGAGCTGTGTGCCAGCGGTGCCACTCTGCTGAATCGTGAGTTTGCCGATGGCATTGTCCGCCAAGCTCAGGCTGCTGCCGCCAACCATGGTCAGGGAGGCCCCGGTGGAACTGGTCAATCCGGTGAAATAATTCCCTTGAACAGCCAGAGTGCCGCTATTCACGGTGATCGCCGTGTTGCCCAAGCCGGGTGTCGCAGTAGCACTGGCAGGGTTGTTGAGCACCAACGTTCCGCCGTTAACCACGGTGCTTCCTGTATAGTTGCTATTTCCTGTCAGGCTCCATGTGCCTGCGCCAGACTTGGTAACACCCGCGGTGCCGATGGCGATCGGGCCGGATAGGTTGCCCGAGCCAGAGCCCGCCAAGGTGAGCCCAAAATTGCCGATGACACTGGCGCCACCGTAAATGACGTTGGCATTCGTAACCGTTGTGCTGGCATTACCAGAAAGAGTGACTGATGTACCGCTGACTGCCGTCACGGTACGCCCGAGCAAAGTGGAACCGACCACGAGAGTTGATGGTGCGGTTGCAAGCAATGTCACTGCGGTCGACCCGGTAGTGCTAGTAGCAATACCGACCGTGCTGCCAAATGGAACAGCAGTGCTGGAACCGATAGCCTGATTGGCGTTGCCGCTTAGAGTGACGGTGGTCCCGCTGATGGCCGTCACAGTACGTCCGAGCAATGTGGTACCAACAATGAGACTGCTGGGCACACTCGCGACCGTGACAGTCGGGCTCGCTAGCGTGCTCGCGGTCACACTGACCGTGCTGCCATAAACTACCGGAATGGCGGCGCTGACCGTTGGTGCGGCGACACCACCCAAAGTAACCGTCGTTCCACTGATGCCGGTCACCGTCTGGCCTAGGAGGCTGGTGCCCACTGTGGTCGAAGGTGCCGCAGCAGACAAGGTCACTATGCGGGAAGTGATGTTGCCGGTGCCGGTAGGATTGGTCCCAGCGATCAAGACAGTACCAGTTCCGAAAGCAATCGTCGGCGCTGTGATGTAGTTGCTGCCCGGGTTGGTAATGGCAATCCCGGTCACCTTGCCGGTAGCGTCAAGAATTGCGCTAGCAGTGGCACCAGTGCCACTACCACCGGAAATCGTGACGGAAGGTGCGACTGAATAGGTCGTTGTTCCGCTAATCGAGAAACTGGATGGTGTTAGTCCATTGGAAGCCGTAGCGACGACCGCAGCATTTGCCAGAGTCAGCGGTGTCGTGCCAGAAGCGTCCAAAGTGCTGGCGGCGGAGAGGTTCAAGATCCGGGTCGTCGTATTGCGCGTGGCATCCAGGCCCGTAAAGCTCAGGGTTCCTCCCCCCATGTTGACCGTGGAGTACAAAGCTGAATAACCCAGTGAACTCGGTGCAACATCTGAAACGGTGTTGGCAGCCAGCACACCGCTGTTGATGGTCGTCGTGCCCATGTAGGAATTGAGGTTGTTCAGCGCCAGCGTGCCCGTGCCAGTTTTAATCAGAGACACAGCCCCTGTGCTTCCCTGAGTGATAACACCAGCAAAAGTAGTCGTGGGAGTGGAATCGCCGACCGTCAGAGTGACGGCATTGGCCGACGAGTTGGTGATCATGCCGCCGGTGGTGGCAGTGCCGCCAGCCAGTGAACCGATAGTGGTGGAGAAACCAGCCAGATCTAGTGCGCCTGCCGCGTTCATCACCAAAGCCGTGGCGGATGGGAGCGAGAGAGAAGATCCAAGTTTGAGTAAACCACCACTGACCGTGGTAGTACCCGCATAGGTGTTAGAACCCGTCACTGCTGTGGCTCCGCCAAAGGTCAGATTTTGACCAACCGCGCTGCTGAGCAACGCAGAACTAAGGGTAACCACACCGGTTCCACTGTTAATCGCAGAAATGGTCGTTCCAGCAGCAACACCGACTCCGGTCACCGAAGCTCCAATCACCAACCCCGTGGTCGAAGCAAGTGTGATGGTTGTTCCCGAGGCACCTGCGGTTGGTGCGTAAATTTGCGTGCTGCCAAAAGCAACGGTAGCAGAAGCAGTCGTGGCAGTAGCGGCCTTCGAAAGGGTGAGCGTAGCGGTGCTAGCACCGCTGAGGATCGTCGTGCCCTGCTGAATACCGGCACCATTGACGACCATGCCATTGACTAGATTGGCGTTTACTGCCGCAAGGGTCAAAGTGGTCGAACCAGCAGTCGTGGTTGTGGCAGCCCCTGCCAGGGTGATCGCCCCTGTGGTCTGCGGGTTTAAAATCAGAGTGCCATCACCTGCTTTCGTCAGACCTCCAGCCGTGCCGGAAATGAGGCCATTCAGCGTCGTGGTCACGAGAGGGTTGCCTACCGTGAGTGTGCGTGTGGCCGCACCGAGATTGATAGCGCCGTTCATAGTCAGATTGTTCACCACCTGGTTGCCGCCGAAGGTGACGTCACGATTCACCGTCACTGCATTGTTCAAAGTGCGCTGTGCTGTCCCTGAAAGGAGCGTGATTGGGACAGTTGGAGCTGTTGTGGCGTCGCCCAACACCAGCGTTCCCGTGCCAAGCGCATTGTTGGTATCCACGATGACAGAGCCATCGGTAATCTTCAGGCCGTTGGTGAAGGGATTCACGCCGGTGTAAGTCAGCGCAGAGGCGGTGCCCGCAGCAGACGGTGTTGCAGAGACGGTGAAAGTCGTGGCACTCGAAATGCCGGTAACGGTCAACCCCGCAACACCTGTGCCATTGACGACCTGCCCGACGACAAGACCCGCCGTGTTTGCGACAGTCACCACATTGTTTGAGGTCGTCCATGTTCCCGTTCCTGCTGTTGAAGCGAAAACAGACGATGGATTCAGCACCAGAGAACCAGCGCCGGTTTTATTGACCTGCCCCCCGGCACTAATGATCGGGGCATTCGTGGTCAGTCCTATCGTTGATAAGCCGGATACATTGATCGTCGGTGCAGCATTGCTCAAAATGACACCTTGGGTTCCAGTGATGGAAGGCGTCGCGCCAAAATTGTCATTCACCGCATTGATCGCATTCGCTGCAGACAACGTCAGCCTGCCGCCGAAGGCGAGAGTGCTGGTGCCGGCGGTGGCAGCCTGCGAGAGTGTGATGACATTAGTAGCCGCGTTGATGGCGGTAATTGTGGTGCCCACGGGTATGAAGTTGCCACTACTCGTCACGACCTGCCCTACGGCAAGGCCCACCGTGTTCTGCACGGTGACTGTGGTCGCCGCTGTGGTGGCAATGTTGCTTTGTGTCACCGCGTTGATATTCAGCGCCGGGGTGGTGGTGCCGCCATTGCCGTTGAAGGTCAGACTGGCCAGTGTGTTGGCTCCCACGCGGTTGAGAACGCCCGGACCGTTGATGGTGACATTGCTCGTCGCAGCGATCTGCCCGGCGAAGGTATTCTCAGTCACCGTGGCATTGTTGATCGTCAGATTTCCAGGCACTGCAATGACTCCCTGCAAACCACCCAGCGTCAGGACACCACTGTTCACGATCGTGTTGCCGGTGTAGCTATTCGATATGCCGAACTGCAACGTGTTGGTCGAAGCAGTGACTGTAGCGTTCTGCGAGAGCGTGTAGGAAGTGCCTGAGCCACTTGCAATCGTCGTCCCAGGCAGAATACCCGTGCCGCTGACCGGCGTGCCAACCGCAAGGGTAACACTTGGAGCCACCGCAAACGTCAGCGTGTTGGCATTCAGCGTCGTGCTGGCGATCATGTTGGCCGAAGGCTGCAGATTCAGGGTGCCCGGCCCGGACTTAATGAGACCGATCCCACCACTGACGACGGTGTTGATGTTGGTGGTGTTCTGGTTGATCCACGTAAAGAGATCGGTGCTCCCAGAGGTCAGCGACGTTCCGGAATCGATTCCGGTGAAGTTTACCACGCCAGTGGCATTGGTCAGCAAACCACCACTGGCGATGGTCAAAACCACCGGAGTGCCAAGGCTGCCGAGGGTATCGGTGATCGCACCAGTGATGCGAACGGAATTGACCGTCTTGCTGGCGGCGATCGTGCGGGTGGTGCCGTCACTCACGTTCTGCAGCGCCGTCGCCGCGGTAATATCACCGCTGTAGTTGTTCAAGTATCCTGCCAGGCCGTTGCTCAACTGGCTCACGCCCAACGTGTCTTTATACGAGGCGAATTCGGAACCGTTGACCACTGCCCAGCCGCCGATAATGCCGTTGACGAGGCTGGCTTGTGAAAAAGTGGTTCCGTTGATCTGGCCTACGAACACCTGCGGCTGCGCCCCGGCACTGGTGGTATTGGTAGTGCCTCCGAGCGTTAGATTAGTGCTACCCGGAACAAAGTTGATCACACCTCCATTAAGTGGATCACGAGCGAGGTTTGAAAGCGTCAGCGCATACCCGCCATTTGTCGTGTTGCCGAATTCATTGATCGTGATGTTTGAGGCGCCCTGTGCCAAAGTCACCGTGCCGAGTGTCTGTGTGTCGAAAGATTGACGACCATTGATGGTGAGAGAAGCACCGCTGAAATTGAGTGCAATGGACGAGGCAACGCGTGTTGTGCTATTGGACAAGCCCTGGTTGTCGAAAACGAGAGTGCCATACTGGACATTGACCGCACTGGCCGAGGTAATGGCACCGCTGTCACGCAGTGTGAGCGTGCCGCCGAGCACATTGGCAGAGCCAGTGAAGCTTTGCGCACTGGTCAAGATGAGGTTGGAAGGATTGGCTCCCGTGGTGGACTCCTTGTAGAAGTTGATCGCGCCACTGATCGTGCCACCAAAGGAATTGGTGACGTTGTTGGACTGAACCACCGTGAAATTGGCCAGAGCCCCGGTATTCATCACCGTGCCTCCAGAATTCGGCATGGCCGTCGTGGTTCCACCGATGTTGGCCGTGGCATTGCTAAGCAGGTTGGCCACTGCCTGGGCATTGCCTTTCAAATCCACCGAACCCGCGTTCACACGCAAGTCAAACACGGTGGCTATGCTGGCGGTGGGAACCACCAGCAATGTATTGGCACCGGAATTGAGAGACAGCGTGCCGCCATTGACCGTCGTCGTTCCCGTCACCAGGCTGGCCTTGTTCAACGTAAGCATGCCAGCGCTCGACTTGACGAGGCCCTGCGCCCCACCCGTCAGATAGCTACCCACAGTGAGATCACCCAAGGTGTGGAAAATGAGCTGGTTGTTGGCACCTGGAGCAAGGATCCCGCCGGTGATGCCAGTATTTCCGTTAAGTGAGAGAATGCCGCCACTGGTTACCGTCAAGGTATGTTGAGAGCCTGTAGCGTTATACATCGTCCCCTGGGGGTTAGTAACCGCTGAAATATTGCCACCGGCGTAGAACACGCCGCCACCCACGGACAGCACCAAACTGTTGATGGATGTGTTGACCGTCATGCGCTGCAACGATGACAACGACACATTGGAATTGGGAGACACGGCCGCAAAAGGCGCAATCAAGGGCTGGGTGCCCAATGTAGTGGCTAATTCTCCTGTGGTGAGCAGACGGAAACCATTGCCACCAGTGCCACCGACGGTTCCGCCGCTACCAATATAGGTCACAAAACCCGTTCCATTGCCTGTCAGTGATGTATCGCCTATAATATCAGGACGAATATTGATTGTGGTCGTGCCAACCGCTCCCCCGGCACCAATCAACTGCGGAGTTGTCGTCACCACGGCAAAATTTGCGACACTAGCGGTCGCCGTTCCACCCAAACCCGTTCCTCTCAGGAGCAACGAACCGCCAAGTGCACCGCTGTTGGCAATGTTGTTCATGGTATTGAACCTTAGAATGTTCGTATTCGTCGAAGTGCCGCTATTACCTGGAACGATGGTGATGATACTGCCACCATTCTGTATGTTGGCGGTGCCTAGATTTTCCGCTAGAATGGCAGAACTGGAACCGCTGACATTGATCTGGCCACCCTGAAGATTGGTGGTTCGGTTTGCTGATGTCGTGCTGATGTCGGTGTAAAGGCCTGCCGCACCAGCAGTGTTGACACCTAACCGGTTGTTCACGTTGTTCGTGCGGTTGTCGATGTTCAGCACACCACCCGTATTCAGAGTGTAAATACGGAAGTTGAGCGACTGGCTCGATCCGCCATCAAGCGTCACGGCCCCTTGGTTGACCGTGAATGTGTTGGACACCGAAGCGCTGTTGTTGCCGGCCAGATTCCAAGTTCCACTGCCGATTTTGGTCACGTTGAGGAGGCCATTCACGAAAGGACTCGTAAAGGTGCCGGAGAAGGTGCCGCTGGTGCCATCGTTTCCTGTGACAACTGTGCCCCCGGTATTGAGGCTGTAATTGGTGACCGTTCCGCTTCCTGTGATCGAACCGACTGTCCCTGCTAGGCCACGGGAATCGAGGGTGGTGCCAGAGGCCAGACTGACCTGCGAATTGCCAATATAGGCACCGCTCTGACCGAAAGCCAGTGTTCCCTGACTCACCGTTGTCACCCCACTGTAACTGCTCTGACCACCCAAGCCAAGAACGCCCGTGCCGGTCTTGGTAATGGAACCAGTGTTCATGGCCGCATTGATTTCAAGGCCTATCTGCCCCGGCAACACCGTGGATGCGGCCACATTGAACGTCTGCCCCGCTGTAATATCGAGGAAGCCATTGATCACTGGAATGCTGTTTGCGTTGGCGAGATTGCTGGAGGTTATCGCCCCTGTCACCTTGAGCATTCCACCCGTGGACATGACAGCCGGACCATTATTTCCATTGACTCCGCCGTCATTGGTGAAGGCCAAGCTGGCGATTGTGTTGCTGAAATTGTTCATCTGCAACTGGGCGCCACCATTGATGATGACATTGGAGGTTGTCGCAATTTGATCGCTCTGCTGCAGCACCACCGATGAGTTGGCAATGGGTGCGGAGTCCGTCCCGTTATTGCCGCCGGAAATGGTGAGGTTGCCAGCAATGGCATTGGCACCCGTGGTGTTGAGATTGACAATGACACCGTTGACGAACGTCGTTCCGGTGTAGGTGTTCGCACCCGCGAGGGTAATCGTTGGACTGTTCGCTGTCTGGCTTATCGCATCCAGCACCACATTCAGTGTCTGTGACGTGTTGTTGGCGATGATCGAGTTGATCGTCAGCGTGTTCGCGCCTTGATGGATGAAAAGCTCCTGATTCCCGGTGCCGGCCACCTTGATGACCCCACGGACCGCAGTAGAGCCAATCGTGCGCGCACTGCTGTCCAACCCCGTCACAATACCTCCGGCAGTGAGCGTCAGAACATCCGAGGCAGCAGCGAAGTTCAGCGTGGTGGCGCCGTTGTTCATGCTCAAGGTGTTGAGCGTGACACCACCGGCACCCAGTGTCACCGTTGTCGAGGCAGCAGCGGTCACGCCGCCAAGACGGACGTTGGTACTTTGCAGCGCCGTGCCTGTGGCGATGGTCTGTCCATTGGTAAAGTTGGTTAGATACGTACCGGCTAGGCGGACGCCCGACCCGGCTTCATAGGTGGCGAACTCCGCCTGATTGCTGCCCGAAGCCACCGGATCAATACCAATCGCCGTGGCCCATGCACCAATGATGCCATTGGTCAGCGTGGGGGCACTCGTGATGAAGATGCGTCCGTTGTCCCCAGGCGAACCACCGCCTCCGAAGGTGATGGCTGATCCCGTGTTGGCGGTGCGTGACACTGAAGCTAGGGTCATCGCGGCGGTGCCAAGATTGGGTGTGGCGGTGATGATTGAAGCTCCGGAATTGAGCGTCACCGCCCCGATGGCCGCCGTGGCGTTGGTGCCGAAGCGTCCGCGAAACACAAAGGCCCCGCCGTCCAAAGTCAGCGGCACAGTGTTCAGCAAACGGGCGGTCACCGCCTGAATGCCCACATTATCGTCCCAAATCAATGCAGCACGACGAATCGTGAGGCCCGTCGCGGAAGCAAACGCTCCTGAGTCTTGCAACAAGGTCTGACCACCCTGCAGCACCAGCGTCCCGGTCATGGTGTTGGCAGAGGTCACGGTCCAGACTGCAGCCCCATCCCTCACCACATTCACCAGTCCACTACCAGTGCTGATATTGCCAGCCCAAGTGCTGGCAGATTGGATGCCTACCCGGAGGGTGCCCGCCGTGGCAACACTGTTCAAAATCGTACCGCCTGTTCCAGGAAGCACGCCTGCACTGCTCAGGTTGGCGAAGGACTGGCTCTTGCCATTGACGTCCAAGGTCCCGCCATTGTTGACTTGCAGCAACTGGCTGGAAGGTCCGGAAGTCATACTGCCTGCTGCAGGTGCCGTGGTAAACGGGGAGAACAAGGTCTGTGCGTTGCCCAATCTCAACGTGCCGCCATTTATCACCGTATTGCCGAGGTAGGTTTCCGCCGCGTTGAGCAGCAGTGTGCCACTGCCAGCCTTGGTCAGTCCACCCACGGTGTAAATGGTCGGGCTGACCGACAGTGTCGAGGCTCCAGTGACGTGGAAGATCATCTCACGGTTGAAAGTGTTTGCCGCAGCGAGTGTGCCGGAACCGGTGATGCTGGAGGTGGCAGTCGCAAGAACGCCACCACTGTTCAGCTGCACTGTGCTTCCAGTGCCGATTGCAAGTTCGGCGGAAGCGCCCGTAAAGCTCAAAGAGTTCGCGATTGTCATCGCATTGACCGTCGCCGTGGTGGTGATTCCTGTTGTGAAATAGGCATTCGGGTTGCCAACCGTGGGGAGTGTGTTGATTGGAGCCGCGTCAGTCGCACTCAACTTCACCAAACCCGCATTGGTGCCGCCCACGGCGGAAAAAGCGGCGAAACTAACGCCTGTGCCACTGGCACCCGTGTCATCCACCAGCAACCAAGGCAGAATGGCACGATTAGAGACATCGTAATTAGCCGGCGTCGAGTTGGAGATAGTTAGGTTCGCGTTGCCTGCCAGCGTAACAGTGGTGCCACTGACTGCGGTCACCCTTTGCCCTAAGAGCGTGGAACCCACGATCAGGGCCGCAGGGGCTGCAGCCGCCAGTGTCACGCTGGTGGAACTCGTGGAACTCGTGGCAACATTGACCGAACCCGAAGCACCCGCCTCGCCAATGGCCGTAGGCGCGGTAGTGGCAAAATTGAGCGTGGTGGTGTTGGCGGTGCCGACTGTAATCGTTCCCAAGCCAAGTCCGCGAACCAAACCGGTTCCCGTTCCCAATCGCGCCACGGTGAAGCCACCGCCAGTGAGATTGATTTGGGCGGAACCGCTACTGCCTGGGGTCAGGGTGACCACACTTGCCCCAGAGGTGAAGGTCAAACTGCCAGCGCTCAAAGACTCAGTAGCAGCTACAGCCCCTGACCCAGTAAGATTCAGCGAAGCCCCATTCAGGGAGATAGGGCGGGTGGCCAATCGGTTATTGGCACCGGTATTGGTCAGAGTCAGCACCGAGCCAGCGTTCAGCGTCGTGGTCCCAGCACTCGTCCCCCCCACCACACCACTACCGCTCACCGCCACGGTTCCTTGATTGATGGTGCCCCCCCCCGTGTTGCTGTTGGCGGCAGTAAGGTTGAGCGTGCCAGCCCCTGTCTTGGTGAGCAGATTGGCGCCGGTGACCGTGTTGCTCAAAGTGATGTCTCCGCTGCCACCGATGCTGCTGCCGCTGGCCAGAGCCACTGTGCCAGCATAGCTTGCCAAAGTAGCACTGGTATTGGTCAATGCAGCCAGTGAGTTGGCCTGAGCGAGTCCGGTAGTGCCAGCACCATTGAGAGTCAATGCCTCAAGGTTTGCCACCGCAATGCCATTCAAATCAAGCACCGCACCACTGGTCACAGTGGTGCCTCCGGCCACGGTTCCAAGGGCGCTGGCATGGCCGAGTTTCAAAATGCCCCCGCTGATCGTCAAGGCACCGGTATACGTGTTGGCTGTGCCGCTCAAGGTCAGGGTATTCGAACCCACCTTGCTCCAAGCAATGCCAACCGTGCCACCGTCCACCACATTGCCACTAATGGTGATGTCACCAAAACCTCCGATCGCCGTGGCCAAAGGCGACGCGGCAGCACCGATCAAGACATTCCCGGCAACGCTGGCCAGTGTCGAACTGCTATTGAACAAGGCCGCGGGCGTCGTGGTGTTGCGGAAGATGGGCGAAACGCCGTTGAGAGTGATGTTTCTTGAGGCCGCACTTGCAATGCCGTTCAAATCCAGTGCCCCATAGCTGGTACTGTTGTAGGTGAGTGTTGGGGTGGCGGTCGCGGTGCTCGTCTGCGAGAGAGACAACGAGGTGCCATTGACGATGGAGGTAATGTAGGTTCCGACCGGGATATTGGCCCCTGTCACGGACATGCCGACACTCAGACCTGCGGTGCTTGCCACGGTTACGGTTTGGCTGCCAGAGGTGATGCCGGAAGTGAGCGTGGTGGGGGTTTGAACGGAGACGGTGATTGTCGTTCCACCCGTTGAAAGTGAGTTCGCATTCGTGATCTGTAGAAACCCGCGATTCACCGCGAGAGCGCCACCAAAAGTGCCCCCCGCACCGAGAATAAGAGTGCCGTCCCCGGTCTTGGTGAATCCGTTATTACTGTCCGTCACGCCCCCAAGAAGATTTAAGGTGCCGGAGTTGGTGTTTACCGTCACGCCCGCACCCGAGATGGTGGTGAGCCCTGTAATCCCAAGCCAGCCGGTGCCAAGTTGGTTGTTGACAGTCAGCGTGGAACTGCTTGCGAGACTCAAGGTGTTAAACGTGCTATTGATGTCAGTGCCTTGTCCGTCAGTTGTACCGGACACACTCGATGCCAAGGTTAGCCCAGTGTTGATCTGGGCGGCAAAAGTGTTTACTGCAGTCGGTGTGGCGTTGAGCCAAGCCAGCTTTGATGTAGGAACTGCTTGGAGATTCGCTGTGGGTATTGTCTGCCCGTTCGACCCTGTCGCCAGATTGTTCGCGTTCGTGTCTGGACCGCCGTAGAGTAACTGATAGCCACCGCTACCCGTCAGATTGTTCGCCTTGAGAACGATGGTGTGATAGCCTGCGCTCAGGTTGATGACCCCGGTGCTGGTCGCGGTCAGAGTGGCTCCCTTGCCACCACTTGTTGTGGCAATATTCGAGCCCGCGACCAGAACCCCGTCAATCACCAGCATGCTTTGATCGTCCTCGGCAATCTGAAAGGTGTAGTTGCCTCCAGTGGTAATGTTGATGAGGCCGGTATTGACCACCTGCGTTCCTCCCAGGGAAGTGACCACCGGAGGGCGGTTATTCAAACTCAAGTCACCCAGCGACTGGCCGGTGAGCACAGCGGTAGGAGTCATGCCAGATCCAAAAACCGAATTCAGATTGCTCGCACCGCCGGAGAAATACCGCGCCGAGAGCCCTCCCGCAGTGTACCCCGTTGGCAAAGTGGTTCCCAAGCCAGCTGGAGCGTTGCCGACGGGAGCAACAATCAACGTTGTTCCATTGGTCAGCGCATAGTCGCTGGTTCCAAGTGGAGTGCTGGTGGTGTTCATCACCGGAGCTGCCCCGATGCTTCCAGCGGGCAACGTGGTGAAAGTGTTGCTTCCACTGAACAGCAGAGTTCCCAATCCGGTGTTGGCGGCAATCACCGTGGAGGAAAAGACGCCTGCCACTGTCAAAGTGCTGCCAGCAGCTGGTGCAAAATTAATCGTGCCAGCCGTGTAACTGCCACCTGTAAAGCGCAGATTGTAGCCGTTCGCGCTTGTCACATTCAGCGTCTTGCCGCCAGCGATGGTCAGCGTGCCCATCTGAATCGTATTGCCGGTGTTGGTGGAGACGTTGTTGACGTTGATCGTCGCCACAGACTGCGTGGCGTCCACAGTGACGTTGTTACCGAATGCAATTGTGCCAAACGATGTGCCGCCATTACTGCGCAGATCGAGCAGTCCTCCCTTGAGAACGATGGTCGAAGTCCCAAGCGGTGTGGCCGAAGAAGCCCCCGTGGGCCCGATCATCTGCAGCACGCCCGCATTGATATTAACCGTTCCCGAGGTGGCGCCGTTGTTGATCACACCCGCACTCGTGATCCCTGTGGAGAAAGCCAGCGTGCCGAGACCGTTTTTATCGATGGTAGTCGCACCGCCGGTGGCCTTGCCACCCAGTGTGGTAGTCATGCCGGGGAGCGCTACGCTAATGGCAATCGTGCTGGCCAGCGTGATGTCGCCATTCAGGGTCAAATTGTTAACGCCATCAAAGTTGATCGAACTGGCAGAGCCGGCCAAAATCGTGTTGGCAACGGTGTTACCGTTTGCGCTGGAAAGCAGCGTGACCCCGGATGCGAGGGTGAGTGTGCCGGTGCCCAGCGGGCCGCTTGTCAGCGTAGATCCCGATCCGACTATCGATGGGGTGCTGCTGGCACCGATGATCAGGCCGCCTCCGGTCACATTGACGCCACCGGTGAATGTGCTGGCGGTGCTGCTCAATTGCAGCAGACCTGTCCCTGTTTTAATCAAACCTGCCGCACCTGAACCTTGAACGATAGGAGCGGTAATATTGAGCGTCGCCTGCAATGGCGCTACACTCAGAGAATTGACCGTGATGGGGTTAATGGCGAGGGTGCGGGTTGCACCGCCCAGATTTAGCGATCCCAGATTGGCAAAGGTCAGGGCGTTGGTGCCAGAGGCAGTTGCATTGGCAGAAAGGGTGAAGGTGGTCGCATCCACGATGCTGGCAATCGTCGAGCCCCCCGCGATGCCCGTGCCGCTCACGGCGGTTCCTACCACGAGACCTGCCGTGGTCGGCACGGTAATCGAGGCGCTGCCACTCTTGGTCGTCGAGTTCAGAAGTCCACTGCTGATGAGTGAAACATTGCCTACGTTTGCCGAACTTGCCGTGATTCCACCCACCCCCACAGTTCCGGAGCCTGCACCCACCCCGGCAGCCTGAGACAAAGTATAGGCGGTGCCCGATCCACTAGCGATTGTTGTTCCAACGGCAATTCCTGGCCCGGAGACCGGGGTGCCGACCGCCAGTGTCATCGAGGGGGCCGTGGCAAAGGTCAGGGTGGTCGATCCATTTGAAGTCGTTGCCGTGTATGATGCCAAGGTTAGCGCTCCAGTGCTGATGCTGAGAGTCGGGGCCGCTCCGCCGGTGTTGTTGAAGGCGAGTCCGCCTAAAGTCTGATTGAAACCATTGAGGTAAAGAGTCGATCCGCCTAGCAAAGTGGCCGTCGCTGCATTGTTAATCTGGCTGCTGGCGTTCAATTGCACGATCCCGCCGTAGGCATTGCCGTTGTCAAGATTACTGCCGGAAATCGAGATGTTGCCAGGTATGGCGAATATTGAGGTCCCGTTGGCAATGGGATTGTTGAGCATCCACGTGCCGGAGTTCACGAAGGTTCCACCCGTGTAGGTGTTGCTTCCGGAAAGGGTCGCGCCGGACTGGCCAGCGGTGGAGATATTGCCACCCAGCACAAGCGAAACTGCTCCAGTGCCGTTATTGACAATATTGGCCGAAATGGTGGCGAGACGGCTGGTGCCGCCGTAGGGCAGCGCATGAACGTAAAGATCCGAAGCCGTATTGAGAACACCACTGGTCAAGCTGCCGTTCGTGATGGCAATGATGGTGGGATTGGTGCTGGTGAAATTGCTCGCAAGCGGAGTGGACGAGATATCGGAATCCGCATTGTTATCCAAGGTGATGGTTGTGCCATTGATGGCTGAGACAGTGGCCCCGAGAAGTGTGGATCCAACAACCAAGGATGTGGGAACGGACAATACCGTAACCGAAGCGCTACCCGTTGAACTGGTAAGAACACTCACTGAACCAGTATTGCTGCCTGGGTCAGTATAGCTCACCACAACAGGCGTCGCAGATACACTGGCATTCGAATTACCCGCCAAGGTGATAGCAGTTCCATTGATCGTAGAAATCGTCGATCCAAGCAATGAGGAGCCAATCGTGAGATCCGCAGGCACGGAGGCAACCGTCACCGCCGTGCTAGCGGTGGAACTCGTGAGGACGGACACCGTCCCGGTATTGTCCGAAAGTTGCGAAAGTATGAGACCGCCACCGCCCAGCGTGAGGGTCTTTGCGTTAAGGTCAATAGTGGCCGAACGTGTCGCAGAAACCACGAGACTGTTGATGATTGTATTGGCCTGCAAAGTCTGTGGCAGCGTCAAAGTCGGGTTGGCCACCGTCAGGCTCTGGCTGATGGTGAATTGAGTGCTGCTATTGATGGCGGAAACCACCGACCCCGTTGGAACGCCCGTGCCGCTGACGGCATCACCCACCGACATGCCAGCCGTGCTTGCCACGGTCAAAAGATTGCTCCCTACCGTGCCGGTGGAAGAAAGCGCCGCGAGGCTCAAACGAATGTTGTCATTGATGGTACCAGTGTTAAGGCCATTGGTTGAATAACCGGCATAGCCCACCTGATTGAGGGCGCCGACACCGGTGCCAACCGTGTAGCTGGCAAACTCACGGTCCATGATGGCCCAACCGGTTTGCCCTGCGGCGTTGGCAATCAGATTCCTCGTTACTGTCGGCGCAGCGGTGAAAAACACCCGGTTGCTGTTGCCAATCACGCCCCCGATTCCTCGGAACATCATCGTCGCCCTTGATCCGGCCGTTTGAGTCAGGCTCGCGAAAGTCAGGTCGGTCGAATTGATATTCGTCCCGCTCACGGACGGCTCGATGATGTTCTGCCCTTCGGCAATCGTCAATGCCCCGAACGTTTCCGAACTGGCAGCTGCAGCCTTGTTGCGATACTGGAGCATGCCGCCACGCATGGTAATAGGTGCCGTGTCATTGATCCGGTTGCTGAGGTTCTGACCGATGGCAGCGTTGTTCTGCAACAAGAGGTTTGCGTAGTTGATCTCCACAGCAGATGTGTTCAGCAGTGAGGCCGAATCCTGCAACTGCGTGCGACCGCCATAAAGCAGCGTAGCACCAGTGTACCCTTGCGCGTCGTAGATGTTCCAGTCATTGCTACCCGTGCCATTGATGGCTCTTGCCACCGTGACGTTACCATTGATCTGACCCGCCCAGTTCACGTTCGCATTTCCGAGCACCAAAGTTGCCCGGTCTGCGGTAGAGCTATAGGATGCCGTGGAAGAGGTGATGTTCTGATTCGCGTTAGCAGAGAGGGTGACCGTCGTGCGCGCACCATTGATAGCGATCACCGTTTGGCCTAGGAACGCGGAGCCAACAACGAGGTCGGCTGGAGCTGCGGTAGTAAGAGTGACAGTTGGACTGCTCGTCTGTGCACTCGTTACCGAAATGCTGCCTGTGGCTCGATTGTTCACCACCTTGCCGCCATTCCCAGCCACAAACACGCCACCATCGTTGCGCAGACGGTTTGCGTACAGAATGCTGCCATTGAGATCAAGCGTACCACCTGCATTGACAGACAGATCATTGTTAAACAGAATGGACCTACCTCCAGCGACCAGCTTGAGCGTCCCTTGACTGACGGTCGTTGTTCCGGTGTAAGCGTTGATGGTGCCCAGGGTAAGAGTTCCCGCCCCGGCCTTCGTCAGACCACCGCTGCTGCCCGCGATAGCGCTGCTGATGGTGAGATTGTTGGCGGCACCGGTCGCGAAGACTATGAGTTCACGATTGGTCGTGGTGGTAAGCCGCCCACCGGAGATCGTTGCAGTGGCCGCCGTGGAAAGAATGCCACCGCTGTCGATGGTCAGAGTGAAGGGCGAAGTCACTGTGACGCCTCCGCCGGTGGTCAGCGTGAGTGAGTTGATGGTCATGGGCGCCAAGGCTGTGCCGACACTATTCAGGGTAACGTTGGCCGCGGTCGTGAGGCTGGTGGCCAGTTCATTGACTGACAATGCCCGTAGGAGGCCGGTGCCAGTGGTGGTTGCCACCGCCGTCGAATCCGCCGTCGCGAACGATGTGCCGTCACTGCTGGTGGTGGTGCCCACGATCGCCCAAGGGATGATTGATTTAGTCACCGTATCTGTGGCTCCAGTGGCGCTCAGATAGGTTAATCCATTCGCAGCAGCTGGACCCACGATGACTGCCGTGCTCGCAGCCGCAGCATTGCCGAGGCCAGTGCCACGGAACAACACCGTGCCCCCGGCACTCCTGCCCACGGTTGTATTGATGCCAAGCGTCAAAGTCGTCGCGCTACCAGCGCCCGGAGTCAGAGTGACGACACTGTGACCCGCGCCGATGGTAAAAGTCCCCGTCTGCTCATTGGTAGCGGCGGCACTGTTGCCACTGATGTTGACCGATCCGTCAATCAATGTCAGCGGTCGCGTGTTCAGGCGGTTGTTAACATTCGTTCCGCTATTATCCAAGGAAAGAACGGCACCCGGAAACACCGAAATCAGTCCAATATTACTGATCCCAAAGGTCAGGCCAGAAGTTGTGCCGGTGGCGGGGGCACTGATGTTTACCTGGGTCCCGCTGACGATCGAACTGATGGTGGCCCCTGCGGGGATGTTCGTGCCCGTAATCGCCATGCCTGGCGCAAGACCAATGGTGCTTGGCACGATCACCGCATTACTTCCATTGGTCGTCGAACCACCGCTCACAGAGGATACTCCGCTCGCCATAGAGCCATTGCCGGACAAGGAAAGTGTGCCAGCACTGACGTTGATGATATTGTTGTTGGCTGCCGCAGAGTAGTTGGTGAGAACATTGGAAGCCGCAGTGACGTTGGTCGTGCCGGTCAGTGAGATCGTGTAAATGTTACCACTCATACTCTTGATGGTGGCCCCCGTTGGTATGTTGGCATTCCCACTGAGACTCATGCCATTGGTGAAGCCTAAGCCGCTGCCCACGACTGCCATGTTTTCGGCAAAACTGCCCGTTATACTCGTACCTGCAGTCACGCCGGTGCCTGTATTGAGCGTGAAACTCGTGGCATTAATCACACTGGCCACGGTGGCTCCCGCAGGGATGGTTGAGCCCGTCACGGGCATACCCACATAAAAACCCGTCGTGTTTCCAGTGGTCAGCGTCACCGTAGCGTTATTGGCCACGGTGGTGATACCTCGGGTCTGAACTGTACCCACCAGCGTCGCAACACTGGTACCGTTGGCTCTCGCATTACTCGAGAGGGTAAAGGACGTGCTGTTAATAATACTGGCAATCGTCGCCCCGTTAGGAATGGCAGCATTGCCCCCCACTGGCATGCCAACAAACATACCCGCTGTGGTTCCTCCATTGGTCAGGGTGACAACCGTGCTGCCGTTGGTCGTACTGGCAGTGACACCTGCAGCCCTGTAAGTCGTTGTGCTAAAAGTCGGCTGGAAGACATTGCCGGATGTGATATTCCAAGTGCCAGCACCCACTTTTTGAATCGTTGCGGTGGCCGGACTTGAGTTCAGGTTCACCAACGGAGCTGACAACGTTCCCGTGGCCCCGCTGTCCGCCGAAAGGTAGAGCGTTCCCGTGGCACCCCAATTGAAACGCACCCCACCGGCCAGATTCAACGTGCTTCCTGAGTCCACACCGGCAATCATGGTGTTGCCACCGCTGCTTGTCACTGCCACCACACCATTCATGACGTTGGCCCCCACTGCGCTACGCAACATGCCCTTCGAACTAATCCCCGTGGCACCAAGATTTCCGGTCAATTGCACATTTTCCGCGACCGTCAGCCCGCCAGACAGCACCAACTCGGCACCAAGCGCATTGACAAAAGTATCCGCCACGCCCGAGCCAAACGCTCCCGCGTTTTGAACGACCAATGACCCCTGGTTTACTGTCAGGAAACCATTCCAGCCTGTTGTGGCTGTAAGTGGCGCAGCGGTTCCAGCTGTTGAGGGATTTGACGAGACCGTAAAGGTCGTGCTGCTGGTGATGCCGGTAATAGTCAAGCCAGCCATGCCAGTGGCATTAACGACCTGCCCGATGGCCAGACCCGTCGTACTGGGGACAGTTACCACATTGCTCGAGGTGGTCCATGTTCCGGCGCTGACAATATTGGGCCCATTCTGCGGCTGAGTCAGAATCAACGTTCCCAAATCATTCTTCTGTAGGTTGTTGGTCGCACTCGCCATGGTAAATGCTCCATTCAGCGTCAGCGTGCCTCCAGCAGCCACCTCAACACCATTGCTTGCCTGATTAAGAATGATCGTGCGAGTATTCGGTATGGTGACAGTGCCCACAGCCCGCAAACCCGCACCACTAGCAGCATTCACATTGAGCCGGAGCTGGTTGATTGAATTCCCCAAAGCAGCATCACTCGAGATCGAGAGCACGCCAGCCGTCACATCAATGATGGGTGTCATGGTGGCAGACGCATTGGCTTGTGTCAGATTACCACTGAGCGTGACCTGCTGAACAGCTACGGCAGGATTGGCGGAGGTGATGGCCTGACTGATGGTAAACTGACTGAGCGTGACCGTAGGATTAGCTTGGGTGATTGCCTTACTGACGGTAAACTGGGTGGCACTATCAACAGTGGAAATTACGGTCCCAGTGGGAATACCGGTGCCAGAGACAGGCATACCAGGAAGCAGACTGCTGGTATCAGCCGTGGTGAGTTGAGTGGCAGCAATGGCTGCGGCTGTGCTATAATTAGCAGGCGTAATAGCAGTAATCGTGGTTCCGGCAGGAATGCCTGTACCTGCGATCGGCATACCCACGGCAAGGAGGGCAATACTCGTCGTTGTGGTCGTAAGCACAGAGCCGCTTGTAGCTATCGTGGCAACATTAGTCGTGTTGAATCCCGTGATCGTAGCATTCGCAGGTATTCCTGTACCAGAAACGGCCTGACCCAAAAGCAAATTGCCCGTATTAATCGTCAACTGATTGCTGCCGCTGATTCCATATGATGTCAGATTCAAGGTACCGCCAAAAGTGTTCGTCCCGCCAAGCATCATCGCGCCGGCACCAGACTTGATCAGATTGGAAATCCCTCCTGATACAGCTCCGCTCAGGGTCAGCCCCTGCACCACATTGGACTGGGTTGCATTGGCCACATTAAAGGTTGGCATGCCCGTCAGGGTTGTGGCCCCGGTGACTTCGAGACCATATCCATTATTGTTAGTTACAGTGAGGGAACTGCCTCCGAGCGTGAGAGCGGTAATCTGCGCGGTCTTGTTGGCGGCCTGTGTGAAAAGTGGGGCCTGCGTAGTGCCGAGGCGGCCCACGATAAGCGTGCTATTCGCCGTAGCGGTCAGCGTATCATTGAAGAGCAGATTTTCCCGACCACCGGTGCCATAGCCGCTTCCTGCTGCATCTCCGTCTGAAAGCAGTGACACGGTGCTTCCTGAAAAGTTAAGCGCCTTATTTTGTAATGCCTTCACGCCTTCCACCCTCAAGCTGGCACGCTGCCTCACAGAATCAGCAAGGAGAGAAACGGAGCCAAGAAACCCGGTGTTGTCGCCTTGAAGTGCGATGACACCACGAGTGACCAAAGAATTGCCTATCTGCTGAGGCATATTGAAAGGGGCCGCTGCCGCAGCAGTGACAGTAGTCACCGCGTTTTTGATCGACGAAGACAAAACCAAGTTTGTCGTAGCATCCCCCGTGATATTGCCAGCGATGACCAAGGTGGCACCGGGATCGCCCACTGGAAAGCCGCCAGCGATCGCATCCAGTGTCAGCGTCGTGCCAGCACCATAGACTAGATTTCGAGTACCGTTGGTGTTCGCTGCATTGGAGAGCGTCAACTGAGTCGGGCTATCAATGCTCAGGATGGTTGTGTTGGCAGGAATGTCGGTTCCTGACACCTTTTGCCCCACTGCCAGACTTGTCGTGCTTGTCACTGTAACCGCAGAACCAGCGATTGTGGAGCTGAAGGTGTCTGAAAGTTTGATTCCCTTGGTGCTGCTGCCCAAAGTGGTCGTGGCTGCATTTACCACGGATTGGATACTCGCATCCTGCGTCAGACTGACCGCAGTGTTGAAAACAGGCCCGACACCGGCGGCAGTGGCGCCCTTGGAGTCAAGCACAAGGCTTCCGCCAGAGAGCTTGATCGCAGCCGATCCAATCGGGTTGTTGGCACCACTCGCCGTGCTGCCCGTCAAGACCAGCTCACTGCCCGCGCCAGCCATCGTGATCGTTGTGTTACTTGATAGCGAGTTCGCGCTGGCGGTCTGATTGAAGTAAAGCCGACCCGTTCCCGTTTTGAGGATGTTCATGGTGCGCCCACCATCCAAAACAACGCCATCGAACGCCACATTCGCATTCGAATCGATGGTCACCGTGCCATTACCACCAGGAGCGCTCCCATTGCCAAACAACGTGGGTGAACCTGTGGTCCCGCCAAAACGCAGCGTCTTCCCGAATCCAGCGTCATTCCCAGTCACGAGATTGCCATTGCCATCAAACGATTTCACCGCAAGCGTCCTGCCGGTATTGAGCGTGAGCGCACCCATTTGAGCAGAAGTGAAATTGTTCCCGCTCAAGCTAATGGTTGCATTACCTGTTGTCACATTGACGGCGTTGCCAAGTTGCATGGCGGTGCTGGAAGCACCAGCTGTGTTGACCTCCGCCTGCTTCAAGCTGCCATTGGAAATATCAAAAACCACCCGGCCATTGCTGAAGCTGCCCGCAGCAGCATAACCCACATTCAGCGCTGCACCTCCGGAGCCTTGCACATAGTCCACCCGGATGTCATGACGGCCCTCTGCCAGATTGATGACACCACTAGAGAGGTCTATGGACCCCTTGCCACCATCATTGTTCAAGACCAGAACGCCGTCGATGAAAACCCGGCTCCCGTCATCCGAACTGGAAAAAAACGTGTATCCTCCCGCATTAACAGTGAAACTTCCCAGCCATTGTACCCCATAGCTGGAACCGTTTACGGTGGCATTGTTGCTGTCCAAATAACGGATGGCTGTATTACTGCTTCCATCAAGGGACGCAGCGACAAATGTCGGTGAATTTACCAACGGCGCTGCTCCAGGGCCGGTGGTGTACGTTCCAAGCGAATTGATTGCGATCGGTGGCAGCACCGTCACGGTCGGGTTACTGCCTGACAGAATCTGACTAATGGTGAATTGAGTTCCATTCAGAATCGATGTAATGGTTGTTCCAGAGGTGACCCCCACTCCTAAAACAGTCTGTCCAATGTATAAGCCGGTCGTAGTCGAGGCGGTCAGGGTCGATTGGTTGGAAGCTCCAGTAGTATTCAATGTAATCGTCGGCACTGAATCCCCGTTGGCGGTTCCTGAAAAATCCACCCTAGAACTGTCCCCCGTTCCCGCGGTGTTAAACACGCGACCTGATAGACCAGCGCCAGTGTTGGTCGCTCCCTTGATGTCCAATCTAGCTCCATTTTCCAAAGTGACCGCATTGCCACCCAAAGGATTGGGATCATTGGAACCGATATTAACCTGAACAGTTGTTCTGTCTTTGATGGTAATGCCGCCAGTCATTGTATTGGCAAAGCCACTGCCAGCTTGTCCCAGAACCAGTGTGCCACCATAACCTGAACCAGCGGCGGTATCCGTGAACTGCACCACCAGTCCACCAATAGTGAGACTTCCCGCCAGTGGTGCATTGATGTTGACCACTGCATCCGACGCACCTTTGATCGTAATGACACCTGTGGTGCCCCCAAAAGTTAAAACGCTACTTGCGGAATTGGCTGTCATGAATGCATTCAAACCAAATCCATCAAAGGTCATATTACCAATGCTGACTGGCGCAACGATTGTTACATTCCCCGGCGAATTAGACGCATCGCCAAAAAAGGCAGTGTCGCTGCCGGTACTCCCAGCAGTCCAAGCTGTCGTGTAGCTGCTGTTAGACCACCAGTTGGTGGCGGTTGCATCCCAATTTCCCGAGTCTGTCACAATGCCCGGGGAGAAAACTCCAGGTGCCCAATAAATTGTCGCAGACTTTAGCGGAGTCGCTACCTGCAAACAAAACACCAGCACGGTCATGAACCAGCCGAGAAGGATGCGATTGTGTCGAAGTGTTTTCATCAAAAAGGAATCTGGAAACTGGGGGGCTAAGGATTGGAAAGGATCACACCTTCAGGTGTTCTGGAGCAAAGCACATGAAAAAGTCACAGGACGATGGCAGGACGAGACTCTCGTTTTCTGTCAGGCAGTGGGAATGTTTTTTCATGGAGCGGCAAAAGGACGACAATGGGCGGTGAAAACTGGAAACTCTGCGGGGTAAGACAGCTATTTCAGGCTTCGCGTTCAGAATAGCGAAAACGCACCCTCTGCGTCAATGCAAATACATGGGCAATACCAAAAATTCAGCTCTGCAAAAACTCACGGCACCGCCACCGCAGCACCATCTAGGATTTCCACGCGGAATGCGGCCAAGTCGCCAGCGTCTCGCGTCACCAAAACGCTGACACGATGAACTCCAGCCTTGAGTTCCAAATCCTGCTGCGGATTAAGTTCCTTGAGTTCTTCCCCATCCACGGCCACCACGATGCCTTTCACCGTGCTGAAGCCCAGCTTGATTTTTCCTGTGCTGTCCATTTTGAGGCCAAACTGCACGATTTTGGGGAACCATGGATACATCTTCTGCGCCGCCGGTAAATCAGCCAGTGGCAGGTCTCCATTCACCTGACTGAGAGCGATTTGCCATGGGTAGGCGTACTTTTCGTCGTTCAGCGCAAAGCTGCCGACATGCCGCACATGGTCGATGTCCATCTGTTCCATCTTGCCCATGGCCTTCCAGGTGCGGATGTAGCGGTTCGGCTGCGTTTTGTAGGCCCCTTCCCGACCCAGTTCGGAGAGAAACCGCACCAAATCGACGAATTCATCCTCACGCAAACTCGCCGTCATGCCTGGCGGCATCATGCTCACGGGACTCATCTCACGTTTCGCGATGGCCGATTTAGCCACCTTCACGATTTTGTTGGCCGGGTCACGAATCGTCAATTCCTCCGCTCCATCGTTCACCAAACCGCCGGAGACGACTCCGCCGTCCTTTTTACTTACGATGACCATGTGATAGCCCTCTTTGATCTTCTTGCTCGGCTCCAGCAGGCTCTCGATCAGATAATCCACCGGCGCACTGGCGCCGATGCTCACCAAATTCGGCCCCAAAACACCACCCGACTCGCCAATCGCGTGGCAAGTCATGCACAAAAGTTGCTGACGACGGTACACCGCCTCGCCGCGAGCGGGATCGCCGTTTTTCTTCACTTTCTCGACCAAAACAGCCATTTCAGGCCCTGTGAGCGGCGTGTCCATCTGCTTCACACCACCCGCAGTTTTCAGTGCATCCACCAGCGACCCTTGAATGCCACGAGAGGTCACCATACGAATGCCTTCGACCGCCACGAGGTCAGGAATCGTCTTGCCAGCCAACTCTTTTGCCAGCACCCCCGGAAGCTGCTTGTTCTTCAAAAACGCTGTCAAAATCGGTTTTGCAGCTTCTACATCGGCCTTTGCCAAAAACTCCACCGCCCGCTTCGCCGCCAGTTGCGGCCCTACGGTGGTCAATCCGTCGATCATTAGCCCTCGCAGCCCGCCATCGGTCGATTCCATGAACAACTTGTCGAACAAATCCCGCGTCTTCGTCCCACCGAGGGCCGTGAGCCCGCGCGTCGCGCCATCACGGATCGCCGGCACAGTTTTAGCGTCAGTCAGCAACGCCACCAGTTTCTCACGTGCCGCTTCCACCTTCCAAAGACCCGCCAATATCGCCGCACGATGCACCACATGCAGCTCGGGGCGGTCAATCCACGCCATCACGGTCTCTTTGGCCCCCTCTGGAATGATTTTGCGATCTGTGGCTGACTTCACCAGCGCATCCTGCAACCCAATATAGTAAGCCCCCATCGCTGCGTCATTCACCATGTCCGCCATCACCTTCGCCTGTGCCGCGTCTGCGGCGTCTCCGCCCACACCAAGCACCGCAGCAGCGTCTTCCGCGCTCAATTTACCGCTTTTCAGCGCCGCGAACAATGGCGGCAGCGCATCACTGCGCCCTGTGCTTTTCATGGCATAGACCAAGTACTTCGGCCTGTCGTCCAGCTTGAACTTGCCACTCACCACGGCTGGCATCCACACCTCCGCCTGCTCACGGCAGGTCAGTTCCAGCAGGAAATCCAAGGACTCATCCATCGGCTGGTCGAGCACCTTCAGCGCCAGACTGATCGCCCCCGGCTTGTGCATGTCCGCCAGCACCGCCAGCGCCCACAGTCGCACCTGCGCATTTTCATCCGCCACCGCCTTTTCCAACACCTTCATCGCATCCGGCAGTTCCTTCCAACGATGGCTCAAAATCCGCAGCGCCGCAGCGCGAATCCGATAATCGCTATTCTCCCACAGCTTCCGCCAAATCGTCGGCGAGAACGCATTCACCCCTTCGCGTGCCCAAGCTGCCTCCAGTAAGGCATGCGCGTCGGTTTCCTTGGCTGCCCATGCATCGATCTCCGGCACAACCTTTGCCGCGCCTTGATCCCGCAGCTCGCGCTTCGCAAAACGCCGCACGTAATTGCGATCGCTCTTCAACATTTCAAGCAACTCACCCGTCGCCGCGCCTGCGATCTTTGGCTTCGCACTCAGCGGACGACCCTTTGCCGTCACTCGCCAGATACGGCCGTGCTCATGGTCACGCCGCGCATCGCGGAAATCCACCTCGCCATGCTGAATGATCGGATTGTACCAGTCCGCGATGTACAACGCCCCGTCCGGCCCCATTTTCACATCGATGGGCCGAAACGCGCGATGCGTCGAAGCCAGCACATCCGGCATCTGCTTCGCGATGTAGCTGCTGCCACTCGGCGTTAGCTTGAACCGGTTGACGCGATTCCCTCGGAAATCGTTCAGCACAAACGTCCCCTGCCAGTCCTCCGGGAAATGCGGATCTTCGATGATTTCAAGTCCGCACTGCTTCGGCTGCCCTGGACTCAGACCATGCACGATGCGCTTCGCACCGGGCGACGTCGCGAACACCGAGCCTGGAAAAATAAAGTTCACGCCTTCCCCGCCTGCGCCATCGCAAGCGAAGCTCTGGCCCCAGCGATCAAACTCAAAGCCCCACGGGTTCACCAGTCCCTTGCTGATGATCTCCGCACGCCGCGTTTCAGGCCGGAACTCCCAAATGCCGCCGCCCATCAATCGTCGCACGCCATACGGCGTCTCCATGTGCGTGTGGATGTAGATGGACTGCAAAAAATAAAGCATGCCCTCCGGGCCCCAGCGCATCGTGTGCAGCAGATGATGCGTGTCCTCCGTGCCGAAACCGCTGAGTAAGATCGTCCGCTCATCCGCCTTCAAATCACCATTGGTATCCTTCAAAAACAGTACCTCAGTCGAATTCGCCACATACAGGCCACCGTCTCCTGGTACGAGCGCTGTCGGAATGTGCAGTCCGTCTGCGAACGTCGTCGATTTATCCGCCTTGCCATCGCCATTCGTGTCCTCCAGCACCACCACTTGATCTCTTGCCTCCTCGCCCGGCTTGATGTGCGGATACGTCGAACTCGTCACCACCCAGAGTCGTCCCTGCGCGTCCCAATTCATCTGCACCGGTTTCTGAATCATCGGCTCCGCCGCAAACAGATTCACCTCAAAGCCCTCTGGCACCACAAACGACTTCAACTCCGCTTCTGGATGCGCATCGGGCAAATCAGCGAGCGAAGTCGGCTGCGAGGCGTGCGCAAAACCAATCGAACCAACAAGAATCAGGACAAGGCGGGGCATCATAAGTGGAAGATGCATGATACGACGCCGCTCCACCCTTTTGGCAAGCATTCTCTCGGTGAAATACTCCCATCGCAATAAAGCTCCGCATCAATAACAACCCAACAGCGGCGTCACTGAGTGGCGCCCCATCGAAGTTCCATTTGGCATCCCACTGCCTTTTTTTCTGTCTTCACCGCTGTTTTTTAACCTCTGCCTAAGATTTATGAAAAAAATCCCCTCAAGACTTGGCACGCACCATGCTTGGACTTGCGCTGGAGTTAAATTCCACACACTGACTTATGCTGAAAATCAACCACACTCGAACCTGGCGCAGCATGGCAATTGCTGCGACTGTCGCCCTCACCTCACTCGCATTCAACCCCGGCGACGCCCGTGGTCAGACTGCGGCTCCGGCACCCGCTGCCGCCCCCGCCCCGGCTGCCCCTGCGGCAGCACCCACCCCTGAACCTGCTGCGGCACCAGCTCCTTCCGGACCACGCGATGCTTCGATCGAAGAACGAGTGGGAGATCTTGAACAGTACTTCAACAACATGGCCCCTGGACCTGCCGCCGATGCCAAGGACCCATTTAAATCGAAGCTCGGCGGCCTCTCAGGCCCCGGTCACAACGGCTTCATGATGATCTGTGCTGCGTTGGTACTCTTCATGACACTCCCCGGCCTTGCTTTGTTCTACGGCGGCCTCGTTCGCTCCAAGAACGTGCTCTCCGTGTTGGCTCAGTGCCTCGGCTGCGCTGGCTTGGTCACCATCCTGTGGTACTTAGTTGGCTACTCCCTCGTCTTTGGTGAGCATGATGCCGCCAACGCACCGAAGTGGGCGCCCTACCTCGGCAGCTTTAAGTACTTCTTCCTTGAAGGCGTCGGAGCTGCTCCAAACACCAACTACGCCGGTTGGCCGAGCCAGTCTGTGTTCTCCATGTATCAGCTCATGTTCGCCATCATCACTCCTGGTCTGATTGTGGGAGCCATCGCTGAGCGCATGAAATTCTCTGCCATCATGCTCTTCATCACCTTGTGGATGTTCGTCGTTTACTTCCCGCTCGCTCACATGGTTTGGGGTTTCGATGGTCTTATGAACGGCGTCTGGAACAGTGGCTCAGGTTTCCCAGCTATCGATTTCGCTGGTGGCACCGTGGTTCACATGTCCTCCGGTTGGTCCGCACTGGTGCTTTGCCTCCTGCTTGGCAAGCGTGCCGGCTACGGCAAAGAAAAGATGGCCCCGCACAGCATGGTTCTCGTCATGGTGGGCACAGGGATGCTCTGGGTCGGCTGGTATGGCTTCAACGCTGGTTCTGCCCTTGCCGCTGACGGCATCGCTGCGAACGCCTTCATGACCACTACGCTCGCTGCCGCCACCGCCTGCTTCGTCTGGGCTGTGGTTGAGAAAATCCACAAAGGCAAGCCTTCCGTTCTCGGCTTCTGCTCCGGTGCTGTTGCGGGTCTCGTTGTCATCACCCCGGCGGCTGGTTTCGTGAATGCCAAGTCTGCCATGATCATCGGCGTTCTTGCTGGTGTTGTTCCTTACCTCGGCGTCATGCTGCTCAAGCCACTGCTCAAATATGACGATGCACTCGACACCTTCGGTGTCCACGGCATCGGCGGCACCCTCGGTGCCATGGTGACCGGTTTGTTTGCCAACAACACCATCAACGGCAACCTCACTACGGTGAATGTCTATGTGAACAAGGATCTTGCCAAGCTCATCGTTGATGCAGGCGGTCAGGGCGGCATTTTGATGAATCAGCTCAAAGCCTGCGGTATCACCATCGTGCTCTCGGTGGTCGCCACGGTAGTCATCACCCTCATCGTTAAGGTCCTCGTTGGCCTGCGCCCAACACCAGAAGAAGAGTCCATCGGTCTCGATCTCACCGACCACGGTGAAGCTGGTTACGAACATTAATCCACGCAGGGCACGTCCCTGTTAAACTCCAAAGCCGGGCTGAGCAATCAGCCCGGCTTTTTTGTGCGCATCTATCCAGATTCGTGGCAGTTAATGCGATCTTCTGTCTGTCTCAGTCGTTTCGTTATCTCTACTCACTTCCTTCATGATCGCCTGGTTTGCCCGCAACTCCGTCGCCGCCAATCTCCTCATGCTGACCGTCATGGTCGCTGGCGGGTGGACGCTGTGGCAGGACAAGGTTCCGGTGGAGGTCTTTCCGGACATGAAGTCGCGCTTCATTTCGATCAACGTGCCCTACCCCGCTTCGTCACCGGATGAAGTCGAGGAAACCATCGTGCTGAAGATCGAGGAAGCGATTCAGCAGGTCGGTGGCATCAAACATGTGAACTCCACCGCCAGTGCCAGCGGCGGGAGCGTCTTCATCGAAGTGCAGGAGGGGCTCGACCCGCGCAGCGTGCTCGATGACGTGAAGATCCGCGTTGATGCCATTTCCAACTTGCCTGCACTGGCTGAAAAGCCCGTCATCCAAGTCGATGATTCGTTCCATTCCGTCATCACCGTCATCCTGAGCGCCGACATGGCCGAGCGTGACCTCAAACGCCTCGGCGAGCAGGTGCGCGATGACTTGGCGGCCCTACCCGGCACCTCGCACGCCGAACTCGGCGGTGTGCGGCCGGATGAGATCGCCATCGAGGTGGAGGAAGCCACGCTGCGCAAATACAACCTCAGTCTCGAATCCCTCAGCGCGGCCATTCGCAGCAGCGCCGTGGATCTGCCTGCCGGTGTCGTGCAAACCGAGGCGGGTGACGTTTCCATCCGCACGCGTGGCCGTGCTTATACGGGAGATGATTACGCCCGCATCCCGGTCGTTTCACGCCCTGATGGCACCAAGGTCACGCTCGGCGAGATCGCGAAGATCATCGACGGGTTTAACGAGAACCAGCTCATCGCGCGTCTCAATGGCCGCCGCTGCGTGCTCATCACCGTGATGCGTGAAGGCAGCCAGAACGCCATCACCATCGGCGAACGCGTCAAGACCTACGTCAACGACATGAACAAACGCCTGCCCGATGGGGTGCGCCTCGATTACTGGAGCGACCGCTCGAAGATCGTGAAGGGCCGCATCGACCTGCTCATGCAGAACGCTCAGAGCTGCCTCATTCTCGTCTTCATCTGTGTCGGCCTCTTCCTGCGCCTGGAGGCCGTCATCTGGGTCGCGGTGGGCATGGTGATGAGCTTCCTCGGTGCCTTCGCGCTGATGCCGTATCTCGATGTCACGATCAATCTCTCCTCACTGATGGGATTCATCCTTGTGCTCGGCATCGTGGTCGATGACGCCATCGTCATCAGCGAGTACTGCGATCAGCTTCGCAAAAGCGGCATGGCGCCGCTCGACGCCGCCATCGTCGGCACGCAGCGCATGGCGGTGCCCATCACCTTCGGCGTCCTCACCACCGTCATCGCCTTCCTGCCCATGGCCATGGATAACAGCGACTGGGGTTCCATGTTCAGACCCATCGGCATCGTCTTCATCACTGTCATGCTCATCGCCTTGGTGGAGACAAAGCTCATCCTACCGAGCCATCTCGCGCATCCCTTCCTCGGCAAAGCAGGCGATCTCCTCGCTCCCATCCACCAGCGCTCGGATCGTGCGCTGCAATGGTTCATCAACACTGTCTATCGCCCCAGCATTCGTTTTGCCGTCGGCCACTGCTACGCGGTGCTCGCTCTGCTGTTTGGCAGCTTACTGGTGATGTTTGCCTTTTATCAAAGCGGTCGCATCCCCACTGCCTTCTTCCCACGCGTGCCGAGCGAGCGCATCGAGTGCCGACTCAGCATGCTCGATGGCACACCCTTTGAAGTCACCGATGGCCACATCGCCCGCATCTACGACATCGCCATGCAGATGCAGAAAGATTATAGCGACGCCAATGGCGTTTCCGTGGTGAAGCACGTCATGGCCGTCAGCGGAGCCAGTTTCTCGCGCGGCAGCAGCATGGACAAAATTGGCAAAACTCACGTCGGCACCGTCATCATGGAAACCTACGGCCCCGAAGAGCGCACCATGGATGCAGACACCGTGGCGATGTCCAATGAATGGCGCAAACGCATCGGCCAGATCGTCGGCTCCGAAGAACTCACTTTCCGTGCCGAAATCATGCGCAGCAGCGATCCCGTGAACATTCAACTCACCGGCACCGACCCCGCCGAGTTGCTCAGCCTCTCCGAGAAGATCAAAGAACACTTGCTACAACTTCCGAACGTCTTCGATGTCAACGACTCGCTCGACTCCGGTCGCAGCGAGATTCAACTTCGCCTCAAACCAGAAGCGCGTCAGTTCGGCGTCACCGTCAACGACCTCGCCAGGCAGGTGCGCCAGTCGTTTTACGGTGATGAAGTCCAGCGCATCCAACGTGGCCGCAATGAAGTCAAAGTCATGCTGCGCATGCCGCGTGATGACCGCAAAAGTCTCGCCACACTCGAATCCATGCGCGTGCGCATCCCCAGCGGTCTCGAAATGCCCTTTGGCCGCGTCGCCGAGGCCAAAGTCGTCAAAAGTTTCACCTCGATCAAACGTGTGGACCGTCGCCGCGCCCTCAACATCACCGCCGACGTGGACAAGAAGAACACCGACATGGAAGCTCTCCGCACCAGCCTCACGGCCTTCATGGAAAAACTTCTCGCTGGCCACGGCCACATCCGCTGGAGCTTTGAAGGCGAGGCACGCGCCCAGCAGGAAAGTTCCTGGAAAATGCTCATCTCATTGCTGCTCGTGCTCGCTGCCATGTACGGGCTCATGGCCATTCCGTTTCGCAGTTACACGCAGCCCTTCATTGTGCTGCTTGTCGTGCCCTTCGGCGTCGTCGGTGCCGTCATTGGTCATCTCTTCCACGGTCTGCCGCTCAGCATCATGAGCAGCTTTGGCATGCTCGCCGTCTGCGGTGTCGTCGTGAATGACACGCTCGTCCTGGTCGATGAAATCAATCATCTCCGCGAAGAAGGCATACCCATCCGCGAAGCCGTACAGCGCGGCGGCCTCTCGCGCTTCCGCGCTATCTTCCTCACGCAAATCACCACCTTCTTCGGTCTCGTCCCACTCATCTTCGATGGAACATGGCTCTCCAAAATCGCCCCGTTCTTCTTCAGCAACGGCGCACAAAGCACCCACGCCCAATTCCTCACACCCGTGTCCGTCGCCATGGGTTACGGCAGCCTCTTTGCCACCGTCATCACCCTCTTCCTCGTCCCGCTCTGCTACATCGCAGTCGAGGACATCAAAGCTTGGTTTGTCACACGCACCAAAGTGCAGGATATGGCTTCACTGCCAGTCGAAGCCTGACACTGGCTCACCAGAGTAGAATCATCATCGCGCACATGATGCCATTGTTCAGCGCATGAGCGGTCATCGGCGCGATCAAGCTCTGCCGCCACATGCGCAGCAATGAAAAGGTGCCCGCCAGTGCCATGATCGCCGGCACACCGGCCCAGCCCTGCGGATGAATCACCGCAAACACAAAGGCCCCCATGAGAATGCCCAGCAGCCAGCGCAACCACGCTGCAAGGCCGGGAAACAGCAGACCGCGAAACATCAACTCTTCTGAAATCGGTGCCCACACCACCGCCAACACAATGGCACCCAGTTTCGCCCAGCGATCACCCGCAAACACATCCACGATCGGGTGCGATGGAAAATCTCCGGTGAGCTTCATGATCCATGAGGCAGCAATCATGCCCAACACCAGCAATGGCAACGCCGCAAGCCAGCCGAGCACGCCCGCACCCATCTCCCGCAGCCATCCTTGCCCGCGATGCAATCCCACTGCTTCACGCCACAATGGTCGCTGCATGCCACGCACCAATGGCCACGTCATGCCGATGAACAGCGCCACCAGTGCTGGCCCATAGCCAGCCCAGCGCGAAAGTTTCATTGGCACAAAATGCAGCAGCCAAGGTAGGAACAAAAACAGCGCCAGATAAATGGCGAAGCCTTCCACCAACACACCGCCATGCTCACGACTGCTCCTTGCCAGTGTGAGCTGCAGTCTCCCTGCACGCCAGTGCATGATGCCCAGAATCAGCAGAACCACACCTCCCACCGCCGCCAACAGTCCGAGCATCATCGCACCGATCAAAACCATCGCCGTTCCCATGCCTTGCTGCACGACGGCCTTTCGGGCCGGATCATCCGTCGCACTCACCTGGGCACGCGCCAGACTGGCCATCCAACCATGCCTTTGATGCAATTGCTTCAAGGCCTCTTCATCCACCTTACCCTGCGAAGCTTTTAATTGCCCAAGTGTCTCCACATCATGCTTCAGCGCGGCACTTTTTCCTGCAATCCCTGCCAGATCCACGTCCGCAGGCCAGGTGTCATTCATCCATCCCTTCAGGATCAAAACGCGCAGTGCATCCTCCTCATTGCGAGCCAGGGTCTTCGCGTCGTGCAGCATTGCCTGCGTCATTTCCGCGTTCCATTGCCCTGTTTCCTGCATCAAGCCCTTCGTGCCTACTGCATAACGAGCGATCAATTCCAGCATGCGATTTGGCTTCGCTCCAGCAGCTGCCCCGGTTCGCTGCACCGTCTGCATGTGCACCACAAAGACCGCGCAGGCGGCAATCATCAGCAGCGCCAGCACCAGCCCCAGCTTGGAATGGCGATATTTCATTGCCTGAGGCAACGGAGGTGGTGAGACGGCAGATTCCATAGATCCGACGATGAAACATCACCTTAGCGGATATGGCACGACTTATTCACTGTGCAGCCCAGAGCGATACAACGAAATGCTTGTCACACCCGAACCTTGGCAGGCAGCGTCTTCTCCAGCGCAGTGAGGATGGCCGTGTGGGCGGCATCGACTTCGGCGGTTTCGAGGGTTTTGTCGGAGGCGCGGTAGGTGAGGGTCCAGGCGATGGATTTGCGGTCGCTGGGGATCTTGGTGCCGGTGGGGTCGGTGAAGATGTCGAAGACTTCGGCACCGATGAAGAGCGGGTGCTTCTGCGCGGCGAAGAAGGCGGCGACTTTGGCGTGGGGGAGGTCGGCGGGGACTTCCATGGCAACATCGCGGGTCATGCCGGGGAACCTTGGGAGTTCTTCGAACTTGGTGGGGCCGGTGCTGCCTTGGCGCAGGGCGCTAAGGAGGAGTTCGGCAACGTAAACGGGATGACGGGCGTCGATGTCGCGGGCGCGTGAGGGATGCAGTTGCGCGATCCAGCCGAGGACGCGGTTGCCAGCGCGGAGTTCGCTGGTGAGGAGGAAGTTGGCGGCGTTTTCCTTCGCGGGACGCACTTCGATGGCGGTGCGCGTGAGATTTTGGATCTGGCCGACGAGTTCGTGGATGTCGGTGGCCTGCGGTTCGCGGCCATGCCAGCTCGAGGGCGACACGGGGCCGCTGAGGAGGATGGAGAGGCGTTCTTCTTCGCGGCTGGAGCCGTTGGGGAGCTTGAGGAAGACGCGACCGAGTTCGAAGAAGCGGAGGCGATGCAAACCCTGGCGGATGTTGAGCGCGGCGGTGGCGATGAGGCCGGGCACGATGCTGGGGCGCAGCGTGGTGTGGTCTTCGCTGAGCGGATTTTTCACAGCGACGGCCACGCTGGCGGCATCGGCACCACCGAGGCTGTCGGCAAGCTGCGCGGTGGCGATGAGGCGCAGGGTTTGTGCTTCAAAGAAACCACGGCTGGCCAAGGACTGGCGCAGGGTCATGCCGAAGTCGTAAGTGCGATCGGCGGCCTCGACGGGCGATGCGACGGCGACTTGGCGAGATGGTACGCGGTCGAGACCGATGACGCGGGCGAGTTCTTCGATGAGATCGACGGGGCGCTGGAGGTCGAGGCGATAGCTAGGGATGAGCCAGTGGCTCTCGTGCTTGTTGGCAGATTTTTTGGTGAGGCCGAGCTTTTCGAGGATGGCGTGGATTTCATCGCCCGTGATGTCGGGCGTGCCGAGGAGCTTGCGTGCGCGATTTTCATCGAGCGTGACTTCGCCGACGAGCGCGGGGGCTTCACCAGCGACGAGAACGACCTCTTCAGCGATGCCACCGGCGATGGAGAGGATGAGTTTGGTGGCGAACTCGGAACCGCCCAGCACTTGCTGCGGATCGATGCCGCGCTCGAAGCGGTAGCTGCTGTCACTGCTGAGGCCGAGGCGGCGTGAGGTGCGTCGAATGCCGCTGGGGGCGAAGTAGGCGCTTTCGAGCAGCACATTGACGGTGGTTTCTGTGACGCCGGTTTCTTCGCCGCCCATGACGCCCGCGATGGCGACGGGGCGATGGCTGTCGGCGATGACGAGGTCGTCGGTTTGCAACGCGTAGGTTTGGCCATCGAGTGCGAGAAATTTTTCACCCTCGGCGGCCAGGCGCACGACGATGCCGCCGTTGAGCTTGTCGAGATCGAAACTGTGTAGCGACTGGCCCATCTCCATCATGACGTAGTTGGTGATGTCCACGATGTTGTTGATGGGACGCAGGCCGATGCTTTCGAGGCGACGACGCAACCACTCGGGGCTGGGGCCGACTTTGACGCCTTTGATGATGCGGGCGGTGTAAAGAGGGCAGGCGGAGGGAGTTTCAAGTTTCAGGTTTGAAGTTCCAAGTTGGGCCTTGGTCGTGGTATTGGTGTATTCGCGTTGGCCTTTGAGTGGGATGCCTGTGAGGGCGGAGAGTTCGCGGGCGAGGCCGAGGTGGCTGAGGAGGTCGGGGCGATTCGGTGTGATCTCGAGATCGAAGAGCACGTCGGCGGGATTGAGCTGATTGAAGGGCGTGCCGATGGGTGAATCGGCGGCCATGATGAGCAGGCCGCTGTGATCGTCACCGAGGCCTAGTTCTTTGCCGCTGCACATCATGCCCATGGAATCGATGCCGCGCAGTTTGCCTTCCTTGATGGCGAATCCGCCGGGCAAAGTGGCTCCAGGGAGTGCGAGGGGCACTTTATCGCCTGCTTTGAAGTTCTTCGCGCCGCAGACGATCTGACGTGCGGTGCCGCTGCCGTCATCAACTTGGCAGACGCTGAGTTTGTCGGCATTGGGATGCTGCTCGAAGGACTGAATCTGCGCCACGACGACTTTGTCGGTGGTGACACCGCGTTCTTCGATGCCTTCGACTTCGACACCGGCAAAGGTGAGGAGATCGGAGAGTTGAGCGGTGGTGTAGGAACTCAGGTCGAGATGGGAGCTGAGCCAGGAGAGGGAGGTTTGCATGACAATTACGCGGTCAAAGGGTCAAGAGTGGTCAAGGATGCTCACGCGGCGAACTGCTGGAGGAAGCGGACGTCGTTGTCTATGAGGTGACGGATGTCGGTGATGCCATGCATGATCATGGCGAGGCGGTCGAGGCCGAGACCAAAGGCGAAGCCGGTGGTGGTGTCGGGATCGAAGAGCGTGTCGCCACGTGCTTTATTAAGGGCGGTGAAGACTGCGGGATCAACCATGCCGCAGCCGGCGATTTCGATCCAGCGGGCGTCTTTACCCTTCGCTTCGAGTTTCACGTCGATCTCAAAGCTCGGTTCGGTGAACGGGAAGAAGTGCGGACGGAAGCGCACGGCGGTGGTGGGGCCGAAAATCTCGCGGAAGAAGTATTCGAGCGTTCCTTTGAGATCGCCTAGGCTGACGTCTTGATTGACGTAGAGGCCTTCAAGTTGATTGAAGACGCTGAGGTGCGTGGCGTCGATCTCATCGCGACGATACGCAGCGCCTGGGGCGATGATGCGAACGGGGAGCGACTTGGCGGCTTCCATGGTGCGAATCTGCACGCTGGAGGTGTGCGTGCGCAGCAAGCGGCCATCCGGGAGGTAGAAAGTGTCCTTCTCATTGCGAGCAGGATGATCGGCGGGCGTGTTCAGCGCATCGAAGCAATGCCACTCGGTTTCGATCTCAGGTCCTTCGGCGAGCGCGAAGCCCATGCGGCGCAGCGTGCGGATGGCGAGATCGCGAATTTGTGTGAGCGGATGCAACGCGCCGACGCCAGCACCCGGACGGCCTGGAAGCGTGATATCGATGCCTTCGACGGCTTTGGCGTCCTTGGCGGCTTGTTGAGCGAGTTTCTTGGCCTCGATGCCATCCGTGACAGCGGTGCGCACATCGTTAAGCTTGGCACCGACTTCCTTTTTTTGATCGACCGGAACGTCCTTCATGCCAGCGCTCAGCGCGGTGACGCTGCCTTTTTTTCCAAGAAAATTCACGCGCACGGCTTCGAGCGCGGATTCATCCTGCGCGGCATCGATGGCAGCAAGGGCTTCGGTTTTGAGAGTGTCGAGTTGGGAAAGCATGACGGTAAAAGATGATGAGGCGGAAAAAGAAAACAGCCGGGACGCATTGCGTCCCGGCTGCGGTAAAAGGTGTGATCGAACCTAAGGTTTAAGCAGCGGGAGCTGCGGCGGCTTTCTTCTCCAGCGCGGCTTTGGCCTGCTGAACGAGGGCCTCAATGGCGGCGATGTCTTTGACAGCGAGGTCAGCGAGGACTTTGCGGTCGAGATCGATACCGGCGGCTTTGAGGCCTTCGGTAAATCGCGAGTAGCTCAGTCCGAGCGGGCGGACGGCTGCATTGATACGCTGAATCCAAAGATTACGGAAGTTGCGCTTCTTGGTCTTACGGTCGCGTGTGGCGTAGGTTTCGGCTTTGCGGACGGCGTCCTTCGCATAACGGAAATGCGTGGAACGGAAGCCGCGGAATCCTTTGGCTTTTGCCAGCACGCGCTTGCGGCGCTTCCTGCTGGCGGGGGAGTTGGTGGCTCTAGGCATGTTTCTTTATCTTTGATCAGGCTGTTGTTGGGGTAGCGATGGTTTGCCTCACCTGTTCGAAGATCCCACAGAGCGGGATCAGGCAAATTCATCGTGGCCTCTATTGAGAGACCGTGGTCGTCTTAGCGATGGGAGAACGGCATGTTCGCCTTGATTGCTTTGACATCCACTTCCGCCACGAGGGCGACTTTACCGAGGTTACGCTTCCGCTTACGGCTCTTATTCTGCAGAATATGGCGCTTGCCTTGTTTACGGCGCAGCACCTTACCCGTGGCAGTTATTTTGAACCGCTTGGCGTAAGCTTTCCTCGTCTTGGCGATACCGGCATTTTTGGACATAGGGGCGGCGATGGTAAAGGAGATGTCTCGTTCGGCAAGGTGTTTTTCACACTGCTTCAAAGACAAATGCAGCGGCTCCATACGCTTGGTCGCAAATATGGGAGTCAGAAAAACTCAAAATATCAAAAATTAAAGTTGTCTTAATTATCTTGGATTGCTAAATGGATCGGAATCACGCGGAAAATATCCATGACTTCTTCTTCCACCTCCTCCGCAACTCCAGCCGCTCTCGCTGAGCTGGAACAGGGGCTGGAGCATCTGAAAGTGGCCAACTATTACCTCCGTGTGGCGCTGGATCAGGTCGCCGATGGCGTGATAATTGTCGAAAGTGAGGCCAGCGACCCCAAATGCGGGCCCAAGGTGCTCTTTAGCAATGCTGCGGCAGCGATGCTGGCGGGGGCTGATCCTGAAACAGGGCTTCGCGGCCTAGGCCTGAATGATCTCGTCGCTGGAGACAAGGATAGCGCGATGCTGCTACAAAGCCTGCGTCAGGCCATGGAGAACGGTGGCTGCCATGAGTGCGAGTGCCAGCTGCAAAGCCTGCGAACTCAAACGCCGGTGTCCTGCAAATGGCGCGTGCGTGCAGTCTTCAACAGCATGCGCAAGCTGCTGAACTTCACGATTCTCATCAGCCCTTCTCAGACTGGAACACCAATCAAAGTCGAACCACGGCCTGCAGCGGACGATCTGGACGCGCAATCAGTGCAATTGCGCAAAGAAAACCTCGCAGCACTCGCGCAAGGCATCGCGCATGACGTTAATAACCTCCTTGGACCCGTCACCGTACGCTTGTCCGCCTTGATCCAACAAGTGCAGGAGCATCCAGCACTGGCACAGGAGTTGCAGCTTGTGTTTGCCGGCTTGAAACGTGCCAAGCAGTTCACCTCGCAGGTCGTCACCGCATCGGGGGCCACGCCACGCAAACACGAAGCCACCGACATCGCCGCGCTGATGCGCGACACCGTGGAATTCGCCGGTGCTGGCTCGAACGTGCATGTCTGCGTGCGCAACGATGACAATCTGCGCAATGCCATCGCTGATCCGGTCAAGCTCAGCCAGGTGCTGCAAAATCTCGTCATGAATGGCATCCAAGCCATGCCGCATGGTGGCTACATGGATGTTGAGGCTCACAATCATGTCGTTCCAACGGGCGGTGATGGTGTGCTCAAACCTGGATCGCATGTGCGCATCATCGTGCGCGACCGCGGCTGTGGCATCACGCCGGACAATCTCGACCGTTTGTTCCGCGAATCCTTCACCACAAAACCAGACGGCAACGGCATCGGCCTCACCACCTGCAAACGTTTCATCGACGAGATGGGCGGCGACATCCGTGTCAGTTCCATGCCGAATGTAGGCACCGAATTCAGCGTGTATCTGCCCGCCTCAGGTGCCACGGGCACCACGAAACCACTCATCCCTGCGGACTCCGCCCCGGTGCCGCTCAAGCATGGCAAAGGCAAGGTGCTCATCGTCGATGATGAGGACGACCTGCGCAAAGTCGCGCACATGATCCTCACACGCTGCGGTTACGAAGTCGTGCAATGTGACAACGGCCAGGATGCCGTGCGCATCTATCAGAGTCTGTTCCGCACCGGCACACCGCCCGATGTGGTGCTCATGGACCTCACCTTGCGTGGCGGCATGAACGGCACCGAGACCGCCGCTGAAATCCTTCTTCTCGACCCCGAGGCTCGCATCGTCTGCACCAGTGGCAGCGTCACACAGGAAGTGCAGATGATCTTCCTTGAGCGCGGTTTCGTTGGCGTGCTGCCCAAGCCCTACGAAGCAGGCGAACTCACGCAGGTCGTGCATCGCGTCGCCACGATGATGAAACGGAATTGAGCGTGCGCGCGGCCGTGACAGTGTCGATATTTTCCGACTCACATGAAAACTCGCCGCCACTTCCTCTCCGGTCTCGCCACCGCAGCAACCGCCACGTTCACTGAAACGCTGCGAGCCGCACCTGATCCCAAAAAGGACATTCTCATCGGCCACGGCACGCATCGTTATAAGGTGAACAAAGACTGGGTGCCCGCAGGCCAGGGCCGCCATCATCCCATCTTGAACTGCCATGAGATGGTGCAGGTCAAAGACGGTCGCCTGTTCATGATCGGCGATCATTGGGACAACCAAATGCTCGTCTTCAAGCCCGACGGCACCATCCTCGACTCCTGGGGCAGCGTCTGGCCCGGTGGGCATGGTTTGACGCTCTCGAATGAAAACGGCGCGGAGTTCCTCTTCGTCACCGACAGCGGCCTGTGGAAAAGTGGCAGCACCGGTTTTCGCCAAACCGGTCGCATCACCAAGATCGACCTCACCGGCAAAGAAATCTTCTCCATCAGTCATCCCATGAGTGTCGGCGCGTATGAGCCCGACATGGTCTTCAATCCCACCGAGACTGCCATCGCTCCGAACGGCGACATCTATGTCGTCGATGGCTACGGTTCGCAGTTCGTGCTGCGCTATGATGCCAAAGGCAAGTTCATCCAGCGCTTCGGCGGCAACAAAGACGTCCCCGCCGACGAGCGTCTCAACAACGCCCACGGCATCGCCATCGACACCCGCCAAGGAGCCGATAAGGCCACCGTCATCGTCACCTCGCGTGTCGATAACTGCTTCCGTCGTTTCACGCTCGATGGCAAATACCTCGAAACACTCGCCGTGCCCGGCGCGATGGTCTGCCGCCCCGTCATCGCAGGTCAGGAACTCTATGCCGGAGTCTGCTGGTCGAAGAGCCCCGAGATCAACAAGCTCCCGCAAAACCCCAGCGGTTTCACGGTCGTCCTCGATGCCGCAGGCAAAGTCATCAGCGCACCCGGCGGCACCGAACCCGTCTATGAAGAGGGCAAACTCAAACCCCTCATGCAAGCTGAACGAGTTTTCGATCATGGGCACGATGTCTGCGTCCTCGACACTGGCGATCTCATCGTCTGCCAGTGGAACGCCTTCCAGACCTATCCCATCAAGCTCGAAAAAATCGCCACCTAAGCTCTCCGTCAGATGAAATACCTCACGATCATCCGCCACGCCAAGTCCAGCTGGGGTCAGCCGGGACTCGCGGATCATGATCGTCCGCTCAATGAGCGTGGCCAACGCGCTGCACCGGCCGTCGCGGCCTTTCTGCATCGCACCTACTTCGGCGGCAGCGGCTCCCCTGCCCTGCTGCCGTTGCCAGATCGTCTCGTCACCAGCACCGCCTTGCGTGCTTTGAGCACCGCCCAAATCATGCGCGATACCTTCGCCATGCCAGTCGAAATGCTGTTGCTCGAGTCACGGCTCTACCTCGCCGAGTCCGACCGCATCCTCGAAGTCATGCGCGGCTTCAACGAAAGCTGGAACCACGTCATGATCTTCGGCCACAATCCCGGCCTGCACGACTTCGCTGAGCACATCCTCGCCCGCGCGAACATTCCCAAGGTGCCCACCTGCACCGCCGTCATCATGGCCTTCCCCCACGAGTTTTGGGGCCTCGCCGACTGGAACGAAGCCCAGCTCATCGGTTACATCACCCCCAAGTCCCTCGAACGCCGCTTTCCCGAATTGTATGCCGGCATCTCGCGTGAGGATGGGGATGATTGAATCGTGCTAATTTCTCATGAGTAAATCTTCCTCGAAATCTGCCAAGCTCTCCCTCGAATCGGTGATTTAAAGGTTCGGTATCTCAGCCGCCGAGAAGCTCTCGAATGTCGCGGCTTCGGGCGAGCCAGAAGACCAACTGCGCGCGCCTTTTGAAACTCTGCTCGCTGATCTCGCGGAACTCTCAGGCCTCGGTCGCGACAATGTCGTCGCCGTTGGTGAATCATCTCTGAGCGATCTGAAGACACGCCCTGACTACGCCGTCACCGTGGACAATGCGCTCATTGGTTTCATCGAGTTGAAAGCTCCCGGCAAAGGCGCAGACCCGCGCCGGTTCAAAGGTCATGACAAAGACCAGTGGGGCCGACTGCAATCCTTGCCCAACTTGCTGTATTCTGATGGCAACCAATTCTCCCTTTGGCAGGATGGCGAGCTTGTCGGCTCCATCATGCGCCTGGAGGGTGACATCGAGACTTCCGGTGCAGAACTGGCTGCACCTGCGGCGCTAGTGGGTTTGTTTGAAAGCTTCCTGCGGTGGAAACCCGAGCCGCCACGCAATGCTCATGATCTCGCCCACATGAGCGCCCGCCTCTGCCGCCTGCTGCGGGATGAAGTCACCGAACAACTCGCCGCCGGGAGCGAGGCCCTGACCGCCCTTGCCACCGACTGGCGAAAGCTGCTCTTTCCCAATGCTACCGACGAGCGTTTTGCCGATGGCTACGCACAGGCCGTCACCTTTGGTCTGCTCATGGCGCGGGCGAAGGAAATTCAACTCTCCAGCGGCCTGCAAAAAGCCTCTGAGGAACTCACGAAGACGAATTCCCTGATCGGCTCTGCGCTGCGGCTGCTCACGGACAATGCCGAAAACCGTTCCACGCTGAAGACCTCCCTCGGCACGCTCACCCGCGTGCTGGATGTGGTGAACTGGAAAAAGATCAGCAAAGGGAAGCCGGATGCCTGGCTCTACTTCTATGAGGAGTTTTTGGAAGTCTATGACAACGCCTTGCGGAAGAAGACCGGCTCCTACTACACCCCGCCGGAGGTGGTCAGCGCCATGGTGCGCCTTGTGGACGACCTGCTGCGCACGAAGCGCTTCATGAAGCAAAACGGGCTTGCGGCAACCACGGTCACGCTGGCAGACCCCGCTGTTGGCACGGGCACTTTCCTTCTCGGAGTGCTCCTCCGCATTGCCGACACCGTGGCACAGGACGAGGGCGAAGGTGCCATCCAGGGTGCCGTTGAGCTGGCGATGCAGAGGCTCATCGGCTTCGAGATGCAGCTCGGCCCCTTCGCCGTGGCACAGCTCCGCATGCTGGCGGAGATCGTGGAACTCACCGGCACGCCGCTCAAGACCACACCGCAGATGTTTGTCACTGACACACTGAGCAACCCGTATGTGGAGGAAGAGTGGCTGCCGCATCTCTACGAGCCCATCGGTCTCGCCCGCAGGGAAGCAAACCGCATCAAGCGCGAGCAGCCGGTAACCGTGATCATCGGCAACCCACCTTACAAGGAGAAGGCGAAGGGCCTCGGCGGCTGGGTCGAAGGACAAACCAAAAAGGAGGAGAAAACTGCACCGCTGGCCGACTGGATGCCACCCGCCGCGTGGAAGGTTGGAACGCACTCAAAGCACCTGCGCAATCTCTATGTTTATTTCTGGCGCTGGGCCAGGTGGAAGGTCTTTGACCATCATGCTGAGCATCTCAACGGCATTGTTTGCTTCATCACCGTCGCTGGATTTCTCAATGGCCCCGGATTCCAAAAGATGCGCGACTACCTGCGTCGCACCTGTGACGACGTCTGGGTAGTAGATTGTACGCCCGAAGGCCATCAGCCGGAGGTGAACACGCGCATCTTCCAAGGAGTGCAGCAGCCCATCTGCATCGTGCTGGCCTCCCGTTCGAGCAACAAGACAGACGGCACTCCAGCACGCGTGCTCTTCCAAGCTTTACCCGAAGGGCACCGTACACAGAAATTTGATGCTTAAAGCAAACTGCGTCTCACTGGTTCTTCGGGGATTGAGTGTCCCGCCGACTGGCGAGCGCCCTTCCTGCCCGCCTCCACGGGTGCTTGGGCCAGTTACCCCAAGCTCGAAGATCTCTTCCTCTACAATGGCTCCGGCACAATACCCGGCCGCACCTGGGTCATCGCACCGGATGCAGAGTCGCTGGAGAACCGCTGGCAGGTTTTGGTGGCTGCGCCTGCTGAAGAAAAAGAGCGCCTATTCCATCCGCATCTGCGCAACGGCGAGGTCGGGGACAAGCATAGCAAAAAAGTCGTCACCAAGCCTCTTGCTGGATTCCTTGGTTCGGCAAAATGCGTGGCGGATGAAACGGATGCCTGCCTTTCTCCTCTGCCTTACGGCTTCCGGTCCTTCGACCGCCAATGGATCATTCCTGACATTCGATTGATCAATCAGGCGAACCCTGAGTTGTGGGAAGTGAGGGCCGACCACCAAGTTTTCTTCACTGTCCCAACTGACCAAACGCCAACCAATGGTCCCGCGTTCACGGTGAGTGCAGCAGTCCCAGATTTGCATCATTACAATGGGCGTGGTGGGCGCACATTTCCATTTTGGCGCGATGCCAAGGCAAAGACACCGAATCTCCCTCCGAACCTTTTGCCATACTTCTCGGAACGCATTGGCTGTGCCGTGATCGTGGAGGATTTCATGGCTTATCTGGCCGCTGTGGCCGCGCAGCCCGCCTATACCGCCCGTTTTCAAAACGACCTTTCCACTCCCGGCCTGCGCATTCCGCTGACGGCGGAGGCGGCCCTCTTCACCGAAGCTGCCGAGCTGGGGCGCTCAATCATCTGGCTGCACACCTTTGGCGAGCGCTTCACCGATGCCGATGCGGACCGTCCCGCCGCACCGCCGCGTGCCGAGGCCGCACAGCGCCCCAGCATTCCGAAAGATGGGGCCATCCCGTTCGGTGCTGCGGACATGCCGGACACGCTCACCTATGACGTCGCCACGCAGCGTCTGCATGTGGGCAAGGGCCACATCGACCACGTCCTGCCAGCCGTATGGGCGTACGAGATTTCCGGCAAGCAGGTGCTGATTCAATGGTTCAGCTACCGGAAGAAAAACCGCGAGCGTCCCATCATGGGCGACCGCCGGCCTCCCTCCCCGCTGGGCCAGATCCAACCCGACCACTGGCTGCCGGAATACACCACGGAGTTGATCAACGTTTTGAACGTCCTCACCCGCCTCGTGGCCTTGGAGCCGCAGCAGGCCGATCTCCTCGAACGCATCTGCAATGGCCCGCTGATCTCAGAAGATGAATTGCAAACTTCCGGTGCGCTGGAGAAAGGGCCAACTGCCAAAGCTGGAAAGGCGGAGGATGCGGGGATGAGTGACTTGTTTGCCGAGGTTGGCAGTTAGACCATTCTCCGCCTCTCGCCGTCTTCTTGTCCTGTCCCCATCCGCGTTCTGACGAACGTCCCAACACATTCATCGGTGAGCGATGCTCACTCGGCCGCCAGCCGATCCATTTTTTGAAGGTGTTGCTGAAGACGAAGGTGGTGATGATTGATCCCAACGTTTGAGCGAACGGATCACCGGTTTGCAACCAAGGCCCGGCTGGGTATGATCGGTGCTGTGCAAACGGAAACCCTCGCCAAAAAGCTCGGCACACACGAGCATGCTTCGCGGCTGCTGCTCAAAGCACAGCAGGCGGGCCTGCACGGGCCGCAGGAATTGATGGATGAAGCCATTGCGCGCGGCTGCTTCCATTATCTCCAGGGGCGCACACCGCCGCTGCAACGCGTGAGTCTGGCAGCGCTCTCCAATGCGGAACTTGCTCTCGCACTGCTGACCCCCGCCAATCTTTATGATCCGTGGCTGATCCGTGTCGGAGCCATGATGCTGGGCGCGGAGGGCAACGATCCCGCACAGATCGCGCAGCTTGCCGCCGCTGAAGGCTGCGAGCAGGTCGTGCGGGCGGTAGCCGAGGCGGGTGTGCACTATGAGCCTGACACCGTCTTCTGGAAAACTTTGCTGGACCTGCTGCCGCCTGCTTCACCGCTCAAACCGGGCGTCATGCCGCATCACTCACGCTATGTTTCCACCCCCGGACTGACCGGACCGCGCACTCGTGGCAAGACCGTCTGGCTGCGCCCCGCCAAGCTCAAAGCCTTCGGTTATGCCGGCTGACAATCCCTGCCTGATCCTGCAAACGCTCGATGCGCGACTGGATCATGACGTGGAGCTGACGCTGATCGGCAAATCGGCGCTGTGGCTGGGTTTTGACGATGTTCCCACGGCGTATGGCGTGACTCAGGATGTGGACACCGTGGTTCCAGCGCAGCAGTCGGAGCAGATGAACGACGATCTGGCGTTCTGGGATGCCCTGACGGCGGCAAACGGCGAACTTCAGCCTCTGGGCATCTACCTGACGCACATCTTTGAAGAATGGCAGATCATCATGCGTCGTGACTGGTTCGTTCATCGTGTGCCCATCCGGCGTCCGGTTCTTAAACATCTCCAACTCTTCCGTCCAGCCACGCTGGACCTCATTCTCAGCAAGATGATGCGCGGCGATGACCCTCAGCACATGGATGAAATCCGCTGGATGATCGGCCATGAAAACATTTCTGTGTATGAACTCGAAGCCGCCTTCGCCTCGGCTCATGTCCCTGATGACGCGGATGTTTTGAGTTCTTTTGATACCGCCAAGCCGCTTGTTCTTGCAATGGCAACAAAGCCTTGAAACGACATCAATCGGCATTTCTCACCCATTCACTCGCCTTGCTTCGTGCCCACGCATCCGCCTCGATGAGCGTTTCCAGATTCGGATGAGCGATGACTTGATGCGCATTCATCACACGCTCGACGGTCTGCCAGATGCCGGGGAAGGCGATCTTGCCGTTGAGGAAGGCTTCGACGGCGACTTCGTTGGCGGCGTTGAGCACGGCGGGCAGCGTACCGCCGATGGTGCCGGCATGACGGGCGAGATTGAGGGCGGGGAAATCAGCGATGCGAGGGGCTTCGAAGTGTAGGGCACTGACTTGGGCGAAGTTGAGCCGCTTCAAATTATTCGGGACGCGATCGGGCCAGGTGACGGCGTACTGAATCGGGAAACACATGTCGCTGTGGCTGAGCTGGGCAATGACGCTATTATCGGCGAATTCGACCATGCTGTGGACGATGCTTTGCGGATGAACGACGACTTCGATCTTGTCCATCGGCACGTCGAAGAGCCACTTCGCCTCGATCATTTCGAGGCCTTTGTTGAAGAGCGTGGCGCTGTCGATGGTGATCTTGCGGCCCATGGTCCAGGTGGGATGCTTCAAGGCTTGCGCAAGGGTCACATGCGGCAATTGCTCCGCAGGCAGCGTGCGGAACGGGCCGCCGCTGGCGGTGAGCAGGATGCGCTGCACGTCGCTGTGGCGATGACCTTCGAGGCACTGGAAGATAGCGTTGTGTTCGCTGTCCACGGGCAGAATGTTCACACCCTTGCGTTTCGCCGCCTCGGTGACGGCTTCGCCAGCCATGACGAGGATTTCCTTGCTGGCGACGGCGAGATGCTTGCCCGCTTCAATCGCCGCGAGTGCTGGTGCGAGTCCGGCGGTGCCAACGATGGCGACGAGGACCATGTTGGCGTCGCTTTGCAGCACAAGATCGACGAGCCCTTGCGCTCCAGTGTGCAAAACTACATCCGCAGGCAGTAGCGCACGCGCTTTGGCAGCGGCGGCGGGATCAGTCAGCGCGACTTGCTTCACGCCGGTTTCACGCACTTGGGCGACGAGCGCTTCGACACTGCTGTTCGCGGCCAATCCAACGATCTGCATGCGCTCGGGGATATCGCGGGCGACTTTAAGGGCGCTGGTGCCGATGGAGCCGGTAGAGCCAAGGAGGAGAACTTTGCGCATCACGGACTTGGTTTGGCTTATCGAGCGATCGCGGACAAGTAAAAATAAAACACCGGCGCGGTGAAGAGCAGGCTGTCGGTGAGATCGAGAATACCGCCGATGCCGGGGAGCGTATGACCGCTGTCCTTGATGGCGACGCAACGTTTGAGCACAGACTCGGCCAAGTCACCCGTTACGGCCGTAGCACAAAGCACCGGGGCGAGGATCATGCCGTGCATCCAGGTGATGGGGGCGATTCTTTCAGGCATGAGTGCCAGCAAAAGGGCGGCGGCACCGAAAGAGCCGATAAAAGCACCGACGAAGCCTTCCCACGACTTCGCAGGGCTGATGTGTGGGATCATTTTGTGCTTCCCAAACAGCACACCAACGATGTAAGCCCCCATGTCGCTGAATTTCGTGACCATCACGAGGAAGAGCACCAAGAAAATGCCAGTGATGCCTTTGCCATCGGACTGGAAATACATGAGCCGGGCGATGAAACCGAAGAAGATCACGGTGTAAACGACGCCGAAGACGGTGTTGAAGATGCGCTGCAGCGTCACGGCACCTTCGAGTTGCTGGCGATAGCAGAGCAGGAACGAACCATGCACGCTGGCGGTCAGCGCTGCGAGATCCAGCCACATCGGCGGCACGTCATGATGCGTGGTCGTATACCAGATCACCGAGGCCCAGTAGGTGATGCAGATGACGAAACCGAGCGCATTGAAGGAACGCGCATGCACGTCATTGCGCAGCAGGCGATAATACTCCACGGCACCGGCGACACCGAAGAATCCAGTGATAGCGATGATCAGCCAGGTGTTCTGCCATTGCAGAAAAGCGACCGCGAGCAGCGCCCACAGGATCAGCGTACTGAACAGACGGGACACGAAGACGCGGCGCTTGCTGGGCGGGATCTGAACTGCAGATGGTGACATGCGGTGGGTTGGGAAGTGCCATTTAGAGCGTATCTCGCTCGCTTGAGCAATGCGATTTCGTGTTTGGCATTTCTTCAGGCCCCGTTAATTTCAACCCTCATGGCAGCCTACGTCATCCAGCCCGGCGATAATCCGATGGGCATCGCGCGCAAATTCGGCATGAGCTTTGATGCTTTTAAAGCGTTCAATCCCGGCCTGTGCGATGCCAACAACAACTGTCGCATTCTGTTTCCCGGCCAAGTCGTGCAGGTGGATGCCCCCGGAGGCGCACCTGCCGCTCCGGCGAACCCGTCCCAGCCTGCCGCAGGCTTTGCGCCACAGGCTCCACCTTGGATGGAAGTAGCACTGCGTGAACAAGGCGTGGCTGAATGGAACCCCGGCGACAACCCACGCATCATCGAATACCTCGCGAGCGTGGGTGTGCGCGGCGGCGATGAAACGAGCTGGTGCGCAGCCTTTGTGAACTGGAGCATCCGTAAAGCAGGCTTTCGCGGTCACAATACCGGCCTCGCAGGCCAATGGATCAATTATGGTCGCGCCGTGGCCCCAACCTACGGCTGCGTCGTCGTCACCCAGCCAATGGCCGCCGGTGCCAGCGGCCACGTGGGCTTCCTGCATGCCCTTGATCAAACCAACGTCTGGCTGCTCAGCGGCAACAGCGCGAATCGTGTGCGCATCTCGGCCTACTCACGCGGCAAACTGGCAGCAGGGCAGTGCTTTCGCTGGCCGGTGTGATTAGAGCGCTCCTTCAAAGAACGCCCGTAGTTCCTGCAGCCGCCCTTCTTGGCAGACTTCGTTCAGATTCGCCACGGCGGCTGGAATGTGCTGCATGTAATGCGGTTTACCGAGATTGCGACTAAGATTGGCGTAAGCACCGAGTGCCTGCATGAGACGCTGAGCGGCGCAGAGGTAGAAGACTTCACGCACGTTGTTCAAATCAAGGCCGCGATGCTTGGCGTAGTAGCTGAGCAGGTACATGCGTTCGTTGCCCGTGAGGTTCACATACGGATCGTAAAGCAGTGATGCGAGATCGTATTCGGCGAGGCCGAGCCGCAGCCCTTGGTAATCGACCAGCCAGGCCTCTTCAGCACGAATGAGCACGTTCTGGCTTTGGAAATCGCGATGCACCAGGCAACGCGGCAGTTTGGCGAGACGACGGCGGAGCTGTTTGAGTGTTTCGTGAGCGGCGGCGTATTCGGCATCAGGAAAATCGCGTCCCAGATGACCACGCACGAAATGATCGAGGAAGTAGTTCTGCTCCCATTCGTAGAGCGCCTCATTGAATTCCGGTTCCAGTTCAGTCAGATCGGCTTGGGTGAGATTTTTCTCGCCCACGCCATGAAACTTCGCCGCCTCGCGCAGAGTGGCCTCATAAAGCGGAAAACGCAGGCTCCACGGCTGATTGTTGAAGGATTGCAGGTCCACGCGGCCTAAATCTTCCAGCCACACGCACAGCCGCTGCTCATCAAAGGCGAACACCTGCGGCACATGCGCGCCGATTTTCGCCAGACGACGTGTAGCAGGCACGAACTTGGGATTATCACGACGTGCCAGCGTGTAAACCATCAGCACCATCGGTTGGCGGCCATTCTCCCAGTTAAGGCGGTAGAAATGGCGATCCGAAGCTCCTTTGAGAATCACTTCCACCTCACAGGCAGTGCCGTTCAGTTCAGGGAACTGTTCGCGGGTAAAAATGAGCAAGGCCTCGTGTTCGGGGAGCATGGAGAATTGAAATTAAGCAGCACGCACACAGCCTGCCTTAGAAATCTGCATCAAGTCGCGGCCTTTCTTTCATGCCAACCTCAAGGGGGTGGCAGCGGCACATCATTCACCCGGACTGGGGGAACCGGCGTAGCAGGTGGCGGCAGAATGGGATTGTTCGGCATAGCATTCACCGCGCGGCGCTGCTGCGGCATGGCTTGATTGGCAGCCTGGGTGGGAACTTGCGTGGGAATAAGAGCTCGCTGGACCACTTCGGGAGGTTGCGCGGAAGCATCGGCAAAGCTGACCCAGCCGGCTTGATCACTTTTTTGCAGTTGGATGCGCGTCTTGTCCACGGACTCGCCGGGATTCACTTTGCGGATCTTGATGCCCATTTCGTTCTCGGTGCCAATTCGTGCCTCCATGACTTGCGAAGTAGTGCGATCCACCAGCACCGCAACGACACCACCGTCGATCTCATAGATGCCGGACAGACTCAGGTTGTCGGCGAAGTTCGGCCCTGTGGGTGCATCCGGCGAGGGCAGATCCTTGGTGGTGAAGATGGAGCGTTCCCACAATGCGGCGTAGTGCTCCAGTTTCGGTATAAAACGCGGATCAAAAGTGTAGCGGATCGCGGATCAAAAGTGAGTCACCTCTAAGCGATTGAACAGGTGTTGGGCATGTTCGTCAAGGCTGTGATGAGCTTCGTGCCTGCCTCGATCCTGAGAGGAGGCTGGAGCGGAGCGGAA
>CANIBP010000026.1 GCA_947466075.1 Verrucomicrobiaceae bacterium
CAACCAATACCCGGCGTCGTATCTCGTTCCCTTGCTCCATATTCGTGAACATCCTCCTGGTTAAACCAGAGGTGCTGCACTTTTAAACCACCACGCCACCCGGCGCACCCGCCGCACTTTTTAACCGCGTTTTATACGTGGGCACGACAGGACCCAGCGACAATGGGAATGCCAGTTCCAAAGGTGGTGACAGACGCGTTACCTGCATGGAAACCGATTTTCGATAGATACGGCAACGAGCTCTACTGCTTGGCGGAAGTACCAAAGAACGACCCCGCGCTCGCCAAGCGCGTGGTGCAGGCCTTCGTTGATCTTTACGCTTACGAGCGTGGTTGGGAGGTTCTGAAGGCGGCTGAAGATGAGTATCAATCGTTCATTGCAAGCCTTCACGGTGCATGGCTGGCAACTCCGTCAAAGGATGAGATTACTCGTCTGTTAAAATCCCGCCGTTTTGTTGTTCTTGAAGGCCCGCCTGGAACGGGTAAGTCGCGAATCGCGAAACAGATCCTCAGTGAGGCCTTCGCTGACAATGGCGTCATTACACAATTTCACCCGTCGACGACATACGAAGATTTTGTCGCCGGCTTGTCGCCCGACGTTGCCAACGCAACATTGCGATTCCAAGCGCGCGCTGGACACTTAATGGAGGCCGCGAAAAAAGCCGGAACCAACGACGCTCTTCTTGTTATCGACGAAATCAACCGCGCAGACCTCGGGCGTGTTCTCGGAGAGGCAATTTATCTCTTTGAAGCAGGACCAAATGTGGAAAGCCGGGTAGTGAGATTGCCCCATGCAATCGATGGCGAGCACGAATTCGGCCTGCCTAGCAATCTGTTTGTCCTCGCCACTATGAACACCGCGGATCGCAGTGTCGCACGCATGGACCTAGCCATTCGCCGAAGGTTCGCTTTCATCACGATGATGCCTGATCGGGAAGTCGTGAAGTCCACTAGCACGGAAATGGGGCTGAAACTGTTTGATGCATTGTGTGATGTCTTTCTTGAGTTTGCCCCCGACGATGCACTTGCCCTGATGCCGGGACACTCCTATTTCATTGCAAGCGACGATGCAGTGTTACGAGACCGCCTGCGTTACGAACTGCTTCCGCTTGTGGACGAGTATCTTCGTGAGGGTTACCTGGGCCCGGCTTCTGGAGCGCTTCATGCCGTTCGCAACCTCATCGCTGACTCAACCTCTGGTTCCTAGTTATGGCGAGAAAATCGACTGCGCCCCGTGGTTCCAAGGTGACTAAAGCAAGGTCGCCAGGGGTTCATCTCGCGAGGACGCCAAACCCACAGCCTTTGCTGCATGCGGTCGATAACGGCCCCACAGTGTGCGTCGACCCATCTCCTTATATTTCTGCAGGACGTGATCCTGGTTGGGGTCCGCATTTGGATGGTTTCTTGTCACGCAACCGCGAAGCTCTGGCCGCAATCGGTGCCGAACCTCTTGTCGTTGCTGGTCGCAACGGAATAAGGCTTGAGCTAAAGCCCGGACATTCGGCTGGGGCTGTTCCTCTCCGCTCGCCTGTTTCGGGACAAGTCGCGGGAGGATTGGTTGTATCTCCTCGATTCGGTTGGCCCGGAGTGGGCCGGGTCTTGGCAGCAACGGGTTGGGGAAGTGGGCCTCAATTTCTCACACAGCCGCTCGTCCCAGGAAGCGGTAGGGAAGTGCCGCCGTGGGTGCTCGCTGGTCCCGTCCTCCAGCGTCTCACAGATCTATTGTCACACCTAAAACCTGGATACCAAGAGCGCATCGAAGTCCGCACTCATCCGCGTGGTCAGATTCAGTGGCCGACATACATCGCAAAGCAGATGGCAACTGGACGTTGGCATCATTTGCCCTGTAAATTCAGCGAACTTGGCACTGATTCGCGCTTGCGTCAGACGATTCGATGGACGCTTGAGCGTATCCGCCTTGATCTTGCCGCAACCGGTGGCAGCGATCCAATGGCGTTGATCTTGGCGAGACTGGCAATGCACCTCCTTGATCAAGTCGCTGACGTGCCCTCCCGAAGGCCTTATCGTGGCGAATTGGAACGTAATCTCGGTGCGGGCCCACTGACTTCAGCTGTAGTGCGGGAAGGGCTCAGAGCCATTGGCTGGATCGTAGATGAAAGAGGACTTGGGGGTGGCCGTAGCTCCGACGGGCTCGCATGGACTTTGCCGTTGGAGACCTTGTGGGAGAGATATGTCGAGAAATTTGCCCGCTGTGAGGCTGCACTTTCGGGCGGCCGCGTGAGAGTTGGCCGCCTCGGAGAGACTACCGTGCCACTGCCTTGGGATCACCGGAGTCACCGTGCTATCGGACACCTGATTCCTGATATTATTGTGGAGAATCCGAATGAGATCGAAATTATCGACGCAAAATACAAAGCCCACTTTGCTGATTTAGATGTGGCGGGATGGAATGCTTTTACTGAAGATGCCAAAGAGAGCCTTCGGGCCGATGTTCACCAAGTATTGGCGTATGCAGCGGTTTGCGGGGATGTGGCGAACGTCAAGGCAACCCTGGTATATCCCGTGTCTGCTGGGCTGTATGACGAGTTGCAGTTGCGTTCGCAACACATTGTTTCGGCGGCAATTCCGGTGGGAACCCGCCTGAAACAATTGCGGCTGCGTGCGCTGCCATTTTCTGGATTGAATTGAAACTATTACTGCCGCTTGCCTGCACAGGAAAAACTTGCATCGCGTATCTGATGTTATTCGCCACTCAGTATGGATACCTCTTTTTGGCTTAATAAGCTGCGCAAGTTGAACCCCAACCGCTCTAAGGCCAAAGGTGCAGCTCCGCACAAACCCTGCCTGCTCCTTTCGCTGTTGGACATGGCCCAGGATGGAGAGTTGCAGGAACCGGAGCTACGACGAACACCAAGTCTGCATGTGCGGTTCAACGCCTTCAGTTCATTGGCGTTGCCACGTTGGGGTGGGAAGGTGGATCTGAGCTACCCGTTCTTTTATCTGAAATCTCAGGGCTTCTGGCAAGCGCTGGACGCCGAGAAGCGCCCATCCACAAGCGTCGATGTCACGCAGTCCATCCACCTTGATCCTGAGTTCCTGGCTCTGATGCAGGACGCGGACTTCCGCCGCAGTGCGCGCATCATCCTCGTGGAAACCTATTTCCCGCCTGCGGAACGCATCGCTCTCTATGCACTGCTGGGCGTGCCGGCGCAGACTCAGGAGTTTCGGAAGGAACTGCACCTGCTCAACACCGATACGGCTACGCAAGCGGTGAAGCAGGGACGCTCAGCCCGCTTTGGCGTGCAGGTTGTCTGTGGCTATCAGCACACCTGCGCACTCACGGGCTATCGAATCATCACGCAGACAGGTGAATCGGTGGTGGAAGCGGCCCACATCGAACCCTGGGCTAAGACACGCAATGACGACATCCACAATGGCCTTGCCCTGTCTCGCAATGTGCATTGGGCCTTTGATCGCGGGTTATGGTCAGTGGACGACCAATTCCGAATTTTGATCCAGCCGCAACGCTTTCAAGAGTGGGGGCCTGATGACTTGGGACTGGCCACGTATCGCGGGCGGATTTTACAGTTTGCCCCAAAGACAACGCTGCGTCCTCGCGCTGAGTATCTGCGGCGACATCGCCAGCAGTGGGAGTTTTAATCAACGCCATGCACACCTTCGCCGATCTCGTCAAAGCTTTGAACCGGTCCACGGTGTATCTCTCCGGCCTGCAATCGCGCTTTGAGTTGCCGACCTTCGACGGCGCGGGCTACTCGGAAGCCTATCTCGCCTTTCTCCAGACGGTGGTGCATCTGCGCACGCTCTCGATCACGGAAGAAACGCTGCGGGATCTCTGGCACATCGAGAAGAAGCTCTTGGTGCTACTCCATGCCGACTCCACCGGATCACCCACCTGGTTCCTCGATTCCTGCGGTGCCACCACCAGTCCCAAGCGCCGCCTGCTGCTGACCAATTACGAACTCGGTGCCGAGGTGCATGGCAAAGGCCTGCAATTGGGCCTCAACTTCGCCGACACCGCCCCGGAGCTCTTTGCCGGACAGGAGATGGGCGAAGACGCCCTGCGGGTGCTGAACGACTACCGCAAACTCCATGCCCGCATCAGCGCCGATGTGAAAGCCGAGCTGCCACGTGTGCGTTCCGCTGTGGCGTGGTCGAAGCAGGTGTAAGAATCCGCCGCTAGACTGAATGCACGCATGCCAGCAACTGCCGTGCACGACTGGCACCCATGAAGTAGGTGAAGCGGTCGTAGGGGCGGGTAAGTTGATCGAAGGGTGGCAGGCCGACGAGGATCACCGCCAGGGCGTCGAGGCCTTTCGCTTTGTGGATGGAGGTGTGGCCGATGGCGTTGCCGGATGGTTGGTCAAGGGTTTCGAGATAGGGCCGCAGGGGATGATCGAACAGGTTATCAAGGCCGGCGAGCGGCGTGTTGCCGATCTGGCTGCGATCATGAAGGATGAGCACCTTCGATGGAGCGCAGAGACCGGTGGAGTGCCAGCGGTCGAGGATCTGCTCAACAAGCGCGGGTGTCTGAGATGCCGCAGTCTGATGGATCTCGACCTCGGGACCGTCGGGCAGTTGACCATCGCTGTGCAGGCCGGTGACGAGATCATGGGATCCTTCGCCGTCGAGTTGCTTGAGGAAACGGTAGATGGGCCGGGTGTAACGCAGGGCACAGTTCAGGCGCAGGTGCGCATGCTGGCTGAGACGCTGGCGCACGGTGTTTAGCGCGAAGCGATCCGTAGCACGAAACGGCGGTCGCTGGGCGGCATCGCCAAAGATGGCCATGGGAGATTGCCAGCCCTGATTCAACAGCGCGACATAGATGGACCACCAGCCGGCGTGATCGGGTTGCGACGAATCAACCGGCAATGAAGTGTCATGATCCTGTGCTTCATCCACGACCAGCGCATCAAACTTGCCGAGCAGATGGCCCAGTTTGGCGGGTTCGGTGGTCAGGGCCTCGATGGCAAGCAGGGGCAGCGTCTCATTGAAATAGCGTTCCACTCCCTCCTTATCCGCTGGCACTTCATGCGGAATACCTGAGGCCTCAAGGATGGAGGCGGCGATGCTTTCGGAACTGTGCACGGTGATGCTGCCGCGTTGCAGGCCCAGTTTTCCGGCGCTGGTGCGAAGCCGCTCACACAGTGCGAGATTGTAGGCGACCATGAGGACATCGCGGCCTGAGTCGCCCCCGGCGTTTTCGGCCAGGCGGCGTGCCTGCTCGATGGCATACCAGGATTTGCCGGTGCCGACGCCACCCTCGATCACGAGCTGGAGATTGCCCGATAGCATGTCGAGCAGCCGGTAGCTTGCGGTAGCCTGCCGCAGGATCAGCTTGTCGGTTTCCGTGATGAAGGCCTTGACCGCCTTCGGCTCCAATCCTTCGCCATAGGCATCGAGGAAGGTGGCTGTCTGCTCAGGGTGCACGGGACGCTGCTGGGTGAACAAACTCCGCCACGCGGCGGGGAAGTCCTTCACATCGTTGGCAGCGAGAATGAGCTCGCGCGGAATGCCGCGAAACTCAGTGATATTCGAAGCGATCTGCAACAATGGGAGCACAAGGGATTTGGCCACAAAGGGGAGTTGTCTTCCGCTGCCCGTGCTTTGAATCCGCCGGAGCACCCCGGCGTGCTGCGTCATGAGTTGAGTCAGCGGATTGTCACCGTCCGCAGTATTCCAGCGGCCGTTCGCGGCTTGATAGCTGAGACTGGACTTCACCTCCAGAACAGCGAGCCCGCCGTGTGGACCGAGCACTAGGAAATCCCCCTCACGCAAGGTGCCCTTCTCGTCCTCATACCAGTAGCCCCAGCGCACGATCCAGGTATCAGGCAGCAGCTCATTCAAGGCCTGCGCGAAAAGAATCTCCGTGTGCTGGCATTTATCAGGTGGGCGATTGTAGATCCAGCGGGGCATGGTGGAGTCGATGATGTCGCAGATTGAAAAGCTACGCAATGTGCGGCAATCAAAGACTGACTATCATGACCCTCCAATCCCTCATCGTCGAAGCTACCCGCTATGCTCGCTTCACCATGAAGCAGAGCGGCTTTCTGATTCCGATCATGATGGCTTCGACAGATAAGGGCATCATCCTCTTCAGCCCGGATAAGATGAGCGTGGATTCGTTTCGCTTGTCGGTGAAACCAGCGCACCGCATTTCGCCGGGCAGTTGTTATCGATCCGGATGATGCCTATGCCCGCAAGCGTACAAAGTGTCCTTCCCTTTGCACGCACCTTTCAAAGGTGTGTCGGGCGCACGACTGATAACATGATTCTCTAGGCAGAGTCGCTTTCCCTCCACTGCAAAATGGCAAGACTGTTTATTCAGAGCCGTCCCGGCTCAAAGCCGAGACATCTCATCCCGTAGTCGCGCGACGCTTTGCGAGAGTCCCTGCAACGCCAGCGTTTCGAGATACTCCGCAGGAGACTTTGGTGGATTCTTCAAACTCACGCGATGCTGCCGCATCGCAGCTAGAACGTCAGTTGCGCTGGCATCAAGCAGCGCACACACCAGTTGGTCGGGTGTCCGAACCGCAATGCCATAGCCTTCGATCACAGTTGTTGGGAAGTCTCCCAAATTCCAAGTGATGATGGCATCGGCCCCTGCTTCAATTCCAGCCGCCACCACATGGCAATCATCCACGTCAGGGAGCGTCAGGCCTGCGATGTGCTGCTCGTGACCTGTCACGAGGCAGTCACCTCCATGTTCATCCATCAGCCGCCGCGTGCGCTCGAGCTGCGCTGGCGTCAAGTCTGGGCGATCCTTGAGCACGTTGCGCATCCATTCTTCGTGGATTTGCTCCGACCACTTGGGCCGTATCAAGCCATGCACGGCCAGCCACATCATGAGGCTGCGCAATCCGGCAGGATACAAAACGCAGGCATCCAGGACGACAACGGGGCAATCGGAAATCACTCGCCCAAGTTGAGCCGTTGCCCTTCGGCTGCAAGCTCCTCCAGCACTTTGATTCTGGCTTCCTTCTCTCTCGCCTTGTAGTCCAGCACGTCCTGAATTTTCGCGCGGCGCTGAACGCCGACCTTGCGCGAAGGCAACGCATTGGAATCCAGCAGCTTCACCATGTAGGGCCGCGACACCTTGAGCATGTCCGCCGCTTCTTGGGTTCCAATTTCATCCTCCACGGGCACGACGGTGACGGGATGTCCTTCCGCGATGAACTCCAGGCAGGAGAGCACGAGATGGCTCAGATAGCTTCCTGCCGGAACGTGGTTCCCGTTGATTTGAAGATCAAAAGCGCCCTTCTTGCTCCCTCCTTTACGGCTTGTTGGGCTTGCCGATTCACGCGCAAATAAGATGTCTTTCTGGCTGAGTCTCTGGTGGGGTGGTTCGAGTAGTGGCATGGCTTTTTTCTCCTGCATGGACCATACCAGATTCACGAAACAGACGCAATAGGCGAAATAGACGAAATGAGTTAACCCTTCTGTTTGGGGCGTGTTTCGAAGGGAAAAGTCTTCCGCTCGACGCTACTGAGTGATTTGATCAAGGCGGGTTTATTCTTCTGGGATGGATAAGTCCGGATGGTTGCGGTAGAAACCGCGAATTCGAATATGTCCCTCAAATCGCTTATCGCCGAAGCCACCCGCTACGCCCGCTTCACCATGAAGACGAGCGGGTTTCTGGCCCCGATCATGATGGCGGCGACAGATAAGGGAATCATCCTCTTCAGCCCGGACAAAATGAGCGATACCGGAGCCAAGGACGATTTCGCCAACAAGGTCAGATTGATCACTGCTTCGTACGGTGCTTCTGCCGTGGTGCTCATCCTCGAATCATGGATCACGAAGGCAAAGGCGGGGGAAAAACTGGACACCGAGACGCCGCCGTCCGAATCCTACGACCGCGAAGAAGTCGTGGTTCTGATCGGCCAGGCCCCTCAAGGAAACATCACCCACCTCCTGCCCATTCACCGTCTCGACAACGGCAAATTCTGGAACCTCGGTGATGCCGAAGACATGCCTGCCGACAGCTTCAGCGGCCGCTTTGCCGGACTGCTGCCGCCAAAGCCCGTGGACGATAAGACCCGCCAGATGGGCAAGGTGCTGCTTGAGGCCATGGGGGTGAAGGTGATGCCTTTGAAGGGCAAGTGAGGGCGCCGGAAGAGATCAATCTTCAAACCACCGCTTCACAGCCTCAGGGCTGAAGCGCACCAGATGACCCAGTTTTCGAAAAGGGAGACCTTGTTGTTCACGCAAGGTGGTGATGTGACGCACGCTGCATCGCGCATAGCGGGCCACGTCGTCGATGGTCCAAAGCGTTTCTTCGGCAGGAGATTCGGTACGTGTTGAAGCAGCAGGTGAGGGGAGGGCAGGGGAATCGTTCATTGCATCCCTGTGCCGGTGTCAACCGAACGGCACTGCTCGTTGCGCAACAAGGTAGATCAGACGGGGCCAAAAAGAACGGCATGACAACGCATGACAGCACCGCTGCACCTCAGCTTTCTGCACCTTCAACTTGCACCCTCAAAATTCATCACTGCCCTCATTCACGAATCGGCCCAAACCAGCAGATTCTCGGTCTGCTGGATGAAGGAACTTTTGCGCTTCAACTGCGCCTTTGGTTTTTGGAACTGGTTGCACCCTCGGACACCCCCGATGCTGATTGAGCATGCTTCCAAGATGTGGCAGGACAAGATATGACACCCAACCAACCGATTCCTGCCGATCCTTGCCAAACCCTCGAAAATCCAATCTGCGAGGAGCTGTCTCCAGCGAAGGAGAACGGCGCACAAGCGCAGGTTGTTGAAGGCGAAAGTGGGGCCTGTAAATCTGCTGGCTTACGCCTACGCTGGTTCGAACCCAGCCCTACCCACCATTTTCATCCTGAGGGAGTTATACATCCTGATTCAAGGTTGGTTGTAGCGAAGAAATTTTACGCTGTGCACAGGCTGTGCACTTTCTGGGTTCAAAATTGAGGCTCCAGCATTCGCGGAGGGAATAGAGTGAACCATGGTTCCCAAAAAAACCAAATCCAAGCGGCGAAAGGTCGCGTTGGGCACGGAGGTGTAGGAGCGTTCCACTGTTCGCAGGTTAACCGAGCGGCCCCGAAAGCTCGGCTCCGACTGTCTGCAAGTACTGCTCCAGTTTGCCCTCGCTCTTTGCGCTCGCGCAAGTCTGCGCATAGGCGTTTGGCATAGCCATCGCTAATCGCTTGTCCTTGTTCCCCCGTGGCACGCGAAGCGGTGATGAGGCTTAGGTGTCCGGTGAAGGGGGCGTGAGTGGCGGATTCATTGGCGTGATTATCGTTCAGAATGGGGTCATTTAAAATGGATGAGCGGTTGTCATTGATTTCGTCCATCGTTGGCGATCTCTACAAGCTGCGTCGGTTAATTCTCCTGCGCTGTGTGGTGCTTGATATGGCTCACTGTTGGTGCGTTCTGGTGATCAACTGAGGCTCAGGTTGTGGAGAGGTTTCCTCCTCTTCATCAAATAGATCGCGGATCTGCCAGGACATGGCAACGCAGTCCATTTCATCTGAGATATCCTCAATGACTTCGGGATCGGTGGCGGCATCCCTCAGGTCACGTAGTTGGTCCATCATGCTTCGCGCCTTCTGAGTGTTATCGTTGCAGACAGCGGTTGGTTCAGTGTGAGTGGTCATCGGGATCAGGCGGTAGTGGTGACAAAGTTCAGGGGAGTTAGCACGCGTTCACCGTTCCAGCGGTAGGCCACCATGGGGCCCTCACGAGCTGCGCTGAAATCGAGGCAGGCAAGGTTGTGGCGCAGCGGGGCCTTCTCGCGAGCCGCCGGCATCCAGTAGTGGCCGAAGAACACAGGCGGTTCATCGGGGCCGTAATTGGGCACACGGCGCAGGTGGAGCGGATCGGCGTCGCCGGGTTCATCAAAGGGCGTGGGCATGGCAAGGTGCGTGACTCGGGCCGTTTCCGGTATGTCCCACCAGCGCACCCGCACTGAACGCCGCTCAATGCCTTCCTTGTCGTGGTAGAGGCAGCCTTCAGGCATGTTCATTTCCGGGCCTTTGAGCACATGCTCCACCGCGCTGCATAGTTTGCTGCCTCGCTTGGCGCTGGCGTGCAGGAACTCATCGTCGGCCAGGCACTTGCCTTCGAGCCGCTTCATACGGTTGGCATCCCAGCAGGCATGGACCGCCCTCAGATCACCCAAGTCGAGAAACATGGGCAGTCGGCGCATCCACTCCAGCCATTCTCTCCACTCGTCCTGATGGTTGGCAAACTGATCAAGCGTCACTCGCAGACCGTTGTCACGGTCCAGCCGGCGTGGTCGCAACCAAGCGCCTTGGCCGTTAGGGGTGTGGTAGAGGACCGCGTTGTACTCATGGTTGCCCATGATGGCCAGTGCATCACCGGCATCGACCATGCTGCGTACCGTTTGGAGCACCTCGCGCACTTTGGGGCCGCGGTCGATGTAGTCACCGAGGAAGATGACCTTGCGGCTTTCGGGGTGATGGAAGCTTTCGCCGTTGGTCAGGTAGCCGAGCTTGCGGAGTAGGGTGGTGAGTTTGTCGTGGTGTCCGTGGATGTCGCCGATCAGGTCGTAGTGTTTGTGTTTCATTGCACTGTCATCATCGCCTGAAACAAGCCTATCGACTATGTCGCATAATGGTGTATATATAACTATACAGTTAACTATGAGTGAATCCCTCCCTGCTCTAAATGGTCTCTCCCTGGACCGGTTGCGTAACTTTCTAGCCTTCGCGGAAGCAGGTTCCATCTCTGGGTCAGCTCCTGGCAACCTGGCCCGACAGGCGCTCATCAGCAGGCAGATCGGCGAACTTGAGGACTACTTTGCTACCGAACTCACCGTGCGACGTGGCAAGTCGCTCGCCCTCTCAAAAGCAGGCGAGGATCTAGCAAATCTCGTCAGGGTTCAATTCTCGGACTTGAGTGATTTTCACAAGAAGATGGCTGAACAGCGCAGGATGTTCAGCATTGGGGCCGGCGCGAGCCTCCTTGAATGGATTGTGGTGCCTTCCGTAGCCGAGATTCGGAGTGCCCTCGGCGACTCCGCCTTGCGGCTCTCATCGCAGCGCAGCAGGGAACTCGTCGCGAGCATCCGGGATGGGCAGCTCGACTTTGCCGTCGTCCGTGACGACGCCATCTCCGATGAGCTGCGGCTCAAGTCGAGCCTGCCACTGCGCAAGCGAGTGGAGTTCTCTCTGTGCGCCTCTCGCAAGTTACTCGGTAGAAAATCACTGTTGTCTCTCGAAGACCCGGCAGTGTTGAAGTCCCTGCCTTTTGCGGCAAATGGAGGCGGTGGTCAGTTGGACGCGAGATTTCGTGCGGCCATGAACGCTGTGGTGGGAGAGTTTCATCCGGTGGTCGAATGTGACTCGATGCTGCAAGTGCGCGAGTTGATCGTGCAGGGTGTCTGTGTGGGGCTGCTGCCATCCATTGGCACTCAAGGGCTGGCTGAGCAGGATGTCGTGATGCGCGAGTTTGCTCCGATGAAGGACTTCGGACGTTCCCTAGTCCTGCACTGGAACGACCGCCAGATGCGCCGGCGCGGCATTGAGGAATCCGTCATCAAGCGGGTCGCGAAAGCGTTGCAGAGGTGATCTTCCACAGTTGCCTGAGGTGGTGGTTCAAGCGGTTTCTCCCATCATTGCTGCGGGTGCCGGGTCGTGTTGGCCCTAGATGTGGCGCGGGGACGGGGTGTGAGGGGGTCTGACAGAATGCATTGACACCGACGCCAGTGGTGTTTTGTCAGACAGTTGCACTGACCCTGTTTCCCCGGACATCCGGTTTTATCTGAACACTCTGCAAAACGTGCAAAGCGAGTGCGGGGCAGATGCCGCAAGCAAAAAAAGCCGTCATGGATGAGGAAATTGACAACTGGCAGCATAGCTGGTCGAGTGCGCCACGCTCCACACGAGCAAACACCCTCTCATGAAAAACTGCTGCTACATCCTGCTGGCCATGTTTGGCCTTTCCCTGACTACCTCCGCCAAAGACGCTACTTACCCCAAGGCGGAGCCTGTGATCTCCCTGGCCGTGCCGGAGGGGTGGAAGACGGAGTGGGAGGACGATCTGCTCTACCTGCGCAGTGATGAAGACGAAAGCGTTGTCGTGGAAGTTTCTGCACTCAAAGCGACGAAACAGGAAGGCGCCAAGGCGTTGGAGGAGATGAAAACGACCGTGCAGGAGTCCTTTAAAGGCATGGAATGGAAACCCATGCAGGAGGGCGGCAGCAACAATGTGGGCATCTACATCCTCAATGGCAAAGGCGAAGACGAGCACGGTAAAGCCAACATCAACGCTGTGATGGTGACGAATGGCGACAACGACAAGCTCTTTATGGTCTTCATCGCCGCCTCGCTCGAGGGTTCGGAGAAATTCGGCACAGCTATCGATGCGCTGCTCAAGTCGCTGAAAAAGATCTGAGCGACCAGTGATGTTTCTTATGAAAAGACTCTCCGCCTATACCCTGCTGCGTTTTTTCCATCTCGGTCAGCATTGAAGATAGCTGAGATCAGCCGCAGCGCCCGGCGGGGACGCCTGATCCGAATGCTAGGAAATTGCATTTGAGTGGGCCGGGGCGAGTTGACCCTAGGACGGGGTGTGAGGGGGCGACTACAAAAACAAGCGTGTTTCGCAGGTGCGTCGCACGTATCCGTTGCTAATGCTCGTCTCGTATTTTTCAGCACTATGAAAACACTCACACGCCGCTTATTCCTTTCCGCTCTCGCTGCTACGCTGCTGCTCGGCACCGCTGGTGCACTCGCTGCGGGCGGCATCCAGGATGACGGTGCCTTCTTTTCCGAGTTCGCCAAGGTGAACGCCACGGGCACCATCACCGACGTCTCCACCCGGCTGCACAAGGACATCACCGTACAAACCTTCGCGTCAGTTCCGGAGGACATGAAATCCACGGTACTCCACTCTGACAAAGCTGCCACCAACCGGGGATTTACCCAGTGGGCAGAGCAACTCGCTCGCTCCAAGAAAGTGAACGGCGTCTTCATCATGCTCGTCAAAGAGCCTGCGCATTTGCAGGTGGTCGTCGGCACGGACACCCAGCGGCAGGCTTTCACGCTGTCGGATCGTGCGACGCTCGTGCAGCGCATGTTGGGACAGCTGAAGCAGAAAAAGAACGATGACGCGCTGATTGATGCCGTGAATTTCATTTTCGAGACCATGAACTCGCACCGCAGTGGAGTGGCGACTTCATTTGGCTCCAAGACGCCGGCCGCCCAGCAGGATAGCTCTTCTTGGCTATCAGTGATTGTTATCGTGGTGCTGATCTGGCTCGGCTTCAGCCTCATTCGCGGCCTCTTCCGCGCCATGTCCGGCGGCTGCGGTGGCGTCAATAACATGGGCCAGCCCTACGGTGGCATGGGTGGCGGTGGCGGCTTCTTGCAAAACTTGATGGGCAGTATGTTCGGCGTTGCGGCCGGCATGTGGATGTATGACCACTTCATGGGCACACACAGCTACGGCGCGCGCCCCGTGGACCCCGCGAACACCGACGGCGGTGGTTTCACTGGCACCGACACGGACTACACCAGCTCAGGTGGCAGTTTTGGCGATGACTCCGGCGGCGACTTTGGTGGCGGCGGTGACTTCTAATCTGCCCCCTGCTGACATAAGCTCACACGCGCGCCGTGCCAAAGTCCCGCACATCCTCGGGACTGAGAAAAAAGCGGTAGTCGTCATACAGCAGACACAGACTGCCCCCGGCCTCGGCCAGCGCCAGTCCCGCTTTTACCACGAGTTGAAAATCCTCCTCAGACTTCGATCTGACCTGCCCCAGTCCAACGTGGCCGTTGAAGGGAAGGATCGAATCATACCACGCAATCTTCAGCGGCGTGAGTTGGGCGCCGATCTTCTGAGTGCGGGCTTTCCAATCGTTGAATTGCGTCTCATCGCGCAGCGGCAACCGCCAGTCCACCGGTTTGCGAAGCTGGCGGTAGATGACCGCGTTCGAGCGAAGAACACTGACGCCGAACCACGCCACATCGGCCTGGTCATCATCTTTGAAGGGCGTAAAGGCGCGAATGCCTGGGAACTCGGGAAAGTCCTGAATGCTCGCCGCGCGAAGCATCGGCTGTCCGTTTTGCGCCGTGATGAGTTGGTTGAACGAAGTGATGGCCCACAGCAGCCCATGAAAGTCGCGGCTCTTCAGGAACACGACATTCTACGCTCCATTTTTCGCAGAGTGGAGAAGATAGCCCTCAGCCTTGGCTGGAACCGCCAGTTTCCCGAGCAGCGCCTCATGCGCGCCCGTCTCCCCCACGAGGATCAGCGTCTCACTGCGATCCTCCGCCGACGCGACGAACCGCGGCTGCACACCATTTCGCTGGAGACGCTCGACGAGCACGGCCACACGCGGGTCCTCCGGTGCCACATCCTTTCCGAGCAGCAGCCCGACGTTGGTCAGCGGCAAAAACTCGTCGCGGTATTGCGCCGATTGCGGCGTGGGATAGACCGTGCCCGTGTAGTAAGGAACGGCGCGATCATCAGGATCCGCAGCGGAGGCCCAATCAGGCGGGGACGATAGGGCAAAGAACGCGAGCAGCGGTAAGAGTCGTTGGAGGGTCGTGGAACAGGGACAGGTGGAGAGGCGGCGTTGATCGAACCCAAGGCGAGAAGGCAGAGGAAAAGTCGCACGAACGACAAACGGACTTCCAGAAGCGATTCTTCGAGCTTGGGCCGTGTGAAGCATGCAACAACATCTCACGCTTCGGTTTATTGAAGCTCATCCATCGTCAATAAGTCCACCCAATGCCCGGTAGCCTATTCAGCCGCGACGATCAGCCCGTGGGTCTTTAAAGCCACTTCTGGTGGATGGTCACCTATTCGCCTTGGGACGCAGTCGTTTTCGCTTCACGGTTCACTTTGCGATAAAGGAAGGCGTCGGAGGTGAGGAGGGAAGTGATGAGCGCTTTCATGCTGCCGCCGTTTTCACGGTAGGCGGCGTGGGCGGCTTGGAGGACGGGGGCGTCGTTGAGGGTTTCGTTGCGGCCCATCCAGAAGCGGAAGGCGTGGCGGACGAAGACTTGCTCGACGCGCTCGCTATCGGCGAGCTTGCGGATCATCTCGAGTGCATTGGTGACGGGGCCGTCGAGTGTGGGGTCACCACTGGCGATGATCTCACCGGTGGTGTTCACGGGCTTGCCCAGCTCGGTGGTGCGGAAGAGGCCGGCGTGGTTATACATCTCGAAGGGCAGTCCGAGTGGATCCATCTTCTGGTGGCAGGTCCAGCAGTAGTCTGCCTTCGTCACACGCATGCGCTCACGCAGGGTGTTCTCGGGCTCGGCTGGGAGCTGGGCATCGACGGTGATGGGCACATCGGGAATGCCGCCGCCGAGTAGGCGCTCGCGGATCCAGATGCCGCGATGGATGGCGTGGTTGTCCATGGCATCGGATTGTGAAACAAGCCAAGCGGGGTGAGTCAAGATGCCGAGGCGTTGACCTTCGGGTGCGGTGGCCAGAATGCGTTCGGGCTTCAAGGAGCCGCTGCCAAAGGATTTGTGGCTGACACGGGCGTAGGTCTTTGGTCCCTGAAGATCCGCCTCGGCAACGATGGCTTTGTCGGAGCCCGCTCGCTTCGGTGCCCTGTTCGTTTTGTCGAATCTCTTCTCTGCCACCTTCAAGAGTTGCCTTTGCTGATCGAGAGACTTTTGGGTCTTTGAATCTGCAGGGGTTTCCTTCAGCTTGGCTTCCAACTCGGCGATCTTCGTTTCCAGCGCGATGATTTGTGCTGGCTTTTGCTTCGCGACTTCGGCGTCAGCCGGTGCTTCGTTCGAGCGCATGGTGCCGAAGTAGGTGTTGTCCTTTTTGGTGGCCACAACCTGCTGAGTGGTGAGCAGTTCCTTGAGGACGTTTTTGTCTTTCTCAAGGACCATCTCGATCAGGCGGTCCGTGCTGGCTGTGGAGTCGAACATGGCTTCGTAGTGGGAGGTGCCGCGATTGGAGACACCCGTGCTCGCCAGCGCCTTGGTGTCTTTGCAGATGTAACCGGCCAAGTCGTAGTCAAAGTAGTCGCGGAAAAACTGCAGCACGCGTGGCTTGCGGATGCTGTCGTCCGAGAGCATGCGAGTGACCTCGCGTTTCACGTCCTCACTTGTTTTCATGCGACCGTCGATGATGGCTTGGCGCAACGGCGCGTCGGGTTTGATGTAGCGCAATGCGTGATTCACGGCCAGACCCAGTTCCCAATCCTGCAGCATGACGCGACCATCTTTGTCCGGCTTGCCATTCGCTGCGAGTTCCGGGCGAAACAAGGCATCGCGATCGAGGAAAATGGAGGACAGGCCCATGAAGACGCCATCCCTCTTGCCGACCTTGGAAATGGCGTCCTTGGCGATTTGCAGGTAGTTGTCGGACTCCGCCGTGCTCGGTGGGCGGAAGGTCAATGCCTCAAAGAGGTGGTCCACAGCGGCTCGCAGGCGTTCGTCGGTGACGTCCGGTTCCTTCATCAGATCGAGCACAGGTGTCAGCGGTCGGAGGACTTTGGTGCTATAGACAATGGCGGTGGGCAGTCCGCGGAGATCGCCCTTTGGCTTCACCTTGTCGTAGGTTTTGGGGTCGTCTGTGATTTGCTCTGGAAGACCCACGAGGCTAAGCGGTCCGTCGGCCATGTATTTCAGGATGTCCTCGGCCATGCCAAGGATCTGCGTGGCCTCGGCGCTGTTGACCGAGTAGAAGTCGGGATAGTTTTTCAAGCCATTCTTGCGGGCCGAAGAGAGCACCTCAGGCACGCTCTTCACTGCCGTGGCATAGGCCACCGTGCCACCGACCCAGCTCAGGATGTTGTCGGTGCCAAAGTAGAGCTTCAACTCGCCACCGTGGTTCGTGGGAACGGCATCGCCATGGGTGCGAAGGCCCGGCTCGGCGGGATCGAATTTCGGTTCGGTATTGATCAGGTCATTGAGCCGCGTGATGTGCTCCTGCGGCGTCACGCGCCAGATGCGTGCGGGCGAGGATGTGGGCGCCAGTTCGATCCCTGTGGGCAGCGGGCCAAAGAGCAGGTTGTGGTCGATGAAGTTTCCCTTCTTGGGATCGAGGTGCGCACTGAAGCCGCCCTTGTCTTTCATGGCGCGCTGCAGTTCGCCGACGATCCAGTCTGAGAAACGCAAACGGTCGATGACGTCCGGCTGGGACTTCTTTTTCTTCGGAGGCATCTGCCCGAGCGCGACCTGCGCCCACATGGATTTCCAGATGGCGGCATTGGTTTCATCCACTGGACCGATGTCTTGCAGCGAGAGGTCGCCCTTTTTGACGTCGTTGTCGTGGCACTCGATGCAGTTGTGTTCGAGAAACCCCTGCGCGATGTCTTTGAATCCGCCGCGAATAGGCTCTCCGGGCGTGTAGTTGTCTGCGGCTGCAGCGGCTGAGAGCGTCACCGCGAATATCGCGAGCAGGGTGCTCATGAGTAGGCTGCAATTGGATTCCCACAGATTCAGAGAACCCGCAGATTTCTTTTCTGGTGCAGCCAATCTGTGGGTTCTCTGAATCTGTGGGAATAAGTTATTTTCACCGGTCGTGTTGGCGGGCAGTAGGGGTGGCATGAGCGATGAGGTGTTGTGGCGGGTTTTCATTTTGAGCCAATGCAGATGACTTCCTTCATGGTGTGCATCCAGAGTCTGCCATTCGCATAGCTGAACGACGCCAAAGTCCAGGTCTCGCCCGCCGGACCGAGATCGTTGACCGCGACGAGTGCTTTTTCGTCGAGCGTTTCGGCAAAGGCGTCGATGACATAGACCGTGCCGTTCATGGTCGGGAAAAACAGGTGGCGATTCACCAGAATCGGGCTCGCCGCCGACACATGGCCCCAGCCTGTGCCCTTGGCGCGTTTGTCAGGCGCGATGTCGATGCCACGGGAGTTCTTCGTTTCGTTCGGGATGGCGTCTTTCTTTTCCCAGACGCGCTTCGGCTCCGGTCCAGCGACCAGTTGCACTGGCACGCGCAGGTATTCCGCCTTGCCGGTTTCAATGTGCACGCGACCGATGGCGGTGATGTCGTGGGCCAGGAAATAATGCCAGTCGCCGACGACGATGTTGGTGTGATGGGTGAGAGGTGTGCGCTTGCCCGGCTTCAGCGAGATGCCCAACTCGCGTTTGCCGGTCTCTGCGTCGGTGAAGTCCACCTTCGCGCTGATATCCTGCGTGCGCAGCACTTGGCCCGTCGCGCTGTCGAGCACGAGGTGGTTGCTGCCCTGGAACCAGAATAGGTGCTTCGCGTTCCAGTGCGAGTTCTGGTAGCAGTCGCCATTGATCTCCCGACTCCAGAGTGTCTTGCCCGAGTCGAGCATTGTCATGCTCACGCCATAAGGCTTTTCCAAAGGATCATGGCCACCGCCGCGACCATGGGCAATGGCCCAGCGCCCGTCCGCCAATTGCCCGACCATGGGCGTGTTGTGGACGGAGGTTCCGGCTTCTTCGATCCACACGGTTTTGCCAGTCCGCTTCTCAATCGCATGGAGATAGGTCCACACATCACGCGGCTCGATCCCCGGCGGAACCGCCTTGTGCCGCTCCATCTTCGTGGCGGCTTCTTCATTGCGGACTTCGACCGTGATGATCTTATCGCCCACAAGGATGGGTTCACACTCACGGTTCGTGTGGCGAGTGATCGGGCGGAACTTGCGGAGCCAAACCGGCTTGCCATTGAAATCAAAGCAGCCCAACGAGCCGCAGCGATTGAAGAACCAAACGTGCTCGCCATCGGTGACCGGTGCAAAGACGGTGGCATCGCTAAAAATCCCCGCTGTCTGCACGGGGTCGGTGCCGGGAAGATCCACGGTCCAGAGAATCTTGCCCGTGCTCGCATCCAGGCAGTAACCGACGATGTTTGGCTCCAGCCGGTCGCTCCTTTCGTCCATCTGGCGGTGCGTCGTCACAAAGGCGCGGTCGCACCAGATCGTCACCGCGCTTTGTCCACCTTCTGGCAGCGTGGTGCGCCAGAGAAGGTTTTGGCCGCCCACGACTGACCACTTGAGTGGCGGCTCGGCACCCTCCGCTTTCCAGTTGAGATTTGGCCCGGATGCTTGCGGCCAGTGCTGAGCTCCGACGGTGGTCGTCAGGGCGAGTGAACAAAAGACGAGCGCACGGATCACACGAGAACTTCTTTGAGAGGACCAGTGCCGGAATCGAACTTCGCGGCCATCTTTTCACTCATGTTGAATCGGTCGCAATCGACGCCGGCGGTGCGCAGGAGAGAAGTGTAAAGCGCATTGATCGGGCGTTTGCCGTCCAATTGCGTGAAGCAGCCGGTTTTGAACACACCGCCGCAGTTGCCCAGCAGCATCACCGGCCAGTTTGTGCCGCTGGTGTGCTGCTTGTCGGCATTGTTGCTGGTGTAAACGATCAGCGTGTTGTCCATCATCGTGCCGCTGCCTTCGGGCACGCTTTCGAGCTGCTCCATGAGCTTCACCAGCATGCGGCTGTTGTATTGGCGGATCTTGATCCAGATCGGATTATTCGGCTGCTCCATGTGCCCAAGGTTGTGGCCTTGCTCCTCCACACCAAGGCCTTTCCATGCACCGAAGATTTCACCCCGACCGGAGCCAATCGTGAGCACGCTGGTGATGCCCGCTTTGAGAGCCGAGACACCGAGATCGAGCAGCACATCATGCCAGTCGGTCTCGAACTGCGGCTTTTTGTAACGTTCATCCACCTTCGGAGCAAAATGACGCAAATGATCGGACACACCGCCGAGACGCTCCCGCAGGCCATTGATGTCGTGGAATCCTTTCACGAACTGCCCGTAGCGCCGTTGCTCCATCATCGGCAGCGTCTTGCCCAGCGCAGCGGCCAGTTGCTCGATGCGGTCAAACATGCTGGAGCGCGCCTCATGCTGCTGGCGAATGTTCCCTTCGGAGATGCCACCGTAGAGCATCTGGTAGAGGTGATTCGGGTTGGAGTGCATGAAGATCGGCTGGCCCGCACCGCTCGCCGACAGATTGGCGACCGTCGGCTTGGCCTTCATGTTTTCCATCGAGTCCATGCCGATGCAAAGATGCGGCAGCAGCGTCTCGGGCAGCACCTTGCTCAGTTCATAGTCAATCGTGGGACCGCTGGGCGGCATGCCGTCGGTCCCGCGGTAGCCGCCGAGTGCACCGAAGAAGGCACTGTGGCTCGGACTGGTGTGCATGCCGTGCAGTCCATTGATGATGTGCAGGCGCTCTTTGAAGGGCTCCAGTGCTGCAATGGGTTCAGGCAATTTGGCCTTCGCCAACGAGCCACTGCTCTTCATACCCGCCGGAATGCAAGTCGCCGGATCAAAGCCCTGATTTTGCAGGAAAAAGATCACCCGCTTCGGCCCACCACCAGAAACTCTGGCCGCCGCCTGGCTGATTCCGGGGAACAACGGCGAGCCAAACGCGGCACCCGCCGTGGCGGCAAACTGGCGGAGGATTTTTCTGCGATTCATCATAGTAAAAGCGTCAACGTGCCAAAGTCGGCCATATTTCCCGATTCATCAGGCAAATTGCTCCTGCTCCAAAATTCAAATCAGCTCCGCGATCGGCTGGCCGAGATCGACAAGTTACTGCGGTCTGCCGGTGGTGTCGGTCAGCGTGGTGCTGCGTGCGTCGATGCCGAGGTGCTGGTAGATCGTGGCGATGATGTCTTGATATGTAACCGGGCGTGGCGAGTCGAAGACCTACCGCGAGAAGGACTCAGGAGAGGTCTTTGAACTAGCAACCTTTTTGCATCTTCCGGCCTAACCGCTCGCACATGGAATTTCGCGAGGGAGAAAGGCTTGGTTCTACTCCATGCCGATTTCACCATGAAGATGATTGACGACCTAGCTTCAATGCGTTCGACATAAATATGCCTGAGCCTCTCCTTTCCCAGCGCGCGGACAAGTACCTGCACCACATCCGTGTCTTTAAGACTCGCACCATCGCTACTCAGGCTTGTGTTCGGGGGAATGTGACGATCGGCGGGCAGCCGGTGAAGGCGTCGCGGGAGTTGAAGCCGAATGATGTGCTGGAAGTGGTGCGTGGTGATCTGCGGCTTACACTGCGTGTCATCGCTTTTTCAGCGCAACGACTCGGCGCATCGCGTGTGCCGGAGTATAGCGAAGACCTCACGCCGCCGGAGTGTTATCAAAAAGCGGCGGAGGCAAGACGTGAGCGCTTGCTGATCACGCCGTATGCGCATGAGATGGTCGCGAAGCCGGATAAAAAGCAACTGCGTGATCTGCGGAAGTTCTGGGAAGAACAGAGCTGATCACTCGGCTTTCGCCTTCTGCTTACCTTTCTTGGCCTTGACTGCCTTGTCACCCTTAGTGTCTTGGGTAAACGGCGGCAGCTCGAATGGCACAGGATCAGCCGTGACACGCGGATCACCGACTTCTTTGAGCTTCGCCATCAGTTCCGCGGCCATTTTAGTTTTCACTTCGGCATAGCCTGCTTCGGCGACGACGTTGATGGTGGCGTCGGGATCCTTGCTGATATCGTACAGTTCTTCCTCGGGACGTTTGGCGAAGGCGTAATTGAAGAACCATTGGTATTGCGAGTCGTTGCGATGTTGGATCAGCCAAGCCTTCGCTGGCGATGAATCCATGTCGGGGAAAGCGGCATAGGTGTCGTTTTCGAGAACGTTTTGATCGGGGGTGAAGCTGTCGGTGAGGCTCTTGAAGTCGCCCATCGGCATGCGCTCGGGTTTGAAGTTGTGGATGTAAAGAAAGCCGTCTTTGCGCAGCGCCCGCTGAGGGTAGGGCAGGTTGCCTTCGCGGGCGTTGCTGACATGCCGTTCGCGGCCGGTGATGACGTAATCGCGTGCTTTCTCGATCTGGCCTGCTTTACCAGACTTCATGAGGTTCACGATGCTTTTGCCATTCACGCCGGTTGGAATCGTCGCGCCGCCGATTTCCATGAAGGTTGGCGAGAGATCCATCAAGTTCAAGAAATCGTCGATGAAGCGTCCGCCGGGCTGGCCGGGCCAGCGAATCGCCAGCGTGACGTTCACGCCGAAGTCATAGAGGTTGCACTTGCCACCGGGGAAGCCGGGTGCGCCGTGATCGCCGCTGATCACGATGACGGTGTTGTCGAGTTCACCAGCTGCTTCGACCTGCTTCACCAGCACTCCGACCTGCGCATCGAATGCCTGAATCTCACCGAGGTAGCTGGCGAAATCTTCGCGGAACTCCGGCACATCTGGCAGATGCTTCGGCAGCTTGCCCTTCAAATCATCGGGATTGATGCCCCACAGGGCCTGCCCGCTGCCCTTGATCCATTTGCGATGCACATTCGTTGGTCCATGCCAGAACAGGAATGGCGCTCCTTTCGGTCGTGCGGCGAGGAAGCTGGCGAAATTACCATGCACCTCGTCATACATCATCTGCTTGGCCGCAGCGAGCGCCGTGCCGCCTTCGACGAGTTTGGTCACCTCCTCGGAGAAATTGTTGAAGCGCGCGCCTGACTTTTGATACGCATGGGCCTGCCCGCCAAACGGCGCGTCTGCCGGTTCGCCGGGGCTCCAAACCTTGAAGGCCTTGCCGATGTGATAGCCTTTGTCTTTGAGCAGAAGGGGAAAGCTCGGAATCGCCGGATCCCACACTGCGCCGTTCAAAATGGCCGCACGACCACAGTTGAAGAAATAACGTCCCGAAAGCAGCGCACTGCGGCAAGGAGTGCATGAGGGTGCATTTACATAGGCGCGGCGAAACAACGCTCCCTCACGCGCGATACGGTCGATGTTCGGCGTTTTGACGACCTGATTGGGGGAGGGGAACTTTTCATGCTCTGCATAGATGCTCGCATAGCGGCCCCAGTCGTCAGCGAAGCAGAACAGGATATTGAGCGGTTTCTCAGCCGCATGGCTGAGCGTGGCAAGAGCGAGAATACAGGTCAGGAGGCGCATGGCGTCTTTCAAACGCTACCCCGCTCCTAAACCTTCGCCAAAATTGGAGGCAAACGCCCCATCGACAGGTAGGTGTTGCTGGCGACGCTTTCTTCCATGATCCACGCCCTACTCGACACCACTCAAGTCATTGGCACCCTCGACATTGACGGTTCCGCTCACGAACTATGGGCTGAAGCCACGGCGCATCACGATCGCAGCAGCAATTTACTGACGGTCGAGTTGAAAGCCTTTCTCCGAGCCACCGAGCAAACACATCTCGGTGAAACGGCTATTCCCGGCTGGTTGCCCCCGCCGCAGACTGTCACTGAGCACGTCGATGCTGGGGAAGCGCACGAGTTGGCGAACGATGTTTTCGCGAGTTGGTGCCACAAATTGGCGGGTATGATTCCGCATTGAGTTTCTTGCAAGCAGTGGCTTCTGCCGCATCAATGCAGCAATGAATCTCCGTGCGTTGTCCTGTTCTGCCATTCTCCTGACACTTGCTTCCTGCAACGTTGGGCCAAATTTCAAGCTGCCAGATATGCTGCTGCCCGCGAAGTGGAAAAACGGCGGAGTAGCGAGCGTGAGCGATCTCCCGATGCCGGGTGAATGGTGGAAATTGTTTGGCTCAACGGAGCTGAACCGGCTTGTCGCCCAAGCGCTGGACAGCAATCAGGAACTACGAGGAACTCTGGCACGCGTCGAGACAGCGCGCGCGCTCGTAGGCGTGCAGCAGGCGGACTGGTTTCCTCAGCTCAGCATGAAGGATGCGATGAACTATGAGAAGCTGTCCCAGAGTTCATTCGGTGCGAACCTGCCTGCGGGCATTCCACTGCCTTCGCTGCAACGCCGCCGGTTTCAAAACTTGTTTGAGCTTGGCTGGGAACTCGATCTGTGGGGACGGGTCCGACGTGGCGTGGAGGGAGAGAAGGCATCTCAAATCGCCGCAGTTGAAACTCTTGCAGCGCAGCGTTTGACACTCGCTGCCGAGGTGGCGCGGCTTTATTTCCTGGCGCACTCGCTGGACCGGCAGATGCAGGTGGTGAAGGAGACTTTCGAATGGCGTGAGGAAGCTGTGAAGCTGCAGGAATCACGCTTTAAAGGAGGTCTGGCCAATGAGATGGACGTGGCGCGAGCGCGCACGGAACTCGAGTTGTCGCGCAACGATCTTGCCGCGCTCGAACGTCAGCGCGGCAATGCAGAGAATGCACTCGCGGTGATCTGCGGTCAGATTCCTTCAACCTTCCGCATCGCCAGCAATGCGAACTTACCTTCGGCACCGACCGTGCCAAGCGGGCTGCCTTCCACGCTGCTGCAACGCCGCCCGGACATCCGTGCGTCGGAGCAGAAGATGCGCGAGGCGAATGCGCAGATCGGCGTGGCCAAGGCGTCCTTCTATCCCACCTTCAAAATTGGCGGCAGCGGTGGCTTGGAGAGCATCGGCGCGGCGAACTTTTACGATGCGCGCAGCAAGATCCTCACCATCGGCCCCAGCGTGACGCTGCCGATCTTCCAGGGCGGTCGGCTCAAGAGCAACCTCGCAGCTAGCAAGGCGCGCTACGAAGAAACATTGGCGGCCTATCGCCAGAGCATCCTCACCGCACTCAAAGAAGTGGAGGATAGCATGCTGGATGCGCGAGCGTATGGGAAACAAAAGTCCGCACTGGATGCGGCGATTTCCTCCGCCCACGAAACGCAGCGTCTGGCCGAACTGCGTTATCAAAAGGGTCTCGCGAGCTACTTTGAGGTCGTGGATGCCAACCGCACCGTGCTGAATGCCAAGCTGCTCGCCGCGCAGGTCGAGGGGCAGCGGTTGATTGCGACGGTGGCGATGCTAAAGGCGCTCGGTGGTGGATGGAAGTAAGCCGGCGCTCCACCTTTTCCTCACCAGGATTCGGCCCAATAGACGATCTCATGGCGTTGCACGCTGATGGCGACGCCTTGGCTGGAACCATGATTCCACATGAAGGGCATTCTTTCCGACTTCGTCAGAACGCGGTCGAAAATCATGAGTTCGTAATCAGAGGGGAATTCCAGCGGGCTGCTGCCTCGGGTGAAAAAGTTGGTGGTGGGCATGCCGTCATGCTTGCTCACGTGGCTATACTTACTGCCTCCCCAAAACGATGTGGTGCACTGTCTGGCGAACTCGTCGTGGAGCGCCTGGATGCGCTCGGGCGGGAGTTGCAGACGCAGTTGAATGTGTGCACCGCCCTGCAAAAAACCCTGGAAATGGGAGAATTTTTGGAGTGTGGCATCGGCTGGTATCTCCTTGGGGAAATGAGCGATGTGCTGCTGATTCCATCTTGCCCGCAGTTTGGGGTAAGCGCCCAGCCGTTGCGTAGTGGAAGGCATGATGAAAAAGCCAGCCACGGCAAAGAACACCAAAAAACCTGCGGCAAGCACGGCCAGGAGAAAGAGAATGAGCGTCATGCAGTTCTGAACCAGCGGGCAGTGATGCCTGTGCCGCTGTCCGCCGCAGGCGTGGTGCCGTGATCAAGCGCGGCGGACACCTGGGGGGCGGAGGTGTCTGGTGGCAGGTTGTAGGGGTTCATCTGGATTCAATGAGGCCGGAGGTGCTCTTGCTGACTTTAGGGCAGAGGGATGCGATCCTGCTGTGCAAAGCATAAGGCGATGCCGGCCGAACGAACAAGCCAAATGTGGTTGAGAATCGGTCTACTTCACCTGTACCCAGACCGGCGATGACCACGCCATGTTGCCGTCGTTTTGTTCGACGCGCAGGTAGTAGCGGTTTTCGCCTTTGAGCGGTGAATCGTCGGTGAAGGTCTGCTCGAAGGTCTTCGCGTTCGGCTCCCACTGCTGATAATTCTTCTCGTTGCGCACCAAGGTGACGCGCTTAATCGGCGCGGTGCCGTCGATGGCGAGTTTCAGCACGGGTTTGCCGCTCAAGGCGATCTCGGTGCCTAGGAGTTTGTCGTTGCAGGAGAACTCGACAAAAATTTTGTCGGTGGCGGCGATGGTGCGGCGGGCGTTGAGGCCTTCAATGATGCCTTCGCGGGTGAAGTCTTTCACATAGACGCCGCCGTAGCTGGTGTGCGTGGAAATGTGATCGCTGTTGGCCCACACGCCGAGTTTGTGGCCGAGTTCGAGCGCGTGTTGATACACGCCGTTGTTCTTCTCGGTGAAACTGCGGATGGGTTGGCCAACCACGGGCACGCCGATGACATCGGAGGAGTGGTTGTAGGCCTCACCTTTGCGCAGGCCGACGGTGGGCTGTGGTGCGTTGAGGCCTTCGTAGCTGACGCGGGCACCTTGATAGATCTCGATGACGTTTTCCACTCGGTGATCGACAGGCGGAATCTGATCCCAGTCCGTGCCCATGCCGGTGGCACCGGTGTGGGAGATGGCGGTGACGGGTTTGCCGTAGCGTGTGAGCACGTCCCACAGTTCGGTGGGATGCAACTCGCCTTCACCCTCGGTTTTGACCGGGAAAATCTTCTGCCAGGGGGAGTCGAGGTAGTTCTTGCGCTGAATATAAACGATGGGGCCACCGCGTTGCGCGAAGACGATGTTGCGATGGCCGAGCGGCCATTTCTGCTCGCGCTCATAAGCATACATGCTGGCGAAGAAGCCGGGAGCGTAGAACACATCGACCAGCTTCTGATTCAGCCACCACTCATACGGCGTGTAGATTTTGGCGATGTCGGTGTGGTCACTCGTGCCGAGGGTGTCGAGTTTGCCCATGTCCCAGGCGTAGCGGAACTGCTCCACGACGCAGCCGTCGTTGGCGGTGATGCAGTTCGAGACGTCCGTGTGGCGATGGTAATCGCCCCAATAGAGTTTGTACGTCACCCCGTCATGCGTCCACGTGTGGCGATCACTGCGCTCACGCTCGGCAGTCACGGGATTGATGTATTCAGGGAAAGGCTCGCGCTTTTTCAAGGCAGGCGCAGCTACGAGCGGCACTTCCAAATCGGAGGCGACTTTGGCGAGGTGGATGCCCGTGTTGAGTTGCAGCTTCGAGGTGCGTCCGTCACTGGGCCACGCGATCCAGAGGCTGCCGTCCTTGCCGATTGCGTGGGTTGTTTGATGATCCTGCGAATAGACACTCCCGGGAACCGCATACGGCTTCGTCCATTGCTTCGTGGCCTCGTCATATCGGGTGAGCGCGATGCGCCAGGCGTAGGCTTTGAAATAGCGCACGGTGAGCCACGGACGACCGGCGGCATCGAGCATGACGTGCGGCAGATTGACGGCGGCGACTTCATTCGGTCCGGCGCGACCGACTTCCTTATCTTTCGCGGCCTTGGCCTTCGCTTGCTCGTCAGCTTTCGGGGTGGCGGCTTGATTCTTCGCCTTGGCTTCGGCTTTGGCTTTCGCCTTGGGATTGTTAGCACGTGGGCCGGCGGCGGCCATGGGCTGAGGGCCGGAAAGATCGGCGAAGAGGCCATCCGGGCTCGGTAGCTCCTCCACCTTGCCACTCGCGATGTCGAAGTAGGCAAACACGGTATCCTTGCGGCCATTCAGGCCTTGCGGATGGCCGTGCGCACGCATGTCCAGGCCCCACTGCTGATTGCCACGCTCACACGTGATCCACAGGCCTTTGCCGTCCTTGGCTCCGATGGCGGAGACACGTCCCTCGTAGCGTTCGGTGGCGATCAGCGTCTTCGGTTTGCCCACTTTAAAATCAGCGCTGACGTGCGTGGCGTAGATGTTGAATTCATTGCCCAGCGAAGAGTCGTAGAGCACCCAAGCACCCTCTTGGCCAGCAAAAGCCACACACGGTTCCCAATCACCACCCGCGTCATCGGCCACGACGATCTCTGTGGACCATTCCTTCTTCTTCGCATCGAACACACGGCAATATACATTGCCCAGTGCGCCGCGCATGCCTTGCCACACCTCCCACACATCACCTGCGGGGCTCGTGACAGCTTTGGCAAAGGCGTTGCCGCCATTCGGCGAACTGGCGAGCGTGGTGATCTCGCCGGAGAGTTTGCCGTCACGAATCTGTGCCGTCTTCAGTTCCATGAGGTCTTGGGCATTCACCTGCGACCACACGAGGTGCAGCGTGCCGTTGCCATCGGTGGCCAGAGCGGGCTGGTGGATGATGCCGGGCTGGCCGATGGTTAAAACATCGCTCAATGCACCCTCCACGAGCTTGGCGACATGCAGCGTGTCTTTGGTGCCGTCCCACTGCACGTAGGCGACATGCGGCGTGCCATCGGCAGCGGTGCAGAGCGCGGGAAAATCCGACCACTTGCCTTCGGGTTGGAGGACCGCAGGCTTGGGCAGCAATTCCTGCGCATGGCTGGTAACGGCGACGAAGATCGAGAGAATGGCGGGTCGGAGCATGCGACTGTAAACATTCTGTTTGCCGATTCCTTTCATGCGGCGATTGAACCCGCCCTCGCAACAACCTCAACCATCGCCATGAAACTCAGCTCTTGTCTTGCCGCCTTTTTGGTCTTCAGCCAGATCCTCCACGCTGCCGAGCATGACATCGTCATCTACGGCGGCGCCTGCTCGGCCATCATTGCAGCAGTGCAGGCGAAAAAGATGGGCAAGTCGGTGATCGTGGTATCGCCGGACAAGCATCTCGGTGGCTTGAGCTGCGGCGGTCTTGGCTTCACCGACACGGGCAATAAGGCGGTGATCGGGGGACTCTCGCGGGACTTTTATCACCGCATCTACCTGCATTACCAGAAGGCCGAATCGTGGAAGCAACAGAAGCAGTCGGAATACGGCGGCAAAGGGCAGGGGACTCCCGCCGTCGATGGCGAGAACCGCACGATGTGGATCTTTGAACCGCATGCGGCGGAGCAGGTGTTTGAAGATTACGTCAAAGAGTTCGGTCTCGAAGTCGTGCGCGATGAGTGGCTGGATCGAGCCAAGGGTGTGAAGAAGGACGGCGACAAGATCACGTCGATCACCACGCTGAGCGGCAAGACCTATACGGGGAAGATGTTCATCGACGCGACTTATGAGGGCGACCTCATGGCGGCGGCGGGTTGCGATTATCACGTCGGTCGTGAGGCGACGTCGGTTTATGACGAGAAGTGGAATGGCATCCAGGTCGGCGTGCTGCATCACCGCCATCACTTCGGCGCGGTGAAGGAGCCGATCAGCCCCTATAAGGTACCGGGCGATCCCAAGAGCGGCGTGCTGCCACGCGTGAGCACGGAAGATCCCGGTAAATACGGTGAAGGCGACAAGAAGGTGCAGGCCTACTGCTTCCGCAGTTGCTACACGAACGTGCCGGAGAACCGCATCCCGTTTCCGCAGCCGGAGGGTTACGATGCAGGCCAGTATGAAATCCTGCTGCGCGTGCTGAAGGTAGGCTGGGGCGAGTTCTTTGAGAAGTTTGATCCGATCCCGAATCACAAGACGGACACGAACAACCACGGGCCGTTCAGCTTCGACAACATTGGCTACAACTATGACTACCCCGAGGCCAGCTATGAAAAGCGCCGCGAGATCATCGCCGAGCACCGCACGTATCAGCAGGGCCTGCTGTGGTTTGTCGCGAATGACCCGCGCGTGCCAAAGAAAGTGCAGGATGAACTGCGCGAGTGGGGTCTGCCGAAGGATGAATTCACCGACAACGGCAACTGGTCCCATCAGCTCTACATCCGCGAAGCACGCCGCATGATCGGCAGCTATGTGATGACCGAGAACGAACTGCTCAAGAAGCTCCCCACGCCCGACAGCGTCGGCATGGGCAGCTACGGCATCGACTCGCACAACATCCAGCGATACATCACGCCGGAAGGCAATGTGCAGAACGAAGGAGACATCGGCGTGAGCACCAAAGGGCCGTATGAGATCGCCTACGGTTCGCTCGTGCCAAAGAAAGGCCAAGTGGGCAATCTGCTCGTGCCCGTGGCCATGTCCGCCAGCCACATCGCCTATGGCAGCATCCGCATGGAGCCGGTGTTCATGATCCTTGGTCAAAGCGCCGCCACGGCAGCGGCGATGGCGATCGATGACGGAATCACCGTGCAGGACGTGCCGTATGAGAAGTTGAAGGCGCAGATTCTCAAAGACGGCCAGATCCTGCACTACGACGGCCCCTCCAGCTCCAAAGGCGTCGATCCGAAGACGCTCAAAGGCATCGTCATGGATGACGCGGAGGCCAAGGTGACCGGCGAGTGGAAGGATTGCGGTGCCGCCAAGTCATTCATCGGCGACGGCTACCGTCACGACAACAACACCAAGGACGGCAAGTGCAGCCTGCGCTTCGAGCCGAAGCTCACCAAGCCCGGCAAGTATCGCCTCATGCTCGCCGCCCCACCGAACAGCAACCGCGCCAGCAACGCGTTGGTCGAGGTACAGCACCTCGGCGGCATTAAAAAACTCCACATCGACCTCAAATCACCCAAGCCAGCCGAAGGCTTGTTCTGGATCGACCTCGGCGAATACGACTGCGCCAACGACACCGCGATCACCATCTCTAATGAAGGTGCCGACGGCTACGTCGTCGTCGATGGCGCGCGCTGGCTGCCGGTGGAGGACTGACGCATGAGCAACCCTCTGCTCAGGTGGCGCGGCGGCGGGTGAGCGCCAAAGCTAGGACGCAGGTGAGCAGAAGCAGGGCGCGGGTAGGCTCGGGGATGCTGGAGACGGCGAGGTTGTCGATGGCACCGCCGAAGCGGCTGTCGTTGGCGGGGGAGCCGGAGAGGCGGAGGCGGACACTGCCGCTGCCGTCCCCGGTGTAGCTGAAGCTGTAGGGGTTGAAGGAGTTTTGGGCACTGGCGGTGCCGGACCAAATGCCGGGAGCCTGGGTAGAGCTGGTGAGGACGGAGTTGTCCGTGCGCAGCAGCTCGATGAGGACGGCGTCTCCGGCGGCGGAGGCCTCGCTGGGATTGGACCAGACGGTGGGGGCGGCATCGAAGCTGACGAGGTATTCGGTGCCGAGGTCATTGGCGGCGATGCCAGTGCTCTGGGTGAGGATGTTGACGGGCGCGATGACGCCGACGCCGTTGAACAATTGCAAGGCGTAGTCGCCGCCGCCGCGATCGACGGCGTGGGCGCTGTGGATGCCGGAGTTTGACCAGCCGGTGATGGTGCCGCTGTGGTAAACGGAGAGTCCGGTGCTTGCCTGGCTGCCTGGGCCGGCGTAGTTGGTGTAGCCGTTGAAGCTCTCTGTGAAGATGACGCTGGCATGGCTTGTGAACGTGCCGTACGCCAGCAGAAGCTGGAGGAGAAGCAGTTGGCACAGGGATTTCATGCGGAATGCGCGTCAGGCAGAGGTTAACTTTACGCGGTTGAAAGGCAAAAGCATTTTTCAGGAGTCTGGAGTGATGGCGTCGAGGACGCGAGGAAACAAACGCGGCGAATGCTTCACCCAGAACACATCCTTGGCTTTCACGCTTTCGGCGAAGGCAGCGAGGAGCTGAATGGTGTGCTTGACATCCTGGAGGTGGGCCATTTCGACGACGCTGTGCATATAGCGCAGAGGTAATGACATGAGTGCGCTGGAACCGCCGCCGAGCTTGATGGCAACGTGCTTCTTTTCATCAACGTTCGGGTTGTCGGTGGCGCGGGTGACATCGAGCACGACGGCGACATCCGGCGGTGGGCGATCATGCTCGCCGCTCCGCCGAAAAGCAATCGCACCAGCAACGCGTTGGTCGAGGTGCAGCACGCGGGAGGCGTGAAGAAGCTGAAGATCGACCTCAAATCACCGAAGCCAGCCGAAGGCTTGTTCTGGATCGACCTCGGCGAATACGACTGCGGCAACGACACTGCGATCACGATCTCCAACGCCGGTGCCGACGGCTACGTCGTGTTCTATTGCGCACGCTGGCTGCCGGTAAAATGAGAGGGTTAAAAAGAGGGTTTTGAGTTGAGGCAGAAATTTGCGTTTAGCTGAGCCTATGATTTTTAGATCTATCTGCCGCCGCAGATTCAGGATTAGTATTTAGAAATTACTAGCGATGGCCTTTGCTCACTCATAATTGGTGGATCGGACATGCTCACACCTATTTTATCTCCACCTTGCTACTGGTTAGGTTCTGGCCGATCTGATTATGCTTACCGTCGAGAATGAGGAGCGATGGCTCCTTGCTGCGCTTCTCCGCTTCACGGTCATCGCGGATGAGGTTCTCGGAAACGAGGCTGTTCGTCACCTTTTCCAGGCGAATGCCGGCACCATCGCTGTCCAGCACGCTGTTGTGGGAGATTTGCAGGCGGTTGCAGGACTCGACATCCACGGCGGCGCGCTGCTTCCACACGCCGAAGATCACGTTGCTGCTGAGGATGCTGTCTTCACAACGCAGGAAGACGATGCCGTTCTTTTCGGCGTCGTCGTTGCCGTTGACGAGGTAGCGCGGGTTGCGGTCAAAGTTGTTGCTGGTGACGACGATGTTGCTGCTGTCTTCGACGAGCAGGTCGTGCTGGAAGCCTTCCCAGAAGGTGTTGCCCGTGATCGTCACGCCGCGTGCGTGGCGGATTTCGACGTTTACCTGCACGTCGCTGAACACATTGGCGCTGATGGTCACATTCCCTTCGCGGGTGAACTCGCGTCCACCGCGGCGGAGCAGGGAAGGGTCGGTGCCGGAGCCGATGATGCGGATGTTGGCGGAGTCCGTCGCTTTGTTCGTATGCTGAAGCGTGCAGCCGGTGATCGCCACCTCGCCGATGGAGCCGCCGCGTGAATCCAGCTCCACATTGGCGCTCGGCGGTCCGTCCTTGGCGTGATTGCCCTCGATGTCGCACGTGCCGATGTGCAGGTTGCGCACGTTCCCAGCGCGTGACACGACCCCGCCACCGCCGTTGTAGCTGATGTGGCTGCCCGCGATGTTTGACTGGTGCAGGTTCACATCATCGTAAAACACGCCGATGCCCGTGTTGTGGTAGAAATGGCAGGCGGAGATCAGCACGTTGCGGTTCCGCTGCGTCAGATGCACCGCATGGCGGCATTCGCGCACCACGACGCGGCTCAGCGTGATCTGCATCGTGCCCGTGGCCTCGATGCCATCGGCTTCCGCATGCGCGCCGACGATTTCGATGCCATCCACCATCGGCGTGCGCTGATTTTCCCAAACCTCCGGCTTGAACGAATCCGGTGCCGCCGTGCCTTCATGCGTGCCGATGAAATGCAGCGCTGGACCCGCACCCGCCATCACGAGGCGTGCCGTGCCATCGCCGCTGATGGCCGCGAAACCCGTCTTCGTTAAGTCCACCGTCAGCGTTTTCGTCAGCCGGTAGGTGCCCTTCGCCAGCTTCACACTGCCGCTCGTGTCGAACAAATGCTGCAGCGCTGCCGTGTCGTCCGCTTTGCCATCGCCGATGGGTTGTTGTGCCATGGCATGGCCCAACACTATCAGCAGGAGGAAAAGAATTTTGGTGCACATGCGATCAGCGTAGCCGTCCGCCGCTGTTTCCGTCAATGGCGTACTCCGGTCACGTTGAGAAATCATCTCACGACGCAATCATTTGAAACCCACCTTCTCCGCGCGACGTATGCTCGCACGTTTCATTCACCCTTCACTCATGCACACCACCACCCGTATCCTCGCTCTCGTTGTCGGTTTGAGCAGCGCCTCCGCCTTCGCGCAGGCGGATCTCTCCGAAGCCTTCCTGCCCATGTTCCAGCCGCTGCCGGCGCAGGCATTGTCACCGGACAATGAACTCACCGAGGCGAAGATCAATCTCGGTCGCCAGCTCTACTTTGAGAACCGCATCTCCAAAGGCGAGAAGATCTCCTGCAACTCCTGCCACATGCTCGACAAATACGGGCAGGACAATCTGCCCTTCTCCCCAGGTCATGAAGGCAAGCTCGGTGGCCGCAGTTCTCCATCCACCTACAACGCCGCCATCCACATCGCTCAGTTCTGGGATGGTCGTGCGCCGAACGTCGAGGCGCAGGCCAAAGGCCCCGTGCTCAACCCCGTCGAAATGGGCATGCCCAGCGCCGACTTCGTGGTGAAAGTGCTCAAAAGCATGCCCGGCTACGTCGAAGGCTTCAAAGCCGCCTTCCCCGGCGAGGCCGATCCCCTGACCTATGACAACTTCGGCAAGGCCGTCGGTGCCTTCGAGCGCAAGCTCCTCACTCCCGGCAAATGGGACGCCTTCCTCAAGGGCAACAAAGACGCGCTCAGCGCCGACGAGAAAAAAGGCTTCGCCACCTTCGCCAAAACCGGCTGCGTCACCTGCCACATGGGACCTGCCGTTGGCGGCATGATGTATCAGAAACTCGGCCTAGTGAAGCCTTGGCCAGATCTCAAGGACAACGGTCGTTCGGACGTCACCAAGAACGAAGGCGAGAAATTCTTCTTCAAAGTACCCAGCCTCCGCAACATCAACGAAACCGCGCCTTACTTGCACGATGGTTCCGTCAAGACCCTCGACGAGATGGTCAAGAAGATGGCCGAATACCAGCTCGGCAAGCAACTCACCGACGAAGAAACCGCTTCCATCATCACCTTCCTCAAGGCCTTGAAAGGCGATCTCCCCACGGAATACATCAAAGCCCCCAAGCTTCCCGAAAGCACCGCTGATACGCCGAAGGTGTAACGTTGAACGGAATTTTGATCTCAAACCTCATCAGCCGGGCCTCCAAGCTCGGCTGATTTGTTTTCAGGAAAGCCACGCGCCTCCGCTCTCCAGGCTGGGTTCAGAGTTTGGAAGATGAACACAAGGAATTGTCCCTCGTATGCCGTTGCAAAGCCACAATTCTGTTGTCCAGCAACGGCATTGGAGGGTAAAACGACACTCATGAACGCCGCAGCCTGCACTTTTCCCACCAAACTGTCAGATATATAGCTACTGACAAACCTCACGATCTGTGAATGATCTCCACTGTTAAGCAAAGAAAGAATGCGTCATTTCGTGGCATATCACAAAGCGGATGTTCGGGGTCTGCTCGACCGAACCGAGCAATACGATACCGTAGCCATCGGTTCTAAGAAGTCCCTGAAGACGCTTCAGTCCGCTATCGGAAGTCGCGTGTGGCTTTTCGAGGGACGCGGCACGACAACCGGGAATCCGGTGTTCTCCTTGGCTTATTCATTTATCGCCGAGACCGTCGAAGATGCGGCGGATGGTAAAGAGAGGCAGCTTTCTGGATCGTCAGTTGTCCATTTTGACGACAAGGCCCTGAATGGTTTTTCATGGTTCAAGACATTGATGATTGAGGTCGCGAATTTTAGTTTGGGATTTCAGGAGGTTAAGAGCCCAAAGGTGCTCGCTAAGATAGAGGCGTTTCTGGCGGAGGAGGATCACGCGGATTTCGGCGAGCAGCCTCCCGCCATGTTCACCGAAGGGGGAACAAAAAGAGTCGAGATTAGCATCCCAGAGCGGTCAGCATCCGCCCGGTTGGCCTGCATTAGACATCACGGATCAGTCTGTTTTGTTTGCGGCTTTGATTTTGGCAGGTTTTACGGAGGGCTCGCCGAGGGATTTATCGAAGTTCACCACCGAAAGCAGATTTCGGAGTCGAGTGGTTCGCGGGCCGTCGATGCCGTTTCCGATTTGATTCCACTCTGCGCCAATTGCCATCGCGTCGTCCATTTGTCGAACCCTCCGATTGATGTTGAAGCCCTGAAAGAAGAAATACAAAAGAGGCCCAACAAATCGCTGGAGACGAACCGCCGCTGAGCGTCTCGGTTTTGATATTGCTGGTTTTATAAACACGATTGGAGAGAGCTTAAGTGCGCTGTCAGCGCGGACGCTCACCTCGACGTTAGGCTCCTGCTACACGATCAGCATGCAGTCCCCATAGCTGAAGAAACGATAGCGCTCACGAATCGCTTCCGCGTAAGCCTGCATCGTCAGTTCCTTGCCCGCAAAGGCGCTGACCAACATAATCAGCGTTGATTTTGGTAGATGGAAATTCGTCAGCAGGCCGCCAGCGACACGAAACTCGAAACCGGGATGAATGAAGATGTCCGTGCTGCCGCGGGTGGCGATGACTCGGCCATGATCGCGTGCGACGCTCTCGAGCGTGCGCATGGCGGTGGTGCCGACGGTAATGACGCGTTTGGCTGATTGAATCGCTTGGGCAGTCGTTGCAGAGACTTCATAGACTTCGCTGTGCATCTTGTGATCCGCGATGTTTGCCACCTTCACCGGCTGAAACGTGCCGACACCGACATGCAGCGTCACAAACGTGTGGGGCAGGGGATTCAGCACCTCGGGCGTGAAGTGCAGCCCCGCCGTTGGCGCAGCGATGGAGCCTTCGCTTCGGGCGAACACGGTTTGATAGCGTTCGCGGTCCGTCGGCTGGTCCTCACGGCCCATGTAGTGCGGCAGCGCCAGATGCCCATGCTTTGACTCATCCACGAGGCGGTCGAACTCGATGATGCGGTTGCCGTCCTCCTCCAAAATCTCGATCACGTGGCCCGTGGCCTCGCCAATTTGCACCGTATCGCCAAGGCGGAATTTTTTCCCCGGCTTCACCATGCAGCGCCAGCGCGTCGCCGTGAGTGGCTCCACCCGCAGCACCTCATAACCTTGATCCGTGTAGTAGCGGGCCGGAACGACCCGCGTGTCATTTAAAACGAGCATGTCGCTAGCCTCCCGCGAGACAAACTCCCCGATCTCGCGAAACATCCGGTGCTCGATATTCCCTGAATCTCGATGCACCACCATCATCCTGGACGCGGAACGTTCCGCCAGCGGTTCACTGGCAATGAGTTCGGGCGGTAGGTGGTAATCAAAGTCGGCGGTCAGCATGGGGGAGTTGACGATTGTTTACCGTTGTTGACGATGGTTTACAGTTGTTTTTCCAAGTCCGTTCAGCGGGTCGTTTTTCCAACCATTGTCAACGCTTGCGCAGCAAGCCTTCAGCCATCGTCAACAACTGCAAACGCCTGCAGAGCAGGTTCTCGCCGTCCGATTCCCCCTAAACTTTGTCCTTCCCATGCGCCGTCGCCCACGCCTATAAAGTCACCGCAACTTCCAACCATCATGTCAGACAAAAAAATCAACATCGCCGTCGTCGGCCTCGGTTTCGGGGCGGAATTTATCCCCATCTGGCAGCGCCACCCGCTCACGACCTGCTATGCGATCTGCCAGCGTGACCCGAAGAAACTCAACGCCATTGGCGACGCCTTCGATATCGCCGTGCGTTACACCGACTTCAAAGCGATGCTTAAGGACCCGAACATCGACGCAGTCCACATCAACTCGCCCATTCCCGACCACGGTTGGATGAGCATCGAGGCGCTCAAAGCCGGCAAGCACGTCGCCTGCACGGTGCCGATGGCCACCAGCATCGAAGACTGCAAAAAGATCTGCGATCTCGTCAAAAAGACCGGCCTCAAATACATGATGATGGAGACCGTCGTCTATGCCCGCGAATATCTCTTCATGAAGGAGCAGCTCGATCAGGGCAAGCTCGGCAAGCTGCAGTTCGTGCAGGCCTCGCATCAGCAGGACATGGACGGCTGGCCGAACTACTGGCCCGGCCTGCCGCCGATGTGGTATGCCACGCATTGCGTCGGTCCCGTGGCCGGCATGATCGGTAAGCCTGCCGAATACGTGAGCTGCTTCGGCTCCGGCACCGTGCGCAAGGAATTGCAAAAGTGCTACGGCAGCCTGTTTGCCGTCGAAACCGCTCACATCAAGTTCAAAGGCACCGATGTCAGCGCCCGCATCATCCGCAGCCTGTTCGACACCGCACGCCAGTATCGCGAGAGCATCGATGTCTATGGCGACAAAGCCTCCATCGAATGGCCGCTCATCGAGCACGAGCCGCTCATCATGCACCGCGCCAAACTGCCCGAGCACAAGATTCCCAAGACCATCAAAGCTCCCGACTTCGCCAAACGCCTGCCGAAGCCGATTCAGCGCTTCACTACCAAGGGCGTCTATGATCTCGGCAAGAAAACGCACCTCAGCTTCACGCAAGGCAGTGGTCACGGCGGCAGCCATCCGCATCTCGCCAACGAGTTTGCCAATGCCCTCGCCGAAAAACGCCAGCCCTTCCCGAACGCCGCCCAATCCGCCAACTGGACCTGCGTTGGCCTCTGCGCCCATCAGTCGGCCATGGCTGGCGGTAAGATCGTGATGCTGCCTGCTTTCACGCTGGGTTGATTCCTCATGGATGCCGCCACATCTCCACCGCTCACTGCCGTCATCACCGGCGGTGACGGTGATTTGGCGAAATCCATTTCGGATGAACTCAAGCTGGCGGGTTTTGAAGTTCTGGCACCAGGTCGGCATGATCTCGATGTCACGAATGCGGAATCGGTGAAGTCATTTTTCGCCACGGTGAAGCAGATCGATCTGCTGGTGAACAATGCCGGTGTGTGTCGTGACGTTTCGGTGGTGAAGATGAGCAATGAAGATTTTGATCAAGTCGTCGATGTGAATCTCAAAGGCGCATTCTTGGTGTCGCAGGCGGTCGTGAAAATCATGGCGAAGCAACGCCGTGGTCACATCATGAACATTGGCTCCTATTCAGCGCTCAGCGGACCCGCAGGTCAGGCGAATTACGCGGCAGCGAAGGCAGGTTTGATCGGATTGACGCAAAGCATCGCCAAAGAGTATGGCGCACGCAATGTGAGGGCGAACTGCGTGTTGCCGGGATTTCTGGAGACGAAGATGACGCGGCATCTCTTGGCGAATGACGAGTGGCGTGAGGAATTGACGAAGACGCATGCGCTAGGCCGACTCAACACGCCGCAGGATGCGGCACGCTTCATTGTTTTTCTGCATTCGATGCAGAATGTGAGCGGACAAGTGTTTCAACTCGACAGTCGAGTGCGGCGATGGGCCTGAAGTACGATGGACACTCCTGTCCGTCGGGTGTGGCGGAGCGTTCAACGACGGACAGGAGTGTCCATCGTACTCAAAGTGTGAACTCCGGTGGCACCGGTGCCTCCCAGCAGCTCGGAAAGCCTTCGAGATTGAGTTCTAGCCGTGAGGAATGCAGTGCTTGGCGTGGCAGGAGAAGCTTTTGCTCCAAAGCAGGTGTCCAACCAGTTTCGATGAACTCCAAGTAGCAACGATCATCGCGGCCATAGAGTTTGTCGCCGACGATGGGGAGGCCGAGATGATGCAGATGCACGCGGATCTGATGCATGCGGCCTGTTTCTGGTTTAGCCTCGATCATAGCAAACTTCTCCCCTTTGCGCTCGAAGCGCTGGAGTGTGCGAAACGCGGTGCGGCACTCGGCCCCTTGCGGATGGACGATTTGTTTGACCCAGATGTCATAGGGCTGCACGTCGCGGGCGTTCAAGATGGGCGCATCGAGCATTTGCTCTTCCCACTCCGGCCAGCCGTGAACGAGTGCGACGTAGGTCTTGTGAATTTTACGATCCTGCATTGCCATGCCGAAGAGGCGGGCGAGTTCGTGATTCTTCGCGACGAGCACGACGCCGCTGGTCTCGCGGTCGAGGCGGTTGATGATGGAAACCTGGCCGCCGTTAGCGATCTCATACGACAGGAGATCGCAGAGACGATGCCAGAGAGTGGGCGGGCCATTCGGATCACCGGGGTGGATTTGCAGCGGAGCAGGTTTGTTGACGACGATGTAGCCGTCGGTCTCGTCGATGACGGTGAAGGTGGCGTCGTTACGGATGCTCACAGCACAGGGATGGCGAGTTCCCGTCCATAGACGATGGGCTGGGGGTCGTGGATGTAGTCCTCATCGTCGAAGTGCCACCACTCAGACTCCAACTGCGTGAAACCCGCCTGCTTCATGGCCTCTTTGAGAATATGGAGGTTTTGTTTCACCATAGGATCGTTGCCGCGATAGTGGTGGCTGGCGTGTTCGAAGTCCTGGTCAAAGTAGGTGGGCATGCGTTGCTCCTGGCCCTTGGCATCGACGAGGGTGAGATCGACGGCAATGCCGCCGCAATGACGGCTCCAGCCGGCTTTCGGCGAGAGGAACATGCCCGTGCTACCGCCATGCTGATGCAGCGTCTCCTGCGCCTCCGGCGGACGATACGCATCCCAGATGCGCAGGCCGTAGCCTTGCACATGGAGCAGTGTCTGCGCCTTTTTCAGTTTCTGTGCTGTCTCCCGGCGCAGCAGGCAGGGCATGCGTGAGGGATAAATGGCATGACGGGCGACATTGTAAGCTGTGGCATAACGCAGATCGATGGCGATGCCGGGAATCTCAGCGCGGACATCAACGAAATCGAAGCGCTTCGCGAGTTCGATGGAATGGCTTGGCACTAGGGCGCTACGGCGTTCCTCTTTCGTGGCACAGGCGGCCAGAGTGAGGATGACAAGAAAGGGGGCTGTGCGCAGGTAGCGCCAGGAATCTGAGATCATGTGGAGTTTTTGCTTCCGTACTCACGCACGGCGGGCCAAGTTTGCAAACACTGCCCTTTTCCATGACCCGTTTTCAAATCCTCGACACTTTGCTGCACTTCCTGGCCTTCTACATCGGCGCAGGCATTGGCTCCTTCCTGAATGTGGTCATCTACCGCCTGCCGCTTGGCATCTCAGTGAACAATCCCAAGCGCAGCTTCTGCCCATCATGCAAATACCAGATCCCCATGTGGCAGAACATCCCGCTGCTGAGCTGGCTGCTGTTGCGTGGCAAGTGCGCGAACTGCAGCGGCAAAATTTCCATCCGCTACTTCATGGTCGAGTTGCTCACGGGAGTGATGTTCTATCTCGTGTTCTTGAAAGTAAGTGGTGAATATTCCAATGTCGATCCGTGGCCTTACATCAAGATCTGGGGGCCGCAGGTGCTGTGCCTATGGGTTTTCATGAGCCTGTTGATCTCGGGGATGTTCATCGACATCGACCATTTCATTCTGCCGCACACGATCACCATCGGTGGTGCGGTGGTGGGAGTGCTCGCATCATGGTGGGTGCCTGCCTTGGTGGATCAAGTCACGCACACCCGCGGACTGCTCATCTCGCTGGCGAGTGCCGCTCTTGGTCTCGGCGGACTCTGGCTGGTGGTTGAGCTGGGCAAGTTAGCGTTCGGTAGAAAAAAATTCGTCTTTGAAAAAGACGAGTCTTGGGAAGTCACACAGCCGGATGATAACGAGCCGCCCGTGGTGGTCTTCGGTGAGCACAACTACGGCTGGGCCGATCTCTTCATGCGCGCGACGGACCGCATGGTCGTTTCCTGCAACGAGTTGCAAGTGAACGAGCGAACCTTCGGCACCGTGACGGCTGAGTTATGGATGGAAAAACTCAAGGTGCGCGATGGCTCGAGCCTGGAAGAATTTGCCCTCGAAGGCGTGAAGATTTTGAAAGCCAAAGTGACGCAGGTGGTCATTCCACGTGAAGCAATGGGTTTTGGTGATGTGCTATTCCTGATGATGATCGGTGCCTTCACTGGATGGCAGGCTGTCTTGTTCACGATTCTTGCCGCATCCGTACTTGGCACCGTCTTCGCTGTTATCCACCGCGTCACCGGCAAAGCCGAGTGGGGTGCGAAGATTCCCTTCGGCCCCTATCTCGCGATGGGAGCCGTGATCTGGGTCTTCTACGGGCCGCAGTTCGTCGAATGGTATGTGAGTAAGACGATGTGGCGCTGAACGCAGGCTACTCCTGCTTCGCCCCGGCCTTCTTCTTGCCAGCACCCTTGCCTTTCGGCTGTTCAGGCGGCTGCGGTTCGTTGTCGAAGGGCTTGTTGCCGTGGGCGATGCGTGGTGGCGGCATGGTTTCCTTCACCTCGGCCTGAAGGCGGAGGATTTCGGCCTTTAACTCCTTCACGGTGTCGGCATAAGCTGGATCATCGTAGAAACTCTTTACTTCGAGCGGATCCTTTTCGCGGTCGAGCAATTCCCAGTCATCGAGATCCGGCTTGTAGTAGTGGATGAGCTTGTAGCGGTCCGTGATGACACCATAGTGCGGGCGCACGTGATGCGGCACAGGGAACTCATAGTAGTGGTAGTAGAGTGATTTGCGCCAGTCAGCAGGCGTTTCGCCCTTCATGAGCGGCACGATGCTGCGGCCATGCACGTCCGGCAGGTTCTCGCACTTGGCGATGTCGAGGAAGGTGCTGGCAAAATCGATGAGGCTGACGATTCGGCTCGTGCTTGTGCCTGGTTTGATCACGCCCGGCCAACGGACGAGCAATGGTGTGCGTAACGATTCTTCAAAGATCCAGCGCTTATCGAACCAGCCGTGCTCACCGAGGAAGAAGCCCTGATCGCTGCTCAGTATGACCACGGTGTTTTTTGTGAGGTCGTTTTTGTCGAGGTAATCGAGCACTCGCCCCACGTTTTCATCCACGGCCTTCACGCAGGCCAGGTAGTCGTGCATGTAGCGCTGGTAGCGCCATTTCACCAGATCACGGCCCGCAGGAGCTGCTTCGCGGTATTTGGCATTGCGTGGGTCATAGTAGGCACTCCAAGTCTTCTTCTGTTCTTCATTCAAATTGCCGGGAATCACGAGTTTCACATCACGATCTGTCATCGTGCGGTCGATGCCCATGTCGTGATCGCTTACAGCCTTGCTACGGCCGCTGTAGCTGTCGAACAGCGTTTCCGGTTCTTCATAGACGCGGTCGTTGTCAAAGCCGAGCAAGCGAAGCGGTGGCTCCCATTCACGATGTGGGGCCTTGTGCTGGCACATTATCATGAAGGGCTTCGTTTTGTCGCGTTGGTCCATCCACTTCAGTGTGAGGTCGCCGATGATGTCGGTCGTGTAGCCTTCGTATTTCACTTCCTTGCCGTTTTCGGTCATCGGAGGGTTATAATAAGCGCCCTGGCCTGGAAGCACGTTCCAGTGGTCGTAACCCACGGGGTCGGTCATGAGGTGCCATTTGCCGATCACCGCCATTTGGTAGCCGCTTTTCTGCATCACCTTGGGGAAAGTCGGCTGTGAGCTATCGAACTTGCTGTTGCTGTTATTGTAGAAGCCGTTGGCGTGCGAATACTTGCCGGTCTGGATCACCGCACGGCTGGGGCCGCAGATGGAATTCGTTACGAGGCAGCGGTCGAAACGCATACCCTCCTTCGCGATGCGGTCCATGTTCGGCGTGTCGAGCAGCTTGCGCTTGTCGCCGTAACAACTGATGGCCTGCGTGGTGAGATCATCGCAAAAGATGAAAACAATGTTAGGCGGTTGGGCAGCACTGGCGGTGACCGCGAAAGCGAGTGTGGCGAGGAGGGTGCGAATCATGGTTGGAAATGGAATGAAAGGTCGAACGTGGAAATGCGAAGTGCTTATCAATAAACGTCTAATGCGAGGTCGCCAATTATAGCTGCAAGGCGTGTGGCCTCTTCAAGGTCACTGGTCTTTCACAAAGAGCACGTTAGCCAGCCAGTGAGGATTGGAATGAGGGATGCCTCTGAGCGGAGTGGTTGGCTTCGTAGCAGAGGCTGGGGGAAGCATAGCCCACTCCCGACAAAAGCGGTCGGCGGCCTCGGTTGTGTTTTTGCTTTCAGTCAGTTCCAATACTGCCGCTTCGAAAACTGGGCCTGGCGGTTCGCCGTGATAGTTTTGTATGCCCCAGCGTTCACGACCTTCATACTTGATGCGGACCATGATGACGAGAAAAAGCCTCGATTTTTGCTCCTTGCCGGTCGGTATGGGCGCAAAGGGATCTGAACCGTTACTCACAGTCTGAGTGTGCACCCATAGGGCGAGGTACTCGTACACGCTAACGGCATCATCATATATGGCTGTGAACCGATGCGGCCGGATGTCGACAATGCCGGCGGTGTCGAAGGTCGGGGCATAGTTTTTGAGTAGTTCTTTTGCAGAAGCATCCAGATACGAGACCGCTGTGCCCAAATCGACGTAGGATTGCACACTGTTGCCGGTCACCTGCAATGGCTTGGGATCTGGGAAGTCTGCGGCAAGGAGCAGGTTTGTCGCAAGTGTGAGCGCGAGTACAAACGAGTAAGGATGAGAGATCATGATGGCTGTCTGGGCTTCGATGTTTGCAATTCTGATTTCTTACAAGAGGATGCTGGCATTACCCCGCATGTCCCATGGCTGCGGCCATGAGTTTCTCCTGAGTGGCTTCGGCACGGGTGAAGGAGCCGCCGATGCGGCCGGAATTGAGCATCAAAATGCGATCACTCATACCGATGAGTTCCGGCAACTCGCTGGAGACGAGAATGACAGCTTTGCCTTCGGATGTGAGTTGGTTGATGATCTCGTAGATTTCGAGCTTCGCACCGACGTCGATGCCACGCGTTGGTTCATCGAGTAGAATCACGGAAGGCTCCGTCAGGAGCGCTTTGCCGAGCACCACCTTCTGCTGATTGCCGCCGGAGAGTTTGCCGACGATGGCCTCAAGGCCGGGCGCTTTGACTCGAAGCGATTCAAAGATGCCCTGATTACGGCGGATCTCGGCATTGCGCTGGATGAATCCGCCACGCGTGACGCTGGCGAGCGATGAGAGCGACAGGTTGAAACCAATCTCATGCTCCAGATGCAACCCGTAGCGACGACGATCCTCAGAAGCGAGCACGAGTCCTTTTTGAATGATCGTTTCCGGCGTGAGACCGCCGAGCGATTGCCCGCGAAGCTGAACACTGCCCGAAACACCGCGTCCCCAAGCTCCAAACAGGTGCATGAGCAGTTCGGTGCGTCCTGCGCCCATGAGACCACCGATGCCGAGCACTTCACTGGCACGCAACTCGAAACTTATGTCGTGCAGCTTGGTGATTTTCGATTCTTCGTCCGCCACAGCGAGTGAATCGACGCGGAGAATGACTTCGCCAGGCAGTGTGATGCGGCGGGGGAAGAGATCACCGAGTTCGCGACCGACCATGTGACGAATGACTTCGTTCTTGTTCGTTTCAGCAGCGGGTTGCGTGCAAACGGTCGTGCCATCGCGTAAAACGGTGATGCGATCCGCGATGCTGAAGACTTCATCGAGTTTGTGAGAGATGTAGATGCTCGCAATGCCGCGCTTTCGCAGATCACGCAGGATGTCGAGCAGGATCAGCACCTCGTGCTCTGCCAACGCGGCGGTGGGTTCGTCGAGAATGAGGATCTTCGAATCCTTGGCGAGCGCCTTGATGATCTCGACGAGTTGCTTTTGCCCAACGCCAAGCGTTCGAACAGGTGCAGTGGGATCGAGGCCGACCTTGAACCGAACAATCAAGGCCTGTGCCTCGCGATACATGCGCGGCCAGTCAATAAAAGCGCCCCAGCGTCGCGGTTCGCGCCCGAGGAAGATGTTCTCCGCCACTGTCATCTCCTCCACGAGCGCCAGTTCCTGATAGATCACCGCCAGCCCGGTTTTCTCGGCATCATTGATCGTTCCAAACTTTGCTTCGGTGCCATTCACTTCAAATCGCCCTTCATAGCTTCCATGCGGATGAATGCCGGAGAGAAGCTTGATCAGCGTGCTCTTGCCCGCGCCGTTTTCACCGCACAGCGCATGAATTTCACCCTCGCGCAGATCGAACGACACATCTTTGAGTGCGGTGACACCGGGAAAGCGTTTTGTGATGTTGTGGGCACGCAGGATCATGTTTTGAACTGGTCACTTCGGTTTGTTTAAATGCAGATATTGAATCAGGTCTTTGATGGACACAAGACTCTCGAATTCCTGCTGGCTCAATCTGCGATCAATCGCCTTCTCAAGGTTTAACAGCAGTCGTTCGCATTCCAAGTCGTCTGCCAAGATCACCATTGAGCGGTAAATGTCTTGTATGCGATCAGTTGCAAGGATGCATAAACGCTGAGGAGCTGGAATGTCGAAAGCCTCGCAAAACATGTTGAGCGCCTGATTGACTGTCTCAGTCGGAATTCCATCGGCTGCGCATGCACCAGTAGCTGGCACACGATTCTCAAAGTATTTGAGCCTGCTTGAAGAATTCCATCCGAGGACCGAATTCAGATTGCAAAGAAACTTGGAAGCCCATTTCATGGTTTCATTCTCCGATCATTGGAATACTTCGTTCTCTTTTCGGAAATCATCTTTGATGACGGTATCGCGTAAATTCTCCTTCGTGACTGCGGTGATTTCGAGAAGAACGGAGGGAACTTCGATTTTGCCGTTGGACACGGCATCACGGGCGATGATGGGTTGGCCGCTTGCGAGTTTAAGGGCGAGATCGGCGGCCTTGGTGGCGATGCGCTGGATGGGCTTATAGACCGTCATGGCCTGCGTGCCTTGAGCGATGCGCTGGCAGGCGGCGAGATCGGCATCCTGGCCAGTGACGATGATTTTTCCGGCAAGCCCCTCTTCGGTGAGCGCTTGGATCGCGCCACCGGCGGTGCCGTCGTTGCTGGCGAGGATGGCGTCAAAGTTGGCGCCGTTTTTGGTGATAGCAGCGTTGGTGATCTTCTTGGCGTTCTCGGGTTTCCAATCCTCGGCCCAGTCTTCAAAAATGACCTCGACTTTGCCTGCGGCAATCAGCGGCTGGAGGATGTTGTCTTGGCCTTGTTTAAAAAGTTTGGCGTTGTTGTCGGTCTTTGCGCCGTAGATACGGATGAGGCGCAGTTTACCGCCTTGCGGGATGCGATCGGCGAGAAACTTGGCCTGCAACTCGCCGACCTTCACGTTGTCGAAGGTCAGATACAAATCGAGGTCGCAGTCGGTGATGAGACGGTCATAGGAAAGCACGGGAATGCCGGCTTGATGGGCGAGTTCTACCCCACGGGCCATCGCGGCGGCATCTTTGGGAATGATGACGAGCACATCGACCTTCTGCGTGATGAGGCTCTCGACGTTTTGCATCTGCACCACGTGATTGCTGTTCGCTGACTGCACCAGAACGTCTGCTCCTGCGGCTTGGGCGGCCGCGGTGAAAAGATCGCGGTCCACCTGCCAGCGCTCTTCCTTGAGTGTGTCCATCGAGAGGCCGATCAGCGGGCGCTGCCGGGCTGCGGTGACGCCAACACCGCCGCGTGCGATGACGAGACCGGTGACGACGCTGAGGGCGCAGGAAACGAGGACGAGCAGAATGCGGACGTTCATGCCTGCTGTGTAGCGAATGCAACGCTAGATGACGAGCAGAAAATCAGTCCGCTTTCTTCTTCGCAGTCTTCTTGGCGGGAGCTTTCTTGGCCGCGACTTTCTTCACTGCTGCTTTCTTGGCTTTCGGTGCCGGCTCAGGCGTGGGTTCTTCCACAGTGAGGGCAAGCTCCGGCGCATCGCCCCAGAGTTCTTCGAGTGCGTAGTATTCACGTTTCTCGGGCGTGAGCACATGCACCATGACGTTGCCATAAACGAGAATGATCCATTGGCTTTCAAAGTTGCCGTCCTTCACGTCGGGCGGAGTGTCGTGCTCGTCCTTCATGCGCTCGATGATTTCATCGCGCACGGCGCGCAACTGCGGCGTGGAGGTGGCGGTGACGAGCACAAAGTAATCGCAGATGGGGCTGAGGCCGCGCAGGTCGAGAATGCGGATGTTCTCCGCTTTTTTGTCATCGGCATAAAGGGCGCAGGCGCGGGCGAGTTCGAGGTCTTCCATGGTTAGAACTAAGGATAAAGCAGAAAGCGCTGTCTTTGCGAGCGGAAGCTCTGGTTATAACCCTGCCAGCGGGCGACGATGCTGGTGGCAGGGACGCCAAGGCGGAGGTCGGAGTAGAGGGATTCACTGCCATAGACCTTGTTGAAGAGGTTCAGCTTCGAGCCGCTCATGCGACCGACGATTTTGCCGCCGCTGAGGCGATTGATTTCGGCGAGGAGGAGGACATCGAGCGCAGTGATGTCGGCAGTGGAGCGCGGATTGATGCTCAGGCGCACACCGCCGAATCCGCCGTTGGAGTAAGGCGCGAAGGTGACGCCCGGAGTGTTGAGACGCTGGCAGTAGGCGAGCAGCGCGTTCGGATTGACGCCGCTGCCACCGGCGTAACCGAAGGGATTCTCGGTGCCAATGCCAATATCGACCGATGTAGCACCGCCAAGGATGCCGGTGGCAACGTAGTAGAAGGGCGAGGTGGCGTGTGGGATGTTGGGCGAGGTTTGATACCAGTGCAGACCGGTGTCCTGCCAGGCCATGTTGCGCTGCCAGCCCTGCATCTTCACCACATCGAGACGCGGCGCGTGCGCCATCCAGCCGCGTGATGCGGCCATCATGGCGAGTTCGCCAGCCGTCATGCCATGCACATAGGGCACGGGGATCTGGCCGACGAAGGATTTCCATTTTGCTTCGAGCGGCGGGCCTTCGACACGCCAGCCGCCGAGCGGATTCGGCCGGTCGAGCACCACGAACTGCTTGCCGCATTCCGCAGCGGCCTCCATCGCGACGATCATGGTGCTGATGTAGGTGTAGCTGCGGCAGCCGATGTCTTGCAGATCAAACACGAGCACGTCGATAGGAGCGAGCATTGCTGGGGTGGGTTTGCGCGTGGGGCCGTAAAGCGAATAGACGATCAGTCCCGTCACGCTGTCGCGGCGGGTGCTCACATGCAGGCCTGCACCAATGGTGCCGTCGATGCCGTGCTCCGGCGCATAAAGCGCGACGAGATTTGGCCCCAGCGCACGCTGCATGGCGGTGCGGGTGCGTTCACCGCGGCCTGTCATGCTGGTTTGATTCGTGATAAGGCCGACGCGCTTGCCACGAATCAAATCAAAGCCACGTGAGGCCAGCACATCGATCCCGAGCATAAACGGACCCGCTTGTGCCGCCTGCGGCTGATACACCTGCGGAGCGGGCATTTGGCAGGAGGACAGCGAGGCGAGAGAGAGAATTGAAACGAGGCGGAAAACAACACGCATGGAAAGCATGTGGCGAGCTTTAGCGGAGGATGCTGGTGGCGGCAAACACCGGAGAGGAAAATCGAGATTTGTGATCATACATGCTGCGATGGAGCAAAGTTTGCACTTTCATAAACAATTCAGCTTGCCGTTTCGTTTAGGCAGTTGATTCCAACCGTCAACCAACATGAAACACGCGCTTTCCCTGCTGTCCGTCCTTCTCGTCTCCCACCTGAGCCTGGCTACGGACGATGCGACGAGTGCTAAAAGTTTTGAGGCCTTTAACACCAATGGCGCGAAGGTGAGCTTTCCGCAGGACTACAAGGGCAAGATCGTCATGCTCGATTTCTGGGCGACGTGGTGCGGTCCATGCGTGGCCGAGGTGCCGAATCTCACGAAGGTTCACGCGGACCTGAAAGCGAAAGGTTTCGAGGTGCTCGGCATCAGCCTCGATGACGAGCGCACCAAAGAACGTCTGGCGCAGTTCACGAAGGACAAGGGCATGACGTGGCCGCAGATCTGCGATGGCAAAGGCTGGGAGGCCGAACTGGCGAAGGTCTATGAGGTGCGTTCCATTCCCGCCTGCTTTCTGGTTGATGGCAACACTGGCAAGCTAATCGCCAAAGGCACCGAACTGCGTGGAGCGTCGCTGCGTCCCACGGTCGAAAAAGCGCTCGGCCTGCCACCTGGCGGCATCGCTCCGCTCACGTCTGGTGCTACTCCAGCCACACCGCCTTTGCCTCCTGACCCGCTCATCGCCCAAGCCGAGGTGGCCGCGAAAAGAATCGAGTTCATGAGCAACTCCACCGTGACCGCGCAGCTGAAGCAGCCTAGGCCGGGACTCATCAAGACACTCACGCCCGCCACCCAGTCGCTCTCGAGTCGTGAGGTGGCTAGGCTCGCGCGTGACGGTCATCTGCGCATTGGCTGGTATTTTCGCTGCACCCGCTGTGACAAGATGCATGTGAATGTCGCCGGAGCCTACGCCGTGGCGGTGGATGTCGTCGCCACCGCAAATCATGTGATCGAACCACCGGCGAACTTGAAAGAAGGCAAACTCATCGTGGTGAACGAGCAGGGCGAGTTCTTTAGCACCACCGCCGTGCTGGCCGCCGATGCCTCGATGGACGCCGCGCTGATCCGCGTATCCGGCGGCGGGCTAAAACCACTACCCGTGCGCGCCGATGTGGCGTTAGGCGACCGCGCCTACTGCTTTAGCGACCCCTTGCGACATCGTGGCTATTTCAGCGACGGCATTGTGAACCGCTTCTACTCGAACAATGACTCGAAGGATCCCGTGCAGCAGCGTGTGAACGTCAGCACCGACTGGGCGCAGGGCAGCAGCGGCTCCGCCGTACTCGATGACTGTGGCAACATCATCGGCCACGTCGCCCGTATCCAGACCTTCAACAGCAATCCTCCAATCAAGACTGTGGCCGCGGCCCCGCCGACTTCTTCGGGCACCACTCTTGTGCTGCACGAGGCCATCCCCGCCTCAGCCCTGATGCATCTGATTCAGGAGACGAATAAGGCGGCAAGGAATTGAAAAAATCGGTGTGCTTCCTTCACTTGCTGGCATGCGCGGCTGGATTCGGAGTATTGAGTTGGAGTAAACGCTTGGACTCTGCTAAGGCGAAATTGGCATCGGTGAAAGGCTGCCAACTGATGTCGAGCCAGCGGAGTTTGTTGGATGGGTCGATCAGCAAGGTGGCATGGAGGGTTTCTTTTTCGAAATCGTCGTAGGCGCGGACTTTTTTGAAGGCTTCTAGGCTGCTGTCGCACAGGATGGGGAAGGGGAGGGGTTGGTCTTTTTTGAGAGAGAGCTTCTCGCGGATTTTTCCAGCGACTTGGGTGGGCTCCAAGGTCACGGCGACGAGTTGGATGCCGGCATTATCGAAATCGACTGCGGCTTTAGAGAAGGCGGTGATTTGTTCGACGCAGTGGCCGCAATCGTGTCCGAGATAGAACATGAAAAGCGTCGGTTTTTTCGAACTGTAGTCGGTGCTTTTGACGGGTTTGTTGTCGAGCGTAAGAGCTTCAAAGGCGGGTGCGTCCGGACCGTGCCAGTGAACGGGGCCGAGAGTTTCGATTTGAGGACGAATGCCGCTGTCGGTGCGTTTGGGAGCGGGCGCGGGCCAGTCTCCGGCGATGGCAAAGGTCTTGGCGAGTGCGTCGAGGCGTTTGGCGACGGGAAGGTCGCGATCCATGGCGAAGGCGACTTTACGTGTTTCTTCGAAGGCTTTTTTGGCGTCGTCGGTTTTGCCGCAAGCTTGGAGGACTTCGGTTTTGGCGGCTAGGCCGACAAGGTCTTGCGTGAAGTTCTTGGTGAGGTCGGCGGCTTTGGTTTTGTCGTCGAGCTTGAGCCAGTAAAGAGCGAGGCGTTCTTTGGGGACGTCGGTGTCCTTGAGAGCGTCGATGAGTTTGGTTTTGTCGGCCTTGGGTTGTTTTTCATCGAGGAGAGCAACCAGAGCTTTCAATTCGGCAAGAGCGTTGGTTCTAGCCTTGACCTCGGGTTTTTCGTCGGGTTTGGATGATTTGGCTTTGTCAGATTTGGCGGCTGGTTCGTCCTTTTTCCGGGTCAGCTTGCTGGTGTCGATTTTAACGAGCTTCGTTTCGGTTTTGATCGCATCGAGAGCTTTGAGTGACTCGGCGATCAGTTTGGTGTCGTTGAGATGATACGCGGCGAGGCCTTGGGCACGGAGGCGGGTGATGTCGTGGGTGGGTTGGCCGGCGGGTGTGGCGGTGAAGGCCTTCAAATCGTCCCAGAGCTCCCATTTGATGAGGGTTTCGATCAAGCGGGTGCGACCGTAGCTGGCAGAGGTGGTTTGTTTGTCGAGGGTGTTGTAGCTGGGGTGGCGTGGATTGCCGATGAGGCTGTGCGCGAGGCCGATGGCATCTTTGGCGCGGCCGAGATCGTTGTAGGTGCGGATGAGCCACTCCTCGTTGTGGGCGTAGTTGTGAATTTGATCGGGCAGGACATACTGGCGAATCATGTAGGCGTGATCGACGCGGGTGCTGGCCTCCTGCTGCCAAGCGGCATCGTCAGGCCGCTTCAATTTAGAAAAGGTGTGGCCGGGCATGTGCCACATGTGGGCGATGCCGGGCGCGGACTGACCGCATTGCGCCCCAGATTTGAGGGCGAGGATGGGTTTGCTCTGGTCCCACAGATGAATGCGATAGTGATGCGCGGGATGATTGGGAACGGCGGCGAAAATTTGATCGAGCAGGGCATCGACGGCCTGAAGGCTTGAGATAGGGGCTTCTTCACGCGAGAACCAGATGCGCCATACGAGGAAGGCTTTGGCTTCGATGTCCTTGGGGTCGTCTTGGACGAGGGTTTCGAAGTCTTTGAGGCAGTCGAGGCTCTTTTGCTTTTTGTCACGTTTGTCGTCGTCGCGGTAGAGGTTTTCGAGGACGGTGATCCACTTCTGCTCGCGTGGGGTGGCCTTGGATTTGAGCGGTGTGGCTTTCTTGATGAAGGCTCTGGCGCGTTTTTCGTTGTTCACGTTGGCCATGCTCATGCCCCAGTAGGCCATGGCGCAGTCGGGATCGATGGCGGCGACCTGGCGGAAGGAGCGCTCGGCTTCGTAATACCAGAAGCCGTGAAGCTGGCCGACGCCCTGCGTGAAGAAGGTCTGCGCGTCGGATTTCTTTGAACTGATGGGAAATTTCACCGCATCACCGCAACCGGGAATAAGCACAGCGGCCTGACGCGGACCTTCGTTGAAGGCTTCACCATGCGCTGAGTGGCCGGGGAGTTCGTCAGCGTGAAGCGGTAGAACGAGGAGTATGATGAGGGGAATGAAAGAGCGCATGAGAAGGTTTAGAGAACGTCGCTGGGGATTGGATATTGAGAAGAGTATAAGGAAAAAAGCAAAATGCCCGGAAGAGATACCTCCGGGCATTCGCGACATCTTTAATGGCACGCTTAAGCGTGTTGATGGTGATTATTTGCCGTAGCCCGGCTCTGCCTTGCCGTTTTCGTTGATGTGGCCGGTGGTCCAGAGGATGCCGCGGGTAACGAGGTCGAGGTAGCGGGCGTCAGAGACGGTTTCAGTGTTGTGGCCGATGGTGGTGGAGAAGATTTTGGTTTTGTTCGGGCCGTATTCGTTGGTCCAAGCGACGACGCTGGTGGCTTCGGTAGCTTTGGCATCAGGTGGGAGAGTTTCGCCTTTTTTGGCCTTGGGGGGGACGATCTGAACGCCGGATGCGATGGCTTTGCCGGTGAGGATCTGAACGTTGTTGTAGAGTTCTTCGTTGATAGTTGTCCAGTTTTCGAGGCCTTGGGTGATGGGGTGCGCTTTATCGGTGAAGGTGATGGAGATGGGTTCTTTTGGGCCGTGCGCAGTGGATTGCAGTCCGAGCATTTCATACCACGCGGCATTGTCGGCACCGGGGGCGACGGGTTCGCGGAAATTTCCGGAGCGGTAGCTGTGCATGGCACAGTGAAGGTTCACGGCGGGTTTACCGGCCTTGTGTGCACCGAGGATGGCACCGATGTAGGCGGGATCGGTGATGTCAGCGCTGCACTCGTCGTGAATGATGACGTCGAAGTCTTTGTCCCATTCTTTGGCTTTGTAGATTTCAAAGGTGGCCTTGGTGGTCTTGTCTGGATTGTAGGCGATATCGACAATTGCATTGAGGCGTGCCTCGATTCCTTCTTTGAGTACAACGGTCTGCTTGTCGTATTCATGGCAGCAGCCACCAGCGACGATAAGGATGCGCAAGGGTTTGACGGTGGCGTCGGCGGCCTTGGCAAGGAACAGGGCAGCGGTGAGGGCGAGAGTCGCGAGTGGGAGGATGAGCTTCATGGAATGACGAATGGTTGGATGCAGAGGATGATTGCTGCGCGAAACAAACGAGATGTCGAGCAGGAAAATTGCGCCGGGAACTTTGACAGGGAGAACATCTGTGGCGATGGCTGCTGCGTGGGAGAGTTTTTATCGTTTGATGATTTGATGCATTGGAGCGCCGTTTCCGGGCGCTTCACGCCGCCTGCACGGCTGGCGGTGATTGGTGATCCAATCGCGCATTCTCGCAGTCCGCAGATGCACAATCCGGCGTTGCGGGCGTGTGGCATCGACGCGCAGTATATTCGCGTTCAGGTCCCGGTTGGTCGTGTGGGCGAGGCATTCCAGCAGTTTGTGAAGTGTGGGTTCCTCGGTGTGAACATCACCATTCCGCATAAATTTGAGGCACTGGCGGTGGTCGATGAGCTAGATGAACTGGCAGCGGCTTTGGGAGCTGTGAACACGCTGGCGATCCGCGATGGCAAACTGCACGGTTATAATAGCGACGGGCCGGGCTTCATCCGCAGCGTCCGCGAGGCATTCGGGGCTGAATTGCAGGATCTGCGTGTGCTGATTCTCGGTGCTGGTGGCGGGGCAGGACGTGCGGTGGCGGCGCAAAGCGCGCTCAAGAGGTGCCGGAAATTGATTTTGGTGAACCGTTCGATCGAAAAAGCTGAGACCGTAGCAGGTGAAATCCGGGCGGTGGGTCGCTGCCCAGATGTATCGGTGCTGAACTGGACAGATGAGGATGTCGCGAAGGCTGCATCTAATGTGGATTTGATCGTGAATGCCACATCACTCGGTATGAAAGCCAGCGATGCGAAACTACTGCCTGCGGGGGTTTTGGAGGCAAGGCATCTCGTGTTCGACATGGTTTATAGGGCTGATGGCTCAACACCACTGCTTGCAGATGCAAAGCTGGCTGGCGCAAAGACCGTGGATGGCCTCACCCTGCTGCTGCATCAAGGCGCGATCTCGTTTGAGCACTGGTTTGACCAACCTGCGCCGCTCGATGTGATGCGTGCGGGCTTGCAGAATGCTGTGATGGTGTGAAGAATGCCGCCGCATGACTTCGACGCGGCATTTCGCACTCTGTTTTTTCGGGCCGATCCTGATGGGGGCGATCTATTGCGGCTTTATTTTTCAGATCTGGGACTGGCTGGACTACCGCCACATCTCGCCGCTGGTTGTCATACTGGTGGGAGTTGTCTTCTTTGCGTGGGCGACACGGTGGTTCGTCAGGAATTTCATCGCGGTGGACTGCCCGTTTTGCGGCGGTAAGAGCTATGAAATTCCAGATCGGGGCAACCGTTTCATGTGCCGCCGTTGTGGCAAGGACCACTGAGAGCCGCTTTTGTGGCAATAAATCGGCTTGCTCAATGTCGTGAAAGTCGTTACCTATGTGCAGCGTTTAAGTTCCCAGCTTCGCTAGGCCGTCTTCGTTTTAATGAGCGTGCCTTTTCCTAACAGACTTTCCCTGCATGATTTTTTCTTCGTCGCGTCCAACCACCCCGCTTGATCGGGAGGCAGTGGGCGCGTGCATGTCGGAATTGAGTCCGTGCTGATCATGATGTTTGCAGCGCGTTTTTCTCGAATGATTTTCCAAGTGGTTGCCACACGGCGACTTGGAGTTTTGAACACACCCGGAGGTATCCTATAAGCAATCCATTCCAGCAGTTGAGCGGCGGCAATTTCGCCCCTCGTCCCCAGCAAAATCAAGGTGCAGGCAGCACGCCGCCACCACGTCCTGCCAGCCCGGCCGGACCACCGAGTGCAGCACCACGTCCCGCAGGCCCTCCAGGAGCTTTTCCACGTCCCGCAGGTCCGCCTCGTCCAGCAGGTGGCTATGCTGGCGCTGGTGGTGGTGGAGCGTTTCGTCCCGGCGGCAGTGGTGGAAATCGCCCTGGTGGTCGCGACCGGCCCAATGGCCGCTTTGTGGATCAGACCCGAATCAATGAGCGCATCCGTGCGCCGAAGGTGCGTGTCGTTGAGGAAGATGGGCATCATCAGCTCGGCATCCTTCCCACGGCGCAGGCCATTCGCATCGCCAAGGAGCGTGGTCTTGATCTCGTGGAAGTCGCGCCAAACGTCGATCCGCCGGTGTGCAAAATCGTCAACTACGGCAAGTACAAGTACATCCAAGAGAAGCACAAAAAGGAGGCCCACAAGCATCAGAAGGGCGGCAAGGTGAAGGAGATGAAGTTCCGCATCGGTATCGATCCGCATGATTACTTGATCAAGATCACGCACGCCGAAGACTTCCTCGCCGAAGGTCACAAGGTGCGCATCCAGCTCCAGTTCCGCGGCCGTCAGATGGCGCATCAGGAACTCGGACATCTGCTTGCCAAGAAGATCAAAGAGGACCTTATCACCATGGGGCACCTTGACCAAGATCCGCGCATGGCCGGTCGTAACATCAATATGCAGCTCAGCCCGCTGCCCGAACGTCAGCGTCAGCGCAAGTTCAAGAAGCATCTTAAGGGCGTCACAGAGCACAAGGATATCCTTCACCATGAAGGTCACGATCCGCGTGAGAACAAACACGATCAGGAGGATCATCACGACGACGATCATCACGACGACGATCATCATGATGACAATCACGCAGCGCCACCGTCTGAGGCAAGTGCACCGCCGCCTGCTGAAGCTGATGCCGCACCGGCACCAACAGCCGAATAAAAACTCACGAAGGGCAGGAGATCACCTCCTGCCCTTTTTCTTGTCAGGCCACTGCGGCCGCGAGGTCGCGCATGGACTGCTGCATGTCCGGCGGACCGAAAGACGAAGTGCCGCAGACGAATAGGTTTGCTCCGTTCTGCTTCGCAATGGGGGCCGTGTTCGTGTAAATGCCGCCATCGACTTCGAGATGGAATTTCAAGCCGTGCGCATCGCGGTAATCGCGTGCAGCGGCCAGCTTCGGCATCGTTTCCTTTTCCATGAATGGTTGCCCGCCGAAGCCCGGCACCACGGTCATCACCAGTAGCAGGTCGATGTCCTTCACAAACGGCAGGGCTGCTTCAAATGGCGTGCTTGGATGCAGCGCGATGCCGCATTGTAGCCCGTCGGCACGAATGCGCTTCAGCGTCTCCGCCACGCTCGTGTCATAGTTCGCTTCGACATGGATCGTGATGTTCTGTGATCCCGCTTTGATGAAGCGCTCCAGGTAATGATCCGGACGGTGGATCATGAGATGCACATCGAGGAACATATCCGTGCACTTGCGCACCGTCTGCACCATCTGCGGGCCGAAGGAGATGTTATCGACGAAAGTGCCGTCCATCACATCGAGATGCAGCCATAGAGCGCCGGCACTCGACGCACGCTTCACCTCGGAGTCGATTTTTGACCAGTCGGAGGCCAGCAAGGAAGGGAGAATGAGGTTGGTGGTATGATTCATCCCGGTCATAAGGCTGTCGTGGCGGCAAGTTTCAAGTTTCAAGTTTCAAGTTCTACGGTTACAGCGTGGCAGACCCACTTGAAACTTTGAACCTGGAACTTGGAACTTCAATTTTTGACGACGAGCATTTCATGCGCGAAGCGCTGCGGCAGGCCCGCAAGGCCGCGAAACAGGACGAAGTGCCCATCGGCGCCGTGATCGTGCATCAGGGCAATGTCATTGGCCGCGCTTGGAACCAGGTCGAGACGCTCAAGGACGCCACCGCCCATGCCGAAATGCTCGCGCTCACCCAGGCCGAGAGCGCCCTCGGGGACTGGCGGCTCAACGATTGCGATCTCTACGTCACCAAGGAGCCTTGCCCCATGTGCGCCGGTGCCATCATGCACTGCCGCGTGCGCCGCGTCATCTTCGGCTGCCCCGACGTCAAAGGTGGTGCCGCCGGCGGCTTCTGGAACCTCCTTCAAGCTCCGAACCTCAATCACCGTACCGAGATCACCTCTGGCGTGCTCAATGACGACTGCGTCCGCATCCTCAAAGAATTCTTCGCCGAAGCCCGCCGCCGCCGGGCGGAAGGCATCGAGCACAAGAAGGGCGCGGCGAAGGATGGCGATGATGCCGTGGTGTTTGATGGGCCATGAATCGCCATTCGTTTTAGACTTCCTGTCTGCGCTAAGATTGGTTAGTTTTGCTGCATGAAACAATTTTCCCCGTTCAGCAGCTTAATCCTAGGCTGCTGTATCTTGTATACTTGCTTTGAATCAGGCTCTGACAGGTGTGGGCTGACTAGCTCGAGAAAGCTCATGACACAGAGCGTGATCAAAGACCTTCGTATTGCGATTACGAGCTTCCAAATCGAGTGTGGTCATTTCCCGGGCCAGTCAGAGCAAAGTCAGGCCTCCGATACCCGGCTATTATCCACCGGACCACTCATTGACTGTTTGCTGGGTCAGAATACCGCTTGGAATCGGAAAGAGATCAAGTTCGTCGATCTGATGACGGCTCGGGATGGGAAATTTGGCTATGTCCCTGCCGAAGGATCGAATCCCTGCCGCTTGGTGGATCTATGGGGCAATCCATACGTCATCCTGCTGGATACGAATGGCGACGGGAAGGTGCAGAATCCAGACATCAGGAATGCTGATCCCGCGATCGCACATAGCGAGACGAGTCCTGCTCCCGAATTCCTTCCTGTTGAGATAGCCATCCACAGCTTTGGCAAAGATGGGATCGAGGGCACCGCCGATGACGTTGTCTCCTGGCGCTCGACTCCCGAATCTAGTGTGATGTTGGTTCCGATGTGGCTTTTGGTCATCGTGTTGATCCTGTTGTTACTTATCATCCTAATCGTCCGACGAATGCGGGCATCTCCCGCGAAATGAAGCTCACTCCTCCCCCGCAAACGTCGCCACCACCTTCGGTTCACTCCCAGCCTTGATCGCAAACACTTCGCAGCTCGCGGCGAAGGCATCGGTGGTGTAGCGCTCGGCGAGGTCTTCGACGAATTCGTGGAAGGCTTCTTCCCTGGCCGGAAAAACATACAGCGCATGGCGGTCGGGCATGGCGACCCAGATTTCTTTACCGAACAGCTCCTCGAAAATCTTGGGTAGTGATGGCGCGACGAGTAGCGTTGCGTAGAGCGAGGATTCGCCACGATAGACGGCGTAGGCGACCTTGCCGTCTGCGCCTTTGATGAGATCGGGTTTGAGGAGCACCAAACGCTTGTCGGCGGCGATTTTGGCGCGTTCGGCGAAGGTTTCGATGCTCAGGCCGAGCTTGGAGAAGGCTTCCTGCGAGTAGGGCTCGATGCCGCTCGGCGTGACGGCGGATTCACGATATGGCGTGAGCACCGTGGCCTGCGAACCGGCAGGCGTGATCGAATACGCCGAGCGCATGACTTTCGGCTCCGGCATCAGCAGCAGGGTTTCGAGTTTGCGCTCCGTCTGGGCGTGCAGAGCGTTTGCAGCGAGAAGCAGGAGGCAGAAAAGCGGGCGCATCATGGTGGAAATTGGCGGCAATTAGCCGCGAAGTAAACCTCCGCTTGCACCTTCGCACAGCACCGCCTTCATAAACGCATGATCGCCTTTCTCCGTGGCCTGCTGGCCGAAGCATTGCCCCACCGTGTCACCCTTGATGTTCACGGTGTCGGCTACGTTGCACTCATTCCGCTGACGACCTTCGACAAACTGCCGCAAATTGGTGCCGAGGTGCAATTGCTTACGCATTACCATGTCACCGACCGCGATCACACGCTGTTCGGCTTCATGACCTCGGACGAACGCGATCTGTTTCGCCTGCTGATGGACCGCGTCTCAGGCATCGGTCCCAAGATGGCGCTCAGCGTGCTCAGCGGCATGCCAGTCGCTGCATTCAAGGATGCGGTGATCGCAGGCGATGTGAAGGCGCTCTCACGAATCAAAGGCGTGGGCGGCAAGACAGCCGAGCGCATCGTGCTGGAACTCAAGGACAAGGTCGGTGTCGTGACGGCCTGGCAGGCGGCTCAAACTGCCAAGGGCACGCACGATCCGAAGCAGGAGGCGCAAAGCGATGCGGTGCTTGGCTTGATCGCGCTCGGTTACAAGCAGAGCGAGGCGATCAAAGCCGTGAACGAACTTGCCAAGCAGCCTGGCATCGACACGGCGGACAAACTCATCCGCGAAGCATTGCGGAGCATGAATTGAGGTCGTTCTCCGTCACTTCAAACTCTTGATGTAGAGAATCAGGCTTTCAATCTGCGAGTCATTTAAGATGCCCGCATAGATCGGCATGCCGGTATCGAATTTCTCGAAGCCTTGCACGACTTTGGCGCTCGGATTGGTGATGGACTCGCGCAGGTAAGCTTCATCGGCCTTCACCTTGCCCTTCATGCCTTTGGCGATATCGCGTTCAGTGCCGAACAGTCCTTTCCAACTGGGTCCTACTTTGCCGACGAGGGTGCCATCCGTGCTGTGGCAGGCCATGCAGCCGAACATTTGATACAGGCGCTCACCTTCCGCTGCTGTCGGCTTGGACTGAGTTGTGGCCAAGGCTTGGCGTGGAGTCAGATCGACTTTTAAGTCTGCGGCAAAGCCTTCCTTGGCTGCATTGAAGGTCATGAGTTCCCACGGCGTGAAGTAGGCGGTGTTTTGTGCAGGCAGACCGTCCGCGCTCTTCAATCCCCAGCCGATGCGCATCTGGTGGCAGCTTTTCATGTCGGGAAAGCCCACCAGCACACTCAGGCCATCAGCGCTGACGTAGGCGCTGCTGGCGGTCATGAATTCCTGCCCAGTGCTGCCATCCAGCTTCAAATGCGGGCTGCCATACTCCGGCGTGCGCTTGTAGTTCCAGCGCTCAGCGCTGTAGCTGGCGGGATCGGTGGCCAGTTTGGCGTCCAGTTTGGCGTTAAAGCGCAACAGCAGGCCCTTGTCCGTCGGCGTGACTTCTTTGAGGAGCACACGCGGCTTATCCGTATAGCGCACGCGGGCTAGGCCGCTGATCTTCTTTACCACCGTGCCCCAGACTTGGAAACCCACGACATAGAGCTGCCCATCCGCCGGGTTTACATGCGCATTGAGCGTGGGGAAGTCAAAGTCTCGCGAGAAGCTCACCACGGCTGCCTGCGGCTTCGCAAAGCGCTCATTCATGAGCACACGGAAGAGTTCCGGCCTGTTGTATCCGATGTGGATGAGTTCATCGTTCACCGGCCCCATCTTGGCGCCCTCCAGCCACGTCTGCGTCACACCGCTGGGGTTCACCGGATGCGGAATCCACGTCAGCGGATCGGTGATCGCTTCCGGATACTTCTCCTTCGGCGCAATCGTCGGCAGATGACCATAGAAGTGATGATCCCGGATGATGTGCAGCGGTGTGGACGGCACATAATGCCCCTGCTGATCACTCGCCGTCACCAATCCCGTCACCGGATGCACGCCGATGAATGGCTGGCGCAATCCATAGCCGATCACCTCAAACGACTTCCCATCCGCCGCCACCTTGATCACTGTGCCGTTGTGCTTTCCACGCGTCGTGCCCTCTTGGCCGCCCTTGGAAATGTAAAGCGCCCCATCCGGCCCCAACTTCATCGAATTCGGAAATTCCCGCGTCTCAGCCGTCTGCGCGAATAGATTGCAGAACATCTCATAGCGGTCGCATTCGCGGTCATTGTTCGTGTCCACCAGCTTCCAGATGCCATTGCGGTCGAAGACGAAGATCTCGCCCTTGCGCGCCACGATGCTCATCGGCTCATGCAGCCCGCTGGCGAAGCGCTTCCACGTCACCTTCTCCAAATCGCCCTTCAAGCCCGAGATCAGCCACACATCGCCATCGAAGGTCACACCCGCCGCATCGCCCTGGTCATTGAGAAACGCGATGTCTGCGAGGCGGACGTTTCGCTTCCACGGATTGTCGAAGGGCAGGGGAATGTCGTCGATGACGTAGGCGTCGGGTTTGGTGGAGAGGGTGGCCTTGGTGGTGAGGGTTTGAGGCCATTTACTGCTCATCGCATCGTTCCCTAGGCTCATCATCTTCGACTGCTTTTCATACAACAGCTTGCCAGTTTCCTCAGTGAGGCCTTGCTGTTGGAGCACTAATACCTTCACACGTATGTCAGCGCCGCCTGCCTCGGGACAGACAAAAACCACACCTTCCTTGTGCTTGATGTGGAGAGTGCCGTTGGATTCGAACTGCAACTTCGGACGGTTAACCTCGGGTTCACCAGCAGGCGCAAAGGGATTCTTGAACATGCGACTTGAATCGAAGCCAATGCCAATTGCGACGCTCAAGGGAAGTGATTCCGGGCGAATGCGGAGATCACGAACCACCATCGCGATCCCGGCTTCTTCTATGGTGAAGATGTCTTCTCGGACAAATGTGTTTCCTACTGAATAGGTCAATGACACTCCAGCTTGACCAGGAACGATGGAAAGGAACTGCGCATTGGATAGAGGACCTTTGCCGACCTCTTCCGGGGAAGGTCCTGAGGTTCGCGGATCGGAAAGTGAAGGCTCGGTCACAGCTTGAAAGCCCGGATAGAGGCCATTCGCGAGCCACACTTTGCCCACCGGCTTCGGCAGAAAGTCCTGACCGTCCTTGGTCTTCTGTCCGGCGACGTGATACGAGCCGGGGGCGAGTGCATCCGTCGTGACGGGTGGTTTGCCTTCCTCTCCTTCCCAGATGCAGGCGATGCGGAGGAGATCGGTGTCGAAGCAGGCCCAGAGGTTGTGGCCGAGGTTCAGGATGAGGCCGCGCGGCGTGAGATTGTCCTTGGGAAAGTCTTCACCGACCTCGCGGGCATCGAGCACGCTGCTGAAGAACGGAAAATCCTTCTCCACAAAGTCACCCCACGGCGACGGCGTGGCATGTGTGTCGGCCTTTTGAGCGACGAGCGTGGTGGTGAGGGCGAGGAACGCGAGAAGCGCACGAAATTTCATGACGAGACAGAACAGGCGAGAGGGGCGTGATCTGTCAAGACATGGAGTGCAGACGGTTCGTTGGCAAAAAAGCAGGAATGCCGACGAGGCGTCGGCGCTCCACATTAAACTGCGACGCAATGCACCTTGCTGATGCCGGGGATTTTTTCGAGTTCGGCGATGACCTCAGCGCCGGGGGTGGAGTCGAGCGTGAGCAGCGTGAGGGCTTTGCCGGTCTCTTTGTCGCGGCTGAGGCTCATGTCGGCGATGTTGACCTGATTTTTGCCAAGCGTGGTGCTGTAAGCGGCGATCATGCCGGGGCGGTCGATGTTTTCGATGAAGAGTAGCGTGCCCTCAGGCCGTGCCTCGATGCGGTGGCCGTTGACCTTCACGATGCGCGGCTCGTTGCCAAAGAAGGTGCCGGCGATGCTGGCGGACTCGCCGCTGTCGTTTTTGGCGACGACTTCGATGAGGTCGGTGAACTCGCTGGCTTCAGTGAGGCGGCTTTCGGTGAAGCGGAGGCCGAGGTTTTCAGCGACGCCGTTGGCGTTGATGTAATTAACCTGCTCAGCACCGACGGCGCGTTCGAGGAAGCCTTTCAAGACGGCGCGCGAGATGAGGGTGGTGTCGCCACCGCCGACCTTGCCGCTGTAGTTGATGCGCACGACATTGGAGCGCGTGGGGGCGAACTGGGAGACGAGACGGCCGAGAAGTTCACCGAATTTGAGGAAGGGGCCGATTTCGGCGAGCACCTTGGGATCGACGTTTGGCATATTGACTGCATTGACGACGGTGCCTTGCAGGAGGTGGGCCTTGATGACCTCGGCGATTTCGATGCCGACGTTTTCCTGCGCTTCTTCCGTGGAGGCACCGAGATGCGGGGTAAAGACGGTGTTCGGGGCCTTGAGCAGCGGGTAATCGGCAGGTGGGGGCTCGACTTCGAAGACATCAAGCGCAGCACCGGCGATGGTTCCGTCGGTGAGGGCCTGGGCGAGTGCGTTGTCGTCGATGAGGCCGCCGCGAGCGCAGTTGATGATGCGGCAGGTGGGTTTCAGCGAGGCGAGGCGCTTCGCGTTGATCATGTGCTTCGTCTCAGGCGTCAGCGGCATGTGCATCGTGATGTAATCGGCCTGCACGATGGCGGCGTCGAGATCCTCACAAAGCGTGACGCCGAGGCTTTCGGCACGGTTTTTGGACAAATAGGGATCGTAAGCGACGACGCTCATGCCAAAGGCCTTAGCACGCTTGGCGAACTCCGCACCGATGCGGCCCATGCCGAGCACGACGAGCGTTTTGCCATAGACTTCAGTGCCCTGAAAGCTTTTGCGGTCCCACTTGCCGCTGACGATGGTGGCGTGTGCCTGCGGGGTCTTGCGTGAGAGTGCCATCATCAAGGTGAAAGCCTGCTCTGCGGTGGAGATGGTGTTACCGCCGGGGGTGTTCATCACCACGACGCCGCGCTTGCTGGCCACGGGCACATCAATGTTGTCCACGCCGACACCAGCGCGGCCGATGACTTTGAGGTTTGGGGCGGCGTCGAGCACTTTGGCGGTCACTTTGGCTCCACTGCGCACGATGATGGCGTGGGCGGTGCGGGAGGCCTCGATCATCTTGTCTTCGGCCTTGAGGTCCATGTCCACTGTGACGGAGAAAGACGGCTCCGCTTTGAGCAGGTCGATGCCTTTGCTCGAGATGGGGTCGTTATTGCCGGCGATGAGGATGTTGAACTTGGACATGGGTTGGTTTGGGGGGAAAGGGCGCGCAGACTAGCCACCTTTATCCTGCGCTCAAGGAGCAATGCGTGCTGGACAGAACAAGAGCGGGAGCGATGTATAAGGCCATGTTTGCAGGAACTATGTTCACGTCAGCCATATTTGCCCTGATTGGTCCTCTTACGATGGAGGAGATCGCCATCGCAGGCGGAATCGCCATCTTGCTGCCATCCCTGATGGTCTGGTTGAAGATGCGTGGCATATCCAAACGCCTGCAGGCTGAATCTGCTGCCAAGTTGGAAAAACTGCGTAGCGAATCCGAAGCGACGCTGAAAGCCGAGCAGTCCAAAGCTGCCGCTCAGGCTGCAGCAGACAAAAAAGCTGCGAACGAGGCCGCTGCGCGTTTCACCGATATTGAACAGCGCTTCACGACCCATCGTGAGGTCGCGGAACGGCGTGCAAATGATGCCTCGCAGCAGCTGACACGCCTTGAGGCGGAATTGGCTAAAACGAAGGAAATAGCTGCGCAACTGGCACCGACGCAATCACGCATCAAGGATCTCGAGATCGCCGTAGCGGCCGAGCAGGGCCGGGTGAAAGCACAGGAACAGACGCTTGAAGCCACCAATGCCCGCGCGGCGGATTTTGAAAAGCGCATGATCGAAGCGCAGGAAATCGTGCTCAAACGCAAGACTGAAGCCCAGGAGCTTGAAGGCGAACTGCGCAAAGTGCGTGCTGAACAGGCTGCCTATGCTGCAGCGGGTGGTGCTGAGGCTGAATTGGCAAAGGCGCGTGAGGCTAACCAGCAAGCCGAAGCGAAAATCGCCAATCTTCAACGTGCATTAAAGGCTGCCGAGGCCCGCACGGAGATGGTGCAGAAGGAATTCATGAATGCTGTGGGTGTCGCGTCGGCTCCCATTTCTGGAGCTTCCGCTGCTGCAACCAGCAGCGACAAAAAAGTGCGTGATCTGGAAGAAAAGCTCGCGCACTTGGAAGCAGAATCGCGCAAAAGGGCGCGCGAAGACGGCTACAAAATCGCGGAGCTTGAGTATCGCTTGAGCGATGCGTTGGAAGCTGCCGGTAAACAGACGGTAGCGATTAAAGAAGAGTCAAAAGCTGAGGTGCCGCCACCTCCGACACCTGCCGTGGTTGAGGAGACTCCTGCCTCAGCAGTGGAGGCCGCACCACCACCTGCCATTGAAATGCCTGTGGTTGAAGTTGAACCTGCCGCGCTGCCTGAAGCATCTGCGCCTGCCGTGGAGGCAATGTCTTCGACTGTTGTTGAATCTGTCGCGCCTGCGGTGGTTGCTGCTCCTGAGCCGGAGATAATACCACCTGCGACGACTGTTGAGGCAAAGCCTACTGAGGCCGCGACTGAATAGCCACCGGGCCAGATGGCTCTATTTTGAGGCAACTTTAGGGGACGTGCGATTTCGCGATTGCTTCACGCCTGTTGCATCGTTCTACTGGGCGTATGAAGTCCAACCTCGCCTTCCTTCTCTTCCTTAGCATCAGCAGCACGGCCCTAAACGCCTCTGATTGGAGTCGTTTCCGTGGTCCAAACGGCACCGGTCTAGCAGTCACTACCGGCCTGCCCTCAGTGGTCGATGACAGCACCACACTGTGGAAGGTGCCAGTGGGCAAAGGCTGGTCCTCGCCCGTGCTTTGGGGCGACATGGTCGTTGTCACTGCCGAAACTGCGGCTAACAAGCGTGCGGTTATCGCCATCTCCGGCAAAGATGGCAAAGAGCTTTGGAGGCATGAAGAGGAATTCGTCCCGCACAATATTCACAAGACCTACAACACCTTTGCCAGCAGCTCCGCCTTCATTGATGCCGAGCGTATCTACATTAACTGGAGCACCGGCACGAACATTCAGGCCCTCGCGCTGAATCACCAAGGCAAACTGGTGTGGAAAAACGACCATGTGGCTGATTACATCCACGAACACGGCACGGGCATCTCGCCCATCGTTGAAGACGGTATCATGATCGTGCGCAGTGAGTTTGACTGGCAACGTGACGGCAAGGTTTATACCGAAGACCCGGCGCAACAGAAGTGGAAAGCCTGCATCGTCGGTCTCGACGCCAAAACCGGTAAACAGGCCTGGAAGCTCGAAATTCCCAACTGCCTCAACACTTTCTCCACGCCGGTGGTGCATGCGTTGAAGAACGGTAAAAAGGAAGTGATCTGCGCCGACACTGGCAGCGGCGTCATGGGCATCGACCTCAAGACCGGCAAGATCAACTGGCAGCACAACCCCGGCTACAGCCAGCGCAGCCTCGGTTCCGGGGTGCTGAGTGATGAATTCTACTTCTGCACCTTCGGCACGGGTGGTGGCGTGAAGGAAATCGCCGCGCTCGATTTGAAAAGTGGCAAGCCTGCGCCTGTGGCTTTCGACATCCCCAAAGGGCTTCCCTATGTGCCTTCGCCGTTGGTGATTGGCGACAAAATGTATCTCCTCGGCGATGGCGGCATCCTGCGCTGTGTCGAGTTTAAAACTGGCAAGGTCATTTACGAGGAACGAGTCGAGGGCACCGCCGGCAGCGCCAAGTTCTTCAGCAGCCCCGTGGCTGCCGATGGTAAAATTTTCTGCGCTAGCCAGCAGGGCGATCTGATCGTGATCAAAGCGGGTCCAAAGTTTGAAAAACTTGCCGCCAGCAAGCTTGATGCGCCGGTGAACTCTGTTCCCGCGATTGGCGACAAGCGACTCTTTATCCGCACGGCCAATTCGCTCTACTGCATTGGGGCCAAAGGGCAGCCGGTGCCTTGATTGATGCGATCAGGGCTTAACACTCTCTCGCTCAGCGGTGACCGATCCATCGTTATGGGCGATGATTTTCTTCTTCGTCCGATCAGGCTTGCGGCTAGTGAGAATGATCAGGTTGCCAGGATCTGAATCTGTGTGCCCGGCACCCAGGTATTCCCAGCCCTGATCGGGATCATTCAGCGATCCGGGGATCTCGAGTAGTTTGCGGTCGGTCAGAATTTGTTCTTCAAACAAAGGCTCGAGCGTTGGGGGGTATTTACCGTCGTGGTCAGCAGCGTACTGCTTCATGCCAAGCACGATTTGCCTGGCATTACTGATGGCCTTCATCTGATTTCCCTGCGACTGCACCTGATTGAAAGCCGGGACTGCGAGAGCCGCATGGATCGCAATCAGCGGAATCGCGGCGATCATCAAATATCCCATCACCAGTCCTGCGACTGCCATGCCGCCGCCTTTAAGCGCGCCGGCAGATTTTTTGATTGCTGACAGCCCCAGATGCCCAAGGATGATGGCTGGAATGCAGGGAAGCCAGAGTATCATCATTAGTGCTGCCGCTTTCATCATTCCAAGGATGATGGCTGGAATGCAGGGAAGCCAGAGTAGCAATCCTAGAATGCCGCAGATCATGCTGGCAATGGCCATCCCGGAGGTTTGGGCGGATTGTGGCGACATCTGAGCCGGAGTGGATATCGACCCAAAGACCGGTGTTCCAGCAGTCGGAATGGGAGGTGCCTGCGGCGGCAGAAGTTTTGCCAGCGGTTCCCATTCAGTTAATCCCTCGTGCCAGCCCAGATCGCTGCCGCTGAGTTCTCCTGCCACGAGGCGGCGGTTAACTTCTTCTTTCTCAAAGGGGCCGGTTTTTTCTCCGTTTTTGGCGACATGGTATTGCATAGGACTGTTGGGATGAATGGATGTGGGCGCAGGAATACCAGAAGCCACAGCAGAGGAACAATTACAAAAGGGTGTCAGTTTAATCAATTCCGCTCATCCCGGTCATGAACAAAATCCCCTTTGCCAAGGCGGAGGGGGCGGGTATGTCTGCCGCCCCAAATTATGAGCAAAAAAAGTGACTTCGGATTGATCGGCCTCGCAGTGATGGGCCAAAACCTCGTTCTCAACGTGGAAAGCCGCGGCTTTCAAGTGAGTGTCTATAACCGCACCACCAGCGTGACGGATGAATTCGTGGCAAAACATCCTGGCAAAGCCCTCGTTGGCACCAAGACCCTCGAAGAGTTCGTCGATAGCCTCGCCCTGCCACGCAAGATTCACATCATGGTCAAATCGACCGCCGTGAAAGACAGCGACCGCGATGCCGTGGACGCCGTGATCGAGCAGCTCATCCCTCTCCTCGCCAAAGACGACATCATCATCGACGGCGGCAATAGCTTCTACAAGACCACCGAGCGCCGCGACGTGTATCTCGCAGAGAAAGGCCTTCGCTTCATCGGCGCAGGCGTTTCCGGCGGTGAAGAAGGTGCCCGCAAAGGCCCTTCCATCATGCCTGGTGGCCCTGCTAGCACCTGGGAAGTCATGAAGCCTATCTTCGAAAGCATCGCCGCGAAAGTCGATGGCGAGCCATGCGTCATCCACATTGGTCCTGGCGGTGCCGGTCACTACGTGAAGATGATCCACAACGGTATCGAATACGGTGATATGCAGCTCATCTGCGAAGCCTACAACATCTTCAAGCACGCTGGTTTCACCACCGACGAGATGGCTGCCATCTTCAACGAATGGAACGATGGAGCCATGCAGAGCTATCTCATCCAGATCTCTGGCAAAGCCCTCGAACAAAAAGATCCTGAGACCGGCAAATCCATTGTCGAACTCATCGTCGATAAGGCAGGCCAGAAAGGCACCGGCCAGTGGACTCTCATGAACGCAGCGGAAAACGCCATCGTCATCAGCACCATAAACGCTGCTGTCGAAGCCCGCATTCTGAGTTCCAAGAAGAAAGCCCGCGTCGCCGCTAGCAAGCAACTCACCGGCCCGAAGGTCAACATCACCACCGCCAAAGCCGAACTCGTGAAGAAAGTTCACGATGCCCTCTACGCCTCCAAAATCATCAGCTACGCGCAGGGTCTCGATCTCATCAAATTCATGGGGGAAGCCAAAAATTGGGGCCTCGATCTCGGTCGTATCGCCAGCATCTGGCGCGGTGGTTGCATCATCCGTGCCCGCTTCCTCAACAGCATCACCGATGCCTATCGCGAGAATCCCGAGTTGAGCAATCTCATGCTCGCTCCGTTCTTCATCGACGTGCTCAGCAAGACTCAGCAGAACTGGCGCGAAGTCGTCAGCATCGCGACCTTGAACGGCATTCCATGCCCCGCCTTCAGCGCCTCCCTCGGCTACTACGACAGCTACCGCGCCGAGCGCCTCCCTGCGAACCTCCTCCAAGCCCAGCGCGACTTCTTCGGTGCCCACACCTACGAGCGCACCGACAAACCTGAAGGGCAGATGTTCCACACCGAGTGGCCTGAAGTGATCGGGTAATTTAGAAGGGAGAGTGGGCACTCCTGCCCGCTTCATTAAATCAACTTGAAGGCGGCAGGCATTCCCAGCCGCCTTTTTGTTATCTCGATAAGTGAGGTTATATCAATTCAACAGTGTTCACAGATGGTTGGCGAGATGTCACTGACACTCGAGGCTCTTGTGTCGGAGGACGAGGGGCCGTTTGCGACGTTTTACTTCACCCGCACCGCCGCGCATACCATTTCCAGCACACGTCCGAGCGATGCCGCGCCCGTGCCTTCCTGGAAGGCGTTGCCGGGGATGGGTTGCCAGTTATCGCGGTCGTGTTTTTGCTCCGGCTGGGGAATGCGGGTGAGTGTGGGATCATACCGGCCGTCTTTGCCGCCGAGTTTGTAGATCACGAGATCAAGCGAAGGCACGACATAGAGGCAGAAGCCGCCTGCTCCGGATTTCCAAAACGCATCTTTCGGCGCACCGGCGACATGACCGTCGGCGTTGTGCTCCCATTGCAGGCTGAACGGCACATGTGGGTTGTACGGCGACCATGTTTGGCATTTCTTGATGTAATCGAGCGGAACAAGCTGCTGGTCCTTCCACTTGCCTTGATGGGCGAGGCAGTAAGCGAAACGCAGCGCATCGGTGGCATGCAACGCGGTGCTACCAGCGCCGTTGGCATGAGGCATGACGAAATCGCCGCGATGCAGGCAGTAGTCCCATGCGCCCCAGCCTTGCGGCTTGGCGAGGCGTTCGTGAATGAACTCTTTCAACTCCATGCCGCTCACGTTGCGCAGCACGATGCTGGCGATGTGCGGGGAAGGGGATGAATAGGAGTAACCGGCACCTGGATCGCACCAGAGCGGCACATCGAGCGAGGATTTGTCGAGGTCCTTGATGTTCTGGCCGGGGACGGGCTTGAGCGACTATGGTTTCGGATCGCCTTTCACATAGCCGGTGGGAGTTTGCCCTTCGCCCCAGTAGCCGCCGGTCATGCAGAGCAATTCGCCGAGAGTGATGTTTGCTTTGCGTGGATCATTGAGTGGGAAAGCCTGTGGCAGATACTTTTCAGTGAAGACCTTGGTATCGAGGCCTTCTGGAATTTTGTCTTTGAACTCATGGAGCATGATGCCGCAGGCGATGCTGCAAAAGCCTTTGCCAGTGGAGGCCATGTCGGGGTTCGCATTGCGGCTGGCGCGGCCGAAGTAGCGCTCGAAGACGAGGAAGCCTTGGTGGACGACCAGCAGGCCACCATTGCCGGTGGAACGCTCGGTGATGGTGTAGGCAGGCTCAAGCTTGCTCAAATTCATGCCACCCTGCTCGCGCATGGCGTTTTCCGTCTTTGCCTCACGCCAGCCACCTTCGCTATCAGGCGGCGGGAAGTAAGTGTCGGCGGCGTGAAGTGCTGCGGCGGTGAAAGTGAGCGTGGCGAGAAGTTTGGCATTCATCCAGTCAGCATGAACGGGATCAGTTTGTCTTGCCAGCAAAAGCCATTGGCGCTGTGCGTTCGTCGCTCCAGTTCAAGGCTTAGGAAGGCTGGCGGGAAATACAATGTGTGGTATGCGGGTTGCAGCGGGCCTGTTCCCCGCTATGAAATCGGCCCCAACCAACCCCTGAATTCGCCCCAGCCTCTCCCCATGAGCACCACTCGCGTCCTTCTCACCACCACGTCATTCCAGGACACTCCAGGCATTCATCACGACATGCTGGCCAAGGCCGGATTCGAGATCGTTCGCGAGCGCGGACCGCTTCCTGAGAGCCGGATGCTCGAACTGGCCGGCGACTTCGATGCCTATCTTTGCGGTGACGACGCCTTCACCCGCGCAGTCATACAAAAATCGCTGCCGCGGCTCAAAGTCATTTCCAAATACGGCATCGGCCTCGACAAGATCGACTTGAAGGCAGCCACTGATCTCAAGGTGCCCGTGCTCTTCACGCCCGGTGTCAACCACACCACCGTCGCCGAGCACACCTTTGCCCTCCTGCTCGCCGTTGTGCGCAACCTCGTCGTCGAGGCCAATCACGTCGCGGCCGGTAACTGGACACGCATCACCGGCAACGAACTCTGCGGCAAGACGCTCTTGCTCGTCGGCCTTGGGCGCATCTCCAAGGAAGTCGCCATTCGCGCCCGCGCCTTCGGCCTGCGCGTTCTCGTTTACGCCAAATACTGGGAGGAAGATTTCGCCCGCTGGTATGACCTGGAGCGCGTCGAAGACCTCGACGAAGGCCTCAAGCAGGCTGACTTCATCTCACTCCACACCAAGCTCACCGAAAAGACCAAGGGCTTGATCGAAGCCCGTCGCATCGGCCTGCTCAAACCCGGTGCCGTCATTGTCAACACCGGACGCGGCGAACTCATCTCGCTCGCCCCGCTTGTTGAGGCCATCAAGGCTGGCAAGGTCCGCTACGGTGCCGACGTGCTCGACCAGGAGCCTCCGCCCGCCGATCATCCGCTGCTCGGCCTCCCCGGCACTGTGCTTACGCCGCACATCGGCTCACGTACGCACGAGAGCGTGCAGCGCCAGGCCAGCTGCGCCGTGGAAAATCTCACGCGATACCTAGCAGGCAAGGAGCCGATCGCTCGCGCCAATCCGTTCTGATTTGCAGCATTCCTTATCCAACCATCATTCATTCCAAAAACATGAGCCTCACTATCAAATCCCGCGAATCCTGCGCCTTCGATCAAATCTCACTCGGCGAAGTCATGCTTCGTCTCGATCCCGGCGAAGGCCGCATTCGCACTGCCCGTAATTTTCAAGCTTGGGAAGGCGGCGGCGAATACAATACCTCGCGCGGCTTGAGAAAATGCTTCGGCTACAAGACCGCCGTCGTCACCGCCTTCGTGGACAACGAAGTCGGCCATCTCATCGAGGATTTCATCATGCAGGGCGGAGTCGCGACTGACTTTATCAAGTGGCGCGAAGACGACGGCATCGGCCGCACTGTTCGCAACGGTTTAAATTTCACCGAGCGCGGCTTCGGCATTCGCGGAGCCGTAGGCAATCCTGACCGTGGCAACACCGCCGCTTCACAGCTCAAGCCCGGCGACATCGATTGGGATCACATTTTTGGTAAGCTCGGCGTGCGCTGGTTCCACACGGGTGGCATCTACGCCGCGCTCTCGGCGACGACTGCCGAGCTCACCGTCGAAGCCGTCAAGGCCGCCAACAAATACGGCACCATCGTCAGCTACGATTTGAATTACCGCCCTTCGCTCTGGAAGACCATCGGCGGCTTGAAGAAGGCGCAGGAGGTTAATCGCGAGATCGCGAAGTATGTGGATGTGATGATCGGTAACGAAGAAGATTTCACCGCGTCGCTTGGCTTTGAAGTGAAGGGCCAGGAAACACTAGGCCACATCGAGACCGACGCCTTCAAGGCCATGATCGAGACTGCTTTGAAGGAATTCAGTAACTTCAAGGTTGCCGCGACCACGCTGCGTCATGTCATCACCGCCACCAAGAATGACTGGAGCGCGATCCTTTGGCATGCCGGTAAGTTCCACGAGAGCCGTCAGTATCCCGGTCTCGAAATCCTCGACCGCGTCGGTGGTGGCGACAGCTTCGCCTCCGGCGTGCAGTTCGGTTTCATGGAGTTCAACGACGCCCAGAAAGCCGTCGAATACGGTGCCGCCCACGGCGCTCTGGCCTCGACCACTCCCGGCGACACTTCGATGGCGACCCGCAAGGAAGTCGAGAAGACGATGGGCGGCGGCGGTGCGCGTGTGGTGCGCTAATTTTGTCACGCTGAAATCTGAACAACGCACGAGAGGCTATTGCGAGGACCGCATGAGCCGCTATTCTCCGCGCCCCCATGGCAACCGACTTCACGCCTCCCCACGTTTACGAGCAGCCATCTCCGGCTTTCGACATCAACGCCATCGAAACGCCTGCTTATGTGGTCGATGTGGCGTTGCTGCGGAGGAACATGGAAAAACTCAGCCGCGTGCAGAGTGAATCGGGTGCCAAGGTGCTGCTGGCGCTGAAGGGTTTCTCCATGTTCAGCGTGTTTCCAATCATGCGGGAGTATTTGAGCGGTTGCTGCGCTAGCGGACTGAACGAAGCGCTGTTGGCGCAAGAGTTTGGCAAAGAAGTGCATGTTTATGCACCTGCGTTCAAGGAAGCGGAGATGCGTCAGATCATGCCGATCGCTCACCATCTCAGTTTTAACTCCCTTGCCCAGTTTCGGAAATTTAAGCCGATGCTTGATGCGGCGAAGACCGTCGGTCATGCGCCCAGCCCGGGCATTCGTGTGAATCCCGAGCATTCCGAGGTTGAGGTGTCACTCTATGACCCATGTTCTCCTGGTTGCCGTCTTGGCATTCGTGCTGTATCGCTCATGGGCGAGGATTTGACCGGTGTCGAGGGACTGCATTTTCATGCGCTGTGCGAGCAGGACTCCGATGTGCTGGAACGCACCGTGGCGGCCGTGGAGACGCGTTTTCCACGTTTGCTGGAGCAGGTGAAGTGGGTGAACATGGGCGGTGGGCATCACATCACACGCAAAGACTACGATGTGGAGCGTCTCATTCGTGTGCTCCGCACCTTCCGTGAGAAGTGGGGCAAGGAAGTTTATATCGAGCCTGGTGAGGCTGCCGGACTTAACACCGGTTATTTAATCGCCGAGGTGCAGGATATTGTGGCTTCAGACACTCCGACTGCCATCCTGGATCTTTCGGCCACGGCGCATATGCCAGACTGCTTGGAAATGCCTTATCGTCCGCATATTTTCGGGGCGGGATTGCCAGGCGAGTTTCCGCACGAATACAAGATGGGCGGCATGTCCTGCCTCGCGGGCGACGTATTGCCTGGCTATTCGTTTCCTGAGCCGCTCAAAGTCGGACAACGTCTCGTGTTTGCCGACATGGCGCACTACACGATGGTCAAGACGACGACCTTCAATGGCGTGCCGCATCCCGACATCGCGATCTACGATTCGGCCACGCAGGAATACCGCGTCGTGCGCCGCTTTGGTTACGCGGATTTCCGGAACAAGCTCTCCTAGCGTGCCTCGGCGGCTAGTTTCTCGATCCACTTGCCCAAATCGGGCGGGCTGAAGGCTGCCATGCTAGCGAGCAATTGTTCCGGCTCATTCTCGACCAGCACGCATGCCGCGTGCTCGGGCTTCAGAAAGCCGCTGCGGCTCATGTGGGCGATGAAATCGATCAAGCCGTCGAAAAATCCGCCGACGTTGAGCAGCGCGACCGGCTTGTCGTGAAACGAGAGCTGCAACCATGTCAAAGTCTCGAACAATTCGTCCAAGGTGCCGAAACCACCAGGCAAGGCGATGAAACCATCGCTCAGATCGACCATCATCTGTTTGCGCTCGTGCATGCTGTTCACGACGTGCAATTCAGTGACGCCACCGTGGCCAAGTTTTTTTTCCATGAGCGATTTCGGAATGACTCCGATGACTTCTCCACGTTGAGAGAGCGCACCGTCGGCGACTGCTCCCATTAAGCCGATATTGCCTCCGCCATAGACAACACCGATGCCTTTGCAGGCCAGATATGAGCCTAGCTCATGCGCAGCGGTGCGATGTGATGGATCGTTTCCGGGATTGGAACCACAGTAAACACAGATTCGGCGCAGTTGGGGCATGTGCGATGATGAATGCTTTCCGTCGCAGTGCAAAGGCTTGCACAACGCGGGCATTGTTTGTTACGTTGATCTGATGAATTTAACCCGCCGCTCCTTTTTAGCTTCTTCTACTGCCGCCCTCACAGGCTGCAATCTGCTCTCGTCGTACAAAAAGGGCGATTGGATTGACGCGCATGTGCATGTCTGGACGCCAGACGTGCAGAAATATCCACTGGCACGTGGTTATGCTGTCAGTGACATGCGCCCGCCGAGTTTCACTCCAGAGCAGTTGTTTGCTCACTGCAAACCCGAAAGTGTGAACCGCATCGTGCTCATTCAGATGAGCTATTACCAGTATGACAACCGCTATATGCTGGACATGATGCGGGCGCATCCGGGGGTTTTCAGTGGCGTTGCGATCGTTGATGAGCAGGCGGAAAATTTAGCACAAACAATGCATGAGCTGGTGAAGCAAGGAGTGCGTGGTTTCCGCATCAGTGCAGGCAGGGCTAAGAATTTGTCTGAGTGGATTGGATCAGTGGGCATGGCAACGCTGTGGAAGACTGCTGCTGAACTTAAGGTAAGCGTCTGCCCGTTGATCAATCCAGACACCCTGCCGCTGATCGACAAGATGTGTGAGTGGTATCCCGAAACGAGTGTCGTTATCGACCACTTTGCCCGTCTCGGTATGGCAGGAGCACCGAAACCCGACGAGGTGAAAAATCTCCTGCGCCTCGCGTGTCACGCGAAGACGCATGTCAAAGCATCCGCGTTCTATGCCTTGGGAGCCAAGAAAGCTCCATACCTCGACATGGGACCACTGATCCGCCAAGTGAGAGATGCTTTTGGAGCCCAACGCATGATGTGGGCTAGCGACTGCCCGTTTCAGGTCGATCCGGGTCACAGTTACCACAACTCGATCGCGCTCATTCGTGATCGTCTCGATTTTCTCAGCGAACAGGATAAAGCATGGATGCTCCGTGGCACGGCAGATAGGGTGTTCTTCTCCTCTGCGTCCGTTTGAAAACACAAAAAACCCCGTCAGGAACACTGACGGGGCTTTTCAGAAAGGAAGCGTGGGATTATGCGGCGGCTTCTGCCGCACCTTTGTGGCCGAGTTGCTTCACGGCGAGATTCAATTGATCGTATTCGATCGGCTTCTTGATTACTGTAACCGGGCCGTGGGAGAGGATGCGGCTGAGGATTTCGCTGTCAGGGTAGCCGGTGATGACCACGATGGGGAGATCTGGGTAGATGGCCTTCAGTTGGGAGTAAACTTCGTCACCTGGCACATCCGGGAGTTTAAGATCGAGGAAAACGAAGTCGAATTTTTGCTTCTTTGCCATGGCAATAGCTTCAGCACCGGTGCCAACGACCAGACGGCCAAAACCAGCCTTCTTGAGGAACTGCTTGAACAGGGCTTGTAGGGCGGGGTCGTCATCCACTACCATGACGGTGGGCTGACCAGCTTCCTCCTCCTTGCGCAGAACATCGCGGTCAAGCAGACTGCGCTTGATGCGCCAGCGTCCACCAATTTGCACGGCAGGCAATTGGCCGCGCTGCACGAGGTAGTAAACAGTGGGCAAAGGAATGCGGAGATACTCCGCAGTCTCTTTCACTGTCATGAGTTCGGGTGCTGCTGGATCGGCCATAAGGATAGTGGAGTGAGTCTTGGAATCGGGAAACAATGTCTCAGAAATGGAAAATTGAGTCTCGTATACTGGTTGTTTAGAAGGCTAGTGTATAAATACTATCATTACAATGTCTTTTTCCGAGTTTGGGGAAATGAGCGGCTCGTAATAATTGGTAGATTTGCGAATTATAGTCACAAGCGCAACCCGAAAATGAGGGTTAACTCAAAAAATTCGGAAATCCTGAAGAATTTCATACAAATGACCTCAAGCCAGAACGAAGAGAGTAGCTCGTGATGGATAGAGCCAGTGCATGCTTTGGTGGGTCGTCGTGATGGCAACTACGATGGTTCTTTGCAATGCGCTTTCGGTGCTTATGGAGTGAATGGATGTGGTTGAGATGGTCTTGGCATCTGATTTGCCAAGACGCATCCCTTCATCTAGATGCAAAGTTCCATGTCTGACTCGATCCCCAATGTCCTCGCTGAACGCTACGCCACCGCCTCCATGCGCGCCCTCTGGTCACCTGAGGGTAAGGTCAGGTTAGAGCGGGATTACTGGATCGCCGTCCTTAAAGGACAACGTGATCTGGGTATTGGGGTGCCGAACGGCGTGATCGAGGCCTACGAGAAGGTCAAAGATCAGGTAAATGTGGCCTCCATCATGCAGCGCGAGCGAGTCACCCGGCACGACGTGAAGGCGCGGATCGACGAATTCTGCGAACTCGCCGGTCATGAGCATCTGCATAAAGGCATGACCAGTCGAGACCTCACCGAGAACGTGGAGCAGCTCCAGGTGTTCCGCTCTCTATTAGAGGTGCGGGCCAAAAGTGTCGCCGCACTCGCTGGTTTAGCTCGTCGTGCCGCCGAAACGCGCGACATCCCGCTAACTGCTCGCACGCACAATGTTGCCGCGCAGGTCACTACGTTGGGTAAGCGCATTGCGATGTTTGGTGAGGAGTTACTCATCGCTTTCGGTGATTTGCAGGCGCTCATTGCCAGTTATCCGGCCCGTGGTCTCAAAGGGGCTGTAGGTACGCGCCTTGATCAAATCACACTCTTTAATGGCGATGCTGCCAAGGCCACCGAACTCGAAAACCGCATTTTGCATCACCTTGGCATGCCGGCTTCGCTCAACGCCGTCGGTCAGGTGTATCCGCGTAGCCTCGATATGCAGGTGATTGCCTCGCTTGTGCAGGTGGCTAGCGGGCCGTCCAGTTTTTCGCGGACGCTGCGCCTCATGGCCGGGCATGAGCTTGCGAGCGAAGGCTTCGCTAAAGGCCAGGTTGGTTCGTCCGCCATGCCGCACAAGATGAATAGCCGTTCCTGTGAGCGCATCAATGGCCTGCATGTCATCTTGAAAGGCTATCTCACCATGGCCGCCGGTCTTGCGGGCGATCAGTGGAACGAAGGCGATGTGTCGTGCTCTGTTGTGCGCCGAGTCATGCTGCCGGACGCCTTCCTAGCCATGGATGGTCTGCTGGAGACGCTACTCACGGTGCTCAACCAAATGGAAGTCTTTGAAGCCGTCGTTGAGCAGGAACTGATGCGCTATTTGCCCTTCTTGCTGACCACCACCGTCATGATGGAGGCTGTCAAAAAAGGCGCTGGTCGCGAAACCGCGCACGAAGCCATCAAGCATCATGCCGTCGCCGTCGCTCGCGATTTGCGCGCTGGCAAGGTTCGTGAAAACGATCTTCTCACCCGCCTGGCGCAGGATCCTGGGCTGCACCTCACGGAAGCCGACATGCAGCGCCTTGTTGCCGCTGGCAAAGCGAATGCGGGTGATGCTCCGCAGCAGGTGGATGCCTTCTGTGTTCGCGTGAAAGCCATTGCTACTGAGTTCCCTCAGGCAGCGGCCTATGAGCCCGGAGTGATATTGTAGCCTAAGAAGCTGTTTCGCCGGTTTTAGGCTCGCGCACGACACGATCCACACTGTGTTTCGTGATGATGTTGCCCTGCGATTCGCGGCCTTTAATGGCAATGGAATTGAGCGGGAACTTCAGCGTGAGATTGCGCAGGTAGAGCGCGGGTTTGAGATGGATGACGAGATTCTGTGCGTTCGATTCCTCCTCGGTTTCGTGGCGGATGAAATACAAGACGTTGGAGCCGGGCGTGCCTTTGGTAAGGATGTATTCCTTGTCACGCGTGATGCCCCCAACGCGGAAGCGCTTGGCCATCAGGCTGCCCTGACGTCCATCGCGGTAGATCATCGTATAAACGGCTTCGTCGTCTTTCTTGAACAAATTGATGTAATGCGGGTTCTTCCCGACAAAGAACTTTGCGGCAGCTTTGGTGACGCTCATTGCGCCGTCCTTGGTGAAGAAGATCACGTCGTCGAGCGGCGAGCATTTGCAGAGGGGATCACCTTCGCGTTTGAGACTGGTGCCAGCAAAGCCGTCCTTGGCATTGAGGTAGAGTGTCTCACCTTGAATGATGACCTCGGCGGCGGCGACGCGGTCAAAGCTACTGATCGTGGTGCGCCGTTCGCGACCGGGGCTATAAGTCTTCTTCAATTGTTCGAAGTGTGCCACAGTGAAATTGGTTAGTTGCTTGAGGAATTTTTGAACCTGCGCAATTTCTTCCTCCAATTCGCGAATCTGAGTGTCGGCCTCGAAGCTGTTGAACTTGGAGATGCGCTTGATCCTGATCTCGGTGAGGCGCGCCACATCGTCGTTGGTGACTTCGCGTTTGAGCAGGCTGAGATGCGGCTTGAGGCCCTTCCAGATCGCCTCCATCACGGCTTCCCACGTTTCACTCTCCTCAATGCGGCGATAAATGCGGTTCTCGATGAAAATCTTCTCCAGTGAGCTGAAATGCCACTTTTCGTTCAGTTCGCCGAGCAGAATTTCAAGTTCATGACCGAGGATGCGCTTGGTATTCTCCGCGCTGGCCTTGAGGAGGTCGTTCACGTTCATGAAGCGCGGTTTGTCTTCCTGAATGACGACCGCGTTCGGTGAGAGTGAGATTTCGCAGTCGGTGAAGGCATACAGCGCCTGAATCGTCTGCTCGGTGTCGGTGCCGGAGGGTAATTGCACGACGATTTCGACCTTGTCGGACGTGTTATCGTCCACATGTGCGATTTTGATTTTACCCTTCTCGTTGGCGGTCACGATGCTGTCCATCACACTGCCTGTGGTGGTGCCGTAGGGGATTTCAGTGATGACGAGAATGTTTTTCTTCGCGCCTTCCTCGATCTTGGCCCGTATGCGGATGCGGCCACCGCGCATGCCACCGTTGTAGTCGGTGGCGTCCATGATGCCGCCACTGATGAAGTCTGGCAGTAGATTGAATTCCTCGCCACGCAATGCGGCAATACTCGCATCGCAGAGCTCGATGAAATTATGCGGCAAAATGCGGCAGGAAAGGCCCACGGCGATGCCTTCGACTCCTTGCGCTAGCAGCAGTGGGAATTTCACCGGCAGCGTGACCGGTTCTTTGTTGCGGCCGTCATACGAAGCGGCCCATTCGGTCACCTTAGGGCTGAAAACGACATCCAGCGCGAATTTGGACAGGCGCGCTTCGATGTATCGCGGTGCGGCGGCGTTGTCGCCGGTGAGCGTGTTGCCCCAGTTGCCCTGCGTGTCGATGAGCAGGTCTTTCTGGCCCAGCTGCACCATGGCATCGCCAATCGAGGCATCGCCGTGCGGGTGATACTTCATCGTGTTGCCGACGACGTTGGCGACCTTGTTGTAACGGCCATCTTCCAGCTCATCCATGCTGTGCAGGATGCGGCGATGCACCGGCTTCAGGCCGTCATTGATGTGCGGTACAGCACGCTCAAGGATGACGTAGCTGGCGTAATCGAGAAACCAGTCGCTGTAGAGCGTGTCCACCGGCTTGTGCTCCACCGGCTTGTGCTCCACCGGCTTGTGCTCCACCGGCTTGTGCTCCACCGGCTTGTGCTCCACC
>CANIBP010000027.1 GCA_947466075.1 Verrucomicrobiaceae bacterium
AGGTTTGAAGTGCCATGCGAATTGAACCCGCTGCACGGCACGCCGTTGTACCAAAGTTGAATTATCAATGCTCGCGATGAACGGTGCTTTTGGAGGTCCTCCCGAACATTCAAAATCCACGATGAATGGTCTTAACCGAGTGCCATTCGACTCTGTCACATTTTGCAGCCAGAAACAGCGCACAAAAATTGGCACGAAACTGACATTGCTTGAGTCATCCACCTCAGCCGATGTGCTTGCGATAGGCCTCCGCATTCATCAAGGCATCAGCTTGAGCGGCGTTCGAGGTCTTGATCTTGAAAATCCAGCCACCGAGGTAGGGGTCGCGATTGAGCAGCCCTGGGTCGCTGCTGAGCGCCTCATTGATTGCCACGATTTCACCTGAAACCGGCGCGTAGATGTCACTTGCGGCCTTCACGGACTCGATTACGCAGACCTGCTGGCCTGCGCTAACCTGAGTGCCCAGTTTGGGCGGATCAACAAAGACGACATCGGTCAGTTCCGCCTGTGCATGATCCGTGATGCCTACAGGAGAAGGGTCTTGTGTGGGATCGATCCATTCGTGGGAGTCGCGGTAGCGGAGGTTGTCGGGAACGTTGCTCATGTGAGTGTCGGTTGGGAGTTAAACGGACGGCTTGCGATAAAACGGCTTCTTCACTACTTCCGCCGGAAAGCGGCGGCCACGGATTTCGATTTCAAGGGTGGTGCCGGGGTCGGCGGCACTAAGCGGCACATAGGTCATGCCGATACCTGCGCCGAGAGTGGGCGATTGCGTGCCGCTGCACACCTCGCCGACGATCTGACCGGCATGCGCGACGGGATAATGCGGACGTGGTGGTGGTGCGGCACCCGTCATGCGGAACGCCACCAGTTTGTCAGGCAATCCGGCGTTTTTTTGCGCCACGAGCGCTTCACGTCCGGTTAAATCTTCTTTGTTGAGATCGACAAAGAACCCAAGACCGGCCTGCAACGGTGTGCGCTCTTCGGAGAGATCGTTGCCATTAAGCGGGTAGCCCATTTCAAGACGCAACGTGTCGCGTGCACCGAGCCCACATGGCACGCCGCCCTCAGCTTTCACGGCATCCACAATCTTGCGGAACCATGCTTCAGCGGTTTCGGATGGCATGAAGAACTCAAAGCCTTCCTCGCCGGTGTAACCGGTGCCACAGAGCCACATAGGACCATTTTCGGTCATCGTGACGAGGATCGTGTTGTGCTCGGGGAAGGAATGATTATTGCCGAAAATCTTGGCGGCCACCTCGCGGGCTTTCGGCCCCTGAATAGCCAGACCCGCAGTGAAATCACTCGCATTGGCCATCATCACCTCATCGTCTTTCGTGAGTTGGGATTCTATATGCGTCCAGTCGGCGTCGATGCGCGAGGCGTTCACGACCAGGAAGAATTCACGCTCGCTGGTGCGGTAGGCAATCAAATCATCGATCACGCCACCCTTGTTATTGAGGAGCAGCGTGTACTGGCCTTGGCCGGGCTGGAGCTTGGTGATGTTATTCGACAAAACGCGGTTCAGAAAGGCCTCTGCGCCTTTACCGCTAACGATGAACTGTCCCATGTGCGAGATATCGAAGACACCGACGCTCTGACGCACGGCTTTATGCTCTTCGACGATGCCAGTGTATTGAACCGGCATGTCCCAGCCCGCGAAGGGCACCATCCTCGCTCCCATTTCGACATGCACTGCGTGCAATGGGGTGCGGCGGAGCGGAGTGGTGTCGGACATCGTCCGCGCATGGTGTGAAGCACCGCCAGTTTGTCAATCCACACGGCATTTTGAGCAAAGATCGACATAGCGATGTCGTTTGCAGCGCTTCGCAAACGCTCCATACTCCGCGCCCCCAAAGCTCGCCAAAAAACCCCCAATCATGGCCGCCCCCTTTCTCACCCAGGATTTCCACATCCGCTGGTCCACCCTCACGTCTGAGCACATTGAGTCCGATATCCGCGCCGCCTTGGAAAAGGCGCAGGCGAATCTGGATGCGTTGATCGATCTGGACCGCAGCAAGCTGAGCTTCGACACCGTCGTGCTAGGCTTGGATGAAACCACACGTGAACTAAACGAAGCATGGGGCCTCGTGACTCATCTCGACTCATTGTGCAACTCTCCTGCTCTGCGCGAAGCACATAATAAGATGCTGGCGGAGGTCAGCGCCTTTTTTGCCAAAATCCCTCTCAATGAGCATCTCTGGGATCTGCTGGTGACTTACAACCAGACGGAGGAAGCCAAAAAACTCCCCCCGGTGCGCAAGCGTGCACTTGAGGAAGCGATGGAAGGCTTCATCCAGGCCGGCGCTGATCTGCCGCCGGAAAAAAAGAAGCGCGTCGAGGAAATCGAGTCCGAACTCTCGAAGCACACGCAGAAGTACTCCGAGAACGTGCTCGATTCGACGAACAAGTGGGAGTTGCTCATTGAAGACGTGAACCGTCTCAAAGGCCTGCCACCGTCCGCCATCGATGCTGCCCAGGCCGCCGCTGTCGCCAAGGGCCTTGGCACGCCGGAGCAGCCGGTTTACCGCTTCACCTTGAAGGCACCATCCATGATTCCGGTCATGGAGTATCTCGAAGATGACGGTATCCGCCGTCAAATGTGGGAAGGTGCCGGAGCCATTGGCCGCGGTGGTGAGCATGACAACACGGAACTCGTCTGGAATATCCTCCGTCTGCGGCATGAGAAGGCGCAGATCATGGACAAGGCAAACTTCGCCGATCATGTGCTAGCACATCGCATGGCAAAAAATGGCCAGAGCGCCATGCGCTTCATCGAAGATTTGTATGCACGCATACATGAGGCGTTTGAACGCGAAACCATCGAGTTGCAGGAATACCGCGCTGACAATGCGCATCAGTCCACGGATCTATTGCAGCCGTGGGAAGTCGCATTCTGGTCGGAAAAGCAACGCAAGGCGAAGTACGACTTCGATGAGGAGGAACTGCGCCCCTGCTTCCCTTTTAACAAAGTACTCAGCGGCATGTTCCGCCTCGCCGAGACCGTTTTCAATCTGCGCTTCGTTGAACTTCCCGTCGTTTATGTCGAACCCGGCAAAGATGCGCCTGCGAATGTCAGCACACGGCCCGGACAACAGGGCCCCGTCGAAGTTTGGCATCCTGAAGTGAAGTTTTACGAGGTCCGAAATGAGAAGGACCTCCACATTGGCTCCTTCTATACCGACTGGCATCCACGTGACTCAAAACGTGGCGGTGCGTGGATGAACTATCTCAAAATGGGCGTTCCACCCAGCGGTGAGCGTGACCGCCGCCTGCATCTCGGCCTCATCTGTGGCAATATGACGCCACCGGTCGATGGCAAGCCTGCGCTGCTTACACATGATGAAGTTTGCACTGTCTTCCATGAGTTTGGCCACCTGCTGCACCAACTCTGCGGCAATGTTGAAATTCCCGCACTCAATGGTGTCAGTGTTTACTGGGATTTCGTCGAGCTGCCTTCGCAACTTCTAGAAAACTTCTGCTGGGAGCGTGAGAGCCTTGATCTTTTTGCCCGTCATCATGAAACGGGTGATGCGATCCCTGCACGGCTCTTCAAGAAAATGCTCGCAGCGAAAAACTACCGCAGCGCCAGCGACATCATGCGCCAGCTCGCCTTTGCAAAGCTCGACCTCGAATTGCACATGCAACACGCCACCGATGTAGGTGTCGATCTTGATCAACTGGCGCGCACCATCCTTGATGGCTACCTTATGCCGCTCAAGACCGAGCAACCGACCATGGCTCGCCGCTTCGGCCATCTGTTCAGCAGCCCTGTTGGTTACGCCGCTGGCTATTACAGCTACAAGTGGGCTGAAGTGCTCGATGCCGATGCATTCACACGCTTCCAAAAGGAAGGCGTGCTCAATCCCGCCGTCGGCCGCGAGTTCCGCGATCTCATCCTGAGCAAAGGCAACTCCGAAGACCCAGCGAAACTCTTCCAAGACTTCATGGGCCGCGATCCCGATGCGATGGCGCTACTCGTGCGCGCGGGACTGGCTTGATCATCATGTCTGACTGTGTGCGCGGCCTCGATAGGCCAGAGCAAAGAAGACGCACACCACGGCGGTGAGCGCCGTCTCGCCCCACCAGAAGCGGGGCCAGTTGGTGATGGTGTTTTGGGTGCAGGCCGCATACCACCAGCCGCCGCCAAGATAGCCGAGCAGGTTCCCAAGGCCACTCATGAGCAGCGCCAGCAAGGCCTGCGCACGCACCCGCCATTTCGGATCGATGCGTTCTTCGAGGTAAATCTGCGTGGTGATGAAATAGAGCGTGAACGCGAAGCCGTGCAGCAATGTGCCGGCCATGAGCCAAGGCAGTGTGCCGAACGCATTGAACGAATAACGCACGACGCAGATCGCGATACCGGATAGGAAGACCCATTTCAAGCGCACACGAGCCAAAACCCCCGCCAGCAGCAGCATGACGAGAATTTCCGTCGTTTGCCCGAGCGAAAGCACGGCGGAGATGTTTTTTACGCCGAGATCATGCAGATGGCGTGAGGTGTAGGGATAAAAAGCGGCGAGTGGGATGCAGTAGAGTGCCGCTGTGATGAACACGACTCGATGATCGCGATTCCTGAGGAGTTCGAGCGCATCGAGACCGAGAATTTGCTTCCAAGTGCGATGCTGCAGCACTTCACCCGGCGGAATCATCGGCAGCCGCCACGTCAGCGTCATCACCACGAGCCACAAGCCAGCGGCAGTAACACCAGCAACAAGCGAGGCATCAGCTCGCAGCACAAAGCTCACAATCCAACAACCAACCATCCATCCCGTCGTCGCCCAGGCCCGCAGAGGGCCGAATTGCTGCTTTGCATCGTGCAATTGTGAAAAAACGATACTGCTAGCCACGCTCCACACCGGGGTGGCGACAAGTGCCTGCACCTGCGCGCAGGCCAGCACGGCGGTATCACTCCAGCCCCAGGCCAACGAGCCGCAGGTAATCAGTAGCGCTAGGCTGGTAAGCGCCGTGAGCCAGCGTAGTAGCAAAACGGGCGAGTGTTTTTGATCCGCCAGCGCCCCCACGAATAGCGGCGAGATAAACGCGGCGAATGAAGTCGTGGCAAACACCCACGGCACCAAGTGGCCTCGGCCGTGGGCGGTGAAGACATTTGCCAGCGGCACGCCCCACATGCCCATTGGCATCGCCGTGCAGAAAAACAGCGACGCAAGGGAGCGGCGGCTGGCTTTGGCGTCCGTGGTGGGGTCGGGCATCGTAGGGGAATAAACCGGACTGCGGCAAACTCCAACAACGAGACTGCAAAAAGCGATGGTTGCGCTGCCTGCCCACCTTTCCATCTTCCGCGACCTTTCTGCCCATATTCACTCACTTTCTCATGGAAAACGTCATCATCATCGGCACCGGCTGCGCCGGCTACACAGCGGCCATCTACACCGGTCGCGCCAACCTCAAACCCTTGATCCTCTCCGGCAACATGCCCGGTGGTCAGCTCACCACGACCACTGAGGTCGAAAACTTCCCCGGCTTCCCCAATGGCATCATGGGGCCGGAGTTGATGATGAACATGCAGACGCAGGCGGAGAAATTCGGTGCCCGCATCGAGTACTCACTCGTCAGCAGCGTGAAAAAGTTGCCAGCAGGCCATTTTGAAGTAACAACCGAAGGTGGCACGGTCTATGAGGCACACAGCGTCATCGTCGCCACTGGTGCATCGCCGAAACACCTCGGCCTGCCGAACGAAAAAGCCCTCATCGGCCACGGTTTGACCAGTTGCGCGACCTGCGATGGTGCTTTCTACCGCAACGTGCCCGTATGCGTCATCGGTGGCGGTGACAGCGCTTGTGAAGAGGCCGGTTTCCTCACCAAATTTGCCAGCACCGTCTATTTGATCCACCGCCGCGACACTCTGCGCGCCTCGAAGATCATGGCGGACCGCACGCTCGCGAATCCGAAGATCAAACCCGTTTGGAACTCCACCGTCGCGGAATACCTCACCGATGAAAAAGGTGAAATGCGCGCGGTAATGTTGGAAAACCTCATCACCGGTGAAAAGAACGAGTTGGAATTGAAATGCGTCTTCGTTGCCATCGGGCATGTGCCCAACGGCAAGTTTCTCGGTGACCTCGTCGATACCGACGAAAACGGCTACATCCTGCAAACCGAAGGCACACGGACCAAGACAGAGGGCCTTTTCGCTGCTGGCGACGTGGCCGACCACGTCTATCGCCAAGCCATTACCGCCGCTGGCCAAGGTTGTGCCGCTGCGTTGGAGTCAGAGCGTTACCTTGCTGACCACGGCGTGCATTGATGGGCAAGCGACGCTCAGTCCGAAGATTGATTTTGTGTAGGGACGACTGCAAACAGCCTCTCCGGTGAGTTGGCTTCGCAACTCCGCATTCACCCAAGAAAAAAGGAGGACAGGCATGTCGCCAGTCCTCCTTCGTTGTCGATTCGCGATTTCTAGCCCAGTCCGCCGCGATCACTGCTGAGTGTCGCATCACCATATTTGGCGCGTTCGGAGGGAGTGAAGTCGAGCGGTGTCCAAGCGGCGTTGTTGGCTGATGATGCCACCACGGCTTCGATGAAGGCCATGCCGGCGACGCCTTCCTCGATCGTAGGGTAGTCCATATCGAGTGGGTTTGGCGCGGTGCCAGCTTCGACGGCACGGATGTGGTTCACGAAGTTGCGGTAGATGTTTGCGAAGCCTTCCAGGTAACCTTCAGGATGGCCTGCGGGTGTGCGCGTGGCAGCAGCAGCGGCGGTGCCCATGTAGCCCATGCTGGTGCGATAAATTTGCTTCGGCTGATCGAGTGACGTGACCACCATGGTGTTTGGATCAAGCTGACTCCATTCGATGCCGCCCAACTCGCCATAGACGCGGAGGGTGAGATTGTTTTCGCAGCCGACGCTGATTTGGCTGGAGTGCAGCACGCCTTTCGCACCATTGGTGAATCGCAGTAGCACGTTGCCATCGTCTTCAAGACGGCGGCCTTCTTTGCCGAGGAAGATCGTGAGGTCCGCAGCGAGTTCCTTGATGTGCAAGCCGGTGACGAATTCTGCGAGGTTGATGGCGTGGGTGCCGATATCGCCCATGCAGCCAGCGGCTCCGCAGATCGCGGGATCGACGCGCCAGGAGGCCTGCTTTTGGCCGGTGTTTTCCAGCATCGTAGCCAGCCAGCCCTGCGGATACTCGACGACGACTTTGCGTATGTTGCCCAGCTTACCCTGCTCGATCATCTGGCGGGCCTGACGGATCATCGGATAGCCGGTGTAATTGTAAGTGACGCCGTAGAGCTTGCCGGACGCCTTAACGATTCCCGCCAGTTCCTTCGCCTGCGCGAGATTGAAGGTCGCTGGCTTGTCTGAGAGCACGTGAAATCCAGCTTCGAGCGCCGCCTTGGCTGCCGGGAAATGCATGTGGTTTGGTGTGACGATGGAAACGAAGTCCATGCGCTTGTCCGCAGGCAGGGCAGCTTCAGTGCGGATCATTTCCTCGAAATTCCCGTAGCAGCGCTCGGCGGGAAGGAAGAAATCAGCGCCACTGACCTTGGATTTTTCCGGATTGGAGGAGAATGCGCCACAGACGAGTTCCGTCTGCTGATCGATTGCCGCTGCGATGCGATGAACGCCGCCGATGAAAGCGCCACGTCCGCCGCCGATCATGCCATAACGAATTTTTCGGCTCATAAAATTGCTGTGCTGAGGTGTGTAGGTTGGAGTGAGAAAGGAGCGCGAGTGTGCGCAGAGTCCATAGGCGGGTCAAGTCCATCCGCGTGTCGTCCGGACACAAAAACCCCGAAGAGGGGCACCCAACGCGCTCGGGTTTGCTCTTCGGGGCCGTGTCGTCGAAACATCGCGTAGCGATGCGCATGGCGACAAGCTGGTTGTGTCTGCGGCTTCTTAGGCGGCTAGGGGCAGGGGTGAACCGTTCTTCATGCGGCCGCGGAATTCCGTGGGGGATTCGTCTGCGATACGGCGGAAGCTACGGTTGAAATGGGAGAGACTTTGGAAGCCGACATCGTAGGCCACCTCGGTGATGCGAGCGGCAGGCTTCATGAGCATGCGCTTGGCTTTTTCGACACGCGCACGGTTCACGAAATCGGTGAATGTCAGGCCAGTGGCGCGCTTGAAGAGTTTGCAGAAGTGGAAGGGACTCACATTGACCGCTTTGGCGACGGCTTCGAGGGACATCGGCTCAGCGAGGTGCTGATGGATGAACATCTTCGCATTACGCACCGCTTCAGGTTCATGCGTGGCATTGGCAAACAGGAGGCGATGCGCACTGTCACCCAGTTGGATGGCAAAAGACTGCAAGATGGCGATCGCTGCCTCATAGCGCTCTGGCTGCATCACTGGCACATGCTCAAACTGCACTTTGGCACTGCGGATTTCGGCAGCGGTGCGGTCATCATCCAGAAGAGCCTTGGCGACTGGGGCAAAGTTTTCAGCATTGGCTGGCTGAAGGCGAACACCACCTGTGAGCATGACGGCGATGGTATTTTTGCCAACACGGACGGGAACTTTCGTTTCGACCACGCCTGCCACGCCTTTGCTGGTCTCGATGTTTTCGATATGCTCGTCATCATTCACGGCCGCTAGATTCAGGGGCAGGCTGGTGAGGGTGTGGAACGCTTTTTGATAGTGTTGAAACAACTCGCTCTCAGCGAGGTTCAGAATGAAGCGTTGGCGTGCGGTGGTGGTAGGCGTGTGGAGTGTGTTCATAAGGCGCGTTGTCGTTTGGAGTGACGCCGCTATGATGCTCTCGCCTGACTGTTCCGATATTGTGGTCCGCTACGGTTCGTAGCGTCATGAACCACCGCAATTCATGCATAATGGATTCCACTATGCGTCAAAGTGCCGATGGCCGGACTCGAACCGGCAAGGGATGTTATCCCAGCAGATTTTAAGTCTGCTGTGTTTACCATTTCACCACATCGGCGTGGGAAGGACTGTAGCGGCGATATCGCTGGCCTCAATAGCTGAAAATCTCGCCGTCCTTGAAGAAGCGTTTCAACTCGACTGCGGCTGCTTCGGGGGAATCGGAGGCATGAACGACGTTGGTCATCTTGTCGCTGCCGAAGTCGCCACGAATGGTTCCTTTGGGAGCCACTTTAGAGTCGGTCGGGCCGAGCAGGTCGCGGACATGGGAAATGATGTTTTCACCAGCAATGGCGACGGCGATCACCGGCTTGCTCTTCATGAAACCGGCCACGTCGGGGAAGAAAGGTTTGTCGGCGATGTGGGCATAGTGCTCCTTGAGCAGTGCATCGGTGAGCTGGATCATCTTGCAGCCACGGATGCGGAAGCCTTCGTCTTCGAGACGTTTGAGGACTTCGCCATTGATGCCGCGTGCGACGCAGTCGGGTTTGAGCAGGATGAGAGTGGTTTCTTGAGCCATGGGGAACTTAGGGGGAAGGGGCGCGCACAGTGCCGTCCGGCATCTCATCCGTCAAGGCTGGGAATGTTTTGCCAGAAGGAAACGCAGCGCTAGTCTCCGTCGCGCATGCCCGCCCGCTCGTTCGCCTTCTTTGACCTCGATCACACCCTGCTGCCTTTCGACACGCAGGCGTTGTTTTGCAATTTCGTGCTCAAACGCGAGCCATGGCGGGTATTTTTGCATGGCTTGTTCGTTCCTGTGGCCTTGGCGCGTGTCTGCGGCCTCGCCAGTACCGCCACGGCCAAACGCGCTTTTTTGAGCTACCTGCGCGGCATGCCACGTGAGCGGCTGGCCAAGTATGCGCATGAGTTTGCCGAGGTCTGTGTGCCGAAATGGGCTTATCCCGATCTGCGTGCTGAAATCCTGCGTCACAAGCACCAGCATCGCGTGTTGGTGCTGAACACCGCCAGTCCTGACTTCTACGCACATGCCATCGCGCACGCGCTGGGCTTCGACTATTGCATCGCCACGCAGTTCGAGATCGGCGCGACATTTCCCGGCATGCCACGGCTCATCACTGGCAATAACAAGCATGAGGCTAAAATCGCAGCCATGGAGCAGGTCGTCCCCGGTGTGGCCGAAATGAGTGAGAAAGAGCGCTCCGTCTGCTGGAGCTACTCCGACAGCGCCGCAGATCTCCCGCTGCTCGAATATGCCGGTTTCGCTGTCTTGATTCACCCCTCAAAAAGCCTCGCCGCCATCGGCCAGCAGCGTGACTGGGCAATCCTCTATCCCGCCCGCCCATACCGCACCAAAATGGGCGACATGTTCCGCGTGGTCCTGCAAATCTTTGGCCTGCATCCCGAGTGAGTGCGCCCTTGCTCAAGCCGCAGGCGACACTATTATTCGCTTCGTTGCCCTCGGGCACCCGTAGCTCAGTGGATAGAGCAGCCGATTTCTAATCGGCCGGTCGCAGGTTCGATCCCTGCCGGGTGCGCTTTTTCATCGGTAATAATCTTATCGCCACCGCCCAGCCATCGAAGCGCGTAATCTGCTATATTCCCTTGAGAATCAAAGGCTTCATACCTCTCGGGGTCCATGCCTCTTAGGTCTTCGTATGAGAGTTGCGTTTTTTCGGCTTGGGCGTCAGACACACGTTTTACGTGTGTTTTGAGGCCATTTCGTGTGTCTATACGTGTGTCTGCTGACCCTTGTAGTGTTGACTCTACATCGGCCCCGGCGATCCGCAGAACACTTTCCCGAAGCGGCAAATGACCCGCGTCTGTGTAAATTTTCGTGGTTAATTTCAGGTCACTGTGCCGCATAAGTTCCATTGCCTCGCGGGGGTGGACTCCGCTTGCGGCGAGCAGTGTTCCGAAGGTTTTGCGGAGGGCATGGAAGTCGAAGATATGGCCGCGCTCGTCTGTGTATGGAATGCCAGCAAGAGCAAGGTCGCGCTTGTAGCGATCAATATCAGGCAGCCTCCTGAATACTGGCGTTGTTCCGCTCGTGTGCGGCTTCGGCTGTTTCTCAGCGCGTAATGCTTCCGCAGCTATGGGATGCAATGGCAGTGATGCTTGTTGCCCGTTCTTAGTAGTGGTGGCGCGTGCATGAATGCAAGGCTTGTCACCATCAAGAAGCACGTCCTTCCATTGCAGCTTTTCAAGTTCACCACGACGCAGGCCGGTGAAGGCGGCGACGATGTAAATTATGGCCCGCTCTCCTGAAACAGAGAACAGCTTTTGCAGTTGTTCGAGTGTCACGGCGCGGCGGGTGCGCTTTTCGTAATTGCCCGTTCCCACTCTGTCAGCGTGTTGCAATGGATTGGTGAGAATGCGCTGCGTCTTCACCATCCAGTTAAGAAACGTGTTCGCTGTCGTAAGGTATTCGTTAAGCGTCTTTGGGCTCAGTGATTGATGAGCGGAGCGCCATTTCTCGAATGCATCAAGCGTGATGTCTTGTGCTCGCTTCCATCCTGCTTCGCGTGCGAGGCGCAGCAATTGCTGTTCGATGCCAGCCAGGTATTTCTCGTCTCTGCCAAGTCCTTCTCTGCTTCGTATGAAGTCTTCAATGATGGCTGGAACGTCTTTGTTCACCGTCTCGCGTTGCAGCTTTGGCGCTATGAGGCCGTCCCGCTCTTGTTGTTGCTCTGTAACGATGGCTTCCAGCTTGCGTCTGGCTTGTGCTTCATCGGTTACGCCAAGTGCAATCTCAGTTGGTTTTGAGTCTCCTTCGAGACGGTAGCGGCCACGATAGAGGCGGCCCATTTTGACGGAATCACCGACGCGACGTTGCGGGAGAAATACTTGTATGTGCATGATTGAAATGAGTTGGTAAGCCCGGAGGGCCTTCGAGAACATTCAGCGAGCCAGCGAGAAATCTACACTCTGACGAAGGACGCGCCAGAGCCTTCGTGCGGCAACGGGGCCGCTGCGCTGAAACGTCAAGTCACCCCGTCAGTTTTTACGGCCCCCAGTAAATCCCCCCACACCGAAAAAACAGACGAGGCCCCGCCTTGACCTTTCGCCCCTCATGCCTCCAAGCGGTCAGGAGGAGGTTTCACCTCGCTTTGTAGTGTCAACACTACCAGCATGCGAAGGAGGCGTTGGAACACTCGCAAGACGCACCGCCAGAAATGGAGTCCCGCATTGTTTCGTGGCGCAAATAAATGTTGGAAGAGATACAAGATTAAGAGGGCGTTTTGTCTCGCGGTCGGGCCGCTACGCGGCCCTCAGCGCATCGCCCAAACGACCTTGTCTGCTTGGGGTATAAAGACAGTTTTCCCGCGTAGAGTTGACACTACAACGAGGGGAAACCCTCGCGGGGGTCACATTCCCAAGAGGATTCTGTCTTGTTCGGTGGCGTGCATCGCATCCGCAATCAGCTTGGCATCTTTGGCCCTTTCTTCTTCGCTACGCGCGTTCCACTGCTCATGCTCCTCCATTGCGTCAGCTACTTGCTTCAAGGGTGTATAACCAGCTTTCATGCGGATGCGTGCCCGTTTCCAATGGAACGAATCAGCCGAACAAAGAAGCTCCAGACTGAAAGGGTAAACCTCCCAGACTGGAGCCGGTGACGATCCGCCAACGCATAAGACCCCCGGTTTCTGATTATGGCTTCTCGTCATTTAGCAATATACTCACTTGAACACATATCGCAATGACTAAGGGAATTGCTTTGCTAGGAGTGAGGTTAACGGATAGCAATTATCGTGCCAACTATGAAACAATATGCAATGGCATGTTTTGTGCTTGTGCTCGGATGATCGTCAAGATGCTGGTGCGAATGGCATCGGGTAGAGTGCCCCAAAGGGTAAGAATTTCTGCCATTTCGTGTGCCTGCGCGTGTGTCATGGCGCTGGAACCCTTGATTTTACAGCAAGCCTTGCCGGGTTCGATCCCTGCCGGGTGCGCCACGCCAATTCAAAAAAGTACCCCCGACCGGACTCGAACCGATAACCAAGGAATTATGAGTTCCCTGCTCTAACCATTGAGCTACAGGGGCTAATTGACTGACAATCAGCCGGTTACAGCATGGGTATAAGTTGGGCAATTGCCTTTTATACATTACTGTTATACCCTTGGGGGAAATCGCATCCCGAAGGCCATGATCAAAGGCACCAAGACTTGGAATCCCACAAAGTGGACTCATCTCTATAGACGTCCGTCCGGCATTTATTATGCACGGCTTTCTATCGGCGGCAAGAAGACGTGGAGGACTCTCAAAACGAGCACGCTCAGTGTCGCCAAGGTGGAACTCGAAGAACTGCTCAAGGACGCGCAGAATGCCAAGGAAGCCAGTCAAACGGGCCAGCTCAACAATCGAATCACAGGCGGAGAAGCGATCAATGTGCGCAAGGCTCAGATCGAGAATGATCCGGTCATGAAGAAAGCGACGCGCACGTTTTACCGCCAGATTATCGCAGCGTTCGAGAAGCGCTGGCCTGAGTTCCTCGCGATGGAATTGCGGAGTGTGAGTGCGGAAGATTGCCAACGATGGGTGGGCAAAAACAAAGCAACGATGTCCCCATCGCGATTCAACTGCACACTCAGCCTGCTCAGGGGGTTGTTTGAGATTGCTATCAAGAGAGGGGCGCGAAGATCGAATCCTGCCGCGGATTTGAAGAAGATGAAACCGAGCAAAAAAGACCTCTCCGACATTCTGCCGAGTCGCAAGCAATTCGCTGAATGGGTCGGTACGATCCGCAGGGGCACGAGCCGGTTTTCGCGACACGCCGCCGACTTCGTGGAATTTCTCGCCTACACGGGAATGCGAACCGGAGAGGCGGGTTTTGTCGAGTGGAAGCACTGCGACTTTGAAACCAAGACGATCCGCGTTGTCGGCGACCCCGAGGAGGCGACTAAGAACGGCGAGTTCCGCACTGTCCCTATGATTCCGGCAATGATGGAACTTCTTTCCCGCATACAGAAGGAAAGGGGAAAGACATCGCCGAGCACGCCCGTGCTTCGGGTGAATGAAGCGCAGCACTCCATGAACCGAGCTTTCGATGAACTCGGAATGGAGCGTTTTACGCATCACGACTTGCGCCACTACTTTGCAACCGTCTGCATCGAGTCGGGAGTTGATATTCCCACCGTCGCAAAATGGCTTGGGCACAAGGATGGCGGCGCGTTGGCGATGAGAACCTACGGCCATCTTCGCAACGAGCATTCGCTTGCCGCTGCCAGCAAGGTGTCGTTCGCCGCGTGAATGGTTAAGGATCATGGCTGGCCTCCTTTCTTCGGACTCCGCGTGTGCCTGCGCCCCAGGTAGCGCTTTTTGTCGTTCAGGAGCCTGTCGTATTCCGAGCGGGGAATCATCGTCTCACCATAGCCGGTGATGGCTTGAATTACTCCCTTGAGAAGCTGTCGATAGCCCCACGTTCTTTCCTTGCCAAACAACGCCGCGAACTCCGCGACGGTGTAGAAGGGTTTGTTATCATTCTGAATCAGTTCACTCATGTTGGTCACTTTCAATGGTTGATACCAACATCTGCGACTATGCGCGGCCCCAAGTTTGGTCTGCCGCTGCACGCTTTCGCCCCGAAGAGGAAACGCCTCTCCTTCGCCCAGATGTCCTAAAGCGCGGCCTCCGTGGGAGGAACCGCAGTTTTGTGTTTGATGTGGGGCCTATGAGGAGAAGCAGCGGTGAGAGATGCAGTCATTACGATCTGCTTTGAGAGATGCTGCGAATAGGAATGGGCGGCCTGATGTTGCGTAACAAATCAAGGTTTGCGTGAATCGTCAACAGCATCATGCAGAAGGCCCGAAGAAATATCGCCGTTTGCAACGCGGTGCCATTCCGTGCAACTCCGCGCAACGGGGAATCCGGCATAACTCGCTACGCTCGGCCTTCGGCTCTTATTCCGTTTCCCCTTATGCACTCCGTTTCACTCTTGGCTGAGAGGAATTAGGCTTCATTGGATGAAGCCATTAGGTCTTGATGAATGTCAGCCGACATTCACCGGCACTAGCGTCATCGTGTCGTTGCCGAAGATGTCGATCACCTTGACGGCCACGGTGTAGCGTCCTGGCTTCGCATAAGTGTGCTTGGCGGTGGTGAGTTCCAGGTCGCGGCTCTGTCTCGTTCGAAAGCTCTGCCACTCGTTCTCGAAGATGTAAGCGCCGGTCCAGCGTTCTTCAAATTCCAGCAGTTCTTCGCCTGCAGTCACGACGCCAGGCAGCGCGCCTTCCACCCCCATCGTTTTCGCCATCTTGATGATCTCCTTGCGGCTCTCGTAGTAGAAATCTACAGCCCAGTAATCCACCCAGTCAGTCCATTTCTTCGTCAGCACCTCGCGCTTCACGATGCCTTCCTTGTCTTTGCTGAGCTTGACCAACTGCCCCGCATCGCAGGCCACCTCGCTCTTCCCTGCTTTCATTTCGGCGGTGATGCTGTCCACCAAGCCTTGGGAGTAGTGGACTGAGAAATCGTTCAGCTCGATGGCGAGCGTCAGCGCGTTCTTCTTGTCGTAGCGCGGCGTGGCCTCCACGTAGGCGATGTCGGCGAAGCGCACTTGTCCCTTCTCCACGGCGCGTTTGTCGAAGACTTCCGGTGGGATGGTTTTTGGGGCGACATCAATACCCTTCTGCTTCGCCTCCTCCAGCACGGCGGGGAAGAGGCCCATTTCAAACTCAAAGGCCAGAATGTCCACGCGGGAGGCTCCGCGCTTGCGGCATTCGGTGATGACTTCCTCCACAAACAAGCGGCCCACGGGCAGGTTGATGGGGCCGACGACCACGAGCCGCCCGCCGTTCTTGCCGTGGAAGAAGGAACGGTCAGGCAGGGCCTCGGCTCGGTAGGCTTTCAGGATCAAATCGCGGAACTCCTGTTCTTTCTTCGCCATCGCCTGTTCCTTCTTCTTACCGGTCAAACGTTCGCCGATGTTCAGGTAGGCCTGGCGTTCGTAACGGCCCAGATTCAGCACCTCAAAGGCGCGGAAAGGCTTGCCATTCGTCTTCAACTCCCGCTGCACCTGGATGAGCCGCTTGCGCGTGGTGTGGATACCGAACTTGCCGAGGTCGGTGGCGATCCATTTGCGCCCGAGCTTTTCGGCCACGGCGGCAGTCGTGCCGCTGCCGCAGAAGAAGTCCGCCACCAAATCGCCTTCGTTGCTGCTGGCTTTGAGGATGCGTTCCACCAAGGCCTCGGGCTTCTGAGTTGGATAATCAACGCGCTCCTCTGCTTGAGAGTTAACTGGTGGCAAGTCGGTAATCATGTCCTGAATAGCCACACCTTCACCAAGGTATTTCTTGAACTGAGGCCGCCCATCTTCCTTCGTCGGCCAGTAGATGAAGCCATTTGCATCAAGCAAATCCAGCTTCTCTTGAGTCGTCATTTTCGCCGCCTGTTCTTTGCCAACAAGTGACTCAACAGCCTCGCGGTTGACTTTCCAATGCCCGCCAAGTTTTCCGGGATCAAAGTTCCTCCAAGGCTTTCCAGAATCGCCACCACGCAGTCCTGATGCCGTTAGATTGTCAGTTCGATATGTGCCCCGTTTGTCATTATTCGTGTATTTCGACTCCAAGTATTTCTCGTCGTATTCTTGGAAAACTTTGTTCCAGACATAGCGCTCACCACGCGAGTAGAACAGGATCGAATCATGGATCGGACCCCAGAAGACCGCGTCACTCCTCGCGCTTGTGCGCTTCCAGACGATTTCATTCAAATGGCGGTTAGAACCAAACACTTCATCCATACAGACGCGGATGAGAGAGTTCATTCGTGGGTCACAATGCACATAGACGCTCCCCTCCGGGTGCATCAAATCGCGCATCAGGATCAGCCGCTCGTAAATCATGGCGATGAAGGAATCTGCGCCGCGGCCCCAGGTGTCGCGGTAGGCGATTTGTTCGAGGAGGTTCGGTTCTTTATGAAAAGTCTCGCCTCCGATCTCGATGTCCATGCTGAAGTCCGCGCCCACGTCGAAGGGCGGGTCGATGTAGATGAGCTTGAGGCCGCCAGCGTCCTCGATCTGGCGGCGCAGGGCACCGCTTTTCAGGGAGGAGAGGATGAGTTTGTTGTCGCCCCAGATGAGTTTGTTGGTCCAGCCCTTCACCTGCCGCCCGCCGGTGTCGAGGCCGAGTTCCTCGTCGTCGCGCTTTTCCTTCCGGGGCTCGTCGATGTGTTCGAGGGTCTGGAAGGGGAGGATGGCGGTGCAGACTTCGCGGGACTTGCCGTTCCAGACGAGTTCGACCTCGCGTTTGTCGGCGAAGAGGAGGAAGCGGTATTTCTCCGGGAGCGGACGGCCCTGCTCGATGAGCTTGATGAGGTCGCGCTTCTCGGCGTCGGTGAGGTCGTAGTGTTCGGCGGTGGGGCGGGCCATGAGGGGGAGAATGACGAAGGGGCAAAGCGGCTAATCGGCTTCCAGTCAATTAACCGTCAATTAAGATTGGGAGGCCGGTTTGTTGGAAAATCAAGGGTTCCAGGGCGGTTTGGTGGGGGAATGGCAGGTCTCAGTCAATTAACCGTCAATTAAGATGGGAGGGGCCGTCAGGCCCAAAAGGGCACGTATTTGGCGTACTTCTTCCCTTGGGATTCGTCCTCCGGCTTGATTCTGCCATCTTTGACTGCATCGGCGATGATGCGGGAAGCCATGGACTTATTGGGTTCGGAAATGCCTAGGCGCTCCCTCAGGCTGGAGTTCGTCATGGGGTTGCGTTCCACAAAACGCAGGCAGGCATGGAGATAACAAGCGCGGGTGCGGTCAGCGCGGTCCATCTCCCGCAGTGGGCGGTGCGAAAACAGGACGACGCGGGTGGAGTCCACGGCGGTTTCGATGAGCGGTGCGGGAAGCTGGTAGAACTCAGTTTGAGACACCACCTTGTCCACGCCACTGCCGCGTTCTTCACACACGCCAACACGTCGCATGAACGAGGCCAGCAGTTCGTTCCGCGAGCGCGGCGGCGTGTCGAGGAAGCGTTCGGTGGTGACCAGTGGCAGGCCGGGATTGGTCACTTCCATGCGGTCCGCAAAAATCTCGATCATGGGACCCGCCCCCGTGACCGAGAAATCCTGGTGGATCAAGGCATTGGCCGCCAGCTCACGAATGGCCAGCTCTGGGTACATGGGAACCTCTTTGCGAAGGGCCTTGCCAATGACCTCGTTGCGCGGCACCAGCGTGTTGATGAACTCAATCAGTCCCGTGAAGCCGGAGGCATAGCCTTTCTTGCCTGTTTGTTCACGCACCGTTTTCAGGCGGTTCTTTCCCTCATAAATGATCACACGGACCGCTTTGAGGGCGAGCGACTTGAATGAGTCGAGGTTCTTGGCGAAGAGAATGCCGCCCAGCGCCGTGATGTTCCAGTTTCCAGCGCCGTCTGCGTTGATCATGCGGTCCGCTTCGAGACGCTCCAGAATTTTTTCTCGATCCGCAGGCAACGGCAGGGAAAGCAGTTCGAAGTAGGCCGGATAGTCCAGCAATGACAAGACCGTGCCAGCGTTGGCATGTTCCATCACCACCGTTTCTTCAAAGGGAGTGGTGTCAAAAACCCGCCAGAGTGCTTGCTCAATCTGCGGGTGGTCTTTGAGTTTTTGAAGGTATGAGCCTACGCGGACGAACTCGATTCCCTGGAACTGAATGGGACGGCCTGGAGCGCGGGGCACCTCAAGCACAACGATGTTGTGGCCTTCATGAATCAGTTCATGAAACTGGAAGTGCAGCTTCGGTGAAATCATCCGCGTCAACCAGCTCAGAAGGTCCTCGTTACCCTTTTTGACGCTGGCTGGTGAAAAGCTCGTGCCCACCACTTTGTGTGTAACATCTTCAACTCCCCAGACGACATAACCGGCGGCCTTGCCCTGAAGGGCGGCCATGTTGCCGAGGGCTGAAATGTATTCGCCGATGTCCTCAGGATTGCTGTTGTTCTGCTTGAACTCGAGCCACCCTGTTTCCGTTGGCAGCTTACGAAGCTCGGCCACCAGTCCGTCAAGATAGGATTGTGTCGGGGCGGTGCTCATGACTGTTTGAAATCATTAAAGCTCAGCACCAGCTCCTGCAACGCCTTCGGGACATGCTTCTCGAAGCTGTCCTGATCCACGAAGACGAAGTCATAGCGTTGACCGTTCTCTTCAGCGGCGGTGGCATCAGCACACCATTGTTTCAGACGGGCCATCTTCTGAGGGAGGTCGAGTTCTTTGCGGCCCTTCGTTTCGATGATCCAGATGACGCCCTGTGTATCGCGTACGATGAAGTCGGGAATGTAGTTGGAGAGGTCGCCATCTGCCTTCACGTAGTCGAGCTTGAAGCCCACGGCGAAGTAGTTCTTGGCAAAGGCCTGAACATCCGAGGCGGCTTCAAGAAAGGCGGCAAACGAAAGCTCAAAGCCACCGGAATTGGCCTCGCCGACGGTCTTGGTGAAGATGCACTTCTTTGCTGCGAGGAAAGGACGATGCTCGGTGCGGAAGGGGCGAGTCTGACTCAGCCGGATGTAATCTTCGATGCGGGTGGTGCCGCTGTCGGAAATGGTCAGGGCATTGATCGAGACCTTGAATGAGTCGTAGAGCACTTTGCCCGCATCAGACTCGGACAGGTTGCGTAGCACCACGGCATCTTCGAGATCGACTGGAGCGCCCTCAAAGAGATGGCCGCGCATGAAGTCACGGACTTTCGGGTAAAGCAGGTCATACCCGCCGACAAGGCGCAGGTCCTTGAGCAACTGCCGGGCAAAGAATGCGACCACGGACCGATAGTCGGAGGGGCCGGAACCATCCAGATGGATGGTATGGTGAATCTCCGCGTCCAGCATGGTCTTGAACACGATCTCGCGAGTTTCCTCTGGCGTGAATGCCTTCAAGGGAATACGCTTGTTTCCAAAGGCGGAAGGGTCAAGCAAACCAAGTTCTTTGAACTCCCGTTGGAAACGTCGGCTCAGTTTGGGCAGCGGGATGTCCAGCGCTTCGAGGTTCTTGTCCTTATTCTCGGCATCGACTTCAACGATGATGGGATCCTTGCGCTTTGCTCCATCGCCCATCGGCACGTGCTCGAAGCTGACACCCTCAGTCTGGATGGACTCAACGAATTCCATGAAGGCTGGGGTGCCCATCACTGAAACAGTCTCCTGCTGATCGCTGCCAAAATACATGCGACGCAGGCCGCGTCCCAACGTCTGCTCAGGCAGGATGTTTGATTTCGCTGCATAGGCACGCAGGCCGCAGATAACTGTGACGTTCCGCACATCCCAACCTTCTTTGAGCATGAGCACCGAGACGATGGCTTTGAACGGCGACTTCCACGAGTCGATCTCATTGGACTGTTTGCGGAGCAGTTCGAGTTCCTCTCTTTTCTTACCTGAAGCGGATTCGGAAATGTCGCCGTTGTCCTTGGTGTGAATGACGAGCACCGCCCCTTGCAATTCAGGACAGATCTTTTGCAGATGCTCTCCGACTTCATCGCAGTTCTTGGTGTCATCCACCATGACGAAGAGCACGGCCTTTTTTCCCAGAGGCTCATGCTCGGCGTAGCTCTTGCGCCATTCCTCCACGCCTAAGGCAAGATAATCGGCGTACTTCTCTGAGAAAATGGCGCTCTTTCGGTCATGGAGCTTCGCCCTGCTGGCGGCATCGGGTAGCACGGGATGCTTCACTACGTTCTGATGGATGGCCTCGACCAGCGGATAGTCGGACACCGTCTGAACAAAGATCGCGCCACTGTCATGACGTGGCGTGGCGGTCACATCGACCTGCAAGGTGAGTCGGCAGTCCTTTTGGAGCATCTTGTGGTGGATGTCCTGAATAGACTTGAACCATGCCATCTTGGGATTGTGGATGTGATGCGCCTCATCATTGAAGACTGCCAGTTCTTCAATCTCACGCACGATTTCGCCGAGGTCAGTTTTACTGTCGGTGGTCTTGCCCGTCGGTTTTGCGCCGAAGGCATCGGACAGGAAGTAATCACTCAAATTATCATCTTCCAAAGTTGGCTCGATGACATCACCCAGGAAAACGCGATGGATGTTTGTGAGGAAGATGTTTCCCGTGTCCCGAATGACGCGGACATCGTCTTGAATGTGGAGCGTGAGCTGGAAGTCATCCCGCCAGTTCTGGCCCTCGTGCCCGTTGTCAGGTAGCACGGGATCATTGAAGAAGATTTTCAATCCATCGAAGTCAGCACGAAGGCGGTCGAGAACAATGATGTTCGGCGCGATGACAAGGAAGTTCCGCGAAAGCTCCGAGGTGGGCTCGTAGAGCTTATGGAAGAAGCTCCAGGCGATAAGCAACGAGAGAACTTTGGTTTTCCCTGCACCCGTCGCCATCTTCAACACATAGCGAGGCCAGTCCTCCGAGAACATACCTGTTGAGACAGCACCGGAAGCATCGAAGCGCATCAGATCGAATTTGTCGCGGGCGCGCTTTACGTCATACAGCCAGATCACCGTCTCCACCGCTTCGCGTTGGGCGAAATAATACTGGAATGGCGAAAGCGAACCGTCTGCATTTTCCAACAAGTGATCCGTCTCAAACCACCAGCGCAGCAAAGCAACGGATGTCGGAGAAGCGCCGGGGTAACCCTTGTTGCGCCATGCAAAGACTTCCCGTCGCACCTTATCAACGAGCGGAGGAAGCAGTTTGTCATACGAAGAGGCACGAAGGGCTTCATCCGCCGGGAACCAACGCTGTGCCGGTATCAGCGGCGCGTAGGGTGAGGTGGGGAAATCGGGGTGAAGAGACATGAAGGCCGGGCGTTTGGCATGGCAGAGTCGCTTTGCCAAGCGTGTATTCGTTAATCAACAGATCAAAGCGAGGGTTGAATCCAAAGGCAAGAACTTGATCCGTATGTGCATGGATTGCCTCAGAGCAGTTTTGATCGACCTTATACTATCGAGAATGCTCGTTATCGAAGGGAAAAGTCTTTCCCTCGTGCCTACTGCGTGGGGCACTACCCATTCTAACGGGGGCACCCCGTAACACCCCGTGCTCCGCTCACCGCCGCGAGCAAGCCCACCTGATGGCCGGAGCTTAGGACGGTGATTCCGCCCGCCTCCCCCCCCTCCATCACTCGCCACGCTTCCAACCATCAGGCCAGCTTGCTCCCCTGCAACCACATGTCAGTGCAGCACCAAAAGCCCATGCATTCCTTTCCCGTTCCGTGCTCTCCATGCATGGGCCTTCCGTGCTTGCAAGATTTCAAGCCGCTGATCGCGAGGTGCGCACGCCAACAGGTTTGGCATTCCGCAATGGCACGAAACGGATTTCGACGCGTCGATGAAGAGCTGCGGCTATGCGGTTGAGCATCGCCAGCGAATGCCCCTCGTAATCAGCGTCTTCCAAACGGCAGATAACGGAAGCAGTGGTTCCCACGAGCTTGGCAAAGGCTCGCTGAGAAAGACCCGCTTGAGTGCGAAGGTCATAGATTTTGCGTGCGACGGCGTCGTCAGCGCGAATCTGCTCCAATTCGGCCATTCTGTCAGGCTTTCCGGCCACAAGACGGCGATGCAGAATTTCAACAGCGTCGTTGGTTGTTTTGGTTTTTGTTTTGGTCATGTTCATCCCTCCTCAAATGTGTGTGCTTTGGGGTTTGTCTCAAAATTCTTCCGGCGTTCGATGGCTCGTGCGATTTCAACAGGGGGTACTCGATGTTCCTTCACGATGCCGTGCGATACGACCGCTGCGACGTTCCCATGGAAGAAATACAGAATGCGATAATGCACGCCTTGCAGGCTTGATCTCAGTTCATAAATCTTGTCTCTCAGCAAATCGGCTTCGGGTCGGCGTAATTCATGTCCTTCCTGTTTGAGTCGTTCGATCTTGGCGAGGCATTTCAACTGCGCTTTGGTGGGAATACCATCCAGCCATTCCAGCACGGGAATGCTTCCATCCTTCTCCTGATAAAAAACGACTTTGGTTTGTGGCACAGCTTTTCCTTCCTTGTGATTGTTACCAAATTTGCGAACACCTGTCAATGACTGTCTGTTTGCTTGGTGGGAAATGCCTTTCCCTCGCGCCTACTGCGTGCGGCACTACCCATTCCAACGGGGACACCCCGTAACGCCCCGTGCTCCGCTCACACCCGCGAGCCATCTCACCTGAAGGCCGGAGCTTTGGACGGTGATTTCGCACCTCTTCCCCGCCTGCATCACTCGCCACGCTTCCAGCCGTCAGGCCAGCTTGCTCCCCCGCCACCACACAACAGTGCAGCACCAAAGGCTGATGCATTCTCTCTCCCGTGCCGTGCGCTTCATGCATCAGCCTTCCGTGCTGGCATTGGTTTTGTTCACCCGACGGGCGCAATTCGTAAGCGCTGGCGAAAGCGACGCCATCATCATCACCCCCTAGCGCTCCGCTGTCATTAGGGGGCGTTGCTGATGGCTCTCTTTCCATGTGAAGTGGGTTTGGTCCTTGTTAGATGATGATTCCGCGCTCGATCCCACGTTCCACCGCAGACCAAAAGACTGACGCGTTGCACAGAAGCGTTCCCCCGCTGTTATTCCACTGTCTCACGCGGCGAGGTGGTCGAAGTTTTGAGCCGTTCGACATCTCCGGCAGCAATGCAGTCCATGCTAACGCGAACGATCCTTTCGCCATGAACACATCAAAGAAATGCGGGTGTGGCTTACTCGTTCGCTGGGACCAAGCGTGCTCGAATTCTGTCCGGGTGATCCATAGATAATTTCCAGGTATTTTTTTCCGCACGGCTTCCCACTTTTTCCAACGGCTTTGCTCCTGATGCTTTCTGCTGAGAGTTCGCCGCCAACGATTGATTCGCACCGCCGCCGCATCCGAGACTTCATATTCCGTGGCTTCGACCACGGGCAGATGTTTGCGGTTAATGATACCCCAGTAGCGCCCCGTGAAGTTTCCCGGCAGAGTCTGATCGTCCTTGCTGATGTAGGAAGTCACATACGTCATCACGCCGCCATAAGTGCGAATGCGATCAACACCCGTGCCGGCATTGACGTGATTTGGGTCACCACTGTTGACGATGCGTGCCCAGGTCTCAGCAATCCAATTGCGGAAGCTGTGAATGTCCTCAGTGCAACCGATCATAAGGAAGTGGAAATGAGCCGCCTCGCGCTTCTGGAATTCCAACTTCCAGACACCTGAAACTTCAGGATGTCGCCGACGAATTTCCTGTGCGAGCCGGTGAAGATGTCCCTTGTAAACAGCCTGATCATCCGGCGCAGGAAACACGGAAGGGTAAGTAGTTGTCAGGAACCATGAATTCGTCAGCGCCTTGCGTTCCAGTGATTGAAGAAGCTTGCGACAGCGCATCCGGCTCTTTGCACTCCACGAATGAATTTTACCGCGTGGCCTTCGCCGTTCCTGGCTGCAATTTGCAGCATCGCCGCGTGGACGTGATTCCAACTCCAGAAGACCGGCACCATGATACACCGTGATTCGGCGACGTTCTGGAATGCACGGACCTCCGTGTGTTCTATTTTGGCTCTTAGACAAGCCCGTCGCCTCAGTCGAAGGGCGAGCGGATGGCGTCGCGGCGGGCTGACAAGTCTGCCCATCCGCTGCCGCCATTCCGCTCTTGCCTTCATTCAGGTGACGCCTCTTGCTCCCGCTGCGCCCAGATGTATAAAGTGTATAAGCACGCTCTTTCATGGCGCACCTCCCAGGTCAGGGGACGTAAAATCTCCTGCCCTAACGTTAGTTCGACCGTTATACACTTGCGGTCGAAAATGCCGCCATTCGCTGCAAATCGATGCAACGCCGTGCAATTCCAGTTTGCTACTAACCAATGGTTTGCAACCGTCTGCAACACCCCGCAATTCAGAGCAAAAAGCTATTTTTGCATTATGAGTTCCCTGCTCTAACCATTGAGCTACAGGGGCATGTGTGAGGCGCTGCGATTATGCACGTGGCATGAAGCGCGGCAACTGATCATCTTGCCGCTTCTAGACGCTCCGCTCCGCTTCGATGTCGAAGAGGAAGTCGAAGTCCTCCTTCTGCAGAAGCTGGGTGAAGCCGCCCTCACCGAGGACGTTGCTGACCATGAGGTTCTTCTTGTGCTGAAGGGTCATGATCTTCTCTTCGATGGTGCTTTTGGTGAGCATACGATAGGCCATGACGGGCTGCGTCTGGCCGATGCGGTGGGCACGGTCGATGGCCTGGTTCTCGACGGCGGGATTCCACCATGGATCATACAGGATGACATACGACGCGGCGGTGAGGTTGAGACCACTCCCGCCGGCCTTCAGTGAAAGCAGGAACACGCTGGCTTGGTCATCTTCTTGGAACGCTTTAACGATGTCGGCACGATCCACGCTGGCACCGGTGAGCCAGTGGAAGGGCAGCTTCATCTCTTCCAGCTTGGTGCGGATGATTTTGAGCATGGATACGAACTGGCTGAAAAGGAGCACCTTGTGGCCTTCGGCGTGCAACTCCTGGAGCAGTTCGAGCGTGGCAGTGAGCTTGGCACTTTCTTCGTTCTCGGCAGTTTTATCGACGAGGCCGGGATGGCAGCAAATTTGCCGCAGGCGGGTCAATGCCTGCAAAATGGCGAAACGACGACGGTTCACCATGTCGAAACCGGAACTGCTGAGCACCATGTGCTGGGCGCGGGCGAGTTCCTCTTTGTACAGCTCGGCCTGACGGCCACTCATCTCGCTGAGGATGTTTTCCTCGCTGCGGGATGGCAGATCACGGGCGACCTGGCCTTTGGTACGACGTAAAAGGAAGGGACGCAGCCGTGCGGTGAGGCGTTCTGCGGCACGCGGATCTTTGCGGCGGTCAAAGTGGCGATGGAAATACGCACGATCACCCAGCGCACCAGGCGTAGCGAAGGTCATGAGGCTCCACAGATCGAGCAGGCGGTTTTCCAGCGGTGTGCCGGTCAAAACGAGGCGGTTGTCCGCACGTAAGTGGCGTGCGGCTTTGGCGGCCTTCGAGTCGGGGTTTTTGATCTGCTGACCCTCATCGAGAATGCAGGCGAGCCAGCGGATGACGGCGAGTTCTTCACCAAAGTTACGCATCTGCGCGTAGTTCATCACCACCACGTCGATCTGGTTTTGCACCAACGTGAGATCAAACATGTCGCGGTCATGCAACACGAGTACGCGCAGGTCGGGTGAGCCTTTTTTGAACTCCAACGCCCATACGTCGAGCACCGACTTTGGACACACCACGAGGCAGGGAAGATGCGGCGATTCCGGTTTTTTGCGTGAGCGAAGCCACAGCACCCAAGTGATGGCCTGCAGCGTTTTGCCCAAGCCCATGTCATCCGCCAAAATGCCACCGAAACGGTTCAGGGTGAGGTAGGTCAGGAAGTGGAAGCCATCGACCTGATAAGGACGCAGCGTAACCTGCAATTCCGCCGGTACCGGCGGCTGCACATCGAGTTTCGCCGCCTCCATGCGCTCCACGATTTTGCTCCAGGCCTTCGGATTCACGATCTCAGCCGCATTTTCCTGCGCCAGTTGACGCCAGTGCATGCGATGCGTTTCACCGCTGTGTTCTTCGAGATCGATGCCGAGACGGTCAAGCATCGTCTGCTGTTCCTCGCTCAGCTCCAGTTTCACACGCCGCCAGGTGCCGTCGGCAAGTCGCACGTATTCGCCTTTGGCTGCGAGCAGCCGGCGGATGTCAGCTGGCTTCAATTCAGCCCCCTCGATGTCAAAGACGACGCGCAGGTCCAGCCAGTCGATGTCACCGCCCTGCGTGGCTTCGATGCGCACACGCGCGATCAGTGGATCTGCGAGGATCGTCTTCAATTGATCATCGGCATCCATGTCGATGTCATCCGGCAGACGCTGGGTCCATTGGTTGAACCAATCAGGAAACTCTTTGGCCATGCGCACACGGAAGCCATCGGCTTCATAATCCCAAGTGCCCCGTGCCTCGGCCAGCGCCGCATCTGCGGCACGCAGCGAATGTCGATCTCGGCAAACAATCGCATCCTCGGCTTCTTCTTCGTGCGCCACCGGACTCCAGCCGCGTGGAGTCAGACGCTCGCGCAGGCGACCATCCGCATCGTAGGCATTGAGTTTGAGGATGGCGAATTCGGCACCACTGCTGCTTCCGGGTCCTTTGGCCTTGCACGCCGCGGAAATCTTCACGCGCAAGGCCTCATGCTTTACCCGCCCGGCAATGCTGTCGGGGATTGGCACCTCGATGCCATCTAGGAAGGCAATACCCTCTGGCGTTGCCACGGCATCCATCGGCATCGTGACTTCAGCTTCAATGCGGGATTCGTCTCCCAGCCACGGCGGACCGATGAAAAGTTTCTCGGCAGACAAATAGTGCGTCTCCAGGCCGCGCAGAATGCGCAACGGCAGTGGCGCGGCTTCGCCGCTGACGGTGGCGAGCTTCAAGATGAGCTGACGCCCGTCCTCACTCTCACGGCTGACCCAGCGCAGCGGCTCTGCCACAAACTCAAAGGCCGCATCGTCGCGTGTGAAGATCAAATCGCGCAATGCAGGCTTTTGAAACTGCACGGCCAGCCAGCGAGCATGGTGCTCGTGATCCAGGCGGAATGCATCTGTCCACTCACTTGCGCTTTGATTCACGCAGGAGACCAGCAGCAGTTCTGCGGTGCCAGTGATGATGAGATGGCCTTTTTGATGCTGATCACGTAGATGCTCCAGTTCAGTGCCCGGCACATTTTCAAAACCGCGTTCACTGGTCGTGTCACGTAGTTGCAGCCGCGCTTCGTTTACCGAGACCACGAGGCGGAAATCCAGTGAGCGAACGCGAGGTGTCTCTTCATCAATGCGTGCCTCATTGAACTGGCGGATGCGCGCACGCCATTCCGGCACAGTGCTAGCATGTCGCCATTCACGCAGGGCGTCGCGTGTGCCCTCGATATCAGCGATGCCACGAAGAAAAGCTGGCGCAGCCAGTCCTTTGTCCGCCAGCGCTAGGGCGATGTAGTTCCAGAACATGCGCAGCGTCTTCGGCTGTTCCGGCCACAGGGAGACTGGCTCCACGCTTTGAATCGCCCACTTCGGATGCAGGCGCACCAGATCCTGATCGAAAATCTTGCTGGTGAGTCCCACGCGCTCATAGCGCTTCTCGAGCTTCGCCATGTAGTTCTCTTCATCCGGCGTCAGCGGGCGTCCCAGCTTCTTGGTGATGATATCTTCAAAATCCTCTTCTGCTGCATGCGGCACTGGCAGTGTGCCACGATCTTTGCGCCGCTGCACCGCCACGAGACTCGTGCAAAGCGCCAGAGCTTCCAGCTCAGGATCATCCGCGTCACTCTCACCCATCCAGCCATCCGGCGACATCAGCCAGCGGATTTGCACGGAGCCATGATCGAGCCTCACTTCGGCCATCATTTCCTCTTCGAGCACATCGAGTCCGCGCACGGCATCGTCATCGACAAGTCTCTCCGCCTCCTGACGTGTACGTTCACTGTACTGCGCGAGCAGCGTGGAAATAGCCTCGGTAAGAATGGGCATGCAATGATTGGCACGCCTGCCACGCGATCCGCAGCAGGAGAACCGGAGTGATAACACCGACTTGTGGCTTTGACAAAGTCACGATCTGCCTTTTTCGCATCCGAACGCATTCTTCCTGCCTCCATGGGTTGCTGAGAGCTGAAAATGCGCCGAAACAGTCCGCTATGCTCGCTCCCGTGCTCCATCCCGAAGGCTTCCTCACCCTTGAGGGCGAGCCGCAGAGCGCTGTGGAGAAGAAAATCGCCGCTGTTAGCCTGCCGGGCGCAGTGTTTTGCCTGCTGAGCACCGACTTGCTCACGGCCGAGCTGGAATCTAGCTGGAAGTGGCTGCGCGAGTTTTCGCAGCAGTTTTTCACCCGCCTGTGCCAGACCAAGGATGCGTTGACGACGCCGATGCCATCGCAATCTGAACGCGAAGCCTTCATTTCGACCGCACCACCCTTTGTAGGCGCCGAATACCTCACTCCGGAGATCCTGGAGCGTTGGTGGCTTGATTTGGCCAATCACATCGCGCAGATCGCCACGAACGGCGTGGAGGCTTGGCTGAAAGAAGAATGCCCGGCGTGGCATGTGGTTGGCCGAGTGACGTTTCATCTTGCAGAGAACAAAACGGACTCTCAACGGCCTTTCGCCTTTCTGGCGACGTTCACGGAAAAACTCAGTGCTAGCGGCCAGCCGCAGCATCTGCCGCTGGCCCGCGCCCTGCAGATGTATGCGGGGCAGAAAGACCAAACGGCGATCCATGCGCTGCTGGCACCCGTGCGCACCGCTGCGGAGAAATCCAAGCTCTTGCGCGAGTGGCTGGAGACGAAGCGGCTTTTTCAGCCGATGGCCATGTCAGCGCAGGAAGCCTACCGCGTGCTGCGCGACACGGCAGTGTTTCAAGAGAGCGGCATCGTCATGAAACTGCCGGACTGGTGGCGCAGTGGCAAAGGACCACGCCCTGCGGTGTCGGTAACGATTGATGCGCCGAAGAAAACTTCACTGCATGCGGGCTCGTTGCTGAGTTTCAAAATGGAGCAGAGCCTTGATGGCGAAGCGCTCACGGCTGAGGAGTGGGAGAAGTTGCTGAGCGCCGACACCGGCCTCGTTTCTTTGCGCGGAAAGTGGGTAGAAGTCGATGGTGCGCAACTCCAGCAGGTGATATCGCATTGGCAAAGGGTCCTAAGCGCTACGGGCGAAGGCGGCATCGGCTTTCTCGACGGCATGCGGCTGCTTGCAGGCTTCGATCCACGACAACTGACTGCTGCGGATGAAAGCACCGAGATGGTGCATGATTGGAGTGACATCGTGGCTGGCAAAAAACTCGCGCAAATGCTCGATCAGATGCGTGATCCAGCTGAAACCTCGCCGCCGCCGAATCTGCGCGCCACCATGCGTCCGTATCAGCTAAAAGGCTTCGCGTGGTTGCAATTCATGACGCGTCTCGGCCTCGGTGCCTGCCTTGCCGATGACATGGGTTTGGGGAAGACGATTCAGGTGATCGCATTGCTGCTGGCGAGGAAAGCGGACGAGGGCGTCCGCGCTCCTGGGCTGCTCGTCGTTCCGGCGTCGCTCGTCGGCAACTGGCGTGCTGAGGTGAAACGGTTCGCGCCCGATTTGAAGCTCTTCATCGCGCATCCATCCGTCACCTCACGCGAGGAATTGGATCTCGCCGTGAAACACACCGCCGAGGCACTGCGCGGCTGCGATGCGATGCTCACGACGTATCAATTCCTCCAGCGCACCGAGTCGTGGCAAGTACATCCTTGGAGTGTCGTCATCCTCGATGAAGCCCAAGCCATCAAGAACCCCGGCAGTGCCAGCACGAAGGCTGTGAAACGCCTCCAAGCCACCACACGCATCGCATTGACCGGCACGCCCGTCGAAAACCGCCCCGGTGATCTGTGGAGCCTCTTTGACTTCCTCAATCCAGGTCTGCTCGGTGGCTCCGGTGCCTTCTCCGATGCCATCAAACGCTGCGCCAAATCGAGCGAAGGTTTTGCGCCTCTACGCCGACTGGTAAAGCCCTACATCTTGCGCCGCATGAAGACGGATCGCAGCATCATCACCGATCTGCCCGACAAGATCGAAACGAAGGCCTTCTGCGGTCTCACCAAACGCCAGGCCACGATTTACGCCAAGCTCGTCGATCAACTCGCGAAGATGCTCGCCGACAAAGACATGGAGCCCATCAAGCGCCAGGGCCTCGTCCTCGGCTTCCTGCTCAAGTTCAAACAGATCTGCAATCACCCCAGCCATTGGAATGGCGACGGTGCCTGGAACCCCGAGGACAGCGGCAAGTTCACGCGCCTCGCCGAGATTTGCAGCGAACTCGCCGAGCGCCGCGAACGTGCGCTCATCTTCACGCAGTTCCAGGAAACCTGCGATCCGCTTTCACGCTTCCTCGCCACCGTCTTTGGTCGTGAAGGCCTCATCCTTCACGGCGGCACCAGTGTGAAGAAGCGTCCCGAAGTCGTTGAAGCATTCCAACAACCCGGTGGCCCGCCCTTCATGGTCATCAGCGTCAAAGCCGGCGGCACCGGCCTCAACCTCACCGCCGCCAGCCACGTCATCCACTTTGACCGCTGGTGGAACCCCGCCGTCGAAAACCAAGCCACCGACCGCGCCTTCCGCATCGGCCAGAAGAAGAACGTCTTCGTCCACAAATTCGTCTGCCAAGGCACCATCGAGGAACGCATTGATGCGTTGATCGAAGAGAAGATGAGTTTAGCTCAGGATTTAATCGGTGACGACGCAGGAGCTGAGAAACTGCTTACAGCAATGAGCAGCGACGAGTTACTCAGCTTTGTCGCGCTTGATGTGAACGCGGCTATCGTGTAAACCGCGACTCATGTCCTGGGACTACGAAGAAGCGCAGGAGCGCAAAGACCGGCTGGCGCGAGAAATCGCGAAGCGGAAGAAGCGTGGGGAGAAGTTTGAACCGCTGGCGGCTCCGCCGGGACAGAAAGAGCTCTGCGCGACTTTTTGGGGGCAGGCTTGGTGCCGGAATCTGGAGTTGTATCAGCAGTATGAGTCACGCCTGCCGCGTGGCCGCAGCTATTTGCGGCAGGGGAATGTGTACAACCTCGAAATCGATGCGGGACAGCTCAGCGCGGTGGTGGCGGGATCGGAGCTGTATGACACGAGCATCTACATCCAGCCGCTGCCGAAGAAACAATGGAATGAGATCGTGAAAGCGGGCGCGGGTCAAGTCGGGTCGACGCTCGACCTGCTCGCGGGCAAGCTCGGTGATGGGTTGATGCGCATACTCACCGATCCACAGGATGGTTTGTTTCCGAAACCCAAGGGAATTCGCTTCGATTGCTCATGCCCGGACCATGCGGACATGTGCAAACATGTGTCGGCGGTGCTTTATGGTGTGGGCGTGATGCTCGATACGAAGCCCGAACTGCTGTTCACGCTGCGTGGCGTGGATCAGGCAGAGCTAATGTCAAACGCGAGCAGCGCGGCGATCACGGACCTATCTGAAAGCACTGGTGATCTGGCTGGAGTGGACCTCTCGGCGATTTTTGGCATCGATTTGAGTGCGGAAGCGATTCCACCGGTCAGTGAGGAAGCCAATCCTGTGAAGAAAAAGGCCGCGAAGCCGAAGGTGGCGAAAAAAGCGGCCAAGAAGACGAAGAAGGCGTGATGTCTCGCATCACGGCTGCGCCACCCACAACCTCGCAAGACCTGTGGGTTGGAATTTTTCGGTGGAAGCCGTTAGTTCGAGCGTGACTTGCGTTTGGCGGCCATTTTTGCCAATCAGAGTTACTTTGCCAGAGATGGGATCGGCGGTGGGCTTGCGATCGACCCCGGCAGCAGTGACGCGCAAGCTGGTGCCTTGTTTGAGGCGTTTGATCTGCTCCTCGCCTTCGTTGAACAAGGTGAGGACAAGCTTAGTGCCGCTCGACTCATCGACGTAGCCAGGTGCGCCTTCATCAAGGATACGTTGGGCGTGAACGGCTTTCTGCTCGGTCTGGAATTTTAGCAGGCTGTCGTCATCAAGGAACACCTCCCACGGCACGCGATGCTTTCCGCTGCCTGTGCCATGCGTCTTGGTGCGCAGTTTGTCGCCGATCTTGATATCGCTGAACTTCGCTGGCTGACCGGCCTTCCAAAAACGCGTGTCCTTGTCAGTCTCGAGTGTAATCACGGGCTCACGGATGAAGCTGAGGTCGGCGTTCGCCCACTTGCAGGTGAGTTTGCCGATCGTGGCATCGATGACATCCACATGGAAGTATTCCTTGTGGCTGTTCATCATGTTCATCTCGTCCTGGATGTAGGTGAGCCACACCCACTCCTCCTTTTCGTTCACATGCATGCGGAAGATGGCGCGTTCGCCGACGCGGAAGTCCTGCAAATCACCGAGTGTGGCATGGTGCAGCAGTTCGGCGTAGGGCATCACTGTGAAGCTCACCACCTCGTCGTTGCTCTCGTTGCGAAACTTCCCCGTGCGTGTGGCGATATCGAGGCTGATGAGCTCGCCCCAAATACGGCGCATCTTTTCAAACGGGATGATCACCTTGCCAGGTGTGATGACCGGAATAGGCTTGGCGTGTGGCGTATCGGCAGCGAAACCAACGATAACAAAGACAGAGAGAATCGCAAAAAACGGCTTCATGGAGGGGGCGCTTATTTGAACTGGATCTGCGTTGTTGGTAGCAGCGCTTTGATCTTCGCCTGTGTGTCATCGCTGAATGGCTCTTTGACTGGAACAAGGCGCATGGATTTGAGGAAGGCGTAGTCTTTGAGCAAAGCGATGCGTTCATCAGGTATCGGCAGCTTGCCGAGTTCGAGATGCTCTAGCTGTGTGAGGCCGGCGATCACTTTCAAATCTGCATCCTTCAAATCTTTGGCGTTCGTCAATGTGAGTCGGCGCAGTGTGGTGATGCCTTTGATCAAAGGAATGCATTCGATGGAGTCAAAGCCTTCGCCGAGTTGCAGGGATTCGAGAGGGAGCTTTGCCAGATGAACCAGCGCCTGCGGTGTTGCTTTGGAAGTGCCGATCTCGAGACCTTTGAGCTTGGTGAGCTTGGCTAGATGCACAGCGCCGGCATCGGTGAACTTGGCGTGCGCGAGGCTGATGCTTTCGAGGTTTGGCAGGTGAGCGCAGAGTTCGGCGAGGCCTTCGTCATTGATGCTGCTGCCGCGATGACTGACTTTGATGAGTTTGGTGAAACCCTCGAACTTCGCATAGGCCTTTCCCGTGATCTGCGTGCCGACGAAGGAAAATGCCTCCAAGTTCTTGAGGCCAGCGAACTGCTCCATGCCTGCATCCGTAAGCTTGCCATTGTTGGTCAAGCGTAGCGTTTTGAGGTTCGTAAGTTTGCCCAGCGGCGCGATCCATTCGTCGTCGGCTTTCGTGGCGATCACGTTCAGCGACTCGAGTGTGGTGATGTGACTGAGATGCTCGAAAAAGGCCGCGTCATAGGGATCGTCTTTGCGGTGATCGTGCGGTCCTGCACCTGGCACGGCGAGATCAACGAGCTTGATGCTCTGGCCGTTTTCGGTCTTCTCGATTTTGCCTTTGGCACCTTCGACAATGCGAATGACGGCTTCGACATGGGGATCGAGAGCTAAGGAAGAAACAGTGACTGCGTGGAGAAGACCGAGGATGAGGCTGAGGGATGTGATGTGTTTCATAAGGGGAGATTATTTACCGAGTTCACTGAGGTATTTGATGAGATGCGCGAGCTGCTGCTCGTTCATCGTGGCGGTGAGACCATCGGGCATGAGGGTGCCGCCGGTTTGGGTTTTTTGGGTATCAGCTTTCTTGATCGGCTTGATGGTTCCGGTGAGGTCGCGGATGGAAAGCGTGTCGGCGGTGTCGGTCTGTTTGAAGCCTGTGATGACGGTGCCGTCCTTCATGGTCACCGTTGCAGCCTCGAAGCCTTCTTTGACGTTCAGCGCGGGCCACACGACCTCAGTGACGATCATGTCGATGGGCAATCCACGAGCGATGGCGCTCAAATCGGGTCCAATCTTGCTCTGCGCAGCGCCGGGGATGTGGCAGGCGATGCAACCGGCGGCTTCGTAGATTTTTTTGCCCTCCGCGGCATTGCCAAAAGTGTTCGCGCCTTTGACGATGTTGCGGATGTAGTCCTGCGTGTAGGCAGGCAGCGCGGTGTTGATGCCCGCAAGCTTCATGAGCAGTGGCGAGAGCTTGGCGTCGGTCTTGCCGAGGCTATTGAGAGCTTGCAGAGCCGTTTTGGCTGCAGATACGGAAACCGCTTCTGGCTTCTGCAAGGCACGCATCAGGGCGGCATGGCCTTCGGTGCGCGAGACGAGTGCGGCGAGCATTGGAGCGGCCTTTTCGGCTGTTTGGAGGCTCTTCAGTGTGTGGGCGACGACTTCATCTGGCTTCAGGCTGATGAGCGCATCAAGTGCCTGCGGCGTGTTCTCCTCCAATGCTAGCTTGCGGATGCGATCCGTGAATGAACTGACCTTCCACGTTCCCGCGAGTCGCAGACCTTGATTGCGTATTGCAGGCACGGTCGAATCAAAGAGTGGTGTCAGTAGTTCCGCCGCATTGGAGGGCGCAGAGGTTCTCAGAGCGGCCAAAACAGCGGCATTTTTGCCGCCGCGCTCAAAGATGAAGGGCACATCCTCTGCGCTGGCAACGGCAGCAAGGGCTTTGAGCCAAGTCGTTTGGCGTTCGGCATTGCCTTCGTGCTTGGTCACTTGCTCACGCATGATGGCGGCCACTTGGCTTCCTGTGTTCGGTTTGTAGGCTACCGCAGCGCCGCTGAGGTTTTTCAGATCATCGGGATTGTTTTCCACCCAGCTGTTTTGCAGCGCGAAAATAAGATGCTCGTCCTTTTCAAAGTCTAACTTCGACGACCACAGCGGATTGAGCACATGCAGCGTCTTGGTGAGCGCATGGAGGTGGTAGCCGTTGAATTCCTTGTCCAAAGCCCGTGCAGCAATCAACGCGGATCGCGCATCCGGGATGTAACTGGCCGCCACGATGGCTTCCAACCTCACAAGAGCATCTTCATCGGCGATTTGAGCCTCCAGCAGCTTCAAAGCATCTGGCAGACGGCCATCGCGTGCCCATGTGGATAATGTGCGGGTGGCGTATGCGCGGATGCGGGCGTCTGCGTTGCGCAGCAGCGCTTTGAGCAGCTCGGGACGAGGTGTTTCGTGGGCTTCGTAGAGCGAGAGAGCCTGGAGTTTGCGGTAGTCGTTCTGTTTCGGCCACCAGGCATCGGCGGCAGCGATGACTTCCTTTGAGTCACGCGAGATGAGCAAACGCTTCGCCTGATACCAGGCCCAGCGTTCTTTGGAATCAAGCTGCTCGAGCAGTTCCTCCACGCTGGCCTTGGCCAGTTCGACTGGCTTGACCTTCTGACCCGCCTTCCATGACACGCGCCAGATGCGGCCGTGTTTTTTGTCGCGATCTGGGTGACGATAGCTAGCCTGATAGTGGCCGATGATCGGGTTGTACCAGTCCGCGACATAGATGCCGCCTTCTGGGCCCATGCGCACCTCGACGGGGCGGAAGACGTTGTTCTTGGTTTCGATGATGTTCGGAAGCCGGGTGGTGCTGAACATGCCGTTTTCGCACTTCAGCTCATGCCACTCCAGCAAGTTCGCGTAATAGCCGCCGATGAGGATGCGGCCCTGCATTTCCTTGGGGAACATGCTGCTGTGCAGAAACTCCTGCCCGACCTGCTTGATCGGCGCGAGGCAGAGATTCAGCGCCTGCGCATTCACGGCGAGATCTGAGCGCACCATGCCCGGCGTGGTGAACCAACTGCCGACATTCGCACCGCTTTTGTGAAACGCCTGACCGTATTCCGTGGTCGTAACACCCCAGCAGTTTGCGCCAGCGGAGGACCATTGGAAAAAGGGATCGAGATGTCCCGTGCGTGGCCGGTAGCGCAACACACCGGCGCGATTCAACGTCTCCACGCCATACGGCGTCTCGACTCGCGAGTAGATGTGATGCCCTTGCGTGAACCACAACTCGCCGCCGAAGCCCCAGTTGATGCAGTTGATCATCTGGTGCGAGTCGGCCGTGCCGAAACCGCCGAGCACGATGCGCTTCGTGTCCGCTTTGTCGTCGCCATCCGTGTCTTTGAAGTGCAGCAACTCGGTGCCCTGAGCCACATAGAGGCCGCCATCGCCGAGTTCGATGCCCGCAGGCATGAAGAGGCCTTCGACGAACTTGTGGAACTTGTCGGCCTTGCCATCGCCATCGGTGTCTTCGCAAACGAGGATATAGTCGTTGGCTTTTTCACCCGGCTTGATCTGCGGATAGCTCAACGCACATGCGACCCAAAGGCGACCGCGTTCATCCCAGCGCATCTGGATGGGTTTGATGATGCCATCCGCCTCGCTGGCGAAGAGATTCACCGCAAAGCCATCCATGATCTGAAACGACGCCAACTCTTCTTCTGGCGACTGTGGCTTCGCTGTCGGCGGCTCAACTGGGATCGACGAACGAATACCAATCGGTGTCACAGGTTTGCCTTCGATGGCTGCCCAGATGTTGTCTTCGGCCTGTTTGAGCAATGGACGGAAATCCTCCATCTCCTGCGGGAAGATGCGCTTTGAGGCATCTTTCCAATCCTTCGAGTAAGGCACGTTCGTGCGGTCGCCGGTGAGGAAAGCCCAGTTCATCGGCCGCCAGTAATCGAACCAAAGGCGCTCGAATTCGAGAACTTGGGCGCGGACGGCTTCGTTCTTCACCGGTTTCAGGCCTAAACCAGTGGCGATGGACCATGCTTGGTTGCCATGGCCTTCTTCGTTGAGCTGATAGCCATTATTGGTCAGCGTTTGAATGCTTGGCTGCTTTGAATAGGGGAATGCGAGGACATTGGCGATGTATGTCAGCTTTAGCTTCGCCGCCAGTTCGCCGATACTCTTGGCATAAGCTTTGAGATCGCCTGCATGCTCTGCCAATCGCCCTTCAATCGGAACCGGAGCTACCAGCACAACCCGCCTTCCTTCATCCGCAAACTCGGCGATCAGCCTCTCATACGCTTCGATGAATTGCGGCAGCTTCTCCACTCCTCGCAGCGACTCCATCTGCCCAAACTGCGCGATTACCACTGTCGCGCCGACTTCACTAAGCTGCTGTTTCCAGTCGCGCTGCTGCCGCCAGCTGTCGGTGCCGGTTTCGGCGCTGATGCCCTTCTCAGCTTGGGCGCGTTTGGGATCGAGGTTCTGGTAGTTCCCACCGTCACGCCACTGCTCGAAGACTGTGTCGCCTTCCCAACCGAAATTGCGCACCTTAATCTTCAGCTCTGGCTTCGACGCGATTAGGCTCGTTTGCAGATAACCATTGAAGCGCGTGCGCTCCATGTTCGAGCCACCGGTGAGGGCAATGACGTCGTTGGGCTTGAGCTCGAAGGACAGCGCTTGAGAGAAGACGCTGAGGAAAAGGAGGAGAGTCGTGGAGACGAGTTTCATGGGCGATTTGTCAGTATCATAGCCTTTCGAGGCTGTGCGTTGGGTGGATGGACACAGGCTAGAAAGCCTAGGCTACTTCAGCTCCTCAATCATGAGGTCCTTGTAGCGGACGATGGAAGTCGCGCCGCCGTGGATCTGCACGGCGATGATGCCCGTGGTGTCGATGTTCGGCTCTGTTTCGGTGTAATCCACGGTCTGCACGCCATTGAGCCAAATTTGAATGTGAGAGCCTTCAGCACGGATGCGATACTCATTCCATTCACCGAGCGGCTTTTGTGCTTTAGCCAGCACTTCGGGCGTTGGTTGAGCCATGATCTTCTTGCGGCGGCTCTCATCATACAAAGCACCGTCGTAACCCTTCCCGAGATCGGCTTGGAATCCAGAGACCTCGTGATGATTTGGGATGCGCTTCGTGCGGAACTGCACGCCGCCGTTCACGAAGCCCTCCGTGCCTTCTAGCTTCCATTTCAGCGTTAGCTCAAAGTTAGCGTATTGTTTAGTCGTGGCCAAAAAGTTGTTTTTCTCCTGCTTTTTCTCCAACGAACCAGCCACAAAGGCTCCGTCTTCGATACGCCAGACGCTGCCAATATCGCCCTCCCAGCCAGTGAAGGTTTTGCCGTCAAACAGCGGCACGGGGGCGGCTTGTGCGGTGATGGAAAGAGCGAGGAAGACTGAAGCGAAGGCGATTCTCATGGTAGGAGTGAATAGGGTGAAACTAAACGCACCACACATCAGCTATTGTTGCGGCTTTTCGAAAGATTGAGGTGCTCCGTGACTTGATGTGGGCGACTCTACGGCGCTTTCCACTGACCCCATAACTTTGGCGTGAGTTCGGCTTCGCTGGGCACGTCGGCGGTGATAGCTGTGGCTTTGTTGGACCAATAGACGCGTTGAGTAGTCTGCCCGTTGCTGCCGCGCAGCACGCCGATGTCGGCACGGACGAGGTCGCCGGATTTTGGGGACCAATGCAGCGTGGAAAGCAGCACACTGATTTCGAAGTTCCCTGCTTTGTCGGTAGCGATGCTGACCTGCTCGGTGATGTCTTCGACGCTGTCGATACTGATGCTGCGCCATGGGCTGCTGAAGGAGACGGGTTGGGTGGTGCCGGGGACTTTGGAGCGGTATAGCACGGCGCGGGGTTGCCCTTTGACGAGTGTGACGAGCAGGCGCTGGTCGGTGTCGGTTTGCAGCATAAGGTCAAGGCATCCGCCGGTTTTGAAAAGCGCGTTCGGGGTTTCGCCGCTGTTCGCGAGCAAATCTTTTTCCGTTGTTCGCCAGGCGGCGAAGAGGCGGTCACTCGCGATGCTGAGTGATGCGCTGACTTCGTAGGGCTTGGAGTCGCTGTTGAAGTTAGCCTTCGTGCCGCGACGGTCGATCACGGCCCAATCGGCGGTGGCGGGCCAGTCGTCGAGTTTGCCATCGACAGTCGGTGCGGTGGTGCGCATCGGCACGGCGAGGATGTCAGTGCCGCGTGCTTTTTGCCGCGAGATTTCGGCGCGAGCAAACCAGTCGCGGGCATTGTCGAGATCTGCGGTGGTGACTGTGAGCTTTTGGTCGGGCAAGCGCTTCAAGGTGTCGAGTCCATCGACGCGAACGAGGCTGGTGCGGCCGCCGTCGATGAGGAAGACCTTGCCATCGGGTGTTTGTGTCATGCTAGGCCAGAAGTTCTCGTCATGGAGCGAGACATCGGTGACGTCCATGTTGCGCGTGGCAACGGGCGCGACCCAATTCGGGCGAAGACGGATGTCGTTGAACAAAGTGCTCACGAACAAGCCGTCGGCGGTGAAGAGATACATGTTCCCCATGTTGCCATTGATGCCGAACATTGGACCAGCAGGGCCGTTGATGAAATCGCCGAGCAAACGGGTGTGCCCCACGACCATGCCAGGTCGATCTGGCACTGCGGCTTCGTGACTGGAATGCAATCCGGGCCAAGGGCTGGGGTAGCTCCAGCGCGGCTCGCCTTTGAACATGCCACCGAGTCCGTGTGGTGAAAAAGGTGGGGTGGCGTTCGTGGAGATGGTCCAGTCGTGGCTGCGCAGTGTTTGATTGCCGCCGCTCGAAGGTGGCCTGCCACCTGCAGCGCCGAGGCGCGCTGGTATGAAGTCGTAGCGCGGCACGCCATTCGCATCAAAGCTCGTGGGGCTGAACATCGCAGTGTCTTCACCGAGTTGCGTTACGATGAAATCGAGATCTTTCGTGACGGTGATGCCGCGTGCGGCGCCTTGGGTCATCTGGAGTTCGGTAGTCTGCGGCCTGCCGTCGGCTTTGAGGTCCATCCAGAGGAATGTGGCGTGTTTGTCGGGCTGTGGGTTTTCATCCTCGGGCTTTGTGCCTGCGGGCCACGCGGTGCGGAATTCCGACTGCTCGCGGAGAAACTTCCACGCGTGCGCATCGCCGAGCGCGGCGACGAGGCGGGCTTCCTTGCCGGTGTCGAGCCAGATGAATGCCACATTGTCACCGCCCGTGGGAGTGTGCGTGTAGCAACTGGTGAAGTAACGTCGGCCTTTCCCCTGCGATGGATACAGCGGCCAATCGGGCGAGTAGTGCCCGTAATGCGCTTCAAGCAGCGACTCGGGTCGGGCAAAGACCCGCTTCAATGAATCAGTGCCACTCTTCCAATCGAGCGCGAACTCAAGACCCTTGTAGAAGAACACATTCGCATCGCGTGAATCGAGCGCGCCGCCGCCGCCGTATTCGGTGGGACCGTAGAAAGCGCGCACGAGCTTACTCTCTGCAGACCACACGGAAACGCGGCGCGGGTAGTTGTCGTTCTCGGCGACCCACACGCTACCTTGCGAGTCGAGCGTGAGGTCGTTCGGATTGTTCATGTGTTGTGGATCGTAATCGCCAACAGCCGGTGCACCAGCCTTGCCGATGGTTTTCACAAGTTTGCCGGATGGCGTGAACACTTTGATCTGATGTGAGGTGCCTCGATCGCTGATCAGATAGTTGCCCGCTTTGTCGGTGGCTATGTGTCTTGGGTCTTCGAGGCCTTTGGACATGATCACATCGGCCTTGGTGGCCTTGGTCGATGCAAAGACGAGTAGTTTGCTCCCGCTAATGACAAGCATGCGGCCTGCGGCATCAAAGGTAACACCCCTTGGACTGTCCACGGACATTCGGCCTGTGATTCCTCCGGTTTTCGCATCGACAAAGAGCAGTTCATTGTTCCGCAGCATCGAGCAAGCAATGAGACCATCGTGCACCGCGATGCCACTCAGTACGAGCTGACGATCTCCCCCTTCGAAGTTCTCGATGAGCGCCGGTCTCGGATCTGTGGGCTTCTTCGGGCGAGGATCGTCACCGAGTTGTGTTTTAAAGATGGGCTGATCGCCGAGCGCCTTGGTTTTTGCCGTGAGGCGCAGTTCTCCTTCCCAAACCGAGCCCACATAGCAAAGGTGATCGGCGATAGCATTCTCGCCTGTATCGACTGCCAGAGTCGGTGCGCCTGTCCATGTGCCGCCAACCCAGTGCTGCCCACCGATTTTGGTGCCGTCCTCACGCAACCATTGCAATCCATGCCCGCCCTCGGCGACGTAGCAGCCCATGAAAATGAGAGGCTGCCCGTCTGCTGTACGGCTACCGGGCACGAAGGCCATGCTCGTCGGCGGTGTGTGCGTGGTGAGCCAGCAGCCGGTGTTATCGGCGGTCGTCCAGGCGGGTTTGCCGGCATTGTAGATGCTGAACTCGTAGCGCAGGCTCAGCGGCTTGCGCCACAGGCCGCGCACCGTGTAGTCGCCGGGCACGACGGGGCGTGTGGGGATGTTGTAAACACCATGCTTCGCGGCTTCGGGATCACGCAGCAAATCATCGCTACCATCCCACCACGCGATGTTATCACCTGCGGGAAAAGGAGTCTCGCTAACGAGGTTGCGCACGCGATGTCCAGCCTTGTCTTCGATCACCAGCGTGACTAGACCCGCCTCGGGTAATGTGAACTTCACGGGGATCGGCGGTGGCTCCTCGCCGGACTTTGGCAAGACGATACTCGACAACCTGGCTTCGCGCATCGGCACTAGGGCCATGAGTTCGCCCAGCCACACACGGCGTCCATCTTTGACCTTCTTTTCATAATGCCCAACGCCTTTGGTGGCTGCGGTGATGCGAACGCGCAGCGCCCGAGTGCTCACCTCGCGATCCAAGCCGATCCAGTTCGGTCCAAGCTGGCTTGGATACCACGTCTGGAGATCACGCCCAGAGCCGACATGCGTCCACGCCGCCGCTAGAGCCTCGCGCACATTTTCATCCTCTGCCCCAATGAAGGCGTCGATCTCGCATGACGCAAAACCAGCCCACAACAGGCAGAGGCTGCTGAGTGTCACTGGCTTTGACCAAGTGAGTGTCATGATCTCGGGATTCTCAGCAGACATCGGCAGCGGTGCACCTTCCTCAGCGTTCTCCCAGGTTTGCCAGGTTCGATTGTGCGATTCATCGACGAGCTTCATCGACACATCATCTCGCGCCCGCGACTGCACCAGCGCCTGCGGTGCAACATTGCCCAAACGCTCCGGTAGCAGCCAGACACCCGCGAGTAACCCTGCGGTCTCGCGATCTCCAGCGGCAGGTGTGTGACTGAAACGCAGAGCCCGAGTCGAAGTGCCCGATGGCAACACCCACAGGCCATAGTCACCGCTGGCGACTTCAGCATTCGACTCCGAACCACCCAACAAACGCAACGCAGGCACCCATTGCGAATCATCAGCCAAATCGCCCGGATACGCGGCACCTGCCTTCAACACACTCAAAGCACCACCACCGCCTACCAACACACTGCCCAATCGAACGGACTGGGTGAAACCAATGCGCAGATGCCGCACACCCGTTTCGCGCCCCTCACCGAACTTGACGCCCTTCCAGTGCGGCTTGGTTTGCTTGCACCACACGACCGCCTTTGGTCCAAGCTTGGCCGTTTCGGCGTCACCTTGGACCAGAGATTCTGCCGCATTGCCGACGCGCTCCGCAAAGGCCGCGGGGTCGAGGAGCGATGCGTCGAACGCGGGGAATGGTTCCGCGGCGTGCAGCGTCGTGAGTGAGAGGAGGCAGAGAATCGCCGCGCGGAAGAAGGGGAATGGAGTCGTCATGGGTTAGGAATCATGGGTTTTGCTGAAGTGGTCTTCGTATCTCATCAAAAACTTTGGAAGCGTTCTTCCATCGGCGGAAACTTCGCCGGCCATGCCGCGGGGAAAAACCGCACGATGCAATGCGGTCGGTAGCCTTCCAGAAGGATATCGCATTGCACCGAGATGCGGACGCCGCTGTCGCCGGGTCGCGGCGGCAGCTTTTCGGTCTTGAGGATGTTGCCGCCGTGACGGTCGTTCAAGGGATCAAACATCAGCAGCGATTCCCGGGCGACGGCGATGGTCCCCTTGAGCGCTTTCGGGTCTTTTGGTTCTTTGACCAAAGGCCATCCGATGGTGGGTTCATGCACGATCTTCAGTTCCTCGAAGAGGGCGGGATCGAACGTATCGAAAAAGGTGATGGTGACGATTTCGGCGGCGTCATCGACGGATTCGATCCACCCGGGCAGGCCGCGTTCGCGCATGTGGTCGTGGTGACGCTTGGTTTGCTGCATCGTAGCGAGCTTGCGGCTCTCGTCATCCAGCCAGATCTCGAGCAGGCGACCAGGGCCGAACAACGTGGCCCAGGTGAGGTTCAACAACACGCGCTGGCCCGGCTTCAAGGCATCGAGTTCTGAAACACCGCGCCCCTGTCGGACCACGGTGCTCTGCTGAAGGTCGAAAGTCTTCGGTTCACCGATGGGTTCCTCGCCCCGATGCAGGCGCGCGGTCAGCTTCATCGTTTTCAGATCGACCGATTCGATCTGCCATGATTGGGACGCATGCTTGTCGTAGCTGAAGTCGTCTTCGAGACGGATGCAACGGTTGAAGTCCACGTCCTTCGACTGGCGGCCATGCCTGTGGAGGTTTGCCAGCGGCGGGGTCTTGTCGGTGGGTGACTTGTGGTAAAAGACGCCGCGCAGATGAGTGCCGATCGGGATGTCCTGCAACGCGGCGGGCGCGCCGTGATACCAGATGGAGCCGTAGGGCAGCATGGCGGCGTCGATGGGCAGGTCCAGATTCCCGGCTCCCTGGGAATCGTCGCGGTCCACGCGGAGATGGAACCGGCGCTCCAGATGATCAACGCGAATCAGCTCACCGAAAATCGCATGGCCCGAACCGAGAGGCGGGAACTCCCCGTCGATGAGCTGATACCATTGAAGGACGGTGTCTTTCGCCTTTCCCGCCAGCTTCTTGAGTTCCTCCGCAGTGTAGGAGCCATTCGCGTCGGTGCGGAATCTCGGTGGAGATTCGGCACGGGCCGAAAGGAACGCCACGAGACAGAGGGCAAGGGTCAAACGCATGGGACAATATCGGGTGCGATGGATTCAAGCGGTCTTACGCGACCACTTCCGAGACGGGCCGGACGCTGTCCTGAAACTGCTCCGCCTTTACCTCGACGCGCTGCAGCATGGTGAGCAGCAGATTGCTCAAGCGCGCGTCGCCATCGACGGGACGCGAGCAGACCTTGTAGTGGCTCATGGCGTCCGCGACGTTGTATTGGCCGATCTTCGGCAGGTTGAAATCGACGTGAGTGCCGTGCTTGTAGCCGAGCGCCTTTCCGCCGGCGAGGAGAGTGGGGAGGTTCGCATTGCCGTGGCTGTGACCATAGGCCATGCCGCTGCCCCAGAGCACCTGCGTGGTATCGAGCAATGATTGCCCGTCCGCTTCCTTGTGGGCCTTGAGCTGGTCGAGGAAGTAACTGAACTGCTCGACGAGAAAGGTGTCGGTCTGCGTGAGGCGACGGAGTTGCTCGGGATCGCCATTGTGGTGGGAAAGGCCGTGGCGGGTCTGCGAGATGCCGATGTCGGGGATGGCACCGCCATTGGCCTCGCTGCAGATCATGCAGGTGATGACGCGGGTGGAGTCGGTGCGCAGGGCCATGACCATGAGGTCGAAAAAGAGCCGATGATAGGCAGTCACGGCAGTCATATCGAGCTTGCTGCTGAGGCGGGCGATCTCGGCGCTGTCGAGTTTAGGCTTCGGAACGTTCAGCCATTCGTCGGCGCGCTGGGTGCGTTCCTCGACCTGCCGCACCGCGGTGAGGTAATCGTCGAGCTTCGTCCGGTCCTCACTCCCCAGCTTCTTGGTGACGCGTTTCGCTTCTCCGGCGACGAGGTCGAGAATGCTGCCACGCCGGCTCAGGCGGCGGCGAATGGTCTCCTTGCTGTCCTTTTCGACGCCGAAGAGCATGTTGAAAATCGTCTGGGAGTTCCGCTCGGCGGGGAGCTGGATGCCGTCGCGCGACCACGCGAGCGAGTGCCCTTCGATCGCCATTTCGAGGGAACGGTATCGTGTGGATGCACCCTGGACCTCGGCCATGAGCTGGTCGGCGGACACGCTGTTGCGGAAGGCGCCGCCATCACCGGGCACGTTCGCGCCCGTCAGCCAGACCCTGTCGCAGTTGTGTTGTTTTCCGAGCACCATCGGGTGGTGCAAGCCACTGATGGGAGTGACATCGGCGCGGTGCTTTTCGAGCGACTCCAGGGTCTTGGTGAACTGGAAATCCCGGCCGGCTTTTTCGATCTGCCAGGTCAGGGTGTTGACCCCATTCGGGATGTAAAGGAACACGCTGCGTTTCGGCTTCGACGGCGCGGGCAGGGCCGCCATGCAATCGAGCAAAGGCAGGCCGATGCTGGCTCCGACACCGTGCAGGAAATGGCGGCGGTTCATCTTCCATCGATTCAAATTCAGGTTGCTCATGTTGGTTCGTTTCTTGGGTTGTGACTTGGGGAAAATGCGGCGGAGAGAATTCAGTTCATCGCTTCTGAAAAAGATCGGAACAAACGAACGCCTCGACGATGTCGTGCAGGCGGTAGTCCTTTGCCTTGCTGGCGGCGGCGATGGCTTTCAGGGCGTCCCGATCGCCGAAGGACATGCTGCGGCGCATGCCGTAGGTGGCGAGTTTTTCGATGAATGCGGCGTTGAAGGTGTCGATGTCCGCGAGCAGCAGTTGCTTGAACTCCTCGGGCGTCTGGTAGGCGCGTCCGTCGGGGAGTTTGCCGGTGGGATTGACCGGAGGGTTGTCACCCGCGCCTTCGGTTTGCTCCACGGTGCGCCAGCGGCCGATGGCGTCGTAGTTTTCAAAGGCAAGGCCGAGCGGGTCGATCTTCGCGTGGCAGGAGGCGCAATTCGGATCCTTGATGTGGGCTTCCAGCTTCATCCGCAGGGTCGCCTTCGGGGAGTCCACGGGGTTCGGAGCGATGGGATCCACATTGGCTGGCGGCGGCGGCGGTGACTTGCCAAAGATGGCCTCGGAGAGCCATACGCCGCGATGCACAGGGCGGTGCCGGGTGCCATCCGACGTGAGTGAAAGGATCGCCGCCTGCGTCAGCAAGCCGCCCCGCTGGCTGTCGGCGGGCAGGGAGATGCGCTGGGGTTCATCACCCTTCCCTTCCGGAGCGGTCAAACCGTAGTGCTTCGCCAGCCGAGGGTTCATCATGCTCCAATCCGAATCCAAAAACTCCCGCAGGGTGAGCCCGCCATGCAGCACCTCACGGAAGAAAGCCTTGGTCTCGGCGATCATGCTTTGCTCCAGATGGCTGTCGTAGTCCGGGTAGAGGTTCTTGTCCGGCTGGAACATGCCGACTTTGCGCAAACGCAGCCACTGCTGGCTGAAGGAATCACCAAAACGCGCCGCCCTGGGATCGCCCAGCATTCTCGCCACCTGGCGCTGGAGTTCGGCCCGGTCGCGCAATTTGCCCGCTTCAGCCAGCGAGAACAACTCGTCATCCGGCATGGTGCTCCAGAGGAGATAGGAAAGCCGGGAGGCGATTTCCCAATCGTTGAGAGCATTCCGGCTGGTGTCCTCATCTCCCTCCGCGATGAACAGAAAGTTCTTCGAGCACAGGATGGCCAGCATGCCGGCCTTCACCGCATCGCTGAACTTCTCCTTCGCCGCCAGTTCCGCGCGCACGATGCCCACATACCCATCCAGTTCATCCGGCGTGGCCGGACGCCGGAAGGCCCGGCGGGCCATGCGGCTCAGGCTCTCGCGCACCGCATCCAGATTGGCCTCTTCCTTCGGCCAATACTCGACGCGGCGGCTCTGCTCCTGCATGGAAATGATGGGGCCCTTCCACGACACTGAATCGAGGATCAGAAACGGATAGCGGGGCGCGCCCTGCCCGTCCGTCAGCTTGATCTGCCACGGGCTGCGCCCATCGGCGATGCTGACAAAGGGCTTGGCACCATGCCGACCGGAGAGCGGCGTGTTCGACGGACCGGGCACACTATTGAAGACCGTGATCTGCGGGCGCCCCTTCGGCAAATGCGCCTGAAACGTCACCGTCACCGGCTTGCCCTCGGGAGCAACGATGTCCTGTTCAAAGAGAACCCGGTCCAGAATCGTCTCGACCACCTTGAGCCGAGGATCCCGGCCATTGGTCGGCTTCAGGCCGCTGAGGGTGTAGCTGATCTCGTAGATGCCGGCGACCGGCAGATTTTCCCGGGCCGATCTGATGAAACTGTCCCGCGGCCACATCTCAAAACGCAGCTTGTCCAGCAGGCCCCGCGCGGCGAGTTCTTGCCGGTAGGGTTCGGGGACGGATTTTCCGTCCACCGCGCGGAAGGTCGATTCGATCGGTGCGGGCTTCGCGGGTGGATAAGCCTCGGCAAGGACGATCTCTGCGGCGTTGAAATACTTTTCCACCGTCGAAGGTGAGAGGTTCAGGACGGAGCCGATGCGCTCGAAGCCGTGCCAATCCTCATCCTCCAGAAGTCCGCCGGGATCGGCGGCATCGAACTGCACGCCGATGAGATCGCGCACCGTGTTCACATATTCCTCCCGCGTGAGCCGGTTGTAGGAGACACGGGCGCGGGCCGCGAGCCGGGCGGATTCGCCCTCTTTCAACCGCGCCGCGATCCACTCGACCACCTGCGCGCTCTCCTCGGCCTTGGGCCGCTTCTTCTCCTTCTTCGGCGGCATCTCACCGGAGTTAATGCGCTCCATGATCTCCAGCCACTGCGGGTTGTTCTCGTGCCCGACCTTCGGGCTCAGCGTGTCGATGCGGAAGTCGCCCTTCTGCACCTCGGCGTCGTGGCACTTCAGGCAGTGCTGATCGAAGTAAGTGGCCACCGTGGGATCGAGTGCGGCGACTGGCGCGACAGCCGCCACGCCGCCAGCCGTCGCGAAGATGAGCGCGGCGCCGAATGATGAGTGAAAGCGAAGGCGGGAGGTCATGATTGGATGGAACAAATACGCCACGATGCCGCCTTTCTTGGCAGGCCGCTACCCCGGAAAACTCGGGGGTGTCCCGCGGGCTGGGTGGTGCCAAGATGCGTCGCATCTCCGTTGCAGATATGCCTGCGTTTTCTTCACTGGATCGAGTGGCGCGGATGCCTTTCACGCGAGGATGACCGGAACGTCCGGATCGGTAAGTTCGAGGTCACGGCGCCAGCGCCGCCAGGAACCGAAAAATACGGTTCTGGTTTGCCGGCAGCAGCGCCACAAAACGCTCGTCAGATTCAGGGGACGACATGGTCTATGACGTGGATTGGTCATGAGCCGGGAAAAGTGGCCAAAAAAAATCATCCGCCGTGAAAAATGTTGTGTCTGGCAAGAACTAAAGATGCACAAGCAACTCACTCTCGCCCAGAGAACTGTTCTTCCTTCGGCAGCGCAATGACCTTCCACGTCGGCGGATGGAAGCTCACGATGTGTTTTGGGCGGTAGCCTTCGAGCATCATGTCCATCTCAAGCTTGATTTGAATGCCGCTGCTGCCGGGTTCGACAGCGATCTTCTTCACTTCGAGCACGCTGCCGGTTTTGCGATCATTGACCGGGTCGTAAGTCATGAGCGACTCGCGTGCGACGGCGAGACCTCCGCGTGGCTCAACTGGTGGCGGACTGCCGTCTTTCGGTGGTGGGGCATTGGGGTCTTTCGTGGTGAGTTCGTCGAAGAGCTTCGGATCCACATTGCCAAAGAAGGTGATGGTGACGAGTTGCGGCTCGTCCTCGACGGTCGCGACCCAACCCGGCAGGCCGCGCTCGCGGGTATGGATGCGGTGGCGTTCGAGTTGCTGAGTGGTGGCGAGGGCACGAGCCGGTTCATCGAGCCAGATGTCGGTGATGCGCCCGGGGCCGTAGAGCGTGACCCAGGTGAGATTGCAAAGGAAAGTCTGGCCGGGTTGCAGCGCCTTCAGGTCAGCGAAGCCTTTGCCCTGAAACACACGCGTGCTGGCGAGCAGATCGAATATCTTCGGTTTATCCCCTGTCAGCGATGCCGTGAGCTTCTTTGTCTCAAGGTCCACGCTGTCGATCTTCCACAGCTGCTTTTGCCGTGCGTTGAAGGTGAAGTCGTCCTCGATGCGGAAGCAGCGGCGGAAGTCGAACTCCGGTGTCTTGCGCCTGTAGGAGGTGTCGGGCGGAGGCGTCTTGTCATCGGGATCGGCTAGATAAAACAATCCATGCAGATGCGTGCCCAGCGGGATGTCCTGGAGTGCCGCCGGTGCTCCGTGATACCAAATGGAGCCGTATGGCAGCATCCCCGCATCGAGTGGCAGGTCCCAGACGCCACGATCCTGGCTGTCATTGCGATCCACGCGAATCTGGAAGCGTCGTTCCAAATGATCCACCTTCATGAGTTCGCCTGAGACCGCATGCGCCGAGCCTTCTGGCGGAAACTGGCCGTCGATGAGTTGATACCACTCGGGCTTGTCGTCTGGTTTCTTGTCCTTGGGGTTCCTCTTCTTTTCATCCACACGCACAGGGCCATCGGCATCGGTACGAAACTTGGGTTTGTCCTCGGCGTGAAGGCATGAAACGGTCAGGAAGAGGGCGAAAAGACGCATGGGCAACATAGGGAGAAGAGCATACGCCACAGCTGATTGCTTTTGGCAGAAAAGTCAGCGTTAAGACCCCGTCAGACTCGATCCGCGACGTTCACACCTTTGGAACGGATATTTCCACCACTTCCGGCTTAAACTGGAACTTACTTTGTTCGATGGCCGTTTATGGCGGCGTATCTGCAACCATGAAGACGCTCCTCCTCGCATCTCTCCTGATCACTTGCGCGAGTCCCGCCGCTGAGATCTCCGCGTTTCGTAGCGCGGATGAACTGATTGTTTGCTTCGACGATTTGCATTTGATGCGCTTGCGTCAACAGCCTTTGAAGGCGGAAATCAATCTCGGTGGCAAGGCTTCATTCACGGTCGATCTGGCTGATCCGGTGATACAACATGCGCTGGCAGTTGATATGACTGGCTTTGGCCCATTGGATGCAATCTCGGTGACGATGGCTGGTGCAACGCAGTCGGTGAAGGTGGGTGCGGTGACGATGGCGGAGTCGAAGGGCACGGCTGTGACGGCCATGGAACGAGGGACGAAGTGGACGGGCGATCTGCCGCGAATCACGTTGCCTGATGCCTCGACGCTCCGGCTTGAGCGGCTGGCTGCACCAGCGCGGGTGCTTGCGATGAAGGACATCACGTTTCCTGTCATGGCGGAGAGCGATCTGCCTGTGCTGGGGTCGCAGAACTGTGTGCTTCTGGTGAATCAGCGGATCTACTTTTCCTATCGGAAGGCGGTGATGGATGAGCAAACGCTGCGTGTGAAGCAGTGGCGGAAGTTCCTGGTGGAAGTGCCGGTGAATCCGCAATGGGCAGCGAAGGCTAGCGATGAAGTGATCACACTGGGGCGCGAGGAGTTTGCCGTGCATACAACGGATGAGCCGGCACCGAATGGCTTGCCGATGCTTGGTGACACATCGAGCGGTCTGGCTCAGGGTGGTCAGAGCGCGGATTGTGATGACGCTGGGAGGATCTATATTTCCAATGTCGAGCACGGTGCGGGGCTCGTGCGCTTTGATCCTGCGAAGAAGAAGTTCGAGCAACCGCCGGTCGATTTTATGGCGACGATCACGAAGCTGCTCCCTCAAGTGCCGGGCTGGCGACGCAGTTGGGACACTGCGCTGGGCGAGCTGCTGGTGATTCGCGGACGCGTATTCATCGTCTTCGCGCGCCATCATCGGGTGCTGACGCCCAACGGCAATGTCGAGGTGTGCAGCGGCGTGATCTCGCTACCTCAGGATCACTGGGATGATGCGGAGAAATTTCGCGCTGAGGTGAAGTTGCACGCGGGTTGCTGGGAGGGCGCGCCAAATCAGATGTATCGCGGCGAGATCGCTCCCGCCGACTATTCATCTCACAAGGTCGGAGGCCCGGTGGAGACGGAGAGCGGGCTCATGTTTGCGGCTGCGCCCAACGCGAAAGGCGGGCCGTGGCACTTCGATGTGGACACAGGCAAGCTGAGCGAAGGCGGCACGGGGGCGGCCATCGTGACTCATACGGGATTGAAGAAACAGCGACTGATTAACATCGGCGCAGCGGGCAGGCCTTTGATTCAGTTTGATTGCGGAGAGTTTCGTTTGCCGCGCGCAGCAGTGCCTTTGCTACTGAGCGGGGCAACGAAGGATCAGCTCGTGGACGCGCGCGGTGAGTATCGCATGAAGCTTGATGGCGTCGCGGACGGCGTGATCACCGTGCGCTTTGACGTGACTGGGCTCGGTGGCGGTAGTGGTGTCGTGCAGGGGCCGGCCTTTGCACTTACTGCGATCCCCGGTGAAGCAGATCAAGCCATCGGCGTGTGCGAATACGGTTACTACTTCTCGCGGTTGGATTTCTCGAAGCTCGACTCCGAGCGACGTGTGCAGCGGACCTATCTGCCCATGCCTGGCGGCGTTGCCATGCCTGCGCAGGTTCGACTTGGTCCATACAACACGCTCTGGGCGAGCCACGATGATGCGCAATGGTTATATGTCCCCGGCTATATTGGCATGATGCGACTCCGTTACGCCACGCAGGGCCGTGTGCTCGATTCGTTCAGTGGGGAGATGTTTCACGAGCGACTGCAAGGCCTCAATATCGACGGTGCGCATCGCGACAACATCAAGGACTACAAGGAACTCTTCCCCGCGCCCGGCGGACGCATGGCAGCAATCGGACGTGGCAGACCTGGACGCGGTGGCAAGGCCTTCTCCACCGGCCTCGAAGTCTTTGATCCGCGCACGCTTGGCCCAAGCGAAGTGGCCACGTGGATGACTCGCTGTTTTGACATCTGGTCGCCTGTGAACCGCGTGATCATCAACCCGAAGGATGGATCACTGCTGCAACAAATCTTCGCCGGGAGCAGCACGATCCGCGCAGACTACGTGCGTGCCATCGATGGCAGCACGGACATTCCAGCGGATCAGCATCCCAAGGTCTTCACCTACGACTGCGATGGGCAGGGGCACCTGCGAGATCTCTTTGGCTTCGCATTGCCGGGGCCAGCACAACTCGCGATCTCACGTTGTGGACAATTTGTCATGATCCTACAGGACGATGCCGTCTTGATGACCTACAGCATCGCGCAGCACCGCATCGTTGATGCCGCGCGGCTGGAGTCACGCCCGCTGGAGTTCTCACGGCCTGGAGCAACGATCTGGTCCGCGCCAGATGGCCGGGTGTTCATCATGACCGCGATGCATGGCATCAGTTTTCACGAGGTGGAGGTCGCGCACGACGGCAAAATCGCACTACGACCGCATCTTTCCGTTCGCGATGGTCAGGCAAGCCAAGTCGAGCGCGTGGTGCGCTGCTTCATGCCGGACCTGCGCCGGAACGATGGCAGTTACGACTTCGTCCTCGGCGGAAGGCATCAGAGCGACGATCCGGCGGTGCGTGTGATCCAGGATTTCATTCCGCTGGTTGAGCGGAGGAAGTGATATTGCTGAGCACGACCCCGCTTATGACACGATCTGTTTGATCACCCCGACGCTGTCCTGGAACTTGTCCACCTTCACGTCCATGCGCTGGAGCATGGTGAGCAGCAGGTTGCTGACACGCGCATCGCTATCGACGGGGCGGGAGCAGATGCTGTAGTGGCCTTGAGCGTTGGTGACGTCGTATTTGCCGATCTTCGGAAGGTTGAAATCGACATGCGTGCCGTGCTTGTAGCCAAGCGCTTTGCCACCAGCGAGGATGGTGGGAAGGTTGGCGTTGCCGTGGCTATGACCATAGGCCATGCCGCTGCCCCAGAGGACCTGCGTGGTGTCGAGAAGTGGCGCGTCTCCTTCTTGGTATTCTTTGAGTTGGTCGAGGAAGTAGCTGAACTGGCCGATGAGGAAGGTGTCGGTCTCGGTGAGGCGGCGAAGCTGCTCGGGGTCGCCGTTGTGATGGCTGAGGCCGTGGCGTGTCTGCAAGATGCCGATCTCGGGAATGCCACTGGCGTTGCCTTCTCCGCCGATGCCACAAGTGATGACGCGCGTTGAATCGGTGCGCAGGGCCATGACCATGAGGTCGTAGAACAGGCGGTAATACTCACCGGCCTCAGCCATGCTGAGCTTACGCTGAAGGCGAGCTGCATCGGTGGCGTGGACGGCGGGCTTGGCCACGTTGAGCCACTCGTCGGCACGGCGTGTGCGCTCTTCGACCTGACGCACGGCGGTGAGGTATTCGTCGAGCTTGCTGCGGTCTTCGCTGCCGAGCTTGTTGTTCACGCGCTTGGCATCATCAGCGACGAGATCGAGAATGCTGCCGCGTCGGCTGAGGCGACGACGAATGGTTTCTTTGCTGTCTTTCTCGACGCCAAAGAGCGCATTGAAAATCTGCTGTGTGTTACGCTCAGCAGGAATCTGGATGCCGTCTTTTGACCACGCCAGTGAAGTGCCCTCGATGGCCATTTCCAGCGAGGAGAAACGTGTGGCCGCGCCATGGACCTCAGCGATGAGCTGGTCCGCAGACACGGTGTTACGGAAGGCACCGCCATCGCCGGGCACGTTCGCGCCAGTGAGCCAGACCTTCTCGCAGTTATGATGCTTGCCGAGAACCATCGGGTGATGCAGGCCACTGATCGGCGTGATGTCAGCGCGATGCTTCTCCAACGACATCAGCGGCTTCGTGAACTCATAATCCGCACCTGCCTTCTCGATCTGCCATGTCAGGGTGTTCACACCGTTCGGGATGTAGAGGAAAACACTGCGCTTTGGCTTTGATGGTGCAGGCAGTGCGGCCATGGCATCGAGCAACGGTAGCGAGATGGACGCGCCAAGGCCGCGTAGCATCTGGCGGCGGCTGATTTGCCATTTATTGAGATTGAGGTTTGGCATGGTGATGAGGTTTAGCGTTTCAGAAACAGTTCAGAACATACGAAGGCCTCGACGAGGTCTCTCAGGCGATAATCCTTGGCCTTGCTGGCAGCAGCGATAGTTTTGAGCGCATCGCGATCACTGAAGCTCATGCTGCGGCGCAGGCCATAGGTGGCGAGTTTCTCGATGAAGGTGACATTGAAGGCATCAAGGTCATGTAGGAGCAGTTGCTTGAACTCCTCTGCGTCTTTGTATTCGCGACCATCAGGAAGTTTGCCGGCGGCGGTCACCTTCGGGTTCGCGCCGATGCCGTCGGTGACTTCCTCGGTGCGCCAGCGGCCGATGGCATCATAATTCTCGAAAGCGAGGCCGAGGGGGTCGATCTTCGAGTGGCAGGCAGCGCAGTTGGCATCGTGGATGTGGGCTTCGAGCTTCTCACGCAGCGTGGCTTTTGGGCCAGTGGGATTGGTGGCGATAGGATCGACGTTGGCGGGAGGTGGCGGTGGTGATTTGCCCAAAAATGCCTCCATGACCCACACGCCGCGATGAACTGGACGGTGGCGCACACCATCGCTGGTGAGCGAGAGAATGGACGCCTGCGTGAGCAAGCCGCCACGATGACTTTCCGCTGGGAGGCTCACCCGGACGAATTGATCAGCGCCACTGCCAGCCGTCGGCAAACCGTAAAACTGCGCGAGCAAAGGATTCATCATACTCCAGTCCGAGTTCAAGAACTCGCGCAGGGTGAGTTCCTTTTTGAGCACTTCTCGGAAGAAGGTCTGAGTCTCGGTGATCATGCTGTTTTCCAGCGCCTTGTCGTAGTCGGGGTAGAGCTTCTTGTCGGGCTGGAACATGCCGACTTTTCTCAAGCGCAGCCATTGCGAAGCAAAGGAGTCCGTGAATCGCTCCGAACGCGGATCGGTAATCATGCGGGCGACTTGCTTTGAAAGTTCCGCCTTGTCATGCAGCTTGCCTTGCCCGGCCAACGAAAGGAGCTCTGCATCCGGCATCGTGCTCCACAGCAGGTAGGATAAGCGCGAGGCGAGTTCCCAATCATTCAGCGTGTGGCGCTGCGCATTCTCGTCACCCTCCGCAAGGAAGAGGAAGCTCTTTGAGTTCAAAATGGCGAGCATCCCGGCCTTCACCGCATCGCGGAACTTCTCCTTCGCAGCGAGTTCGCTCTTCACGATGGTCATGTAGCCGTCGATTTCCTCATCGGTGACGGGACGACGAAACGCACGTGTCGCCAGTGTTGCGAGACAGTCGCGCACCTGCTGCATGTTGCCTTCCTCACGTGGCATGTAGTCAGCGCGGAGCTGTTTTTCACGATCCTCAATGATCGGCCCCTTCCACGAGATCGAGTCCATAATGAGGAAGGGATAGCGCGGCTTGCCTGCTTCATCGGTGAGCTTCATCTGCCACGGGATGCGGCCTATCTTCGTGCTAATGAAAGGCGTATCGCCATGGCGGCCAGAGCGTGGCAGGTTTGAAGGACCAGGCACGTCGTTATAGACATCAATGTTCGGCCGACCTTTGGGTAAATGCGCGCGAAAGCTGACGGTGATCGGCTTGTCCTCAGCCGCGACGATGTCCTGCTCAAACAACACGCGATCCAACTTCGACTCATAGACCTTGAGGCGTGGAGCGCGGCCTTTCTCCGGCTTCAAACCACTGAGCGTGTAGCTGATCTCATACACACCCGCTTCTGGCAGTGGGTCTTTCAGCAACGAGTAACGGAAAATATCGCCAGGCCACATGTCGTAGCGCACTTTGTCCAGCAGACCCATCTCGCGCAGACGCTCGCGATGTCGTTCGCTGATCTGTTCCTCGTAGAGCGCCGGCTTCGAACCACCAAACGGCCCCACTGGCTTCGCACCCTTCTTTGCAGGCACGATCTCAGGATAGGCCTCATTCAAAATTGTCTCTGCCGCTGCGAGATATTTCTCGATGTTCGACGGCGATAGCGTCAGCACCGAGCCAATGCGCTCAAACCCATGCCACTCTGCATCTTCAAGCAAGTTGCCCGGGTCCTTCGCGTCGTATTCCACGCCGATTAAATCGCGGATCGTGTTCACATACTCGTCACGCGTCAGCCGATTGAAGGTCACCTTTGCTCGCGTAGCCATGCGCGCCGACTCGCCCTCCTTCATCTTCATCGCGATCCACTCCACCACTTGGGCACTCGCTTCCGCCGTTGGCTTCACCTTTTCCTTCTTGGGCGGCATCTCACCGGAGTTGATGCGCTCCATGATCTCCAACCACTGCGGATTGTTTTCATGGCCGACCTTGGGTGAAAGCGTATCAATGCGGAAGTCACCTTTCTGCACATCCTCGTCGTGGCACTTGAGGCAGTGCTCCTCAAAATAAGCCTTCACCTGCGGATCGATCGCGGCATGGGCGGCGGCTATGCACAAGTAGAGGGAGGAAAGTGGTAGCAAAAAACGGCGGGCAGACATGGATGAGTTATCCAGTACGCATCAGGGAAGCGAGGCTATCAGGCTTTGCCGACGCTTTTGCTGATAAACTTTGATGGGTGCAACAAGGCAGTGGGTGCACATCGAGATTTTGCTTTGAGAAACGCGGAGAGGGTGGGATTCGAACCCACGGTGGGGATAAACCCACGCCAGTTTTCAAGACTGGAGCCATAAACCACTCGACCACCTCTCCTAAAGCTGCGTTGCGGAGCGAGGATAGTACGCAACGGGTAGGGGCCTGCCAAGTGGAACTTTGCAGGAGATGATGCAAGTCAGGATTGATCCATGGCGAGGAGGCATCCATGATCGCCGCGCATGATTCACCAGACTGCCCTAATCGACCCAAGAGCGAAAATTGACCCCACGGCTGAAATCGGCCCGTATGTGGTGATCGACGGCGCTGCCGAAATTGGTGCTGGGTGCAAGATCGAGGCGCATGCGCAGATCGTTGGTCATGTGGTGGTGGGGGAGGGGACACGGATCGGACGTGCGGCGGTCATAGGAGCTGAGCCCCAGGACTTGGGATTTGATCCCGCTACCGAGAGCAGTGTGGTACTGGGCAAAAAAAATGTGATCCGCGAGCATGTGACGATACATCGGGGCAGCAAGCCGGGGGGGGGGACGCGGATTGGCGATGGCAATTTTCTGATGGCGACCTGTCATCTGGCGCATGACGTGGTGCTGGGAGATAAGAACATCATTGCCAATGCGGCACTACTGGCCGGGCACGTTCAGGTAGGGAATAGCACGTTCATAGGAGGTGGGGCGGTGTTTCACCAGTTCTTGCGGATCGGGGATTTCTGCGTGGTGCAGGGCAATGGCAGCTTCAGCAAGGACATCCCCCATTACTGTTCGGCTCAGCGAGTGAATCGGATCACGGGACTGAATGTGGTTGGTTTGAAGCGCCAGGGCTTCACGGCGGATGACAGGGCGGCGATTAAGGAGCTGTTTCATCTCCTTTTTGACTCAGGACTGAATTTGACACAGGCGTTGGAGAAGGCGGTGCTGCGTGAGTGGTCGGAAAAGGCATTGCGTTTGTTAGAATTTGTTCAGGCACCTAGTAAAAAGGGAGTTTGTCCGGTGCGTCCGGGTCGTGAGGATGACTGAACTAAATGAGGTGAAAAAGTCCTGCTTTTTCTTGTCACTGGGACGCCATTGGCCTATTGAAACATCCACTGTTGCCTGTATTCGCGGGCTAATGTCTAAACGTGCTATGAACTTCCCAAGATTTTGCGTGATAGCCTTTGTTTGTGTACTAGTGGTAGCCGGGACTGCGAGCGGGCAATCCCTTCTCGACAGCCTCACGACCGATCTGAACATTAAAGGGCTGACGACCACGATGGATCCTGAAACAGGCATCGCCACCGTGACGGGCGATGTGCATATTTTGTATGGCGATGTCGAAATGCGCTGCGGCAGTGCGCAATATAACCAGACAACAGGTGAGGTTATCGCACGCGATGGAGTGACGGTCTGGAAGGCGGGAACAATTTATCGTGGCGATTCGATAACTTACAATTCCATCACCGGATCTATGTCAGGGCATAATGTGATTTCGGGCATGCCAGCAGGTTCGCTAGGAATGACTGGGGCATCCAGTGTTCCCGGCACATCGTCTGGTACGATCAAATCCACTGGGATGGTCTTCTTCAAAGCTGACGATTTTCACTCGGAGAACAAGCTGGAGAGCCGCATTGATGCCACGGGCATCTCGTTCACATCCCATGATGTGCAGAATCCGAACTACCGAATGGGGGCCAAGGAATTGACAGTGTATGCCGGAGATAAGGCAATTTTGCGTGATGTGAAGATGTATGCGGGCGATACGCCATTCTTCTGGCTGCCTAAGGTCACAAAGTCTTTGGATAACGATTCAGGTTATCGTTTCAGCCCTGGTTATCAGAGTCGCTGGGGTGCTTTCTTGCTGACGCAATACGCGGTGCAGCATGGCGATCACACCTATGCAAAGTACAAATTTGATCTGCGCAGCAAGCGTGGTGTGGGTGCCGGTGTAGATTTCTTCTCCCTGCGCAACCGTGGCAACTGGCAGAATTTTGGCGTTTTGAAGCTCTATGCAGTGAGCGATAACGCTGTCTCAACCAATCTCGCTGGTAGCACGCGCTACCCTGTGAATAGCACCCGTTATCGGGCCAATTTCCAGCATCGCATCTATCTTCCCGGCCCGGATGTAAATACTTGGTATCTGGATTTCGATCTTAACAAGATCAGCGACATCCATTTCTACGAAGACTTTTTCTTCAACGACTTCCGCACCAATCGTGAGCCCGACAACTTGGTTTCCCTGGTTCATACGAACGATGCCTATGTCGCCACCTTGATGGCTAAATTCAAGATGAACAACTTTTACCGGACGACCACACGCTTGCCGGAGCTTTCTTTCGATTTCGTTCGGAGGCCTTTGTATGGTTCCGGTGTTTTTCATCAAGGCACTATTACTGCTGGCATATATAGCGAAGTAGTTGGTAAACAGGAACAAGCCGAATTGCTTCGGTTACAGGGGCTTGGCATCACGGGTCTGGGACCCGGGGCAGGAACCGTTCTCAGTGATCCGTTAGGAACCGCCGCAGCTTCGTACTTGAGTCTGATCAATCGTCCACGGAACTCGCTACTAACTGCGGCAAATGTAACTCAAGGCTTGGGGGCTATCTCAAGCAGGCTTCAGGAGCCGAATTTTGCCCGCTTCCACACGTATCATGAATTTTTGTATCCCAAGACTTACCTCGGTTGGCTAAACGTGACTCCGCGTATTGGTATTGGTATGACCAGCTATAGCGGTATAGGCGGTAGCGTCACCGGTTTGAGAAGTTTTACACGTGGCATTCTTCACTTCGGGCTAGATGTGTCCTTCAAACTCACCAAAACCTGGAGCGACGTTCAGGTGGAATCCTTTGGAATCAACGGCATCCGCCATGTCTTCCAACCTTACCTGAATTACTCCTATCTGGATGCCACTCAAAATGCTGGCCTGCCGGCCATTGACAGGCTTTCTCCCACCACACGACCGCGTTCGATCGATCCTTCGCTATTCACTGCCGTGGATAGCCTGCGCTCATGGAATGTGGCACGTGTCGGTTTCCGCAACCTTTTACAGACCAAGCGCGACTACATTTCCAGTAACGGATATGGTAACTTCTTTGGCACCCCAGATGGTGGTGACAACCAGACTTACACTCTGGCGGGTATGAATACTTATGTGGATGTGTTTGGCAAAGACCCGGAGTTTAATCGTAACCTCTCCAACCTGTATAATGAGGCATTCTGGCGTCCAGTGCCTTGGATTACTTTGAAATCAGACCTGCAATTGCCTATCGGCAATGGTGTCGGCAGCTTTACTGAGGCAAACAATAGTATCATCTGGTTACCTACTCGCTACACGTCCTTCGAGGTTGGGCACCAGCACATTTCCAATCATCCATTCTTTCTTGATAGCAGCCTCGTGTTCACGAGAGTTTACGCACGTCTGACCGACAACTATGGTTTTAACATGAATCACATTTATGAAGGGACTGACGGCACGCTGGAGTTTCAGAGCTATAGTCTAACACGTGATCTAAGCAGTTGGGTGGCATCTATCGGGGTCATGGCGCGCGATAACCGCAATGGCGCTTCAGACATTGGCATCCTGCTTTCTTTCACGCTCAAAGACTTCCCGCAGTTAAGCTTCGATTTAGACGTCGATCCGAATCCTACGGGCCGCGGTGGCAGGCAGTAGATTTAGTCATCTTACTGCCGAATCCTTGGTCTATGGTTGCAGTGCATTCGCGTGAGGCATGCACGGCGTAAAGAAAATCAAGTCCTCAATGAATTTTGACTGGATAATTTGGAGTCAGGATAAATACCTGACATGACCAAATCAAACATCACACCAATCATCAATAAATGATCTGAAGTGGCAAACTCTAGGTTTGCTAAAAAAGTCAAAGTGACCTCTCCTGAAGCATCACATACCGCCGCTTTTAGCGAGAAAATTAAGCGCGAGAGTAGCGACAGCGAGAATAAAAATTAACCAAGCGAGAGGCATGACAAAGAATGGGTTATGATTAATTGGGTCGGTTGCTTGTCTCAAGGAATGGCCAACAGAGTATCCTTGAATTTGTTGGTCCAGATACCGGTAATGGCGCTTCTGCTTTCCCAAGTCTGTTGATTTGCTGTTGGCACCATGATGGGCGATTCGCCCGTAGGATCAGATTTGACCGCGTCTGCTCCAAACATCTGCACGGCCATGAGAATCACCGAGAGTACGAAACAGATCACTGAAAGCGGGACCAAGCCTGCTTCGGGATCTTTTTCCTCGTAAAACTGCTCTGCATCGGCTGCGGCGCTGCGTTTTACCGGAGCGCTCGGCGGGGCAGATATGGAAGGACGCTGCATAGCCTGTGTTGGCTGCAGTTTTACTGTCGCTTTCGGCATCGGAACGGTAGGACCACCACCGGTCATCGGTCCGGTGCCCACTCCGGGAGGACGAGGTCCTCCGGCCGTGGGCTTCTGAAGCGCAACGGTGGGAGCGCCTGTTTCGGTTCGCGGGGCAGGTGCTGCCGGATTCTGACTGAGCGGACGCGTAGCGGCTGGGAGGCCAGCCATCGGTGCTGACGGAGGGCGCGGTGCTGAGGGTGCGCCGGGTGGCTTTGGCGCTGTCGGCGGCGCAAGGGGGCGAGCCGGAGGTGGCATCGAGCCAGAGGGCGCTGGAGCCGTGGGGGGAGGTGATGAAGCCACTGGGACGGCCGATGTGGTCTTTTTTGATGGCGGCGACATCGGAGGAGCAGGCAGCTTCACCGGTGTGGTACTCGATTTGGGCGCAGGCGGCGGCAAGGGGGCTGATGGCAGTTGAATCGGAGCCGTGGCCTTCTTGGACATCATCGGCACCACCGACGTAGTATTGAAGGATGCTGGAATGCCTCCCGTAGCCGGAGAAATAGGCGACGTTGATTCGCGGGGTTGGGTGACGCCAGCACTAGGACGACCACGCAAGGTGATGCGTACAGTTTCTTTTTTTAGCGGAACGGCGGCGGTCTTGGGCGTCGAGCCGGGTGGCGTATTTTCTGGTTCGCTCATGGTGCAGGGGAAAAGATTCGGGGAATTCACTCTATTTAGCGAATTTTGCCCCTCTGCGTCAATCCCTTTCTCCTCATGTCTTGCTTTTGTCGGCGTACTGTCCGTAAATTCACTAATCATGAATATTCTTGTCACCGGCGGAGCCGGATTCATCGGCTCCCACACCGTCGAACGTCTCCTGCGCGATGACGCGGGGCAGGTCACCATCCTCGACAGTCTCAACGACTACTACAATCCAGCCATCAAGCGCGAAAATCTCAAGGCGCTAGGCCCCAAGGTGAAATTCCGCGAAGGTGACATCACCGATCCGCTGTTCGTGGCAGAGGTCTTCGACGTAGGCCATTTCGACGCCGTCATCCATCTCGCCGCACGCGCCGGTGTGCGACCTTCCATCGAGCAGCCGGAACTGTACATCGATACGAACATCAAGGGCACTTTTAACCTCCTCGAAGCTTGCCGCCGCAATGGCGTGAAGCACTTCGTCTGCGCCAGCAGCTCCTCCGTCTATGGCGTGAACAAAAAAGTGCCGTTCGCCGAGACTGACCCCATCCTGCAGACCATCAGCCCCTACGCGATGACCAAGATGGCCGGCGAGCAGATGTGCTCGAACTATAGCCACCTATACGGCATCAAGACCGTCAACCTGCGCTTTTTCACCGTCTATGGCCCGCGCCAGCGCCCTGATTTGGCCATTTCCAAATTCACCCGACTCATTGAGGATGGCAAAGCCATCGACAAATACGGCGACGGTACCACACGGCGCGATTATACCTTCATCAATGACATCGTCGATGGAATTATCGGCTCGCTGAACTACCGCACTGGCCCGATCTGCGAGATTTTCAATCTCGGCGGCTCGCAAAATGTCTCGCTCAACGATCTCATCACCACCATTGAGCAGGCGCTCGGCAAGAAAGCCACCATCAACCAGCTCACAGATCAGCCCGGCGACGTGCCAATCACTTCTGCTGACGTCAGCAAGGCGAAGGCTCTGATCGGCTTCAAACCGACCACCACCATCGCGCAAGGTGTGCCGAAATACGTCGAATGGTTCCGCGACATGCGCTCACGCGGCATTGCGGTGAACTGAAATCAGAAATGCGGTGCTGACACCGTCCCGTCCTCAATCTCCTGGCGCTTCTTGCGCACGATGCCGTCGGCGATTTCGAGGACCATCTCCTCAAGCAGCAAGCGCAGGTGGCTGCCGGGGCGGTAATCGGCCGGGGCGATGTGCTTGACGCGGTCTGCCAGGCCATTGAGCTGATAGCATTTGCGGAAGCTGCTTCGATTGGCCTCGTCGGGATTGTAAACCGCCACGGCATGACCGCCGTAGCGCTTCATCAGCGTGAAGCACGGTACGTCCGTTGGTCCATCGCCCACATAGATCATGTGCTGGAAGGGGATCGGACGTAGTTCCGGTGCCATGTGATCGTTCACGTCCTCATGCGGCTCTAGCATGCCTTTGTTGATGCGGAAGAGGTATTGCGTCTTCGTCGTGTGGCTGATCACGCGCTTGGGGAAGGTGATGCGGCCGTTTTTGTCCTCGCCAAATTCGCAGCCAAAGATGCGTTTGATGAAGGGCGCCAGCGCACTGCCATCCAGCAGCGCCTTCAGACCGGAGGAGACGATGTAATGCTCCACCTGCAAACCCAGCAGCCGGTGTTGGTCGTTCAGCACCGCATTCAGCTCGCCGAACAGCTCCGGCACGCCTTTGTAAAACCTCAGCTTCGCGCCCAGCTTGCGCAGATCCTCATTCGTCGGCCGGTCCATGTCCAGATAGTCCAGCATGCACTTCAGGTAGGCCAGTTCGCCGTCGTAGCCTTCTTGGTCCACTAGCTCGCGGCTGCGCTTCCAGAACTGCCCCGGATTGATCCCGAAGTGTGGGAACAGCGTCTCATCCTGCATGTAGGTCGGGCTGAGCGTCTGGTCGTAATCGTAGATGATGCCGATGGTGGTCTGTTGGGAAGCCATGGTGAGGAAGTTGACGGTTGTTTACGGTCGTTGGCAATGGTTGACAGTGGTTTGAAACAATCGTCAACCACAGTAAACGACCGTCAACCACCGTAAACTCAGAGCAGCGCCTTGAACGCGCCGGAGAGTGTCGGAGAGTGTCGGATACGCAAAACCGTAGCCCATCTCCGTCGCAACGCGAGGAATCACTCGCTGGCCGCCGAGCAGCATCTCCTCCGCCATGCCGCGCAGGAGGAGTTTCAGCGCAAAGGCTGGGGCATGGAAAAAGGCGGGGCGTTTCAGCGCGGCGGCCAGTTGGGTGGTGAACTCCGCATTCGTCACCGCCTCCGGCGCGCACAGGTTCACCGGCCCGCGCAGCGTGTCGGTTTGAATCGCCTTCAGGATGATGGCCACCGCATCATCCACATGAATCCATGCCATCCACTGCGCACCAGAACCGAGTTTGCCGCCGAGGCCGAGGCCAAACACACGCTTCAGCAGTGGCAACGCTCCACCATTTTTGCCTAGCACCATGCCTGTGCGCAGCAGCACCACGCGCATGCCCAGAGCTTCCGCTCGCATCGCCGCCTTTTCCCAGCCTGCGCAGACATCCGCCAAAAAACCTTCCCCTCGTGGTGAAGTCTCATCCACGGGATTGTCACCGCTGTTGCCGTAGAATCCCGCACCTGACGCACACACCAGCACCTTCGGCCTATTTTCCGGCTGCCACGTCGCCAAATGCCCCACTAGCGCCGCCGTGAAGTCCACGCGGCTTTTCCAGATGCGCTCACGCTTCTCCTGCGTCCACAATCCCATGAGCGATTCGCCGGAGAGATGCACCAGCGCGTCCAGCTTCGTCTCCGGCAGCGCATGCGGTGCCTCTTTCGGTTGAGTCAAACCCGACCCAGGCCTGCGTGAATACGCGATCACTTCATGACCTGTTTCTAGGGCCAGTCCGGCCAGATGTCCGCCGATGAATCCCGTCGCTCCTGTGATGCCTATGCGCACAAATATTATCTGGGTGTAATGGGAACCAATACCTCGTTACGCCGCAGGAAACCCGGTGTCCACGGCGGGTCGTAGTAGGCGCTGAATGGGGCACCGACTTCTGTGAGCTTTTTCGCCTGCATCCAAGCTTTCAGCTTTGCCAGGGCCTGGGGTTCGCTGGCTTTCGTGCGGGTGCCGCTGAAGCTGAGCACGGCCACGCGCTGTGCCTTCATCATGTCCACAATCACCTGATCTGAAGCTGGGGCGGGTGTGGCGGATTTGTGCTTTTCGGGCACCACAAAAGCCATTTTTCCATCCACCATGAAGACCGGTGTCGTCATGGCGATCTTCTCTTTGGCTAAGTTCCCGCCGTCGATGTAGCGGAACAGTCGTATGAAGCTGGAATCGTCTCCTTCGCGTGCGGTGGTGGCGATTTTGAGCTCGGGATACTCCCGAATCTCGAAGTCGCCGTCTGTGCGGATGACCTTGTAAGGCGCTGTTTCATACCCCGACCGCGAGGTGGCGCAGGCGGCAATGGTGAAGGCGATGACGAGCAGACTGACGACAATGCTGAACATCTTTTTCATGGCCGAGATACGCCTGAGCATGATCACCGGGCTGACTTTTCCAAAATGAGGCACCGAAACGACCGCCCCATGAACGCCGGATGTGTGAGCGAATTGAATTGGCGCATCGTGGCTGCATCCAGCGGCTGGCCTTCGAGACTCTTGAGCCAGGGCATGGCCAGTCGGCCTAGCAAACGACCTTGGAGATCGTAGTCGCGTTGAACAAGATCGTGACGGGAAGCTTCTTCAATAAGGCGGGTGAAATTGATGTGCGTGGTCAGATCGCACTCGCCGAGGTCTTCCAGCACGCGGTCATCCATCTGATGCTGCTTGTAGCGTCGTATGGTGCCGCTGGCACGTGGGTCGGCGAAAAATTCCTCGGCATCGAGGCCATAGTCGGCGATGAAGATGGCTCCACGAAACGCAGCACGGGCCAGATCACGAATCCACGCGAGCATGGCGAGATTGATTTCGAGTGTGTGGCCGGGGGCGAGATCTTGCGGCAGTTGTTTCGCCTCCTCGGCGAGTTCAGCGCAGGACAAATCACCGGGAACGAACTGGAATGCCTCAGTGACGTACAATTCCTCCCAGCGCTGGCCATTCCAACGCAAGCGATGCACGGGGAAGGCATCAGGCAGCTCGTTGCAGAGAAAAAAAGCGTGCTTGGGGCCGGATTGCAGCGCTGTGAGGCTCTCTATCCACTGCGCGCGATCACCGAGGCGCTTCGCCTGCGCTTCACGATAACGCGGATTCGGCTCCACGATGAGATAGCGCAGCGGACGGCCTTCCAGAGCACTCAAAACGTCCTCCGCGAGCTGTCCGTCATGCGCGCCCTGCTCGATGATCGTGAAATCCTCCGGTTCACCGAGCGCCTGCCATTCCTGAATGGCCTGCATGGCCAGCAGCTTGCCGAACAGCGGCCCGACGCTCACGCTGGTAAAAAAATCGCCCTTTCGGCCGATGCGACGCGGCCCGGCTCCATAATAGCCGTGTTCAGGATGATAGAGCGCCAATTCCATGACCCGCGCAAAGGGCAGGGGCCCGGCGGAGAGTTGATCACGGAGAATTTGCGGTAGTGATGACATGCAGAAGGCGGGAAAGAACTGGCGCGGAATGTGAAGGGCGGGTAGTTTGCCCGCCCTACTTCTTACAACGCCATGTTCCGTGATGATCTCGATGTGAAGCCTGAGCGCAACTGGCGCGGCGAAGCCGGCTTGAAACTGCCGTTCTACCGCCGTGGCTGGTTCAGCGCGCTGGTAGCACTGGCCATTCTCGGCGTCGTGGCCGCCTTGGGCCTTTACAGCACCGTGGTGGCACCCATGCGCAAGGATGCGGAGATCTACGACCTTGAGGAACTCAAGAAGCTGGAGTCCGCCAGCATCATCTACGACCGCAATGGCGATGAAATGTCCCGCCTTTACGTGCTGAACCGCACGCCCGTGCCGATCACTGATGTGCCACAGCATTTCATCGACGCGCTGGTGGCGCAGGAAGACTCGCGCTTCTTCAAGCATGACGGTGTTGATTACATCGGCCTTGGCCGTGCCGTTTGGCTCAACTTCCAAGCCGGCGAAGTGACGCAGGGAGCGAGTACGGTGACGCAGCAGCTCGCACGGCAGACCTTCAAGCTCCTGGAAAAAAGCTATAAGCGCAAAATCCTCGAAGCCTTCCTGGCACAGCGCATCGAGAAGCACTTCTCGAAGGCCGAAATCCTCGAACTCTATCTGAACCGCGTCTTTTTTGGCGCGAACTTCTATGGCGTGCAGGCTGCGGCACGCGGTTACTTTGGCAAAGATGTGAAGGAACTGAGCATCGAGGAGTCAGCGACCATCGTCGGCCTGATCAAAAGCCCGAACAACATTCAGCCCATCAAGCATCCGCAGCGTGCGCTCAAGGAGCGTAACTATGTGCTCGAGCGCATGGCCATCGAAGGGACGCTGACGAAAGAAGAGTCTGCTAAGCTCAAGAACAAGCCGCTCATCACCGCACCGCAGAGCACCGATCCGCGCCTGAGCTATGTGTTTGATGCCGTGCGACGTGAAGTGGTGGATCTTGTCGGCGAAGACCGTGCTTCCATCGGCGGTTTCCGGATTTACACCAGCATTGACCAGGATTTGCAAAAGGTGGCAGAGGAGGCAGTCAGCAAGCGCATGGCCGAAGTGGAAAAGCACCCTGGCTATGAACATCAGACCTTCGCACAGTTCCGTGCGATCATGACCGACTACCGTGCTCGTTTGAAGCGCGGCGAAATCGATCCCGCCACGCCGAAGCCAATGCCGGAGTATCTGCAGGCCGCTGCTCTGATGATCGACAACAAGGATGGCAGCATCCTCGCGATGGTCGGTGGGCGTGACTTTGGCGACAGCCAATTCAATCGTGCCACCGACGGTGTGCGCTCGGTCGGCACGGCTTTCACGCCGCTGGTGTATGCGGCTGCGTTTAGCAGTCCGGGGCTTTATCCTGGCACGAAGGTTGATGATGCACCGCTGGACAACCGCCGCGTGATGATCGGCGGCCTGACGGGTATTCTTGGCGAATGGGGTGCAGAAGTGGCGAATCCGAAGTGGTCACAGGCACCCATGAGTTCGCGTGAGGCGCTCGTGCAGGGCCGCAACTCAGCCACCATTCGCCTTGGCGAGCGTGTCGGTGTGCCGATGGTCAAGCAGGTCGCGCAGAAGGCCGGCATCACCTCTGAGATGCGCGATTATCCCTCCACCTTCCTCGGTGCCAGTGAGGCGCGCTTGAGCGAGATGTGCTTGGCGTATTCCAATTTCCCCACGCTCGGCAGCCGTCCGCAGAAGCTGAATCTCATCCAGCGCATCACGGACAACAACGACAAGGCCGTGTTCCAGATTTCCGATGCCGCACTGAAGAGCGTGCAGAGCATGGACCCCATCGCCGCCTATCAGACACACACCTGCCTCGTCGAAGCGCTGCGTCGCGGCACCGGCAGTCCCGCAGTGAGCGAATACAAACTCGGGAACTTCGTTGCTGGCGGCAAAACCGGCACGCACTACGAGTTCAAAGACCTCTGGTTCCTCGGCTACACCTCCGGCGTGACCTGCGGCGTCTGGGCCGGCTTTGACAAGATGAAGACCATCTATCCTGGCGCGTTTTCAAATCGCATCGTGCTGCCCGTGTGGTCGGACATGGTCAACGCCAGCATCACGCGCTTCGTGCCGGTGGAAATCGCGCCGCCGCAGGTCGCCGAACGTGTGGAAATCTGTCAGCGCAGCGGCATGCGTGCCACGGACTACTGCTACGAGAAGGTCAAAGGTGCGGATGGCCGAGAGAAGTCGGTGCGCTCCACCTACTTCGAATTCATCCGCCCCGGCACGCCGCTGGAGGGCTTCTGCACCATGCACACCGGTGAAGGTTTGCCGAAGGAGATGGACCAGTTTCGCTATCAGATGCCAGTCGGTGGCATTGAATCCGCCCCACTCATCGCCGAGTCCGCCAAATGGGTTCACATCGAGCCGGTGCGCATGCAGGCTCTCACCGTCATCGGTGCCGATCCGTACGCCTCCGAGCAGGCCATCCCTCGCGCTCGTCCGGTGAACGATGACGGCTCCCCGATCCGCAAAGCCATCCCCGTCGATGCCGTGGAGACTCCTGATGAAGGACCGACACTCAAGCTTTCCCCGCCGCCGCCGATGAAGATTGATTTGTGAGGTGCCTCACCTCAGCAGCATCTTCCCCGCTTCTGGATCGAACTCCTTCTCCCACTTTGCCACGACGAGCATGGCGATGGTGTTGCCGATGAGATTCGTAATGGCGCGCGCCTCGGATAAAAAACGGTCGATGCCGAGGATGAGTGCGAGACCGGCAACGGGAATGGTGTGCGTGGCGGAAAGCGTGGCGGCGAGCGTGATGAAGCCGCCGCCCGTGACTGCTGCGGCCCCTTTTGATGTGAGCAGCAGAATGGCGAGGATGCTCAATTCTTGAACGAGGGTCAGATGCGTGTCGGTGGCCTGCGCGACGAACAGCGCGGCCATGGTGAGGTAGATGCTGGTGCCGTCGAGATTGAAGGAATAGCCTGCAGGAAGCACGATGCCGACGACGCCTTTCGAGCAGCCGCTGCTTTCCATCTTGCGCATCAATCCCGGCAGCGCGGCCTCCGATGACGAGGTGCCGAGCGTGAGCAGCAGTTCCTCTTTGATATGCTTCAGCACCTTCCACAGGCTGAAGCCGTTCCAGCGTGCAATGAGGCCGAGCACCACGAACACAAACAAGATGCAGGTCAAATACACGCAGCCCATGAGCGCCATGAGCTTGCCCAGGGCGGCGAGGCCGTATTTGCCAATGGTGAAGGCCATCGCGCCAAACGCAGCGATAGGTGCGGCCTTGGTCACCATGCCGACGATACCAAAGAACATTTGAGCGACCATGTGCAGGAGATCGGTGACCGGTTTGACACGCTCACCAAGCTGCGCAAGTGCGATGCCGGATAAAATGGCGATGAAGAGCACTTGCAGGATTTCCCCCTCCGCAAAAGCGCTGACGAAGGTCTTCGGGATGATGTGCATCAGATGCGCGACGACGGTCTGTTTTTCACCAGCCTTGGTGTAGGTGTTGAAATCCTCCTGGTCGGACTCACTGAGCACGATTTCCGTCGGGTTCATGTGCATGCCTGAGCCTGGCTCGATCACCTTCGCCACGATCAAGCCGATGATCAGCGCCACGGTGGTGACGATCTCGAAATACAGCAGCGCCTTCCACCCCACACTGCCCAGCTTCTTCAAATCTCCCATGCCAGCGATGCCATGCACGACCGTGCAGAAAATGATCGGCGCGATGAGCATCTTCACCGCATTCACAAAGGCGACGCCGAGCGTTTTCAGCGGCACCGACTCTACTGGCCACACGAGGCCCATCAGGATGCCGAGGATGATGCCGATGAGCACCTGCACGTAGAGATTTTTGAGCCACTTCATAGCCGCCGATGCTGGCAGGTTCATGGCAAAAGCCAAGAGGCTTCTGCTGTGTGAAGCAGCCAGGCCAGAAATGAGGCAAAGGAATGGGGGCAATGGAATGAATGAATTCCGGTTATTCCATTGCCCCCATTCCTTTGCCAACAATAGACGCTTCGCACCTCACCAAAGACGGCTGCAGACTGAATGATCCGAAGTTGCACCCTCCCTGCCTCCGGTTGCGTCATTCGCCATTCTGCATTCGTCATTCACCCCGCCGTTGCGCCCCGCCCTGCGCATGCTACTACTCCCGCCCTTCAAACCACCCAACGCACTCCACCATCATGGGCAAAACACTCTTCGAAAAAGTCTGGAACTCGCACGTCGTCGGAACCCTCGACAACGGCCAGGCACAGCTCCTCATCGACACGCATCTCGTCCATGAGGTCACCAGCCCGCAGGCCTTCGGCATGTTGCGCGATTTGAACCTGAAAGTCGCCTACCCGCACCGCACTTTCGCCACGGTCGATCACATTGTGCCAACCGACAGCCAGGTCTCGCCGTTTTCTGATCCGCTTGCAGAAGCGATGATCCAGGAGCTGAACAAAAATGCCAAAGACTTCGGCATCACCTATTTCAGCCTTGCTAGTGGCAAACAAGGCATCGTTCACGTCGTCGGACCTGAGCAGGGCATCACCCAGCCCGGCACCACGATTGCATGTGGCGACAGCCACACCGCCACGCACGGCGCTTTCGGTGCTATCGCCCTTGGCATCGGCACCACGCAGGTGCGCGACATTCTCGCCACCCAAACGATGGCGCTCGGTAAAATGAAAGTCCGCCGCATCAATGTGGACGGCCAGCTTCGCCCCGGCGTTTATTCCAAGGACGTGATCCTTCACATCATCCGCCTGCTCGGCGCGAACGGTGGTATCGGCTACGCTTACGAATACGGCGGCAGCTTGTTCGATGCGATGTCAATGGAGGAACGCATGACCGTCTGCAATATGAGCATCGAAGGCGGTGCGCGCTGCGGCTATGTCAATCCTGACGAAAAGACCTTCGAATACCTCAAAGGACGTCCTTATTCACCCAAGGGCGATGCTTGGGAGACTACGGTCGCTCAATGGCGTGCCGTCGCCACCGACGCAGACGCCGTTTATGACGATGTCGTGAACATTCGCGCCGAAGACGTGCCACCGACCGTCACTTGGGGCACCAGCCCTGACCAAGCCATTGCCGTCACTGAAAATGTGCCGACACCCGAAAGCGCTACCACCGAGCCTGCGCGTATTTCCATCCAAGACGCGCTTGATTACATGAAGCTGCCTGCTGGAAAGCCGATCAAAGGCACGAAGATCGACGTCGCCTTCATCGGCTCCTGCACCAATGGTCGTCTCAGTGATTTCCGTGAAGTGGCTAAGTTCATCAAAGGCCGCAAAGTAGCCGCTGGCGTCAAAGCCATCGTCGTTCCCGGTTCCCAAATCGTCGATGTCCTCGCCCGTCAGGAAGGCCTCGACAAAATCTTCACTGAAGCTGGCTTCGAATGGCGTGGCGCAGGCTGCTCCATGTGTCTCGCGATGAATCCCGACAAACTCATTGGTGATCAGCTCTGCGCATCATCCAGCAACCGCAACTTCAAAGGCCGTCAAGGCAGCCCTACGGGACGCACCGTTCTGATGAGCCCCGTCATGGTCGCCGCCGCCGCCCTCAGTGGCAGCATCGCCGACGCACGCGAGGTCTTCTCGATTGCGGGTTGAGTAGATTATCGGAACACGGATCTGTTAAGGCAGCGGGAAGCGCTCGTTCACCTTGCTCACTTCGGCGCGGATCTCAGCCAGAATGGCTGCGTTCTCACGATTGTTGAGCGCGCGGTCGATCCATTTGGCGATTTGAGCCATCTCGGGCTCTTTCATGCCACGTGTGGTGACGGCTGGTGTGCCGATGCGGATGCCGCCGCCGAGGGTGATTTTCTCGGTGTCGAAAGGGATGCCGTTTTTGTTCACGGTGATGGCCGCGTGGTCGAGCGTTTCGCTGGCGATCTTGCCATTGAGGCCATGAGGGCGCAAATCGACGAGCATGAGGTGATTGTCCGTGCCGCCACTGACGATGCGGTAACCAAGAGCAGCCAGCGCGGCGGCGAGAGCTTGGGCGTTTTTCACAACCTGCGCGGTGTAGTCTTTGAAGTCAGGCTTGAGGCACTCGCCGAAGCAAACGGCCTTGGCGGCGATGACGTGCATGAGCGGACCGCCCTGCACGCCGGGGAAGACCTGGCTGTTGATCTTTTTGGCGAGATCTTCGTTGTTCGTGAGGATGATGCCACCACGCGGTCCACGGAGGGACTTGTGCGTGGTGCTGGTGACGAAGTCAGCGTATTCCATCGGCGAAGGATGCGCGCCACCGGCGACGAGGCCGGCGATGTGGGCCATATCGACGAAGAGGTAAGCGCCGACGCTCTTGGCGATCTCGCTCATCTTTTTGAAGTCGATGATGCGCGGGTACGCGCTGGCACCGGCAGTGATCATCTTGGGCTGCTCGCGCAGGGCGACTTCGGCGAGTTCATCGTAGTCGATGAGTTCATTCGTCTGGTTCACGCCGTATTGGCAGAACTTGTAAAGACGGCCGGAGAAGTTGGCGGGATTGCCGTGAGTCAAATGGCCACCATGGGCGAGGTTCATGCCCAAAACTTTGTCACCTGGCTGAAGGACGCTGAAATAGACGGCGGCATTGGCCTGTGAGCCGGAGTGAGGCTGCACGTTGGCAAATTTCGAGCCGAAAAGCTCGCACGCGCGGTCGATGGCGAGTTGCTCGACCTTATCGACCTCTTCGCAGCCACCGTACCAGCGTTTACCCGGATAACCTTCAGCATACTTGTTGGTCAGGCAGCTACCTTGCGCGGCCATGACGGCTTTGCTGGTGAAGTTCTCACTCGCGATGAGTTCGATGTTGCTTTGCTGACGATGCTGCTCACCGCGGATGATTTCGGCGACGAGAGGATCTGCGGTGGCGAGGATGCTGAGGGGGTGGGCTTGGGTGTTCATTTTATCGACTCTGCGACCGTGGCGACCACCGGCGAAGGGGGTCTTCAACCAGGTATCCACGATCTCCTTAGCGGTAGATACGGGTGTGGTTTTGCCGGCGAGGCAGAGAATGTTGGAGGCGTTGTGCTCACGCGTGATGGCCGCCGTGGCTGCATCACTGACGAGGGAGGCCTGAATGCCCGCGTGTCGATTTGCCGCGATGCACATGCCGATGCCCGTGGTGCAAACGAGGATGCCCGCGTCGGCACGACCATCCAAAACGCGCTCGCTCACGAGTTCCGCATAGTCTGGATAATCAACGGAGGCACCATCATGCGTGCCCAAATCCTCCACCGCATAACCAGTAGCCTGCAAATGTGCCACGACAGCGTTCTTCAGCGCGAGGCCGCCGTGATCGGAGCCGATGGCTAGTGTATGAGGGAGTGCTGGAGTTGGCATGGTGTCGGTGGTCAATGGGTCAAGGAAGCCAAGAGGTCAAGGATTTGGCTCTTTCCAAGTTTTGTCGATGTATGCAAGCAGGCTGGGGAGCATTTTTTCTAAATCGGCCAGTGTCTCCTCATACGCGCCTCGGCCCTGGCCAAAAGGATCGGAAACGTCTTTGCCGCGGAGCGCATCCTCGGGGGTGAATTCGGAGACAAGATAGACCTTGTCCACATGATCAGGGAATTCATCCGCGATGGCGGCGATGTGGTGCGATGACATCGCGAAAACATGCGTGGCACTCTCTAAATCCGCTCGTTCAAGCATTCGGCTTTGAAAGCTGGCAAGATTGAGGCCGCGCTCCTTCAAAATGGCCGCTGTGTGCTTGCTTGCCGGCATGCCCGGCGCAGCGGCTACGCCCGCACTGCCCACTTTGTAATCGGTTCGGTCTTTGACGAGATCACGAAACAACGCCTCGGCCATCGGGCTGCGGCAGGTGTTGCCAGTGCAGACAAAGAGAACGCTTTTCAATGTGCGGTGCGGGTTTGAATTCGACCCCGCCGGGGACGGCGGGGTGGCAGTGTGTCGCGACGCTCCGATTTGTCAAAGGGGGAGCAGTCGGCGCGACGAGAGGTGTTTTCTTGGAATATCGCACTTGCCAAAGGGGTTGCTCATGGGCTTTGCTTCAGCAAGTTCATTTTCAAGCGCGCAACACCGGATGGCGGGACGATACAAAATTTATGAAAAGCTCGGGATGGGCGGCGTTGGCGCCGTCTTTCGCGCTTATGACAGCCAGTTGAAGCGTTGGGTCGCTGTAAAGCGCCTGCTAACTGCGAATGAAGCTGACGCAGACAAAAATATCGCGTCTGAGTTGCGACGCGAGGCAGATGCGCTCGCTTCCATGCGTAACCCTAACATCGTGACCATTTTCGATGTGGCCAGTGACGACGAAGGTCTGTTCATGGTGATGGAGTTGCTGCAAGGTGAGGATTTGGCCGATGTCGTGAGCCGTGGTCCGCTGCCTTATGACGATTTCAAGGAACTGGCTTCTCAATGTCTCGAAGGCCTCCTCGCGGCGCATCAACACCACATCTTACATCGCGACATCAAGCCTGAGAACATCAAGGTCGAACGCCTGCCCGGTGGTCGCATGCAGTCGAAAATCATCGACTTCGGTTTAGCCCGTGCCGGACTGCGTGCGCGCAAGCAGACGGAGGATAATGAAGGTACGGTGATGGGCTCCATTTACTACATGGCCCCAGAACAGCTCACGCGTGAGCCAGTGGACGAGCGTACCGATCTTTACTCATTAGGTTGTGTGTTTTATGAGGCTCTGTCTGGCAAAAAAGCATTCGATGGTGAGTCAATGTCTCAAGTGATCGATAAGCACATCGATCACGTCGTTGTGCCACTGCATGAAATCGCGCCGCATGTGCCGCAGTGGTTGGGTGCGTGGTGCGCACGACTTATGGCACAGAAGCCGGATGATCGCCCCGCGAATGCACAGCAGGCTATTGAGGAGTTTCGTGCGTGGGAAAAAATGCCCGCGATGGTACCTTATGGCCCGTGGATGGGCATGTACGCTCCTCCACCGATGTACATGCCGCCTGGGACTGGCACTGTTCCGCTGACAGGTTATTATCCGCCAGCAGAAGCACCGCTCGCTGCTTATGCCGAACCGGTTCACGAAGTTATTCCAGAAGCCCAGCCCGTGAGTGAAATCGCGGCGATCACTTCAAATCTGGCTGCTGCGCCAAGGCGCCCGGGAACTGGGCTCACCACATCTGTGGGACGCAAGACTTCAAGTGTCTCCGCCTCCCCGGCGCCTGCTTCAGGCAAATTGAGTCCCGCCCTCATCAAAAAAATCGCCATCATCGGTGGCGGTGCGGTCGTGCTGGGCATTGGTGGCTGTTTCTTCTTCGGTGGTGATGCCAAAAAGAAAAGCGGAGGCACGGGAGTCCTATCCGCGATGGGTATTTCCACGGATCCTCCCAAAGTGAGTTTCCAGCTTCCGCAGGACCGTTCGTATCCTCCGGCAGATCGCGGTATTGCGCTATTTTACGTTGGTAACACCGGCAGTTTGACCAACCGCAAAGGCGATAATGGCAAACCTGCGCAGGCTAATAACAACGAGGTGGTGATGGAATGGCATGATCTGTCCGAGCGTGGTGGTGACAATATCCTGCGTGCGTTTTCTGGCAGTGTCGATCATGCCCCCAAGCGCATTGACTGGCCGGGGGCGACAACTGGTGGGCCGAAAAGTGGGCGCTCGGTGCTCGACTTCCGCCCGCGTAATGGCAAGCCCTGTGCCTTGGAGCTTGATAACACAGGAAAGGAAAAACAGAACCTGCCTTTCGGCAGCAGCTCTGTTCCTGGCGATAAAGGACTTACCATCGTTGCAGCGTTTCAGGCTGAAGCAACGCGCGTGCCTGCACGTGTGTTCACTCTCGAGAACGACGAAGGTGCCAGTGTATCGTTGCGCATTGATGAGAAGAAAAACCTGATCGCCGAAGTAAAAAACGGTGGCAGTGGCCCAAGCCTGACTTCCAACAGTGTGAACGGCACGCTAGCCTGCCTTGCCCTCATCACTTGGAACGCGAGCACCGGCGTTGTCGAACTCCGTGTACGTGATGCGGAAGGCAAAACCTTCACCTCATCTGGTGGCAAGGCGACTGCCCCCGAGACACCCTTGCACAACCTAGAGATTGGCCGGGTGAAAGACAACAAAGGAGCAAATGCAGGCTCGCAGGACCAGTTCAGTGGCTATCTGGCTGAATTCTTCGTGTATTCCACTGCCCTGAAGCCGGATCAACTACAGCTCATTGACGGTCGTTTGCGTGAGCACTACTTCCAGGCCACACCGTCACTCAGCAGTAGGCTCAAAACGAAACGCGCGTGGATTGAGCCTCGTAGCAGTTGGAAACTGAATGCCAGCGGCAAAAAGGAGGACTGCTCCAAGGCCGTTGACGGCAACTCGACCACACGCTGGGCCAGCGGCGCTACGATGAAAGGCGGCGAATGGTTCACCGTCGAGCTACCGACTGAGACCGCCGTTGCTGGAGTTGCCATTGAGTGCCAGGGCAAAAATGAAAACAACTACTGTAAATACACGATCGAAACCTCGGCCAATGGTGTGCAGTGGAGCAATCCGGTGGCCCATGGTGAAGGTCAGGATCTGGTGGAAATCATGTTTAGCAGCCCCCAGCGCACTCGATTTGTTCGCATCACCCAGACGGGCAGTGGCAAGCATTGGTGGGTCATCAACGAACTCGTGCTGTTCAAGCCATAGCGGCACACAAGGCGCCGCGTAAAAGTGTTGCGATATCTTCGGAAACGGCAGCCGGTGCTGCAATGGCGGCATGAACAGTGCCTGCGGCTGTCTCACATGGAATCACCGTTAGCACATTGCCGGATGCCAGCGGCTGCCGAATGACCAGTGGCGTGCCGCACGCAGACATTGCGCTGGCGCGGGTCGCTGCACCCCATGCCATCATCGTGGAGAGCACCAGTCCGGCCTTGGCCTCACCACCCCACAACACCTCACCATCATCACTCATCACTCATCACTCATCACTCATCACCAAAACGTGGCCGCCATCCTCATGCAGAACTTGTCGTGCCCAGGCGGCAAACGCAGCTAAACGCTCGTCACGCGAACCCAACGGAATTTCAAAGATCGGTGTATGGGGTAGTGGCGTTACGGGATCAGCAACCGCCGGAGATGACACATCTATCGGTGCCTGCATTGCTGCTTCAGGCGCAGATGGGGGCGCGGCATCACTCACCCGTGTCAAAATGCCAGCCTCCGTCGCTCGCTGACGGATAGCACGCAGTTTGTCGCGAATCCGGCTCAGCGGCAGCGCTGCGGCAGGATTATGTAGCGGCATGCCATGATCGTCTTCGTTTTCCAAGTTATCTTCCGGAGATTCCGCCAGGAATTTCGGCGGTTCTTCACACTCTGGCTGCGGTTGCAGTGACTCAGCAGGCTCCGTCTCCATCACTTCAGCAGCAGGCAGCGGCGCTGTGACAGGTTCCATCCAATCCATGGCAGCATTCCAAGATTCAATGGCAGACATGGACACAGCATCTGGCACCGTTTCGATCTCCACCGCCTGCGGTGCTTCATCCTCACACGGCTCCTGCGGCATAATCTGCGCCACGAGAGCCTTGAGCCGGTCGGCATCAATCCAAGAGACTTGCATGGCCATGCTCCTTTTCACGTTGCTTCGACAAACCCGTGCGCTGCTCCAGTTCGGCGGCGATCTGGTCAAAAATCAGGGCTTCCGGCGGCGGATTGCGCTTCGTCAGCGCCACCGGCACACCCAGCGCACTAGCTTCGAGAAAGGATGGCATACGCGGGATGCTTTGCTGAAACATCAGGTTCGACGGTAGCATCTCGCGCAGTTCCCGAGCGACCTTGAGGCTCATCTCTTGCTCGCGCATCACCATCGTTAGCAAAATTCCCGCCACGCGCACGCCAGCGCCTTCCGCACGGAAACGTGCCAGCGTCTCCAGCAGATGCGGCACACTGCGGATCGCCAGCGGCTCCGCTTGCTGCGGCAGCACCACAAAATCGCAGGCTTTCACCACTGCCTCCGTCGTGCCGTTCATCCCAGCGGCGGTATCCATCAAAACCACATCCACACCGCGTAATTCGGCACCGCGCAGCAGATCCGCCAGTCGTCCGGGCACTTCATGCACCGACCATCCCTGCCGTGCGCAGGTGTCATACTGACCGGCAGGCAGAATCTCCAGTTCTGGCAACCGCGTTGGCACCACGATCTTGTTCAAATCTCCGCCACGGATGAGAAACTCATGAAATCCCTCCCGCGCCTTCGTACTTTTCGCCAGCGACAATCCCACGCCACCCTGTGGGTCGGTATCGATCAGCAGCACCCGCCAGCCACGCCGTGCCAATGAATAGGCAAGATTGATGCACAACGTGGTTTTCCCCACGCCTCCTTTTTGACTGGCCGTTGCAATCGCGATCACGCCGCGATGCTAGGATGCGTTTGCCGATTGGCAAGGAGGTTGCGCAGAACACGCATCGCTATTACCTCTCAGGAGTCTGCGCCCCCGGCAGGTTTTACTTTCACCTCACGACTCCAGCATTCCGATGAAATGGTATTCACTCCTTTTGGCGCTTACTTTGCTGGCTTCATCCTGCGACAAGCACGCCATGCTTGAGCGGGAGATCGCTACTCTGGAGGCGACCGTCAAAGCCGGCCAAGACGCCGCCAAAAAGTATGAACAGGACATTACCGCACTCGGTGGCTTGATGATCGAGGAAAAACTCAAACAGCAAGCAGCGGATGCAGAGGCAAGAATCCTCGCCCTCGAATTCGACAATGCCGCCCGGCAGCGCAAATGGTCGGCCATTGAAACTGATTTTTCAAAACTCAAGCCCGCTGCCGAAGCCTACAAGGCGGCACAAGCCAAGTGAACCTGTAACCCTATCATCTTGTGTTCGAGTTCCATTACAGCACCTTCCTCAAGTTCCTCCTCCTACTCGCAGCCGTGCTTGGTGGGTGTGAATACCTCTCCAGAACGGACAAGCTCAACGCACAGCTTGGCGAGGCTCATTCTCTGGTCGCTACCGCCAAGGAAATCGCGGAAGCACGCCGACTCGAATGGACGCAACTCAAGAGCGCCAGAGACAAGCTGGATGCTGCCCTGAAGCGCGAGAATGCGGCGCTCCAGCAGCGCGATCAACTGGACCAAAAACAGCGCAAGCTTGAGGGCGAGATCAAATATTTAGCCGCCTCCATGACCGATATCGTCGCGCAGATTCGCACGGCCGCCATTGGCAGCGTCATCAAAGAACTCAAGCTACCAGATGGTGGTAGCCTACAGAATACGAAAATCTTGAAGATCGACGACAATTCCATCTCATTTCTCCACAACGATGGTGTAGCCAACCTACAGGTCAGCGCAGAGAAGTTACCGCAGGAGTTAATTGAAAAATACGACCTGGGCACGAACGGACTGGCTAAAAGCCTGCAGCTTCTTGAAGGCGAAATGACCGACCCAGAAAAAGCGAAGTAAGGCTTCTTCAATTACTCTTGTCCACCCGCAACCTCCGGGTTCAGCAGCGTGTAGTGCTCCAAATAGCCGATCATCATTTCGTCATAGGTCTGCTGGCCCCAGCGGACGGTTTTGGTGGGATCGGGATTGGCGGGGTTGCCGGTGCTGTTGTCATAGATGGCGGTGATTTTGATGGTCGTGCCACGAGGCAGGAAGTGGGGCATCGCGTAGTCGTAGCGGAGCTGCCAATTGAAATCGTAGTGAGGAAGGTCGAGCAGCGTTTCGGTTTTACCATCGGGTGA
>CANIBP010000028.1 GCA_947466075.1 Verrucomicrobiaceae bacterium
CGGAGGTGGACCGCGTGACGCAGGAATGGAAGCAAAACGGGCGGCCCAAGGAATGTGGCGAGGCCTAAATCACTGGCGGTGAAGCGCGGTCGCTTCTGTGTTGAACTTGGCGCTGCAATGACGCCACCGCCATGTCCTTGAGATTCGACTCCAGCCCACCGCTCCGCATGGACCAAGGGCTGCGATTCGACTCCGGGCCGGTGACGCCTCCCATCCAACCCAAACTGAGGAACCGAACCATGACCAAATTCAAACTGGAACTGAGCAAGAAGACTGTGGCGGAAAAAATGGCGCTTGGCGCGAATCATATCACCGCCATGACGGGGAATGCCAGCTACCCTGCCGCCACCCGCGTGCCCACCGACGCGCAGGTGCAGACCGCCCAGAGCGATCTGGAAACCGCCGATGCCGAGGTGGACGCGGCGGAAACCACCTGGAAAAACAAGATCGCCAGTCGCGATGCCAAGGAAGCCGCCTGGGATACGGTGATCACCGCCCGGGCGAACAACTGCGAGGCGGTGACGCCGAACGATCTGGTGGCGCTCTCCAGCACCGGCTTCCCCCTGCGGAATCCCGGCACCCCGATGGGCCAGCTTCCCGCCCCCGGTGATTTGCAGGCGGTGGCCAGCGACAACGAAGGACAGATCGACCTGCGCTGCAAAAGCGTGAGCGGTGCGAGCACCTACGAGTGGCAGATGCGCCTGCATGACAATGCCGCCACCTGGCAGGCACTCAAGACGAGCACCACCGTGAAGATCAACGTCCCCAGCCTGACACCCGGTACGGTCTATGCCTTCCGCGTGCGCGCCATCGGCAGCGCCGGTCCCGGCACGTGGAGCGATGAAGCCACGGAACGTGCGCCGTGAGGGCTCGCTGCGCGAGCGTTTGCGGTGGTTTGCCGTTGTTGAGGGTGCTTCGCACCGTTGACGGTGGTTTGCCAAGCCATCGCAAACCTGCCTGATCGAGGACGATCCAAACCATCGTCAACAACCGTCAACCATTGCAAACAACTGCCAACTAGCGCTCCGCGCCATCCCCATGTTCGATCCCACTTATCCACCCACGAATGCCGAGATCGAGTCGGCACCACTGCGCAGTCAGTTCAACGGACTCAAAGACCTCATTGACGCCGTGCCTGCCGGTCCGCCCGGCCAGAACGGCAGCGATGGAACAAGCGTGAGCGGCGCGATCATGGATGGCGTGAACACGCTGAATCCCGGTGATGCGGCGCAGGCCAGCGTGAGCTGGGACGGGGCGAATGTGCGGTTCACGTTTGGCATTCCACGCGGGCAGGATGGCGCAAGCGCCACGCCCATCACCAGCTTCATCGTGGATGGCGTGAGCACTTTGAATCCCGGTGAAGCAGCCACGGTGCAGACCAGCTTTGATGGCGCGAGTGTGCGGTTCACGTTTGGCATTCCACGCGGGAATGACGGCAGCCAAGGACAGCAGGGCAGCAACGGCAACGATGGTGGCCAAGGGCCGCCGTTCACGAATTTCATTGTCGATGGCGTGAACATGTTGAACCCGAGTGATCCTGCATCAGTGAATGTGAATTTCGATGGCAACGCCGTGCGGATGATTTTTAACATTCCGCGTGGCTTTACCGGCAACGATGGTGGCACGGGTGCGCAAGGCGGTCCGGGGCCACAGGGGCCGCCGTTTGCCAATGCCATCGTGGACAGTGTGACGACGCTGAACCCTGGCGACAACGCGACGGTGCAAACCAGCTTTGACGGCAGTTTGGTTCATTTCCAGTTCGCCATTCCACGCGGCTTCCCTGGCAACGACGGTGGCAGTGGTCCGCAAGGTGCGCCCGGTGAGGTGACCAACATGCAGCTCAACAGCGCGATCAATGGCACCAGTAACAACAGCAATGCCGTGAACACGTTGGTCATGACGGTGAGCGATCCACCCACCGTGGGTGAGGTGCAGGCGATTGCCAGCAAGCTGGATGAACTGATCCTGGCGTTAAGGCGATAAAGTAGTCCGGTTGCTGTGCAACCGGTGCCGGACTCCAGTTGCACAGCCATTGGGCTATTTTGGGCGGCGGTGAAGTACGACAGACACTCTTGTCTGTCGGGTGTGTGGCGGGAGCGCTGGGAGAGGACGGTCAGGAGTGACCGTCGTACTGACGGAGATCAATGCGCTGCGGTGGTCTGCGATCTAGGCTCCACGCAGCTTGGACACGTCGTAGAGTGTCAGCATGGCGGCGAGGACTTCGTCGCGTTTGCCTTGCTTGAGCTGATCAAAGGTGACGTGCTTGCCGGGGAGGAGCTTGAAGTGGCCGGAGCGGGTGCGGCGGAGGGCGCTCAAATGGGCACCGCAGCCGAGCTTCTGGCCGACATCATGCGCATAGGTGCGGACGTAGAAGCCTTTGCTGCAGACGACGCGGAAATCCACGCAGGGCGGCTCAAAGCGGGTGATCTCGTAGTCATACACGCGGACGAAGCGCGGCTCGCGCACGACCTCGATGCCTTTGCGGGCCATCTTGTAGAGCGGGACGCCGTCGATCTTGATGGCAGAGACCATGGGCGGCATCTGGTAGAAGTCTCCGCGCATGGTTTCGAAGGCGGCTTTCACCTGATCCAGAGTGAGGTCTGCGGGCACGGGCTTTTCCTCGACGGTCTCGCCTTCGGCGTCCTGGGTGTTGGTGGTCTTGCCCAAGGTGAGAGTGCCGACGTATTCTTTGTCCTCGGACATGAGGAGATCGGAAAGGCGGGTGCCGTTGCCGAGCACGAGGATGAGCATGCCGGTGGCCATGGGGTCGAGCGTGCCGCAGTGGCCGATCTTCTTCATGTTTAGACAGCGCCGCGCCACCGCAACCACGTCGTGGGAGGTCATGTCCTGGCCTTTGTCCACCAGGAGGACGCCGCTAATCAATTCGTCTGACATCTTCTTCGAGTGCTTTCAAAAAAATCTCTGCCGCTGCATCGATGGGGCCGCGCAGGCGCGCGCCAGAAGCCATGCGATGCCCACCGCCACCAAATTGTGCGCATACCTTCGACACATCGAGGCGGGCGTCTTTGGAACGCGCACTGACGCGCACCTTGCCATGATCCGTGTCTTCAAAAATGACGCAACTGACCACGGAGTCGATCATGCGCAGGGTATCGATCAAGCCTTCCGTGTCGCCGGGATTCATGTTGATCTGGTCCATGAGCTGCCGCGTGAGCTGCCAACTGACGATGCGACCCTCGGCGCGGAATTGCATCTCATTGAGCATGGCACGAAGGAGCTCCAATCGACGCAGTGGGTAGGATTGATAAACAAGCGTGGCCAGGCGTGCGGTATCGAGTCCCGCGTCGATCATTTCGGCCACGATGCGATGGGTGCGGGCATTCGTGCTGGAAAACTGGAAGGAGCCGGTGTCTGTGGAGATGGCGATGAAGAGATTTTGCCGAACCGCATCATCCATCGGCAGACCGTGCTCGCTGAGGATGTTGTAAATGATCTGCCCGGTGGCGGGAGAGGCACTGTCAATGAGGTTCAACTGACCGTACCGCGGATTGGTGGGGTGGTGATCGATGTTGATGAGCAGCGGTGCCGTATCGAGGAGCGCTTTGCACTTTTCACCGATGCGTTCATGCGTGGCGGTGTCGAGCGCGATGGCGAGATCGACATTCAATGCCGCTGAACCGGGTTGGATGACCGTGTCGGTGCCGGGCATGAAGGCCAGATTGTTGGGAACACCGTCTTCGAGCAGAGCGATGACTTCCTTGCCCATGGCCCGCAGACTCAGAACGAGACCGAGCACGGAACCAACCGCATCCCCATCTGGACGGACATGGGCGACAACGGCGATGCGCTGGGCAGAGCGCATGGCGGCAACGATCTCGGCGGTGGTGGCGTTGGCGGACATCACTCGGCGGAAGGTTTGGCGTCTGCTGCGTCACCTTCCTCCGGCGGGAGGTCTGGCAGCGGCGGCGGGAGGTTGTCGATGATGTTGAGGAGCGGGACGCCGCGTTCGACAGATTTGTCGAGGCGGAAGAAGAGCTGTGGGCTGCTGCGCAGCTTGACGCGCTTATAGAGATCGCGCTGGATGAATCCGCGCGCCTTGGTGAGCTTTTCGATGGCCGCATCCTGCTGATGCGGCTTACCGATGACACCGACATAGACAAAGCACTGCCGCATGTCCGGCGTGGGGCTAACATCGTGAATGGTCACGAGGCAGTCATTATTGCGGAAGTCTTTCTCCAGAATCGTGCTGAGCTCACGGCGAATGAGTTCGCGTACTTTTTGGACTCGGAGGGACATGCAGAAGTTTCAAGTTACAGGTTTAAAGTTTCAAGCTCAGGTCAACGGGTCGTGTGCACCACTTGAAACCTGAAACTTGAAACTTGGAACCCGATTAGAGCGTTTGAGCAAATTTTTCGAGTTCGTAGCACTCGATCACGTCATTTTCCTCGTAGTCACTGAAGCCGGAGAGCTTGATACCGCACTCCATGCCGTTGCGGACCTCGTTGACCTCATCCTGGAAGCGACGCAACGTTTCAAAGCCACCGTCATAGACAGCCTGACCGTTACGCAGCACGCGGGCGCGCTGCTTGCGCTGCATGGTGCCATCGGTGACGACGGAACCACCGACGAAGCCTTTGTTGACCTTGAAGACCTGCTTCACGCGAGCGTGACCGAGCACCTTCTCGCGAGTGAGCGGGTCGAGCAGACCCTGCATGGCTTCTTTGACCTGATCAATGAGTTCGTAGATGATGGAGTAGAGCTTCACCTGCACGCCTTCACGTTTCGCGGTGGTGAGCGCCTTGTTCTCCACTTTGACATTGAAGCCGATGATGATGGCGTCGGAGGCACTGGCAAGCAGCACGTCGGACTCATTAATGGAGCCGACCTCCTGATGCAGGATGTCGAGGTTGCACTTGTCGGTCTGGATGTCGGTGAGACATTTGGCAACGGCTTCAACGGAACCCTGCACATCGCATTTCAGGACGAGCTTGAGTGCCTTCTTGTTGCTTTCCTCGATGCTGGCAAAGAGATGCTCAAGCGTGGAACGACGCGGCACATTGAGCTTCTTCTGGCGCAATTCTTCAATGCGCTCTTCGCTAAGCCGTTTGACATCGCGTTCGCTGCTCATGACGACGACTTCATCGCCGACGTGCGGCATGTCGCTGAAGCCGATGACCTCGCAAGGCATGCCGGGAAGGACTTCCTTGATGGATTCGCCACGATCGTTGATCAGCGCTTTGACCTTGCCCCAATGCGGGCCGCAGATGAAGGGTTGGCCGACGGTGAGCGAGCCCTGACCAATGATGACGGTGGCGACGGGACCTTTGCCGGCCACCATGGAGGATTCAATGACGGTGGCACGCGGCGCGGCCTTCGGATCGGCCTTGAGTTCGAGCACCTCGGCCTGGAGGGACATGGTTTCGAGCAAGTTGTCGAGTCCGAGTCCACTGCGGGCCGAGACTTCCATGCACTCGATCTCGCCACCCCAGTCCACGGGAGCAAGGCCGATGTCCTGCAATTGGCTCTTCACCCGCATGACGTTCGCGGTAGGAAGATCACACTTGTTGATAGCAACCATGAGCTGGACACCCGCAGCTTTGGCATGACTGAGCGCTTCTTTCGTCTGCGGCATGATGCCGTCGTCTGCAGCGATGATGAGAACGACGATGTCGGTGACATTGGCACCACGGGCACGCATGGCAGAGAAAGCGGCGTGACCGGGGGTGTCGATGAAAGTGATCGGCTTGCCGTTGTGGAAGATGCAGTAGGCACCGATGTGCTGCGTGATACCGCCAGCTTCACCAGCGGTCACCGTGGTCTTACGCAAGGCGTCAAGCAGCGAGGTCTTACCGTGATCGACGTGACCCATGAAGGTGATGATCGGAGCGCGCAACTCGCGGGTATCCTTTTCATCAGGCGGCGGTTCGGGGAGCCGATCAGGCACGTGGATGACTTCATCAGGCTTGTGGACGCCACCGCCTTTCTCACGCTTGTCGCGCTCGAGCTTGAAGCCGTGCTTCTCACAGATTTTCTCGGCGATTTCGATATCGATTGCCTTGTCCGCGCTGGCAAAGACTTTGAAGGCAATGAGTTCGGAAATGATCTTGAAGGGCTTGAGGCCCATCTTGTCCGCCAAATCCTTGACCACGATGGGTGGCTTCAGATGGATGATTTTTTCACCGCTTTCGCCAATCTCAAAGTCGGGCGCAGGCACGTCTGAGGGTGGCGCATGCACGATAGGGACGATCGGCTTCGGCGGTGGCTCATTGAGCAGCGAAATTGGCGGGAGCGCGTTCTGCTGCGCATTGTCATCTGCCGGGCGGCGGCGGACCTTCGGCTTATCATCATCCTCAAAGAGATTAAGCGCGGCGGCCTTGCGTTCGTCTAACGTGGGTTTGGCAGGCCCTGGAGGCGCTTCCTCTTTCACTGGTGCCGGCGCGGCCGGTTTAGCACCCAAATGCGGTAATGCACCAATTACCTTACCCGCTGCTCTACTTCTCGGCTTCTTATCCTCAATCAATGAAAGCACCTTGCTTGTGGCCGCTTTTTTGGGCTTAGCGCTTTCGGCAGTCACTTCCTCATCGACGACCTCGTCGGTGGAAGGCTTGCTCTTTTTGGCGGATGAGGACTTGCTGGGCATGAGAGAGTGAGATCTGGCGAGCGGCGTGGGGGGGCGGGCTGGTCGAAGTGTTGGAGGTTGTTTGAAATGGCTTTCATGACGGCACAGGTGCTACTCCTTTGCAGGAGCGGAGGCATGTGCTTTGGCTTTATCGAAAATCTGCTGGGCCAGGTCAGTGTCGCCACCAAGGATTTCCGTGAGGTCACCAACATCAGCGTCGGCAAAACTACGCAGGTCGGCAAGGCCGCCTTGCGTCAGCAGACGTGCGGTCTCTTCGGTGATGCCCAAGGCATCCACCAAATGATGCACGGCGCTGCCAATCTGGCCTTCGAAGACCTCAGTAGCATGCTGATCCTTCTCAATGACCAAATCCATGCCAACCAGACGTGAAGTCAGGCGCGCATTTTGACCGCGACGACCAATGGCTTTCGACAACTCCTCCTCACTGACCGTGAGGCGTGCTTCCTTCTTCTCGACATTGACGTTGATGGAAAGAACTTTGAGCGGCTTCAAAGCCTCACGAATGAACTCAGCGGGATCGGACTTCCAGCGGATGATGTCTACCTTCTCGTTGTTCAACTCGCGCACAATGTTCTTCACCCGCGCACCACGCAGGCCAACGCAGGCACCAACGGGGTCCACTTTCTCATCCGCGCTATGCACAGCCACCTTGGTGCGGTAACCTGCCTCACGGGCGATGCTGGCGATCTCAACGGTGCGGTCACCAATTTCGCTGACTTCAAATTCAAACAGACGACGCACAAAGTTCGGATGCGCACGAGATAGGATGATCTCCGGGCCACGACCGCTGTCTTTTTCCACCGCCTTCACATAGAAGCGCATGCGATCGCCTGGAGTGTAGTCCTCGGTGGAGACACGCTCCTTGGAGGTCATTATCCCTTCAAACTTGCCGAGATCGACGACGACGTCGGATTTTTCAAAACGACGCACGACACCACTGACGACATCACCGGTACGATCCTTGAACTCGTCATACAGATTTTCCTTCTCCGCCATGCGCAGACGTTGCAGCATGGTTTGCTTCGCAGTCTGTGCGGCGATGCGGCCCATGTTGTTCGGCGTGACTTCGACTTCGATTTCGTCACCGATCACCGCGTCCTTTTTAAACCGTTTGGCTGTGGCAAGTGGTAGTTCCTCCCAGCGATTTGATACGGTCTCGACGGCGAGCAACTTGGCGAAGGCCTTGATGGTGCCTTTGTCAGGATCGATGTCGATGCGCAGTTCACGTGCGGGGCCGATGCTCTTTTTCGAGGCGGCAAGCAGTGCCTGAGAGAGGGCCTCGACCATTTTGGCACGGTCGATTCCTTTCTCTTTCTCGTAGTAGTCGAAAAGGGCTTTTAGTTCGCTGATCATAAAAATTCGTGATTTCACCAGACAAAAAAGAGCGGGGATGGCCCCACTCTCGCCCTGAAAACGCTAATTCTGTCCGGGAAGGACGCGGATCATAAAGGCATGCTAGGAATCGGCAAGCAGAAAAAAGGCTGGAATTCCGTAGTGTCAGCCCCCGTTTTGAGGCAGCCCCAACCTGCACCGCATCCACCTATCCACCATGCACACTTTTCTATCTGTCATCCTCCTTTCGGCATTCATGCTTCCTCAGGTGTCATTCGCCGCATCCACACCGAACATTGTCGTCATCTTCATGGATGACATGGGCTATGCCGATGTGGGGTGTTTTGGTGCGCAGGGCTATCAAACACCCAACATCGACAAACTCGCCACTGAAGGCCGCAAGTTCACGAATTTTCATGTCGCACAACCGGTGTGCAGCGCCTCACGCACGGCGTTGCTGACGGGTTGCTATCCAAATCGCCTGGGTATTCACGGTGCGCTCGGACCATCCGCCAAGCATGGCATCAACGCGAATGAGATGACGATTGCCGAACTGGTGAAACAGAAAGGCTACGCCACAGCCGCCGTCGGTAAATGGCACCTCGGTTCCCTGCCCCAATTCCTGCCCGTGAAGCATGGGTTCGATGAGTATTACGGCATCCCCTACTCGAATGACATGTGGCCATTCCACCCGCAGGCAAAGAAGGGTGCTTACCCGAAGCTACCCATGATCGAAAACGATCACGTCGTGGATGAAGAGGTTACCCCCGAGGATCAAACCCATCTCACCAATGATTACACCGAGCGCGGCGTCCGTTTCATCGAGAAGAATAAGGATAAGCCCTTCTTTCTCTATCTCGCTCACAGCATGGTGCACGTGCCATTGTTTATGAGCGACAAGTTCAAGGGCAAATCCGGCAAGGGTATCTTCGGCGACGTGATGATGGAGGTGGACTGGTCCGTGGGTCAGATCATGAATACACTCAAGAAGAACGGCCTGGAGGAAAACACCTGGATCATTTTCAGCAGCGATAACGGACCTTGGCTCAGCTACGGCGATCACGCTGGCAGCGCAGGGCCGCTACGCGAAGGCAAAGGCACCTGCTGGGAAGGTGGCACTCGTGTCGCAGGCATCATGAAATGGCCCGCAAAGATTCCCGCTGGAACTACCACCGACACGATGATGATGACCATCGATGTGCTGCCCACCATCGCCCACGTCATCGACGCGAAACTGCCCAAGCACAAAATCGACGGACTCAACTGCTGGCCTATCGTCGCCGGTGAAACCGACGCACAGAACCCACACGATTTCTACGCCTTCTACTACGAGAACAATCAACTCCAGGCCATCACCAGCGGCGATGGCCGTTGGAAGCTGCAACTCCCACACACCTACCGCAGCCTGCCGACGGATATTCCCAAGGCAACCGGTGGCACCCCGGTGAACTACAAAGCCACAAAGATCGAACAGGCCGAACTCTACGATCTTTATACCGACATCAGCGAATCCAAGAACCTCGCCGCCCAGAATTCCGATGAAGTCGCCAAACTCCAAAAGCACGCCGAAGCCATCCGTGCTGAACTTGGCGATAGCTTGATGAAGTTGGAAAAGGGCACTGGCACCCGTGAAGCCGGGAGGTGAGTTCACCACCCTTGTTCGCAAAAAAACACGCGACGCTGGTGAGGCGTCGCGTGTTGATGATTGCAGACTGTTCCCTTTCGCTTAGGCGAAGAGATTGGTGATTGGCTGGCCTTTGTCGGCGATGGTGAATGGACGCTTGCTGGGGCTGTAAATAACCTGATCGAGCGGCAGACCAAGGGCGTAGGCGATGGAGGCATTGAAGTCCATGATCTTGACCTTGTCCTCGACGACTTCGCGACCTTCCTTATCGGTTTTGCCATAGGTGAAGCCACCTTTGACGCCACCACCGAACATGACGGCAGAGAAGGCTTTCGGATAATGGTCACGACCGACATTTTGATTGATGTCCGGTGTGCGTCCGAATTCAGAGGTCAGCACGATGAGCGTGTCTTGTAGCAGGCCGCGATTGTGAAGGTCAGCAACGAGTGTGGCGAGGCCTTTGTCGAGGGTTTCGCAACGCTCAGGGACGGCAACGAAGTTTGCATTGTGGGTGTCCCAGCCACCGAGGGAGACTTCAACGAAGCGGACGCCACGTTCGACGAGGCGACGAGCGAGAAGGCAGCCCTGGCCGAAGGCTTCTTTGCCGTAGGCGGCACGGAGTTCTCCGGGTTCTTCGCTGAGGTCGAAAGCCTTGAGGTCTTCGGACTTCATCATGGCCATGGCATCATCATACATGTCGGCGTAGGCCTTGACGTTGCGATGCGGGAAGGTTTTGCGGAAATCCTTGTCAAGTTCGTCGGCGAGTTTCATGCGGGCCTGGAACTTATCCTCTGGAACACTATTTTTGACGTTCTTGAGGCCGTTTTCAGGATTGCTGACAAAGAGCGGGGCCTGTGCGGCAGGGAAGAAGCCTGCGCCAGGATGGCGGCTGTCATTGCCGATAAACACAAAGTTCGGAAGGGTGCTGTTGCCACCACCTTGGAACACATTGAGCCAAGCACCCATGGCGGGGTGACGGATGGTGCCGCGCAACTCATAGCTGGTGTGCATCATGTAGTTACCCTGCTCGTGTGCTCCCTGGGTGGAGGAAAGCGAGTTGATGACCGTGCCGTGGTGCATCTGCTGGGCTGTGAGTGGCAGGTATTCAGAGATACGGACACCATCAGCGCTGGTCTTGATGGGCTTGGTTGGTCCTGCCGTCTCGACTCCTACTTTTGGATCCCAAGTGTCCATGTGAGACTGACCACCACCCATGTACAAGTAGATGACATTCTTGGCTGTGGCAGCCTGCTTGAGCTTTGAGGAGCCCTCAAAGGCAGCGAAGGACTTGCTGGTGAGTGAATTGCCAAGGAGACCGACGCCGAGGAGCGAGGAGGCGGTCTTGGCAGCGAAGTCGCGTCGGGTGATTTCACCGGAGCGGACGAGTTTGGAGGCGAGTTCTTGCTTCATGGGATGCGTGTTGTTGGTGGTTTTGTGTTTGTCTTACTGAATGAAAATAAACTGCTGAGTGTTCAGCAGGGAGAACACAAGGTCTTCCATGCTGCTGAGTCCGCCATCCTGAGCCTTAAGCCAGATTTGTTTTTCAGCGGTGGTCGGTCTGCGAGAGAGGATGGTTTTGTAAGCTGCTTCTACCTTTTCATCGGGGTATTGGGCCTTGTTCACAGTCAGCATCAACTGGCTATAAGGATTGCTGATCTGGGGCAGAAGGCTGCCATTCATCATGGCGAGCGCTTGAGGCACGCTGGCGTCATTATTGGCGTTCTCGATGGTTTCACGGTCACTTTGACCGAATTCACGCAGATAATGGCCGCGTGGCGCAGGGCTTTCAACTTCGGCTGCGCGCAGGGTTTCGCGGCTGATTCGTTCACGCGAATTGATGTAAGCCTTGCGCTCTTTTTCACCGGTGATTCCAAAGAACTCTGCCTCTTCTGCGTAAGCCGCACGAAGCTTGTCAGAAACGGCCTGCTTCTCTTCTTTGGAGAGTTCTTTGCGGTCGTAGCCGGGGATATTTATTTTCTCAGTGCGAGTGCCACTGGACATCATCATCATGTCGCCGCCATTCATCGCTGGTGCCGTGTCGGAGCCGCCTTTGGTGTTGAGCGCCACTGTCTGAAAAGGTTTACCGGTGACCTTCTCAAACAGCTTCTTCTGCCCTGTGGTGATGACTTCGGCGTAAGTGACGCGGCGCCCCTCGTTTTGAAGGCGGTTGACTTCACTGCGGATATCTTCGTTTTTCTTCTTCAATTCCTTCACATGGGCGAGAGCTTTCTCTTTTTCTGGGCCTTCGGGCATCATGTCTGCCTTGTCAGCAGCCTCTTTATATGCCGTGCGTGACGCGAGGTAGAGCTTTTGCTGCGCGTCGGTTTTCTCTCGGTTCTTGCTGTAAACATCTGCGGCTTTTTTGAGCCCAGTGAGAGCTTCTTCAGGCGATAATGTTTCCACACTGTCCGCAATCTTCTTCGCCTGAAGGATGCGTTGCTCCATGGCATCACGATTGGCCTGATTGATCATGTCTGGGCTAGGATTGATGAGAGTAACAAACGAATCCCACATCTGCTCAGCACTCATGCGGCGGAGGAGCGGTCCGGTGAAGTGATAGACATTGCCTGGGGAATACTCTTCACGCGTTGCTTGTGCTTGATAGGCCTTGGTGTTGTAAAGGACTCGAAGAACAGCCTTCATGTCGTAGTTAAGGTCAACGACGAGTTTCTCAATGTGCTTTTCCATCTCGGGAATCATTGGCACGGTGGTGTCCATGAGTTCATCGAGCGGTTCGATCAGAGCGAGGCCGAAGACACGCTTCCAGAGGCGATTGGCGATCACTGTGGTGAAACGAGGATTCTCGGCGCTGGTCATCCAGCGTGCGTAAGCCTGCAGAGGAGTCTCTCCAGGTTGGGTGATACACTCATGGCCCATCATGGCACCAGGCTCGACAGCTGACTTGGGCTTGGCATCGCTGTATTGATAGTCGTGGGGCAGTGTAGGCTTGCGTTCACGACTACTCACGGAGGTGTAGCGCATGGTGTCGCGTACATCCTGCATCGCATCCTGATAGCCACGTTGCTTGCGGCGAAGTTTTTCACGAGCGTCGTTACGTTGCTTGGTCACCGTGAGCATCTTTTGTTTATATTCATTCTCTTGCCGTGCGTATTCCTTCTCAGCTGCCAGAACTTGCTCCTTGGTCATTTTGCCGTTGTTTTTTACCCGCTGCGGACGCTGAGGCTCTTTGAAGGAGGCTTTGATGGTTTCCTCCTGCTCTTTGAGCAAGTCACTCACGCCTGTCATTGTTCCACCCTTGTAGTCTTGTGTTTCAATGCCGTAGGTGAAGGCGGCCATCTTGAAGAACTGCATCTGGGACCACTTATCAAACGGATGATTGTGGCACTGCGCGCACTCGATGCGGGTGCCAAGGAAGACACGCACGGTGTTTGCCATGTTGTCGAGCGGCATTCCGCGGTCACGCATGTAGTAGCCGATGGCACCATTGTCCCACGCCTTGCCTTGTGCAGCGACCATGTCGCGCACGAAATGATCATACGGCTTATTCGAGCGCAGGCTGGCTTTAATAAACTCAGCGTAAGCGGCACCCGTGATCGCACCGGTTTGATTACCATTTGAGGTGACCCTCAGCACATCGGCCCAATAGTTAAAGAAGTGCTGCACGTAAGCCTCAGAAGCGAGGAGCTTGTCGATAAGCTTCGCGCGCTTGTCAGAGTCTTTGGCGGCGAGAAACTCATCTGCCTCACGCGTCGTGGGGATACGGCCTATGACGTCAAGATAGATACGGCGCACAAAGGTGTTATCATCTGTCGCTGGATTACCCTGCAGTTTGTTGGTAGCCCAGTCTTTAATGAGAATGGTATCGATCTGCTTCGAAGCAGAAGACGTGTCTAATTTGCCTGCCGCATGGGCGGAAGAGAGCAAGCAAAACGCTATGAGCGGATAAACGAAGGGGTTCTTCATGAGAGGACAAACGCCGGGGAAAACAGACTTTTTCATAATCAGAAGAAATTTGTTAAGAATTCTGAGTTTGTCTCAAACGAAACGTTTCCCTTTCCGCATACTCTGAACAAAAAAGCCGCAGTTTTCGCTGCGGCATCTTCATCGGAATTGCAGGCTCTTTAAAAGCATCAGACGCGCATCCTACGGCGCAGCAGCAAGGCCAGGCCAGCTGCCGCGATCAGGATGGCGCTGCCTGGTTCTGGAATCGGAGCGCACATTCCCTTCAGAGCCACATTGTCGAGCAGCAGAGCATCTCCATTGTTGCCCCATGCATAGAATTCTATGTGGAACTGTTTGCCGGAAGTATCAATTCCCGTTGGAAGAGGGGTGACATCAATGGGGAAATCGAGCACACGTGAATTCCAGCAGCCAGTGCCATTCAAAGCGATGGGACCTGACGAGCAGTATTCAATCGAGCCCGCTGGCCCTTCCCAGAAGATGGTGGCTTGAATGGCATCAACGGAGGAATCTCCAGGCCGCTGCCAATCAAACGAAACCCCTGAAATGTTGACTATGGCATCAGCCCTGACATAAACGTCGTATGACAATGTGCCGGAAACCGAAGAGAAATCTGTTCGTGCAAAGGAATAGTCATAGGAAGAGTCCCAGCCACCAAAGCTTCGGAATTTACTCCCATCAGGGCCACCATCCTGCAAACTCTGGCAGAGTCGATCCAGCGATAGGTCCGTTGCCCAAACACAAGGGGCGCAAAAGGCAGGAGGATTGGTCTCCCAATCACATTTCAGCGTATTGAAATCATAGAGTATCAATACGTCCTCTAGAGGATCTGCCACCTGCCCCCAAGAGAACACTGGACACACCAACATGAGGACTGCGGCTAGGGCGCGACATTGGGTTTTCATAACGGAAAAAGGATTCATGCATGCAAAAATGAATTCAGTTATTGCGGAAATTCTTCAGTTTAAATTAATGGGATGATTGTCCGCAACAATGGAGGCACCACAATCATGCACATGTAAGATTATCCTCATTATATAGAGGCGTTTTTGATAACTAGCAGATACTAAATACGAAGAGAGGGGTGAAGCAGGTTAGTCAGGTCAATTCATCCATTAAGCGTCACGCCTTGGGATGGTCCCGTGGCTTGATTGTAACCTAATGAATACCTTTGCGCAGCTTGGGGGCATTGAAATTCACCAACAAGCCTGTGCGAATTAGGCAGAGCTTGAGCATTGACTCCTTTTGCTGTTCTTTTTGCTTTGTGATGGCTTCTTGTGAGCGGACTTGCAGCAAAAGTGAGTCACCTATGACAAAATCGAGTTGCGTGGCGGTCTTGACGCGTTTGCCGAGGTAATCAAATTCCAACGGCGCATTCCGTTTGAAATCGAATTCCATTTCCCGTAGCTCGATCGCAAGACATTCGACATAGGCATCCTTTGTGAGGCCTGACCCCTACGCACGATGAACGTTCATGCACGCACCAATGACGAGATGCGGAAGATCGACGTCATTCACGGTGCAGTGACGGGCTGCAGTGCTTCTTCACCAAGGATGCCAAAAATTTCCTGCGTGGTACTTTGTGCGTGAGTGGTGAGCCACTTGTCGAGCGCAGCACCGAGACGTGCTTTCACCTCGGGATAAAGTTTCTTCACATCACGCTCGCAATGCGGATCCTCATGCAGATCAAACAAGCGCTCGATCGAGCTCTGCACACCGGGGGTGCGAATGTATTTGAAGCGTTCCGTACGCACGCAGTGTTCTTTGGTCTTCAGCACGGCGTCTTGGAATTTATCCTTCAGCACGAAATGGAAATCGAAATCAGGGTCGATAAAGGTGGTTTCATCCATGGGCGGGATGAAGAGAGGTTCCTCTCCCGGAATAGTGCGGCGAAAGAACAAATAGCTACTTTCGCCAAAGTAGGCCAGGCCCAGGCTCTTCTTCTCTCCACGCACTAAGGGTGCGAGACTCGTGCCTTCAAAGCGCGACTGCGCTGGAGCACCAACGAGATCAAGCAGCGTGGGGACGAAGTCGAGCGTGCGCGTGATGTGTGCATGACGCTGCGGTTTGGCGATTCCGGGGATGTGGAAAATTGCGGGCACATGATTCGCCTGATCCCCACCATTGAAGGTCGTTCCATGACCAAAGGTGCAGTTTGGTTCAAAGAGATCGTCACCATGATCACCAGTGACAAGGATGATGGTGTCGTCCATCAAACCCTGCTTCTCGAGTTCCGCGACCACGCGGCCCACGGAGTCATCAAACATGCGCACACAGCCGTCATACAGAGCGGTTATCTGCTCTACTTCTTTGCGTGGTAGTTTGCTCCACTTCTCATTGATGTCGGTGCCGCCGATGAACTGGTCTACATTCAACGCTAGCTCATGCTTATGCGGGCCGTCATACTTCGGATCGGTCCACAGCTTTGCGTAGTGCGTCGGAGTCTTATAGGGTAGATGCGTGCAAGAGTAATAACCCATGAGGAGGAACGGCTTCCCATCAGCCTTCCGCTGCTTGAGGCGATCGATCACCTGATCCGTAACAACCTCCGGCGTCATGTAGTTAGCGAATGACTTCAGCTTCGGAAACAGCATGTGGCCCACATGATTGTCGAAGAATAGCGGCAAAATTTGGTGATGCAAAAACACCACCTCGCTCATGTACACACGAAAGTTGTCAAAGTCAGAAACGATGATGTCCTTGAAACCCATCGGCAGTTCGTTAAACCCGCAAGCACACCAATCGCCGATCACAGCTGTGTCGTATCCCTGTCGCTGTAATTCGGCTCCCAGCGACGACGACTCACGGTTCGCCGTGTCCACCATGGCACGATTCGGAAACATGTGCCGCACTCCATGCGTGTGCGGATATTGTGAGGAAAACATGCTTGTTAGCGACTCCAGCGTCGATGCGATCGGGGTCAGGCAGCGCTCAAAATTCACCCCATGTGCAGCGATGCGATCAATATTCGGCGATGTAAGCCGATGGTAACCGTTGCACGAGAGATGATCTGCTCTCAGCGAGTCCGACCCCAGAATGACAATGTTCTTGGGTCGTTTGTGTCCAATCGCCATTTCTGCGACATCCGGTGTACGACTCACGCCATAACCACTCACCACTAGCAGCGCTAGGATGCCCATGACGGCCGCAAAACTGAAAAGCAGAGGTCGCGCTGAACGGGTGAACCAAGCTCTTAGCTCAAAGAGATAGAATCCTGACGCAGCAACAAGCGCTACCGTTGGGAAAACCTGCACAATCAACGCATGCACCGCGTCCTGCACACCCGTGCCACACACACGACCCAGTGCATCATACCAGCCCAGCAGATAGCTGTAGTCACCGAAGTACGGCTTCTCAAGCATGAGCTTGAAGATGAAAAACCCATACAGCAGTCCTGCAAAGAGCAGTGTGCGCCAAACCACCCCCCAGCGAGCCAGCGGTTGCACCTTCCCCCACAGCCGCACCAGTGGGTAAATCAGGGCTACATACCCTGCCGCCACAAGCAAATACCCCTTCAGCACCACCAGATTACTCCACACCAGAAACCACCAGTGATGTTGCACTGCCACCTCCGAGAAGCGATTGTTAAAACCGTATGAACTGCCTGCAAAACTCAAGATCGCGCTCGCATACCACACCACCAGCGTACCAAACACCGTCTGTGCGACGAGTTTCAGGATGTGCCGACGTTGCAGAGAGGAATAAGGCATGTGGATTGGGAAAGAGACGAATCACCACTACATACGGCACTCCAGCCATATCTCAATCCCTGAGCAAGCTCAACTCCCCTCCCCCAATCACATCTCATGGCGGCAATGTATTGGGTGCTGGCAGCTTTCCCGGCACGATGTCCACCCGTGCGCCCACCTTGACCCATCGGCATAGGCTGATGATGTCCGCAGAAGCCATCCGCACACAGCCATAGGACGCCGGCGTCTTGAGCTTCGATTCCTCCGGTGTGCCGTGGATGTAGATCGCACGCGCCATTGTCCACTCATTGCGTCGTTCCATGCCCTGCAGCCGCAGGATGCGTGTCACGATTGGATCTCGCCCTGGCGCATCCACCGGTACGATCTCCCCTGTCGGTTGTCTTGCTTTCAGCTTTGCACCGGCTGACAGTCCCTGCCCCACGATCTCCACGACCTTCAGTTGTCCCAGCGGCGTCTTGTAGGAGCGGGGTTTGTCCCCGGTCCCAAATTTCGAGGTGCTCACCGGATACATTCGTTTTGGCTGGTCTCGGTCAAACGTCACCATCATCTGCTCTGCCACACTCACCACCAATCTTTGCCCCACGGGCGCCACAGCTTTCCGCACGACCTCGATCTTCGGCTTTTCCACGTGTCGGCACGACACCAGTGCCAGCAGTGGCAGCACTAGGCGGAAAAAATTATCCGTCATTCTCATGTCGCCATCATACCGCATCCACGCCGTCGGCAAGTATCTCCCTCATCTCCCTGCCAAAAGCCTCGACCCCATGCGTCAGCGGCAGTAGATTTCATTTCGAGTTGCCTTCACGCCTGCACCGTTGCTTGATGCGCCTCCCAAAACCGACTCTTGTCATGAAAAGCCTCCCTTCCCTGCTGCTGTTGCTCTCCGCCCTATTCCTGACGAACTGTGCCAACACCGCCTCCATGAAGGTCACGCCAGTCAAAGGCGGTGAGATGGTGACGATTCCCGCGCATCGCTTGGCCGTCGCGCTGCCGGATGGCTGGAGAATCGCCAAGACCGCGCCAGCCAACACCTTGCTTTTCGCGGCTACCAACAACGAAAACCAGCGCTTTGTCCTCGCAGGGCCGCTCGGTGCGAATGATCCCGGCTCCAAGGACGCGCTGGTGGCAAATGCGGTTTATCAGAAAGGCATCCAGCGCACGTTGGCCAAAGGAGGTTTCACCAAGATCGAACGCTCCGGCATGTTCAGTCTGGCTGGCGCAAACGCCTTCCGCTGCGAGGCCTCCAGCCGCGACAAGTCACAGTCGATCGTGCAGGTGCATCTGCCTCATAACAACCGTGTCTGGGTGCTCTCCTTCTACTCCACCGGGCAGCACATCTCCAAGGTCTCCGCTGTGCCGAAGATCCTGGGGTCGCTGCAGTTTGCGCCGTGAGTCTGAAAAGTACGACGGACACTCCTGTCCGTCGATGCATGAGATGACCGACCCGACGGACAAGAGTGTCCGTCGTACTACAACCTCCGCTCCTTCAACTCCGCCGTGATCTCCGCGAGGAAATCCGCGACCGGTTTGACGCCGAGGTCGCCTTTCTTGCTGTGGCGGACGGCGACGGACTGCGCTGCGGCTTCTTTTTCGCCGAGGACGAGCATGTAGGGAATCTTGTCGAGCTGGGCGTTGCGGATCTTGGCACCGATCTTGTCGGCGTCGTTGTTGAGCGAGACACGCAGGCCTGCGGCTTTGAGCTGGGCGTAGATTTCATCGGCAAAGGCATCGACCTTCTCGCTGATGGTGAGGATGCGGACCTGCTCGGGAGCCAGCCAGGTCGGAAAATGACCGGCGAAGTGCTCGATGAGCACGCCGCAGAAGCGCTCCATGCTGCCGAAGGGCGCGCGGTGGATCATGACGGGGCGATGCGCTTTGTTGTCGGCGCCGTTGTAGGTCAGGTCGAAGCGCACGGGCAGGACGTAATCGACCTGCACGGTGCCGAGCTGCCACTCACGGCCGATGACGTCTTTGATGACGAAGTCGATCTTCGGGCCATAGAACGCGGCTTCGCCGGGCTCTTCGGTGAACGGCACGCCGAGTGTGGCGGCGGCTTTGCGGCAGGCGTCTTCGGCTTTGTCCCACTGCTCGGGATTGCCGGTGAATTTGCTGCTGTCAGGATCACGCAAACCAACGCGGACGCGGTAATCCGTCATGCCGAGGGTGCTGAGCACGATCTTCACGAGACTGAGGCAGCCGAGGACTTCGGCGGCAACTTGCTCCTCGGTGCAGAAGAGATGGGCGTCATCCTGCGTGAAGCCACGGACGCGAGTGAGGCCATTCAACTCACCGCTCTGCTCCCAGCGATACACCGTGCCGAACTCGGCAAGGCGCACGGGTAGATCGCGGTAGCTGTGCGGCTGGCTGTCGTAGATCTTGATGTGATGCGGGCAATTCATCGGCTTCAACAGGAAGCCGTCGAGGAGCTGATCATCCGGCAGCACGCGGTCTTCGGGCACGACTTCCTTGCCAGCACGCTCGTTGAGTTCCTGGCGCATCTTGGCAGACACGGCACCGAGGCGTTCCATGACTTCGCAGCATCCGCAGCCTTCTTTGATGACCTTCGCGAGATCGTCATTCTCGATGACAGGCGCAAACTGGCTGTCCTTGTAATAAGGGAAGTGGCCGCTGGTCTTGTAGAGACCGACTTTGCCGATGTGCGGCGTGAAGACCTGGCTGTAGCCCTGCTTGCGCAGTTCCTCGCTGATGAAATTTTGCAGTTCCTGACGCAAGATCGCCCCATTCGGCGTCCACAGGATCAAACCCTGGCCCACGGCTTCGTCGATGTGGAAGAGCTTCAATTCGCGGCCCAGCTTGCGGTGATCGCGCTTCTTAGCTTCTTCAAGCTGCACAAGATGTTGTTCGAGTTCTTCCTTGGTCGGGAAAGCCGTGCCGTAGAGGCGTTGAAGCTGCGGCTTTGTTTCGTCACCCATGTAGAAGGACGAACTGACCGACATGAGCTTCACGTTCTTGCACTTGCCGCTGTAACCGACGTGCGGTCCGGCGCAGAGGTCGATAAACTCGCCGTTCTGGAAGCAGGAGATCTGCTCGCCTTCAGGAATCTTGTCGATGAGGTCGAGTTTGAACACGCTGGGGTTACCTGGGCGCTCCGTGAGGCCGCCAAGACGACCGCTTTCAGCCATCGCCTTCGCTTCGTCGCGGCTGATGCCCTTCCATTCAAACTTCTGGTTCTCTTTAGATATCTTCTTCATCTCCACCTCGATCTTCTCGAAGTCATCCGGCGTGATGCGGTGGTCCGGCAGGTCGAAGTCGTAGTAGAAGCCGTTTTCCACCGGCGGGCCGTAGGCGAACTGGGCGTTCGGCCACAGGCGCAGGATGGCAGTGGCCATCACATGGGCACAGGAGTGGCGCAGGCGTTCGATGTCGGACATCTGAGCGCGTTCTTCGAGAGTTTTTCGTTCGGCGGACATGGTGGGAGGAAGGGGCGTGTTTAGTGCCGCAGAACACGAGAGACTTCAAGATGGATTCCGCGTGGCATCGTGCCGAATCTCGCTATGGAGTGGCTGCTCCATGACTAAAGCTCACCCAACCACTGCCGATCCGGGACGCTGGATTCGCGCCGCGCTCGTTCTGTTTCCAGCGGGAACGATCCTGCTCGGCATCGCTTCCTTTGGCATCTGGCAATGGAAGAAGGATCAAGCGGAGGACCACTCGTTCAAGTATGCGATGGCGCTGCGGCGGACGATCAGCCTGGAAGGCATCCAGCGGCATGCGGACATTGTGCGTGAGGCGCTGAGCAAGCCAGATCGTGACCTGAGCATCCCCGGTTATCTCGAATCAACGATGGGCGCGGAGAACATGGGCTACACGGTGCGCAGGAAGCGTTTTAGCGACGACAAGTCAAACATCGACGCCGAACTCAGCGGCAAGCAGAGACCGCGTGAGATCGTACTGGCCCTTGTGCTTTACAACGATGACACTGCACGCATGGAAGGCAGCGCTTTGGCCATCGCGGAGACGTTGAGCGTCGCGCATGAACTCACGGGCGAGGCGGTGCTGCGCACGTTGCGATTTGCGATTGTCCCGGACACGGCGGCAGCCTTGTTGGAGATCAAGGAAGGCATGCGCCGTGATGACGAACGGTTACTGCATCTTCTGGTGCTGGGCGGACCGGACGCAGGGGTGATCACTCGTCTGCAAGCCGTGCTTGAAACAACCAAGGCAGGCACACGTGTGATCGAACGTGCGGCCACGACAACACCGCAAGCCGCATTCCAGTCGGCCCATGAACTCAAAGCGCTGCTCCTGCACGCAGCGGAACGCCCATGATCGTCACCTGCCGCCAGATGCAGCAATGCGAGGAAGCCGCGTTCGCACGCGGGGTGAGTGCGGCGGCGTTGATGGAAGAAGCGGGGCGCGGAATCGCGAACGTGGTGCGGCAGTTTGCACCGCAGCTGGGGTCGCTGGTGCTCTTTATCGGCAAGGGCAACAATGCGGGTGATGCGCTCGTCGCAGCACGTGAGCTGGTAATGGATGGCTGGAAGCTGCATGCACGGCTATGCTGTGCGCCGGAAGCGATGAAGGAACTGCCGCGCAAGCATCTGGCGACACTGCGCAGTCATGTGCGCGTCATCGACGATGCGACGACGTTTGATTTTGAGCCGGGACCGATTGTGAGTCTCGATGGCCTGCTCGGCATCGGCGCGCAGGGACCGATGAAGCCCGAGTTACAGGCATTGGCACGCGAGATGAACACGCTGCGCACGCAGAAGCATGCGCTGACCATCGCGATGGACATTCCATCTGGCCTCGATGGCGATCATGGTGATGCCTGTGAAGATGCCGTGGAAGCCGATGTGACCGCCGTGGTGGCGCAGATCAAGGCAGGATTGCTCGAAGACGGCGCGGATCATTTTGTGGGACGCATCGCACTGGTGCCGCTGCGCGAATTGTCGAACGCCGAAGGTGATGCGCATGCCGAAGCGCTCACGCCGTTGTTGTTGCGTGCATGGTTGCCACGTCGTGCGAATGACATGCATAAAGGCGAGGCCGGTCGTGTCGGCATCATCGCCGGATCACCGGGATTCCTCGGTGCGGCGGAACTGGCCTGTCGTGGTGCGTTACGTGCGGGTGCTGGTTTGGTCACACTGCTGGTGAAGGAGGATGTCTATCCGCTCATCGCTTCCCGGATGCCGGTGGAGGTGATGGTGAAGGCCGTGGATGATTATCGTGACGTGCTCGACTTGAAATTTGATGCGCTGGCCATCGGTCCTGGGCTGGGCTTTGATCACGAGAAGGAAGTGCTCGAAGTGCTGCGGCAGGCGAAGATGCCGACCATCGTGGATGCGGATGCGCTGACGATGATGGCGCAGCATCCTGATGTGTTGGACAAGACCGGCAAACTGCCGCGCCTCATGACACCGCATCCCGGCGAACTGGACCGCCTGCTGCGCAATTTTCCCGGCTGGCATGGCATGAGCCGCCGTCAAGTCGTCGAAGCGCTCACCGAGAATGCTCCGGGCCGCACACTGCTGCTCAAAGGCGCACGAACGGTCATCGCCACACACGCTCAGCCAACATTGTTCAACACCACCGGCCATCCCGGCATGGCCAGCGGCGGCATGGGCGATGTTTTGTCAGGTGTGTGCGCAGCATTGGCGGCACAACGTGTGCTGTTGCATCAATGCGCGGGTCTCGCGGCATGGTTGTGTGGTCGCGCAGCTGAACGCGTCGTGGTGCAAGAACGCATGGCACAGGAAGCCGTCTGTGCTGGCGATGTTGCGGCACATCTCGGCGGTGCCCTGCTTGATTTGAAACAAGGCCGCTTCTAAAGCTGCGCTCATGGCCGCTCACGCTGACAACTTTTCCATCTCGACCCGAGGCAAGGGCACCTACGAGATCACCGAGCGCTGCCAGCAGATCGTGCGCACCAGCGGCATCCGCACCGGCACGGCCACGGTGTTTGTGCAGCACACCAGCGCGAGCCTCGTGATCTATGAGAACGCCGATCCATCCGCACGCACCGACCTGCACAGTTTCTTCGATCATCTGGTGCCGGAAGACACGCCTTACTTCGTCCACACGCATGAAGGCCCGGATGACATGCCGAGTCACCTACGCATGGCGCTGACGCGAACGTCTGAAGTCATTCCGGTGGTGAATGGCCGCCTCGCGCTCGGCACCTGGCAGGGCATCTTTCTCTTCGAGCACCGCCGTGCGCCGCACACACGCAGCATTGTGGTCAGCGTGGTGGGAGAGTCTTAGCGTCTGAACCTGCTAAGTCCCCATCGCGATTCCCGAAAAGACGATCATTTCAGCATGCGGTCGAACATTCAAACTCTCCGTCCATATCCATTTCGGTGTTGATGGCTTCGCAGTTGACATTCTGAAGCCGAAGAGACGGAACAAAAGGCCAACTTGTTTCTTTGTCGAGACCAGCTGACGAGCGATGCATAAGTAAGCCGCTCTGGCGCGAACATCTTTGGCATCTCGGCTGCAGAATTCGACAATTGTGTCCTTGGTAACTTCCACACCAGCCTGCTGCAATTCGAAGATCAAAACACCAGCATCAATCTGAACTTCTATTTGATGTTGAAGCCCCGTTTCGACCAATGTGCCTGCATCCACAGCAACCGGATCGACATCAGCACCGTCAATCCGCACAAAAGCCCTTAACAGTTCTGTTTGAGGTACGCTCACGGTTATTAAAGCGCCTTCAAGTAATCAAACGTGTAGAGACCGGTGTTATGACCGTCACTGAAGTCGAACTGGATGGCGTAGCCGCCGACCATGCGCCAGTCCTTCACGGTGACACCGGGGAAGGTCTTCTGGTTGGTGCCACCGATCTTGTTGCCGAGCAGGTCGCGTTCGCCGGTGTTTTCGGCGCTGGGTGATGCAGCGCGGAGTTTTTCCATGGCGATGAATTGCTCCGTGCCATCGCTCCAGACGAGAGCGACTTCGGTGCCGATGAGTTCGAGGCGGGTAGGGTTCATGACAAAGTGAAGCGTTAGGAGTAAAATGCTGAAAAGCAAAAGGGACGCTGATGTAGCGTCCCTTTTGAAGATTGAAGGCTGCTCCTTGAGGATTAGCGAGAGTAGAGTTCGACGACGAGCTGCTCGTTGGCGATCGGGTTGATCTCTTCGCGCACGGGGACGCGATTGACCACTCCGCTCATCTTGTCGCGATCAACGGTCATCCAGTCGGAAGCCGGGGTGCCCTGGGTCATTTCGAGGAAACGACCGACGAGCTGCTGGCTGCGCTGGCTGGTGCTGCGCGCGGCGACGACGTCACCGGGCTTGCACTGGTAGCTGGCGATGTTCACAACCTTGCCGTTCACGGTGATGTGGCGGTGGCTGACGAGCTGACGAGATGCGAAACGAGTATTGGCGAAGCCCATGCGATACACGACGTTGTCGAGGCGCAATTCGAGCATCTGAAGAAGGTTTTCACCGGTCACACCTTTGCGACGTTGAGCTTCGGCGAAGAAGCGGCGGAACTGCTTCTCCATGAGGCCGTACTGATAGCGTAGCTTCTGCTTTTCAGCGAGGGCGGTGCCGTATTCGGAAGTCTTGCGACGGGTGTTACGAGCACCGTGCTGTCCCGGCGGGAAGTTGCGGGTTTCGAGAGCCTTGGAAGGGCCGAAAAGAGCGACGCCAAAACGGCGGCAGATTTTTTCGCGGGGACCAGTGTAGCGAGCCATAGTGTGTGTAGAAAAGGGGCTGAAGAAAATTAGACGCGACGAGCTTTCGGTGGACGGCAGCCGTTGTGCGGCACTGGGGTCACATCCTTGATGGTGCTGACTTCGACACCGAGGGCCTGCACGGCACGCACGGCGGACTCACGGCCAGAACCTGGGCCACGAAGGCGAACTTCAGCTTCGCGAAGACCATGTCCCATCGCTTGACGGCAAGCGTCTTGAGCGACGACTTGAGCGGCGTATGCGGTGCCTTTGCGGGAACCGCGGAAGCCCATCTTACCAGCAGTGGACCAACCGATGACACCGCCAGCGCGATCCGTAATGGTGACGATGGTGTTGTTGAAGGTGGCGTAAACGTGAACAATACCGGAAGGGACGTTCTTGGAACCCTTGGCCTTGACGATTTTCTGTTCGGCGGCTTCACCACCGATTTCGAGCCAAACGCTCTGAGAAACCTGCTTGTCACCACTGGTGGAGGCGCGCTGATCTGCGGGTGCGGCAGGGGCAGCGGGTGCGGCGGCAGGAGCGGGAGCTGCTGCGGCGGGTGCGATAGGGGTCGTTTCGTCAGCCATAGTATAGTGTCTTTGCTTGAATGCGGATTACTTGGCCTTCTGCGCGCCGACGGTCTTACGTGGGCCTTTACGGGTGCGGGCGTTGGTGTGCGTGCGCTGGCCGCGTACTGGCAGACCACGACGATGGCGATGAGCACGGTAGCAGTTGATGCCAAGAATGCGCTTCATATGCATTTGGAGTTCACGACGAAGGTCACCTTCGATCGCGATCTTCATTCCTTGGATGGCCTGGGTGATGGCGGCGATCTGCTCGTCGGTCAACTCACCCGCACGGATGTTTGGATCAATGTTGGTGGCAGCAAGAACTTTGCGGCTAAGTGGAAGACCGATGCCATAAATATAGGGCAACGAATATTCGATCTTCTTTTCGTTCGGGATTTCGACTCCAAGCAGGCGGGCCATAATGCAGTATTAGATGTGGTGGAAAAAAGTGGATCAACCCTGACGCTGTTTATGGCGTGGGTTTTTACAGACAACACGGACAACGCCTTTGCGGCGGATCACGCGGCAAAGTTCGCAGAGGGGTTTAACGGAGGTACGGACGCGCATACTTGGTGGATAGAAAAGGTGAGTCTGGGGGAACTCAAAACCCCGCTTTTGCGGCGGGGGGCGTGATGTCTAACACAGACGATATCTCGCGCAAGCTAGAATTTTACAGTTTTACACAAGGATTGTGCCTGCTGTGAACAGATGCGGAGAGCAGTTGCCGCCGCCGCGTTGAACGGCATCATGCGTCCCTGATGAAAAACGTTCTCTGCTTTGGCGACTCAAACACGTGGGGCTTCATGCCCGAAAGCATCACCGCCCCCTTCCCCACACGCCACACGCACGACGTGCGCTGGACAGGCATTTTGGCCCTTGAACTCGGCGCTGGCTTCCGTGTCATTGAAGAAGGTCAAAACGGCCGCACCACCGTGCATGACGATCCTTTTGCCGCCGTCCGCAATGGCAAGTCTGTGCTGCCCGCGATCCTCGAATCGCACAAGCCGCTCGATCTGGTGCTGTTGATGCTCGGCACGAATGATCTGAAAAATGTCTTCGGCGTTTCGCCCGGTGAGATTGCCATGGGCGTGAAGGTCTTGGCGCAAATGATTCTCTCCAGCGATGCGGGCATTGCTGCGAAGCCACCGAAACTGCTCATCATGTGTCCGCCTGTCATCGGTGATCAAGAACACCTGCCGGATGTCGCTGCCAAGTTTCCGAATGGGCCAAGCGACAGCCGCAAGCTGCCCAAATACTACGAAGCACTCGCCGCATCACTGGGTTGCGACTATCTCAACACACAGACGCTCATCGAACCCGGTAGTGATGGCATTCATTTGGATGCAGCGGCACACACCAAACTCGGCAGCGCTGTGGCAACTGCGGTGAAAGCCATTCTTCCCTCCTAATCCATGACCTTGATTGAAAAATTCTATCCAGTGATGAAGCCGTGGCTGTTCCGGCTTGATGCGGAAACGGCGCACACGCTCACTGTGAAGATGATGGTCATTGCTCACAAACTGGGCATGCTGAAGAGCGTCGTCACCACGCCACAGCAGCCACGCAACGTCATGGGACTCACCTTTCCCAATGCGCTCGGCCTTGCCGCCGGCATGGATAAATCCGCCAGCACGGTCGAAGCTTGGAGCGCGATTGGCTTCGGTTCTGTCGAAGTCGGCACGCTCACGCCACGGCCGCAGCCGGGAAATCCGAAACCGCGTCTCTTTCGTCTGCCTGAGCACGAAGCTCTCATCAATCGCATGGGCTTCAACAACCCCGGCATTCACTCCGCCGTGAAAAAACTCCGCCATCGTCGCACGAAGGCCATCGTCGGGGTGAACATCGGCAAAAACTTCGACACGCCGAACGAGAGAGCCGTGGATGACTATCTCATTTGCCTCAAAGCCGCCTATCCCGTCGCGGATTACATCGCGGTGAACATCTCATCGCCCAACACCAAAGGCTTGCGTGATCTCCAGGCCGAGGGTGCCGTGCGTGAACTGATCTCCGCTTTGAAGAAAGAGCAGGTCGCGTTGAAAAAGGAGCATGGCAAGACCGTGCCACTGCTTGTCAAGATCGCCCCTGATCTCAATGACATGCAGATCGAAGCGCTCGCCCGCGTCTTCAATGAGCAGAACATCGACGGCGTCATCGCCACCAACACCACCATCGACCGTGAAGCTGTTGCCGGTCATGCCTTGGCCCAAGAAACCGGTGGTTTGAGTGGTGCGCCCGTGCGTGATCGCTCCAATCTCGTGCTGCAAGCCTTCCGCATGCTGTTGAAGGAGCAAATGCCCATCATCGGCGTCGGCGGCATCTTGAATGGCAGCGATGCAGTCGAGAAGCTGAAAGCCGGTGCGGCCTTGGTGCAGGTTTACAGCGGCCTCGTCTATCGCGGACCAGGTTTGGTGCGTGACATTCTCTCCTCGATTTGAAAATTGATCTTTTCAACAGCCCTGCGAATATCAGCCTCATGGAAACACTCCCCAAAATCTACGACAAGCAACCCGTCGCCGTTGAACTGCCCGCTGGAGACCACTGGTGGTGTGCCTGCGGCCTGAGTGGTCATCAGCCGAGCTGCGATGGCAGCCACAAAGGCAGCGGCCTCGGCCCGAAGAAGTTCACCCTGCCCGAGGCGAAGAAGGTCTGGCTCTGCAATTGCAAGCACACCAAGAACCCTCCTTTCTGCGACGGCAGCCACAAGACCTTGTAGGACGGGTGTGGCTTTAGCCCGCCCGTCTTTCTGGCGGCACCGAAATCAACGTTCGGCACCAAACGTCGGGCGGTGTTGCGAAGCAGGCACGACATGCAAAGAATCTGCTCGACGCAGCACACACCCAACCTACAAGCCTGTGATGGGAATAAGCCTCTCATCCCGTTCTCCCATCCTACGTGATGTCGAATCCCCCTGACCAACCATGAAGTCATTTCTCCTGCCCCTCTTTGCCCTGCTGGCTGTTCCCGCGTTCAGTCAGAGCATTCCGTTCGACCCAACACTGCTGGGAGGAGGCGGAGATGGCCCCAAGGCGCTCGTCACCGCGACACTCATCTCTGAAGTCAGCAGCGCAGCTTCCGGCGCGACGTTTCGCGTAGCGGTGAAACTTGTGCATGCTCAAGGCGCACACACGTATGGCAAAGTATTGCCGCCGGAAATCATCGGCAAACCCACCAAGCTCATCTGGACGCTGCCCGAGGGCTGGAAAATGGACGAACTCCCTTGGCCTGCCGTGCATCCGTTCAAAGGAGTCGATGGCTCCCAGAGCGAAGGCTACGACAGCATCGTCTTCTTGCCCGCAAAGATCACACCACCAGCCAATGCCACGATTGGCACGAAGGCAGAATTGCAGGTGAAGGTCGATGGACTCGTTTGCGATGACAAAAGCTGCATGCCTTTCAAAGTAGATGCCAAAGTCAGCATCGCCATCGCGGCCCAAGCGGTGACGGATACCGCGCAGAGCGCCGCGTTTGGCAGCAGTACGGCTACCGAAAAAAAAACGACTGACACCGCAGCGGTGACGACCAGCGGAGCCGCAGCACCGCCCACCTTTTTGTTCGTGATGTTCTCCGCCTTCCTAGGCGGTTTGATCCTCAACATCATGCCCTGCGTGTTTCCCGTGCTCGGCATCAAGATCGTCAGCATCGTGCAGCAGTCCGGAGAAGATCGGAAACAGGTCGTCATGCATGGCTTGATCTACACGCTTGGCATTCTGCTTTCGTTTTGGGTGCTTGGCGGCCTTGTCGTCGCACTGGGCAAAGGCTGGGGCTTCCAGCTTCAATCTGCTGGCTTCAACTACGCACTCGCCGCGTTCTTCCTCATCTTTGGCATCAACATGGCCGGCATCTTCGAGATCGGTGCCTCCGCCGTCGGTGTCGGGTCCAATCTACAAATGAAGCACGGCCTCAGTGGCTCGTTCTTCTCGGGGTTGCTCGCCACGCTCGTCTCCACGCCGTGTTCAGCGCCATTCCTCGGCACCGCGTTGGGTTTCGCCGTCAAATTACCCGCACCGCAGGCCATGCTGCTGTTCACGTTGATCGGTCTCGGTCTCGCCAGCCCGTTCCTGCTGCTCTCCATCTTCCCCAGCCTCGTATCGGTGCTGCCACGGCCCGGCGCATGGATGGAAAGCTTCAAGCAAGGCATGTCCTTCCTCCTCTTCGGCACCGTATTCTTCATGCTGTGGGTGTTGACCGGCATGATCGAAGGCCTGCCCCTGCTCATCCTCATGCTCAGCCTCGTGCTCGTCGCCTTTGGTTGCTGGGTCTATGGCCGTTGGTCCTTGCCGCACAAACCGGCTCGCACTCGCCTCATCGCCCTCGTGCTGGCGCTCGCTGCCATCGTCGGCGGATTATATCTCGGCTGGCCGCACGTTGAGAAACAACCCGGCACTGCCGAACACGGCGCAAAATTTGAGAACGGCCTGCTGTGGGAGCCCTGGTCCGCCGCCAAGGTGCAGGAACTCACGGCCGCCGGGAAGCCCGTGTACATCGACTTCACCGCCAAATGGTGCTGGACCTGCCAGGTCAACAAACGCGTCTATCCCGATCCCCGCCTTCAGGAACTCTTCAAAAAATACGGCGTCGTCACCCTCAAGGCCGATTACACCAACGAAGACGACGCCATCAAGCAGGCCTTCACCGCCCTCGGCCGCGGTGCCGTGCCGGTGAACGTGCTCTACATCCCCGGCGTGAAGGAGCCGCTGGTCCTGCCAGAGATTCTCACCGTGGACAATGTCAGTGAAGCGCTCAAGAAGCTGGATAAGTAAGCTGCAACGGCATAGGATGGTAAACCCACACTCATGAGTGCCACAACCGGTACGTCTCCGACAAAACCGTTGGCTATAGTGCTGCTAACAAACCTCACGATCTGTTAACCATTCACACTGTTAGGCGTCATGAGCACCGCTCCCGTTGAGATTCGTCCGTGGCGAGAGTGCCCGTTCACACGAGGCAGACGTTATCGTGTCCGTCAGACATTCGCCGCATTGCGCGACTCTTTCAGCGCTGGCGAAGTTATGACTATTGACTCAGACGCATGGTCTCGATACGACGGCTTCACCGGCTACGCTTTTCGACAGCCGAGCCGAGATACGCTTCGAGTTTGGGACATTGACGACGACGCAGACATTCAGATATGGCAGCAGCTTTTCGAGGAGTTTGCTGATACACCTGCACCCAATGACGCCTAACCATGCGCTGCAGCGAAGCCGGAATGAGCGTCGCGGTTGCAATCGTTGCGTCCCGTGCGTCGGGCCGCTGAGTTCGGGTCGTTAATCCGATTTTCTTTTCAGCGGAGTGCTGGACGCTCGCCAAAGATGGCGCTGCCGACGCGGACGATGGTGGCACCTTCTTCGATGGCGATCTCGAAATCATGGCTCATACCCATGCTGAGGAGCGGGAGCGGAGCGCTGCCGAGTTTTTCGAGTTCATCGCGGAGTTCGCGAAGCTGGATGAAGTAGGGACGGCTTTTCGTGGGATCGGGATCGAAGGGCGGAATGCACATGAGGCCCTGGATTTCGAGACGGCGCAGCGCATACAAGGCTTCGAGGTTGGCGCGCAAGGTTTCGGCGTTGAAGCCGTGCTTGGTGCTTTCGGCAGCTAGATTGACCTCGATGAAGACCTTGGAAAACAAACCAAGCTCTGCAGCGATGCGATCCACATCACGGGCGAGGCTCAGAGAGTCGATGCTGTGAATGCAGCGCACCAGTGGGAGGATTTTGCGCACTTTGTTCGACTGGAGGTGGCCGATGAGGTGCCATTCAACCTTCGCTGGCAGCAGTGGGGCTTTGGCCAGCACCTCCTGCAATTTGTTTTCGCCAAAGAGTAACTGCCCCGCATCCAGCGCTTCGCGAATCGACTCGACGGGAAAGGTTTTTGAAACGGCGAGCAGCTCCACGCTGGCGGGATCACGCCCGGCCTTGCTGGCGGCGGTGGCGATGCGGTCGCGGATGGCTTGGAGGCGGTCGTGAAGGTCGTTCATGTGTTGACGCAGAGAAAACGGAAGATGCACGGCATGCGCAACGTATTTTCGCGCTCCACCACTCCATCCACTCATGCAATCACGCCGCCATTTCATCCGCCAGTCCGCCGCCACGCTCTTTGCCGCACCTTGGGTCACCACCGGCATGCGTGCCGCATCACCGAACGGCAAGCTGCGTCATGCGGCCTTTGGTGCGGCGGGTATGTCCATGGCAGATATGAGCCAGCTCACCAATCATCCCATGTGGGAACTTGTCGCCGTATGCGATGTGGATACCCGCAATTTCAAGAAAGCGCAGGAGAAGTGGCCGAACATCAAGGTTTATCAGGATTGGCGTGAGTTGCTCGAAAAGGAAGCTGCCAACATCGACAGCGTGAACGTCTCCACGCCCGACCACATGCATGGCAGCATCGGCCTGGCCGCCATGGCGAAGGGCAAGCACGTCTATGGTCAGAAGCCGCTCGCGCACAACCTCTGGGAGTGCCGCCAGATGGTGGAACGCGCCCGCGACAAGGGCGTGATGACGCAGATGGGCATTCAGGTTTCCTCCGACTTCTCCGAGCGCCTCGCCGTCGAACTCATCCAACTGGGAGTCATCGGCAAGGTGAAGGAAGCCCACACCTTCTCGAACAAGAAGTGGGGAGATGTGGAGGTGCGCCCGGAGAAGAGCGATCCCATTCCCGAAGGCTTTGATTGGAACAATTGGCTCGGCGTCGCCAGTGAGCTCAGCTACATCCAGGGCTACGATCATCCCGGCAACTGGCGCAAACGCCGTGACTTCGGCACCGGCACGCTCGGCGACATGGGCTGCCACATGTTCAGCGGCTGGTTCCGCTCCCTCGGTTTGGCGGCGCCGATTTCCGTCACGTCACGCGGTCCAGCCCCGAACAAGGACAACTGGAACATCAACGCTGTCGTCGAATACACTTTCAAAGGCACCCAGTTCACCGTCGGCGAAAGTGTGAAAGTGACGTGGACCGATGGCGACGCTCGTCCGCCTGCCGAAGTCATGGCATTGGCTGGGGACGATGTTAAGAAATTCCCCGGCCAGGGCACCATTTACCTCGGCACCGACGGCGTCCTGCTCCATCCGCATGGCTCCACGCCGATGCTCTATCCGCGCGACAAGTTCACAGGCTACAAGTATCCGAAGCTAGAGCCGCGCAATCACTGGTTCGACTTCATCGACTGCTGCCTCAAGGGCGACAAGAAACCTTCGGCGAACTTCGATTACGCCGGTCCGCTGACAGAAGCGGTGCTGCTCGGCTGCCTCGCCAGTGCGTTCCCCAATGAAAGCCTCACCTGGGATGCGCCTACCCTCAAGATTCCGAACAACGCCGCCGCCGACAAGCTGGTGCGCCGCGATTACCGCAAAGGCTGGGAGATTGTGTGAAATGACGAACGGCAGCAGCCGCTTTCACGTCATTCGTCAAGATTCACCTATCAACTATCGCCTCACGACCCCTTCTTGTATCTCATCCAGGAGGGCGAATAATCTTGGTGAATCTCAATAATCTCGCCACGAAGCTGAAATAATCGCAACTGCGCAAGGTGTCCTTTGCAACCAAGTGTTCAGCGAGTTTCTTTAAATAGACGTAGCCTTGTTGATTCACTACAATCGGAGGCAGCTCGGACGAATTTGAGCGAAGATCCTGCAAATGTGACTGAAACATCTCCAATGATTCCACGGCATCTTCTGATGCAGTGAATTTTAGTGAGAAACCAAGCAGAGCGCCATACCACAATTTTTCCTGATACTGGAAGACCCAGCCAATGTTATCAAAAACTTGTTTATCACGGCCTGCATCAAGCACCATTTGGAAGCCAATTGACACATCATGCATTGTATTTTCAGATACCAGCCAATCACGAATTTCGGTCTCCAGAAATTCAGGCCGACTCAACAATTGGTGAGCAGCCAGCTTGCGAATAATCGGATTTGTGTCAGATAATGCAATCTTAAGCTTGGCGATCTCATCACGAGAGAAATCTCTTTTTGAAAAAAGGTTTAAATTACCATTTCTCCACGCAATTGCTGCCTCGAAATGCTTCCCCCACTCTTCGGGTAGAGCCAAGGGATTCGAAAACTGCGCTCTCCCTACTTTTCCAGGCGTAATCTGAACAAGCAATTCCCATTCCTCGGCAAATAAATACATTCCCGCTTCTGTGATCCCAATCAATGCAGGATAACGAGGAGCCTGCATACTGTTAACGACCTGCCATTCCTCCCAAGCAATTTTTTCTGGCAGCGCCGCAAGAAGTGAATCCCTAGATGCCCATACTTTTTCAATGCTAGCATTTGTCACAGTTGGTCGACCATTCTTGGTATTTTCCAGCAGATAGGGGGGGAATGTTTTTCGAGCATTGCGCAGGCGGATCAGCCCGAAATCATTTTTAAATTTGGCCGCAGCAATGCATTGAACAATTTCCATACCATCTTTAGCGGGGCGGCACATTTTTTGAAACCCCCAGTTTTTAAGTGGCATAGAAAAATTTGAAGAAGCCGCATGCAATGCTGTAACAGGCATCGTTCCAACAAGGAGCGAAACGATATAGAGTTTAAAATTACAAATGTTCATGGTGTAATTGTTGTCTTTTGAGGGCCGTCTTTCCAAATATAATTCTCGGCCTTTGCTCCCAGGCTATTCGCCAATGGTTCGATCACTACAGGCACTCTATTCGGATCACCAGATGTTCCGTGAGTAGGCTTTTGATCCAAAGATGATGAGCTGTCTGCATGGAAATGCAAGTCTACTTGTTTGATCGGAATGAACACCGGGTTTGGTGGAAGTGCAAGGAAGGGGACAGGCGACGATTCGTGACAGGCAGCGCTGCTGAAGTGGCGCAGGGTCACAGGATCTCCCGCGTGATGTAGGCCGCTGGGGCTCTTTCCAACTGTTTCTTCTGCATCTGGGTGCTGGGTGCGTCGCACCAGTCAATGCCTGTTGTTTGCCTTCACGCCAAACTCCATCGGCGGCGAGCCTGCTTCGAACGCGCCGATGTCCGGTGCCTTGCCTGAGTAACCGTCGCTGAAGTTGGGGATGATCTCTCCGGCATCAAAGCCAGGGCTGCTCGGATCAAGCGAGTAGTCGCCAGCGGGACGCTTGGGTGCGTAGATGGGCACGCCTTTGACGGCGTGCGGTTCTTGAGTCCCAGACGACACGACTTTGCCCGAGAGCAGATCGAAGTCGTAATCGTGGGTCGGCACTTTGGAGGCGTCGCGGATGGAACTGCCGCCGACCTTGCGGATGTGCAGGATGTTGTTGCGCGAGACGACGTTGAGCAACTCCTGGCCACCGGATTGACTGAGGCCTTCGTTGCAGCCCATCGTGTCGGGTGCGCCGGGCGGGCCGTCGGGCTGGAGGATGGTGTTGTGGAAGATGTAGGCCCGGCCACCGCCCGTAAGCGGTGCGTGGCCCATCTTGATGAAGGGGCCGCCGCCCCATCCTTCATGTCCGAAGCGGCTGCTGCCAGCGACGTTGCGAAAGATGTAGATGGGTCCGACAGATTCGCCGGCGATGGCGATCTTCACCATCGTGCGGTCGATGTAATTGCCCCAGACACGGACGTTGCAGCCGCCGCCTTCGATCTCCAGGCCGTCGTCCCAGCAGCCTTCGATGTGGTTGCCGTAAAGGTCGGAATCAGAGCCTGGATAACCGCGCAGACTGGAGTTGTTCTCGCCGCCGAAGATGTCGTTGCAAAAGTGCTGATCATCGGTGGTGAACTCGTTGTAGCGCAGCACATGATTGCCTTCACAATTGCTGAAGAAGATCGCCTGCGGTCCCATCGGATGATAACGTTCGCCGCCTTCACGGAACTCCTGCCAACTGTTCGAATTGGAACGTGGATCATGCATGAGATTGCGCTGGATGATCACGCGCGTCAGCGGCTTGAACTTGGAGAACACCGCCGCATCGTAGTCCACGCCCCAGCCGTCCTTGGCGATGCGGCCCCAGCCGCTGATGTCGCAGCCCTCGATGACGATGTCGTGCGAACCTTCGCCCAGGACGATGCCATGGATCTTCGGCGCGCGAATCGTGAAGCCGCGGAGGATCACAAACGAGGCCTTCACTTCCACGCATTGATCCACCGCGTCCGCGCCATCAAGAGTGGCGGTGGTCGCGCTCGGACGATGCGTGTAGAGCACATAACCTTGAGCGGTGCCCGACTGATCCACGGTCAATGTTTTGCCCTTCATGTCATCGACCTCGATGGTCTTGGAGATGGGGAATGTTTCGTTCCAAGTGCTCGCCTTCAACTCCGCTGAAGTCCCGCCGCCCATGAGTTCGAGCCGCACGTCGTAGCTCGTGCCGCTGTGCAGTGGCACGATGCTGCCACGATACTCGCCGATGCGTTTGTCGAACCACAGCGGCAGGGCCTCGCGCCACGTTGGTTCGCCAGCAGCTCGATAGCGCACCTGGCAAATCTTGGCTTCCGCGCCATCGGCAGGCGTCCAGTAGAGCCCCATGCTTTCAAAGGTGCAGACGGCTCGTGGTGTCGCCGACTGGGGGGTGCCACTGGTCGGCGCAATCAATGGCTTGGCGGGCCGCTCTGTGGACGGCGCGGCATTGGCGCACAGCAGCAGGGCGAGAAAGCCAACCGGGGCCAGCCTGCAAACACGAGGGGATGGCAATGAATTCATGAGCGTGAACGTGTATGAATGGCGCTGAGTTCGCGTCATTCTTCCTCATCGTCGCGAGGCCCATTCACCGAACGCGGCTTCTTCACGGAGGAGATGTTGCGGTGGACCCATACGCTTTGGACCATGCCCATGAGGAACAATGTCACGATGACGAAGGTGCCGCCGTAGCTGATGAAGGGCATGGGCAGACCGATGACGGGGAGCATGACGAGATTCATGCCGGCATTCTGAAGGGTGTGGACGAAGAACATTGCCACCACGCCCACGACAATGAGCCTGCCGAGCTGATCGCGGGCACAGAAGGCCACAAACACGCCCTGCAGCAGCAGCAGCAGCATGCCGGAGAGCAGTAGGATAGAGCCACGGAAGCCAAACTCCTCGGCGACGACACCAAAGATGAAGTCGTTGATGGATTCATGCGGGAAGAAGGTGCGGTGAATGGAGGCTTGATCGGGAACCTTCTTCGATTCCGGCCCCTTGCCTTCCAAACCGCCGGTGGAAACGGCAATTTGCAGATGCTTCGCCACCCAGCCTTCGTTTTGTAGGTCCACCTTGTCCAATTGGTTGGTGGCCATGTACCAAGTCGAATTGATACGTGCCTGCTGATATGGTTTGAGCGCGAAGACATAGACCAGCGGCACCACACTGGCGACGCCGAGCAGCAACGTGATGAGATAGCGAAACGGAATGTTGCCAACGAGCATCATGGACAAAAACACCGGCCCCCAGACGAGACCGGAGCCAAGGTCTTCCTTGATGACGAGCAACGTGGGAACACCCGCGATCATGCCTGCTGCGATGATGCGTAGCCATGGCCGACGAAACACGGGCAGCATGCGTGGCAGTTCACCGAAGATGACGGCGAGGATCAAAATGCCCGCCATGATGGCGAACTGCGAGGGCTGCACCATCATCCCGCCCACACGAATCCAGGCCTTGTTACCACCGATCTCCACGCCTATGGCCAGCACGGCAATCAAACCACCGATGCCCGCGAGATACATGGGAATGCAGGCCCAGCGCACCCATTTATAGTCCAGTAAGGAAGCAGCAAAAAAGAACGGCAGCCCAAGCATTACCCAGCGGATCTGGTCGCGCCATTTGAGAGCAAACTCCGCCTCTTCCTTGTGCGCGGAGGCATTGAAGATGGCGTACACGCCAAAGACGATGAGCGCGGCCATGTTCAGCACCAACAGCCAGTTCATGCCGAGAAATTTTTTTAAGAGCGGTGTCATGGGACGGAAAAACGTGGATCAATCGAGATGCGGCACTGCATCGAGTAGTTTGCGGGTGTAATCGTGGCGCGGATGCTCGCAGACCTGATCGGCATCGCCCTGTTCGACGATTTTGCCGTGGTGCATGACAACGATGCGATCGCTCATGTGACGCACGATGGCGAGATCGTGGGCGATGAAGAGCAGCGTGAGTTTAAACTCTTCCTGCAAGTCCTTGAGCAGGTTCAAAATCTGCGCCTGCACGCTGACATCGAGCGCACTGACCGGCTCGTCGCAGATGAGGAATTTCGGCCGCACTGCCAGCGCACGTGCGATGCCGATGCGCTGCCGCTGCCCGCCGCTAAACTCGTGCGGGTAGCGTTGCAGTGAATCTTCGGGCAGTCCGACTTTTTTGAGCAAATCGGCGGAGATCTCACAGCGTTCTTCGCGGGTCTTCTCCTTGAAATGGATCTGCAACGGTTCACCCAGGATCGACTCGATGGTCATGCGCGGATTCAGCGAACCGATGGGATCCTGAAACACCATCTGCATCTCTTTGCGCAGCGGGCGGAATTCCTTCTCCGGCAGCGAGAGCACCTCGCGATCGCGATACATGACAGTGCCGCTGGTGACGGGCATGAGTTTGAGCAAAGCACGCGCCACCGTGGACTTGCCACTGCCGCTTTCACCGACAAGCCCCACCGTGCTGCCCTCCGCGACCTCGAAGCTGACCTTGTCCACGGCCTTGATAACATCGGTGGTACGGCCAAACCAACCGCCGCGCACGGGGAAGTGAATTTTGAGGTCTTGAACGCGGAGCAGCGACATGTGGAAGTGTCTATTTTAGCACAGGTGAGGAAACGAGCGAAAGTTTCATTGCTGGGAAAGCATGAAAGTGTCAGCATCCGTGTCCGATGAACCCGCACTACGAACTTTTGTCCCCGATTGCTGAAGGCGGTCTGGGCACTGTTTTCAAGGCCTGGGACCGCCAACTTGGCCGCGAAGTCGCCATCAAGCGCATCCGTGCTGATAAAGCAGGCGACGACGGTGCCACGGTCGATGCGTTGATCCGCGAGGCCAGGCATCAGTCAGCGCTCCAGCACCCGAACATTGTCGCCGTGCATGAATCAGGCGTGGATGATGAAGGCTGCTTCATGGTGATGGAACTGGTGCACGGCGAGACGCTGGAGGATGCTCTTCAGCGCTCTCCTTTGACCGCCGAGGATTTCGATGCGCTGGTGCGACAGACGCTGGCAGGCATGATAACAGCGCATGAAGCGGGCATCATCCATCTGGACCTGAAACCGGAAAACATCATGCTCACCCGCCCCGCCGCCGGAGGTATGCTGGTGAAAATTCTCGACTTTGGGCTGGCAACCTCCATTCAGGAGAATGCCAACCAGCCGACTGCTCTGCACGGTTCGGTGTATTTCATGGCCCCTGAGCAGTTTGAACGGGCCGTAGTCGATGCGCGCACAGACCTTTATGCGCTGGGCTGCGTTTACTATGATGCCCTCACTCAAAAGGTTCCCTTTGATGGCGAGACAAAACCACAAGTCATCGTGGCCCACTTGTATCATCGGGTGGTATCTCTCGCCGCATTACGTCCTGATTTGCCGGAACCGACCGTGCGCTGGGTCGAGTGGCTCATGAGTCGCCAGCCTGCGGATCGCCCGGTTTCTGCGGCAGCGGCTTTGCATGCTTACGAGACAGGTGTCTGGATTTAAAAGCAGCCACAACCTTGGCGAAAGCTCCTTGCCATCACGCAGCGTGCCGCCATCATGGCAGACTTGTTTCCCTGACCCACCACGATGCGTGCCATTCTCACCCTATTCTTGTCTGTCTGCACCCTATTCTTGTCTGTCTGCACCCTGTTCGCGCTCTGCGCCTGCAACATGCTTCAGATGATTGACCCAAATTTTAAAATTCCGATGCCGCATCTGCCCAAGATCAGCCTGCCGGGCAGAAACACCGTGGCCAAGCTGATTCCCGGCATGGCCGAAAAGGACAAAGTGGACGCGGACGATCCTGATGTACCGTTCAATTCACGTGGCACACTGGGTTTCGGCCATACACTGCGCATCGAAGTCTATGAAGGTGCACGCAATCCAGACCGTATCTACCGCGGCATCACCATGGTGGACAAGGATGGCGTTCTTGCACTTGGTGAGGCGGGCAGCGCTCGTGTCGGTGGCCAAACTCTTCCGAAAGCGGCAGATGCTATCGCCACGGTGTTTCGTCTGGCTGGCCGCAACACACGCCCCATCACCATCCACATCATTTCCGTGGAAAACACCTCGATCATTTCCATCAATGGCGATGTGCGCGATGCTGAATTTATCCCCGTCTTCAAAGAGATGAGTGTACAGCATGCCGTGACTGTTACCGGTGGCCGCAAACCAGACTCGACGATGCGTGGCGTGTACATCGCCCGCGAAGGGCAGCGGCACTTCTTCACTTCGCTTGAAGCCGCAGATGATAAGTGGTCGCCTCAAGCTGGCGACATCATCACGCTCTCCCCCGACATTTAATTTTCCTGACACCATGCTCGAATACACCGGCGGCAATCCCGCCGCCGCCCAGAATCCACTCAGTTCGCTGTTCAAGACCGTCGCCATCGTGCGCATCGGCACCGGCGTGCTACTGATGACGCGGCATGGATTCAGCGCGGCAGTTAGCGCATATCATTTCTTTTGGAAAGAAGAGCCATGGGCTTGGGTAACGGCATTTCGTGATGCCGGGATTCCTTACGCTCATTTAGTCGCGCCTTTTGTCGCTTTAGTCGTCGCCAGTGTAGCACTGAGCTGGATCATCGGCTTCCTCACACGTTTGTTTGCCGTGGTTTTTCTGCCCATCGTCATCACAGCTCTCGTGCTGCTGCCACATGCCGGACCAGCGCATGTTGAAGCTGTCTGGCTCTACCTTTTCATCACCGTGACGCTGCTCTTATTCGGCTCCGGCGCGGTTTCGATTGATCAATTGTTCCGCCTCGGCCAAGGCGGGACGAAAAAACGCCGCTGATGGCACGCATTGTCCGCCGCAGTGATCCGCCTGCTAACAGCGAGCTCGAGCGCGTCCTCGCCATCGACCCCGCACTGCGTAAAACCGGTTGGGCCATCGTCGAAAGCGCGGGTGGTGATTTGAAGGCGATTGCGTGGGGTGTCATTCACAACAAGCCCGCTTTGCTGCCCTCTGGGTGCCTCGTCGCCATTCGTGAAGGTTTGAATGAGGTGATCAAGCAGCACGCGCCGACGGTTTGCGCCATCGAAGCCACGATCTTCGTGCAGAGTTACAAGACCGCCATCGTACTCGGCACTGCACGTGGTGCTTGTTTGATCGCTGCCGCAGAACATGGCCTGCCGATCTATGAATACGCCCCGCGTGAGATCAAGCAGGCCGCTGTAGGGCGTGGTGCTGCACAGAAGGACCAAGTGGCTTTTATGATCCGTGCTCAGCTTCGATTGCGCGAGACTCCCGAAGCCGATGCCGCCGACGCTCTCGCCGCCGCCATCACGCATTTTCAAAACAGCGCTGCCGCCCGCGTCACCGAACGTGAAGCACGGCGGGTGTGACTCACTTCATGCGCTTTTCTTTTTTGTCTTTGCGCCGTTCACCAGCCGTGTGGCGTGACCGTTCGTGCCGTTGACCTTGAATTTGCCGTTTTTGACGTCGCGTTCGAGTTTTTCCATCTTACGCAGCAACTTGGGCCACTGCTTTTCTTCAACGATGAAGCCGACGCAACGCTCTGCACCGCAGCAGCATGGATGATCATCCCAGGTATCCACATCGAAGCCGTAGTTGTAGGTCAGTTCTTCACCGGCCTTGATTTCACGGATTGAGTAAATCCAGATGCGACCGCGGATGACATACGCTTCGCAGTTCGGAGCACAGGAGTGATTGATGTAACGCGCTGGATTGCGTCCCTTCGCGCCATCAACATCATGGCGTTGATTCAGCGTGAAGACATAGACTGCCGCTCCGCCGGTTTTCTTGGCTTTGTCCACTAGCGCTTCCGCACGTCGCGTGGATTCCGCTTTGGTGATTTTTTCGCCAATGTATTCGATGATGGGAACATCATTCGGGATGTCGCAGCGGGCGAAGATGCCGCGGTTGTGAATGGAGGAGGAACGGACGGTCCAGTAGCGTTTAGTGGGGGCCTTGGGCATGGGGGTGTTGCAGACGACAGAAAAATGGAGCGCATGAAGTGTGCCGGGTGTATCCAATGTCAAGGAACGTCGAGGATTGTTTCCGGGGGACGGCCTCCGGCACCGAACATCCACTTTCCGGTTGCCGCTGCACGCCGCAGCGCCTTATTGCGCGCCCTTCAACCGCCCCGACCCTCATGCTCGATTTCTTCCGCCACCACCGTGGTGCCTTCCTCAAGACCCTGACGATTCTCATCGGCCTCTCCATGTTCTATTACGGCGTCTCGCAAACCGCCGGAACCAACGAGAAGCAGGCGCAGATCACTGATGTTGCTGTTACCGTCTTCGGTAAGGACTATAGCATGGGAGATGTGCAGCGGGCGCAGCGCTCACTCCAGTTCGCGCAATACTACATGCAGGCCTATGAGTTGCCCTCGATGCTAATGATGCTGTCCTCAGACGGTGGCATGGGCCGCGGTGGTTTGAGTACGCTTACCAATCTCTTTGTGGCACGTCAGCTCATGGAACAGCTCGGCATCCGCCCCAGCGATGCTGAGGCCCGTGCAGCCTTGGAAAAACTCCCAGCCTTGCAAAACAACGGCAAATTTGACATCTCCCGCGCCCAGATGCTGGAGCAAAACGCTGGATCCATGGGTTTTGAGTCCGCTGACTTGCTCAACATCATGAAGGACACGATGGGCCTGCAGAAGCTTCAGGATCTGATCGGCAAGAACTATGTCGCTTCGCCGCTTGCTGCTGAAAAGCAGTATGCCAGCAGCCACCACACCATCAAAGGTTCCAAGCTTACCTTCGAAACGGAAGTATTTAAAAAGGCCGCTGCCGTCACCGACGATGAGATCAAGAAATACTACGAAGAGAAGAAGGAGAGCTACCAGAGCATCGAAAAGCGCGCTGTGAGTTATGTCCTGTTCGAGAACCCTAAGAATCTCGACAAAAAGCCACTCGAAGAACGCCAGAAGGTGCAGAACCAGCAGATGGAACGCGTGAATGCCTTCAACAAGCTCACCACCACAGACAAGAAGACTTTTGCCGAGGCCGTGCTGCAAACCAAGGAGAAGGTCGAAACCGTGCCTGCTTTTGCTGAAAGTGAGCCACCCGCTGCACTCAAAGCCGAAAACAAGCTGCTCGAATTCATCTTCGCACGCAGCAAGGACGCCAAAGTCGCACCCGAAGCGATCGAAGGCACCAACGGCTGGTATGTTTTTGATGTCACCAAAATCGAAGAGCCCAAGCAGCAGGAGTTGGCCGAAGTGAAGGACAAGATCAAGGACACGCTGCTTGATCAAAAGGCCGCAGAAGCACGCACCAAGGCTGTGAACGACGCCCGCACCGCTTTGACCGCAGGTTTGAAGGCTGGCAAGAAAATCGACGACCTCGTGAAGGAACTAAAGCTCACCCTCACTGTGCTGCCCGACATTGACATCGCCAACCCACCGCAGGACGTGCCAAACGGCTTCCTCATCGCCCAGACGGCTGCCAAGACCGCCGCCGGTGGCATCTCCAACGGCGTGGACTATGACAAAGGCACACTGCTGATCTACGTCAGCGCCAAGGAACTCCGCAAACGCCCTGATGGTGCCGACCTGCGCAAATCCCAGGCTGATTCCCTCTCCCAGCAAGAGCGCATGAGCCTGTTCCAAGCTTGGTTTAAGAAGAAGCACGACGAAGCCAAGGTCGTCTCCAAGCTCGGCGTCTCCTGATCGCCGCCATACTTCATTTTCCTCGACGCGCATGAGCGACACGCCATCCACCGTCGAAGACTTGTATGATGAAGCCAGCGGCCACGTCGCTCTTGGTGAGCTACCACAAGCCATTGCGCTCTACCGCCGCTGCGTCGCGTTGCAGTCCGACCACTTTGAAAGCTGGCACGCGCTCGGCATGGCATTACTGCGCAACGGTGAGATCAAAGAAGCCATCGGTGCCGGCATGATGGCAACCACGCTTCAGCCCAATGACCTCCTCTCCTGGACCGCTCTCTCGCAGATGTATGTTGCCAACAAACAGATCGCCGAAGCCGAAGACGCCAAAGGCAAAGCGCGCATCCTGAGTCTCGGCGGCAAGGTGGTGAAGTAGTAAGACAGACACTCCTGTCTGTCGGTGTTAGTGAGTGTTTATGGCCTCTTCATCTGCACCGGCCGCAATTACAAGCCTGCGTCGCCCGGCAAACTGATTCCAGTGCTTTTACCACGCACGAAATGTCGTGCCTGATGTTCGCTACGGTGGCCGATTGGATCCAGCGTCTCCCATGCCGCATCCATTGCGGCACAGCCCGGCAGGACCAAAGCGGAGACGCTGCAAAAGCAGCAAGTGATGAAATGGCGGCAACGATTCACGTGAAGGGTCAGAAATACCCCTTCACCTTGAGTTTGCGACCATAAATCTTGTCTCCGGCGGCAATGAACAGGATGTCGTGGTCTTTACCGGCGAACTCGACGCTGACGACTTTACCCAACGGATCGGGTTTGGCAATGATTCCAGCTAGGCGGCCCGCCGTATCGAAGACCTGCACGCCGAGTTCGGTAGTCACGAAATAACGCCCGTTCGCCTCCGTGGTCGCACCATCGCCTGAGGCGGTTTCTTTGCCCACGGGCAGCCACATCGTCATGTAGGGCGCTCCGCCGGTCAAAGTGCCATCGTCTTCGATGCGCCAGGCCCAGACGTGTTTGCCACCATACTCAGAGACAGCCAGCGTGCGTTCATCCGGCGAGATCGTGATGCCATTGGGCTTTTGCACATGCCCAGCATCGGCCACGAGGTGTTTCTTGTCCTTGGTGATGAGATGCACGCTCAGCGTCGGGGTCTCGGTGAAATAGAGGTTCCCCTTCTTGGTGACCACGAGGTCGTTGCACTTCGCGCCAGTCAGCAGCACTTCGACTTCACCCTTCATCGTGATGGCGATGATCCGCTGCTCCTTGTTGTGGCAGGCATAGAAGCGGCCATCGGGGCCGATTTGCAGGCCGCTGATGCCCGGCAAGTTGTCGAGAAACAGGTCTGTCTTGCCCGTGGCGACGTCGATCTTGTAGATCCCCTTCCCGGCTTTGACATCGGTGAAGAACAGATTGCCCGCCGCATCGCAGCAAAGGCCGTCGGTGAAAGCGTAGCCACTGGCCGCTTCCTTCCACGGCTCACCGTCGATGAGGTAATCGTGCAGCGAGGTGTCTTGAGCGAGGAGTGGGGTGGAAAGGAGGCTGAGGGTGAGGAGGATGTATTTCGTCATAAAGTTCGCTGTTCACGGTTCGCTGTTCGCCGTTTCAGCAATCTCGTCCGCGCACAACCGCGAACTGAGAACTGCGAACCGCGAACGGTTGATCACTTCTTCCACAGCCAGCGCAGCGTGTCTGGCAGCATCGCACCACCGTGCTTGCCGTTGTGCGTGCCTTCGCCGAGGACGAACTGGTAGTCGTAACCGGCGAACTTCAGCGCCGCGGCCATGTCCTGATTTGCCAGAGGCCAGTTGCCGAACTGGTTGTCGAGATCGTTCTTGCCGTCTTGCAGGAAGACCTTGAGCGGCTTCTTGTCCGTCTTGCGGATCAGCGCAGGATAGACATGACCGCCACGGATGTTGGTGAAGCTACCGATGTGGCTGATCACCTTGCGGAAGGCGTCAGGTCGCTCCCAAGCGACGGTAAAGGCACAGATGCCACCACTGCTGTTGCCGCAGATGCCACGACCTTCGGGATCGGCGGTCAGCTTGTAGCTCTTGGCGACTTCGGGCAGGATTTCTTCAATGAGGAAGCGGGCATGCAGATCGCCAAGGTCGTCGTATTCAAAACTGCGATTGCTACGCGGCTTCTCCTTTGGGTTCGTCGTGGGAAACACGCCCGGATTGATGAAGATAGCGATCGTCACCGGCATCTCGCCCTTGGCGATGAGATTGTCGAACACCGTCGGTACGCGGAAGCCACCGTCGCCCTTCACAAAACCGCCACCGTCACAAAACACCATCACATTCGCTGGTTGTTCGGCTTTGTATTGGGCCGGAACATAGATCCACCAGTCACGCGTCGTGCCGGGATAGATCTTCGAGTTCGTCCACGCTGGCATCTGCGTCACCGCCCCGTGTGGCACATCTTCCTTCACCTGGGAATCCGGCCCAAGGACATACTGATCATCCCGCGGAGCGGACTGGGCGAGACTGACGAGACACAACGAAACAGCGGCGACGGTAAGAAACTTCATGGGTCGAATCGGAACGAGTGGTGCGTTCTAGATCTTGCACTCATAAGGAGACACACAAAACCACCTTCATAAAAAACATCATGAAAGCTGCCCTAGAATTCAGAGTGCTACATGCCAAATTTTACGGCTGAAAAACCATACTAATAAAATATGACGACGCTGACTTTCGCTGAGTGGGTTGAACATTGGGGAGAGCCGCGTCTCACGGAGAACATTGTCAGCAGCCAGAAGTCTAACAAAAGACAATGGGAGAAAAGTAAAGACCACAGGTCGCTGCACTCTTTCCCAGCTTGGGAGCTTTGCCTTGGCCCATATTGGCAGGAATCATTATCCGAATGGCACTCACGCTGGCAACGTTGCGGCGGTCGGCTTTGCGATGGCCGGATGATCGCCTCAAAATGGGACGGAATTTGGGAGAATCTTAGCAACACATTCCTCGATGGCTTAGGCCATCCATATCCACCTTATGCCCGTTCGAGCTGCGCATACTGGACTGCCATTGACCAGGACGAGGCAATTGTTACCGGAGCGATCTCCGAATCAGAGTTCAACAATTACATGGCGCAATTCCCCCACGAGCCGTTAAAAGACAAACATGGCAACCTGATTCCAATAGAACTTATTCAAGCCGCCTTAACAGAACTTGAAGAGAAGATTTACCAAGATGGTGGTCCTCGACCAGATGCCACTCGAACAGAACGAGTCGCGAATAAAAACAAACACCGTGAAGAATCGTTTGCCCTCGCTCAAGCTGAATACAAACAGCGGAACCTTGAGAGATCTCGTGAGAGGTCAGAACAAAATGCTGTATTTCGCCTTCTTGAGCAGGTCGAAGATTCACTACGCGAGGCTCCTTCCATCCATGATACACTCCAATGGGAATGGCTTCGCACCTCTGTTAGCACTCTAACAACCACGGCACACTTCGAGAATTATCCAAATTGGCGAGCACGAGCATGGGTTGCTTGCGCCGATCTTTATCGGCTCACACCTGATCCAGCAAACGAGCTTTTGTGTCTCGAACACGCCCTCACGATCAATAACAAGCTTGCGATTAAACGTCGAATCAAGAAACTCCAAATCCAAGCTGAGTAAGCGCGAGATTACTTCTCCCGGCCAGATCGTAGTGCTCGATCCTTGTTCAGCTTGTGTATTTAAGTTGCTGACTACGACACCAGCGGTAACAGCTTCCCGAGCAGATCGCTGATCTTCACGCGTTCCTGCTCGTTGCTGTCGCGATGACGCAGCGTCACCGTATCGAGCAGTTCGGGGCCTTTTTCGCCAAGGGAGTCGAAGTCAATGGTGACGCCGAAGGGCGTGCCGACTTCGTCCTGGCGGGCGTAGCGGCGGCCGATGGAGGCGGTCTCATCATAGAAGCAGTTCAGGTGCTTCTTCAGCAGCGCATAGACCTCGCGGGCCTTGGCGACGATCTCGGGCTTGTTCTTGAGCAGCGGGAAGACACCGACCTTGATCGGGGCGACACGCGGATGCAGGCGCAGGACGGTGATGACTTCCTTCTTGCCCTTTTCATCGACCTTTTCGGTCTCGCTGAAGGCCTTGGCGATGACGGCGAGCGCCATGCGGTCGAGTCCGGCGGAGGGTTCGATGACGTGCGGGACGTAGCTGCCTTTGAAGAGACGCTCGAACCACGCACGCACGGCGGCCTCGGGCATCGGCTCGCCCTTGGTCTTGGCGGCTTCGGCGGCGAGGCGTTTTTGGATGAGGGCCTCCTTCTGCTCGTCGGTGAGCTTGGCGGCGGCGGTTTTGAGTTCTTCGTCGAAGATTTCCTGCGACTTGGTGCTGGCGGTTTGATGCGCGGACAAATCGAAGTCGCCACGCGCGGCGATGCCTTCCAGCTCCTCGGTGCCGAAGGGGAACTCGCACAGGATGTCCACGCAGGCGCGGGCGTAGTGGGCGAGGTCGGCGGGCGTCTGCCAGTAGTATTCGAGCACGTCGCCAAGGCCGATGCCTTGGTAGAATTTCGTGCGCTGATCCACCCAGTAACGGTGCCACAGCTCCCAGCCCCAATTCGGCTGCGGTTCGCTCAAATCGGCACCTTCATGCCATGCTGCGACTTCGCCGCTGATGATCTCGACGGCTTCGTCGGGCTTGATGAAGAACTCGAGCTCCATCTGCTCGAACTCGCGGCTGCGGAAGGTGAAATTCTTCGGCGTGACCTCGTTGCGGAAGGCCTTGCCGATCTGGCCGATGCCAAACGGCACCTTCACGCGGCTGGAGTCGAAGACGTTCTTGAACTGCGCAAAGATGGCCTGCGCCGTTTCCGGGCGCAGGTAGGTCACATCGTCCTCGGTCGCGGTGGGGCCGAGGTAGGTCTTGAGCATGAGATTGAAGGGACGCGCCTCGCCGAGCATGCCGCCGGTCTCCGGATGGAAATCGACGCTGCCATTCACGGCGTCGATCTTCTCTTCATTGAGCAATTCGATCTCCTCAGGCTTGCCGGCGGATTCACCCGCGTTCTGTGCGATGAGAGCGCGGATGCGTTTGCGGAAGCTCTCGATGTGCTCGCCGCTTTTCGTCAAAGCGGTGATCGTGCGATCCCAGCGCCAGCCGGTCGGTGATTGTGCGCCGCTGTATTTGAGCACGGTGCCGGACTGTGGATCGACGTGGTCAGCACGCACACGCTTGTTCGTCAGCGAGCACTCGCGCATGAGGTCGGCGAAGGTATCGACGTGGCCGCTGGCCTTCCAGATGGCGGGATTCATGAGGATGCTGGCATCGAGGCCGAGCACGTCCTCGCGTTCGCGGGTCATGGTGTTCCACCAGGCGGTGCGCAGGTTGCGCTTCAGCTCCGCGCCGAGCGGGCCGTAGTCCCACACGCCGCCGCAGCCGCCGTAGATCTCGCTGCTTTGATAGATGAAGCCGCGGCGCTTGCAGAGGGAGACGATTTTCTCCATTTGCGCTTGGGATGCTTTGGGGTCGGAGGACATGGCTGGTGGATGTAGTGTGTGGGTTGGCCGCATGACTGGATTGCCACCGGCGAGAAGGGGCGCGAAAGGAGCACCAGCACGCCCACGGTGCAACGCATTTCAAGCCCACAACTTCCCGTCGCGCAGCCACTCCTTCACCAAGGCGCGAAACGCCGCCACGGCGGGGTCTTCGCCTTCCTTGGCCCACACCATCACCAGCGGGATGGTCTGCTGCGGTTTCAGGGGAATGAGGGCGATGTTTTTGCTCATCGTGCTCTCCGGCACTACGCCGATGCCTGCACCCGCCTCGACGTATTGCAAAATGGTGCCGATGAGGCTCGGTGTGTGCGCCACGCGTGGTGCGAAACCACCTTCCGCGCAGGCTACATGGATGGCATCATGCGAACCCGCACCCTCCCGCCGCGCCAGAATGACCAGCGACTCTCCGGCGAGCTTTTTCCACGGCAACGAGGTCATCTTTGCCCACGCGTGATCCTTCGGCACAGCAGCGCAGAATTTCTCTTCACGCAGCAGCAGCGTCTGCAAGCCCAGCGCTTCATGCGCGAGGACAGGACGAGTCAAACCGACCGACAAGCGGCCCTTAGAGACCATTTCCCACACACGTTCCGGCGTGCGTTCTTCAAGGATCACCGTCACACGTGGAAAGCGCTTTTGATATTCCTTCAATAACCGTGACAGAAACATCCGCGTCGGTGGCCCGATGTAGCCGAGCCGCAACTCGCCCTCCTCGCCACTCGCGGTGCGTTTCACTCGCCGTAGCGATTCTTCGAGCCGTTCCAGAATCAATCCCGTCTCATGCAGCAGCACCGCGCCTGCGGGTGTCAGCCGTGGAGATCGGCGCTCACGTTCGATCAATTGCGTACCCAGTTCGCGTTCCATTTCCTGCACTGCACGGCTTAAGGCAGGCTGCGCGATGCGCAGACGCCGAGCAGCCCGCGAGAAGCTCAGTTCCTCGGCTACGGCTTGAAAATATCGCAGATGACGCAGTTCCATGATCAGCAACCCTTATACCGAAGCGGCATCGAAGTCATAGCGAAAGTCTATTTCTGTTACCGACCATCTTAGCGCAGTATCGCGACCACATGAACCCCGCCAAGATCGAAGACACACTCAAACTCGTCCTCGTCGGATGGATCGTCATCATCGCCGCCGCGTGGCTGATGGGCCGTCTCTGCCGCCGCATTGGGCAACCTCCCGCTGTGGGCGAAATTGCGGCAGGCCTGCTCCTTGGTCCCTCCTTCATCGGCCTGTTCGCACCCGAATTTGTTGCCTATATTTTTCCTGACGAAATCAAAGGCCCGCTCGCCCTGCTCGCCAAAATCGGCCTATTGCTGATGCTGTTTCAAGTCGGCATGGAGTTCGACTTCTCGCATCTGCGGCAAAAATCGCGGGTGGTCATTGCCTCGTCGCTCATGGGTATCCTCGCACCGCTCGCGGGCGGTCTGGCTATCGCACCATGGCTGCACCGCACCTTTGCACCGGAACTGCCCATGTTCGGCTTTCAACTCTTCGTCTGCATCGCTCTTGCCATTTCTGCGCTCCCAATCATGGGCCGCATTCTGCTCGAGATGAAGTTGGAGCGCACCGCGCTCGGGGCCACGGCCATCAGCGCCGCCGCCATTGATGATGCGATCGGTTGGATCTTCCTCGGTGTAGCCACCGCGATTATCAAACAAGGAGACAACTTCTCCTGGCTGCCATTTCTCGGCCAAACAGTCCTCATCGTACTCTATTTCGTCGTGTTGATGAAAGTGGTTGGTCCGCTCATCATCAAAGCTTGGCGCAAACAGTGCGCCGTGCATCAAACCGAGACCTTCACCCCCGGCTTCCTCGCGTTGCTCTTTTGCACGCTCTTCATCTCCGCGCTCATCACCAGCAAGCTCGGCATCTTTGCCATCTTCGGTGCTTTCGCACTCGGTGTGGCGCTGCATACCGAACCCGCGCTCGTCAAAGCCTGGCGCGAGCGCTTTGCCGATTTCGTCATCGTTGCCTTGGTGCCCATTTTCTTCACCAACACCGGCCTCAATACCAAGATCGGTTCCTTCGATAACGCCACCGCGTGGTTCGCCTGCGCGCTCGTATCTGCGGTCGCCATCCTCGGCAAACTCGGCGGCTGCACGCTCGGTGCGCGCTGGGCCGGCTCTAGCTGGCGCGAAGGTTTGTCCATCGGCGCCCTCATGAACACTCGTGCGCTCATGGGCCTCATCGCCATCAACGTCGGCAAAGACCTCGGCCTGCTGAATGACAAGCTCTTTACCATGTTCATCATCATGTGCCTCCTCACCACCGCCACCACCGGCCCCATGCTCCGAGCATGGCTGCCCGATGACTTGAAGAAACTGGTGCCGAAGGAATAACGAAATCCGAATGACGAACGGCGAATGGCGGGCCATGGATCATGCCCCATTCGCATGTCCGCTCCGCTTCCGATCTTTGAACTCCGCCAGACCTTCACCGCCGCTCTGCTCGATCCGGCGCTGCCGAATCTGCTGATCAAAGCGCCCACCGGTTCCGGCAAATCGACGCAGATTCCGCAGTTCGTGCTCGATTCGGGCTTCCTGGCTGAAGGGAAGCGCTGCATCGTGCTGCAACCACGCCGCATCGCTGCGCGAATGTTGGCGCAACGCGTCGCGCGTGAGCGCAATGCACGTCTCGGTGGCGAGGTGGGTTATCAGGTGCGTTTTGACAACGTCACCAGTCGTGAGACACGACTCAGCTATGTCACAGAAGGCGTCATGCTGCGCCAGATGCTCGAAGATCCGCTGCTGGAGCGCGTGGGCTGCATCTGCATCGACGAATTCCATGAGCGGCATCTCGATGGCGATCTCGTGCTCGCCTTCGCGCGGCAGCTTCAGCGCACGCGACGACCCGATTTGAAGATCATCGTCATGTCCGCCACGCTCGTGCCCGGCCCGCTCGTCGAGTTCATGCAGCCATCGAAGCTGCTCGAATCCGAAGGTCGCACCTTCCCAGTCGAGGTGCGCTATCAGGCCGCGCTTCAGCTCAAAACAGGCTACCCAGAGCCGATCTGGGACCAAGCAGCACGCGCTTGCGAAGAGTTGGCCAACTCACCCGGCTTCAGCGGCGACATGCTCGTCTTCATGCCCGGTGGGCACGAAATTCGCAAAACCATCGCTGCCATCCAGGGCCGCAGCTTTGCGCGTGGCCGCCGTGTGGTGCCTTTGCATGGCGAATTGACGCCACAAGACCAGGACGTCGCCGTCACGCCCGGCGAGCAACCCAAGATCATCGTCAGCACCAACGTCGCTGAAACCTCGCTCACCATTGAAGGCGTGCGCGCTGTGGTCGATGGCGGCACAGCTCGCACCGCGAACTACGACGCGCGCCGCGGCATCAACACACTCACCGTGCAGAAAATCAGCCGCGCTTCCGCTGAGCAGCGTGCCGGTCGTGCAGGACGACTCGGTCCCGGCATCGCCGTGCGCTTGTGGACGCAGCGTGAGCACCTGCTACGACCTGAAAGCGAGCTGCCGGAAGTGCAGCGTCTTGATTTGAGCGAAGCGCTGCTCGCATTGCGTGTGCTGTCGCGTGAGCCCTTCGATTGGTTTGAAGCGCCGACACCGGCATCGATGTCGCGCGCGGAGAATTTGCTGCATGATCTTGGCGCCATCGATTTGAGCGGCCAAATCACCGGCATGGGCCGCCAGATGAGCAAGTTCCCGCTGCATCCACGTTTTGCACGCATGATGCTCGCCGCAGCCGAGTTGGGTTGTTTGCGTGAGGCTTCGTTATGCGCCGCAGCAGCCCAAGGGCGCGATATTTTGCTCGTGGGCAAAAACAACGCCTCACACAAGAACGAGGACTTTTGGGAGCCGGGTGACTTGAGTGAGTTTCAGGCGCTGCTGCGTGCTTTTGCACGTGCGGAGGCCATGAACTTCGAGCCGGATGCCTGCGCGCGTTATGGCATTCATGCCATGGCATCGCGTGAAGCAGCGCGTAGTGCGGATCAGTTCATCCAATTGGCAAAACGCGTGGGATTGAGCATCAACGATGAAGTCGCTGCGCCTCAAGCGCTCGCCAAAACCTTGCTCGCCGCGTTCAGTGATCATCTGGGCGTCGAAACAAGCCCTGGCAGCCGCATTTACCGGCTCGCAGGCGGTTACACGGGGCATCTCGACAAAGACGCGCACATCAAAGCCCCGCGCTTGCTCGTCGCCTCAGAGATCGTCGAGGTGCAGGGCAAAGCGCTGACGGTGAAGCTCAACAACGTCACGCTCATCGAGGAAGAATGGCTGCGGGAGATGTTTCCCAGCGATCTCACCACCGGAAAGCGCGCGCATTACGACAGCGTGAACCGCCGCGTGATGAACATGGAAGAGACGCGCTTCCGCAGTCTCGTGCTCAGCAGCAAGGAACGTGGTGATCCCGATGAAACCCAAGCCGCCAGCCTTCTTGCCGCTGAAGTCATCGCTGGCCGTTTGGAATTGCCGCTGTGGAACGAAAAAGTGGAGCAGTGGATCACGCGTGTGAATTGCCTCTCCAAATGGATGCCCGATCTCGAAATCCCGCCCATCGGCGAAGAAGACCGTCACATCCTCATTGAGCAGCTCTGCCACGGCTGCACGACGTATCGCGCCTTGAAGGACCGTGAGGTTTTCCCCGCACTGCATCAATGGCTGAGCCACGCCCAGCGCGAGATGCTCGAAAAATTCGCCCCCGAGCGCTACGCCCTGCGCAACGGCAAGACCGCCCGCATCGTCTATGACGAAAAGCAGCCGCCAAGTGTCAGTGCCGTGCTCCAGCACATGTATGACATCAACGAGAACCCCAAAGTCGCCGCCGGCCGCATCAGCGTGACGGTGCATCTGCTTTCACCGGCACAACGGCCCATTCAGACGACGGGAGACATCGGACGGTTTTGGAGGGAAGGCTATCCGGCAGTGAAGGCGCAGCTTCGGGGTAGGTATCCGAAGCATGAGTGGCGGTGAATGTCTTGAGCGGCGATGGTTGCGCCCCATGTCAGCGCTGCGTGCGCTTGATGGCTTTCTTGAGCCAGTCAAATTCTTCCTTCCATGGCGCAGCATTGCGCATTTCGGCAACGGTCATGGGCAAACGGGCGCTCCAGTTGCTATCGGCGGCGATGCCGGGAACGTTAAAGCGGTCTTCGAGGCCAAAGAGATCGGTGAGCATGAAGGCGGCGTAGCGGGCGTTGCTGGTGAGCAAGGCCTCGACCAACGCGCGGCGAATGTGCGTGTCGTATTCAGGCCATTCGTTGTCGGAGAAGCGCAGGCCGGAGAAGTCGGCCAAGGCACGGAGTTCTTTGGTGGCGAGAGCGCGGTCGGCTTCCTCGGGACTGCGCGAATCGCGACGGCGATGCTCCCAATGCGTCTTCATCGGCTCGTGATCGTGCGTGGCGTAGGTGGTGAAGGCGCAGTTGTCATACGCGTTGCCCATGACGACGCGGCCATTCTCATCGTCTTCCCAATGGCTGACTTTGAAGCCGGGAATGTCGAGGCTGAGCAGATGCGGACGCACGTAATCAGGCACGGTGCCGAGGTCCTCGGCAACGACTTCGGTTTTGCCATCAGCGGCATCGAGGATGATGCGCAGGTATTTGTCGCCATTCGCGCAGTTGGCGGCCTTGTGCTCGGGCGTGTCGTCGTCGTTCTCGATGAAATGCGGCAGGCGACCACCGGTGAGCGCTTTGGCCTCGTCATCGCTGAGATAGCAGAACTCAGCATTGCGTGATGGCCGCCACGGGAAGCTGTAGATGCGGTAGAAGCCGAGGACGTGGTCGATGCGGAAGATGTCGAAGATCTCGGTGAGCTTCTGCGTGCGCTGCCGCCACCACTGATAGCCACCCTGCTCCATGACATCCCAACGATAATGCGGGATCCCCCAGTTCTGCCCCCAGCGCTGCACAAAGTAGTCGTCCTTGAAGTAGGTCTCCGGCGGAGCGCCGCCGCACCATTCGAGAACAAACTGCTCGGGCTGGAAAAACACATCTGCGCTGCACCAGGAGATGCCGAAGGGGATGTCACCCATGAGCTTGATCCCCTTCCCGTTCGCGTAGGCACGCAGTTCGCTCCACTGGCTGAAGCAGAGCCATTGCACATAGGCATGAAACAAGATGCGATGGTCGATCTCATCGCCTTGCGCATCACGCCACGCACGCGCTTTGGCTGCGGTGTTGAGCTCATCACGCCAGGTCGTCCAATCTTCATGTCCGTGCTCATCCATGAGGACTTTGAAGAGACAGAAGTCATCCAACCAACCGGCTTCCTTTTCACAGAAGGTTTCAAACGCTGCCAGGCGCTGCGGGTGGGACTCAATCTGGCTGAAGGCACGGCGCAACAGCGTGTTTTTCAAACGGCGCACTTTGGGGTAATTCACCGAGCCATGGCGCAGCAGGTCGGCACGCAGGATGCCGGTGATGGTGCGGCAGAATTTGTCATCGAGTTCGGGAATGGCGGCAGGCGTCAGCTCGAGTGTGAGGTAATCGAGCGCGACGGAGCTGATGGCATTGTAGGGGCTGCTGTCGCTGCCGGTGGCGTTGATGGGCAGGAATTGCACGAAACCGATGCCAGTGTCAGCGGCCCAGTCGATGAGCTGACGCACGCCACCGATGTCGCCGATGCCGAGGTCATCGGGGGTGCGAAGGGCGAAGACGGGGATGAGGATGCCAGCGCGGCGTGGCTGAATGGTGGGCATGGTGAGAGGTGTCTAAGCCAGAATGACGAATGTTTGGTGGTTGTCTGGTGCGATTTGGGTAACTTGGCAAGCGTATAGAGCACGATGCGTTCCCGTTCCCTGATCATGCTGTTGTTTTTGACGATCTCCGCCGCCCCGGCTGCGGAGACCAAAGCACCACGCGTGATCGACTTCAAAGCCGCACCGCATTCGTATCTCGACTGGAAGCCGAAGGACCGCTTCGCCGAGTTGCAGGAGAAAGCCCAGAAGGGCGAGGTGAAACTCGACACCACGAACGACAAGGCCTTCCTGACCAGCCTGCTGGAGGCGCTGAACATTCCTATCACCTCGCAGATCATGGTGTTCTCAGCGAGTTCGCTGCAAAGCGAGATCATCAATCCGCGCAATCCGCGTGCGCTGTACTTCAACGAAGACACCTATCTCGGCTGGGTGCCGGGTGGCTTAGTGGAGATCATCGCCGCCGATCCTGAAATGGGGCCGATGTTTTATGTATTCGATCGTCTGCGTCCCGGCGGTCCGGTGCCGAATGTAACACGCTCCACGAAGTGCATGAACTGCCACGCAGGCAATGCGACACGGCGGCTGCCGGGATTGATCGCGGAGTCGCTGCTCGTTTCACGCGCAGGATCGAGCCTGGAAACGTTTCGCCGCGATGAGCAGGGCCATCAAATCCCGCTGGAGAATCGTTTTGGCGGCTGGCATCTGACCGGCGAACACAACATCACCAACAACCGGGCGAACGTGATGGGCGTCCCAACGAACGGAAAAAACGTGATCACGCCGGTGCCGCCGGGGCAGAACTCAGACCTGAGCCTGCACCTGCTCCCAACGAGCGACATTCTGCCGAATCTCGTCAACGAACATCAGATGGGCTTCGAGAACCGTCTGGTCTATGCGATCTACACCGTGCGCCAGCTCAAGAGCGACAACAAAAACATGCTGGGAGCCGCAGCGAAGGCGGAGATCGAGGAGCGGGCGCAGGAACTGGCGCGCTACATCGTGTTCGCGGATGAAGCGAAGTTTCCGAGCAAGGGCATGGTCGGCGATCCAGCCTACGTGAGGGATTTTCTGCGTGACCGGAAGCTAACGAAGACGGGTCTCTCACTGAAGGACTTGGACATGAAGACCCGCATGTTCAAGCACCGCTGCAGCTTCATGCTCTACACCGACACCTGGAAACACGCGCCCAAGGAGCTGAAGGAGCGCGTCTATTACCACATGGCCCTCTACATGCGCGAGCAGCCTGATGCGCAGCATGCGCACCTCGCGCCGAACGAACGTCTGGCGATCCGCAGCATCCTCAAAGAGACGATGACGGATCTGCCTGCATGGTGGCGGTGATGATCACCGGCTTAGTTCCAGCATGCGCAGGATCGGCTTCTCTGCACGCTTGCGCAGGTCTTCAGGCATCTCGACTTGCATTTCAAAGCCAGTCCACAAGCACGGCCTCGACCACATAAAACTCATCTTCCGCCACGCCTGCCGCGACTTCCGTATCATCGATGTGCATCAGATGAAGGAAGTGACCGCGTGTAGAACCAAGCGTCCTTTTCAAGAGTATTCGGTGAACCATCCCCGCTCGTCACGGTACGGGTCTTGGGCACTGTTCTGGATAGTGGTGCCAATTTTTGACAATCATGACTCCAGAACAATCCTGTTCAGGGACTGGTCTCCAAAACACATCGGAATCCTTTGGTATAGTGCCGTTCCGCAGGAGGCCGTTGTAGTCGGTATGACGAGAGCATGTGTCCCCCATCTTGATTATTTGATCCCCAACACCCACCACGCAGGACTCTTCCTGACGACGCTTGATCGAATTTATCCTCGCACCATTCCCATACATTTCCACCCAGGTCATATATGCCTAATTTGTTAGCTTCAAATGACATAACCGGCGAGGTCTTGGCAAAGCCATCATCGAAACCGCTGATAATCGCAAATCGCTGTAAAATTGTCATTTTCAAGCATGTCTCATCTGCATAGTTGCCTATATTTTTCGGCGGCGGAAATCTGGTGCCCCATGGAAAAAGATTATTGATTTTGAGGTGTTTTTCCGAAGGAAGCTCGCCGGCATTCTCTTTTTCGCCAATTCCAACCGCGACGCTCCATTCATGGTCCGTCGGCAGCCTGTATTGACGGCCTTCTTTACGACTAAGCCAATCACAGAAAGCCTTTGCATCATCCCAAGAGACATTAACCACAGGGTGCTCTTCCTTTTTTGCCGCATCAGCCTCTCCATAATCAGCCGAATCCCATTCAGCAGCGATTCCGCTGGATTGGCTGGCATAACTTCTGTAGTCCTTCACACGTGTCTCATGAATGCACATCGACATTTTTGTTCCAGCCACAGGAACAAATTTCATTCCGAGACTATTTGTATATTGCGCGTCCACAGCCGACGGCGGATTCAACAAATTCTCCTGTGCTTTTTTAGCCCCCGCCGCCTCATCCAACCTTCCAGCTTTGGTCAGGATCAAAGCAACAGATTCAAGTTGCTTGTAAAAGGCTTCTTTCATGGGCCGAATGATTTTGTCTCTATTCAAATCTAATCTGGCCAGAGCAGTTCGATAAGTAGTACGCATCTTCTTCAAGGCGTCAGTTGTTCCAGCTTCATCCTGATCAGGAACTTTCCGACCGGCTAGAACACGTTCTCTTTCCTGCTTGAGCGCAATAGCTTGTTCCAGTTTCCCTGACTTCTGCGCTGCTTCTTGCATGGGCAACAATGCAGCTAAGTATTTTTCATTTAAATTTGCGACTGCCAATTGATGAGGCCGCGTGGCTTCCAATTCCACTTTCTCCTGATATGAGGCCAGCAATGCCTTCAGGTCTGGCGCTTCTTGGGATAGGGCCGAGGAAACAACAATGCTTAGCAAGGCGGCGATTTTGAAGAGAGGCGATCCATTCATGACATTCGGATAATTTAATCTATGACTGGTTTTCCAGTGACCGTTGCAGGCAGTTTTGAGGCAACAGCCTCCTTGGTGTCGCTTTCCTCAGCTTTGAGTTTCCGGCCTTTGGCCGCGACTTCCTGGCGCTTGAGGCAGATTCTATGCATCCAATTGGGCGAAATTGGGTCCAGCTCGTAGTCAACTTCAATGAGGAGGCGAAGCTCGGCAAAATCCAATTGTGCCTTACCACCAATATCATTCCAGGCGGCTTTGAAGGCTGCCCTTTGCATGTTGGTCTTGATGCCGTCGCACCAAAACGCCCACGTCTGGTCACTGATTCGGCCCGCCTCACGAAGAAAGATTTGCCCGTTGGTCAGGTCGAAGTAACGATAAAACTCGTCCTGTGCTCTGGCTTTTTCCCTTGGCGTCAATTCCTCCGAGAACGGAATGTCGTAAAATACCTTGGTTGGAAATCTGCTGGCGAGTTCACGGTATTCCTTCGCCATAGAGTCCTCGAAGGTGGTTTGCGCCTGTTTGCGCGTCTGCCATAGCTGGTAAGCGCCAATGCCGATGCCAACAATGGCAGCACAATGAGCTAAGATTTCGAAAAAGTGAAAAATGATCATCTGATAGTTTGGGAGCTGATCGTGGTTATTCGGGGGCGGCAAACGAGACAGGGGGGGGGCTGCGCGCCCCTGTCTTTGAAGCTGCCTGACACACCCACCATCATCTCAACGGTGTTACTCCAAACACCACCTGATGATCCCCCACGCGGTAGATGGACCCGTGTAGCGAAAGGCAACATGGAAAATGGTTTTAACGGGGACGGCGAATTTCGACAAGGGAAATTTTTGAATTCAACGAGCCAACGGCGCGGAAGCTGGTGCGCTACAGGACGTAGGATGGGTGTGTCAACAGCCCACCCATCTCTCAACGCTCACACAATGGCCCAAGCACACGCCCAAACAGTCGGGTGGTGCTGCAGGAGCAAGTCTTAGGTGATAGCGGCCTACTTGGAGCAGCATACACAACCTACGATTGCCTAGCGACTCAACTCAAGCATGCGCAGGATCGGCTTCTCTGCACGCTTGCGCAGGTCTTCAGGCATCACGACTTGAGGCGAGAGATCGCGCAGGCAGTCGTGCAGCTTTTGCAGCGTGTTGAGCTTCATGTATCGGCAGTCGGCGCAGGCGCAGTGACCGGTGGGGCCGGGAATGAACTTCTTGCCCGGCACTTCGCGTTCAAGGCGATGCAGCATGCCGCTTTCGGTCACGATGATGAAGGCGCTGGCCGGGCTGTTGCGGCAATAACCGACCATCTTCTCGGTGCTGCACACTTCATCGGCCAGCATGCGCACGGCATAGGTGCATTCGGGGTGGGCGACGACTTTGGCATCGGGATGCTCGTCCTTGATCTGCTGAATGCTGTCGCGGGTGAACTCGACGTGGACGTAACACGCGCCCTTCCACAGATCCATCTTGCGACCCGTGCGTTCCATGACCCATGAGCCGAGGTTCTGATCCGGCACAAACAGGATCGGGCGGTCCTTCGGAGCGGCTTCGACAATCTTGTCCGCATTGCCGCTGGTGCAGATGCAATCGCTCAGCGCCTTCACATGGCCACTGCAATTGATGTAGGCGATGACGTAGTAGTTTTTGGCCGCATTCGCCTTCAGGAAGGCCTCAAGCTGCGGTCCGGGGCAGCTTTGCTCCAGCGAGCAGCCAGCATTCGCGTCTGGCAGCACGACGATCTTGCTGGGATTCACGATCTTGGCCGTCTCCGCCATGAAATGCACGCCGCAGAACACAATCACGTCCGCTTCGGTCTCTTTGGCCTTGTAGGAGAGGCCGAGAGAATCACCGACAAAGTCCGCTATCTCCTGGATGGCCTTGTCCTGGTAATTGTGGGCCAGAATGACGGCGTTGCGCTCCTGTTTCAGGCGTTTGATTTCTTCGATGAGGCTGGGGGCGGCAGTGGCGACCATGTTGAAGCATTAGAGCAGACCCACTCGGACGCAAGCAGCAGGCACAATCCTCGTTCGACATTCTGCCTTCATCATTCCAAAGTTCCGCGTGACCCAAAAACAGCCCCATCCCCTCCTCGATCTCGCCCTCACTGTCATTCTGCCGTCCATTGTGCTCGAAAAGCTCGGCACCCCGGAGCGCCTCGGGCCCTTGTGGGCTTTGATCATCGCCCTGCTGCTGCCCTTGGGTTTTGGCGTGTGGTGCTACACGCAGAAGCGCGGCTTGAACTTCTTCTCCGTGCTCGGCCTCATCGCCGTCATCGTCACCGGCGGTCTCGGCCTGCTGCAACTCAATGCCATCTGGTTTGCAGCCAAGGAAGCCATGTTCCCCATCTTTCTCGGCATCGCCTTCCCATTGAGCCATCGCTGGGGCAAACCTCTCATCAACGAGATGCTGCTCAATCCGCAGGTGATTAACCAACCCGCACTGCATCAAGCGCTCGACACGCCGGAGAAGCACCACAGCTTCGCCGCCCTGCTCAAGCGTGCCTCCTGGGGCATGGCGGGCACGATGCTGCTCTCTTCCGCTGCCAATTTTGTGCTCGCGCTCTGGTTGCTTGGCGACAAAGCCCCCGGCAGTCAGGAATACATCAAAGCCATCGGCCGGCTCAACTGGAGCGGCTTCCTGATCATTGGCATTCCACTCATGGGTGTCACGCTGGCATTGCTGCTGTGGCTGCTGCGTTCCATCACCCGTCTCACCGGCTTGGAACGCGATGATCTGCTCAACCAAGGCACCACCGTGCGAAAGCAGGTGAACAACAGCTAAATCAGCGGGCTAAAAACCGTTTGCCGAACCGGCACAGGCCATTTATACACTGCCCCCCCGGAATCGCGCGATTAGCTCAGTGGTAGAGCATTACCTTGACATGGTAGGGGTCACAGGTTCGAACCCTGTATCGCGCACCATCTTCAATCGAAGATCACAATTCCGGCTTAGGTGAGAATCTCGCTCACTACCCGAGCCTGCGGGTTTTCCACGAGTGTCATATCAGTACCGTTACGCTTGTAGCTGAGTTTTTTGGCATCGAGGCCGAAGAGATGGAGCAGCGTGGCATGGTAGTCGTAGTGATTGACGACGTCTTTGACGGCGTGGTGGCCGAAGTCGTCGGTGGCACCGTGGATGTGACCGGCTTTGAAGCCGCCACCGGCGACCCACATGCTAAAGCCATAAGTGTTGTGGTCGCGACCGACAGTGGTGCGATCTTTGGTGCCGCTACGGTTCTGAATGACGGGCAGACGACCCATCTCACCACCCCAATGCACAATGGTGGTGTCGAGCAGTCCGCGTTGCTTCAAATCAATGACGAGGGCGGCGGCGCCTTGATCGACATACAAACAAGCGGCGGGCAGTGCGGTGCGGATGTTCTGATGGTTGTCCCACGTTTGATTGCCGGTGAAGAGCGAGACGCAGCGCACGCCGCGCTCGACGAGCCGCCGTGCAATCAAGCAGCGCGTGCCAAACTCGGCGGCGGCAGGATTGTCGAGGCCGTAGAGCTTCTTGGTGGCCGCGCTTTCTTGATCGATGTCGAGCGCTTCCTTGGCGGCGGTCTGCATGCGAGCCGCGAGTTCAAAGCTCTGGATGCGCGCTTCGAGATCGGCCTCGCCGGGACGGGCTTCGAGGTGCTCTTTGTTCAGACGCTGCACGAAATTGAGGTAGCGGGCCTGCGCATCGCCTTTGAGGCTCAATGGCGCATCCAGATTCGGAATGCGCGGCTCTTTGGGGCGAATGACGGTGCCTTGATACAGCGAAGGTAACCAACCGTTGCTCCAATTGTCCACGCCAAGCACCGGCAGACCGCGTGGATCGGTGAGGGCGACGTAGGCTGGCAGATCCTGATTTTCAGAGCCAAGTCCATACGTGAACCAACTGCCGAGCGTGGGCCTGCCGCCGGTGACTTGGCCGTTGAGCAAAGCGTAGATCGACTGGCCGTGATTGTTCACGCCGGTGTGCATGGAACGGATGAGCGTGACGTCATCGACGATGCCTGCGAAATGCGGCAGCAACTCGCTGACATCCATGCCCGACTGGCCGTATTGCTTGAACTCCCACGGGCTGCCCATGCACTCGCGGCTGGCTCCGGCAGCATCATCGTATTTCACTTCGCCGGGGAAATCTTTGCCGTCGAGGCGGGTAAGCTCGGGCTTGGGATCAAACAGATCCATGTGGCTCGGCCCGCCCTGCATGAACATCGAGATCATCGCCTTCGCCTGACCAAAACCGTGCGGTGCTTTCGGTTTGAGATCGAAATGGCGTGCCGTGGCCTGCTCGCTGGTGGCGAGGAGATTCTGCTCCTTCAACAGCGTCGCCAAAGCGATGCCACCGATGCCGTAGGCGGAACGGTGGAGGATGGAGCGACGGGTGTGGTGCATGATGCTTTAACCAACGAGCAAAAAGGTTGCATTCTTCCCGCTAAGCCTTCGCCACGCTGCGCACCGTGCCGTTGGCGAGACGAGTGAGCAGTTCATCGCCCTCTTTCACCTCGCTGGCATCCTTGAGTACTCGCCCATCCGCATTCGTGGTGTAAGAGAAGCCGCGGGCGAGAACGGCGTCAGGCCCAATGTGCTGCATGAGTTCGTGACGCGACTGCACGCGATCGGAAAGGCGGTCGAGACGATGCATGAGGCCCTGCTGAAGCCGGTGCGCACAGGTTTCCGCCCGATGCACGACCTCGGTGAGTTGCACGCGCGGATGATGCGCGGCGAGGACGTGCTGCTTCTGCGTGAGATCATCGGCCCATGCCTGCAACTGCTCGCGCATGGCGTCGCGCAGCCGGGATTCGATCTCGTCGGTGGTTTGCTCGGCTTGCTGGAGCGAACGATCCGGCGCATGGAGCAGCGGGCCTTTGGCGGTGAGTTTGATGATGTGCTGATGATGATCGAGCAGCGTGCCAACGCGGGCCTTCAATGTGCGGGCAATGCTGTCAAAGTGCCGTAGCAACTCGGTGCTGTCGGGCGCGAGGAGTTCGGCGGCGGCGCTGGGCGTGGGCGCTCGCAGATCAGCCACGAAGTCGGCAATGGTGAAGTCGATCTCGTGCCCGACGGCCGAGATGATCGGAATCGGGCAGGCGGCAATGGCACGGGCGAGCACTTCTTCATTGAAACACCACAGGTCTTCCAAGCTGCCGCCGCCACGGCCCACGACAATCGTGTCCGGCACGGGCAGGCCGAAATGCGCGGCATCGCCAAGCACTTCGAGCGCACGTACGATCTCGAGTTCAGCCCCCTGCCCTTGCACCCGCACCGGAAAGACGAGCACCCGCACCCAAGGGGCACGCCGTGTGAGGATGTTCAGCATGTCCTGGATCGCTGCGCCCGTGGGCGATGTGACCAACGCCACGACACGTGGAAAGCGTGGGATCGGGCGTTTGTTCTCTTCATCAAACAGCCCCTCGGCATGCAGTTGGCGTTTCAGCGCTTCAAAGCGCTCCTGCAACGAGCCTTTGCCCTTCGCCTGCACCTGTTTGACGACCATCTGATACTGGCCGCGTGCCTCATAGACACTGATCTCGCCATGCACCTGCACGAGAGCACCGTCTTGCAGGCGTGTGGAGCTACGAGCAGCAGCGCCGCGAAAAAACACGCAGGAGAGTTGCGCTCCAGCGTCCTTCAGCGTGAAGTATTGATGGCCGGAGGATTGCAGGCGGTGGTTGCTGATCTCGCCCTCGACCCACACGCTGCCGATATGTCCCTCCAGCACGTCGCGAATCTCGCGCGTGAGCTGGGTGACTGACATGATTTCGGCTTCTTCAGGCATGGGTGCGTCATTTGCCGCAGATGCAGGCAAAGTCCAGCCGCAGCTCAGAACACCAGATGCCAGATCCAGCCGATTACCCCTGAAGCCACCGACCACCAGCAACGTGCGACTTCGGCAAATCCAAGTCCCGGCGCAGGTGACGCAGCGAGGAACAATGCGATGAGCAGGAAGGCGTTGATGAGGAAGATGAGCATCATCGAGAAGAACTCACCGTTGCGTTTGAGGTCGCCCTGCTCGGCGATGACAGTTTTGACCGTGTAGGTAGCATGGAAGAACCATGTCAGACCCACCAAAGCGTAAAGGAAACGCGTGGGCTTCAGATGCACCGTCCATTGCCAGATCGAGACCGCATGTGCCTCCTGCATGTCGAGCACAAGACCAGCGATTCCGAACGCGAGCAAGATGAGGAGTGTGTAAAATGGGATTAGATAGGGAGCCAGTGTGATCAGCGTGTTCGACTTGTCGGTTTCGACATACCCGCCCTGCGCACTGACTTTCCAGTCGAAGATGCGTCCGCCAAATATGCGGGCAGTGACAAGATGGCTGAACTCATGGCCAAACACATAAGCCGTCACCGGTCGCAGGCCAGCCAGATAGGCCAACCCCCAGACAGCACCACCAAAGGTAAAAAAAACGAATTCTTCGGAACGCAGGAATCCCATGCGCGTCACGGCACGCCAGAGCATCATAATCAGCGTGATTGCTGTGACCAGACAGGCAGGCGCAAGCAAGGCAACACCGATCCAGTGCTTTGTCAGCAGCAGAAAACGATCCTTCTTCACGTCCTGCCGGTTGTTGATGCCGACGGGACGGTTGCGGGTTTCGTGGAGATGTCGGCGCAGGTTCGCGGTGGACATGAGATTTCCAAGTTATTTAACCTTTGTTAAGCATATTCACAATTCAAAATGTGAATATGTGAACAAAATGGCTCTGCCGACCTTCCTGATTCCAACCCAAATGAGCGCTGCCACAAGGATCAAAAAACCGATCCCAATGGCATTCCACGACTCGGGATCTGGCTTGCACCGATTGAGACGAAGGTCATGAAAACATTCGACGCCACCAGCAGCCCGACGGCTTTGATCACAGGCCAGTTCATATCAGCTTGAGAGAGCGGGGTCACACTCCACCTGCCAGAGCGGAACCGCGCACCAGGACATCGAGGAAACGTTCCTCAAACACCTCGTCACTACTCACCTGCATGAAGTCGATGCGATGGCTGGCGCACTCGCGCGCGAGGTTTTCGGAGAAGGCGTCGAAGGTTTCGACGTAGCGCTGCACATCACGCTTGGTAAGCCAGAAACGGCGGCGTTCACCGGTTTCGACCTCGGTGAGTTCGAGTTCGCCCTCGATCTCAGGCTGCCGCTCCTCGGGATGGACGATTTGCAGGAAGTGATTCTCGCCCGGCCAGGCAGACACGCGAGCCACAGCCTCGGTGGCGCTGCCGATTTCGTGGCCGAAGAAGTCGCTGATGACGAAGATGATGCCATAGCGCTGCTTGCTGGGCCGGAATTCTTCAAACGAGCGCTTCATGTTGGTAATGCCGTCGAATTTGAGCCGTGAAACCGCCTGAATGACTTTCTCGATGTTCCCCTGCCCTCGCAATGGCGGCAGCTCTTGATGCACCGTGTCGCCCATCGAATACACGCTCACCCGCTGCTGCGCACTGAGCGCCAGATAGGCCAGCGCCACAGCGAAGCGAAGCGCCTGCCGACGTTTCTCGGGAAATGGCTGGGCCATCGACGTGCTGGTGTCGAGCAGGATATGCAGGTTCAACTCCTGCGTTTCCTCGTAGAGACGCACGAAGAGTTTATCAAGACGGGCATACAAGCGCCAGTCGATGGCGCGATAGTCCTCACGCGGCGTGTAGTGCCGGTAGTCTTTGAACTCACGCGTGAAGCCCGTCGCCGGAGTCGATTGTGCCCCTCGCCGCATCAACTGCCGCCGTTTACGCAAACGCAAGGCCAGCACCCGCAGCCGGTCCAAAAAGGAGGCGTCAAAGAGGTCTTCGCGATCGAGAGTGTCGGGCATTCGAGGTGTCGGATCTTGGCAATCTTAACGAGAAGTGTGTTCAACGCTCGCAAATTGCTGCAAAGTTCATCAACGAAATCAAGAGGACGAAAATGCGCTGTTGTCAGCAAGCAATCACAGAGCTGGCAAGAAACTGTCTTGCGACGGTGGAGGTTTTTAGGTAGGCGGGAGATGGCATGAAACACCGCCCCCTAAGTTCCCCGCCGGGCTTCACCAGCCTTGGCTGCCTCGGTTATATTGCCGTCTTGGGGCTGTTGATAGTCGGTTGCCAAGGCGTCTATGTAGCATTGAACAATCCTAAACCTCTGGAACTGACGGTTACCGACTACATTGCGCAGAAACCAAATGCCGAGTGGGTGAAACTGAGTGAAGCGCAGGTGAGTCTTGTTGAGGCAGCCTACAAGGCACGGGTGGGAAAAGTCTCTGAAATTTTTATTCCTGTGCGTCCCAATGGTGAATCCATGGATGCACCAATTCATATTGTGATATCTACGGAGGATAAAGCTGTTGTTGCCGCCTTGCAGAAGTTGAGTCGGTCCGACGGCACGCTGAAGAAAAAGGTCGATGCCGCCTCTCAGCAGGCGGAAAAGCTGTTTATGTGGCAGGACATCTACGGACTGACTCGCTATGGCATCTTTTTCGACCTTTTGATGCGGGCCAGATTGGCAAAGTTACAGATGAATTTGGCTGAGGACTTTGTGATTGTGAATGACGGTGAGGCTCCCGACCTCGTTTTCAGCCTCTCCCTCTTGGGAGGAGGACTGCTCATTTGGTTTCTCATGCTGTGCCATACGATGAGAAACATTCTTTGGCGTTGGCGCAGAAGGCGGGCATTCTACCGCGCAAGATTTGAAAAATGATGAAGACCCTCTTCAAGCCGCCTGCTGAGCAGGCGTTTTGACCTGATCGAGCAGCTTGGTGATAATGTCGTCCACTTTGATCTGTCCGGCCTCACCTTCGAAGTTGAGAATGATGCGGTGACGAAGTGAGACGTGGGCGATGGCACGGATGTCGTCGGTGGAAACGGCGGTGGCTCCTTGAATCGCAGCCCAAACACGAGCACCACGGATCAAAGCCTGCAAACCACGCGGACTAGCGCCGTAGCTGACGTAGCGCTTCACCTCTGGGATCGCATCGGGCTGTTCGGGATGGCTGCTAAGGATGAGACGTGAGGCGTAATGCGCGACCGGATCGGCCACGGGCATCTGCGATAGTTTTTGCTGTAAGTCCATCAACTGCGGACCATTGGTCATATTCGCGAGTTTTGGCTCGGTGAAGCCGGTAGTTCGACGCGAGATCTCGACAAGTGAATCGAGATCGGGAAACGGCACCTTGATCTTGAACATGAAACGGTCGAGCTGCGCTTCCGGAAGCGGGTAAGTGCCTTCCATTTCCATCGGGTTTTGCGTAGCGAGCACTAAAAACGGCTCGGGCACGAGATGACGCTCACCACCGGTGGTCACACAGCGTTCCTGCATGACTTCGAGCAGCGCGGCCTGCGTTTTCGGGGTGGCGCGGTTGATTTCATCGACGAGCAGCAAGTTCTTAAACACGGGGCCTTTTTCATAGCGCAAGGTGCGGTGGCCTTTTTCATCTTCGCCAACAATGTGCGTGCCGAGAATGTCCGCTGGCATCAAATCGGGCGTGCATTGCACTCGACCCGGCTCAAGACCCACGACCTGTGACAGCGTGCGCACGAGATAGGTTTTTCCAAGACCCGGCACGCCTTCGAGCAACACATGCCCGCCGGAGAAAATTGCGACCAGCACGTCACTGAGCAGTTCATCGTAGCCAACGATGGCTTTTTGCATCTCGGTTTTGAGGGCTGTGAAAAGTGTGCGGAAGGCGGCGTGATCGGGCATGCTGCGATTCTCGCCAGCCACTCTGCTTGCGCAAGGCGGTTGTCCGCCTTTCAGGATATCCATTGCACCAGACGCGGTTCCAGAGCCGGATCGAGCCAAGCTAGGATGCGAAGAAGGTTTGCTTCACTCATTGCGGTGCAACCCGAAGTTGGCTGACCCGGTCCACGCCAGAGATGGATGAAGATGCAAGAACCGGCACCGGGTTCACTTGCCGGATTATGCGCCACGACGATGCCGCAGCGATACAACCCGTCCGCACGCCGCATGAACTCGGTACTGGCCCAGTCTTTCGTCACGCAGGCTGAATCGACGATCTGATTGTAGAACTGCGACTTCGGATCATCGACAGCGAGCAGTGCCTCGGTGATCGGAATGTAATTTAGCCTGCAATTAGAGGTTGGGGCATCCCCAAAGGCCAGTGGCAGACGAAATACTCCCGCAGGACTACACCCATCGCCTTCACGCTTGAGGCGAAAAACGCCGTGAGGCAATGCCGTGTGCTCACCGATGCCCCAAGCGAGGCCGTTGCTTCCGAGAGTCACTGGAATTGGATCTCCAACCTGTTGCCAAGACTTGGCAGCACCGAGTTCGAGTAGGCGCAGCTCGGCTGAAATGGATTTTTTGACGGAAGCGGTCACTAGAAGCACCTGACGACATACAGGAGGCAAATCGGGCGCAAAAAGGGCCGGAATCATAGCTCAATCCATCTGGACAAGGATCTCACGCGGCTTGGCACCTTCACCGGGTCCGATGATACCGCGATCTTCAAGCAGATCGATCATGCGGGCGGCACGGCCATAGCCAAGACGTAGACGGCGTTGCAGCAGACTGGTGCTAGCCTTCTTCTCCTGGCGGATGACTTCGAGGCACTTCTCCAAAACTTCTTCTTCTTCGGCGCTGATACCACCTTCGCCATCTCCGTCTTCATCGCCAAAGTCGCCGCTTTCTTCATCGACCTTGACATCGAAAACCGGTTTCCCCTGCGCGACGCAATGACTAACTAGGGCGTGGATTTCATCATCGGTGACGAGTGCGCCTTGGCTGCGCACGGGTTGCGCACCACCGGGAGGCACGTAGAGCATGTCACCTTTACCGACGAGATTCTCGGCTCCTTTACGGTCGAGAATGACGCGACTGTCGAGCGCGGAGGAAACCTGGAAGGCAATGCGCGTCGGGATGTTCGCTTTGATCACACCGGTGATCACATCAGCACGTGGTGTCTGAGTGGCGACGATGAGATGGATGCCTGCGGCACGAGCCATCTGTGTGATGCGCGCAATGGCGACTTCGATGTCAGCAGGGGCGGTTTGCATCAAATCGGCCAACTCATCTACGATGACGACGATATAAGGCATCGTATCGGGAATGACGACTTCTTGCTTGCGCGGCGCTGGTGGCTTCGAATCGCCCAGCCAAGTGCCACTGGCATCACGCAGTTCAGTATCACCATCCACAGTGCCCACTTCGGCAGTTTTGGCGGCACCGTCAAATGTGGCAGCTTCTTTGGCAAAGGCTGCGGAAACTCGCGAATCGTCCACTCCAGCTTTGATCGGAGGAGAAGCGGCAGCATTGCGTGCGGCACGGGCAGCGTCCGCTTCCGCTTTGCGTTTACGATTGCGATTATTGAAGGCTTCAAAGTTACGGCAGCCTTCCTGTGCGAAGATTTGATAGCGGTTCTCCATCTCCTTCACCACCCAGCGCAGCGCAAGTAGCGCTTTCTTGGGATCAGTGACTACTGGCAATGCCAAGTGCGGCAATTCCTCGTAGTTCTGCATTTCCACGACCTTCGGGTCGATCATGATGAAGCGCAGTTCGTCAGGAGCAAAACGACAGAGCAGGCTGGTGATAATGCTGTTGATGCAAACCGATTTACCGGAACCGGTGGCTCCCGCGACGAGCAGATGCGGCATTGCGGCGAGATCACCAATGATCGTCTTGCCATAAACGTCTTTGCCGAGGGCTACGGGCAGCTTGGATTTGCCATTCACGAAGGTTTCGTCTTCCAGCAACTCACGCAACGGCACGATGATCTTCTCCTTGTTCGCGAGTTCGATGCCAACGGTGTCTTTGCCAGGAATAGGTGCGAGAATATTGATACGTTCCGCACGTGTGGCACGAGCGAGGTCAGCGTCGAGGCTGGCAATGCGGCTCACGCGCAAACCATCCACTGGACGCACCTCGTATCGTGTGATCGCCGGACCACGGGTGATGTCGCCCGGCTCGACCGTGATCCCGAAACTGGCGAGAGCTTTGACGATAGTGGCCTGAATGCCGAGCAGTTCGCCCTTGTCGGTCGGGGCATGGTTGGTGTTCTCCGGCCACTTGAGAAGATCCATCGGCGGCAATTTGTAGTCCTTAAAGCGCACAGTGAGGTTTCCCAGCGTGCCGTGCGGTGCCTGCTCGATCTTCTGCGCACGTTTTTTTTCCCAAACTTCGGCCAATGGCGGCTTGTCTGACTTTTCGTCATGCGCACGCGGAATGGAGGAGTCGATGATCTTCGGTGTCGGCGGGTCAAATTTAAGCGGCAACTCCATATTAGTAGCCACCGGCGTGTCGCCACGCAGCTCCCCACCCTTCTTCTTTCTTCGCAGTTCCATTGGTACCGGTGTCAATGTGCCTGGAATAGTATGAGCCGCTTCTTCGGCGAGACGTTCCTCAATCAGCCGCTGCGCTTCGCGCGCTTCTTTCCATTTCGTCAATTCCGTGCGGATGCTGCGGATCACAGTCAGTGGATGCTGGCCAGTGACGAGGAACAAGCCAACGAGATAAACGACGCTGAGCACCAACGTCGCACCGATTTTGCCCAGCAAGTTCATCAAAATGCCACCGCCGATGAAATAGCCCAACCCACCGCCACCACCGAGCGGTGTGATCTCATCCCGCTGGTTTAATAGGTTTTGCACTTCAAGCAAAGCCGCAGCACTCACGATCATGACCGCAACGCCCAACCAAGCTGCACGCGTGATTTTCATCTTGGAGTGCAGTTTACATACCCCGAACCACGTCATGCTAAATGGCAGCAGATACGCTGAAAGCCCTGTCAAAAACAACGAATAGCCCGCGATCAGCGCTCCAACGCGACCCACAAAATTATGGGTCACCTCGCCCGGCAACTCCGAATGACTGAGATGCGACCACGATGGCAGATCACGCGGGTCATACGAAACCAGTGCCAGCAAGAGCATGGCTGAGACCATCAACAGCAGAATGCCAAAGACATCGTTCCATGGACTTTCCTTCTCGTCCGTAGATCGGGCGCGAGGTGGGCGGGCAACGGCAGCGGCACGACTCATGGCAATAATTCCGGATTCTGGCAGACAAAATTATTTAAGGCTACCGAAATATTTACCTTGCCTCACTTTTATGAATCGGCTTCGATCCAGACTAGGGATGCGACTTGACCGCGAAATTCCCGCGAACATCTTCGTCCACTGCCTCGTCACACCACACCCATGAAAAACACACTCGCCCTCACCCTCGCCGTCGCACTTGCCCTCGGCGCTTCGTTTACCGCCACCACCAGCGCTCAAGACGCCGGCAAAGTGGACTTTGAAAAGCAAATCCTCCCTATCCTGAAGGAAAGCTGCTTCAAATGCCATGAGAAGGAGCACGAAGACAACGGCAAGATGAAGAAGCCCAAAGGTGGCCTTCGCCTGGATGGCGCGGCCGTCATTATCAAGGGCGGCAAAGAATACCCTGATGAAAATGTTGTCGCTGGCAAGCCAGACGCTAGCTGGCTCGTGAAGACCATGCTGCTGCCAGATACCGATGACATGGCCATGCCCCCAGAAGGCAAAGGCGACCGCATCACCCCTGCCAACATCGACCTGATCAAAAAGTGGATCACTGAAGGCGCGAGCTTTGGTGCTTGGAAAGGCGTTGAGTAATTTTTTGTCACCACATCTCACCACGGAGGGCGGAGCCTTGGCTCCGCCTTTCTTTTTCCCCTCATGAACACTCCCTTTCGCTTCACCACTTGCCGAGCTGGATCTGAACCCGTGCTCAAGCGTGACATCGCCACGCACTTTGCCGGTGAACTCACGCCAGCGTTCATGAAACCGCAGTTCATCACGTGGAAAGTGCGCAGTCCAGGCTTTAGCCCGCCACGCACCCTCAGTACCTTTGCCCGCGTCAGCGGTACGTCCGTTGGCCTTTGCAAAACCATTGATGAAGTCGTCGATCAGGTCCGCAACATCACCAAGCAACCGTTGCGACTCCACGTTTTCCCCAGAATCACGAACGAAGATGGCGTTGAAGCCGCCACCTGGCAGCGCATCGACACCATCGAAGCCGAAATCAACCGCGCACTTCTTCAGGCTGGCGCCCAACTCGAAACCCGGCTGCCTTACGCTGTTGGCGATTTGATTCTCGACGTCATCGTCGGTGAAACCGATGCCGAACCGCTCTTCCTTGGCCTGCATGAGCATCAAGCCAGTTCCCACACCCAACCCGGCGGTCTGCCACGCATCACTTTGCCAGAAGACGTGCCGTCGCGTGCCTGGTTAAAGTTTGAGCAGGCGCTTGCATGGCGCGGTTGGGACCAGCTCGATCTAAGCGGTCAAACCGCGCTCGACATCGGTTGTGCGCCCGGTGGAGCCACCTTTGCACTTATCCAACGCGGAATGAACGTCCTCGGCATTGATACCGCCGAGATGGACCCTAGTGTTCTCCAACTGGCCAAAACCCAAGGCGTCCGCTTCGATCATTGGCGCACCGCCGCAGGCCGGATCAATCTCACCGCCCTGCCCCAAGAAGTCGCCCTGCTGCTCTGCGACATCAATCTCGCGCCGCCCGAGGTGCTACCGCAGATCGCACGCATCCAAGACAGCATTCAGGCCCGCCGACTCATCCTCACCATCAAACTGAACACGCCCGCCCTCGAAGACCGTGCGCATGAGTTCATCGACGCCATCCGCGATTGGGCACCTGCTCCCGTATTTGCCACACAACTCGCGGCGAACCGGCGGGAAATCTGCGTTTGCGCTGGTTAAGCACGCAGCGGCACCACCTTGCGATCCAGATCATGCACGGCATGGATGCGACGCACAGTGCCGCTGCGAGAACGCATCAAGATAGAATGCGTTTCGACACGATGACCGAACAGACGGCAACCGGGCAGCAGCGGACTGTCGCTGATGCCGGTGGCGCAAAACAGGGCGCTTTCACCAACAATCAGTTCATGCACACGGAACACTTGGTTCATTTCGGAAGCGGGAGTTTGCGCCGCGACTTCGGCACGATGCGCCTCATCATGGAACCACATGCGCATCTGCATATCCCCACCGAGGCATTTCAACGCGGCAGCGGCCAAGATACCTTCGGGGGAACCGCCAATGCCGACGTAAAGATCGCACGTAGATTCAGGCATCGACGGAGCCACGGCAGCGGCGATGTCACCATCCGTGACCATGCGCAGCGCAGCTCCGCTGCGGCGGATTTGATCCACAATGTCGTGATGACGCGGACGGTCCATGGTGGAGACGACGAGGTCGCGCTCTCGTTTGCCCAGCGCCTCGGCCACGAAACTGATGACCTCTTGCAGCGGCATGTCGAGGAAGCAGCGGTCGCCCCTGCCCTCCAGCGCTTTCTTCACCGCAGGACCATAGGCGATCTTGTGGCTGTAAAAACTGGGGATGCTTTTCATCGCACACGGTGCGCCATCAGGAATCTGTGCGGCGGCGATGACGGAGATGCTGTTAGGCAAGCCTTTCGCTATGTTGCTGGTGCCGTCGATGGGATCGAGGGCGATGTTGAAACGCGGTGAGCCATCGCGCCAGGTACCGAGGTGTTCACCGACGAAAATGCCGGGCGCGTTATCCTTGATGCCTTCGCCAATGACGACCTCGCCACGGATGTCTAGAATGTCGAATACGCCATAGATTGCACTGCACGCCGCGCCGTCAGCGAGTTCCTTTTCACCACGCCCAAGCCAGTGAATGGCCTGCAAGGCAGCGTTTTCGGTGGCGCGGACAAATTCAAACTCGAGAACACGTTCAAGGTCGTGGGCACTGCGGAGCGGAGGAAGGCTGGTGGACATGGTTACCTAATGTTGAATGACAAAAGTTAGAATGACGAATGAAAGAATCGTTACTTCTGACATTTGGGACAAAAGAAGGTCGAGCGTTGCCCTTGGATGATGCGTTTAACCTTGGCGCTACACACGCGGCAGGGCTCGGCTGCTCGATCATAGACACGCAAGGTGCGCTTAAAGTAACCAGGCTCGCCGCTCTCGTTCACAAAGTCGCGTAGCGTCGTGCCGCCCATCTTGATGGACGCCGCCAGAACCTTGCGGATGGCTTTCACCAGCTTTTCAAGCTGTGGACGCGTGACTTTGCCCGCCGCTTTCCTCGGATTGATGCCAGCCATAAATAATGCCTCGCTGGCATAGATGTTGCCGACACCGACAACGATATGCGCATCCATGATAACCTGTTTGATCGCGGCAGTTTTGCTTTTGCAGGCGGCGTGCAGATACGCAGTGGTGAAATCCTCTCCAAGCGGCTCAGGGCCGAGGTCTTTGAGCAACGCATGCAGCATGGGATCGCCCTCAAACCATAACGCAGCTCCGAAGCGGCGTGGATCGTGTAGGCGGAGTTGTTTGCCAGAATCGAGTGTAATCGCAAGATGATCATGCTTTTTGAAGGGCGTATCCGGCGACAGCACGCGCAGGTTCCCCGACATGCCGAGATGCAGCATCAGCGTGCCTTTGGCGGTGCCAAAGAGCATGTATTTGGCCCGACGGATGCCGGAATCGATGCAGCATCCTTCGAGTTCGTGAATGGTATCCGGCACCGGCCAACGCAGCCGTTTGTCCCGCACGATCACCTCACTCACGCGTTTCCCGATCACATACGGAGAGACGCCGCGTAGCGTTGTTTCAACTTCAGGCAATTCAGGCATGGCGCGATATGTCGCATGGCCGTGAGCACGCAATGTCGAATTCATGCACTGCGCATATTTGCTACGCGCCATACACGATGCGATGATGGTTCCCTGATTCACTCATGAGTACGCTTCCCCCTGCACACTGCCGCACGGTTTTCATCACCGGGGCATCCACCGGCATCGGTGCAGCGTGTGCGCGGGCCTTGGCGGGGCGCGGTTGGCGCGTCTTTGCCGGAGTGCGGCGGACAGAGGATGGCGTGGCGCTGGCGGCGGGAGCCGAGAGACGCATTCACCCGGTCTTGCTGGATGTGACCGACAGGACGCAAATCAAACAGGTGGCGCAGGCAGTCAGTGAACTTTGTGGTGCGGCGGGACTGCAAGGGATCGTAAACAATGCCGGCATCGCACTGGCGGGGCCGCTCGAATTCCTGCCGATGGAGGCCATCGAACGACAGTTTGAAGTCAATGTGCTTGGGCTTATCGCCGTCACGCAGGCGTTCCTGCCGATGATCCGCGCCGGACACGGGCGGGTCGTCTTGATGGGATCAAACTCTGGATTTCTCTGCGAGCCGTTCCTGGCAGCTTACGGTGCGACGAAGCATGCGCTTGAGGCCATCGCAGACTCGCTGCGTACAGAACTGCGCCCTTGGCAGATCGAAGTGGCGCTCATTCAGCCAGGATCGATTAAAACACCGATCTGGGACAAGTCTCGCTCAGCCACGGAACAACTCTTTGTCGGACTGCCGCCGCAGTGCGAAGAGCTGTACGCAGCGCCCATCGCTGCACTCCGTAAGATGGTCGAAAAAATTCCAGCCATGGCAATCCCACCCGAACGGGTCGCACAGGCGGTAGTTCACGCGCTTGAAGCCCGCAGGCCGCGCACCCGTTATCCCGTTGGATTGGATTCAGTGCTGGGGTCGGTGCTTGTGCGCTGGGTGCCTGACCGCATGCTTGATTGGATTATTCGTCGCGTCATGGGGCTCTAGCCAGACGCCCGCTAAACGATCGCAAGTTCCTTGCCGATCTTGGCAAATTTCTCCAAGGCGAAGTCGATTTGCGCAAAGGTGTGCGTGGCCATGAGACTGACGCGCAGAAGTTCCTCGCCAGGAGGAACCCCCGGAGGGATAACCGGGTTCACAAACACCCCTTCATCTTGAAGACGCTTGGTGAACACGAAGGTCTTCATGATGTCATGCACGTACACCGGCAGGATCGGCGTCTCGGTGGCACCGAGCTTGAAACCGAGATCAAGCAGGCCCTGCTTCATGCGTTTCGTGTTGTCCCATAGTCGGGTCATGAGTTCCGGTTCAGCGATCATGATGCGGAGAGAAGCAAGCGCTGCGGCGACATTGGCCGGACTCATGCTGGCACTGAACACTAGGGGACGTGAGTGATGCCTGAGATAATCAATCGTCGAGGCATCACCGGCAATGAAACCACCAAGACTGGCGAGCGATTTACTGAAGGTGCCCATGATGAGATGCACGTCATCCGTGAGGCCAAAGTGCGAGGCGGTGCCTGCACCATGCTCGCCCAGCACGCCAATGCTGTGTGCGTCATCCACCATGACGGCGGCATTGTACTGTTTCGCGAGTTGAACAAGCTCGGGCAGTTTGATGATGTCGCCTTCCATGCTGAAGACCCCATCCACCACGATGAGTTTGGGTGCCTCCGTTGGCAGCAGCGAGAGGCGACGGCCCAGCGAGGTCATGTCGTTGTGGGAAAACAGGAATGTCTTGCCCGGTGCCATCTGACAGCCTGCGGCAAGGCTCGCATGATTCGCCCGGTCGGCCAAAATATAATCATCCCGCCCCACAATGGCGCTGATAACGCCAAGATTGACCTGAAAGCCCGTGCTGTAGAGCAGCACCGCTTCCTTCTTGATCCATCGCGCCAATTCTTCCTCAAGTCGAACATGAATATCGAGTGTGCCGTTGAGGAAACGCGATCCTGCACAGCCACTGCCATATTTTTGCACCGCATTGATAACCGCCTCCTTGATACGCGGATCATTGGTCAGGCCAAGATAGCTGTTTGATCCAAGCATCAGAACTTTTTGCCCATTGATCACCACCTCAGTGTCCTGCGCGGAGGAAATCTCCCTGAAGAAAGGATACAATCCCATTGCCCGCACTTCATCGACGCTACGAAAGTTGCGGGCCTTGTCGAACAAGGGCGGTTGACTTGGCATGGAATTCATCGTGGCGATACTCTCGAAGGGTAAAGCGGGCAGAGTTCCACTGGATTAACTTATGTCCACGATCACCCGGCTCGATGCCGAAGTTTATGCCCTCCCAGATTCCAAGGCCTGCTCCAGCGCACGCCAGGCGAGCATGGCACACTTCACACGCTGAGGAAATTTTTGTACGCCTTCGAGGAGGACGAGTTCGCCGAGGGAATCTTCATCAGTAGGCGTGCCATCTCCCATGACGAGACGACGAAAGTCCTCACGCATGGCGACGGCCTGTGCCTGCGACTTGCCTTTGATCTTCTGCGTCATCATCGAGGCGCTAGCCTGACTGATGGCGCAGCCCTGACCGGTGAATTTGAGATCATCGATGTTCTGCCCGTCTTCGGACAAACGCAGCCAGACGTCGATCTCATCACCGCAGGAAGGATTGTCGCCATGCGCATGCAGACAGGGTGGCGGGATCTCACCGTGATTGCGTGGATTGCGCGAGTGATCGAGGATCACCTGCTGGTAGAGATCACGGAGGTCGTCAGAGAGAGGCATCAGGTAAAGAATTTACGTGCAGCGAACAGCACTTCGACCAATCGATTGATCTCTTCAATCGTGTTATAGAAATAAAAACTAGCACGGGTGGTGCCGGGCACTTTGAAACGCTTCATTAGCGGCTGCGTGCAGTGATTGCCACCCCGCATGGCAATGCCATAGGTGTTGGCGTATTCAACGAGGTCGTGAGGATGGGCAAAATCGAGGTGAAAAGCCACCAGTGATCCCCGGTGGCCAGATTGAGGTCCAAGAATGCGGATGCCTGGCACCTCGCTCATGCATTGCATGGCGTAGTTTGAGAGATTCGTATCGTGGCGTTGAATATTCTCGAGGCCGATGGCTTCAAGGTAGTCGATCGCTGCTCCAACGCCGATCACCCCCGCAATGTCGGGCGTTCCAGCCTCAAAACGATGAGGTGGCTCTTTGAAGGTGCTGCCCTCGAGGGTGACCGAGGCGATCATCTCGCCACCGCCATGCCATGGCGGCATTGATTCAAGCAACGCGTAGCGTCCATACAAGACACCTATGCCTGTCGGCGCACACATCTTGTGCCCAGAGAAGACAAAAAAGTCGCAGCCGATATCCACCATGTTTACCGGCATGTGTCCGGTGCTTTGCGCGCCATCAAGCAGCGTTACCGCGCCGACGGCTCTCGCCTTTGCACATAATTCACGTGCAGGATTGATGGTTCCGAGAGAGTTCGAGATGTGGACGAAGGCAAAGAGCTTAACCTGCTCGGTAAGCAACACTTCAACGGCAGCGGTGTCGAGTGTGCCGTCATCAAGCACGGGGATGTGCTTCAAGGTGGCACCAGTGCGCTGCGCTAGAAGCTGCCAAGGCACCAGATTACTGTGATGCTCCATGCCAGTGATGAGAATGACATCACCCGAACGAAGATTCTGAACGCCCCAAGTGTTCGCAACAAGATTGATGCCCTCTGTGCATCCACGCGTAAAAATAATCTCGACCTCAGTCGCCGCGCCAATAAAACGAGCAACTTTTTTCCTGGCTGCCTCAAACGCATCCGTCGCGCGAGAACTCAGTTCGTGCAGCGCCCGATGGACGTTCGAGTTGTCGTGTTGGTAATAGTGCGACAGCGCATTGATCACCGCTCGCGGCTTTTGGCTACTGGCTGCGCTGTCGAGGTAAACCAGCGGGTGACAATTCACCTGCTGATCGAGAATGGGGAAATCGGAGCGGATTCGGTGCCAGTCCATGACTTTTCACTCCAGCACTAGCGTGCCGCCATACTTTGGCTCTCCACTCTAGCCGCAGTACTTTGGCCAGCATAAATACCACGTCTTTCGACCTGACGCGCCCGTTCGTGCAACTGTTCAGGCCGGGTTTTAACCATGCCATTATCCGCAAAAATACCCATAAATTCGGCTCCTAACTCATCCAAGAGGCGCACTGGAGATGAGCTTTTAAAGCCATTCCAAGTCTGGCAACTAGTGAGAGTCGTGACCAACAATACGCAGAAAATTAAGCGGGAAGGAAAGTTCATCAATGTCGTGTTTATCATGACGTTTCGATTCTGTAAACAAAAGATGCTCAGCGCGAAACCACTTGAGGAGCTAAAACGACCATCTCATTTATTTTATTGGCATAACTTCCATTACTGACGACCTCACGCCCTCGTGCCTCAATCGTTGACAGTGACTGTCTACGCACACCTATCTTTTCATTGTCGGCAAACATCAGCGCCATCGGCGCTAGTCGCAACGCTGTTCCAATGAGACCACAGTTGCTGAGCAACAAGCAGGTTATCAGGACAAATAGCAGGCGGCTAATTAAAGACATGTATCCTGCATATCATGGCGAAGCCAAAGAGTAAACCTTTTTGATGTAGTCAATCCATAGCCTAAACTAGACAAAAAGAACAACTGCAGCGCCTGTATCATGGGATAAAAAAACAAACTTTAAACAACCGGGCGTACCCGCGCCGAAGTTTGAAAAGGGTCTAGATGTTAGTGAAATGGGTCAAGGCTAGCCAAAGAATCAGTCCGTCAAAGGGTCAAATCCTCCACAGCATTTAGGCGGCTGAAAAAATGACGCCGACGCCAATCACGTCAAAGGGGC
>CANIBP010000029.1 GCA_947466075.1 Verrucomicrobiaceae bacterium
ACGGATTATGACAGCAGAACTTCCAAATTACGCAGAAGCCTGCCAAACCCATGAAATCCAAATCCGCAAAGACATGACTTCTTCCCTGAATAATAGCAAGAAAGCGCAAGAATCGGAACACGGCTTTCTCCATTGCCAATCGAAGCTACTCAGCCAGCAGGAACCGTTTCGCGGCTTGCAGATGCTTCTTCTGTTCCGGCGGCAGTTCGGGATACTTCAGCTTCATGCTCTGCATCTCCTTCAAAATCGCGGCGCTGACGATGAGGCGCATGTTTTTCTTGTCGTCAGCGGGGACGACATACCACGGGCATTCCTCCGTGGCGGTAGTCTGAATCGCGTCTTCGTAGGCGGCCATGTAGTTCTTCCAGTGGCCGCGTTCGCGCACATCACCCTCCTCAAACTTCCAATTTTTGCTCGGCGTGTCGATGCGGGCCAGGAAGCGCTTCTTCTGCTCGCTCTTCGAAACGTGCAGGAAGAACTTCACAATTCGGATGCCATTACGATGGCTATAGCTCTCCAGATTGCGAATGTCTTTGAGCCGGTCGGCGAAGAGCTTTTTGAGGTTCTTCGTGGTTTCTGCAGGAAGTCGCTGAATTTTCGTGACGATCTCCGGGTGAATGCGGCAGACGAGAACCTCTTCGTAGTAACTGCGGTTGAAGATGCCGATGCGGCCACGTGGTGGCAATACCCGCGTGGTGCGCCAGAGGAAGTCGTGGGACAGTTCGTCGTCGGTGGGCCGTTTGAAGGCGTGCACCTCAACGCCCTGAGTGTTCACGCCGCTCATCACATGCTTGATGGTGCTATCTTTTCCAGCGGCATCCATTGCCTGAAACACCAGCAGCAAGCCCTGCCGGTTTTGGGCATACATCTTTTGCTGCAAATCATCAATCTCCGTGCGGAACTCAGCAATGAGCGACTCGTAGTGCGCATCATCCTGGTAAACATCCTTCACCTTCGTCTTCGCCTTCTTGATGCGAAACGGTTTGCCATCGGGTACGCGGAAATCGTCGAGATCGAGCTTGAGTTTCATACTGGTGCCAGAGTCGGTAAGCGAGCAACTGAGATTAGGCGAGAAAAACAAAAAGGGCGGGGAAGCCCCCGCCCTTTCGGCTAAATTTTCTTTTCCCAGAGGCTAATCAAGCAGCTGGAGCGCCTTCGCTAGGGGCACCAGGAGCCTTTGGCAGGGTGAAGCGATAACGGATTTTGCCACGCTTGGCCGATGCACGGGCTTTGCGCTTGGTGCGTTCTTTTGGAGTCTCATGGGCGCGCAGGCGGCGGACTTCTTCAAGGATGCCATCCATTTCGAGCTTGGTCTTGAGGCGTTTGAGAGCGCGGTCAACGGGCTCGCCTTTGCGGATCTGAATTTCGGTCATAAACGGGTCTAGGTGGTTTGGGAAAAGGGCGGGAAGAGTAGGGGAATGAGGACGGGCGTCAAATGGAATGTCAGGCTCAGGCGACGAGAGTCTGCTCGCGGTCAGGACCAACACCGAGGAGGCTGACGCGGGCTCCGGTGAGTTCCTCAAGGCGCTTGAGGTAGTTTTTGGCCAACTGAGGCAGATCGGCGAACTTTTTGATGCCGCTGAGGTCCTGTTTCCAGCCCTGATGGGTTTCATAGACCGGAACGCAGGCGGCGAGGTCGGCGGCAGTGCTCGGCGGGTAGTGGATCGTTTTGCCGCGCAGGGTGTAGGCGGTGCAAATCTGGATGGTTTCGAGGCCATCAAGGCCGTCGAGGTTGGTGATCGCGAGTTCGTCAGCACCGTTGATCATGACGGCGTAACGGACGAGGACGGCATCCAGCCAGCCGCAGCGGCGGGCACGGCCGGTGGTGGCGCCGAATTCGCGGCCCATGTTGTGGAGCATGTCGCCGATGTCCTCGTTTTCAGTGACGAAGGGACCGCTGCCGACGCGGGTGGTATAGGCTTTGCCGACGGCGACGACTTTGTCGATCATGCGCGGCGGGACGCCTGAACCAGTGCAGGCACCGCCGGCGGTGGTGTTCGACGAGGTGACAAAAGGGTAGGTGCCGTGGTCGATGTCGAGGTAGGTGCCCTGCGCGCCTTCAAAGAGGAGGTTTTTGCCTGCCTTGATGGCCTCATGTAGATAGACCGTGGTGTTGGTGATGTGCGGAGCGAGCGTCTTGGCGGCTTCGAGGATGATTTTGACGGTTTCTTCGACCGGTACGATCTCGACGCCGAGGGCTTCGAAAGTGGCGTTGTGGCGGGCGAGGCGCTCGCGGAGTTCTTCTTCGAGAATCTCAGGCTGGGTCATCAAAATGGTGCGCAGGCCGTCGCGCTCGACTTTGTCAGCGTAAGCGGGACCGATGCCACGACCGGTCGTGCCGATTTTCTTCTCGCCACGCTGAAGCTCGCGGGCCTTGTCGAGTCCACGGTGGTAGGGCATGACGAGGTGGGCGGTTTCGCTGATGAGGAGGTTTTCTGGCGTGATGGTGACGCCCTGGCCGCGCAGCTTGGCCATTTCTTCGAGCAGGCCGATGGGGTCCATGACGACGCCGTTGCCGATGACGCAGACTTTGTCCTTCCAGAGGATGCCGGAGGGGATGAGGTGCAGGATGTATTTGGTGCCGTTGCTGATGACGGTGTGGCCGGCGTTGTTGCCACCAGCGGCGCGCACAACGACGTCGGTGCCTTCGGTGAGGTAATCGACGATTTTTCCTTTTCCTTCATCGCCCCACTGGGCGCCGACAATGATCGTGTTAGACATGCTATGTTTTTCTTGGGATGACGGCGCAAAGGGCCGCAAGGTGTTGGTTCAGGACGCGAATGCCTCAAGATCACAGCCGGAAAGACCGCTGGATCGCTCCGTCAACGGAGCCGGGGGTCGCGAATGCGTGCGTGGTGCTGGCTTAGGATGCTCCCATTTGCGTTGCGAAATAAACTGCCGCGCCGCAGGCTGCGAGGGCGACGATACCGAGGAGTGTGAGCAGGCCACCACCGGGATTTTTTTCCTTCACCTTCGGGCCGAAGCCTTGCCGCAGCTTGCCATTGTAAGCATGGCTGCCGTAGCCACTGGACGGGGTGGAGACGGTGATGGTCGGGGCGGCGTAGGCTGCTTCTTCGCCATCGCCAACAAAGACGCAGTCCACATTGCCGAGCTGGAATGCAGTGCCGTGATCTAGGGCGAGGCTCTCGACACGATTGCCACCGACCTTGGTGCCGTTGGTGGAGCCGAGATCGGTCAGTGTCCAGGAATTGCCATCGTAAGCGACTTCCCCGTGGTGGCTGGACACCGAGTCATCTGACAAGATGAGCTGGTTGTCGTCGGCGCGACCAAAGGTCATGCGTTCGGCGTCGAGTTCGAGAGTGCCGGAGGCACCTGCCGGGGTGGTGAATTGAATGCGAGGCATAGTGTCGAAGGTTTAGCAGGCCGGGGCAGGGGAGGCAAGAGGGGATTCACGCGGCTGGCTGCGGGCTTGCGCGGGCGGGTGTTCTCGCTAGGGAGCATGCAACCATCCCCGCCACCGCTGTGACCCATTATTTTGAAATCCTCGGCAAGTTCGACACTGAGAGCGACTGCCACAAGCTGCTCTACGCCCCGCATCCCCTGCCGCTGAAGTATCGTGAGGGGCGTCTATATAAAATCGAGTTCGAGGGCGATGCAGAGGCGCTGACGGCCTTTGTGCAGCGCGTGCTTATTGACTCCATCAGCCAGGAGGCCCGCATCGGCGGCCACCCGGCGTTTGAAAAGGCCGCCTTCGTGCTCGAATACGGCATGAAGGGCGCCGCGCTGGATCTCGAGAAGGAAATGATCCTCAATTACTACCGCAGCATGCCGAATCCCGGCTTTGAGCTCAAAAAGCTCACGCTACGCACCCGCATCTATGTGTTTGGGGAAGGCGCGGAACCCGCGCAGTTCGTGCGTGACATCGTGAATCCTGCGATTCACACGCACGAGGTGCTCAAGGCGGCATGAGCGCCTGTTACCGGTTGGAAGCGGTGTTGATCAAAGCGGCCTCCGTGTCCCGGATGGCTGACAGCAGATGTGCATCGGGAGGCTGAAGCCGTGCGGCTTGATGGTAGTGATCAAGGGCACGCCTAGGGTCGTTTTTATGCCGGTAGATCAGACCCAGCACCTTGTGCGGCTGAGGATCATTCGGCACGGCGGCTGCCATCTGTTTGAAAATCTCAGCGGCTTCATCCAGCCTGCCGACACCGGCCAGTCCAAGGCCGAGAGTAAAGGCAACGGGCGGTTTGGTGGCGGCGTTCTGGTCCATCTCGATCATTTTGAATGTGTTCTCCAGCGACTCCTTGGGACGATTGAGTCTGAGGAGTGAATTGGAGAGATTGAGCAGTCCATTTTGAAAACGTGGCTCGATCTTGAGTGCTGCCTGATAGCATTTCACCGCCTCCTCTTCTTTGCCGTTGTGGGAATAGGCGGCACCCCGATTGCCCCAAGTGCGATATTTGCCGGGACTCTTGGCCACCGTGTTTTCCCACAGGCTTTCATGCGTGCGCCATACTTCGTTGCGAATGCAGGTTTTCCAAGACAGTGCCCCCACTAAAATCACGACGGTGGCGGGCACCAGTCGCCGAATCATGACGGAATGGATGCTGGCATGGCGCAACCGGTCGAGCAGGCATGCCACGAGAACAAAAATGCCGATGGAAGGCATGTAAGAGCGATGTTCCGCCATCAAATCCGGCAGCGGCACCAGCCCGGAGGACACCGAGACGGTGATGAAGAACCAAAGCGTGAAAGCGAAGCCAAGAGCAAAGCGCACATCGTCACGAAACCGGCGGTGCATCCACCAGACCGCCGCAATCAACCCCGTCAGCATTCCCAATGCGGTTAGCACAGGCCCCTGCCATAGCGATTCATATTTGGGCCATTCAGGGTCGAGGTTCAATCCAACCGGCCAGAACAGCAGACGTAGGTAGTGAGCCACGACGGTCACTTGCGTCACGATGTAATGCCAGTGGTTCAGCGGGGCGACTCTGTCATTCACAATGTGGACGGCACCATGCAGATCAAAAGCACCGCCATTCTGCGCGGTAGCAGTCAAGATCACGAGAAGCGGAATGAGCGGGGCACACAGCAGCAGGGGCAGCGCTCTGAAGGCAGCCAGACGCAACCGAGACCCAAGCACCAGCCAGTCCAGCAGCACCGCCATGAATGGCACGGTGAAACTGGATTCCTTCGTCTGCATCGCCAGTAAGAGCGCCAGCACGGCACCGGCACGCAGGCTCCATGCTCCCAGGCGAGACTTCGCCGACAAGGAGATGAAATACAGCCACAGCGCCAGCAAGGAGAACAACGCCACCAGCGAGGTGAAACGCTGGATGATGTACGTCACCGACTCGATGGCGAGCGGATGCGCGGCAAAAAGCAGGGCGGCGGTGGCTGCGATAAAAAAACGTGAGCCACGCTGCAAACTGCCGTCCGCGACAAAGCGCCGGAGCAACGCATACAGGAGCGCATAGATCAGCACCGAGTTCGCCGCGTGAATGAGAATGTTCAGCGCACGAAACCAGCGCGGGTTGAAGCCGTCGAGGGCGTGGTTGAGGTGGAAGCTGGCATAGGCCACCGGACGCAGGATGAAATTGGTCGCTAGGTCAAGGTCCAAGCCCATTTGGCCTGGACGACGGGCAAATTCATCCAAGTTATTCAGATAACGAAAGCCGCTGGCGTCTCTCAAAAACGGATTGTCCTTCAGGTAGGTGTAGTCGTCGAAGACCATGGGAAAATCGACCGTCCATGCATAAAGACCGGAGGACAGCGCCAGGATGATGCCAACCGCGAGAGCGTGGACCCAGCGCCTTTCCGGTGGCGGTGTTGATTCTGCTGCAACCGATAGAGCGGTCTTCTGAATCGCAATGGTGGCAGGCAAGTTATGACGTTGCTGCTGCCGCTTCCTCGAAGATGGTTTGGTGCGTTTGGACATATCGCTTTTTAATTTGTAGCGATAGCTTGCGGCAGGAGGCGGCCTTCTGGCAAAAGACACTCCCTGTCATGTCCGACGCCACAGGGCGGGGATCATACAGAGCGGCTCACGCGCCGTGCTCACGCACCCACTCTCCGGCCCGCAGATACAACTCGGCGGCGCTGCGCAACTGCAGCTTCTCTTTGATGCGTGCACGGTAAGTTTCCACGGTGGTCTCTCCCAAATTTAGCGATTGGGCGATCTCGCGCGTGCTTTTGCCACGACCGAGCATTTGAAACACCTCCAGTTCGCGGTCGGCGAGCGTTACCATGCCGGCGAGTTCGGGAGGTGTCCGTTTCTGGCTAAAGCGCCCCAGTAGTTTGGCCGTCATCTGCTTGCTGGCATACACCTCGCCTTTCATCACGCAGCGAATGGCCTTCACGACTTCCGTGGAGGCCTCGTTCTTGGTGATGTAGCCCTTGGCTCCGGCACGCAAGGCGCGTTCCGCATACAGCTCTTCATCGTGCATGGACAGCACCAGCACGTTGAGGTTCAGCCCCTGGGCCTTGATGTCTTTGAGCAACTCCAGCCCGCTCGATCCCCGCAGCGTGATATCCACAATGGCGATGTCGGGCTGTCGCTCATGAATCAACTGCATGGCGTCGCGAATGTTGTCCGCTTCACCGCAGACGGACATGCCAAGATCACGGTTGATCAACTGCCCGAGATGCTCGCGGAACATCGGGTGGTCTTCGACGAGAAGCACTTTGTAGCCGGGCCCATGTGTTTTCTCAGTTTTGGCCATGATCAGCATTGGGGTGATTGGTTTTTAGATTCAAGAGACAGCGCACGATGGTGCCGCCGCCGTACCTTGAAGCGATCTCAAGGCTGGCGCCCAGTGCCTGGGCGCGATAGCGCATGGTGCGCAGCCCCATGCCGGTAGTCCCCTGGGTCTGTGTTCCCTTGTCAATTCCTGTGCCGTCATCTTCAATGCGCAACTCCAGTTCCGCTCCGATCTTTTTCAGATTGATCGTGATTTCATGTGCACCGCTGTGGCGCACGGCGTTCGCCACGGCTTCCTGGGCGATGCGGTAGAGGTGCATGGAGACCTCTGGGTCATCGACGGACACTTCAGCGGAATCCTTGGCCACAATGGCGACACCAGTGAGGCGGCTCATGACTTGACCGAGTTCCGCAAGTGCAGCGGCAAGACCGTTGTGATCCACATGCACGGGGAAAACACCTCGCGCCAGACTGCGTGCTTCAAGGACCGCATGCTGGATAGCCTCTTCAATCATCGCGGCATCACGGGCCTCCGGATTTTTTTGTGCCTGTAGATCATCGGCCAGCACGCGTGCGGCACAGCCGATGGCGGCAAGCTGCTGGCACAGGCCGTCGTGCAGGTCCTGGCCGATGCGCTGTTGCTCGTGCTCGCTTACTGCAACGATGTCCTGCTCAAGTTGCCGCCGTTCCTCCAGCATCTGAATCCTCGTGGCATCTGCCTGTTGCTTGGTCCGCACTGTTTTGACGGCAAACACGACGAGACCGAAATAAAACTGTCGGTTGAGATAAGCCCAGGTATAACCGAACCGGGATTCATAGGGATGAAAACTCTCATTCGCTAGCCACCACGCCACACCGGACAAGGCGGCGATGAAAAGGCCCGCCCAACTGCCTGCCCACCATACCGCGAGAAAGATCGGCGCTGCGTAGAAGATAAAAAGACTGACTTCCCAGCCGGTGGCATAATCCAGCCAGGCCATGGCGGCGGTCATGAGAATCGGCAGTATTAGCGCCACCCACACCGGGCAATCCCGCATCTTCTCGGTGATGGTCCGGTGCTTGGCTGCAAACGCCGGTTCGAAATACTGGACAGAAAGATCACTCATGATGCTCGTTTTCATGATGATGCTTGGTTGTTGTTCAGGACAGTCAAAAAATCGCCGTATTCGCGAATGTAATCTTCTGGTTCATACGGTCGTGACGCCAAAACCATCAGCACGGAATCTGGTGAGTGCAGATGCGCCGTGGCCCACACCATCGGCGGCACCAGCACGCCAAACGTCGGCCGGTTCAGGCAGAATTCCTCGCAGTTTTCCCCGTCATCGACCCGCAGGTGACATTCACCATGGGTACAGAGCAGAAACTGGGCGCATTGGCGGTGCGCATGCTCGCCACGCGTCTGCTCGCTTGGAATTGCATAGGTCAGGAAGTAGCGCTGCGGCTGAAACGGCAGATCCTGACTGAAGTCGCCCACGGTCAGATGACCGCGCACAGGGTCCAACACATGACGCATCTCGTACAGCTTCACACCGTGCACCGAGCATGATTCGATGGTCGTTTCGTGAATCATATGGCGGCAATGGGATGAGTGGTGACGCTGCGCACCAGCGATTGCGGCTTGCCGGACACGGTCATGAACGCACGTCCGACGTATTCGCCGATGATGCCGAGCATCAGCAGTTGGGCACCGCTGAAAACCGCCAGCGCTCCCATCAGCGATCCCCAGCCGATCTGCCGCTGGCCGACAAAGATCGTTTCAATCAACACCTCGGCCAAAATAATCGTTCCCAGCCCGCACAGTGCGATACCGAGCACGCTCGCCATTCGCAACGGCATGACGCTAAAGTCGAACAGTAGGCTTAAAGCGAGACGCATCAATTTGCGTGGCGTATAGCCGCTTTTGCCATTCACTCGCTCTGCATGTTCCACTTGCAGCCGTTCAATTCGGTTCGTTGCGCCCAGGATCAGGCCGTCAATGTAAGGATAGGGGCCGCGATAAATCACGATGCGTTCGATCAATTCGCGCCGCAGGGCACGAAAGCTGGAGGGATAAAGATCGCGCGGTTTGCCCAGCAGTAAGGTGGCGCAGCGATTTGCCAGCCAGCTTGCCGCATTACGCAGCCAATGATGCCTTTTGCTCGCGTAGTAGGAATAGACAACCTCGGCATCGGATTCACGCAAGTGCTTGAGCAACTTGAGTGCCTCGCTGACCGGGTTTTGCAGATCATCGTCCAGATTCACCACCCAACGGCCGCGTGAACGCCGGTAGGCCTCCAGCACGGCGGCATGCTCGCCAAAATTTCGCGCCAGCTCCACCAGCATCACCGGTGCTGGGAAATCATGCAGCAGCTTGCCTGCGCAGGCGGCCGTGCCGTCCGTGCTGCCGTCGTCCACCAGCACGAGCTCCCATGATTCGTTGATCTGCATGGTGCGAAAGGCCTCCAGCAGCCGTGGCAGCGAGTCGCCGGTGTTGTGCAGTGGCACCACGAAGCTTACCTCAGGTTTTTCATCCTTCATGGGCATGCTTTAGTCCTCCTGGTTGAATGCACGCTTTCCGTGCGACGGCGAAGACCGAAGATCCAAACGGAATGTGCAGCCAGCGACAGAGCCGGGCATCCATCCGACCGGCGCATGCAAGCCACCGGTTCAACCACATGGGCGACAGCTTCAGATCTGATGCGGCTTCACTCCTGTTTCTGAGCTGCCTGTGGCTCCACCGCCGCCATGCAAGCAGCGGCAGAAACAGCCAGGCGTTCCAGTAGTGAATCATGCTGGCCTGCAGGCTATGACTTTCGAGCAATGACCGCACATGACACGACCTGTAGCGTCGAGCGCCACACACCGCTGCATCATGTGCTCCTCGCAAGCATTCAAATGCCGGCAGGTTCAGCACCAGCAGTCCGCCGGGCTTCATCACGCGGACCATTTCCGTCAGTGCGCGGTTGCCATCCACGCCATCGTGATAAAGCACATCGAGGCTGAGAACCGCGTCGAACACCTCAGATGCAAACGGCAGTTCATGCACCGTGCCCAGCCGCACGTTCATCAGGCCACGTTCATGGCAGTGTCTCACCGCCATTTCGGACGCGTCCATTCCATCCAAATCGCCCCAATGATGTTCACTCAAAAAAGCCAGCATGCCGCCAGTGCCGCAGCCTGCATCCAGCACACGACCATATGCTGGCACTTCGCCTTCCAGCAGTGCCCGCAACACCAGCCGGTGCAGCACCGCATACCACCAGTGCTGATCCTCTACAGCTCTTAGCGTGTGGTATTCAGCAGGTTGCATGATTCAGGCGTTCAATGGCATCACACACAAACTCCACCGCGTCGTCGGACAGATGCGGGTGCAGCGGCAGGGAAACCATTTCAGTGGCTGCCCGGTCGCTTTCTGGCAGCACCGCTGTGCCGCCATACGCTGGCTGCCAGTGCAGCGGCGCTGGATAAGGCACTGCCACCGGAATTCCGGCCTGCCGGAGATGCAGTACCAGTTCATCCCTTCGCTTGCTGCGCACCAAGTACTGATGGTAGGCATGCTCGCAGCCTGTCCTCTCCTTGGGGCCGGCCACCATCTCGATGGAGTTCAGCCGTTCGTCATAGCGTGCAGCCAGTTTTCTTCTCCTATGCACACTTTCATGCAGGGAAGGCAGTTTGGCTCGCAGAATGGCGGCCTGCAGTTCATCCATCCGGCTGTTCACTCCCGTGGTTTCGCTGATGTAACGCTGCCGCCAGCCGTACTGACGGATCAAACGCAAACGCTCTGCGAGATAAGCGTCATTGGTCGCCACCGCACCCGCATCACCAAGCGCAGCTAGATTTTTCGTCGGGTAAAAGCTGAATCCAGCCGCTCTGTCAAGCGATCCGGCCATTTTCCCATGCCATCGTGCGCCGTGAGCCTGTGCGCAGTCTTCGAGCAGAATGATTCCATGCTCGTCAGCCACGCACTGCAACGTTTCCCAATCCGCTGGATGTCCGCACAGATGCACCGCCAGCGCCGCTTTCACATTCAGGCCTGCGGCCGAACGCAGCACGGCATCCAGTGATTTTGGGCAAAGCGTGAGCGTGTCTGCCTCAACGTCAGCAAACACCGGTTCAGCACCACAACGCATCACGCCCGCAGCCACTGCTGACGGTGCGAATGATGGCACAATCACCGTGTCGCCCGGGCCGATCTCCAGCGCCCGCAGCATCAACTCAATCGCGTCCGTGCCAGTGCCCACCCCAACGACATGTTTCACGCCGAGGAAAGCGGCAAACTCACTTTCAAAGGCGGCCACCTCCTCTCCCAGAATAAAGCAGCCACTGCCGAGCACGCGCTGGACTGCCAGATGAATCTGCACCTGATACTGTTGCTGGTCAGCGGACGGGAAGCTGGGGAAAAGAGATGCAGGCTGCGGCGGCATGACGTTGAGCCTTCGCCGTCCCCCGTTGGCTGCAACTAACCCTGCTTGTGGCGTCAACCATGACAAATCCCGTTTCGTGCGGCTGCAGCACCATGCGTTGCTGTCGCTGGAAAGCCTTGTGGCTCAAGCGGCGTTTGCTATGCCGCCATGAACCCGACCACCACCAATCGTCTTCTCTCCCTCGACGCCTTTCGAGGCTTTATCATGCTGCTGATGGCCTCATCGGGCTTTGGTATCGTGCAGATGGCGGCGGCGAATCCGGGCTCGTGGTGGGACTTCATCAAGCCGCAGTTTGAGCATCAGGCCTGGCAGGGCTGCTCGTTGTGGGATCTGATTCAGCCGAGCTTCATGTTCATGGTTGGCATTGCCGTGCCATTTTCGTGTGCGAAGCGGCGCGAGCACGGTCAGTCGTTCTTTGGAATGGCATGGCATGCGCTATCGCGCGCGATCATGTTGGTGGCGCTAGGCTTGATCCTGGCGACGCATTCAGGGGACAAGCATACTGTGTTTCTTTTCACTAACGTGCTCGCGCAGATCGGCCTCGGTTACTTCTTTCTCTTTTTACTTTCACGCCTGGGCTGGGAATACATGGTTTCGGGGATCATTCTGATCCTTGTCGGCTATTCGTGGTTCTTCATCCAGCATCCATTGCCTTCAGCCCAGGATCTTACGGCGATTGCGGGCATGAAAGGCACGGAGAATGCCATTCTGCCGGGCTTTTCCGGCCACTGGAACATTCACACGAATGCCGCTGCGGCATTTGACCGCGTGTTTTTGAACAAGCTGCCGCAGGCGACAGCCTTCCAATACAACCCAGGCGGATACCAGACGCTAAACTTCATCCCTGCGCTCGCCACGATGCTTGGCGGGGCGCTGACGGGGTATTTTCTCATGCGCAGCCCGCATTCGGACAAGCGCAAGTGCGCCACGTTGTTGATCGCGGGCCTTGTGCTGGTGCTGGTCGGGACATCTCTCGATCTCAAGGTGCTGCCGATAGTGGGTGCCAAATTGGATCATCTCACCCTGTTGCCGGTGGTGAAACGTATCTGGACGCCGTCATGGGCGATCCTCAGTGGTGGTTGGGTACTCATTCTGCTTTCGACTTTCCATTGGCTAGTCGAGATCGCAGGCATGAGGCGGTTGGTGTTTCCACTGGTGGTCGTTGGGATGAACAGCATCACGATTTATCTGCTGCACAGCCTGTGTGCTGGTTGGATTCGCGAAAATCTACAAAAGCATCTTCCCGACGCCGCCTTTCCTGCTCAGTGGGCCCCAGTGATCGAACGCTGTGGCGTGTTGTTTGTCCTTTGGTTGATCTGTTTCTGGCTGTATAAGCAAAAAGCTTTCCTCAAACTGTGATCCCTCGTTATTTTTTTCTCGCCATCGTCATTCTAACTGCCTGCCAGAGCAAACCGGCCACACCCACGACACCTGTCCGTGATTTGAAGGAAGAGGATCGGTTTCACAAGGCTGGACTCATCATGCTGCCCGACCTGCAACATGCCAGCACATGGGAGGAACTCATCCATGTGAAGATGGGGGTGCCGGCACGAAAAATTGAAGTGCAGGCTGGTCCCGGTTTCACCACAGTGATCGTTAAGGAACTCAAGAATCGGGCCGATGCAGAGGGGGTGGCTCAGGAGTTGCGAGTGATTGGTGAGAAAACGCCTGAAAAATTTGGCCCCACGAAAGTGGAAGTCCGGCTCATTAATGCAGCACCAACGATCAATCCGTTTGTGTTGCCCACGCAGTCCAGTCCTGCGACTCCTAATCCTGGTTCGGTTCTCCCAACGCTTTCATTACCGCCGCTCCTGCCCTCCGGCCGCTGAGCAGTGCGCCGTTGATAGAGACATCCTCGCACCAGTCACCACAGCGGTAGAGACCGGGTTCCATCATGGCTGTCAACGGGCCGTTACCGAGTCGCAACTGCCGCGCTTCAGGCTGAGCATGCCGAATCTGGTAAGTGCGCAGATGGCGCCAATTGCCAACGACCGCTTCACCAAACCATGACCGCATTTGATCGCGTACGACTTGTTCGAGTTCAGTGCTCGACGGTGCGCCCAAGATTGAAGCAGAGATGAGATGCTGTCCTGGAGGTGCATAATGCGGTGAAATGCGCGAGAGCACTGCGATGCTATTCACTGGGCCGCGGCCATCGCCATCGAGATATAGAATTGGATCGCCTGGCGGCATGTCATGCGTGGCGAAGTACATGCAGGTTGTCGAACGACTTGGCAGTAGAGGCGCAGGAGTTCCGGTTTGCGGCAGGAGGCGATACGCCACCTCTTCGCTCACAGCGACAATGACATGATCCGCGTGCAGCACCTCACCAGTGTCCAATGTGACTTCACGGGCGCGCACACCTGAAACCGGTGCGTTCAGGCGCAGGCTGCCAGGCGGCAGTGCGATCGCGAGTTGATCGGGAATCGACTGCATGCCGCGAGCGGGCAGCGCGCTGCCACCACGGTCGAACATGGCGAACAAGAACAGCAGCATGCGGGCACTGGTGCGCAGATCCTTCTCCAAAAACACGCCACCGAAGAACGGGCGGAAAAATTTGTCGATCATGCCTTCAGAGAAGCCGAAATCACGCAGGTAGTCCTCCGTCTCCATGTCACCAAGATCACGCGGTGGCCCGCGCAGACCGAAGACTTCCTTGCGGAGCAGCAGTGTGGTCCATTTGTCCCGCAGGGTGACGATTTCATCACGGAAATTCTTCATCGCCGTGAGCGGATGGGCCAGTGGATCCGCCATGCGATGAAAACGGTTTTTCACGAACACATCCGCACCACGGTAAATCTGTCGTAGATCGAGTTCATCATAGTCCAGCACGCGGCGTGCCTCGGGATACGCGGGCAGGAAAACCTGGAAGCCACGGTCGAGTAGGAAGCCTTCGACTTCGTCCGTGCGTACTCGTCCACCCACGGCATTGGAAGCTTCCAAAATCGTGAACTGGCGACCTGCTGCTGCCAGTACGCGGGCGCAGGCCAGCCCCGCGAGGCCGGCTCCGATAATGACAATTCTGGACTGCTGATGACTCATCAAATCTTCCGAGCGCGCATCATGGGCGTGCCTTTTACCTTTGCAAGCGTGAGAGCCGTGGCAAGCATGCCTCATGCCCGCAGCACGCAGTCCCCGCATTCTCATTCTTGGCGCCAATGGTGGCCTGGGACGCGCACTGTATCGCCATTTTGCTCCCAATTATAAAACGGTGTGTTGGGGACGAGCCGAATTCGATTTCGAACAGCCAGAAGCCCTCGCGGACAAGCTGGCGGCCCAGCCGTTTGACCTGCTGCTCAATGCCGCGGGTATGACCAGCCCAGATGTTTGTGAAATGCATCCTGAGACCGCCAAAGTAATCAATGTGATCGCACCGCAAATCATCGCTGAATGCTGTAAGAAACGTGGTGCACGCATGATTCACTTCAGCACCGATTATGTGTTCAGTGGTGAGCCACATGAGCCATGGAACGAGGATGACTCGACACAGCCGATTAATGTCTATGGCCGTACCAAACGCGACGGTGAGTTGGCAGTGCTCCAAGCTAGTCCCAGCGCGCTGGTGGCGCGCGTGTCGTGGCTATTTGGCCCCGACAAGCCAAGTCATCCCGACAATATCATTCAGCGTGCCTTGCAGACGGTTGACCTGAGTGCGGTTGAAGACAAAGTTTCCGTTCCTACCAGCAACGCCGACATATGCGGGTGGGTTGAGCGCTTGATGCATGCTGATGCCAGTGGAGTTTGGCATCTCTGCAACAGTGGCAGTGCTTCCTGGCATTCATGGGCGGAAGTAGCGCTGCAAATCGCCAGCGTGATTGGTCTGTCGGTCAAAACGACCACTTTGAAACCCATCAAACTCTCGGAACTGGTGCAATTGAAGGCAAAGCGTCCTTTGATGACGGTGATGAGCAATTCGAAGCTGAAAAACCTGATTGGTGGCGAAGTTCGTCACTGGCGTGAGGCTTTGGAAGATTATCTGGTAAAGAAGTATAGCGTCCAATGACTCCCGTTTCCGCCATGACACGCTGCGACATCCTTCATGAGGATCGATTTCTCATCGTGGTGAACAAACCTCATGGCGTGCTCTCGCATCCGAATCCGAAAGCCGCCAAACCACAGCCTGCGGCTTTTGAAGGCAGTTATGATCATGATCGGCGCTGCTTCAAAACAACTGTCGGCAACGTGTGGCTAATGCATCGCCTCGATCAGGACACTTCGGGCGTTCTGCTCGGTGCCAAGGATGAAAAAACTGCGGCCGCATGCCGTGAGGCGTTTGAAGCAGAGAAGGTGCGGAAAAAATATCTCACTCTGTGCAGCGGCGGCAATTTGAAGTCTGAAGGCGTGTGGCTGGATCATCTGATCACGGCTCATGCCAAGCATCAGGTTCGCACCACGGTGCGGCATGGCACACGCCCGAACGCAGAGGCGAAGTATCGTGTGATTGAGACCAATGCGGCGAATCGCGTCGTGCTAATCGAGGTCGAACTGATCACCGGCAAGACCCATCAAATTCGTGTGCAGGCTGCCTCACGGCAGCTTCCGCTGGTGGGCGATGACGTGTATGGCTCGTTCGATTTGAACCGCAAACTGCGCAAAACAATCAATGCGAAACGCTTGTTCCTGCATGCGCATGAACTGAGCCTGAAGCATCCCGCTTCAGGTCAGCCACTGAGTGTGAAAGCTCCGCTGCCGCCTGACTTGAATGCAGTTCTGGCGGCAGCGGGGTTGAAAGCGCTTTAAGCCGTTTTTTTGAGCAGGAAGTACTCGATGCCATCGACGAGCGCCTTCCAGCTTGCGTCGATGATGTTGCAGCTCACTCCGACGGTGCTCCAGGTGGCGTTGCCGTCGGTGCTGGTGATGAGCACGCGAGTTTTTGCGGCGGTGCCGGCACCACCGTCGATGATGCGCACCTTGTAATCTGCGAGGCGCATGTTCTTGAGCCTAGGAAAGAGCGGCGTGAGGGCTTTGCGTAGCGCGTTGTCCAGCGCATTCACGGGACCGTCACCTTCATCGACGGTGTAAACGGGCGAGCCGTTGACGTCGATTTTGATGGTGGCCTCGCAGGTCTCGAAGCCGTGATTGCCACCACGGAAACGATGCGTGGAATGATATTCGATGAGGTCGAACAGTGGCTGGTATTGGCCGAGTTGCTTGCGGATGAGCATTTCGAACGAAGCCTCAGCAGCTTCAAATTCGCAGCCCTCGCTTTCGAGGCGTTTGACCTCGGCAAGGATGGACTGAACCTTGGGATCGCCTTTGGCGAATTTGAAGCCCATGCCCTCGGCTTTCACGTGCACGTTCGACTGGCCGGACATGTCCGAGATGCTGATGATGCGCTGGTTGCCGACGAGTGCAGGATCGACGTGCTCGTAGGTGCGAGCAAGTTTCTGCACGGCATGCACATGCAGGCCGCCTTTGTGCGTGAATGCGGCGAGACCGACATAAGGCGCACGGATATCATGCGGCACGTTGGCGAGTTCATCGACAAAGTGGGCGAGTTCGCGCAGAAGCGTGAGGTCGAGGCCAAGTTCGACGCCCATCTTGAGCTGGAGCGCGGGCATGATGGTGGTGAGGTTGCAGTTCCCCACACGTTCGCCGTAGCCGTTGATGGTGCCCTGCACCTGGCAAGCTCCAGCACGCACGGCAGCGAGTGCATTGGCGACACCGACACCACCGTCATTGTGTGTGTGGATGCCCACAGGGCGGCCGAGATGCGCGATGACCTTGCGTGTGGTGTCTTCGACGAACTCGGGCAATGCGCCGCCATTGGTTTCGCAGAGCACGATGAGATCAGCTCCCGCATCCTGAGCGGCTTTGACGGTTTTAAGCGAGTATTCTGGGTCTTCCTTGAAGCTGTCGAAGAAGTGCTCGGCATCGTAGAGCACCTCACGGCCATGCTTTTTCAAGTAGGTGACCGTGTCGGCGATCATGGCGAGGTTTTCTTCCAGACTGACCTGAAAGACTTCAGTGACATGCAGTGCCCACGTTTTACCGACGACGGTGACAGTAGGCGTTTTGGCATCGAGCAGCATTTTGACCTGCGGATCGTCTTCGACTTTCATTTTACCGCGTCGGGTCATGCCGAAGGCGGTGATCTTCGCGGTTTTCCAGGTGCGCTTGGCGGCTTCTTCAAAAAAGGCTGCGTCCTTGGGGTTCGAACCGGGCCAACCGCCTTCGATGTAATGCACACCGAAGTCGTCGAGCTTTTCGGCGACGCGGATTTTATCGAGGGTGCTGAAGGAGATGCCGGTGCCTTGCGTGCCGTCACGCAGGGTGGTGTCATAGATGGTAACTGGAGACATGTGAGTATGGAAATGGAGAGGGTGGAAGGGGTATGCAATGAGAAAACAGGCCGGATGGCGATTGCCAAAGGTTCCGGGACGCCGGATGCCGGGAGCGCTTTAAGCGCAGGCATGGATCAAACCAACGGACTCCCTCGGCTGCGTCAGGCGCAGAGGAGTCCGATGCTAATTCGGATTTTTTGGCAGATGTCAGGGCGGTTGACCATGAACGGAGTACTTTTTACGCCGGGTCCGACCTGCTGGCAAAGGGAAGTTTCAACAGCGGGTCATGATCACCCGTGGTTGAGATTGAGGGCGGCAGAATTACTTGCCGGCTCCTTCTTCAGTGCCATGTGCTGTGGCAGGTGTTAGATCCTTAAGGCCGGGGGCCTTCTGCCAACCGCTAGCAGGCAAGGGGGAGACATTGCCTTCCAGAGATGAGCGCACTTCGAGATGTTTGCGCACCAGCGCATCATCAAGTTTGGCGGTGCCCCGATCGGCCATGTTTGCCAACGGGAGGTCACTGAGATCCATTTTTGGAATAAAGGGTTTCTCGGGGAATGTTGGCGCAACTGCTGGTATAGAAGTTAGAGCTGGTGCTGCTTGATTACCAATCTGAGAAAACATCCATAGGCCAGAGGCGCAAACGGCGACTGTTGCCAGCGCCATACCCCACTTAAGCACGAGTAAGTTACCCCACCAAGTGGTGGCGCGTTCCCAGAACAACTCCAGAGACGATTGTTTCAGCATTTCCGCACGCTGGCGCTGATGGAACTGCTGGAGGAAATCTTCGGTGAACCCTTCACTAGGCTGTTCAAACCTCTTCAATCGGATCAGGCGCTGGATATCTTCAAACTCACTCATGGCGTTCTGTGGGTTATGTCGGTGTTAATTTCGTGAATGGGGCGGCTTTATTTCACAAAATCTTCAAGATAAGTCTGGAGCAGGCGATGGGCGTAAAACAATCTGGATCTGACCGTCCCTTCCGAGACTCCTAATATCTTGCTGATTTCGGCATGTTGGAGACCCTGAACATCGTAAAGAGTCACCACCGTGCGGTGATCTTCGGACAGTTTCATCATGGCTGCGTTCAACCTTTTTTGCAGTTCATGGATGTTCACTTCACGCAGCGTGCCGGTGTTGGCTGTGGTCACACGAATGAACTCGGGATCGTTCTCGATACCGGTATCTACATCGTCAAGACTCACCTTGTGATGGCGACCACGCTTCTTAAGAAAATTCAAACTCATGTTCACCGCGATGGAGTAGATCCATGTGTAGAACGAAGACTTGCCCATGAAGCGCTTGATGGAGCGGTAGGCTTTGGCAAACACATCCTGCAGCAGGTCAGCGGTGTCCTCGCGGTTCGAGGTCATGTTGTAAATGAGGCCGTAGAGCTTGGGCGTGTATTTGCGCACAAGATCATCGAAAGCCTTGGTGTCACCTGCTTGCGCCCGGTCCACGAGGATGCGATCCTCAGCAGCACTGCTGTTGGGCGCGGGTGGTTGGATCAGCGAAGCGATGGGAGCCGCTGCGGCGCTGAGGGGTGATTCTTCCATTAAGGGGAAGGAAACCACTCGTTGCGCAAACAGACAAGCATTTCTTCCCGAGCGGTTGATTTCAGTTATTTTTGAACGCTCCAGAGGTGGTCCACGCAGATCTGTGACCATGTTTCAAGCTGGTCACGCATGGCATGCAGTTCCTCCAATGTGTGGAAGCGCAGATCCTGAATGGCATCCTCGTTCGATTTCACGTCATCACTGCTGAGATCAAAGAAATGCACGACGCCTAGGTGCACACTGCCGACCTCTGTCGCATCGTCGTTGATCAAACCGATGACCTTTTGAGTGTGTGTGCCACCGATCACGAGTTCCTCGGCCATTTCACGCTCGACGCCATTGTAATACATGGTCTCGCCGAGACCATCTTGGCTGGCATCGACGGGATTGATGTGGCCACCGATGCCGATGGAGCGTTTCGCCACGAGTCGCTTCTCTCCTGAACTGCCGCCGCGTGTGTAGCTCACATAACGGCCCGCGTGATGGAAGATCGTGTAGGGGATGAGTTGCTTGTGCGTGGGATCTTTTTCCGCCGCAGGACGCTCCATAAAAAAATTGGCTCCAGGGGCCAGCATCGCATGCAAATAGCGCGGGGCATCGGATTGGAAGCCTTGAAAGCTGCCGAGATCATCGAAAAGACGGCGGGTGATGACGAGAACGTGTTCCATGTGAGATTAAGCAGAATGAATGGCCTCGTTGAGTGCGCAACCAATCAATCCAGCAACCACGCCTGCGCCGCGTCGCCTGCTTGAAGCGTTTGACCGGCATCAAGACGTAACAGCGCCTCCGCACGGCTCAAAGACAGCAAGGCATGACTCTGTTGCATTCCGAAGGGCATGAATTGGTCGTTCGCGAGTGTGCCACGTAGGTAATGTGGGCGATCACCGGGATTTTCGAGCGTGGTTCCAGCCACGACAGGCACGAAACGCGGCACTAGGGCCTGATCTGTTGCTCCCATCATCTTGAGCAGCGCAGGACGCACAAACAGCAGGAAGGTCACGAAAGACGACACCGGATTGCCGGGCAGTCCGAAAATATGGGTCGTGTGCGGCTCATGGCGCGAAGCATAGAGAAATGGCTTCCCAGGCTTCACTTTCACCCGCCAGAGATCAGGTTCGATATCGAGTTGTTGCAGCGCAGGCTTGATCTGATCGTGATCTCCGACGGAAACGCCGCCGCTGAGCAGTACGACATCGTTTTCATCCATCAAACGCTTCAACGTTTCGATGGTGGTCTGCAAATCATCACGGCAATGCACCTGCTTGCTCTCGCGGATGCCCAGACGAGCCAGCATTCCACGAAGCATGAGGCCGTTGGTGTTGTAAATCTGTCCTGCTTGCAATGGACCTGCGCCGGGCTGCACGAGTTCATCTCCCGTGCTCAGCACCGCCACGCGCGGTAGCGCATGCACTTGGATTTTCTCCAAGCCCTGCGATGCCAGCACTGCCAGTCGCTCAGGCGTGATTTTTTCTCCCGCTCGCATCACGATCTGGCCCTGGCACAAGTCTGCGCCTGCTTGCCGAATGTTTTCACGCGCAATCACTGGTTCTAGGCAGACGATGTTATCGCCCTCGCGCTGCACATCTTCCTGCATGATCACTGCATCGGCACCAGTTGGGATCGGCGCACCGGTAAAAATTCGGATCGCTGATTCTGGCGTGAGCGTTAATCTTCGATCCAAACCTGCGGGTTGCTCGCCAATGATTCGCAATGCCGTTTTGCTCTGGCTTTCCGCAGCGATGAGCGCGTAGCCATCCATCGAAGATTGATCGAAGGCCGGAATCGGCACTGTCGCGGTGATGTTCTCTGCTGCATAACGATCCAGAGCTTCAAACAATTCCTCAGGGATGGTCTGCATCGGCGCCACTGCTGCCAGGATACGCTCAAGCGCTGCGTTTTCAGAAATCATCGGACGACAGGCGGCAGCTTGCTGAGGTCTGGCTCTGGTTCAGGCGCAGGCATTGGAGTGGTCGGTGCCTTGAGCTCCGGCGGTGGGGCAGGAGCAAGTACAGGCTTGACCGGTGCCAGCGGTTGAAAAGGCGCGTCTAAAGGTGGAATCACATCTGCTTGCATGACCGGTGTCAGTGGTACGATAGTACCTCCTGCGGTGGTTGAACCCGGAGCAGGGGCTGGGACTTGCCCCGGTTTGATCTTGTATAACACCAGATCGCGAAGTTGTGGTACACCTTCAGTGATGTCTGCCGTGATGTAGTTCCCTTTACGCTCAGGCGTCACTTTGAGTTTTGTTTTGGAACCGTCGGCGCATTGCGAAACGATTTCCGTGCCTGCGGGAATGTTCAGTCGCTGCTCACAGTTGATGAGCACATAGTTCTGCTCGGGATTGACCATTTCGATCACGCCGATCACCTTGGCTTCGCCAAGGCGGTTGTCTTGCGCCGATGTTTTGGAGAAAAGCCCCCAGCCAGCGGCTTTGCCGATGAAATAGGTGCAACTGGAGAGTCCCAGAAGCAAAAGGAGGCTGGTGAACTGAAGAACCCGCATGCGCCATTGATGCGCATGCGGAGCAAACTGTCCAGTGGCTACCCGATGATGCCCAGATTCTTCAGCGTTGCCTTGAGTTCCTCAATCTTGGCCTGTTCCATGCCCACCAGCGGCAGGCGCAGTTCGTCGGTGCAGTGACCAGCCAACGCCATCGCGGTTTTGATCGGGATTGGGTTGGTGGCGAGTTTGAGGAATGCCGCGAAAAGAGGGTAGTAACGGGTGTGGATCTTCAAAGCGGCAGCGTAATCGCCTTTGAGGGTGAGTTGGACCATCTCGCTGATCGGTTTCGGGATCAGGTTTGAGGCCACGCTGACAATACCGACACCGCCGACGGACATGAATGGCAGGGTTAGGCCGTCATCGCCGGACATGATCTCGAAATCAGCCGGCAAAACCTGCTTCATTTGGCTGACGCGTTCAGGATTGCCACCAGCTTCCTTAATGGAGCGGATATTCGGGCAATTTTCGGCGAGGCGTATGAGCACATCGAGACCGATCTCGATGCCGCAGCGTCCGGGGATGCTGTAAAGCATCAGCGCTAGCTTGGTGTTGTCTGCAATGGCCTTGAAATGCTGATACAGGCCTTCGGGAGTCGGCTTGTTATAATACGGTGCGACTTGGAGCGAAGCGGTGGCACCAGCGGCCTCGGCTTCTTGTGTGAGCTCGATGGCTTCACGAGTTGAATTTGATCCTGTGCCTGCCATGACAACGCCACGACCTTTGGCGAACTCGACGCTGAGTTTTACAACGCGTGAGTGCTCTTCGTGATCCAACGTGGGTGATTCGCCCGTGGTGCCGCAGGGGACGATGCCTGTCACGCCGTTGTCGAACTGGAAATCGACGAGCGATTTGAGCGCGGCCTCATCAATTTGGCCGTTACGAAAAGGGGTGACGATGGCAGTGTGGGTTCCGGCGAACATGGGATGCGAAGGGCGTGTAGCTTAGAGTTGAACGGTGCCTTGGAAAACGAAATCTGCGGGCCCGAAGAGGGTTACATTGGTGTACTCGGACTTGTGAGGCTCTTCAAAGCCGACTTTGAGCGTGTCGCCGCCTTTGACGAGGACGGAGACAGGGCTTTGAGCACCGGTAAGTTCGTGATGAATCAAGGCGCAGGCGACCATGCCGGTGCCGCAGGCTAGGGTCTCGTCTTCAACACCACGTTCATAGGTGCGGATGGAAATGCTGCCGGGGGCGATAACTTTGGCAAAGTTGGCGTTGGTACCCTTGGGTTTGAAGGCCTCGTGGTAGCGCAATCCAGCACCCCATTCGCATACGGGGACGGTTTCGAGGTCATCGACAAAGACCACGGCATGTGGCACGCCAGTATTGACGCTATGGACGGTCAATTCGGTGCCTGCGACGTGTAGCTTCTGCGCGAGATTCAGACCATGCGGAGCGCTCATGTTGATGCGCACCTGACTACCTTCAAATTCAGCGCTGATCATGCCCGCGAGTGTCTCGAAGTTGATCTTTGTGAGCTTGTCGCCGTGCAGGTGATTCACAAAGCGGCCAAAACAACGTGCTCCATTGCCGCACATCTCGGCTTCGCCGCCGTCGGCGTTGTAGTAGCGCATCTTGAAGTCACCGCCTTCATTCGCAGGCTCGACGCACAACAAACCATCAGCGCCGATGCCACGATGGCGGTCACAGAGCTTCTCGATCTGGTCTTTGGTCAGTCCGAGGCTGAGGTTGCGATTGTCCAGCATGACGAAGTCATTGCCGGCACCGTTCATTTTAGTGAATTGCAGAGTCATGAGTAATTAGAGTGCGTGAACGGCATCAACGAGTGGCTTGACGAAGGCTTCGACCTTCGCGGCGCAATCGGTGCTGGAGCCATGTTGCTCGATAAGTTTGACGATGGCGCTGCCGACGACGACGCCATCGGCCTTGCTGGCGATTTCGGCGGCTTGTTCAGGATTGGAGACACCGAAACCGACGCAGACCGGCACGTCGGTGGCAGCTTTGATGATGGCGACTTGTTCTGCGATGCCGGTGGCGATCTTTGCCTGTGCTCCAGTGACACCGAGGCGAGAAACATAATAGACAAAGCCCTCAGCGCTTTTGGCGATGCTAGCGATGCGATCAGCAGGGGAAGTCGGTGCAATGAGTTGAATATGCCTCAGTTCCGCCGTGGGCTTCAATTCGGCGTTTTGGGCCGCTTCATCGGGTGGAAGGTCGAGGACGAGCACGCCATCGGCTCCAGCGGCGGCAGCGTCGATGTGGAAGCGCTCGTAACCGTAGGTGTAGACGGGATTAAGGTAAGTGAACAAGACCAGCGGCACCTGGGACTTCGTGCGCAGCTTTTTGATCATTTCCAGCACGAGTGGCGTTGAGGCTCCGGCTTTCAGGGCACGGTCGGCGGCCATTTGATTGACGACGCCATCGGCCAGCGGGTCGGAAAATGGCACGCCTAGCTCGACGATGTCGGCTCCGGCGCGTTCCAGCGCGAGCACGATGTCGATGGTGGCATCGAGCGTGGGATCACCGGCGCAGACGTAGGCGACGAATGCCTTCTTCTGCGTGGTGCGAAGCTGGGCAAAACGGGCGTCGATGCGGTTGGTAGGGGCGGACATGGGGCCGGGTGTTTAGCGTGAACCGGGCACCTTTGCAAATACCGCCTTATGCGGCTTCGTCGCCGAGTCGGCGATCCGGCACAAGATAGCGTTGCACATAGTCGCGTACGGCTTCGGCGAGAGGGGTGATTTCGGTCTGGAAGCCGGAGGCGCGGAGTTTGGCGATGTCGGCGCAGGTGTAGTATTGGTACTTCGATTGCAGGTGCTCGGGCATGTCGATGAACTCGATGTTCGGCTGCTTGCCGAGGGCGGTGAAGATGGCGGTGGCGAGTTCGATCCAAGTGTGGGCCTCGCCAGAACCGAGATTGAAGAGGCCGCCCGCACTGGGGGTTTCGGAGAGGTGAAGGGTCATGCGAATGGCGTCCTTCACATAGAGAAAGTCGCGCATCTGCTCGCCGTCTTTGTAGTCCGGGCGGTGGGATTTGAAGAGCTGGACCTTGCCGGTGGCGAGGATCTGGCCGCAGGCTTTGTGGACGAGGCTGCGCATGTCGGCCTTGTGGTCTTCGTTGGGGCCATAGACGTTGAAGTACTTGAGGCCGACGATCTTTGGCAGCCAGCCTTCGCGTTTGGCGTGGAGATCGAAGAGGTGCTTCGAGTAGCCGTACATGTTCAGTGGACGAAGCGCATGGATGTCGGGCATCTGATCGTCCATGCCGTGGGCACCATCACCGTAAGTGGCCGCGGAGGAGGCATAAACAAAGCGCGTTTGATTCGCGAGCGACCACTGGCAGAGCTGCTTGGTGAACTCGTAATTGTTCCGCATCAGGTAATCGGCGTCGCGCTCGGTGGTGGCGGAGCAGGCACCGAGGTGCAGGACGTGGTCAAAGCGGCCGAGCTTGGCGGGCGAGTGCTGCACGGCCTGCAGAAGGTCATTGCCGTCGATATAGTCGGCGAATTTGAGCGGGACGAGGTTCTTCCATTTCTCGTCGGTGCTGAGGCGGTCGCAGACGACGATGTTCTCGCAGCCACGTCGGTTCAGCTCCCAAACGAGGGCGCTGCCAATGAATCCGGCTCCGCCGGTGACGAGGATGCGACTGTCGGTGTTTTTCATGCTCCCAGCCGGTAGCGGGAAAAGCGGCGGGATTCAAGCCGGAGCTTGGTTACGCGGCCATCGCTTCCGGTTCGTGGGATGAGGCCACGGGGATTTATTCACGCCAGAGCGCAGGGTGCAGGAAGATGCCACGTGGATCCTGCTCCCACTCGCCCGCCCAGCCAACGATGGTTTCGATGACGATGGGATGCGGGCATTGAATGGCAGGATAGAGCCACTGCTGGTCGGCGACGACGAGCTTCGGAATCAACGCATGGCCGTGATATTCGATTTCCCAGCCGAGCAGCAGAGGTTCTTCATCGGTGAAACCGGCAAGGCCGAGCGGATGTTCCACCCAGCCAACGAGGCCGCTTCCATTCAGCACATCCCAGACCTCGCGCATTTCCAGGTCCACGCGCACGGCAAAGCCGCTGGTTTTGGCCGACTCACCGTTCACAGGATCACGGCTGACGAGGCCAAAGAGGATGCTCGAAGGGCAGTTGGTCGGCACGATGTCCACCTGAAATCCAAAACGGATCGGATAATCAGGCAGCAGCAGGCTTCCATAGCTTTGCACTTGGAAGCCAGCGAAAGCGGGATCGGCGGCGGCGGTGGCAATGAGAGACTCCATAGGTTTCTAAAAATTTCAGGTGAGTTTATAAAATTTGCCTTCTGTTATCAAAATTTCAAACAAATTGTTATAAAGTCTTTGTCTCGCGGGAAAAATCTTCAAAAGACCCCGCCCTGTTTAAAGCGGATTGGATGCCGTCGGCACCATGAATTCTGTCCTTTGGCAGGATTTCCTTGTGGTGCCAAAGTTGACGAGTCTGCCGCGCTTGGTACCTAGTGCTCTCCGTGTCTCTCGCCGAAACGACCACATGCAGCGAAACCGACCTGACGGCCGATTTTCGCGATCAATTCCTCCTCACCTACCAGCACATGCTGCTGTCACGCGTGCTGGAGGAAAAGCTCGGGTCGCTCTATCGGGCCGGGGGGCGCATCGTGGGCGGTGTTTACCTTGGCAAAGGCCAGGAGGCGTTCAGTGCCGCTCTGGGTGTGCAATTGCGCAAAGGCAGAGACATCTACGGCCCGCTGATTCGTGATCAGGCCGGGCGCATTGCCTTCGGCGAACCGATTATCGACACCGTGCGCACTTACCTCGGCGCTGTCACCGGTCCGATGCGTGGACGTGATGGCAACATCCATCGCGGGCGTCCGAAGGAAGGCCACATGGCCATGATCAGCCATCTCGGCAGCATGTTGGCGGTCGTGGCCGGCGGTTTGTTCGCTCGTCGTCTGGCAGGAACTTTGAAGGACAGCATCGGTGCCACCAGCATTGGCGACGGCGGCACCTCCACTGGTGCTTTCCATGAAGGTCTGAACATGGCCGCAGTAGAGCGGCTGCCCATCATCGTCAGCGTCGCGAACAATCAATACGCCTACTCCACGCCAAACACGCGTCAGTATGCCTGCGCGAATCTCGTCGATCGTGCGGCAGGTTATGGTGTCGAAGGCGTGGCTGTGGATGCCACCGATCTTGCCGCCTGCCTCAAAGTATTCCGTGCCGCCACCGCTCGTGCGCGTGTCGGCGGCGGACCGCAGATGATCGTGGGATCGCTGCTGCGCCTCGCCGGTCATGGCGAACACGATGACGCCTCCTACGTTCCAGACAAAGCACGCAAAGATCCCGCCGCCCGCGACTGCCTCGCCGTTGCCGAGCAGTTCACTCTCGACCACGGCTGGATGAATGAGGCTGAAATCCGCGAACTGCACGAGGAAGTCCGCCGCAACGTCGATCAAACCTTTTCCAAAGTGTCCAAAGAGCCCACCCCTGATCCCTTCAAAGAAAACTGGCAGGCCCTTTCCAGCGCTGATCTTGTGGAGGGTCAGCACGAGGCATGAGCATCACCTACCTCGAAGCCATTCGTGAGGCGCAATACGAGGCCCTGCGCCATGATCCCGCCGTGTTCCTCTACGGTCAGGACATCGCCACCTTCGGCGGTGCCTTCAAGGCCACCAAGAATCTCAGCAAAGAATTTCCTGGCCGCGTCTTCGATTCGCCCATCAGCGAAGACGCCATGATCGGCATGGCCGTCGGTGCCGCCGTGGAAGGTGCCCGGCCCATCATCGAAATGCAGTTCGCCGACTTTTCCTCCGTCGGCTTCAATCAGATCATCAATCAGGCCGCCACGCTCTACTGGCGCACGAATGTGCCGTGCCCCATCACCATTCGCATGCCCTCTGGTGGCACGGCGGGCAGCGGACCGTTTCACAGCCAGTCGATGGAGGCCATCTACGCGCATTATCCCGGCCTCGTCATCGTCACGCCCGCCACCGTTGAAGACGCCTACTGGATGTTGCTCGACAGCGTCACGCTGAACGACCCCGTCATCTACTGCGAGCACAAGTTCCTCTACTACCATCTCAAGGCCGATCAAATTGGCGAACGCAGCCTGCCCATCGGCAAAGCACGCATCGCACGCCCAGGTCGTCACGCCACCATCGTCACTTACAGCGCCATGGTGCACGAAGCCCTGCGTGCTGCGGAAGAACTTCAGCTCGACGGTTATCAAATCGAAGTCGTCGATCTCCGTTCCGTGAAGCCCATGGATACCGACACCATCCTCGCCTCCGTCGCCCGCACCGGTCGTCTGCTTGCTCTCGGTGAAGCGTTTCCTTGGGGCGGCGTTACCGCTGAAATCATCGCCCGCGTCAGCAGCGAAGGCTTCCATCTGCTCGACGCCCCGCCCATGCGTTTGAACTCCAAGGACACCCCGATCCCGTATCATCCGAACCTCTGGAAATCGCATCGTCCCACCACCGCCACCATCGCCGCCGCCCTCCGCCGCCTGCTGCGCTATTAAATTTGGCATTCGTCATTCTGTCATTCGTCATTCAACATTCTCGAGATGCCCACCATCCCCATCCTGATGCCCCAGCTTGGCGAATCCATCGCCGAAGCCACCATTATTCGCATCCTTGTTGAACCTGGGCGCACCGTCGAGGCTGGCTGCGATCTCTTTGAGGTCGAGACCAACAAAGCCACCATGGCCGTCACCGCACCTTGCGCTGGCAAGACCGGCCAGATCGTCGCCACCACGCAGACCAGCTACGCCGTCGGCTCCACGCTCGCCGCGTTTGAAATCACCGATGCAGACGCCCAGTCCCTCGGCTTCAGTGAAGAATCCAAACCTGCTTCACCAGCCCCGCGCACTAGCACCAGCGGCAGCGAAGAAGTCGAAAACCTCCACTTCAAGACCAGCGACAACGACGTCATTTCCACACGTCAGCCCACTGTTGAACCTGTCGTTGGCGGTCTGCCCGTTCCCGCTGGTGCAACAGGAGCCAGCTACATCTCCCCACGCATGCGCGCCCGCATGCTCGAACTTGGATTGAACGCCTCCGACCTTGCCGGCGTTCCAGGCACCGGCGCTGGTGGCCGCGTCACTGTCGAAGACTTTGAAGCCTTTCTTCGCGCCCTTGAACAACATCGCATGACGCCCGCCTCGCCCATGCGCATCGCTGTTGCTGATAGCATGCGCCGCAGTTGGGCACGACCTCTCGCCACCGTCGGCAGTCCCGTCATGCTTGATGCATTGCTCGCGCATCGCAAAAAAGCCGATCCCAAACCCGGTCCCGCGCTCTACGTCATTCGCGCTCTTGCCCTAGCTCTGGCTGAAAACACCGCCTTCGCTGGACGCCTTGTCGGCAATCGCATCGTGCATCCTCTCGCCATCGACATCGGCTTCGCTGTCGAAGTCGATGACGGCGTCATGGTCCCCACGCTGCGCGAAGTCGAAAAGACTCCGCTCGTCAAACTGGTGCCCACCTACAACAAACTCGTCGAGCAGGCCCGCGCCCGCCGCCTTCCCAACGACGTCAATCGTCCCGGCATCGCCACCGTCACCAACTTCGGCACCTTCGGCATCGTCTGGGCCACGCCCATTCCTTTGCCCGAGCAAAACCTCGTTCTCGGCCTCGGTGCCGGCAGCAAAGTCCCCCATTGGAGCGAGGAAGTACAGCAGTTCATCCCTGTCACCGAAGCCGAACTCACCCTCAGCTTCGACCACCGCGTCCTCGACGGCGGCGGAGCCGGCCGTCTTCTCAAACGCGTCGCCGATCTCCTGCAAAAACCTGAACTGCTCTGAGAAGGGAGCGCGTGCACTCCTGCCCGCATTAAAGCAGCGCATGCAAGACAAACCCACGCTTCGCCAGCACCTGCGCGAACGCCTTCGTGCCCTCGATCCTGCCTTCATCGCAAGCGCCAGCCAGCAGATCGCCGAAAATATTTCGCGTCTCGCCGCTGCGTGGCCCCCAGGCACCACCATCGCCCTCTTCGGTGGCCTCAAAGGTGAACCCGACCTCCTTCCGCATCTTCTCCCCGCACTCAACACGCAAGGAGTCCGCTCATGCTTTTTCCAAATCGAAAGCTCAGCACTGATGCCACGCCAGATTAACGGCCTCGATGATCTGCAACGCGGTTCAATGAACGCATGGGAACCAAAACCCCATTGCCCACGCCTCGATATCTCAGCGCTCGACATCATCCTCATCCCCGGCCTTGCTTTCACCCGCGATGGCTCACGTCTCGGCCGCGGCGGCGGCTATTATGACCGCCTTCTCGCCAATCCCACCTGCCGCGCCAAACGCATTGCTATCGCCTTCGGTCTTCAGATCGTCGATTCCATCCCTGTTGAGTCACACGATCAACGCATCCATCAAATCATCACCGAATCCGGCTTGATCCAACCAGCAGTGTCCCATTAGTGGAGATCAGTGGTTAAACTCTTCAGTCATTCATGAAACAGCTCCTCGAAATCATCCAGTCCGGCACTGCATACTTGGAGAAACGCAAGATCGAGGAAGCCCGCCTCAACATGGAGCATCTCCTCGCCCACGTCCTCGGCTGCCGTCGGCTCGATCTCTACCTCCGCTTCAATGAAACCGTTCCTGAAGCCGATCTGGTCACCCTGCGCGAACTTCTCCGCCGTCGTGGTGAAGGCGAACCCTTGCAGCATCTCCTCGGCACCGTCGAATTTTGCGGCCACGAATTCATCAGCGACCACCGCGCTCTCATCCCGCGACCTGAAACCGAAACCCTCGTCGAACTCATCCTCAAAAAAATCGCCACACCACCGGCGCGAGTGCTCGACATGGCCACCGGCTCCGGCTGCATCGGTCTCAGCCTCGCCAAAGCCTGGCCCTTGAGTGAAATCATCCTCGCCGATATCAGCGAAGACGCCCTCGACCTCGCCCGCCTCAATGCCTCACGTCTCAGCGCAAATATAAAACTTCTGCGCAGCGATCTCTTTGAAAAAATCTCCGGCACCTTCGATCTCATCGTCGCCAACCTCCCCTACATCCCTAGCGCCGAAATCCAAACCCTCAGTCCCGAAGTCAAACGCGACCCTGTTCTCGCCCTCGACGGTGGCCCCGACGGCCTCCGCATTATCGAACGCTTCCTCACCGACGCCCTGCCGCATTTCAATTCAAACGCCCTCATCGCCCTCGAAGTCGGTAACGATCAGGGCGCTCCCGTTGCCAGTCGCTGCACGGAACTCGGCTATCTCAACACTACCACCGCTCCCGACCTCGCCGGTATCCACCGCTTCGTCTTTGCTATAGTTCCCCCATCCCACCCCGCTTGATCCAGTCATTCAGCGGCTCGAATTGAGTCACATCCAGCGTGATGCTGCAGCCAAAGGGTGCGGCATTCACGCTTTGCAAATCGAGTGATCCGCTCTCGATGCGCAGTGTTGCAAAACCTTTGGCGTGGCGTTGATACAAGTCGGCATGCTGCTCAATCATCGCATCTTGCGTTTTGGATGAGTGCATGCTCAGACCACGGAAATAATGATGGCCGTTGCGTTCCACATGGGTGATGCCGAGCAGGGCCATGACACTCAAGTCTTGAAGCAAGGCCACCGGTCCTGCGTTCGCGAGATCTTCGCCACTCAAGATCGGCCCGCCGGGGATGCTTGCAGCGCGTTTTTTTAGCAAGGCGGCATTGGCGAGGCCTTTGACGATGCCTTTGCAGTTCTTGTGGCTCGTGCCGCGATAGCCAAGATCTAGCGCACGTGGCAGATCGGCCATAGAGCCGTCGCTTTCGTCAATGATCATGCCCAGCCCATCGCCAACGGCTTCGTTCAACGCTTTGGAGCGATGCAGCGGCTGTTCGATGAGTAGCAGGCTGCGGAACAACGGCGCGAGCGCGGTATCCGCGCTCAGTGTCGCATAAAAATCGCGGAAGCTAGCCAGATCGTAGAACTGCTCGTTGCCATCCAGCGTTGCATGAAAGCCATCTGGGCAATGGGCATTGATGACACGAGTTATCTCACGCAGACGCGGCAGATCGGTCTCAGGTTTGCCGCAAACTTTGATTTTGAAATAGCGCAGACCGTACGCACGAATGTTTTCTTCCAGCGTGTAGGGCAGCCCGTCATTCAGCGCACCATCCGCCGCCGTCAATGGATCACCGAGACCGACCGTGTGTCGCGCATATATGCGTTTCAGCGGGTGTGGCGCGATGACATCGCTCACGCGCATGCCGTGCAGTTCCTCACGCACGGCTCCGAGATCAATGCCGAGCACGTCGGAGCGCAGCACCGCATGCAGCGGCTGCCTCAGTGCCTTGCATAGGCCATCAAGCACCGCACGCTCGATCAAACTCACGCCCAGATTCGCCAGCAGTGGCGGCACCGCCTTCACCTGGGACCAGTTCGTTTGCTCCGCATACAGATTCTGCCACCATGCGAAGAACCCTGTCGCCTTTTCCGCCGCCAGTCGTGCGATGCGAGAGGCATTCTGAATCACCGCGATCATCTCGGCCAGATCTACTTCGAATAGCGTGTCCGGGCTCTTCGTGAACCACTTCGGCGGCAGTCCTTCACTCGCGAGTCCGGTCACCGCCTTGCCATCTACCAGCAAATTCACCGTCACAAACAAATGCGGCAGTGCACTCATGCTAGCGATGCCATACTTAAACGGAAACCGCGTATGCATCGGTAGCACATGAAACTGGAAGCGCTCAATGGTAAAACTCATGGCAGAAAAGACCTATCAACGGTCAAGGCGTCAAGCAGTCAAGGTTCGCGACCCTTGACCCACTTGACCTTTTGACGCGGCGCCCTCCTACACCAACACCGCCGGAGACTCTTCTTCCTGCGCTTCGATCTCAGTGAGACGTTCCTGCTGTTCGTCCATGCTTTCGAGGCGTGGCCGGTCGGCGGGAGCGTCGAGCTGGAGTTCCTCCACGGATTTGGTCGTGCCACGGGTGTCCTCGGTCGTCATGCGCACGCCTACAGGCTTGCTGATGCCGAATTCCTGCATCGTCACGCCGTAGATCACATCGGCGCGGCTCATGGTACGTTTGTTGTGGGTGACGATGATGAATTGCGAGTTGTCGATGAACTTGTCGAGCATCTTGAGGAAGCGGCCGATGTTGGTTTCATCGAGCGGGGCGTCCAACTCATCCAACACGCAGAAAGGGCTGGGTTTGACCTGATAGATCGAGAACAGCAGTGCCACGGCGGTCATGCTGCGCTCACCACCGGAGAGGAGGCTGATGGTTTGCAGCTTCTTGCCCGGCGGTTTGGCGATGATTTCGATGCCGGACTCCAGCGGGTCGCCTTCGTCGATGAGCATGAGGTCGGCTTTTGCCTGCGCACCAAAGAGTTCGCGGAAGTTGTCGTGGAAGAAGCCGCGCACCTGCGTGAATGTCTCAACGAACATGGTCTTCGTGGTCTCGTTGATCTTCGCGATGACCTGCAGCAGTTCGTCCTTCGATTTGACGAGGTCGTTGTGCTGCGTGTCGAGGAAGTTGTGTCGTTCTTCGAGTTCTTCGAACTCTTGAATGGCGTCGAGATTGACTGGGCCGATGCCTTCGAGCTTCTGGCGCAGTTCATAGACGACCTCCATGACGAAGGCCCAGTCGGGCTGTGCTTCTTCGCCAGGGATGACGATGTTTTCGAGGTCTTCGTCGTCATCGCGGTTGGAGATCGCGGGGACTTCTTTGACCTCAGGTTCTTCAATGGCTTCTGTTTGGTCAGAAACTTCAGACACAGTTGTTTCAGTGCTTTCAGACGAATCGGAATTTTCTGCGGCATTCGCGGCCGCCTTTTTGCCACGACTGCGGGCTTTTTTCTGCTCCTCAATGGTGACCATGAGAACGTGGTAATCAGGCTCGAAGGCTTCGATGTGGAAGCTGTAGCGCTCTTGAACCTGATTGATGAGGTTTTCGAGGCGAAGATCGACACGGGTGAGGGCGACTTCAGCACGGTTACGCGATTCGTTGAGGCCGTTGTAGCTCTGACGCAGCTGCGTGAGCTGGGTTTCGAGCTGGCTGACCTGCTCGAACAATCCGGCGCGTTCCTCGGTGCGGGCTTGCAGATGTTCTTCGATGGCGGCGATGGCTCCGCGCTGTGATTCGATTTGCTCTTGGAAGCGGGCGTTTTCAGCATCGCTCTGCTGAATGCGGACGCGCCAGGTATTGATCTCTTCGGAGAAACGATTCATGCCAGCCTGCAATTCCTGCAAGCGCACACCAAGCGGTGCCTTTTGGCGTTCGATGGAATGCAGCGCGCTCTGCTCAAGAGCGAGTGCGGTGCGGAGTTCATTGAGGCGCTCGCTGGATTCGAGTTCGCGACGGAGGAAGGACTCCATTTCGAGTTCGAGCTCGCCTTCACGAACGCGGGAGGACTCAAGCTGCTCCTGTGCGATGGCCGCAGCCTCACGGAGTTGATTGATCTGGCTCTCGGAGCCGCCGATGCGCTCCTGAATCTGGTTCTGGTCCCACTCGACGCTTTCAAGCTTCGCGGTGGCTTGTTGCAGCGCACGCTGGACGACGCTGATCTTGCCTTGGTACTGCGAGAAACCTTCACGCGCACGCTGACTTTGCTCGCGGAGGGAAACTTCCTCGCGCTGCATGTCTTCGAGCTGGGCGCTGACGGTTTTCACCGCGTCTTCCTTCTCCATGAACTGAAGTTCGAGCGCTTCGACCTCGGTGCGGAGCTGGCGTACTTCGGCTTCGCGACGCAGGGTAGAAGAGCCTTCTTCCTTGCTGGCACCGCCGTTGATGATGCCGTCGGTGGAGATGAATTCGCCGCGCATCGTGGCGATGGCGAGGTGCGGCATCTCACGCTTCATGCGCAGCGCGGTGTGCAGGTCATCGACGATAATCACGTTGTGCAGCAGGTGATCAATGAGGCTCTGCACGCCGGTTTTGACGCGGACTTTGTCCGTGGCCCAGGCGATGGCACCAGCAGGCATGAGTTCGCGATCCGCAGCGTTGCGCAGGTTGCAGAAATCATGCGGCACGAGCGATGCACGACCCATTTTGTGATCGGTGAGGCGGTCGATGATCTGCGCGGCGAGTTCGCTCTCGGTGAGCAGCACCGCTTGCAAATGATCTTTGAGCGCGGCTTCGATCGCAGGGATGAAATCGGGATCGACTTCGATGCTGGAGGCGAGCAGGCCGCGAACGCCGGTAGAATAAACCTCGGGATTGTCGAGGCCGCTGAGGACGCTCTGCGTGCCGGAGGAGAGGCCTTCGCCTTTTTGCAGCAGTTGTTCGAGAATTTCGAGGCGTGACTTGCGCTGGGTGAGGTTGCGCTGGAGACCGTTGAGTTCGTTGTTCATCGCGTCGCGCTGGCGACGGCGTTCGATGATCTCGCGAGCGCAATCCTTGGCCTTCTCGTCGAGTTGATTGCGCGTTTCTTCGAGTTCCTGGATGTTGCGTTGCAGTTCGTCGTATTCGATCTGGCTGGACTCACGGGCCTGCGCGGCGGTTTGACGATCATGCGCGAGCGATTCGTGACGCTGACGATCAGCGGAGATTTGATTGCTCAAGGACTGCGCACGCGCCTCACTGGCGGCCATCTGGCCTTCGAATTGGCGAATCGATTCGCGAATACTGCGGCGGTCGCTTTCGAGGCGACTACGCTCAGGCAGGATGCTCTGATGCACGCTGACGTGCTCGTTCATCGCGAGTTGGCGTGTCTGAATGTTGTTGGTGATGGCGAGGAGTTGCTCGTCGGCATTCGCGAGATCGCGACGGGCCTGATCGAGTAGTTCTTCGTTGGCTGCGATCTGTTCTTCGTTCTGGCGGATGCGACCCTCGAGTTCCTCGCTGCGCTCCTTGTTGAATCCGATGCGGCCTTCGGCGCTCTGCATCTGCGAGCGGAGTTCCTGCGCCTGCTGGCGTGCCTGGCTGATCTGGGATTCGAGAGCGTGGTAGGCTTCACGCGTTTGCGCGGCTTCCGTTTCGGCGGTTTGCAGTTTGCGCTGCAGCTCCTCAATCTGGTTTGCCAGCATGCGCACCTGATTCTCTGACTCGGACTTCTCGCCGCTGAACTCGGTGTATTGCTTATGCGCGAGGTGGGTGTCGAGCAGACGCGTGTCTTCGAGCAGAGTCTGATAACGGCGTGCTTTGGCCGCCTGACGCTGCAAGGTGCCCATCTGACGCTTCACTTCAGCGACGATGTCGGCGACGCGAAGCAGATTGGCTTCGGTGTATTCAAGTTTGCGCAGCGCTTCCCGCTTCTGTGATTTGAACTTAGTGATGCCAGCAGCTTCTTCAAAGACGGTGCGTCGATCTTCGGGCTTCGAACTGAGCAGCATGTCGATCTGGCCCTGCGCCATGATCGAGTAAGCGGCACGACCGATGCCGGTGCCGGCGATGAGATCGTGAATGTCTTTGAGTCTGCAGACCGTGTTGTTGAGGCGGTATTCGCTGCGACCATCGCGGAATACGCGGCGTGTCAGTGCGACTTCATTGAAATCGACCTTCAGCGATTCCTCGCAGTCCGCCATGGTGAGCGTGACTTCGGCAAGGCCCACAGGTTTGCGCTTATCGGTTCCATTGAAGATGACGTCGGCCATTTCATCGCCACGCAATGCTTTGGCAGAGGTTTCACCGAGCACCCAGCGGATGGCATCGACCACGTTCGATTTGCCGCAGCCATTCGGACCGACAATGCCCGTGACGCCTTTGTGGAATTCAAAGTGGGTCTTGTCCGCGAAGGACTTGAAGCCGTGAAGGGTGAGGCTCTTGAGATACATGATGAAAAAGGTCGAATGGCGAAGGCGGAATGACGAATGCCGGAAAAAAGGAGTGCTGAGATGGATTGAACCATTCCATGCCCCATGCCCGCAAGAACGAAGGTCATTTTTCCCTTATCTTGGGCTTAGTTAAGGGTTCCGAAGCAAGATGTGGGATTTTTCGACCACCAAAAGCTGTGAATAAACGCGTTGCCTGTGAATAAGTTTCAATACACCGCTTTGCGATGAAATAGAAAACTCTCAATCAACAGCAAGGCGAGTGCGAGCCAGATCAATAGTTGCGGCCAGGTGCTGAAGGCGGATGCGGTGATGATAGGGGCTGCTGGCTGGTTGGAAAGAACAGTATCGGCGGGCAGGGCAGGGAGATTGGTTTCTGCATCGGAGATCAAAGCGCAGACACCACTGTGGTCACCGTTTTCCCAAGCTCCAATACGATTGAGCGAGAGCAGGCCATTGGCTGGATCATCGGAGGTTTCAATGAATGCATTGCCATCCCAGGCATGCCATTGCACGAGGCTGCTGGCATTGAGCATTGAGCCGGTGTGCAAGGTGCGCATGTCAGCGAGTGCGTCGTTGTTTTCGGTGCACCAGTAAAGTGCGTTGCCGAGGATGAGCGGGAACGATGGCAGCAGCGCGAGTTGTTCGGACTGCGAGGGCGAGAACGAGGTGACGACGATGCGCTGGCCACTGGATTCACCCGCAGCGAGCACCGGCTCTGTGCCAGCAATCCACAACGGCTCTAGCGATGCGGGAAGATCGAGCACGGTGGTCTGTGTGACGGCGATGCGGCTGCTGCTGGCACGAAACAGCACGGGATGATCGGGCTGCACGGCACGCACGCTGTCATGCGGCAGGCCCTTGAGCGGACGTGTGCGCAACGGGCCGGAGTTGGTCATAGGTGTGAGCGCGATCACAGGACGATCCGTGGGCCACTCTTTAGGCAGCCAGTTTTCGAAGACATAGACATCAGGCTGTTCCTTCGGCGGCCATGCGGCAGGATCGCCTTTTTTCATTTCGATGCGACCGGCCTCAATGAGCGATGAGAGCGCGAGTTCGGTGAAGGGGTCGGGCTTTTCAGCAAACCAAGCGACGGTGAGCGGCTTTGTTTTCGGCAGTGGAGCCGCAAGGCCATCATCCCAGCCAAAACAATCGCCTGCGGTCTTCAAGCGCATCTCCAAGCGCTGACCACGCACGCCTTCGAGCGGCAGGATGAGCGAAGAGGAAGCGCCGGGAGCGAGTTCAAGCTCGCGCAGTTGGGCGATGCGGCCGGCAATGGTGATTTCGAGGGTGGAAGTGGTCTTGTCCTTGTTGCTCGCGGCAGTGCTGACTTTGACAAAGGCCTCGTAACGATCACGTGCGAGCGGACTGTGACGGATTTGGAAGCCGGTGATGCCGACGTTGAGTGGTTCGGGCACTGCGACGGGAATCGAATCAATCGCAGCATCCGCAACGCTCGAATCTGCCGCCAGCCAGATACGAGAACGTGATTCGAGATCGGCGAGACGTTTGGCGACATTCAACGCGGCCTCGGTTTTGCCTTCGATAGGCGTTGGAGTGAGTTCATCGAGCAAGCGCAGACATTCACGACGGTTGCGGCTGCGTGAGAGCAGCACATGGGGGCGTGCGTCGAAGGCAATGAGCGATAGCACAACCTGATCGGGCAACGAGCGGATGCGATCCTTCACGCGGCGTTTCGCTTCATCGAGTCGGGTGCGGCCTTGCATATCTTTGGCAGACATTGATGCGGAACGATCCACGACAATGACGACTGCGCCTGGTGAATCAGCCGAGAGATTGCTGCTGGGCCGTGCGAGAGCGAGGATGGCGAAGAGCAGCACCAGCAGCGTGAGCAGCAGCGAAAACCATTTCTTAATGCGGCGCAGCCACGCGGACTCCTGATGCTCACGTGCGAGCGATTTGAAGAACAGCAGCGTCGAGACCGGCACCCGCTTCGCCTGTCGGCGGAACAACCACAGCGCCAGCGGGATCAGCGCGAGCCATGCGAGGTGCAGGTAGCTGGGGTTGAGGAAGCGCATGCGTCATTTACGCAATTCATCCAGCGCCTGCTTCAGGTGGCCTTCGATCACATCTTTGCTGACGTAGGCTTCACCGATCTTGCGCAGGAGGACGAAGCGGATCTTGCCGTTCTCGAATTTTTTGTCCATGCGGGCGATGCGCATGATCTCGTCGGTGTCGAGGTCGTCAGGAAGCTTGGTGGGCAGGTCACAGAGCTTGAGCAGCGTCACGATGCGTTCGTAGTCCTCGCTGGTGAGGTCGGAGATTTGCGCGGAGAGCCACGCAGCGGCACGCAGGCCGAGGCTGATGGCTTCACCATGCAGCAGCCTGCCATAACCGGCGGCGGCTTCGATGGCATGTCCCAAAGTGTGGCCGAAATTGAGCAGCGCACGCGTGCCGATGGTTTCGTACTCGTCGGCTTCTACGATCACGGCCTTGATGGCGATGTTGCGGCGAATGAGGCCGACGATGTCACCTTTGCCCGCAGCGATGTTCTCGATGGCCTTGAACATGGAGGCATCGCGGATGCAGGCGTGCTTGATGATTTCAGCGAAACCTTCGTTCCATTCGCGTGTGGGGAGCGAGCTGAGCGTGTCGAGGTCAGCGATGACATGTACGGGCTGGTGGAAGACGCCGACCATGTTTTTGGCGTCAGGCAGGTTCACGCCGGTCTTGCCGCCGACGGAGCTATCGACTTGTGACAGCACGGTGGTTGGCACCTGCACGTAGGGAATGCCGCGCTGATAAATCGAGGCGCAGAAACCGGCGAGATCACCAATGACGCCGCCGCCGAGGGCGACGACGAAGCTTTTGCGGTCCAGACCGAAGCGCACCATTTCGCTGAGCACGGATTGACTCCAAGTCAGCGATTTGGACGACTCACCCGCAGGCACGGTGATGAGATGCGGCTCCTTACCGACGGCACGCAGGCTTTGCAGCACGGTTTCGGCATACAGCGGTCCGACGTTTGAGTCGGTGACGACGGCGCACTTTACGCGGTCCGGCATTTTCTTGTTCACTTCCTCGCCGAGTGTCTTCAAGAGATCACGTCCCACCTGCACCAGGTAGCTGCGTGGACCTAGGTTGACGAAGACGGGACGGACTGGCTGGACGGGCGGAGGCATGGAAAGAGTTCGAAGATGCGGGAGAGTGGGTAATCTGCCGTCGGAACGGAATCGAGGCAAATCGTTTGGAAGCAGCGTTCGCGTCTAAACCAAGTGATCTGGCGCTTCGCGTAACGCCGCGTGGCCTGCTGGATGGCGGCGATGGTGTCGGTGAGAGACACGTGTCCGGCGAGATGCTCGCGCACCTCATGAATGCCGATGGCTTTCTCTGCCGTGGGCGAGAGCTCACCGAGCGCGGCGACTTCGGCGATCAACCCGGTCTCCATCATGGTCAGCGTGCGCTGATTGATGCGGGCGTAGAGCGTCTCGCGGTTCCAGTCGAGGATGACGCCGTTCACCTGCGGTTCTGTTGCTGCAAACGAACGTCGCAGGCCGGACTGCGGCCGTCCAGCGAGCAGGCAGATTTCCAGCGCGCGCTCGACATAGCGCGGATTGCGCAGGTTCACGCTGGTGGCGGCCGCGGGATCGCGCTGCAGCAGCCAGACGATTTTTTCCCCGGCGCTGAGATGCTTGAAATGCTCTCGCAAGGCCGGTGAGGCGGCGGGCAGGGGAGACAGGCCGTGCGTGAGCGCCTTGAGGTACAGCCCCGAGCCGCCGACCACGATGGGAACACGACCACGTGCCGCGATGTCCTCGATCATCGGCACTGCGAGTGAGTGATAACGCTGTGCATCACAGGATTCCGTGAGCGGCAGCACGCCGTAGAGATGATGCGGCACGCGGGTCATCTCGGCGGCGGCAGGTTTGGCCGTGAGGATGTTCATCCCGGCATAGAGCTGAAAGGCGTCCGCATTGACGATCTCACCACCGATCTTCTCCGCTAATGCGATGGAGAGAGCCGATTTACCGGAAGCGGTTGGGCCGACGATGAAGATGGTGCAGGCAGGAAGCATGCGGGGATCACGCGATATGTTCGCGGATTAGACCGCCGAAGACCGCTCCTACACGCCAGAAATTTTCTTCGCGGCCGAAGGGGCCGTCGCTGCACATGACGATGGCATAGGGTGGGCAGAGCGCCGAACGGGGGATGTCGCGGCGGGTGTTCATGGCGGAATGGTGAACGTGCCGCCGCAGGCGTTGGCGATTTGATTGAGGAGCGAGAGCTGATCGAGGTTTTGAGCAGGTTCTTCGCCAATGCTGATGGTGTGGATGCGGGTTTGGAATTTGGTGTGGATGCGGGTGGCGAGTTCCAGCACGTATTGCGGCGTGCCGTCGCTGGGAGCGCCGTCGCTGAGGAAGTAGATGGCGTCGAGGTTACCGTCGGGCAGCATTTTGGTCAGTGCATGGGTCAAGGCCTCGCACATGGGGGTGCCGCCGTCGGCTTGGATGCGTTCGATGAAGCGCTCCGCCTGCTTGTGGTTTTTTTCGGTGTTGGTCTCGATACCTCGGGCGGGGAAGCAGGAGTCGATGTTTTCACCAAAGGTGATGATACCGTAGCGCAGCTTGTCCGGCATGTTTTGCATGGCAGTAAGGAGGTTGCCCATCTGCGCCTTGAGTCTGCCGATGCGGTCGTCCTGCGTCATGCTGCCGCTGACATCGAGGATGAAGAGTGCGCCTTTGGCTTTGAACTCCATGCCGTAGAACGAGCCCATGTTGTTCATGGCGGGATCATCCAGCGGTTTGAGAAGTTTCTGCGTCTTTAGAAAGTTCGCATAGTCAGTGCGGGTGAGTTTTTTCCACGGGATGTTCGCGCCTTGCTCAACGAGCCAGGCTTTCCATTTGTCCACGTCGGTCGCAAAACCCTGACCGGTGAGGCGATAGAGCGCGCACTGGGCGATGTCGCCGATGGCGTCATCGCCGAGATGCGGCAGGAGCGCCTCGACGGCCTTGACGTTCTGCATGCCGCCGAGGGCTTCCGCTGCGCAAGCACGCATGACGTGGGCGCAGGCGGGATCGAGCATGGTGGCGATGCGAGTCACGACGACTTCAGGATTGTCGGGAAAGGCGCCGAGCGCCTTGGCGGCGAGGGCCACGTGTTCGGGATCGCGCACGGCATTGAGCGGGCCTTTGATCTGGGTGAGCATGTTCCAGAAGACGGTGCGCGCCTCCAGCAGGCCGATGCCGGCGAAGAACATGAGTTCATCGTCACTGCATGACGAATGTTTGACCAGCCAGTCGGCCAGTGCTTTGCGTCCTTCGCCCGCAGGCCAGGCGGCAACAATTTCGGCAAGACGCAGCTTCATGCCGGTGCCGACTTTTTTGTCACTGACGATGCTGAGCACGGCATCGCCCGTCAATTTGGCGGCGGGCATGTCTTTCAGCAGCGTGAGTGCCTCCTGATTGCCAATGCGTGCCGCCTTGACGATGGTTTTGAGCTGCTCCTCGGTCTCGTCTGCTGCACGCAGGCAGACATTGGCCAAAACGAGTGCCATGCAGGATGAGAGGCACCAGCGCATCGTCATGGGTAGGCCTAGCGGGTTAACGGGCTTCCTTTTTAAGCTCTGCCAGCATGCTGGCGCTGTAGCCGACCCAGCGTTTGAGTCCTCTGCCGCTGGAGCTGACCAAAATGATGGTGGGGTAGCCGTCGATCTTGAATTTGTCCTTCAATCCGGCGTTCTGCTTCTTCAGCTCCTCGGGCAGCGTTTTGCTGCGGGGGTAGTCCAGTTCAACGAGTACCAGTTCCTTTTCCGCCAGCTTCTTGAACTCGTCCGTGGAGAAGACTTCCTTATCGAGCTTGATACACCAACCGCACCAGTCGGAGCCGGTGAAGTCGAGGAGCGCTTTTTTCTTTTCCTCCTTCGCTTTGGAGAGAGAACCTTTGTAATCCTCACTCCAGCCAGCCTTAGGTTCGGCGAGAGCAAAGGTAGTTATAAGAGTAAGTGTGGCGAGAATGAGTGTTTTCATGGAGCTCTAGGTGGTCGTGATTTATTTGGATTCAGTTTTGGGGGTGCCGACTTTTTCCTTGATCTTAGAGAGCAGTTCTGGGTCGTAGCCTACCCAGCGGGCTGCCTCTTTGCCTTCGCTGTCGAGTAGAACGATGGTGGGGTAGCCGTTCACCATAAACTTGGCGTTGAGAGCATCGTTCTGTGTTTTGGTCTTCTTCGGCAAGGTTTTGTTGTGCGGGAAGTCCAGTTCCACTAGAACGAGGCTTTCTTTGGCAAACTTTTTAAAGGCGGATTTGGAAAAGACCTCGTCATCCAGTTTGATGCAGTAACCGCACCAATCGGAGCCGGTGAAGTCGAGTAGCACCATTTTCTTTTCCTCCTTGGCCTTGGCGAGAGATTTTTCAAAGTCGTCATCCCAGCCGGTCTTGGCCAGAATAGAGGTTGTGGCAGCGATAAAAGCGAGGGTGGTTAGGAACAGTGTTTTCATAGGAGTGTCAGACTGATTTCATCGCGAGGTTATGAAGGCGATGCCGCTAAGCCAAGCCTAAAATTGATCCGGCGATAGTTACAAGGGGGGGGGATGGGGGCACGCCGAAGCACTTTTGAGTCTTTCGGAAAGATTGGAAATAATCTTTGACAGAAATGCCGAGCGTCCTACTTTCGTCCACTTTTTCGGTAAGAAAGCCGGGGCGTACTGTCTCTAGACATCAGTCTGAGAGATTTGCATTCCCCGGTTTTATTGTCGAAAGAGGAGGAGGTCTCTCACGAGGCTGCCGCAGGTTTGCTGTTATAGCTCAGTGGTAGAGCACGTCCTTGGTAAGGACGAGGTCGAGGGTTCAAGTCCCTCTAACAGCTCCAGTGGCGAATTGTGGGGATCTTCGAAACACGACAAACGAAACCAGTCCCTAGCGCACCCCCTCAACTAACCTACTCCATGGCTAAAGAAGCATTCCAACGCAACAAGCCGCACGTCAACATCGGCACGATTGGCCACGTTGACCACGGCAAAACCACCCTGACCGCCGCCATCACGACCGTCCTTTCCAAGAAGGGATTCGCCCAGGCGAAGGCATATGATCAAATCGACGCGGCTCCTGAAGAAAAAGAGCGCGGCATTACGATCAACACCGCTCACGTGGAGTATGAAACCGAAAAGCGTCACTATGCGCACGTCGATTGCCCCGGACACGCCGATTATGTGAAGAACATGATCACCGGTGCCGCCCAGATGGACGGTGGCGTTCTTGTTGTTTCCGCCGCTGACGGCCCAATGCCCCAGACCCGCGAGCACATCCTGCTTGCCCGTCAGGTGGGTGTGCCGGCCCTCGTGGTGTTCATGAACAAGGTGGACATGGTGGACGACGCCGAACTCCTCGACCTCGTCGAGATGGAAGTGCGCGACCTCCTTTCCAAGTATGACTTCCCAGGTGACGAAATCCCGATCGTGAAGGGTTCCGCACTCAAGGCCCTCGAAGGCGATCCTGTGCATGAAGCCAACATCCTGAAGCTCATGGACGCCGTGGACAGCTACATCCCGCTGCCAGAGCGCCCGATTGACAAAGACTTCCTCATGCCTGTGGAAGACGTGTTCGCGATTGAAGGTCGTGGCACCGTCTGCACCGGTCGTATCGAGCGTGGTATCATCAAGAAGATGGGTGAAGTTGAAATCATCGGCATCCGCCCGACCGCCAAGACCACCGTCACCGACATCGAAATGTTCCGCAAGCTGCTCGACGAAGGCCGTGCGGGTGACAACGTCGGCCTCCTCCTGCGTGGTACGAAGAAGACCGACATTGAGCGCGGTCAGGTCATCGCCAAGCCCGGCTCCGTGACTCCACATAAGAAGTTCACCGCTGAGGTGTATGTGCTTTCCAAGGATGAAGGCGGCCGTCACACGCCGTTCTTCAATAACTACCGCCCGCAGTTCTACTTCCGCACGACGGACGTGACCGGCAGCGTGAAGCTTCCTGAAGGTGTTGAAATGGTGATGCCTGGTGACAATGTCTCGATCGAAGTCGAGCTGATCACCCCGATCGCTATGGAAAAGACCATCCGCTTCGCTATCCGTGAGGGTGGTAAGACCGTGGGTGCTGGCCGTGTCGCCACCATCCTCGACTAAGCCCGCGCAATTCGTTTGTCTCGAACCCTGCCGGGTCTGGCGCACAGATCCGGTAGTGGTTTCGTCTCCTAACCGAGGCGAAGGAGGCCGCGACTTGCCAAACCGTCATCCATCGTTATTCATTCCGGGAAGCGTTTTCGCTCACACACAGGTCAGTAGCTCAATTGGTAGAGTAGCGGTCTCCAAAACCGTTGGTTGTGGGTTCGAGTCCCTCCTGGCCTGCCAGCGAACATCCCGAGAACATTCCCCCAGAAAGTCGCAACGCTTCACATGAGCCGCATCCGCAAATACATCAGCGAAGTCTACCTTGAACTCAAGAAGGCCACATGGCCATGGGATCCCAAGGAGAAGGGCTTCGCCAAATACCGCGAATTGAATGAGTCCACCGTGGTGGTTTTCATCGCGATGATCCTGCTCGGAGCCTTTGTGGCCGCGTTCGACATCAGCTTCAAGTGGGCCTTCGAGGCTGCGCAAAAGCTGGGCATGTAGTCTTCATTTCACCAACCCCTCTTCCCCCGAAACCTTATGGGAGCCATCCCTGCACCCCGCGACCAGTGGTTCGTCATCCACGTCCGCTCCGGCCTTGAAATGAAGGTCCGAGACAGCATGCTCCGCCGTATTGAAACGGAGGAGATGGGGGACTATGTCTTCCAAGTGCTCGTTCCCATGGAACGCGTGGCCGAAGTCAAGAAAGGCAAGCGCTCAGAGAGTAATCGCAAGTTCTTCCCCGGCTACGTCATCGTCAATTGCCACCTTCTCGACGAACACAACCGCCTCGTCGACAAGACCTGGTATTTCGTCAAGGAAACCGATGGCGTCCTCAATTTCGCCGGTGCCAAGGACCACCCCATCGCCATGCGTGCCAAAGAGGTCGAAGCGATGCTCTCCCAAGTCCGCGACAAGGACGAAGGCGCTGTGCCGAAGATCGCCTTCAATCTCGGTGACACTGTGCGTGTTGCCGATGGTCCCTTCGAGAGCCAGACCGGCATTGTCGAAGAAATCGATCCGGTGCGCGGCGTGCTGCGCGTCTCCGTCAACATCTTCGGTCGCTCGACTCCGGTCGATCTCGAATACTGGCAGGTGGAAAAGGCATAAAGCCGCCTGAATCACTCACTCAATTTCATCCCAAGCAAGCAAGGAACACAAACACATGGCCAAGGAAATCATCAAACTCATCAAGCTTCAGATCAAGGCTGGAGCCGCCAACCCCGCACCGCCCATTGGCCCTGCTCTCGGTCAGGCCGGTGTGAACATCATGGCTTTCTGCAAGGAATTCAATGCTGCCACTGCGAAAGCCGGCGGTGACGTGCTGCCCACTGTCATTACCGTTTACAAAGATAAGAGCTTCACCTTCATCACCAAGCAGCCGCCTGCTTCCAACCTCCTGAAAAAGGTGGCGAATATCGCCTCCGGCTCCGGTGAGGCCAGCAAGAAGAAAGTTGCCAAAATCACCAAGGCCCAGCTCCTCGAAGCCACCAAGATGAAGCTGGCAGACCTTAACACCACTGACCTCGAACGTGCCTCCCGCATCATGGCTGGCACCGCACGTCAGATGGGCATCGACATCGCTGATTAATCCCCCAACCCAAGCAGGAGAACGTCACAGTTCGCCACTACTGCACACACACCATGCAAAAGAGAAGCAAACGTTACAAGAAAGCCGCCGAGATGGTTCCGGCAGGCAAGGTTTTCACGCTTGAAGAAGCGGCCGACCTCCTGCGCAAACTCCCCGGCACGAAGTTCAACCAGACCGTTACCCTGTCATTCCGTATGGGTGTCGATCCGAAGAAGAGCGACCAGATGGTGCGCGGCACTTGCCCACTGCCTCATGGCTCCGGCAAGACCGTGCGTGTCGCCGTGTTCGCCCAAGGTGCTGCCGCTGATGCCGCCAAGGCCGCCGGTGCTGACATCGTCGGCAACGAAGACCTCATCGCCAAGGTAAAGGAAGGCTTCACCGATTTCGATGTCGCCATCGCCACACCAGCCGCGATGAATGAAGTTCGCAAGCTCGGTAAACAACTCGGCCCACGTGGTTTGATGCCCAATCCTCGTACTGGCACCGTCACTGAAGACACTGCCGCCGCAGTGAAGGCTGTGAAAGCTGGTCGCGCTGACTTCAAACTCGACAAGAATGGCAACATCGCCTCCTCCGTCGGCAAAGCCTCTTTCGAGGTGAGCCAGCTCGCCGAAAACGCCACCTCGCTCATCGAAGCGGTCGTGCGTGCCAAGCCTGCCTCCGCCCGTGGCCGTTATGTCGAAACCATGACACTCGCCGCCACCATGTCGCCTGCGCTCCGCATCGACGTGTCGAAGTACATCAAACTCTAACCCACGCAGCACTGACACATGAAAGCTGAAAAGACATTGCTCATTGATGACCTGCTGCGCCGGGTCAATGCCTCCCCATTCCTCTTCGTCGTCGATTACACCGGCCTCAAGGTCGATAAATTCGCCGAACTGCGCAAGCGCCTCAGCGCTGTCAGCGCGGAGATCCACGTCTTCAAAAACAACCTCGTGAAGAAGGCCGCTGAAAAGGCCGGTTATCCGGGTGATTTGAGCACCCATCTGACCGGCCAGAGCGCCTACGTCACCGGTGCCAAAGACGTTTGCGCCACCGCAAAGGTCATGAAGAACTTCGCCGCTGAATTCGAAAAGCCGGTGATGAAAGTCGGCGTGCTCGACGGCAAGCTGCTGGATGCCAGCGCCGTCAAGGTTCTTGCTGATCTGCCTTCCCGCGAAGCGCTCCTCTCGCAGCTCCTTGGCGTGTTGCAGGCTCCTGCCTCGGCACTTGCCCGCGTGCTCAAAGCCAAGGCTGATCTGGAATCCGCCCCAGCCGAGGCTGCACCTGTTGAAGCCGCTCCTGTTGAAGCTGTTGCTGAAACCGTCGCTGCCTAACCCACCCCAATTTGACCAGATGGCCCGTCACACGGCCTGAATACCTAAACACCCAATGGTTCCTCGCCGGAGCAAAAGCTTTTGCTCTTAAACCACCCGAAGCTTCGGAACGCGGCGACACCGACACACTAATATGGCTGACCTGAATAAAATCGTTGAAGAACTGAGTGGCTTGACCGTCATGGAAGTCGCTGAACTTGTAAAATCCCTCGAAACGAAGTGGGGCGTTAGCGCCGCCGCTCCCGTGGCTGCCGCCGCTGCTGGCGGTGGTGGTGCTGCTGCACCTGCCGCTGAAGAGAAGACCGAGTTCGACGTCATCCTGACCGAAGCCGGTGCCAACAAGATTGGCGTCATCAAGGAAGTCCGCGGCGTGGTCCCCGGCCTTGGTCTTGCAGAAGCGAAGAAGCTCGTCGAGAGCGCTCCGCAGACCCTCAAGGAAGGCGTCAAGAAGGAAGAAGCGGAAGAAATCAAGAAGAAGATGGAAGCCGCCGGCGCCAAAGTCACGATCAAGTAATCTCACGTTCCTCCTACTCTTTGCCGCGTGGCGTGCGCCTTCAACAGCTAGCGCCACGTGGCCCAGAGTCTCTCAAGTTAGTGTTAATCCAATCCCCCGTTAGTTTCGTATCATCGCATGCCCGCATCCGTCCGTGATCTCCTGAACTTCCGCAGCCAGCGCTGCGGTTCCGGGGTTGCTCGCGGTGTGTCGCCTGCTGTAAACCATTTTTTCGGCCTGAGAACCGGTTCATCCCTTCTCTCCGGCTGTTTCATTTTCGCAACCATCGTGTGTGAGGCTGGGCTGGCCGCCTGACCTCACCGCTGTTGTTGTTACGCGGAATTAACCCCTCCGCACCCTGACCACGCCATCGCCCCCTAAACCGCCTCATCTCTGCCTTATGTCCCAGCGCACCAACTTTGGCAAAATCCACGAAGTCGCCGAGCCCCCAAATCTCATCGAGATCCAGCTCCGCTCATACGAGGATTTCCTCCAGAAGAACATCACCCCATCGAAGCGCAAGGACCTTGGTCTTCAAGCTGTGTTCCGCGAGGTTTTCCCGATCACCAGCTATGATGAAAAGATGACGCTGGATTTTGTCATGTACGAAATCGGTGAGCCCAAGCTCTCTTCCCTCGAAGCCATTCATGAGGCCGAGACCTTCAGCGCTCCGCTCTACGTGACCTATGAGTTGAAAGACGAGGCCGGCGCGAAGCAAGAACGCGTGTACATGGGTGAAATCCCCCTTATGACCGTGCGTGGCACGTTTGTCATCAATGGTGCTGAGCGTGTGGTCGTCTCCCAGCTCCACCGCTCTCCCGGTATCTGCTTTGAAACCTCCCAGCATCTCAATGGCCGCTGGTTGCACGGTTTCCGCATCATTCCTGACCGCGGCACCTGGCTCGAAGTGCAGTTCGACACGAACGATCTGCTCTATGTTTACCTCGACCGTCGTCGTCGTCGTCGCAAGTTCCTTGCTACCACGCTCCTGCGCGTGATCGGTTTCCCAACCGACGAGGACATCCTCAAGCTCTTCTACGAAATCCAGGACCTGAAGCTCAAGGACAGCATTTCCGAAGAAGAGATCGCCACCAAGATCCTCTACAAAGACATTCTCGACGGCGAACTCATCGTTGCCCGTGCCTATGAGCCGTTGACCTCCGGTGTCGTGCGCCAGCTCATCCAGCTTGGCATCAAGACGATCAAAGTCGTCACCGCATCGCCCGATGACCTGCTCATCACCTCCCTGCGCAAAGACACCGCGAAGGATGAGGACGAGGCACTCAAGGAAATCTATCGTCGTTTGCGTCCGGGCGATCCTCCCACCACGCCGAATGCACGTGCGCTCGTTAAGCGCCTGTTCTTCGATCCGAAGCGTTATGACCTCACTCGTGTGGGTCGCTACAAGATCAACCAGAAGCTCTCGCTCAAGGTCGATACCGAAATGCGCATCCTCACTGCCGAGGACGTCGTCTCCGCGCTCCGCTACCTGTTCCATTTGCGTGAAGGCCAGGGCATCTTGGATGATATTGACCATCTCGGCAGTCGTCGTGTGCGCGCCGTGGGTGAACTTCTCGCCAACCAGTGCCGTGTGGGTCTGTCCCGCACCGAGCGTCTGGTCAAAGAGCGCATGACCCTGTTCGACGTGAACATGGACACCATGACGCCTGCCAAGCTCGTCAATCCGAAGGCGCTTTCCGCCGTCGTGCGTGACTTCTTCGGCCGCAGTCAGCTCAGCCAGTTCATGGATCAGATCAATCCGCTCGCGGAATTGACACACAAACGTCGTCTGTCCGCTCTCGGACCTGGCGGTCTGAATCGCGACCGTGCCGGTTTCGAAGTTCGCGACGTTCATCCGTCCCACTACGGTCGTATCTGCCCGATTGAGACTCCTGAAGGTCCGAACATCGGTCTGATCAACTCCCTCGGCAGCTACGCCCGCATCAACGAGTTCGGCTTCATCGAAACGCCGTATCGTCCAGTGAAGGATTGCCTTGTCTCCGACAAGATCGAGTACCTCACCGCCGATCAGGAAGAGAAGCACTACATCGCCCAAGCGAACAATCCGATCGACGACAAAGGCCACTTCAAAGGCAACAAGATCACCGTGCGTTACCGTGGCGACTTCATCGAAGTCGAGCCTGAAAAGGTCACGCTCATGGACGTGTCGCCAAAGCAGCTCGTCTCCGTCGCTGCCGCGTTGATTCCCTTCCTCGAACACGATGACGCCAACCGCGCCCTCATGGGTTCTAACATGCAGCGCCAGGGCGTTCCTCTTCTCGAAGGGGAGTCACCGCTCGTCGGCACCGGCATGGAGGGCAAAGCGGCTCGCGATTCGCGCTCTGTGATTGTTGCCGATGCCAACGGCACTGTCGCCGCTGCGACTGCTGACGTGATCATCGTCACAAAGGATGGTAACCTGCCCATCAAAGACGAAAAGTTCCTCGAAAACCCCATCAAGTCGGTGCAAACCGATGAAGACAAGGGCACACACGTCTATCCGTTGCGCAAGTTTGGCCGCAGCAATGCCGGCACCTGCATCAACCAGCAGCCGCTCGTGAAGCGTGGTCAGAAAATCAAGAAGGGCGACGTCATCGCCGACGGTCCTTGCACCGATCAGGGTGAGCTTGCCATCGGCAAGAACATGCTCGTCGCGTTCATGCCTTGGAACGGTTACAACTTCGAAGATGCCATCACCATCAGCCGTCGTGTGGTGAAGGAGGACATTTACACCTCCATTCACATCGAAGACTTTGAAGTCATCGCCCGTGACACCAAGCTCGGACCAGAAGAAATCACGCGTGACATCCCGAACGTCGGTGACGAAGCGCTGAAGAACCTCGATGCCCAAGGCGTCGTGCGTATCGGCGCGGAAGTGAAGCCTGGTGACATTCTCGTCGGCAAGATCACGCCGAAGTCCGAAACCGAACTCGCCCCTGAAGAGCGCCTTCTGCGCGCCATCTTCGGTGAAAAGGCCGCTGACGTGAAGGACACCTCCTTGCGTGTGCCTTCCGGTTGCACCGGTATCATCATGGACGTCCGCATCGCCCAGCGCGGTCTTGGTGCCGACTCGGAGAAGGAAAAACTTTCTCCTTCGGAATACAAGAAGCACATCAAGCAGATCGAAGAAGACTACCGCAACAAGAAGGAAGACCTTACTGAGCAGTTGACGGAGCGTCTCTCCGACATCCTCCTCAATGAGAAGGTCCCGCTCGACATTGTGAACGGCCAGACGGGCGAACCGCTCGTTGGTGCGAACAAAAAGATCACCAAGACGATGCTTCGTCATGTGGCTGAAAGCTACGACACCATCGAAATCGACCCGAGCCCGATCCGTAACAAGATCTTCGACATCATCCAGACCTTCGAACAGAAGTTCAGCGATGCCGACATGGAACGTGAACGCAACCTCGACAAGATTGAGAGCAGCGAAGACACCGCCGACACCGGCGTCGTCAAGCAGGTGCGCGTCTTCCTCGCCAGCAAGCGCAAGCTTTCGGTGGGTGACAAGATGGCCGGCCGCCATGGTAACAAAGGCATCGTTGCCAACATCGTGCCGGAAGAAGACATGCCGTTCCTCGAAAACGGCACTCCAGTGGACATCGTCTTGAACCCATTGGGCGTGCCTTCACGCATGAACGTGGGTCAGGTGCTTGAAACCCATCTGGGTCTCGCCGCCAAGGCGCTTGGCATGAAGATCGCCACTCCGGTGTTCGACGGTATTCCTGAATCCAAGATCATGGAGTACATCAAGGACGCCAAGAAGGTTCCTGGTTACGAATGGATGGGCCTCAACGGCAAATCGAAGCTCTATGATGGACGCACTGGCGATTCCTACACGCTCGACGTCGTGGTTGGTTACATTTACATGCTCAAGCTGAACCACCTTGTCGCTGACAAGATTCACGCTCGTGCCGTCGGTCCTTACTCGCTCGTCACGCAGCAACCTCTGGGCGGCAAGGCCCAGTATGGTGGCCAGCGCTTCGGCGAAATGGAAGTGTGGGCACTCGAAGCCTACGGTGCCGCTTACACGCTGCAGGAACTTCTCACCGTCAAATCCGACGATGTTCAGGGCCGCACGCGCATTTACGAGCAGATCGTCAAAGGCGACCACGCTCTCGAAGCCGGCACGCCGGAATCGTTCAACGTTCTCATCAAGGAAATGCAGTCCCTTGGCCTCGACGTGAAAGTGCACAAGCGCTCCAACGCCAACGCTGATGCGGAAGCCCTCGAAAGCTTTGCCACCTCGGCGGGTGCTTAACCCGTCTCCCCTAGAAACCCAGCGCTAAAAACTGCCACCCATCTCCACACATCATGAATGCTGACGCGAGCTTGAAAGAAATCTTCGGGGAACCCCAAACCGGCGAGGAGTTCGACTATGTGTCGATCTGCATCGCCTCTGCTGACCGCACCCGTTCCTGGTCCTCCGGCGAAGTCAAAAACCCGGAAACCATCAACTACCGCACGTTCAAGCCCGAAAAAGGCGGCTTGTTCTGTGAGCGTATCTTCGGACCTACCCGTGACTGGGAATGCGCCTGCGGCAAGTATAAGCGCATCAAGCATAAGGGCGTCGTTTGCGACCGCTGCGGTGTTGAAGTGACCCTTTCCCGCGTTCGTCGTGAGCGCATGGGCCACATCGAACTCGCTGTGCCGGTGACGCACATCTGGTTCTACAAGTGCATGCCTTCCCGAATCGGCCTCATGCTCGACATGACCGCTCGTTCGCTGGAACGCGTGATCTACTACGAAGACTACATGGTCGTCGATCCGGGCAGCACACCGCTTCAGCGCGGTCAACTCCTCACCGAAGTCGATCTGCGTGAAGCCGAAGAGCAATACGGTGCAGACGCCTTCCGCGTCGGCATGGGTGCTCAGGCCATCCGCGACATCTTCGCCCAACTCAATCTGGCCGATGTCACTCGCGAACTCGAAGAGGCGATGACCAAGACGCGCTCCAAGCAGATCCGCAAGAAGCTCGCGAAGCGTCTCAAGCTCTGCGCCGGTTTTGCCGAAAGCCACAGCCGTCCAGAATGGATGATCCTCGAAGTGCTGCCGGTCATCCCACCGGATCTGCGCCCGCTCGTGCCACTCGAAGGCGGTCGTTTCGCCACCTCCGATTTGAACGACCTCTATCGTCGCGTCATCAACCGCAACAACCGCCTCAAGAACCTCCTTCAGCTCCGCACGCCGGATGTCATCATCCGCAACGAAAAGCGCATGCTGCAGGAAGCCGTCGATGCGTTGTTCGACAACGGTCGCCATGGCCGTCCAGTCACTGGCGCGGGCAATCGTCCGCTCAAGTCGATGTCTGACATGCTCAAGGGCAAGTCCGGCCGCTTCCGTCAGAACTTGCTCGGCAAGCGCGTCGATTACTCCGGCCGTTCCGTCATCGTTATCGGTCCTGATCTGCTGCTGCATCAATGCGGTCTGCCGAAGAAGATGGCGCTCGTCCTGTTCGAGCCCTTCATCATCCGCCGTCTCAAAGAGATGGGCCTCGTGCACACTGTTCGCAGTGCGAAGAAGATGATCGAACGCCGCACGCCTGAAGTGTGGGACATCCTTGATGAAGTCACCAAGGGTCACCCGGTGCTCCTCAATCGTGCTCCAACGTTGCATCGTCTTTCGATCCAGGCCTTCGAGCCGAAACTCATCGAAGGTGAAGCCATTCGCGTGCATCCCCTCGTTTGTACGGCTTACAACGCCGACTTCGACGGTGACCAGATGGCCGTTCACGTCCCGCTTTCCATCGAAGCTCAGATGGAAGCCCGCCTGCTCATGCTTGCGCCGAACAATCTGTTCAGCCCTGCCAGCGGCAAGCCGGTGATGAATCCGTCTCAGGACATTCCTCTCGGTTGTTACTTCCTCACCTACCTGCGTGAGTTCCCCGGTCACGAGAAGGCCAAGAAGGGCGATGTCGAAGGCCGCATGCCGTCCTTCAATGACGCTTCCGAAGTCGAGTTCGCCATCTCCGAAGGTGGTCTCACCGTGAACGACAAGATCCGTTTCCGTAATCCCGACTACAAGCTGCCGAAGCGCCCGTATGGCGACGCCAGCAAGGCCGTGATCGAAACCACCGCCGGTCGTGTGCTCTTCAATGAAACCTGGCCGGAAGGTCTGGGCTTCATCAACACCACCGTCGGCAAGAAGCAGGTGTCTGACATCATCTGGCGCTGCTTCCAGACCGTGGGCCAGCGCGAGACCGTTCATGCTCTTGACCGCCTCAAGCAGCTCGGCTTCCGCGAAGCTACCCGCTCCGGTTGCTCCATCGGTATCACCGACATGGTCATCCCGACCGCCAAGGCAGCTGGTCTTGAGAACGCTTACAAGCAAATCGACGAAATCGAGAAGCAATACCGCCGTGGTATCATCACGCACGGTGAGCGCTATCAGAAGATCATCGACATCTGGACCCAGGTTGGTGAAATCGTCGCCGATGAGCTCTTCCGCACGTTGGAATACAACGAAGGCAAGAAGCATCACAACCCGCTCTACGTCATGGTGAACTCCGGTGCCCGTGGTAACCGTACGCAGATCAAGCAGCTCGCTGGTATGCGCGGTCTGATGGCCAAACCTTCCGGTGAGATCATCGAACGTCCCATCACCTCGAACTTCCGTGAAGGTCTGAGCGTGCTTGAGTACTTCATCTCCACCCACGGTGCGCGTAAAGGCTTGGCCGATACCGCGCTGAAGACCGCTGACTCCGGCTACATGACTCGTAAGCTCGTCGATGTGTCCCAAGACGTCATCGTCACCGAAGAGGATTGCGGTACCGTCAACGGCATCACGCTCGCCTCCATCTACCAGGGCGACGAAGAAATCGTCGATCTCAAGACCCGCATCTATGGCCGCACCAGTTGCGAAACCATCCATGATCCGGTGGACAAGAGCGTCATCATCAAGGCTGGCCAGATGGCCACCGAGAAGGAAGCCGCCCACCTCATGAAGATCGGCGTCGAGAAGCTCAAGATCCGCTCCGTCCTCACCTGCGAAAGCAAGCGTGGCTGCTGCGCGAAGTGCTACGGCCTCCACCTCGCCACTCATCGCATGGCGAAGATCGGCGAAGCCGTCGGCATCGTCGCAGCTCAGTCCATTGGCGAGCCCGGAACGCAGCTCACCATGCGTACCTTCCACGTCGGTGGTGCTGCCATGAGCTCCTTCAAGCAGCCCTTCATCAACACCAAGAACGCCGGTACCGTCAAATACACCGACATGCGTGCGGTGACCACGATCGAAGGCACCTGGATCGCCCTCACCAAGAACGGCATCCTCTCCATCCATGACGACGACGGTCGCGAACTCGAGAGCCACAAGCTCGTCGCGGGTGCCGTTATCGCCGTCGAAGACGGTGGTAAGGTCAAGAAGGGCCAGCAGGTCGTGACTTGGGATCCATACAACGTGCCGATCATCAGCGAGAAGGCTGGTAAGCTCGAGTTCCGCGACATGATCTCCGGCATCACCATCACCAAGGAAGTCAACCAGAGCACCGGCAACGAAGAAACCGTCGTGATCGAGCACAAGGAAGACCTCCACCCGCAGGTCGTCGTCGTGAATCCGAAGACGCACGAGGTGCTCGCCAGCTACACCATTCCCGCCGGCGCTCACTTGAGCGTGAAGAACAACGAGAAGGTCGAAGCCGGTACCACCATCGCCAAAACGCCGCGTAAGGCCTCCAAGACCAAGGACATCACCGGCGGTCTGCCGCGTGTGGCCGAGCTCTTCGAAGCCCGCAAGCCCAAGGACGCCTGCGAAATCGCACGTATCGACGGCACTGTCGAAATCGGCGGCCTCGTTCGTGGCAAGCGTCGCGTCATCGTCACCGATCAGAAGACCGGCCAGCAGGAAGAACATCTCATCCCCCGCAGCAAGCACATCTTGCTCTTCAACGGCGACCACGTCAGCAAAGGCGACCAGATCACCGAAGGTCCGGTGGTGCCGCATGATCTCCTTGAGATCCTTGGCCCACAGGCGCTCCGCGAGCATCTCGTCAACGAAGTGCAGGAAGTGTACCGTGCTCAGGGTGTGGAAATCAACGACAAGCACGTCGAGATCATCATCCGTCAGATGCTGCGCAAGGTGAAGATCACCGATCCGGGCGACACCGAGTTCCTCTGGGGCGACCAGATCGACCGCGGCGAGTTCGAGAAGGAAAACAACCGTGTCTCCGAAGAAGGCGGCAAGCCTGCGGAAGCAGAACCGGTTCTCCTCGGCATCACCAAGGCCTCCATCGAAACCGAATCCTTCATCTCGGCCGCTTCCTTCCAGGACACCACTCGTGTGCTCACGGAAGCTGCCACCCTTGCCAAGTCCGACTACCTGCGCGGCTTCAAGGAAAACGTCATCATGGGCCACCTCATCCCGGCCGGCACTGGTTTCATTACCAACCGTAACTTCGAGCTCCACGAGACCGAGATGCCCGCGCTTCCCGCCCGTGCCCGCGAAGAGGAATCGGAAGAAAGCCTCACCGCCTAATCCGCGCCGTCATCATCCACTCAATCCCGCCTCCCTCGGTGCCAACCGTCGGAGGCGGTTTTGCGTTGGGGGCGTTGCGCCAGCCGTGAGCTAGGCGCAGGCGACGTATCCGTCTTTGCAAATCCGCCGCCCGTCTCCTAGTATTCATCCATGAACACCGATGCCCTCCTTGAGCACATTTGGATTGATCCCGCCCGCTGTGGTGGGCGCCCTTGCATCCGTGGTCACCGAATCTGGGTATCCATGGTGCTTGATCTGCTTGCCGAAGGCTTGTCTCCGCAGCAAATCATTGCGGAGCATTATCCGCAGATCACTTTGGCGGACATCCACGCATGCATCGCCTATGGCTCGGCCATGTCACAGGAACGCTATGTGTCTGTCGCACTTGAAGCTGTCGCATGAAGCTCAAGCTCGATGAGAATCTCGGCCTCCGGGGTAAGGAGGTGCTCACCGCCGCCGGACATGACGTTTGTACTGTGCCGGAGCAGCAGCTTTGTGCTGCCACGGATGAACAAGTCGCCGTGCGCTGCTGCGAGGATGGCCGGGCGATCATCACGCTGGACCTAGACTTCGCTAATCCGTTGCGTTTTCCTCCGGCGCTTCACCATGGGATCGCCGTGCTTCGCGGCCCCGTGCGCATGAGTACCATCGCCCTGCACCGTCTGCTGCAAACGCTCCTCGGAGCCATGCTCACGCAGCCACTCGACGGCCATCTCTGGATCGTCGAAGAGGGGCGCGTGCGTGTCTATGAACCCACCGCCTAATCCGCGCCGTCATCATCCACTCAATCCCGCCTCCCTCGGTGCAAGCCGTCGGTGGCGGTTTTGCGTTGGGGGGCGTGGCACTCACACTCGTGTCCGGTTCCCAGTCTTGAGGGGACCGCGGACGCTCCCGTCCGCTGTTTGGGTAAAAAGAAGCGGACGAGAGCGTCCGCGCTCCTCTCTGCCCTACCTTCTGAGCGCGAGAATCAGTTCATCCGGCTTACTCGCGATGGCCTGCACCTCACCCACGGTCGGTGGATCGCTCACGGTCATGACCAAGGTGTTTACGGCATTGCTGTTGTTGCTGGTGCCGTTGATCGCGCTGTTGAGCTGAATGTTGGTCACCTCGCCCGGCTGGCCTTGGGGGCCACTGCCGCCGTCGTTGCCATTCTGTCCACGGGGAATGCCAAACTGAAAGCGTACATTGCTGCCGTCGAAGCTGGTCTGCACCGTCGCGTTGTCGCCGGGATTCAAAGTCGTCACGCTGTCCACGAGGGCATTGGCAAACGGTGGTCCTTGCGGGCCTTGGGGTCCTTGCCCACCATCGTTTCCGTTGGACCCATTGCTGCCCGGACTTCCTGCCGCACCATCATTGCCGGTAAAGCCTCGCGGCAGGTTAAAGATCATCCGCACGGCATTGCCATCAAAGATCGCCTGCACCGAGGCGGGATCCGTCGGGTTCAGCATGTTCACGCCATCGACGATGAAGTTGGTGAACGGCGGGCCTTGCCCGCCATCGTTGCCGTTGCTGCCATTCGTGCCGTCAATTCCGCGTGGGATGCCGAAGGTGAAGCGCACACTCGCGCCATCAAAGTTCGTCTGCACCGTGGCCGGTTCACCGGGATTCAAAGTGTTCACCCCATCGACGATGAAGCTCGTGATGGGCGTCGGGCTTGCGCCATCCTGACCACGTGGGATGCCGAAGGCGAAGTGCACATTCGCGCCATCCCAGCTCACGCTGGCTTGCGCGGCATCGCCGGGATTCAGCGTGTTCGTGCCATCAATGACTGCGCCAGACACGCTGGTGCCATCGCTGCCGTTCTGGCCGGGCGGACCGGCAGGCACCGCGTCGATGAGGTCTTTGAGGCCGTTGAATTGCGTGCGGAACGGTGCCGCCTCGATCAAGGCCTGGTCTGCTGGAAAGGTAGGGTCGTACATGGGGTTGAGGGCGCGGAGCGCCGTTGACGGTGGATGACAGTTGTTGACGATAGTTTGGATCGTCCTCGTTCTCCTACTCGAACTCGTCCTCGATCAGGCAGGTTTGCAGTGGTTGGCAGTTGTTTGCAGGTGGATTGAAACCAAGGAGCAGGACTTGCCAAGTCCAGTGGGAGGAGCCCCACACCGGCACTTGGCAAGTGCCTTTCCTGGAGCCCTCACGGTGCCATTTTGATGGCCTCGTCGCTGTTGGGCCCATCACCCGCAGGGCCGGTGGCACGCACGCGGAAGGCGTAGGTCTGGCCACTGGTTAGGCCTGGCACGCTATACGCAGGCTTGGAGGCGATCTTCACCACACTCCAGGTGCGCGGCACCACATGCGGGCTACACTCCACCACGTAGCTGTCCGCACCGCGCACGGCCTTCCAGCTTAGGTCGATGGTGCCTGCCATCTCGCCCATCTCCGGCTTCAGGTTCTGCGGTGCCGTCAGCGGGCCGATCGGCAGCGGATCGCTCGTCAGCTCAAAGCCCCACGCCGTCAGCAGCGCGCTATCGCCGCCGCTCACCGCTTCGCAGAACTTCGCACGGCGGGACAGCAGTTCATCGAGTTCCTGCTCCTTCTGGTCACGCAGTTGCTGCTTGTTCTTCAGGGCCGCTTTCGCGGCCTCGACACCGCTGAGTGCCGTATCCACCGCATCGGCGGCAGCATCCAGTTCCGCCTGTGTTGGCACGGCGGTGGCGGCGAAGGCGCTGGCACCAAACGGACCATCATGGTGCGTGTGGGCCAGCGTGGCCTTCTCCTCCGGGGTTTTACTTCTCAGATCCAAACGTATCTTGCTCATAGGTTTGCCCCTCCTTGGGGCGGTAGGCGGTGCCGGGGCCTCGTCAAAACGAGCCGCACTGTCAAAATGGGCTGAACCAAAGAAAGCCATGGCACCGCAGGTTGATAAGGTTGGGGCGGCCAGCGCACACACGCCGGTGTCAGCGCGTTGGAATGAGGAAAAGGCTTGCCTGTTCAAGGAATCGGCTCAAATAAGGCGTGGTTTATTTACGAAGAACGCAGTATTCGTGAAGCTTGCAGGCAGTCGCAAAGATTCAAACCGGGTAGGGAATGAGCTGCTGCAAGTCTGGCCGCATAAACACGCAGCAAGGGAAAAAAGCAGACCCCCAGGCCTGCCCGCACTGGCAGAAAGGGAGCGGAGGCACCGAACAGGAGACCACGGAGCGAAGGGAGCCTGCCGCTAGCCCCGGCAGGACCGCCGTAGTCGCAAGAGCAGCCTTGTTCGTCTCAACAGCAGGGTTGTTTGGAGCAAATTCAAGGTTGTCTCAGGCAGGGAGCAGCCCTGCACCGCGTAGCTAGCAGGGCTGCTCATTCCATGCCGCAAGGCTGCACCACACGTGTTGCAGACCTGCTAGGCCGAGATAGCAGGGCCGTACCTGCGTGCCCGCAGGCCTGCTGGGGCGTGGCAGCAAGCCTGCATCAGCCACTGAGTAAGCCTGCATCACATGGAGCGCACGTCTGCTAGAGCCACCGTGCATGGCTGCACCACGCGCCTAGCAGGGGGGCTGTGTCACTCATGCAGGGCTGCTGGCTCCATGCAGCAAGCCTGCACTGCCGCTGCTGCCGGGGCGGTTCAAACTTCACGCGTCCCGCTTCCTTTCGGCTAGCACGAGAGGAAATCGCTTGGTACCTCTTGGTGCTTCCGCCTATGCTACCTGCATGAGCACCCTTTTGGCATCCTGCATGTGGAAAGACCAAGGCGGTAGTGACCTTTCAGCCGTCAAACAGACGCCGTCAAACCCACAGAAAGCCCCGAACATCAGGCAACCCCAGGCCCGCATTGAACCATGAAGGACTATACGCTCAAGCCGTCCGCATCTTCAAACGCAGCGCGCTCTGATACATCGGATGTTCGCCGTATCCTGGCGCTTGATCTGGGCATCGGCTCCTACGGCATCGCACACCAAGAGCGCAGCGGTGAAGGTGAAAACAAACAGTTCACCTTTCCTATCGTGCGCTCCTGCACGTTGCCTGGAGACTGGGCGGAATTGAAGGAAGAAAGAACGCGGCGCAGGATGTGGCGCACACGTCTGGCGCACATCGAACGCGAAGGCTGGCTGCGGCAGGTGTTTGAACGCTGTGGGTTGCAGGATGCTGTGTTGAGGGGGCGGCGTGTGAAGCAGATCGAGGTGGAGGAAACCGGACCCGGCGGCGTGAAAGTAACGAAAAACGCTGGGCGCTGGATGCAGACAATCCGCCTGATTACCGTCTGGAACGTGAGTTTCCGCCGCAACCGGGACAGAAGCCGCGTGATGGCGCACCATCGGACGAACAAGGATCACGCACCATTTACAGCGGCGCGGCGTTGCGCTGCTTGCTGCTGCTCGGGGAGCATGCACAAAAGGAAGCGCAGGGTCGCACACTGGAGCCGTGGCAAATCTTTAAGGCGCTGCATTCCGCCATTCAAAAACGTGGTTATGATGCGGTGGTTCCTTGGGCCAGGACGCCAACGGTGAAGCCCGTTGTGAGTGCTGATGCAGCGCCCAAGAAAGGACGCAAAGGCAAGCAGACCGAGACAGCCGAAGCAGACACCGTGAGCGATAGCGAGCCGGTGCTCTCCGAAGTGGAGTTGAAAGAGAAGAAGGAGGAACAAGCAAGCTTGGAGCGTGCGCTGACCATGAAAGGCATTGTGGAAGGGCTTTCCCCGCATGCACGCTTTCAGCATCCGTGTTTCTGGGAAGCGTCTCGCATGGAACTGTGGGATTCAGGTGCGCCAGAAGTCATTCAGGCACGCCAGACGCATCACGCACGTTCCTGCAAATGGGCGGATCAGGAAGATCCGGCCAACAAATTCAAGAACGCCAATGAGCGTGACCCGTATGCACGGCTGCCAGCCATCTTCCCACGTCAGATGGTTGAGGCGGAACTCATCGCGCTGTGTGAAGCCGCAGGCCGGCAGTTGCCAGCCTTGTCGGTGAGCGCCTATGAGATCGCATATGGCCCGACGGGCATAGCTTATCCAAACATTCCGCGTCGTGATCCGGCGAAGCAGGATGTGGAAGCGCAGCGCCGTGCCGCACTCGGCGCTTTACCCAAAGAGCAGCGCAAGCAGTTCGTGCGTGGCAAGGCGGCGGAATGGCAGGGCGCGCTGTCACAGAAAGCGCCCACGTTTGACAATCGTGGCCCGGCTCCCTGCGCGCTCATCCCGCGCTTCAATGTGGCTAAGTGTGACCTGCGCTTTGACAAGGGCGTGCTCGTGCCTGATTCGGCTTTGGCTGCCGAGATTTCCTTCCTGCTCCAGCTCAAGAACTTTCGCTTTGTGCCGGAAGTCTTGGATGCGTCGAAGCCCGGTGGCGTGCGGGATTCATTCAGTCCCAAGGAACTGAAACAGCTCTTTGAGGATCATTGCGCGGCAACCGTGCTCACACGCATGGCCGCTGGAATGACTGGCGGAGCGATGACGAAGAAGATGCTCTGTGACTGGATGGGAGAGCACATTGGTGCCAAGACCACGCCCAAGCCTGGACAGGATGGCAAAGGCAAAGAGATCATCGAGATGCCCAAGGCGACAGGCCGTGCGCGTTTCTCGCGTCCTGCGTTGCGTCTGGTGAAGGAACTGCTGCTCTCCGGTTTGTCTCCATCGGAGTTTAAGGCTGCTCTCCTGGATTTGAACAATGTAAATTACACTTCATTGCGTCAAGCCGTGAAGCTGATGCAAGAGCCAATGAGCGGGGCCATCCTGGCCCCGGCTGGGGGAGCCGGAGACTCCCCCTCCTTGAATACCGATCCCATGCGCGGCATGATCGCGGCAGACCTCGATTTCCTCGACAACATCGGTGCCTCTTGGGAGAAGATCAGCATTCGGGATGAACGACTGGAAGCCATCAGTGAGATGACTCAAGCGGAGAAAGAGGCACGGCAGGCTGCCATCACGCGCATGATCAGCATGGAGATCAATCCCAAGATCAGGCATCGCCTCACACTCTTGGATCACATTCTCGATGAGATCACCGCTGATGGCAGGCTGCCGGATCGTGTGGTGCTGGAGTTTGCGCGTGAGGAATGGCTGGGGCCAAAGCGCCGCAAGGAGCTGATGGACTTCCAGGCTGAGCGCAAAGCGCAGAACATCACCGCTCGCATGAATCTCGGTGGGGAGGTGTCTCAGAAAGCGGTGCTCAAACATCAATTGCTCACCGAGCAAGGTGGGCGCTGTCTGTTCTGCGGCAAGAACTTCTCCAATCCTAAAACAACCAGCGTGGCGCATGGGGAACTGTCGTTTGAAAACGCCCACCTCGCCCACATCGTCGCGGATTCCAAAGGTGGGCCGCGTGCCTATGTGAATCTCGTGCTGGCATGCGATGGCTGTAATCGAGCGCAGGGAAATCTGTATCACGCCGATGCCTTTGCACACTATCGGTTTCCTCTTGGGTGGGATACGTTTGTGGGACTCGTCTCCGGCTGCTCAGGCATGCGCCCCTTCAAGAAGAAGATTCTCTGCACCAAGTCAGAAGATGAAGCGGCCTTGATGGTGCAGAACAAGACTGCCCTGCAAGAGACAGCATGGATTGCCAAGCTGGCCCGTGTGCTCATCTGCCTCAAGTTCGGCTGGAAACTGGATGCTGAAGGCGAACAGCGCCGCATCGTCGTGGTGACAGGCAGCGTGACGAACCGTGTGGCATCCAAGTTTGGGCTCTACTCACTGCTTGGCGGACCGGAACGCGTGAAGAAACTGGCAGACGCCAAAGCGGCCATTGAAGCAGCGATGCAGCAGGTCGAGACAACCAAAGACGATGAACTCGACAAGCTGTGTGATGCCTTCCCCAAGGAATGGAAGACGAAGAAGCGTAAAGGGGATGACCATTGGGACCGTGAAGCTGTATCCAAAGGACTCCGCAGGTTGCACTTTGAGAATGGAGACGCGATCAATGAAAAGGACCGTGGTGATGACCGCCATCATGCGCTGGATGCCATGGTGCTTTCTTTCCTGCCGCACTGGGCGGGAAATCCCGGCAAGAGTCTCTACTTTGGCCTGCCACCAGGGAAAAACTGGAAGGAGGAGTTTGGTTTGAGATTGAACGCGGTGCAGGCTGAATCTCTCAGGTTTGAAAAGCCTGTCTTGCGAGAAACAATCTATGGGCTTCGCCCAGGAGAGTCAGGAAAACTATCAGCGGCAATACGCCGTGAGGTTTTTCCAATGGCTTACGGAGGCTCAACGCCAGACGGTAAACTCATCAAGTTTGCGGTGGGGAACTTGAGAGCCAGGCTTCCAAGCATCCGAATCAAGAGTATCGCAAGCCTGTTGAGAGCCATCGCCAATGACCTTGACGGCATTGCGGATGGACAGAGGCGCGAGAAAGAGTGGTATCTGCGCTGCCAGGATTTGCGTCTTAAACCGAATGGGGCGCTGATAAAGAAGGTGTCATGCTGGTCCGACAAACCTGAGCAAGGGAACTACCTCAATATGTCCAAAGACTGGACGCCAGAGCGAGAAGCAGCAGGAAAAGGACAGTGGCGTTGCGCGAAGGGAAGTCACCAAGGCCAATGGGTTTATCTCGACGCCTTGAGTAAGCCCCGAATTCGGGCTGTTAAGGTCTTCGAGTCAATCGCGAAGGTTAAGACTGATCTTGAAGCGGATAGCGATTGTGCCCGTGTCATTATGTTCCTCCAGTCGGGCTGTATTGTGAAGATTGACGGTGAAGTGAAGTCAGGCGCAAAGAAGCTCCCAGAAGGCAACTACCGAGTTGGGGGCATTGAAGAAGCTGCAAGGAAGATCGATCTTTACTCTGCTGGTGGCACCAAATTTGAAAAGATCCCACTAACATCTCTCCTCACACAGAATTTCAGGCGAGTTCATTGAAAATTAACTGAGCAACCTGTTTACCACCCATGAGCTATCACGTCGTTCATATTTTGACTCACGGAGCCTTGTTGGCGCGTGAGCGTGGCTTTCTCGTCTGCCGTCCGCCCAAGGATGCCGCCGATGCCGTGGAAAAGAAGCTGCCGCTCGAAGACATTCGAGCGGTGGTCATTGCCGCACGCGGCGTCACGCTGACCAGCAATGCCATCTCGGGCATTCTGGAACAGGACGGACTCATCCTGCATTGTGATGAGAGCTATCGTCCGGTGGGAGTGACGACGCCACTGCCGCGCATCATCGATACACGGGCTTATCTCAATCAGGCCAGACAGCCGCAACGGTTGAATGAACGACTGTGGAACCGGCTGCTGCTGGGCAAGACGGCCAACCAGCAGGCCGTGCTCAAGCAGCGTGAGCTGTTCAGCGCTCATCTGGACCGGGCCATGAAGATCAAGCAAGTGGATGAAGGCAACTGCGCCAAGAAATACTGGCAGCTCTACTTCCCTAGCATTGGATGGGGCGGCAGCAGACGTGACCGCAAACTCAACACACCGCCGAACCGGATGCTCAACTACGGTTACACCGTACTGGCGGCGTTGTGTCATCGCTCCTTGATCGTGCATGGTCTGAGTCCTCTGCTCGGCGTGGGGCATGTGGCACGCTACAAAGCTGATCCGTTGGTTTATGATTTGATGGAACCGTATCGTCCCTTTGTGGATTGCATGCTGGCGGACTTCATGCAGAACGAGCCTGAGATCACCGAGGCGGCGTGGTGTAAGAAGATCGGGCGCGAACTGCGGGAGCGCCGGGTGGAGAAGGAACCTTTTTCACTCAAGCTGCTGGACGCCATCGACAAGAGCGCATCCACGCTGACGGATTGTTACAGCCACCTCAGTCCTGATCCACTGTGGGTGCCAGCGTTGAATTGATGTCATCACGGAGGGCCACATGCCCAGAGAAAAACTATCCCCTTACCGCATGGGCTGGATGCTTGTCATGTTTGACCTGCCGGTGCTCACCAAAGCGCAGCGCCGGACTGCCACGGAGTTCCGCAATGCTCTGCTGGAGGATGGTTTCTTCATGGTGCAGTTCAGCGTTTATACGCGTGCCTGCCCGGATGTGGATCGCATGGAGAAGCATGCCGGACGACTCCAGAAGATGGTGCCGGAAGCAGGCAATGTGCGCGTGCTCTTTCTGACCGATGCGCAATGGACACGCGGACTGTGCCTCGGTGGTGGCAACTATGAACGCAATCATCCGCCGGAGCGCATCGAGATGCCCAAGCAGATTGAGTTCTGGTAGAAATAGAACTCCCCGCGCTCCGGTGCGTAATGCAGTAACGGAGGCGGGGAGTTATCAGTTAAGTCTTCCTGATCCCCGGCTTGGGATGGCTAACTTTGCGTTCTAATCGTTGGTGATGAAGGGCTTTCTGTCAATCCTAGTTTAGCCATCCCAAGCCGGGGGGGAAGACAAAACAGTTCAGATTGCACGCCCTGCCCCGAGTAGATCACTCCTCGCACCTTGGCTCAAGACTGTTTGAGCCGCGAGGAGTGGCTCTTGGGGCGTGCCGAGGGTGTGGCTGGGGTCTGCCTGCGCCTGCACGAACCAAGAGGCGCTCCGAGCCAAAATTTTTGGTGGGAGAAGGGGGGACGAGGCAGGAGGCAGGAGAGAGAAGGCCGTTGGCGGTGGTTGACGATTGTTTGCCGTGGTTGACGATGGTTGGCTGAGGGGAACCGAGACGGGGAGACGGGTTGACCTTTTCCTCTCGTCATTCTAAAATCTGCCCATGATCACCACGCTTGACCTTCCGCAGGAAATCGTCACCCAGGCCCAGGATGTCGCGACGGCGCGCAAGACGACCTTTCAGGCCCTGGTGGTGGAGGGGCTCCGCGCGGTGCTGCGTGCCGCCGTGCCTTCGACGACGAGCGAGCAGGCGCTGGCCCGACTGCGTGCCGGGTATCATCTCGGTGGCGGCAAACCTCTCTCGCGTGACGAAGCCAGTGCACGCTGAGGTGTTTCTGGATACGAACATCCTCGTCTATGCTTATGACATGGATGCGGGTGAGAAGCGCGCCACCGCTTTAGGCATCGTGGAAGGCGGCTGGCTGCATCTGGGTGGCACCGCGATCAGTGTGCAAGTGCTTCAGGAGCTTTATGTCAATCTTCTCCGCAAGGGGCGCACGCATGAGGAGGCAGCCGTGATCCTGCATGATTTGTCCCTCTGGCCGGTCGTGGAGAACACGCTGCCTCTGCTGCACACCGCTCTTGAAGTGAAGGAGCGCTGGCAGACTTCTCTTTGGGATGCGCTCATCATCGCCGCCGCCAGGGAAGCGGGTGCCACGACTTTGATTTCCGAGGATCTGAATCACGTGCAGGACTATGGCGGCGTGCGCATCCAGAATCCCTTCCGGCCCGCAGAGTCCTGAACCAAGTTCGTTGAAGTCAGGGACTGGATGCTGATTGAACTCCGTGGCCTTCGTTGTCTCTGTGAGATTCCCAGATGGCGACAGGAGGTAAGGGTGAGAACGGAGACGGGATGAGCCGAAAGAAACGAAAGAGTTTAAAAAAAGCCGGATTTGGATCTTTTCCATCTTGTCCTTTTTTCGGCCAACCTTCCGGACTCTGAGCTACGTTGTCTCTGTGATCTCCTGTGAATGCGGACTGGAGGCAGAAGGCAGGAGGCAGAGTCGCGAAGAACGCGGCTACAACTTCACTCGAAACACCTCCTTGGCTTTCACACTCTCGGCGAAGGCGGTGAGGAGCTGGATGGTGTGCTCGACATCCTGGAGGTGGGCCATTTCGACGACGCTGTGCATGTAGCGCAGGGGCAATGAGACGAGGGCGCTGGGGATGCCGCTCTGCTGGTGGAAGATGACGTCGGTGTCGGTGCCAGTGCTGCGGGAGGAGGCCTCATGCTGGAGGGGGATTTTTGCTTTCTCGGCGACTTCGATGAGGCGCTTCACGACTTCGACGTGGTTCGCACCGCCATGGGTGAGGCTGGGGCCGCTGCCGAGCTTGATGGTGCCGTGTTTCTTTTCATCGACGTGCGGGGTGTCGGTGGCGTGGGTGACATCGAGCACGACGGCGACATCCGGCATGAGGCGGTGGGCGATCATGCGTGCGCCGTGGCCACCGATCTCCTCCTGCACGGCGTTCACGGCATAGATGGTGGAGGGCAGGCGGGCTTTGCGCTTACTGAGGCGGGCGATGACCTCGGCGATGATGAAGCCGCCGATGCGGTTGTCCAAGGCGCGGCCGCAGAGCTTGTCGGTGCCGATTTCTTCGACGCCGTCGGCATACACCGCGGGATGGCCGACGCGGACGCCGAGCTTGGCGACTTCCTTGGCGCTGCTGGCACCGATGTCGATGGCGAGTTCATGCACCTTCGGCACCTTTTCGTTGTCACGGTCGCGGATGTGGATGGCGATGTTGCCGATGACGCCACGCACGGTGCCGCTGTCGCCAAAGATATCGACACGACGACCGCGAGCGGTGGCGACATCGCTGCCGCCGACGCGATCGACGAAGATGAAGCCGTCTTTGGAAATGAACTTCACCATGTAGCCGATTTCATCGGCGTGGGCTTCAAACATGAGGCGGCGGCCGTTCGTGCCGCCCTCGAGCGTGGCCCAGGCACTGCCATAGGCATCGCTTTCCACGCGATCGGCAAACTGGCGCGCATACGCCGCCCACTTGCGCTGGCCACGTGCCTCAAAGCCGGTGGGGCTGGGTGTAGAGAGGAGATCGAACAGGAAGGATTTGGAGGAAGGGGACATGGGGAGATGTTAAGAGTTAGTGGTTCTTGGTTCTTGGTTTGGAACAACCATCGTCAACCACAGCCAACCACCGTCAACTATCGCAAACTTTCTCTTACCGAGGCACGATGCCGAGATAGTTGCGGACGGTGCTCCAGCCGGGGTCGGAGTGTTCGTGGCCGTCGGCGGTGCGGTAGTAGAGGGCGGAGGAGTGGCCGCCGTCGAGGTTCAGGGCGCGTTGGATGTGGAAGCCGGGCAGGAGATGCGGCGTGGCGAGGATGGCAGCTAGTTCGCCGAGGCTGGTGCTACGGGCGATGCCGAAGAGCCAACGATGCTCGCCGTCGGTGGCGATGAAAGTGCGGGTGGTGTGCTTGCTGCGTTCAAGATTCGGCACTGCACGACCGGCATCGACCAGACGCGGGCCGGCTTGAACCAGTTCGCGGGCGCTGCTGCGGTTGACCTCGGCATTCCAGAGCAAGCGTGGTTGGGCATCGACGACGAAGGCACCGGTGAGGAGTTTGTTTTGCTGCCAGGCACCGGTCTTGTGTCCATTCGCAATCATGTGGCCCATGGGCGTGAATTGCGGCGTGAAAAAACCGCCGTTCACGCCAGCAATGGCACCGGCCTTGCGCAGGCACTCGGTGATCTTGCCGCCGCCGGACCAATCTTCAGGCTGATCGATGACCTGAAGTGCGTAGCTGCGGCTGTCGAACATCACGAACTGCAACTCAACGTTGTTGGCGACGGTGAGATGATGCAGCGAGGCACCACCGATGAGCGGCGAGGGTAAGGTGCCCGTGTTTTGCGCAGGGGCGGGAATTTCGTCCCACGACGGATAGCGCGGTGCCAAGGGTGCCAGGTCTGGTTCGCCTGCGACTGGTGTGGCACGTGGTGGCTGAACACAACTCGTGAGCGCGAGGGCGGCGATGAAGGTGAGGCGTCGCATGCGATCAGAGCCGTGAGTCGAGCTGCTGCTTCATCGCTGCCAGCGCACGTGCACGATGACTGAGCTGGTTCTTCGTCTCGGCAGGAAGCACGCCGAAGCTGTCGTTGAAACCGTCGGGAATGAAGAGCGAATCATAACCGAAACCGCCTGCGCCTTGCTCTTCGAGCAGGAGATGGCCTTCGACACTGCCGTGCGTGATGTGTAGCACCTCGCCATCGCGTGCGAGCACCATGCAGCAATAAAAGCGGCCGATGAAGCGAATGTTTTGAGGCAGCTTGGCGAGTTCGGCTTTCAGCTTCACGCGGTTGTCGGCGGCGGTGGCCGTCTCTCCGGCATAACGCGCACTGCGCACGCCGGGAGCGCCACCGAGGGCATCGACTTCGAGGCCGGAGTCATCGGCGAGCACGAGCAGACCGGGAGCGCCACGACTGCCGCTGAGGGCTTTGATGATGGCATTGGCCTCGAAGGTGTCGCCGGTTTCTTCATCAAGCGTGATGTGGGAATGCGCACGGAGATCTTCAACCTGCCAGTCTGCGCCGAGAATGGCGGCGACTTCTTCGGTCTTGTGGGCGTTGGAGGTGGCGAAGATGAGGGCGGGCATGAGAGGAAATGACGAAACCAGAATGAGGAATGACGAGTTGGAAACAACCATCGTCAACGACGGTCAACAATCGTCAACCACCGTAAACTTCTTCATCTTCCCCTCAATGCATCAGCGGTGCGAGCAAGCGCTCTTCCGTGATGAGGCCGAGCGGGGCGTGGCGTTCGTCGGTCACGATGGCGAGGCGGCGGCCTGATTTGCGCATGCGCTGCAAGGTGTGCAGAGCCGGCAGGCTGCCAGGCATGGTATCGAGCGTGCGCATATGCTGGCGCACGAGGCGGTCGGGCGGGATGGTGGCGGGAAGCTCAGCGGTGTCGAGGACGCCGATAAAGCTGCCGTTGTCACCGAGCACGGGAAGCAGAGTGCAGTTCTGCTCACGCGCGATGATCAGTGCGGTGCTAAGGGCCATCTCAGCGGAGAGAGCAATGCTGCGTGTGAGCGGCTGCATGAGATCGGCAGTGCTCAGCTTTTTGTAGTCGAGCATGCGTTCGATGAGATGCGTGGCGGTGGCGGATAGCTGGTGCTGCGCGGTCAGTTCCTGGGCCAGCGCCTTTAAATCGTCACGGCTTCGGGTCTGGTGTGCAGCGCTGGGTGCTCCGGCATCTGCGGCGGACTTCTGCGCGGAGGCGATGGTGCGAAACAAAGGTCGGCCAATGCCAACGAGATGCACGAGTGGTGAAACCGAGCGCATCGAACGAAACGGATAACGGCGGAAGAGTTTTTTGGGCATCACCTCAAGGCCGATGAGGAACATCGGTAAAACGAGAACGAAGGCGAGCGCATATACCCACAGGCTGGCGCTGTGCACGACGGGTAGCGCGATAAGCACAAAGGCAGTGAGATTGGTCATGTGATTCGCTACGGTGATGCAGCCGATGAGGGCATCGCGATCCTCCAGCAGCGGCAGCAGGCCGCGTGCGCGTGCATCGCCTTCATCCGCCGCATGACGAACGCGTACGCGGCTGACTGCCATCACCGCGCTCTCCAAGCCGGAGAGGATGAAGGAAAGGGCGAGGCAGAGAATGAGCAGAAGCCAGGTCATTTGAAAATGACAAATGACGAATGACGAATGACGAGACTAGATAGAGGTAGATACATCGGCGGACTTGGGCTTGAGTCGGAGTTCGACTTCTTGAATGCGGGCGCGGACGATGCGGCGGACCTTGATGTCGGCTCCGTCGATGGTGAGGCGCTCGCCTTGTTTGGGCACATGAGCGAGGTGATTGAAGACGAGGCCGCCAATGGTGTCGATGCCGCCAGCGTCGAGTTCGATGCCCAGTTCTTTTTGGAGATGATCAAGACGCGTGCCGCCATCAAGTAGATAACGACCACCGCCGAGATCGCGGATTTCGGCGGCTTCGCCGTGCCATGGGGCGGCTTCATAGAGCAGCCAGTCGGCGATTTCGCGACGGGTGATCATGCCTTCGAGGCCGCCATATTCATCGGCAATGAGCACCGGCTGGTCATCGTTTTGCAGATGATGATCAAGCGCCTCAAGCACAGGCATGGTTTCTGGCACAAAGGCCGGGGTGCGTAGGAGGGTGCGCCATTCAGGGCGGTTGGTGAGTTTCCACGTGCTGGTGTCGATGACACCTTCGACGGAGTCAGGGGTGTCTCCATACACGACCACGAAGCGGCTGGCGGATTTCTCCAGAATGGCGGTGGTCTTTGCCGGTGCATCCTCACTGCTCATGAGAACGAGATCGACGCGAGGGATCATGCAGTCGCGTACCGTGAGTGATTCGATGTCGAGTGCTTCATGAATCATGGCGCTCTCATCACTGTCCAGCAGGCCCTGCTCCTGACGCATTTCGACGAGAGTTTCAAATTCATCGCGCGTGACCGGCAGGCGCGACTTCACATGTCGGGTGACAAATTTTTGCAGCAGCACGTCGGTGGCACGATCGGCAAACGAAGCGAGAGGGTCGAGGACGTTGCGCAGCGGGTTAAGCAGGCGCAGGCTGCCAAGAAGAACCACGGAAGGAGCGCGTGCGGCAAAAAATTTCGGGGTCATATCTCCTAGCAGAACCGTTGCCAAGAATAACACGGATGATGAGATCCACGGATTCCAGCCGAGTTTTAATAGGGGCCCGGTCACAATCCAGAGGCCAAGTGCGGCGAGTGCGAGGTTCAGTGCCGCAGAGAGCAGCAGCGCACGATGGAGCTGTGCGAATGGATTCGCGGTGATGGCACGAAGTTTTTTCGCCACGGCTCCTTCACCGGCGGCGAGAAGCTGTGCCTCGACGTCGCGTGCGCTGTGAATGGCGGTTTCCGACGCGGAGACGACCGCGAGGATCAGCAAGAGGTTCAGGTAAATTAGGGAGGCGACGAGCAGGGACATCGATGGGACACCCTAGTGTGGCCGGGAGCAGTGCGCAGGGTCAAGGTGAATTAAAGCCGGGTTGGCGTGTTCGTTCTTGCCAAAATCGCCACTGGCTGATAGCAACGAGGCTTCTTATGCGCTCGATCCTCTATTCGATCCTCGTTTTTGCCATCGGCAAACGCACGCGGCGCAGCCGCAAGGCTTATGATGCGCGTGGTCGTGTTTATCGCCGTGAGATCGACGGTGTTGATCCTGTCAATGGTGACATCACGCAGACACTTGCCGGGCAGAGCTGGTATGATGCGGTGGGGAATGTCATCAAGGCCAGCGAGGCGGGAAGGAATGCGTTCACAAAGACCATTTATGACGGCATGAACCGGCCCACGACCAGCTACCTGTGCTGCGTGCCTGGAGAGGCCGGTGTGCCCACCGGCTGCGACAATAATGTGAGCAGTGACACCGTGCTGGAGCAAAGTGAAAGCGTCTATGATGCCGCCGGCAACGAGATCCAAAGCTTGCTGCACCGCCGTCTGGATACCGCCACCGGCACGGGTGCCTTAAACGGCCCCAATGGCACCCAGCCGCAGGCCCGTGTCACTTACCAGATGACTTGGCCGGATGCGATCGGGCGTCCGCGCAACACTGCGGACTACGGCACCAACGGTGGTCTGCCTCCTGTCCGTCCCGGCGTGGCTCCCGCCAGAAGTGACACCATTCTGGTGTCCACCACTCTCTACAAGGACAGTGGTGATGCCAACCGCACCATCGATCCCATGGGCATCGAAACCCATTGGGAAAACGACCATCTGGGCCGCCGCATCAAACTCATGGAGGGCATTGTTGTAGGCTCATTCGCCAGAACGAGTTCTTGCGGCGTGGCCGCCCCCCGGACCACCGAATTCGCCTGGCACGCCAGCGGCCAGCTCCAGCGCCTCACCCTTATCAATCCCACCACCGGCAACCAAGTCACCCGCTGGATCTTCGGCACCACGCTGGCGGAAAGCGGCATCGCCAGCAACCGCCTGCTGCGGGCCAAGATTTATCCCGAAAGCGATGACCGCCCCGCGCCCTTGGACAGTGGCCCGGATGGTGTCTATGCGCGGCTGGAGTACACCTACAACCGGCAGGGAGATGTGGTGCAGTTCACCGACGCCGACGGCACCGTGCATGCCTATGTCTATGACAAGGTGGGCAGGCTTACGGAAGACAGCGTGCCGACCATTGCTGCCCATCTGAATGCCACGATCCGCCGCATCAGCCGCGCCTATGACAACCGGGGCATGCTGGCGCTGGTTAGCAGCTACGATGCTGTGACAGGCGGCAGCATCGCCAATGAAGTTGCGCTTCTCTACGGTCCATTCGGCCAGCTCATCGAAGACGCGCAGAGCCATAGCGGTGCGGTGGATGGTTCCACGCCGAAGGTCCAGTACGGTTACACCAACGGCAGCGGCAACACGCTGCGCCGTATCAGCATCACCTACCCGAATGGCCGGGTGATGAACTACCTCTATGGTGAAGCCCTGAGCATTGACGGTCTTCTCAACCGCGTCAGCGCCCAGGAGGTCGAGGGAGAGGTCACCAATCTCGTCGAATACACCTACGCCGGGGCGGCGTGGCAGGTGCAGATTCAAATGCCACAGCCGAGCCTGGAGCTGACGTACAAACGCCAACCCGGTGCCCCCGTTGGTGATGCCGGGGACCTCTACTCCGGCTACGACCGCTTCGGACGCACCCAGGAAATCCTCTGGCTCAAGAACTCATGACCTGAACTTCATCGCCGAAAGAAACGAAAAGGAACAAAAAGAGAGACTCAGTTTTTTACCTTCTTTTCCCTCTTTTCGGCCAACTCAACTCCTTGCTCTTATGTCCACCCTTGAACAGCTTCAATACGGGTTCGACCGTGACAGCCGCCGTGTGTGGCGGCAGCGTACGACGACGCAGGGCTGGGATAACGCCTATGTGTATGATTCCCTCAGCCAGGTGATTGGAGATGACCGTGGCGATTTGAATCAAGCACACAATGCCATCGCCGGCATACCCGCGAATGGTTCCCGCTGGCAGTATGATGAAACCGGCAACTGGCACGGCTATGAAACGCTTGCCAATGGCGCTGCGACGCCCAACCAGGTGCGCACGCACGACAAAGGCAACCGCCTGATGGAAGTCAGCGACGCGGCGGCAATGCGCACAGACCGTGCGGGTCGAATGCTCGAAACCGTGCCGGGGCCAAACAACGACTGGAACAGTGAATACCAAATCACCTGGGATGCGTGGAGCCGGATCGTGAAGGCGGAGGCCCCAGCGGAAGAGATGAGTGCCGAGTATGCGTATGACGGGATGGCGCGGCGCATCACACGCAGTGTTGCCGGCCAGCCGATGGTTCACAGCTACTACAACGATGAATGGCGGCCTCTGGAAGACCGTCATGACAGTGAAACCACGGCGGCGGCCTCCTACTTGTGGGGCTCACGTCACCGCGATGATCTGGTGCGGAGTGATCGTGCGGTGAGCGGCACAACGCTCAATGAGAGCCGCTACATCCTGATGGACTATTTCAGCCCTGCGGCGATCACGGATGAAGATGGCGCTGTGACGGAGCGCTACCAGTTCAGCGCCTTCGGCCTGCGCACGATCCTGAATCCCGACTTCACGGTGCGCAGCGATAGCGAGTGCGGAATGGAGTTTTCATTCCAGGGCCAGTTCGAAGACATGCAGACCGGCTGGCGGAACTACGGCTACCGCTATTACTTTCCAGCGCTGGGAAGATGGGCCTGCAAGGACCCAATCATGGAGGAAGGCGGATTTAATCTGTATGCAAATGTGGGAAACTCTCCCACAAATTTAGTCGACCATCTTGGACTGTATGATTATGGGCCAATTTATAAGGAAATTGACAAAGGTGGGCGGCAATCACTTGCGATGGCAGAGAAAGATCTAAAAGAACGCCAAAAAGAATATGATAAACTTCCTCCCGCCAAAAAGAAGATGAAGTCCAGACCTGAGGAGGAAATTGAATTTTGCGGCCGTGTATGCCGGGCACAATGCGGCACTGAATATTATTATTATCGTACTGGCCCAGTGTCATCTGGACTATTGGGCGAATGCGATCCCACGGCAGCTCCTCGGTGTTCAGATGGTGACATCACTGTTGGCGTTTACCACAATCATCCCAGAGGAAATATGGGGATGTCAGGATTCGATGGGGACCCGGGAAAGGACAAAAAAGTATCTGAAAGGGGAAAACCAGTCATGAGTGATCCCCAAAACAAGACTGGAAGAGCGATACCTCCAATGACACCGATGGGCGCAACAAGTAACAGCGAGTCTGGGATTAAAACAAATATCTACAATCCAAAAACTGGGTATCACGACGATCTGTAACTATTTCATCATGAAAACGAAAGCTACAAGAATGAAAAAAAGCGTCGTTTTTGTTTTATTTATTTTGATTACTAATATGCTCTTTTGTGAAGATCCTTTCGCAAAAGGCCGCTCCCCTTCTTTTATCACCACACTATCATGGGGGCAATTGACAGCGAGTAGAGAAAAATATCACGAAAAAGTTATTTCTATTCGTGGCTGTATTTACTCGAGGGTCAAAAACGGCAAGATTTATTTTAGGTTGTTCCGAGATCAAGAATCTTACCAATTCAACAAGCCATTAGAATATATAGAACTGCCAGACGCCGATGTATTCTGCGCTGCGATAGATAAAAACGACTTCGATAAATGGAAATTGTTGGATGGACGAAATGTAGAGCTATGGGGAGAACTCAAAATCAATGATGAGGATTTAACCAATGATATTCTCGGAAATTTGAGAATGCCCTATCTGATCAGGGTCTTCCTCAAAGACGGAGAAGAACTGGTTTTGCAAGACAAGCAAGCGAAATGGAAATAGCACACTCATTGAGAATTGGCACCCCTGGTGTGGGACCTCTTCAAGATCAATAATTCCTGAGATTTTTTATGAGCAGCTCCCTCGAACAACTCCAATACGGCTTCGACCGTAACAGCCGCCGCACTTGGCGGCAGCGTGCCACCACGCAGGGCTGGGACAACGCGTATGTGTATGACCAGCTCAGCCAGGTGATTGGAGATGACCGTGGCGATTTGAATCAAGCACACAATGCCATCGCCGGCATACCCGCGAATGGTTCCCGCTGGCAGTATGATGAAACCGGCAACTGGCACGGCTATGAAACGCTTGCCGGTGGTGCCGCGACACTCAACCAGGCGCGCACGCACGACAAAGGAAACCGCCTGATGGAAGTCAGCGACGCGGCGGCAATGCGCACAGACCGTGCGGGTCGAATGCTCGAAACGGTTCCCGGTCCAGAGGGTGATTGGAGCAGTGGGTATCAGATCAGCTGGGATGCATGGAACCGCATCACCAATGTTGCGACTGCGGCTGGGCCGGTCGCGGCCTATGCCTACGATGGTCTTGCGCGCCGCATCACACGTTACACGAACATGGAAGATGTGACCCTGCACAGTTACTACAACGACGACTGGCGTCCGCTGGAGGAGCGCAAGAACAGCGAGAGCACCGCCGCGCTGAGCTACCTGTGGGGAGCGCGGCACCGGGACGATCTGGTGAGAAGGGATCGTGCAGTCGGTGGCACAATGCTGAACGAGGGCCGCTATGTGCTCATGGACTACTTCAGCCCGGCGGCGATTACCGACGAGAGCGGTGATGTCACCGAGCGCTACCAGTTCAGCGCGTTTGGCCTGCGCACGATCCTCAATTCTGACTTCACGGTGCGCAGCACTAGCGAGTGTGCGATGGAGTTTTCGTTCCAGGGGCAGTTTGAGGATACAGAAACCGGCTGGCTGAACTACGGCTATCGGTACTACCTGCCAGGTCTCGGAAGATGGGCCTGCAAGGATCCCATCGCGGAACGTGGCGGTCCAAACCTTTATGCGACCGTTGAAAATGACATAATTAATGAAGTGGATTTTCTTGGGAAAGACAAAGTACGTAGTGATGGGACTTTAGGAAATGCGAAGAACAGGGGGGATGTGGAACCGCGAGCACCTCAATGGAGTGACAACATTACCCCACCATTTGGTCCAAAAAATGGAGATAAAGTAGACAATAAAGAATGGTATGATCGGAATCGAGGTGACGAAATCAGAACCGCCATCCAACAATTTCAAATCGAAATCGACCGAGAGATAAAAAGCAGATGTCGTGAACGACCAACTACGGTTTCGGCGCCACAGAGCAGAAGCTTGCTTCCTCGAAATGTTATAGAGGGCAACTATGTCAATGGCACGGCGTGGATGAATGTGAGAGGTATTGAAATCACATGGAATTGTGAGAAATTTAGTTGGACTGCTGAAATGTATATTAGTGACGGCGTTGGATTTGACTCCGATCCAAAAAAGGCCGGCTGGTTTGAGCGCAACGTCCAGGAGCCAATATGGGGATGGCTATTTCCGGCTCGCGATGTTGAAAGGGGAGAATGGCCGATGAATAGCGAAGGCTCTTGTTACTAAAATGAAACCGGCAAATTTAACTTGGCGTTATGCGACGCTTTTTTGTGTAATCGTCGGATTGGTTGGTTGCTATCCTTCAACAGCGACAATTCCCTGCCTATTGTTTTGTTTGGCCTCAAACATATTTTTATCTAGCCGACCAAGAGAGGACCCAATTTTAGAACGCTATTGTCGTATGAACCGTTGGTTAACGGTCCTTATAGCCTTACTACTATTGTTTTCTTTAGCTTATCCCAGGGGTAAAGTATGATTCAATGCCCAAAACGAGATTTATATGCAGAGAAATTGGCAGAAACGGACGTCAGGCTGCAACATTTTGACAAATTCCCTAGCGGAGTTCGCCGCACTATTCGCCATCCACTTTGACGCCTTGTGAAACGATTGCGTCTGACCAACAAGCTGTCCCCTGGCGACGTGGTAATGCTCACGGCAGCCGTGCGTGATCTCCACAAGAGCCATCCGGGAATGTTTCAAACGGAGGTGAAAACAAGCGGTGGGGCGATCTGGGAGCACAATCCCCATGTCGAGAAGTGAGGTGCTCTAGATTTCTGGACCAAGGACAAAGCAACAAACGAAAGTCCTTCCATGAGCCAGAGAACCTATCAGCGTTACACACCCGAATTCAAGGAGCAAGCCCTCGGCCTGCTCAGCTTGGGAAAGCCCGTCGCAGACGTGGCGCA